>CAYVHO010000006.1:0-205766 GCA_964451325.1 uncultured Nitrospira sp. | reverse complement strand
AGAATAAACCTTTTTAAAATCATTAACTTATGACTCTTTCAGCAAGCCCTAATTACGATAAATAACTGCATAAAACACAGCAGTGTATTGGTGTAACCATTGCCGGGGTCGTTTTTGTATTCAACAATTTGCTCCATGGCCCGGCGCGGGGTCACTTCCAGTGTTTTGAGTTCTATTTGCACCACGGGTACGCCATTGATCAGCAAAATGACATCGTAAGGGTGATGGCTGTTGTCGGTGTTGATGCGTAGCTGGTTGATGATTTCAAATTCGTTTTTGCACCAGTCTTTGAGATTAACGAGTGTGTACTGAAGTGGCGTGCCGTCTTCGCGTTGGAAAGTATTGCGTTCCCGCAATGTAAGGGCGGCGGTGAAGACATCGGCGTTGACGATTTCATCTCGCAAGCGGGCAAATTCTGAATCGGTCAAATGGACGCGGTTCAGCGCCTCGAACTTCTCACGGAAGTTTTGCTCAAGTGATGCGCGGTCGCGGATATCTTCGCGATAGGTGTATTTGAGATCTTGTAGCTTATTGATTAGGCCTGTTTCGATCTGCTGTTCTTTTAACACGGTTTTACCCCAACAATACCTTGTTTTACACGTTCCACCTCGAACATTCGACAACTATTTTCATTTCTTAAAGGACCGCATATCTTAAGACGGCGAAACGCTGACGGCATGCAAACGACGCACGCTTGCTTTCAATATTTTTGTCAAGGGTGGTCAGAGAAAAAACAGAACAAAAAAAAAGGGGTCACAGTTTTACAAACCGTAACCCCAATCATTTTATGAGTGCGTTGGTTGCGGGGAGAGGATTTGAACCTCTGACCTTCGGGTTATGAGCCCGACGAGCTACCGAACTGCTCCACCCCGCAGAGAGAATGTACCAAACGGGCCGGATGAAGTCAACTAAAACGAATAAAATAAGACCTTCATTTAGGACAAAATATCCCTAGTGTAGAACACAATATATGGGCATCCACCCTTTTTTAAAACAATATGATATCCTTGGCTTGGGAGCCTGTCTGAGAAATAGAGTCGTAGCGAGATGAGTGGAAAATAGAGACAAGTTTTTAGATGATTTGAGGCAAATAGCCCCGCTATGTAACGAAAATGATCTGAAAAATGGGCCTATTTGCCATCATACGAGTAGATCTTTATTTCTCCGACAGACTCCTAAATACGATTTCATCGCAAAAAAAGACCCGGCCAAAGGGAATGCCAACCCTCTGATGAACAACAAAAATCACACCTCCGAACTCTTCTACGACTGTTTTGAATCGCCACTGGGCCCACTTTGGCTTGTTACGGGCGAAGCGGGTCTTGCTTACCTCATTAGAGAAAAAGAGGAAGATGCCTTTCTTACTGAAATTACACGCAGGACAGGACTGAGGCCCACAAAAAAATTAAATCAAATGTCTCGCTGGCGTGGCCCCCTGGTGCGTTATTTTTCTGGAGAAACCATCCGCTTTGACGCGCCAATCTCCTTTTTAGAAGGCACCCCTTTCCAACAAAAGGTCTGGCAGACCCTGCTTAAAATTCCTTATGGCTCGGTGCGCAGCTATCAATGGATTGGAGATCAAATCGGCATCAAACGGGCAGGCCGTGCAATCGGAAATGCCTGTGGGAAAAATCCCATTCCTGTCATTATCCCCTGTCACCGCGTCGTATGCCAAAACGGAAAATTGGGGGGATATACCGGAGGGATTTCGATCAAAAAGGAGTTATTAGCCTTGGAAGGGGTCGTTCCAAAAAAAGGCCTACTTTCATATCATTTTTTGGGGGATGGAGAATCAAATGAAACAGCTTAGTGCAAGCAGAAGCGTGACCCTTCGGCTCAAGTTTCCCAATAAAATTGGCATGCTCGGCGACATCACTTCTGCCGTCGGAAAAATGGGCGGAGACATTGATGCCATCGACATCGTGAATACAGAAGACGGCATGATTTTGCGAGATCTGACCTTTAGAACACACGACGATACCCATTTAAAGAAGATTGAAGCAGCCCTCAAAAAACTCCCTGATGTTACCCTCTTGCATCGCTCGGACCGCACCTTCCTGCTACATTTGGGAGGGAAAATCGAAATCAAAAATCGCATCCCTTTAAAAACACGAGACGACCTTTCTCGTGCCTACACACCCGGTGTGGCCCGTGTTTGCATGGCGATTCATGAAGATAAAAACAAAGCCTTTTCCCTTACGATTAAAAAAAACAGTGTCCTGATTGTGACGGATGGCTCGGCCGTGCTGGGGCTCGGCAATATCGGACCAGAAGCCGCCATGCCCGTCATGGAAGGCAAGGCTATGCTTTTTAAAGAATTTGGCGGCGTGGATGCCTACCCTATTTGCCTTAATACGCAAAAGACGGACGAAATAATCAAAATAATAGAAGCCATTTCTCCGGGTTTTGGCGGAGTCAATTTAGAAGATATCTCTTCCCCACGATGTTTTGAAATCGAAGCCCAACTCAAAAAACGGATGAAAATACCTGTTTTTCATGATGACCAGCACGGCACGGCTGTCGTCGTCTTGGCTGCTCTGATCAATGCGGTAAAAGTGGTGAAGAAAAAAACAAGTGACTTAAAAGTCGTTGTCAATGGCATCGGTGCGGCGGGTGTTGCCATCAGCAAAATCCTGCTTGATCACGGCATAAAAACCTTAATCGGCTGCGACAGAGATGGCATTATCTACGCGGGACGTCGTAAGAGTATGAACGCGATTAAACGGGAATATGCAAAGATGAGCAATACCCAAAAAGAAAAAGGCACCTTAGAGGATGCACTCAAAGGTGCGGATGTTTTTATCGGCGTTTCCGGGCCAGGCGCTCTAAGCCGAAAAGGGATCAAAAATATGGCCCGCGATCCCATTGTGTTTGCGCTTGCCAATCCCACACCGGAAATCATGCCGGAAGATGCCACCGATATTACACGGGTCATGGCAACGGGTCGTTCCGACTACCCCAACCAAATCAACAACGTGCTTGCCTTTCCCGGCATTTTCCGCGGGGTATTAGATGTGCGTGCATCAGAAATAAATCGGGAAATGGATTTGGCGGCGGCCATCGCCATCGCGTCGATGATACGAGAAGAAGAGCTTTCTGAGGATTACATCATTCCTGGGGTTTTCAACCGCCGTGTGGCGAAAGTCGTCGCACAAGCGGTTTCTAAAGCCGCCATCGAAACGGGTGTGGCTCGACGCGAGAAAAAAGTCGGCAGAGACCGGACACAGCAATAGAAATGCGGCACAAAGATTTGCTCAGTTTTTTCCCGCAAAACGACGCTTCCCGGAAAATAGGACGGAAAAGAGAAAAATCGCAGCGGCGATCAAGACAATCGTCGCCCCTGAGGGCACATCAAACCAATAAGAAAAAAGTACGCCTGTCCAGGATGCCCCCACACCAATTAACGCCGAATAAATCATCATGGATCGCATATTTTTGGCCCATTGTTGTGCTGCGGCCGCTGGAATGACCAACAAGGCAAACACAAGAATCGCTCCTACGGCTTTTAAGGCGATCACCACGGCCAAAGAAATCAGATTCAATAATAAAAAATTGAGTTTTTTGGCAGGAATGCCACTGGCTTCAGCCATTTCCTGATCAAAAGAGATAAAATGAAACTCCTTAAAAAAGAGCAGCATCGTCAACAGAATGCCCACCGAAAGCACTAAAATAACCACAAGATCTGATTGTGTCACCGAAAGAATGCTTCCAAAAAGATAGGCAAAAACCTCAGGGCGATAGCCCTGCATGAGTCCGATAAACAAAATCGCTAAAGCCATGGTAAAGGTATAAAAAACCCCAATGGGCACATCGGGATTCATCTTTCCTTTTTCCTGCACGTAGCTCGTCACCCACACCGTGGACAAACCAAAAGTCACCGCCATGAAAAAGGGGGGGATTCCCACTAAAAAAGCAAAACACACACCAGCAAAAGCCGCGTGCGCCGTCCCCGCCCCAATAAAGGTAATGCCCCGTAAAACGGCAAACACCCCGATGGTCGAACAAACCAGGGCAATGAGCAAAGAAGCCAGGAAGGCACGCTGCATAAAACCGTAGGAAAGAAATTCAAGCATGGTGATGTTCATCATGCACGATAATATAGGGTTGCTGATTGCGTTTTGCGATAATGACTTCTTCGCCATAAACAGGCGAGAGAATCTCTTTTGTTAATATTTCAGCGGGTGGCCCCAAGGCATGCAGTTTTGTTTTCAGGAGTAAAATCGTCTCCGCAATCCCACTGATCATATTGATATCATGGGTCACCAAGACAATGGTCAGATGGTAATCCTTGTGAACCTTTTGGATGAGCTCGACCAAACGGCTTTGTGTCGGGGCATCAATACCCGTTGTGGGTTCATCCAAGAGCAGGATTTCAGGGCGCTGCGCCAGGGCACGCGCAATCAAGACCCGCTGCTGTTCCCCGCCCGAAAGCGCTCCAAAAGGCCGATCTTTTCGGTCTGCCATGTCGACTGCATCTAAAGCATCCGATACGATTTCCCGGTCTTTTTTTGCGGGGCGCTTCATCAGCCCTAAGGCCCCGTAGCGCCCCATCATCACAACCTCCCCATTTGTTATGGGGTAATTCGGATCGATCTTTTCTTTTTGTGGCAAATAACCAATACGGGCGCGGTGTTCACAGCGCAAGGCCTGACAGGCACAATCAAAAATTTGAAGTGCGCCCGACACAGGATGAATGAGTCCCAGCAAGGCTTTGAGCAAGGTCGTTTTTCCCGAACCATTGGGGCCAATAACCCCCACAAATTCTCCTTCGTGCAAATCAAGGGTTAAGTCTTCAAGGGCGATATGACCATTATAGGAAAAGCTTGCCTGCGAAAACTGAATGATAGGATGTGTGGTCATTGTTTTTTTTCCAAAGCATTTACAAGGGTTTCCACATTGTAACGCATGAGATCCAAATAAGAATCTGTTCCGGGAATCGCACCCGTCAAAGGAGAAAGTGGCACGACCACCGCACCCGTCTCTTCGGCCAGGATCAGCGGGATCTTCTGATTCAACTGCGGTTCGGAGACAATAACATGGATGCCTTCTTTTTTGATCAGGCGAATCAAGATTCCCAGTTTTTTGGCCGAAGGCGCACTGCCAATCTGTGTCAAAATATTGCTGCGTATTTCAAAACCAAAACGTAAGGCAAAATAGGGCCAGGCCGGGTGATGTGTGATGATTTTTTTATCTTTCAAACCCGCCACTTTTTTTGTGAGTTCGGCTTCAAGCTTTTTGAGTTTTTGGAGATAGACTGAGGCATTTTTTTCGTATTCGGCTTGATGAGCCGGATCGGCAATAATGAGTCCTTTTCTGATATGTGCAATCATCACTTGAACATTTTTCGGGTCAAGCCAGATATGCGGATTGACCCTGCCGTGCCCATGTCCATCCGTCGCACCGCCCTCAATAAGTCTCACACCTTTCGAGGTTGTAATGATCGGTAAATTCGGACGATCCGCATTTTGAATCAAGGGCTGAACCCAAAGCTCCAGATCCAAACCCACCTGAAACAAAACTTTTGCTTTCTGAATACGAATCAGGTCGCTGGGTTTGGGTGTATAGGTGTGCTCACTCTCTGAACCCGAAATCAATGTGGAAACCCGAACATGCTCTTTTCCAAGGGCCTCGACCAAATCCTTTAAGACAGGCAGGGTCACCACAACGGACATCGGTTCTGCTGCCTGTGCCTTTGGGACAAAAAGAGGGCTTGAACAAATGATCAGGACGGAATAGATCCAGCACTTTAAGGCAAATGGTGGGAAAATTTTCATCGGCGATAGATACAGGAGTTGCAAACAGAAGTCCAATGTTCAGGACGAAGTTTCAGAATGAAGAACCTTCGTTTTACACGGATTTTGAAAGGGCTTCCACCAATCGGTCGATGTCTTCATTTTCGTGTTTTTCTGTGACACAGATCAACAGATGGTTTGAAAGATTTGCATCAAAAGCCCCCAGGTCTATGCCTGCGAAGACATCTTCTTTTAAAGAAGCCCTTAAAATTTCGGAGGCAGGTTTCGGGGTTTTCACGACAAACTCCTTAAAAAATGGCCCATTGAAGGCGACTGAAAACCCGGGAAGCGCTGCAATTTTTTCCTGTGCGGTGTGGGATTTTTCAAGGCAAAGACTTGCGACCTCTCTCAAGCCTTTTTTCCCCACGGTTGCCAAATAAACGGAGGCTGCCAGTGCATTTAAAGCCTGATTGGTGCAAATATTGGACGTTGCGCGTTCGCGTTTAATATGTTGCTCACGGGTTTGCAAAGTAAGACAATAGCCTGCTCGCCCCTGAACGTCTTGTGTCGCACCGACGATACGTCCCGGTAATTGGCGGATCATTTTTTTGCGTGTGGCAAAAAAGCCCATGTAGGGACCACCAAAACTTTGTGTATTGCCCAGAGCCTGACCTTCTCCCACGGCAATATCGGCATTAAATTCACCCGGTGTTTTGAGTATGCCCAGGGAAATCGGATCGACTGCCATGACCAATAATCCCCCTTTGGCATGTACGATGGCCTCGATTTTTTCTGCCGACTCCAACTGTCCATAAAAATTAGGATACTGGATCAGCACTGCCGCCACGCTTTCATCCATCGCATTTTCAAGCGATTGCAAATTAAGGCGACCACCCTCCAGTGAAACACTTTCCACAACAGCGTCCGGTAAACCCGACAGATAGGTACGAATCACCTCTTGATGGTGGGGGTGAACGGACTGCGAAACCAGTATTTTGCTTCGTTTTGTGATGCGAATCGCCATGAGTGCAGCTTCGGCCAGGGCGGATGCGCCATCATAAAGTGAAGCGCCTGAAACTTCCATGTCGGTGAGCTGACAAATCATGCTTTGGTATTCGTAAATGGTTTGCAGTAGTCCCTGGCTCAACTCGGCCTGATAAGGCGTGTAGGCACTGTAAAACTCGGAGCGCCCGATCACATGCCCCACAGTGCTGGGGATGAAATGATCGTAACTTCCGCCGCCTAAAAAAGAAAGCGTTGTGCTCGTATCACGGTTTTGACGACTGAGGAGCGACATTTCGCGTTTTAGCGCCATTTGAGACAAGGGCTTTGGCAGGTCTAAAGGGCGATTCAAACGAAATTCAGCTGGAATTTCAAGCAAGTCGTCAAAAGATGCGACCCCAATGGCTTCTAACATTTCGCTTTCTTCGGTCGGGGTTTTGGGGATGTATTCCATGTCAGTCGTCCTCACTTCTTTTTTCGGTAAAACGGTTTTTTAACCACCAATACGGCAGTGGCCTTGCCACGAATATCAACTAAAAGCTCACTGCCGGGTTCACTGTAAGCCACATCCACATAAGCCATGCCGATGCCTTTTTTTAAAGAGGGCGCATAGTTACCGGAACTCACCTTGCCCACCTCTTTTTGATCAGAATAAACCAAGTGTCCCGCACGTGGAATACCCCGAGCGAGCAGTTCAAAACCCAGTAATTTTCGAGGCACGCCCGCTGCCTTTTGTTCAAGCAGACGTTCTTTTCCAATGAAGTCTTTTTCAAAATCGACAAAGCGGGCCAGCGAGGCCTCAAGCGGCGTGGTCTTTTCATCCATTTCCTGACCATATAAGGGATAACCCATTTCGAGCCGCAAGGTGTCTCGCGCGCCCAATCCAGCCGGTTTCAGAGCAAATGTACTGCCCGCTTCCATCAAGGCTTGCCAGACATCGGCGGCATGGGCGGCAGGAATAACAATTTCATAGCCCTTCTCTCCGGTATAACCCGTTCGTGCAATCAGGACTTTTGTGCCGCGTACTGGCACCAGTTCAACATCAACAAATTTACGCAGGGCGATTTCCGTTTTTGAAAAAGGCATGATGCGCTGTAATATTTCCCAGGATAAGGGCCCCTGCAAAGCAATCAGCGCCGTCTCTTCGGTCACGTCCTCAAGTGTGGGGCCGTTTTCCGGTAAATGTTTCATGAGCCATTTCAAAGCCTTGGCACGGTTTGCCGCGTTCACAATCATGAGATAGCGATCCGGCGCTCTTTTATACAGATAGATGTCATCAATAATGCCACCCGCCTCATTGAGCAACATCGAATAAAACGCACCGCCTCTCGGAATTTTACGCAAGGGGCTCGGAATCATGCGATCCAAAAAATCATCCGTCCCCGGCCCAGAAAACTCAAAGCGGCCCATGTGACTCACATCAAACAAACCGGCGGCATTGCGCACGGCGGAGTGTTCATCCGTCACACCGGAATAAGAAAGCGGCATTTCCCAACCCGAAAAAGAAACCAGTTTTGCCCCATGTTTCACATGCATTTCATACAAAGGTGTTCGTTTCATTAATGCTCCTTAATGGCTAAGGGCTTGAAATCGCCAACGACATAAATGCGAAGTATTTTGACTCCGGCGACAGCAATTTTTAATAGAGTGCCCCCATAAAAACCTATCTCTCATATTCGGAGATAATCGTCGTACACTCAACTGCTTTGTTAAAGTATTTTTCTTTTATTTCCAGATATTGACTATTACTAAAAAACTGCTTTGATGTTTCCTTGTCAGGAAAATAAATCGTAAACACACGATTTATAGGATTTCCAGAAGAATTGATCAATACTTCGGCGACTTTAAAGTCATACGCAAAGCCGCCGCCGTGTTCTTTTAAGATTGGCCGCATTGCCTTTCGATATGCGAGGTATACATCTTCATTTTTCAGCTGTAAACCAACCAACATTTCAAACATTACCCTTCCCCACGATTCCGAATAAAGATCGCGAACCATTATGCGATCGGGCTCAGGCCTATCTTAGGTGATTCTCCTATACACACCTTTTCTATGGCTCACTCGAATAATCTCTATAATTAGATATTTTCTCTCCACAGAATAGACAATTCTGTAATTACCAACTCTTTGGCGGTAAGTATGTTCTGTGCCAAGAATTCTCTTGCTCCCAATGGGATGAATATTGTTTGGAAGTACCTCTACAGCAGAAAGGATGCTTTCAATGATTTTTTTCGGCAATCGCTTAAGCTCTTTTTTTGCAGAGCTTTTCCATACGACTTTATAGGAGCCCACTATTTTTCAGCTCTTTAACAAATTCAGCATGATCGGTTGCAGGCTCTTCTCTTCTTTCTGCTACAGCGGCCAGATCCTCTAAATCGGCTATAAGTTCCTGAAAGTCTTCCAGGGGTAAAACCACTGACTTTTTATTCCCACTTTCATCTATAATAAACTGGGGATGAAGTGCTTCAATATCTATCATTTTGCATCTCCTTCAAGTTTTCACAGTCGCGGGTGATGTGCGGAATAAGGATTTGCTACTCACCTGCCCCATGACCTCTACCCAGGTACAACCATCGTTATTCAGGTCGACAAACTTACCCCCAACAGATAATTCTGTCTTATTAAAATTCTGTATTTTCCTAGGAGATCTCTCTACATCTGTAGACTCACATATTATCATATAACAAGCACTACCTTGCTTCACCAAGTCAATATGACTAAGCCTCTCCCGGTAACCAGTCTTAGCTAAATTGGATTCACTTGCCTGACTAGCAACTCTCACATACCTGCGACCACTGTCGGTTCGAGTCTCATACTGCCAGACACTCAGAAAAACCGCATCATCCCGAACCGCACCCCATGACCTCCGAGGATCCCTTCGGCATACACCAAAACATTCGAAAAATTCAGAAATCGACATGATTGCCTCCTGGTGCCGTGAATCCTAAAAATAGAATAAATGATCGGTCTTCACCCTCAAACGGCAAACCCACCGCCCAAATAAATTTGTTGCACCTCTTTATTGTGTAATAGAACATCGGCTTGATCACTCAATACAATTTCCCCCGTCGCCATAACATAAGCGCGGTCTGCTAAATTGAGCGCTGCATGGGCATTTTGCTCGACTAAGAGTATCGTGGTACCTTGTCGACTGATTTTGCGTATCATCTCAAAAATCTTCTCAACCATCAAGGGTGCAAGCCCCAAAGACGGCTCATCCAACAGCAATAGTTTAGGGCGCGCCATTAAAGCCCGTCCGATGGCGAGCATCTGCTGCTCTCCTCCACTCAAAGTACCCCCGCCCTGGCTGGCCCGGGTTTTGAGTACTGGAAAAAGATCGAAGATTGTTTCAAGATCCTGAGCCTTCTTTTTTGCATCCGTTTGAAGATAGGCGCCCATGTCCAGATTTTCCACGACCGAAAGACGTGGAAAAATTCGACGTCCTTCCGGTACATGAGAAATCCCTTTTTCAACCACTTCGTGGGGGGAAAGATTTGTAATGTCCTCTCCGTGGAAACGAACCGTCCCGGATTGTTTGGCCATCACAGCCGAAATTGCCATCAAGGTCGTGGTTTTTCCTGCACCATTGGCCCCAATAATCGCAACAATCTCTCCTGCATCAATCTCAAGCGAAATACCCTTTAAAACAGACACAGCCCCGTAACTTGCGCACAGGTCTTCTATGGATAGCAGCACGGGCTTATGCTCCACCGAGATAAGCTGTAATCACAGCAGAATTTTTTTGGATTTCTTCTGGACGACCCTGGGCAATTTTAGTCCCGTGATCCAATACCACAATCTGGTCTGAAACCCCCATCACCAATTGCATATTGTGTTCGATTAAAAAAGGGGTGATGCCGCGTTTCTGAATTTTTGCCACCAAGTCCATCAGTGCGTGGGTTTCTCTGGGATTCATGCCTGCGGCGGGTTCATCTAAAAGCAGAAGCTCCGGATCAGAGGCCATGGCCCGTGCAATCTCCAGTCTCCGTTGATCTCCATAAGATAAATGCCGTGCGGGACGCGTACTCTGATCGGACAAACCCACAAATTCAAGCAAGTCCATCGCAAATACACGTGCTTTGTGTTCCCCTGTCTTAAATTTTTTCCCTTGCATCAAGGCACCCAAAAAGGTCCGTCTCAGCGGCAAGGCATTTTTGGGATATCGACCCACGAGCACATTTTCAAGAACGGTCATTTCTGAAAACAAACGGATATTTTGAAAAGTTCTGGCGATACCACAAGCCGTGATCTGCCAAGGTTTGAAACCTTTGAGCGACTTTTTTTGGAAATAAATTCCACCCGAACTGGGTGAAACCATGCCCGTAATACAATTAAAAAAAGTGGTTTTTCCTGCCCCGTTTGGGCCGATCAGACTGGTGACTTCACCCTTCTTCAAATGGAGGTCAATGCCATCAACCGCGCGCACACCTTCAAAATGTTTTGACAGACCCTCAATTTTCAAAAATGCACTTTCTGTCACCCATGACTCTCCATAAAGATAAGGCAGGAGACACTACCATAGGACAATATGCGGGTCAATAAAACGATCCTGCAAAAAAAGAGACAAATGAATCCTATACAGGGGAAGCTTTAATCAGTTTCTCAGTACAAGAAACCGCTTCAAAAAATTCTATCAAAAAAGAATCATCCAACATTGACCTACTTAAAGCTTGGAGATACCCTTGAATTAGAGGCTTCTATACGGGATAATCATTCGGGGGATAGATATGAAAGTTACAGGGTTTTCACTCTTCATCTTAATGCTTCCCATTTTTTCCACAGCAGACCTTCAGAGGACTTACGCACCCAATGATCCATTGGCCTCGTCAATAGGTTTGATCCTTCCTCGCCCCGAAAGGACAGACGCCTTTCAAAAACATCCCAAGCCACTCACCATTCGCATCACAAATCATGGTCAGGAGACCGTTTATTTACAAGGCATTCGCGATACAACAAAAGCGGGAAAAATACAGCTCTATTTTTATCACCAAGAAGAAGGAAAAAGTTGGCAAACCTACTTTGATTCCCTGCCCTGTAACCTTCCCTCTTGCCGAAATTTAAGCAGCAGGAAAGGACAGTGTGGCGAAGGAGAACCGGTCGTGATTCGTTTGGGGGCAAAAGGAACTTATAATGCGGTACAGGAATTTCAATGGGGTGGACTGTTCTATGAACTCAACGAAGCCATACGTGAAAACAGAACACGACGATATTGTTACAAGGGCTGGATCCCAAACCAAGGAAAAGTCCGGGTCGAAATAAAACATTCAAAAACCGTCAGCCGAGACGAACAACGAAAAGAAATGATTGAAGATCGCAATTATTCAGCAGTCGAGTTCAAACTCCCTGCCGCACAAAAAATCTACGAGATCCACCTGAAAGGCTAGGGGACGGCCTTTTTTAATGAATCCTTTTAATACGCGCGGCTCTGACGCAGCAGATCTAAAAACTCCGCGCGTGTCTTGGGGTCGCTCTTAAATATACCCAGCATTGCACTGGTTACCGTTTTTGAACGCTGTTTTTCAACACCCCGCATCATCATGCAAAGATGCTGAGCCTCAATAACAACACCCACGCCGTGTGGTGTGACATGTTCTGAAACCGCCTCGGCAATCTGGCAGGTCAACTGCTCCTGAATTTGAAGCCTTCGGCTAAAAAACTCCACCACCCGTGGCAATTTACTTAAACCCACCACCTTTTTATTCGGCAAGTAGGCCACGTGACAGACCCCGAAAAAAGGCAACATATGGTGTTCGCAGAGAGAATAAAATTCGATCTCCTTCACAATCACCATCTCATCACTTGAGATGGTGAAAAAGGCGTCGTTAAAAACTTCCGCGATATTCTGGCGATAACCCTTGGTCAAAAAACGAAGTGATTTATCCACACGCTCCGGGGTGTTTTTCAAACCTTCACGATCCGGGTTTTCCCCCAGTTCAATGAGCAATTCTCTGATCAGTGCTTTCATATTTCAGTCTAGCTCTAAAAATTTAGGATAGGTCGTTAAGTTGCGACAACCTGCGTCTTCGACCACGACCATGTCTTCAATACGAACGGCACCTATTTTGGGATAATAAAGCCCCGGCTCAACGGTTACCACTTCACCAGTTTGCAGGATGTGATCTGCTTTTGAGATCCGCGGTGGTTCGTGAATATCCAAACCAATGCCGTGTCCTGTCCCGTGAAAAAAGCCCTGCATCCGTCCGTCAATCATGCCGGTTTTGTAACCTTTTTTTTCAAAACAACGCATAATATTTTGATGAATCTCCCGTCCGTTCACTCCATTTTTGACTTGGGAAACACCCAACAACTGCCCTTCCAGCACGGTCTCATAGAGTCGTTTTAAGGCATCGGGTGCTTTTCCTTTTAGCACGGTGCGTGTCATATCTGCGTGATAGCGGGTACGATTAGAACGCGGAAAAATATCAAAAATAATCGACTCATGGGCACGAAGCGGCCCCGAACCCTCGTTATGGGGATCACAGGCATCAACACCACAAGAAACAATCGTATGCTGGGCAATACAGCCTTTTTCCATGAGGGCCAAATCCAGATGGCGTCGCACGAACTCCGAGGTCAGGGTTTCACCTTCCAAAAGAAGCAAACCCTCTTTGATCTCAGCACGCCGCAGCAGATCCAGCGTGCTGTCAAGCGCGGCTTCAACCGCAATCTGTGCCTCACGCATGGCCTCAACCTCTGTTTCAGTTTTCAGCGCACGTGTTTCAAAAAAAGGTTCGTCTTTTGTCAAAAGCCTCTGCCCCAATTTCCGTAGGGCATCCCCGTGTCTCAATGAAAAATTTGCGGGGACAATCCACTCAGAAACAGACTGCTCTAACATAAAAAGATTCACAACATCGCACAGGCCCGGCGCTTCAATGCCAGCAGCCTTTGCCTGTGTTTCATATTTTGAGTAGGACAAAACCTGATCCACGTCGGACTGTGCACGGGCACGATCCAACTCAAGATCATTCATGAGGAGATAAGAAATGCCCTTGCTTTGCAGATAGATAAAAGGATCAGGGGCGAGAAAATGAGAGGCGTAATAAATATTGGCGTCGGTTTCACTTCCAGCGATCATCAAAATATTCGACTGCTTGTCGATTTTCAGAAGGACTTCTTTGTCGACCACTCAGTGGCCTTCCTCTTCTAAAAACTTTTCGACGTCAATCGCCGCCATACAACCTGTTCCAGCGGCGGTGATGGCTTGACGATAATAGGTATCCTGCACATCCCCGGCGGCAAAAACACCCGGCACATTGGTGATTGTGCTCTTGGCCTGGGTGAGGATGTATGCAGCAGCATCCAAGTCCAACTGTCCTTTGAAAAGAGCGGTATTGGGTGAATGCCCAATGGCGATAAAAATACCATCGGCTTTAGGAGTCGAAATTTCACCTGTCTTGAGATTTTCAAGCACAAGACCCGCGACACGTCCGTTTTCATCCCCGGTGATGTCCTTTACGGTTGTATCCCAGATAAAGTCCATTTTAGGATGGGCCTTTATTTTGTCCTGCAAAATTTTAGATGCACGTAAGGCATCTCGCCTGTGAATGAGCGTCACCTTTGAAGCAAAACGTGTGAGGAAAAGGGCTTCTTCTACGGCTGTATCCCCCCCGCCAACCACAAAAACTTCTTTTTCTCGAAAGAAAAAACCATCACAAGTTGCACAGGCCGAAACCCCATTTCCCATCATACGCGTTTCAGCAGGAAGCCCGAGTAGGTTCGCCCGGGCACCGGAACAAATAATGAGCGTTTTGGCATAATAGGTCGTTTCATCATCCACAACGACGCGAAAAGGCCGCTGAGATAAATCCACCTCCGTCACATCGCCCGTCAGAAAATCTGTGTCAAAACGCTCGGCCTGCTGACGCATCTGCAAGATCAAATCGGGTCCCTGCACGCCCTTGGGGAAACCAGGAAAGTTATCAACATCCGTCGTAATCATCAACTGACCGCCCGCCGAAGCCCCCTCAATTAAGAGCGGCGAGAGATTTGCCCGTGCAGCATAAACGGCTGCGGTTAAACCTGCCGGGCCAGAACCGATAATGATCACATCTCGTTCGGTTTCGCTCACTGCTTCACTCAAATCAGCCTCCAAGATCGTTGAGCGCATCTTTTAGGTTTTTTCGGACACAGGTAAAAATCGGCGTATCCAACAAGGTAAAACGGCTGGCTTCTGCATCGCGCAATGCCATGACCAAGTCTAGAAAATCGCCCGGAAAATCAGACTCAAAGGCCACAACAAACTCGTAATCATCCAAACCAAAAGAATAAGAAGTGTTGATTTTAACGGTCGGATATTTGTGGCCAATTTCGATATGTTCGTTCATCATGCCCTGACGGGTTGATTTGGTCAGCAAATACCATTCACGTGTTTTAACAAAAGGGTAGATGAAGAGGTACTTGGCCTCACCCGGCACAACCGTCAAGCGCTTGGATTCCTGCCCCTCGTGCGAATGTTTGTCTACATAGGTGGAACGTTTTGTCATCGCCAGGTAACTATAGGGTGTATTGAGGTACTTCCCTAAACCGGTCTGCAGCACCTTGACCATCATGTCCTGTAGGTCTTCCAACTCGTAACTGATCCGCCAAAGCATAATATCGACTTCGGGGCGAATCCCCACCAAGGAATAGGGCACTGTCATCACCCGGCCTTCAAACTCGGATACGGCCGCATCAAATTCACGTTTGCCCCTCTCCCTCTCTTCTGCCGGAAGACGACGCCACGCAGGATCAACCTTAAAAAATTGGTAATTTACATACTGTCTTCTAAATTTTTCCATCTAAATCAATCCTCCCTAAAAGAATATTTATGGCGTCATTCAAGGGCAGATTCTATCAGCGCAGCTAGAATGAAAGCAACTCTTTTTCACCTAACTGAAGATAGAATAAAAAGGACAGAAAAAGGCTTCAAAACAGCAGGAACAGCCGGAGAAAAAGCCTAGCCTTCCTAATCTGCCAAAGGACTGCTTCGTCGGCCGTAACGTAAAAGCAGTTCAACCCGGCGCACCATGAGCGAAACAAGGAAACCAAGCGAAAAGAGCGAAGCCAAGACCACAAAGTGGTGATCCAGAAAAATTTCAACATCGGGACGAAAAAAACCTGCGTGCAACACCAACGCGACATACGAAAATAAGGATACACCGGTAGCCATCCAGACAATACTGCGCTGAAACCAGAGCCCCGAAGCCACAAGAGAAATGGGCAGCAAAATCAAGAGATGGCCCGTAATGCCTCCGGCATTTGCAACGGCGGCGTTTAAAAAAAGAACATCTGAAGCTGCCCAAACAAAACGTGTCGGCTTCGCAAGACGCGGATTACGATGAAACCACTCACAGCCAACAGAAATCAGACCCCAAAGTACAAAAATCGAGACCAAGGGGTAATGGTAGGCTGCGGTCCGGATCTTAAAGATGTGGAACCAAATCATCTCAATGGATAAAAAAAGGCCGATCAGAATCAGATGAGACGCAAGCGCAGGTTTTCGGCGTACCCAGCATTTGGCTTGATCCAGTGGGCTGCTTGCAGTCGATTCAAGCACATCTCCGGCAAGAAAGCGGTCCAAGTCATCGGCCAAATCAGATGCCGAGGCATATCTTTTTTCTGGTTTTTTTTCCAAACAACGTAGACAGATTTTTTCGATGGTTTTCGAAATATTCGGCTCAATTTTTCGAAGTGGTGTCGGCTCCGCTTCGATCACTTCCACCAGGGTTTCAAATGGATCATCATTTTTAAACGGAGGCGCACCGGTCAAAAGTTCGTACAAAATCGCACCCAGACCATAAACATCACAAAGTGCACCGATCTGGGATTCATCCCCACGGGCCTGCTCCGGTGCCATGTAACAGGGTGTGCCCTGTATGGCTTCAGTATCTTCGCCAACACCGCGTCCACCCAGTCCACGGGCCAAACCAAAATCCGTGACGAAGGGTTGGTCATTTTTATCGATCAAAATATTAGAGGGTTTTAAATCCAGATGGACAATATTTTTTGAGTGCAGGTGGGCAATGGCCCGTGCAACACGTGTCACCACACGAACGGCTTCTTCTTCATTCAGACGATTCTGGCGGTTTTTCCTGTCGAGATTTTCCCCCTCAATATACTCCATCGCGATGAAGTGCTGACCCATAACCTTCCCCGCCTCATAAACCCCTACGATGTTTGCGTGCCTAATACTTGCAGCAGCCTTGGCTTCGCTGCGAAAACGCAGGACATTTTTCCAAACCAGGAGGCGATTCGACAAAATGACTTTAATCGAAACCAGACGGTCTAAATCTTTCTGAACGCCTTTATAAACCACACCCATGCCACCTTTGCCCAATTCGCTGAGGATGCGATAGCGACCAAAGTCAAAGGGATACTCATTAACAAGATCAGGGGAGGAAAGATCTAACCAATCAATCGATGGAGCCCCTCCCCCACTGGGGGGAGTAACAATCTGTGTCGGTGGGTCGATTTGTGGAGATTCGTCTATTTTATTTGAATCGCTCAAAACACACCCAGCAAAAAAAAGTGGGATAACAAAGAGGTGCTCAAAATACCCTAATACACAAAATCAGAGACATTTTAAACGAACCAGGCTTGAGGCACAAGCCTAGACCTACTTCGTGACAGAAGAAATGCCCCGACTGCTCTGAAGAAATGTAATCATGATTTCAGCCACTTCGTCGGGACGCTCTGCAAGCATCGCATGACCACATGCCTCCACAACCGTCAATTGCGAATTTGAAATCCCTGAATGCAGTTGTTTCTGGTAATAAAGCGGCATGACCCTGTCCTCAAGTGCAGCCAGCACTAAGGTCGGCAAGGTGACTTCATGAAGACGATTTTGCAATTTCGGCAACAAATGCTCATAGGCTGCCAAACGATCAAAAGCACGGGAGGAACGATGGATTTCTTTTTTTTCTTCTAAACTTAATTTTTGCTTGGCGAGTTTCTGTTTAATCTCGGGACGAAAATAAAACAAATCCAGTATTTCTTTGAAAGAGAGTCCTGCAGGACTCATGAGTGGCACCTCGGCATTCCTGCCTGCCGCACTTGCAATCAAAATCAAACGTTTAATCGCCTTAGGACACTCAAGTGCGATGAGAAGGGCAAGCCAGCCTCCCATTGAAAAACCAGCAACATCGCACGATTTTAAATCCAAGGTCATCCGCCATTCATCGACAAAATGTGCAAGGTCTTCGCAGGATTTTATATTTAAAAGTGCGTCCGACTGACCAAAGCCCGGATAGTCCAGGACAAAAACATGGGCGATGTTTTCAAGGAGGGGAATCAGTTCAAAATATTCGGCAGCGCGACCCGCAGCCGAAGGCAACAAGAGCAGAGGTGGCCCTTGGCCCGCTTCCCAGTAACGAATATTCGCACCGGAAATACGAAGCCACCGCTCATGCATCATTTACAGTGAGGACTGAGAACCGAACGACATGCGCATCGGATCATCCCAAATAAAAGTAGTCGATTTTTTTATTCACTGTGTTTATCCACGAATTTTTTGATGTCTTCAATGTATTCGAGCACCAATTTTGCTTTTTTTAAACCAAACTGAAATGGAAACTTATCTTCGTCTCCCTGGCTCAAAACAATCATGGCATTTCCTTTAAATTCTGATTCAGTCGCGGGCATATCTTATCTCCTCAAATTAAAAATCAAACCTCAGCTTGTGTAGACTGGGGCTCCGTTAAATAGGTTCTTGCACCCAAGACAAGGGCAAAACCGATGGTGACATAAATGACTCCGATCACAAAAGTCGAAGGGCCATAAGTACGAATGAGGTGACCCAGAACCATCATTCCGGCAACCAAAATCCAATTTTTTGGCGCAAATGTCATGTAAAACGGGCTCACTTCAGGAAGGGTGCGAATTCGAGAAATGTACTTCAGGGCGACTTTCTTCAAAACAAAATTTCCCTTAAAAAACCCCAGGGTCAAAGCAAGCATGAGACCAAGCCCTTCCGCGAGACCAAGACTGACATTTTCAAGGCTAAAAACACCGAGTGAATGCGCAAAAAGCGCATTCAGACCCACAATTAAGAGTCCCGCTCCAACCAAAGCCCACATCGTAAACGCAATTTTCAAATGCGCTGCTCGTGTAACGCTCACCTCAAATTCCTCTCATTATTTCACAGATCGTTGCCGGAGAACCTCATAAGCCACAACCCCCGCGGCAACTGCAACATTTAAAGATTGCACCTTCCCGCACATGGGCAAGGACAAAATGGCATCACAGCGTTCAAGTATTTTTTTACGAATACCCTTCCCCTCGCCTCCCAGGACAATAGCAAGGGGCCCAGTAAAATCGTAGTCAGAA
The DNA here is from genome assembly GCA_964451325.1 of uncultured Nitrospira sp. GTDB lineage: Bacteria > Nitrospirota > Nitrospiria > SBBL01 > JAADHI01 > JAADHI01. The sequence goes on along the minus strand of CAYVHO010000006.1, from coordinate 186,728 downwards.
TAAGATTTTTCTCCCGCAACATCAAGCCCCACAATCCAATAACCCTCTTTTTTTAGACGGTCGATCACGGGAGAAAGGTTGCCCACCTGTACAACAGGGAGATGCGCCAAGGCCCCCGCCGAGGTTTTTGCAACCGTTGCGTTCAAGCCCGTCGCCCGACGCGCAGGAATAATGACGCCATCACCACCCGCAGCATCCACGGTGCGAATAATCGCCCCCAGATTGCGCGGATCTTCAACCCCATCCAATAAAAAAAGAAAGGGAACTTCGGCTTTTGCATTCGCAAGAATCGATTCTAGAGTATGCGCTGGCGCAGCGCGTAAAAAAGCAACCATGCCCTGATGTTTTGTTGTCTGTGCTATTTGATCCAGTTTTTCACGTGAGACCGAAAGGATGCGAACCTCTCGTTGTAAGGCCAATTGTCGTACCGCATCAAGGGTCTGATCGCGTCGATTTTGTAGCAAATAAAGTTTGCTCATCGGGCGATCCGCCAACAAGGATTCTTTCACGGGGTTCACGCCATAAATAACGGAAGACTTCTTGCTCATCGTTTCACCCGTGTTGTGCCATCGGGTCGATCTTCTATCGTAATACCCCCATCGGCCAGTTGATCTCGAATCTCATCCGACTTTGCCCAGTTTTTGTTTTGCCGAGCCTCTTCTCTCTCCTGCACAAGTTTTTGAACACGCTCTTCATCTAAAACAAGATCGGGACGCCCTGTGAGTGTTCCTTCCCCTTGAAGCCTTGCAACAGGATCCCAGGGCTTATAACTCCAGGCTTCGGGAGACACAGAGAAAAGTCCCAAGACCACTCCCAGGGCTCTCAATTTTTTCGCGGCCCAAAAAGCCTTTTTATTTTCGCCTCGTTTCAAAAACTGATTCGCGGCGGCACGTAATTCCTGAAGTGCGCCAATGGCCCTTGCCGTATTAAAATCATCATCCATGGCCGCTTCAAAATCTGTTTGATATTTTTCGCGTGACACACCCTGTGCCGCAGGCTTTGCATCAAATGAAAGCTCATCCAGTTTTTGAAAAAGCACATAAAAATTATCCAAACCCGCCTTTGCGACTCTTAGACTTTCATTCGAAAAATCAATGGGAGAACGATAATGGGTTGAGAGCAAATAAAAACGTAAGACTTCTGAAACCACGGCTTCTGGAAACCGGGACGATTTTTTAAAAATATCGTCCACCGTAAAAAAATTCCCCAAAGACTTGGACATTTTTTCCTGATCAAGGGTCACAAAACTATGATGGATCCAACAAGTTGCAAAATTTTTACCGGTGAATGCCTCGGACTGCGCCACCTCATTTTCATGATGCGGAAAAATAAGATCCTCCCCACCACCATGCAAATCAAAGGTCGGTCCCAGATGTTTGATCCCCATGGCGGAACACTCAATGTGCCAACCCGGACGCCCCATGCCCCAGGGGCTTTTCCAAGCAGGTTCGCCCGGTTTCGAATTTTTCCAAAGCGCAAAGTCGAGCGGATTTTTTTTGCGTTCGTCCACTTCCACCCGCGCACCTGCCCTCAAATCATCCGGATTACGACGGGAGAGCTTGCCGTAGGCTTCAAAGGCATTCACCTCAAAATAAACATCGCCCGCGATAGCATAAGCGATCCCTTTTTCAATTAAGGCTTCAATGACTTGAATCATTTCAGGAATGTGATCCGTTGCTTTCGGGGCAAGGGTGGGTGGTTTTACCCCTAAACGTTGCATGTCGCGCTCATAGGCTGCGATGAATTTGTCGGCAACCTCACGCCAAGTTCGTCCTTCTTTTGCAGCACGGGCGATAATTTTATCATCCACATCCGTGTAATTTTTAACAAAACGCACAGACAAACCCGTGTATTCGAGGTAGTTTCGTATCACGTCAAAAATAATCGCCGAGCGTGCATGCCCGATATGGCAATTGTCATAAACCGTTGATCCACAAACATAAAGCGAAACCTCACCCGATTTTTGTAGTTTCAGTGGCTCTTTTTTTCGTGTGAGCGTGTTCTGGATACGTAGCATCAGTTTCTCGTTATTTTCACTTGAAAATTGGCATTAAAAAATGTCCGGTTTATCTCCCGATTCGCCTTTTCCATACTGCCAGCCTGCCGCTCCCACCAAGGGGACAAAGGTACAGGGGGTGAGCGATGTCTCAGTAATGCCGGCTTTTTCTTTGACGATTTTTTTGAGGACTTGTGAGACACGATCCCCAATGGGAATCACCAAACGCCCCCCCATTGCAAGCTGGGCGACAAGCGCATGAGGAAGCTCCGGCGCACCTGCTGCAACGAGTATCGCATCAAAAGGGGCCTCTGATTTCAAACCGACCGTCCCATCAGCACATCGGATGCAAACATGCTCATAACCCAAATCTGCCATGCGCGTCTTTGCCTTTTCGATGAAAATATCAATGCGCTCCAGAGAATGCACCTGCCGAGCAAGTTCCGCAAGTACGGCGCATTGGTAACCAGAACCCGTCCCGATTTCCAGCACCTTTTCCGAACCATTTAGACTCAAGGCCTCCGTCATGCGTGCCACCATGTAGGCCTGGGAAATGGTCTGCCGTTCCCCGATGGGCAAGGCATGGTCTCCGTAGGCCTGATCCTGTAAAGCCTCCTCAACAAAAAGATGACGGGGAACCTTTTGCATGGCGTCTAAGACGCGTTTGTCCCGGATACCGCGCGACATCAATTGGCCCTCGACCATGCGGCGACGCGCTAAATCAAAACGGCTCATTTTAAAGAAGTACTCCATCAAAGGCCGGGAACATCAGCATTTCGCACAAAGTTGAGCGCGAGTTTAACCGAGGGAACGGGGCATTAGCAAGATCACTCACGCATCTGCTACCATATTGCAATTTCAAAACAAGATCAAAATAGGTCGCCTAAAAAGCCCCGCAAGAAAATCACCCCTATTTAGAGAACCCGTATGCGCTTCGCTGAACATTCAATCAATAATCGTGTACCCGTCAATTTGCTCCTGCTGGTCATGATCATTGGAGGCTTCATCGGTTTTCGCAGTATGCCGCGCGAGGTGTTTCCCATTGTCTCCATCGACCGGGTGGCCATCACCACGACCTTTGCCGGGGTCTCACCCGAAGAAATCGAAAAACAGCTCACCATCCCCATCGAAAAAGCACTCAAAGGACTCAAAGGCATCGCCCATATTGAATCCAGCTCACTTGAAGGAATTTCCATGATTGAGTTGGAATTAGAAGAAGGTCGCGACATGAAAGATGTTGCGCAGGATGCCCGTTCCCATATTGAACGCATCAATAACCTGCCGAAAAAAGCCGATGATCCCATCGTTGTCGAAATCGAATTTGAAGCCCCCATTGTATTTGTGGGTGTCAGTGGACCCCAGCCCGAAAAAGTATTACGAAATATAGCGGATGAACTTGAAGACCGCATTGGCTTAATCGAAGGCGTCGGCTCCGTGATCCTGGGCGGCTATCGCGATCAGGAAATTTGGATCGAACTCGACCCTGACCGCATGTACGCCTTGGGTATTGGTATTCGCGAAATATTACTGGCCCTCAAAACCCGCAATTTAGACCTCGCAGGGGGTGGACTTAAAGGAGAAAAGGAAGAACTCCTGCTTCGCACCGTCGGAGAATTTAAAACCATTGCGGATGTGAAAAATATGATTATCCGTAAACACCCAGGTGGACGCCACTTGCGGCTGCGTGATATCGGGAGCGCAAGGCTTACCTACGAAGAAGAAAAGGGAGTAGATCGCATCAATGGCGAACGCGCCATCACACTCAATGTCACCAAACGTGCCAAAGGTGACGCCATCACCATTATGAAAGAAATCGAACTTACCATTGCAGAGATGCAAGCTGGCATGCCCGAAACACTGACATTCAGCCTCACGCAGAACAGTGCGACTTGGATTCAATCCCGTCTTAAAACCCTCTATATCAACGGGGCTATTGGCTTCACACTGGTTTGCCTCACGCTTTTTACTTTTTTAAACTGGCGCATGGCCCTCTGGACGGCCATCGGCATTCCCGCTTCATTTTTGGGCGGATACCTTGCCATGCCGCTTTTTGGACAAACAGTCAACATGCTCTCTCTCTTCGCACTGATCCTGGTCTTAGGCCTTGTTGTGGATGATGCCATTATCGTGACAGAAAATGTCTATCGACATCTGATGATGGGGTATTCCCCTGTGCAAGCTGCGATTTTGGGCACCAACCAAGTCGTGCTGCCCGTACTCGCAACCGTTGCCACCACCGTGGCAGCGTTTATTCCAATGATGATGATGACAGGTATTTTGGGGAAATTCATGAAAGTCATTCCCATCGTCGTGAGCATTATTCTTGTGATCTCGCTCTTGGAAGCCCTCATTATTTTACCCTCACATCTGGCCGATTTTGCACATAGGCCCAAGAAATCTTCCACAGGGGGAAAACGTGAAGCGCTTTGGTTTCTACGTTTTCAAGGCATCTACCAAAGGGCCCTGCTCTTTGTCTTGAGATGGCGATATATCGTGGTGACAATGGTTCTTTTAGTGACGGTGGGTCTTGTGGGTACGGCTTATTATTTTCAAAAATTTGTGCTTTTTGGCACAAAAGATATTCCGGGATTCATGATCATGCTCGAAACACCCACAGGCACAAAACTGGGAGAAACAACCCGACGCGTGGCCGAAGTTGAAAAACTTGCAGAAACCCTCCCTTCTGAAGAAATAAATGCCATTGTCTCTTTCTCTGGACGACAAATGGACCCCGAAACCGGACGCATTAAAACCGGGAGTCATTTAGGGCAGGTTTATGTGGAGCTTGCCGATTTTGAGCAACCCGGTCGCAAAAACGGTTACGACACCCTTCAAAACATGCGCGATAAAGTCGTCGGTTTGCTGGGCTTAAGCGCATTAAAAATAACGGCACTCGAAGGCGGCCCCCCGGTCGGTGCGGCAATCGAAGTCAAGGTCAGAGGAGAGGATCTCAATCAACTGCGGCTCCGTGCGGATGAGATGCAGGATTTCTTAGACAGCCTCGACGGCGTTTTTGATATTCGAGACGACTATTCACGTGGAAAACGGGAGTTACAATTTCGTGTCGATCAAGCCAAAGCCGCGCTCTACGGTTTGGATACCGCCACAATCGCCGAGGCCCTTCGGGCTTCCATCAACGGAGAAGAAGCAACACAGATTCGGTGGGGAGATGAAACCATCGACCTGATTGTGAAATTTGCAGAACCCTACCGCAGCGACTATCGCTACCTCGAACAACTTAAGATAAAAAATGCCACAGGAGACTTGGTGCCTTTAAAAAGTGTGGCCAAGGCCACCATTTTTGAGGGCGTCAACAGCATCAACCGAAAAGACCATCGCCGTACCATTACGGTATCTGCAGATGTAGACACTAAAATCACAACTTCTCGACGTGTCACGGAGCAAATCAACCAACATTTCAGTGACTTCGGCACACGCTACCCCGGCAATAATTTTGAATTTGGAGGAGAGACTGAGGAACAGAGAAAATCTGTCACCTCTTTGCTGCAAGCCTATACCATTACCGCCTTAATTATTTACATGATTTTGGGCGGCTTGTTTAAATCATTTCTTCAGCCCTTTGTTGTCATGTTCGCCGTGCCCTTTGGCATCATCGGTGTCATCATAGGACACTTTGTCATGGATCAGGCCCTGAGCCTGCTCTCGCTCATCGGCATGGTGGCGCTGTCGGGTATTGTCGTCAATGACTCCTTGCTCCTCGTGGATTTTATCAATCACGGGCGTGCAAAGGGCATGCGGCGCTGGCGTTCCATTATTATGTCCGGACGTGCGCGGATGCGTCCTATCTTGCTCACCACGCTTACCACGACTCTAGGCTTGCTTACCCTTTCTTTTCAAACCAAAGGGCAGGCGGGCTATCTTGCGCCCATGGCCATTTCCATTGTCTGGGGATTACTTTTTGCCACCACACTAACCCTCTTTCTCGTACCCGCACTTTTTGCCATTAGCGATGACCTCATTAAAGTCAGCAGGAAATCTTAAAAAAAACCCTCCTCTGCACGTATCTTAAAAGAAGCTCTGATTCAATCTAGGCTGAATCAGGGCTCTGATCAGACCTTTCTAAATTACTAAAATACCCCTTTTGGGGCATTGTGATTTTCTATGAACTCTTGTTATATAGGCAACAGTTGATCCTAAGTTCTTTGTTTTGCCCAGGTAAACGCGACACCAACCTTTTAATACGGAACGATGTTTAGAATGTTCTTCAAACAAGAAGGAAGGGTACGATCATCACTTCAAAAAAAAGGGGGTTTATCGTATGCAATGTCCCAGATGTAGTGGCATGATGGTTTATGAGCAAATCTTTACGAATCAAGGAGGACTTGATATCTCTCGCTGTGTGCACTGCGGAGATGTTGTGGATAGCGTTGTGATCTCTAACCGAGAGCACCCCAGTTATTACATTAAGAAAATTTTTCGCGGATGTAATACCGTCGCAAGAATTTCTTGATCGCTTTTCTGTCTTTTTAAGGAAGCTCTGATCAAGTCATGAACCGTTTTTTCGAGGTGAAATTAGCGCGTGATCGCGCTTGCAAGAACTTTTGAGGAGAGGCTTGTGCGGTTGTGCACATTCATTTTTTCATAGATTTTTTTCAAATGTACCTTGACCGTGAGTTCGCTGATAAATAGTTTTTCGGCAATCTCACGGTTCGTATCTCCCTGACAGAGACATTTCACCACATCCAATTCACGTTTTGAGAGATGGTGACGTCTTTCAATTTCAGTCATATCGATCATACAGCTTCCAGATTCGCTCTCAAGTGTCCAGTGGGTTTTCAAAGAAAGCACACGTTTTTTGAGGGCTAAATGCACTGCCTCAAGTAACTGCGGCAGGTCATCCTTTGATTTTTCAAGATAATCAAATGCACCTTCTCGGCGTAAAGACTGGACGGCTGTTTCCACGGATGCCTTCCCAGTCATCATGATCACGACAATTTCAGAATCAAGCGCCTTGGCATGTTTCAAAACTTCCATACCTCCCATTTTGGGTAGATGAATATCGAGAAGCAAGACCCCAATTTTCCCGAAATGGACATTCAAGAGTTTAAGCGCTTCACGGCCGTCCCGTGCCAAATGCAAGGTGTTTTGTAAACGTTGTTTTTTGAGAGATCTCTGGATGATGACAATATCTTGCAGACTGTCTTCCACCAACAAGATCTGGATTTCAGAATAATCCATTAGATCCTCTAAAAAGGGACTTCACTGTGAAGGGAGATTAGATTATAATGGCGCGTCCCGAAACTGTCAAACCCCAGGGTTCTCAAACCAAGGATTACACGGAGGAGCGCATAAACATGGAAAACCGATACGAGGCAGATTTTGAGAAATAGGACAGGAGACAAAGAATCCGTAGACAGTTTTCACTTCCTGCATGAAATCGGCATCGACATGCAGGAAATTCAGCGCCGGATGGATTTTGTTGAATTTGACAAAAATGACATCCGACTGCTTTCTGAAATGCGAGACTTCGGCCAATGTCATACCGAGCAGATCGTTGCCGCCTTTTATCAACATCTGCTCTCCTTTCGAGAAACCCGGCTTTTGCTCAAAAACCAAGATGCGATTGATCGACTCATGGTTTCACAAAAAAACTATCTCGTGGAAATTTTTGAGGGAAAGTTTGACGCACCTTATTTTGAACAACGACTTAAAACCGGCGCAGTACATCACCGCATCGGGCTCAAACCCAAGGTGTATATGGAATTCTACGCTTTCTATGAAAATTACATTTCTACCCTCATATCAAAAGCCTACTTAAATGAACCGGACCGAGGATTGGCCCGAGATCAGGCCCTTCGGAAAATTTTCAGAATCGATATGGTCCTTACCTTAGAATCTTATATGCACAGCAACGATCTCGCAATGACGGAAAAACTGAATCATAGCAAACAAGATATTGACGATTTCACGCGTATGCTCTCTCACGACCTCAAAGAACCCTTGCGCGGCATTGAAGCCTTTTCCAGTTTTCTACTCGAAGACTACCCCAAGTTACTGGATGCACAAGGCAAGCGCTATTTGAATTTTTTAAAAGAATCGGTCACACGGATGAAAGAACTGATTCAAGATCTCTTAACCCTGGCTTCCATTACACAAAAAGGAGCAAACCTTGCCGAGATTGATATCAAATGTTTGTTGAAACAGGTCAAAGATGACCTCAAATTCTCCATTGATCAGAAAGAGGTTGTCTTTTCAAATGATTCACCCCTGCCCCTTGTGTATTGCGATCCCATTCAAATTACCCAGGTTTTTAAAAACCTCATCGCCAATGCCATCAAATTCAATACAAACAATCCACCCTGCATCGAAATCGTGGCCCAGGAGCAAGGCGATTTCTATCTGTTTTCTATAAAAGACAATGGCATCGGGATTGAAGCTGCTTATCAACAACAGATCATGCGCCCTTTTGAACGACTTCATCATCGCGGAGAATATGAGGGCACAGGACTCGGGTTAGCCATCTGCAAAAAAATCGTCGAAAAAACTGGCGGGAAAATTTGGCTGAAATCCGAAGCAGGGGTCGGCAGCACATTTTATTTCACACTGCCCAAAAATACCCTTTATAGAGAATCAAGGTGGCTCAGTGATGAGGTCTCACAACAATACCCGAATGATGACCCAAGCTCAGATTAAGGACTCAGATGTTTCAACTCAAAAACATACGGATATTGCTGGTCGAGGATAACCTGCACGACATAGAAATTGCGAAACGCGCCTTTTCAATGGGTGCCGCCGAGCCAACACTTGTGGTTGTTCGTTATGGTCAGGACGCACTAGACTATCTCAATCACCGAGGAAAATTTCATCCGCCGGATATTTCTCCACAACCAGAACTCATATTGCTCGACCTCAACCTACCCAAAATGAAGGGCTTAGAGGTCCTCAAAAGAATCAAAAATACCCCGCACTTAAAATCCATTCCCGTCATCATACTGACCGCCTCCGAGCGCAACGAAGACATCGCGCCCTGCTACGCCTTGGGAGCGAATACCTATATCCAAAAACCCGTAAAATTTGACGATTTTGTGCATATTATTGAAGTGATCCAAACGTATTGGATGGGCATTGCCTCCCTACCATCCCATGATTTCTAGGGGATCGCTGATTTTAGATCCGAGCCTGTATTTTGTAAGCCACTCCCTGTGGGCGGGGATTTAGCGCAACGAAAGCCGAGATCAGCAAAAGACTGTTCCGGGGCAATGGATGAACGATAGGCACTCCGGTAAAAAAGTGGTAAGGCATAATGACCGACGCGCCCACCCCCACCTCCCTTAAACACCTTTTGTTTTTCTCCAAATAACGCACTTTTGAAAGTCCCATTGGGATAAGGACCATACCAATCACTCGTCCATTCCCAAACATTTCCCGCCATGTCCATCACACCATAAGGACTCATGCCTTCTTTGAAGCTACCCACGACTGCAATGTCCTCAGAATTGGGCGCATCTGCGTTCTGCTTGATCAACTCAAAGTCATTTCCCCAAGGGAATTCCCGACCATCTGTACCCCGTGCGGCTTTCTCCCATTCGGCTTCACTCGGAAGCCGCTTCCCTCTCCATCGACAGTAGCGTTCTGCTTCATACCAATTGACCCGCGAGATGGGGAAATACTCCCGTCCATCTGGAATTTCTCGATCTGGAAAATGGGGTGGGGAACGCCATTGTGTGGCATCAATAAAAGATTTGTACTCGACATTTGTCACTTCATGTCGATCAATGTAAAAAAGAGGGAGTGATATTTCGTGTTGCGGATATTCATCCTTATACCAGGGTTTCTTGCTCCCCATTTCACTGGCCTGCTTGAATTCGTCAACACGGTTACTCCCTCGAATAAATCGGCCCGCAGAGACCGAAACCATGCCACGTGGTACCCGTACAGGAGCGGGCTTCAGCGCACAAGCGGAAAGAATCATTGAGCCAATCACACAAGGAAGCAATAAAGAAGGAAGTCGTATAAACACCATAAAAGCATCATGCAAAATGACAAATCTACGGTCAAGGAAAAAACACAAATTTAATTGAGTTAGCCCTATAAATATTGAATTTAAATCAAAAAAGAACTTGAAGTGGGTATCTAAAGAACCGCTAATTGAATCATAAACGTTTTTTTAAGGCGTTTTCGCACAGCGAAAACCCAAATCGGCATAGGATTCTTCCGGGGTAAGAGAGGACCGATAAGCAGCACGATAAAAAAGCGGAAGTGAATAGTGTCCAACACCACCCCATCCGCCTCCTCTGAAGACCTTTTGTTTCTCGCCAAAGAGGTCGGTTTTGTAGTCGCCACCAGGATAGGCCTGATACCAATCTGCCGTCCACTCCCAGACATTGCCTGAGAGATCAAAAGCCCCGTAGGGACTCTCCCCTTCGGGAAAGGAACCCACCTGAACGATATCACCAAAACCCGAATCTCCTGCATTGAGTTTTTTGTTGTCGTAATCAGCGCCCCAGGGAAATTCACGACCATCCGGGCCACGGGCGGCCTTTTCCCATTCTGCTTCTGTCGGAAGCCGTTTTCCGCGCCATTCACAATAGCGTAAGGCCTGATACCAATTCACATCCGTTACCGGGAAATGATCGCGTCCCGTGGGAATCCCTCGGCCAAAAAAATAGACCGGCGGACGGGCCTTTGTTTCATCAATGAATTGTTTGTATTCTGAATTGGTGACTTCGAAACGATCAATGTAAAAAAGCGGCAGATGCTTTTCATGTTGTGGATGTTCATCCAGATACCACGGTTTTAAGGTACCCAACTCATTGCCCTGCTGATGTTCATCCACACGATCACTGCCACGAATAAACGTGCCCGAAGACACAGGCACCATGCCCAGCGGCGAGGGTTCGACGGGCACCTTCAAAAAACAGCTTGAAAGCAGAAACCCGGAAAAAATCATAAACATGAATAAGAGGGATAGACGCTTCAACATAATCGCGACATCATAAGCACTCCAGACAAAGGGGTCAAGACATAGGCCTCACTTAAGATCGGGGGAGGGGAAGATCGACATCCCCTAAAAAGCGTAGGCCGCTGAAAATAACCCGCGCTGGGCTTCAAATTCCACGGCAGGGTTATTTTCAGAAATAAGCCATGTTTTTTCAAAGCCCACACGGAAGGTAAAATCTGAAAAAGGACCGATTTCGCTAAAGAAACCTAGAGTTTGAGTCACATCCCGTCTTCCCCTGTGGAGATCATCCACCTCCGTCGTAAAATTTTTGTCCCGAAGGGTATACCTGAATCTAAAATTGACGATTTGAGAAAAATAATACCGCGTTTGAAACAATAAATTCATCGCGCGATACGAGATATCATCCGGCCTGCGCGCAATCAAACCGCCTGTAGCACGACCCTGCTCAAAGCTTGCATCCCCTGAAACAATCCACGATTCGCTCATTTCATAAAAAAGAGTCGGCCCCAAGGCCGTGACTTCCGAATCTTTGGCACCAAAAGTTGTGCTGTAATCAAGCTGAGTGAAGACAAATGAAAAACCAAGACTGCCCCAGGGCATTTCACGATCAAGCAGTACACTTAATCCACGTGAGGACAACGCAAAAATCGCACCCGCTTCGACCGTGTCCAGCGGTGCCGTGGGGGAAAAATTCAAAAAGATGCCGCCCGTGCTGCCGCTGCCCAGCAAGGTTTCCATCCCGATTTCGTAATAACGATAATCCAGAATGCGATTTTCTCGATAACGGTCAATCATCGCCAAGACACTAAAAACAGCTTCGCCTCGCTCGTAGGCAAGAAAAAGATTGGACTGCAAGATTTCATCAGATTTTTTCGCTTCTTTTTCCAGAAAAACATTGTCATCAAAAATAAAACCTGACTCAATCGTAAGAGACCAAGGACGGCGCAAGATCTGAGCTGGGTCATCATCGAAAACCTGCGCCCAAACGGGGAACACAGAATAAAACACTGAAAAAATCACGATAAGGAAAAGATTTAAGGGCTTCAATTCCACCAATAGAAGATACCGAATCATTCGTTTCTGGACAAATTAAAAAAAGGCTTGGCAGAAAATAGACTGAAGATTCTGAGACATTGAACGCTCAGAGCAATGATTTGAATATGCCTTAATAGGGCAATACGGGTTTCGCTTTTTCCACGATGTCTTCATAAAGTGGCAGATATTTTTCTTGCAGGACCGTATCCCAGGTAAAGTGGTTTTTAATATAAACAACAGCATCCTGCTGAATTGTTCGCAAACGTTTTTTCCCGGCACTCCGATACACGACAATGGCCCGTTTCATGGTCAGATAAAGCTCTGACGCGCCACCTAAATATGAAAAACCATATTGATTGTCAATGGTCTTTACCAAACCACCCACACGATGCACGATGGGAATATTACCATTGAGCTGGGCAATAAAATCGGTCAGGCCACAAGGTTCAAACCGAGAAGGAATCAGAAAAAAATCTCCAGAGGCATAAACCTTTTTGGCATCGGCTTCGCTAAAACCCTCAATAAAACAGACACGACCTTTGTATTCATTTGCCAAATTTTTAAATTTTGCCACAATCCGGGGATCGCCATTTCCAAGGCCCCATAAGCCAACCTTCTCGTCCTCTTGCAAGAGGCGACGCATCGCAATATATAAATCATCAAAACCCTTCTGTTCCGTCAAACGCCCGACAAAACTAAAAAGTGGACGTCCCGCTTGCTGTGTGAGCCGTCCGTATTTTTTTGCCGCAGGGCTGTCTTTGAATTGTTTGAGTTGGGCGATAGATTTTTTTTTGCAATTCTCTTTGCCCTTCCAATCCCCTGTTTCCGGCGAAAAAGACACAGGCAATGCGTGATCACTCATATGATTGGGGTGATGGCTATTGATATCAATACCATTCGTAATGCCCGAAAGCAGAATACCCAAAGCCGCATAACGATGGCCCAACCACCCGGTTTGGGCATCCAGACCCGTCTCCCGCAACTCACGCGCATAGTTTTCACTTACAGTATTCACCGCTGTACCATAAATCCCCCCCGCAACCAGTGGATCAAATGCACCATCCAAAAGACAAGCAGTCACAACGCTGCTGGCAACAGAGGGATCAAGCCCACAAATCTTTTCGACATACTCCAAAGTAGGTGTCTCCTGATGATAGCCTTTTCCCGCGTTGTGGATGGTTAACAGCGTCGGTAAATGGGCCAAATCCGGCGCATCGCTTTCGGTCGTGGTTTGTGCAATGAAAGGAAACAAAGCCGCATGCCCATCATGACAATGCACCACATCAGGACGCCAGGAAACACGCGCCAAGATCAAAAGCGCCGCCTTCACCAAGAGCACATTTTGAGCAAAGGCATCGGCATACGCCTGGCCTTCAAAATCGGGCTGGGCCAAGGCTAAAGCCTCTTCTTTTGTATATTGATAAATGCCATGACGGGGAATGTTTTTTTCAGGTTGCTCGGCCAAATACCGAAAAGGGTCGGCCTCAATCAGATACAAATTTAAATTGGGCGCAATTTCACAGCGTGAGACGGTCACTTTTTCAGCACGCACATAGTGACCATAGTCCATGCGCACAACAAAAGAACACACGGGCTTGAGGTTCAGTGTATGCCGGAGCAGGTATTCATCCACCAAGCGATAATGCGGCAGAAACATTTCAGTGGCGATCCCCGCAGAGGCGCTGGCTTTACAAAGGCCCCAGGTCACATCTTTAATGCCACCTGCACCCGCAACAGGGCCAAATTCCCGTGCGATGTGAAGGACTCTGTTTATCACGGTATTTTTTTTCTGAAGCGTCGTGGACATGGTGTCAGACCCATTTGAAAAACGGGATAGCAGATGGAGAAAAACCGGGCTGAGGCGCCCGGAAAAATAACAAAACGCGCGACAAAAAACGGCGTGTGACTATCTTTTTCTGCACTCCGCCTTAAATGCCAAAAAGGCCAAGACATCGAGTCTGGCATCTTGAAGCTCTGGATGGGCAGTAATGTACTCGGTCAGTGTTTTTTCAAACTGCACAGGGCCCATACGACCGATACAGGTCTCCAACCAAGGCACAATGGCATTTTCATCTGCCATCGGCTGCACAATTGACATCCCGTGTACAAAACCATTGACATAAAAAGTCCGCACAGGAGCGTCCATCTTCAGATAATTTCGGCCAGAAAATCCATCGACTCCCGCAGCAAAAACCGTTGCGCCTCCTGAAGTCATGACAAAAAATAAAGATACGATTGTTAAAACAAAAAGCAGACGTTTCATTTAAAGATCCTTTTCAAAAAAATAGCGCATCGTCATGTATTAAAATGGATAGTCGATCTGCATTGCATTTTTTACCAGGGCCATTGTTTCTTTCGCAACTTTCCTGGCACGCTCAGTTCCCGCGATGAGAATTTCGTCTATCTTTTTATCATCCGAGGCATACTCAGCACGACGTTCACGCAGGGGCTCGAGAAAAATATTAAGCGCGATGATGAGTTTCTTTTTAACCTCAACGTCACCCACTTTGCCTTTACGATAACGATCTTTCAAATCCGCAACTTCTTCTTGATTTAAATTGAAGGCATCGTGATAAGTAAAAACAGGATTGCCTTCCACATGACCCGGATCAGTCGCACGCAAACGTGTGGGATCCGTATACATCCGCATGACCTTCTTTTCCATCGTCTTAGCATCATCAGAGAGATAAATCGTATTGCCGATGCTTTTACTCATTTTGCCTTGACCGTCGGTGCCCGGCAGACGAGGAAAGGCCCCCACAAGCCCCTCAGGTTCCGTGAGGACTTTTTTATACAGCGTATTGAAACGTCGCACGATTTCATTGGTCTGCTCGATCATGGGCAACTGATCTTTTCCTACCGGCACCAAATCGGCCTGAAAAGCCGTAATGTCCGCCGCTTGATGCACGGGGTAAACCAAAAAACCCGCAGGTAGATTGGCTTCAAAACCCTTCTGTTTCATTTCATCTTTTACGGTTGGATTTCTTTGCAAACGTGCAACGGTAACGAGATTGAGATAAAAAACCGCCAATTCCGCAATTTCGGGCACCATCGACTGGATAAAAATCGTGCTCTTTTGGGGATCAAGCCCAACACTGAGGTAGTCTCTTGCGACTTCACGAATATTGTTGAGCAGAATTTCAGGATGTTCGAAATGATCAGTGAGTGCCTGCGCATCCGCAATCAGGATAAAGGTGTCGTAGTCATCCTGCAATTTCACGCGATTCGCCAAGGAACCCACATAATGCCCTAAGTGAAGACGACCTGTCGGCCGATCCCCCGTCAGGACGCGTTTCTTTTTCTTCATCTCCTGTGTAGTTTCCCCCTTGAAGTGACCAACAAAAGCGGCGTCATTATGGCGGCTGCCCCAATAAGTGTCAAGCAGGATATGGCATGACAAAAACCTCTCATCAGGCTAGAATGCAGACGTTTATGGGCATCATCCGTCGCCTATTTTAATCAAGGAAAGACACCATGCGGATTATTTCAGGATCCTCAAAAGGCCGCAGACTCTTTGCCCCATCAGGTCTTGCCCTGCGTCCGACACCGGGAAAAGTTCGCTCTGCCCTTTTTAATATTTTGGCCGATCGTGTTTTGCAGGCCTCGTTTTTAGATCTTTATGCCGGAACAGGGGCCATTGGTTTGGAGGCGCTTAGCCGTGGGGCCTTACACACAACCTTCGTGGAACAATCGCCTCGACATCTCCACTACCTCCGGAAAAATGTTACCGCCTGTCTTTTGGAAGAACAATGCACGGTTCGAGGCATTGACGCGGAAGACTTTCTCAAGGCATTGCCATCGTCTTTTGATCTGGCCTTTTTAGACCCACCTTATAAGACAGAGGCCCTTGAAAAAATATTGCCAAGGCTTGAGCAGGGTGATATTATTACCGACGCAGGGTGTTTAATTATAGAACATTTCCACAAACATACTTTGCCCGAAACAATTGGAAATATTCATTTTTTAAAACAATATCGTTACGGAGAAACCCTCCTCTCTTTTTATGGCACACACTAAGCGACCACAGGTTGCTGTTTACCCCGGCACATTTGATCCCATTACGAAGGGCCACATTGACATCATTGGCCGCGCACTTCGTCTTTTTGAACACGTGGTGGTCGCGGTTGCGCCCAACCCAACAAAGGCCCCGCTCTTTGATGCAAATGAACGTCTCAATATGATTCTCCATGCCACAAAACACTTTAAAAACCTATCGGTCGAAACCTTTGAGGGACTGCTCGTTCATGAGATGAACAGACGTGGCGCTATCGCAATTGTACGTGGGATTCGTGCTGTTTCTGATTTTGAATACGAGTTCCAAATGGCCTTAATGAACCGAAAACTCGACATGAATGTTGAAACGGTATTTCTAATGCCCAGCGAGGAATACACCTACTTGTCTTCAAGTCTGATTAAAGAAGTCGCAAGTTACGGGGGAGAAATCGCAGATTTGGTGCCTGAAATTGTTTTGGAAAAAATTGCTCAAAAATTAGCCCTAAAAAAATCACAAGGGAAAACATAATGAAACTTGCAAAGCGTATCGGACGCATCAAAGCCTCTGCAACCATGGCCATGGCTGCGCGTGCCAAGATCCTAAAAGCCGAAGGCGTCGAAATCATCAGTTTTGGTCTGGGAGAACCGGATTTTGAAACCGCCAATGTTGCCGCAGAAGCCGGCATCGCCGCAATTCGTGCAGGTGAAACACGCTACACCCCGCCTGGCGGAACAGACGCGCTCAAAGAAGCCATCATGCAAAAGCTGAAACGAGACAACGGTCTGAACTACACCCAAAAAGAAATTATTGCCTCTTGCGGAGCAAAACACACACTTTATAACATCGCCCAGGTTTTGTTTGAAAAAGGCGATGAAGTCATCATTCCTGCCCCCTATTGGGTGACCTATCCTGATCAAATTTTACTCAGCGGCGCGACCCCGGTTATCGTGGAAACAAAAGAATCCGATGGCTTTTTGATGACCCCCGCAGCACTCAAAGCAGCGATCACCCCCCGGACAAAGGGCATTATTTTGAACGCGCCCTCTAATCCGACAGGATCGATTTATACAAAAAAAGACTATGAAACCTTTGCCGACCTGCTCACAGCAACAGATCTCTGCATCATTTCCGATGAAATCTATGAAAAATTTCTTTACGATGGGGCCTCACATACAAGTATCGCCACACTGGGTTCTGCCCTTAAAGCAAAAACCATCGTCGTCAACGGTGCATCAAAGGCCTACTCCATGACCGGCTGGCGTATCGGCTATGCTGCAGGACCTGAAAACGTCATTCAAGCCATGACAAAATTGCAAAGCCAGAGCACATCAAATCCAACCTCTATTGCACAAGCAGCAGCAGCAGCGGCACTCAAGGACGGGGAATCTTTTGTCACAGAAATGCTGCAAGCCTTTTCCAAAAGACGAAGCTTCATGGTCGAGACATTAAATAAAATCCCCGGGGTCTCTTGCGCCGCGCCCTCTGGCAGCTTTTATGTCTTTCCAAATGTAAAGACTTTATTTGGTTTATCACATCGCCAAGGCACCATTAAAAACACCTTGGATCTCGCCACGTTTCTATTGGAAAAAGGCGGTGTCACCACCATTCCCGGCGAAGCCTTTGGTGCACCCGGTTATCTAAGACTTTCTTTTGCAGCATCCAAAACAGTGCTAAACCGCGGACTCGAAAAGATACAAAATACACTCTCACTACTTTCTTAACCAATTTTCAGGAGGAAATGTCATTGCCTATTTACGAATATGAATGCACGACTTGCAACAAACGCACAGAGTTACTGCAAAAAATAAGTGATCCTCCCCTTGAAAAATGCCCTGACTGCAAGGGAGCGGTTCGCAAAGTCATCTCCTCTGCGGGGCTTCATTTTAAGGGCAGCGGATGGTATGTCACTGATTACGCAAAAAAGAAAGATCAGCCGGGCTCAAGCGATAAAAAACCTGAATCTAAATCACAAAAAAAAGAAAGCACAACCAGCAAACCTGTGACGGGCTCAAAAGATTAGAAGACATTTATACGGGCCCGGTTTATTGACTCTCCAGGGTCAAAATGATAAATTCTCCCCACTTTTATGCTAGCGATCAAGACCCTTAGGGACAACTTAAAACACGTCAAATCGGCTCTGGCAAGCAGGCAGATGCATGTCTCCTTTGAGCAATGGGTCGTTGACGACAAACAACAAAGATCACTCAAACAAAAAATCGAACAGCTCAAATTCAAACGCAACCAGGCCTCCCAGGAAATTCCGAAACGGAAACGGGCCAAAGAACCCGTGGACATGCTGCTTAAAGAAATGAAGGCCGTCTCGATTCAAATTTCAAGTGACGAAGCAGAACTCAAAAAAATCGAAGCGAAAAACACCGACTTTCTTTTAAATTTGCCCAACCTTCCGCACGCCTCCGTTCCTGTCGGCAAAGACGAAACAGAAAACCAGGAAATCCGCCAATGGGGAGAAAAACCCGTATTTGACTTTGACCCCTTGAGTCACTGGAACCTTGGGGAAAAACTCGGCATACTCGATTTTGAACGCGGCGCAAAAATGAGCGGTGCGCGCTTCGTACTCTACAGGGGTTTGGGTGCAGGACTTGAACGTGCCTTGAGCAATTTCATGCTGGATCTGCACACGAGTGAACATGGCTACACCGAAATGCTGCCGCCTTTTATCGTCAATCGCAACACCCTGATCGGCACCGCACAACTGCCCAAATTTGAAGAAGATCTTTTTCATCTCAAAGACAGTGACACCTTTCTCATTCCAACCGGCGAAGTCCCACTCACCAGTATTCACGCCGACGAAATCCTGGCTGCATCCGATCTCCCCTTAAACTACACCGCCCACACCCCTTGTTTTCGACGTGAGGCAGGCTCTTATGGTCAGGACACACGCGGTCTGATTCGGCAACACCAATTCAATAAAGTCGAATTGGTCAAATTCACATCTCCCGCAGATTCTTATGAACATCTTGAACAATTATTGACACATGCCGAAGCCGTGCTTCAAAAATTGGGCTTGCATTATCGCATTGTCTCGCTTTGCACCGGAGATCTCGGATTTCACGCAGCCAAAACCTACGACATTGAAGTGTGGGTCCCCTCCCAGAACAAATATCGGGAAATTTCCTCCTGCAGTAACGTGGAAGATTTTCAAGCCCGCCGCGCAAAAATCCGCTACCGCAGCGTATCAGGAAAGATAGAACACCCGCATACCCTCAACGGCTCAGGTTTAGCCATCGGACGCACCGTCGTCGCCCTGCTTGAAAATTATCAGCAAGCAGATGGCAGTATCACTATCCCTGAAGTCTTGCGGCCCTACATGAGAGGTTTAGAAAGAATTTCTTAAACCGCACTAAAACGATGCAACAGGAGAGGTGGCTGAGTGGACGATAGCGGCGGTCTTGAAAACCGTTGAGCCGTAAGGTTCCCAGGGTTCGAATCCCTGCCTCTCCGCCGATTTTAAAATGTTGCGTTTTCCATGTTTTCAAAAAAAAAGCCGCTGCACAATTCAGTACAGCGGCTTTTTTTTAACCGGACTCGAAAACAAACCTCAGAACGGCATGCTCAAACCCACCGTAACGGTGGTTTCACTGATTAAGGCAAGTTCGCCTCTAAGTAAAAGCTGATCATTCAGTTGGTAATTTGCACCCACACGAAGACCGAAGATATTGTCACGTTCTAAATCGATGGTTGCAAGATTTCCTTTGAGTTCTGAGTCATCAAATGGCACGAGTTCAACACCACCATAGATCTTGAGCTCTTCGATTTCTTTAATCGCCAATACGCCAAGAGACAACTCGATCCCAGTTCCTGAGAGACTATTTCCGTAATCCTCGTCAAAATAAAAAAGCTGACCATAACCACGTACCTTAAAATCACCATCAATGGGCAAGGTAGCACGTACACCTCCCGCTAATGCAAAGCCTGTGTCATCGCCATTTCTCCCATCAAGTTCAGATTGAAAGGTGTAGCCAAGCGCACCAAAAATATCAATCTCGTCTTGCACATTCATTGCCCCATAAGCGGACAACATTTTGCGATCAACGTCACTGTTGTCCCCAGGTACCTCATATGAAATTGAAGAAAAGCTTAAAGCCACACCACCCTCCATTTCGCCATTTTCGGCGGAAGCAGTAGGGTTTACCATGAGTTCTGCCTGTGCAGTGTTTACAAATAACATTGCTGTGACTGATAATACAGCCATTATGATTTTTTTCATTATTTTCCTTTCTAATATCACCGAAGTGACCTCTATTTAAGTTTTTTATAAATGGGCAGAAACAAATTTACGATGATCACAGACCATTCTCAATGGAAAGACGGTCGTATTATTATTGAGGACAATACAGGCTGTTAATCTTTATTTTTTACCCAAATTCAGGAACTAGGGCAATATTTTCCCTGTCGCGCTGTACCAATTGCTCTTGGGATATTTTTTCTCGCGTTTGCTGATGGCCCGGTTGATTTTGACTTCTAACTTCATCACTTTTTTCCCGTCATAATCTTTGGTATAGGCCAGCACGGGTTGTTCGATGTCCACCAGGGCGCTGAACGCGGCGGACTGGCTGATATTATCCAACAAGGCACGAATAACTCCCTGCCCACGCATCACCCCAACATCCTTCCGACGCAAAGTCCCGCCTTTGTTTACATATTTTCGTTTTATTTCAATAATATCGTCAATAGCGGACAAGGCCATTTTACGGGTTTTAAGATCCTTGACCTTCACAAAGGGCAATAGTTTTTGGATATCCTCAATTTCAAAAACCCCTTTAAAGGCATGTTTGAGCAGTGCACGTGCCTGTTTCACAACCTCCGGTTTGTCTGCTTGCCGAACAAAATAATAAATTTCGTTGAGGTTTACGGCACTGACACGATCTTCCAGTAAATCCATATAGTTCCGAAACCGCTTTTTGTCGGTTTTGGTGCCATTGAATTCATGGAGCTGTAAATGGCTAAACGCCAGCAACATTAAACCTATTTTGCATTTCTTGTCTTTTTTATGATCCTGTGCGGTTTCAATGACATCTTCGTATCTGTCTTTTTCAAATTCGGTCTTTGCCTGATCCATCCATGACGCAGCCGAAACAGGTGCGGTAAAAACAAAAACCGCGACAGCGATGGTCACCCATTTTATAATGTCAGTATTCATTACAATTGACTCCTTGTTTCAATATCTAAAATATTTATAGAAATAATACTCGCCGCAAACATCATGCGAGGTCTGAGATCAAACAGTCCCAGTCGTAGATTTTAAATGAAAGCGAGGCTTTGCGCGGAAGGATACGTTCTTTTCTTCATCTCGTGCTCAGTGCTTCCCGAGCGTATCAAATAAAACGGTGTCATTATCCCGGCTACAGCAATGACTGTCAAGAATGATATGGCGCCGTTCAGTCTGATTGATTCCAAGAGCTCCCTCAAACAAAAAGAGTCCTTACTTGAATTCCAATAAAAAGGCCATTGTCCGAGCCTCAGACCAGTAATTCACTCGCCAAGGCCAAGGCCCTTGCACAAACCCGACATGCCCGCCGTGTTTTGAGATCTCAGGCATGAGCCATTTTGAAGATTCAAAGATTTTTTTTGGCAAATGAGTCCCTGGTAAAAAAGGATCATCTTCCGAATGCAGAATGAGCGTCGGACATGAAATGCCTTCCAGAAAATATTTTGCGCTGCACTGCTGCCAATAGTCTTTCGCATCTTTAAAATTGTGCAAAGGGGCAAAAGCCCGATTTTCAAATTCAATATAAGAACGGATACCCGACACCAAAACAGGGTCAATTAAAGTGGGATACAGTACTGATTTTTCGATCATCTTCTGTTTGAGTGTCTTCAAGAAATTTTGACCGTAAACACACATCAAGCCTGTATCAATCCGCTCTGCAGCTACGCCTAAATCGTAGGGAACGGAAATCGCAACAGCCGCCTGAATCAGAGAAGCCGCCTCTGCACCTCCCTCACCCAACCACCTTAACATCACACTGCCACCCAACGAAAAACCCACAACAAAAATTGGTGCATCCGGCCAGCGGAGACTGAGTCGCCGAACCACCCAATCAAAATCACTTGTTTCGCCTGAATGATAAAAACGAGGCTGACGATTCATTTCTCCACTACATGACCTAAAATTTAAGGCCACTCCGCGCCAGCGCATTTGTTCTACAGATTGCAACATACCCTTAATATATTTTGCATCTGAAGACCCTTCAAAACCGTGCAAACAGAGCACAATGGGATTTTGATCTCCATCCGATTTTTCAGAGGAAAAACCCATAAAGTCAAGATCCAAAAAATCATCATCGGGTGTTTCCCAGCGCTCCCGCACAAGCTGTGGCAGCACTGGAATTTCTCCAAGAAACTTACGCCACACCGTTTGAAGATGGGCATTTTTGCACCATCTCGGAGAGAGATAGTTTTTTATCTCTGAACTCAACACAATCACCCCATTTTTAAATGTGAAAAATCCCCCGAAAACACACGCTCTGCTATACTCGTATCAGATCAAGAAAGACACCCCTTTTAGCAATAAAAGAAGCCAGGATAATAAACCCTTTTGGAGTACTTTGAACGACACAAAACAACTTTATCAAGACTGGATCTCCATTACAGGAAATTTATATTCAAAAAGTCAGGACGTTTGACACAAAAACTAAAAATAAAATACACGATTTACAGGGGGAAAAAATGAAAACCGCTACAGCTTGGACAACAGAACCCGGTTTTGATGCCATAAAAAATGCTTACCAGCAACTCCTTAAGGAATTGGGGGCTGAACCCAGCACCCTCGTTGTCAGTTTTTCAGTCAATTACGATCCGGCTTTGGTTTTGAAAGCCATTCGAACACTGAGCCCCGATGTCCCAATACAAGGGGCTTCATCCTGCTTAGGTGCAATGACACAGGACGGATTTCACAGTAGCGAAGGCAGAGGACTTTCATTTTTTGCTGTCTTAGATCCAGAAGGATCTTACGGCGTGGGTGCATCAATCATCGGAGATGATGCAAAACAAGCTGCAAAAAATGCATTAACACAGGCGCTTGAAGCGGCCAATTGTGTCGGAGAAGTCCCTGCGATGATCTGGCTCACTGCCGCACCAGGCTCCGAAGAACGTTTGATGGAAGGCATCGCAGAAGTCGTCGGAAACAGCGTCCCCATCACAGGTGGGAGTTCGGCGGACAATACCGTCACAGGAGAGTGGAAACAGTTATCTGGAGACACCGTCTATGACAATGCGGTTGTTATCGGCGCAATGTTTCCCTCAACAGAAATTATGTTTGCCTTTCACAGCGGCTATGAACCCACTGATCATAAAGGAAAAGTCACAAAAGTCGCGGGCCGTGTACTCAGCAAGATTGATCATCGTCCTGCAGCAGAAGTCTACAACGAATGGACCACTGGACTCATCTCAAAAGAGATGTCCAGCGGCGGGAACATTCTCGCCGCGACGTCACTACATCCCCTGGGCCGCGTTGCCGGCCATATTGGAAAAATCCCCTATTTTCAACTGACACATCCAGACACGGTTCTTGAGGATGGTTCATTAACCCTGTTTACAGACATGAGCACTGACGACGAAATCGTACTCATGCGAGGCTCTGTGGATAGCCTTGTATCGCGGGCAGCGCGTGTCGCATCCTCTGCAAAAGAAATGAACCCTCTAAAAAACAGCGATGTCGCGGGAGCACTGATTATCTACTGTGCGGGATGCATGTTGACAGTCAAGGATAAAATTGACGAAGTTGTCAATGGGCTGAAAGAAGAATTACCCGATACGCCCTTTATGGGATCTTTTACTTTTGGCGAACAAGGCTGCTTTGTTGGGGGAGAAAACAGACACGGCAATCTCATGATATCGGTCTTGCTCTTCACCAATTAGCACTGAAGTCATGAAAAAGACAGAACAATTATTAGAAGCCTTTCTCGATTTAGAACGATCGCGTCAACGCGAGTCTGAATTACGGATTGATTGCGAATCTCAGCTTCAGGGTATTCGCTCCATCTTTGATGCGGACAGCAAAGATAGTTTGTTTGCCGCCTTGGCCGATGTGCTAAGAGCACTCCTCCACTGCGAACACATCTTTATTCTCAAACCTGAAGAGGACGGAAGCATGTCTCCCTCTTCTTCTACTCGCACACAAATTCAAGACACACTCTGGTTTCCAGACACCTTATTTCAGCGTGTCCTCTCAGGAAAACCCGCCGCAGTCTTTGATGTTAATCTGGTCAAAGAGTGGCATCAACAGTCAAAAAAATCGCGAGAAGGCATTGCTTCGGCACTGCATTTCAAGCTGGAGCTTGGCGAAAAAGACGCCATTTTAGTCTGTACGCACGCTAAACATCGCCATTTTAACCCCACACATATTAAACAACTCCGACGCTTCATGCCCTTTGTTTCCCAAGGCTTTGCCACATTGAAACTCAAACAAGCCATTACCGAGCGAGATCGTTTTTTTGCTTTATCACTCGAACTCATGGCCATTATCGATCAAGGGGGCTACTTTAAACAAATCAATCATGCTTGGCAGAAAACTTTGGGTTATGCCGAAAAACAGATCAAATCAAGGCCGTTTTTCAATTTCATCCGCCCCCATGATCGTCAACGACTCATGAACAAGCTCTCTTCTATCACAGGACAGAAAGCACCCTTATTAGAGGAATGTCGTTTTAGACGAAGTGATGGCCGAACCATCTGGTTATCCTGCAGTATTGTCATGAACGAACAGGGCGACTTGTACTATGTCTCCGCAAGAGATGTGACCGCAAGAGTCAAAGCCGAACAACAACTCCTAAAAGATGCAACACACGACGCACTCACCAGTTTACACAACCGATCTGTATTTGTCGATCACCTCACCAAAATACTGCAATATAACAATCGAAAAAAGCATTTTGACTTTGCCCTACTCTATCTAGATCTAGATCGTTTCAAACGCATCAATGATTCTTTGGGACACCTCGTTGGTGATCAGCTTTTAATCGAAATATCAAAACGGATTAAAGAAACCGTCCGCTCAGCAGACAGTGTCGCCCGGCTTGGAGGAGATGAATTTGCAATCTTATTGATCGATATCAACAAACCCGCTGATGTCATTGCCTTAGCAAAACGTTTACTCCAACGGATAGAAGAGCCCCTCTATCTTGATCGACGAGAAATTAAAATTTCTGCAAGTGTGGGTATCACCCTCAATCGTGATGGTCACACCTCAAGCAAAGAAGTGCTGCGCGATGCCGATATTGCCATGTACGCCGCGAAAAATTCCGGCAAATCCAAGTACATGCTTTTTGACAAAAAAATGCACGCAAAAGCCCTGGCACTGCTCCAGCTAGAAATGGATATGCGCAGTGCATTGAAACATTCAGAATTCACACTTTTTTACCAGCCCATTGTTGAAATGAAAAACCAGAAAATCATTTCTTTTGAAGCCCTGATTCGATGGCAACATCCCGAAAAAGGCATGATCTCCCCGGTTGATTTCATCCCATTGGCCGAAGAAAATGGGTTTATTATTCCGCTGGGCACTTGGATTTTTGAAACAGCATGCAAAAAAATTAAAACACTCAGAACAACACACCCACAACACAAAAATACATCCATTCACATTAACATTTCACCCCCTCAATTTTGGCAAAATGGGTTCGTTGAAGAATTGCTTCGGGTGGTCTCCGCTTTAAATCTCCCCCCCAAGGCCATCGTCCTGGAGGTGACAGAAAGTGTCATTCTTAAAAATGCCATGGAAGCCCTCAAAATATTTGAAAAAATAAAACAACATGGATTTCCACTGTACATTGATGATTTTGGTACAGGCTATTCGTCCTTAAGCTACTTATATCAATTCCCCTTTGAAGGATTAAAAATAGACCGCTCTTTTGTTGATGTCATCGAGAAAGATGACAAGTGCAAAGAGTTGATCAAAACCATTATTCAGTTGGCAAAAAATTTAGGACTGGAAGTCGTTGCGGAAGGGGTTGAAAAAAAGGAGCAATCCGACTATCTCATGGCACAAGGCTGCAAATATGCCCAAGGCTATCTCTATGCGCGACCCCAAGAAAAAATTGATTGAGACGGAAACCCTTGTGTTCCTTAGACGACGATAAGGAATAGGCTTTCAGCTCATCCACTTCGCCCAGGCCATGCCACCGAAAAAAACAAGTATCGCTAACAGCACAGCGACCGTTGGTATTTTATTGCTCAATCTCCCCAGCCAATCACGACGACCATTGAGAATAAGCAGGACAAGCGCTAACAAAGGAATGAAGGCTGAGCCGATCACGGCGTACAGTTTTTGAACCTCTTTAAAACGCATGAACAGACCCGCCATCGGAATAAAGGCGATGGCCCATAAAAAATATCGGTAAGGGCCAGCGCGTGTATCAATGATGCCACCCTTTGTTGTATCTCTTAAAACAAACAAACGCCAGGCATCCGCAAACAAATAAGGCACAGACTGCCAAACCCCCAAGAGGCTGCTAAAAACGGCACCCAAGGCCCCCACCAGAAAAATCCAGCGTCCTGCCGGACCCAATGGCCCTTCAAGCTGCGCTGCAAGGGTCGCCAAGAGACCCGCCCCACTGCCTGTAATCTTCACGGTACTGCCGATAATCACCATCGCCAGACCAAATAAAATGGTCATCACATACCCGACCGCCAGATCAATACGGCACATGCGCAGATCCTCTGGCCCGGAACGCGCCTTTTCACGGATCCAATACCCATAACAGAGCACGGTCACGGTGCCGCCAATACCGCCCATCAAAGCCACCGTCCAGGTAATGCCTGCACCCGCCGCATCTGGAATCGAAGGGATCAACAAACCCTGCATCACCTCAGCGGTCCCGGGCCAAAGTAAAAAAGCCGTTAGCAATACAATGAAAAACATCAAGGCAATACAAATGCCCATCACCTTTTCGAACAGTTTGAACCCGCCCGCTACAACCAGGAGCAATCCCAGTAGACTTGAAACAATGCCAAAAACAATTTTCCCTGTGGTGGCGGTCTCAAAAACAGGAAAAATCGCATGCAAGGTCACCCCACAGGCGCTCATGAGCGCCGAGCCCACAAAAAAAGACCAGAGCAGGAGGTAAGGCAAAAACAACCAGCCAACAATGGGGCCAAGTCGCCTCGCGGCTCCTTCGAGCAGGGTTTCCCCCGTTGCGAGTTGCCAGCGCGCCAAGCCTTCCGTCAAAACAAATTTTAAAAATCCACCTAAGAGAACGGCCCAAAGCACTGCGGTGCCCAGTAGACTGCCCGTAAAGCTGGCCGTCGCTAAATCCCCCGCACCCACACCCGTGGCGGCAACCAGCAGACCGGGGCCGATTAAGGCGAGCATGCTAAGACGTGTTTTTAAGGGCTTCAAAGGGAAGGGCGTCCTGCCATTGAACCATACAAAATGATTTAAAGATGCGATTGAATCGGGTTGCCAAGCTAACATCAAAACAAAATACAGGCAAGTCCTCTCTCAGGCTTGCCGATGTTCCATTTTTAGGGAACAGCCAAGACACCACTAGACAAAAGCATTCTTCCTGAGGCATAATGACCCTCCCATCAGGCAAATTCCCGCACCTTCAATTCTAAAATGACACCTCAAAAGATGGGCATAAATAGTAACATTGTAGGCCGTTAAGGGAGCATCGCTCCCCCGAAATTTAAATCATGTCAGATTTTTTTGATGGCTTTGAGGCCACAATTGACCTTCACGGCCTATTGGTCGAAGAAGGCATTGAAAAATTGGAACGCTTTTTGGATCAGGCCCTTTTATATGGAGAGAGTGAAGTGAAGGTCATTCACGGTCATGGCGGTGGACGCCTGAAAAACGCTGTTCGGACCTATCTTAAAACCTCGCCCTACGCCGCATCTTTCCATCCCGGCGAACCTTGGGAGGGCAGCGACGGTGTCACGATCGTGACATTGACGCGAGATCCGTAACACGATCCTGCCCCCTCTTTTGGGGGGATTGACCCTAAGAGAAAAGCCCTGTTATTTTGAAATGATTATGAGACACTTAAAAAACATTCGAAAAAAGACTTTAGTTTTATCGACAAGCTTTGTCTTTCCATTACTTTTGCTCGCGGCTGGAGATTTGGCGATTCCAAACCCGATTCCGGCTCCCACAGCGGCACAACTCGAAGCTGCGGCAGCGCTTGAGGAAAAAAAATCTCTGGCCTATGCACCGAAACCCTTTCCCACCGCACACATGAAAGAGATTCTTGCGGGCTATCATACGGGGCTTGATGCGATTGAAGATGCAAAACTTGTTGCTTTTATCTCCGAAGCCAGCCGTGAATATGGCTTTGACCCGGAGCTTATCCTCGCCGTAATTACAACAGAAAGCTCATTTTACAACTGGTCTATTTCAAATAAGGGTGCAGTGGGCATGATGCAAATTGTCCCCGCCACCGGAAAAGCACTTGCAAAAGCAACCCAGATCACTTGGAATGAACAGGGACAGCCCCTTTTTGATCCCTACGTCAATATCCGGCTTGGCATTCACTATCTGGATCGGCTCAACAAACGTTTTGGAGATCTTCACACGGCACTTTCAGCTTACAACTTTGGTCCGACCAAAATCCGACGCTGGATTCGACGGGGTAAAAAACTGCCAACACGTTATGCAGATAAAGTCATGCGCTCTTATCAGTCCTATTTGGCCATCAATGCCAAAAAGAAAAAGACAGATCGCCCTGCGACATCAGAACAAGCCCTCTCTCATATTCCAGAACATAACGACACTTAAAAGAACCCTAATCCACTCTGACTTGCCCCATTCCAGCGCATTTGTCATAATTAAAACATGCAAATTGCGCACACGCGGGCATCAGAGGGCTTTGGAAAAGCCCTCAAATCCGGACGATTCGCAAAGCTGATGCAGCCCTATGAAACAGGCCGTGCTGTGGACATCGGCCTGCTCGGGGTTCCATGTGATCTTGGGGTACAACACGGCGGAGGACGACCCGGAGCGGCACTCGGCCCGGATGCGATACGAGCGGCCCTGTACAATTATGGCACAAGCTACAATGCTGAACGTGATGTCGATCTGTCGACCCTGTGCATCGCCGACTTTGGCGACCTTATTTGTAATGAAGATTCCCTCGAAAATACCCACCAAAAACTCAGCGAGGCTGTCGCTGAAATCGTGCGTCTTGGTGCAACCCCCCTTATTTTTGGCGGCAGTCACGATCTCAGCTTTGCAGCGCTACGCGGTTTAGCAAAAATAAAACAAGGCCCCTTTGGGGGAATCACCCTGGATGCCCATTTTGATGTACGGGCCGTCAAAGATGGTCATATCACAAGCGGAAGCCCTTTTTGGAACATGCTTGAGAATATTGAGGAAATTCAGGGAAAACATTTTGTCGAAATCGGCATCAACGGCTTAATCAATGCGCAGGAACACTTTGAATACCTCAGTCAAAAACAGAGTCGTATTTTCTTTTTAAACGAAGTCCGGCGTTTGGGCATGGCACAGGTCGTGGAGAAGGCGCTTCAAATTGCCGCGCATCAAACAAAATTCCTCTTTTTTTCCATCGATCTGGATGCCATCGCAGAAGCCTTTGCACCGGGGGTTTCCGCCCCCTCTCCCGAAGGACTCAGGCCCGAAGACGCCGCCACGGCCGCCTACCTTGCGGGACTCCATGAAAAAACCGCCTATTTTGATATAATGGAGCTCAATCCCCTTTTTGATGGCGATGGCAGAACCGCGCGACTGGCCGCAGCGCTCGTACTACATTTTGCCTGTGGTGTCGCCCAACAAAAAACCGTCGCAGAAAAAGTGATTGGATTTCGTCGAAAGAGACCATAAAAATGACACGTCCTCTCTATTCTGAGCTGCGCCCTCAAGATCCCATCCGAGCGCCACTCGGCAAAAAACGCAGTTGTCAAACCTGGGATGCCGAAGCGGCACTCCGCATGTTGATGAATAATCTGGATGATCGTGTTGCCATCGACTGGAAAAAATTGATTGTTTACGGCGGTGCGGGACGGGCCGCACGTAATTGGCGCGAATACCATCGCATTGTCACTGCCCTGCAAAACCTACAAGCCGATGAAACACTTTGTGTGCAATCCGGAAAACCCGTTTACATCGCAAAAACCCACAAAGCTGCACCACGGGTCATCATCGCCAATAGCAATCTCGTGCCCCGCTGGGCCACACCGGAAAACTTTGAAAAACTCGACCAAGCGGGTTTGACGATGTACGGACAAATGACAGCAGGCAGTTGGATCTACATTGGCACACAAGGCATCTTACAGGGGACTTACGAAACATTTTGTGCCCTCGCGCGACAGGAATTTAAGCGTGAATCTTTAAGTGGCAAGTGGATTTTAACCGCAGGCATGGGCGGCATGAGTGGCGCGCAACCTTTGGCCGCGACCATGAGCGAAGCGGTGATTTTGAATGTGGAAGCACGCGCGGAACGCATTCAACGCAAAATAGATGAAGGGTTTTGCGACCGGATGACTGCGGATTTGCATGAGGCCTTGTTGTGGGTCAATGAAGCCCTTCGATCTAAAAACCCACTGTCAATCGGCTTTCTGGGCAATGCCGGGACGGTGTTTCCAGACCTTGTCAAACGGGGTGCGATTCCAGATATTGTCACCGATCAAACTTCCGCACATGACTTACTTTCTTACCTTCCGATTGGCGACTTGGAAGCATTAGACACACTCAGAGAGAGTGATCCCGCATCTTACCGCAAACGGTCACTCGACACCATTCGCCTGCATGTCGATGCCATTTTAGCAATGCAAAATCAAGGAGCACTCTGTTTTGATTACGGAAACAACCTACGCGCCCAGGCCGACCTGGCAGGTGTTCCCATCAAAAAAAAAGACGGCAGCTTCAAATACCCTGGTTTTGTTCCCGCTTATATTCGACCGCTTTTTTGTGAAGGAAAAGGCCCTTTTCGCTGGACGGCGCTTTCTGGTGATGCAAAGGATATTCACCGTATCGATAAGGCCCTGCTTGAAACCTTTCCAAAAGACATCGCCCTAAAACGCTGGATTACTTTGGCACAAAAAAAGATCCCCTTTACAGGATTGCCCGCTCGAATTTGCTGGCTGGGTTACGGAGAACGGGCCAAATTTGGCGCAGTCATCAATGAACTGGTGCGAAAAAAAGAGGTCGCTGCCCCCATCGTCATTGGTCGGGATCACTTGGATTGCGGCTCCGTTGCCTCTCCTCATCGCGAAACAGAAGACATGCTTGATGGCTCCGATGCCATCGCCGATTGGCCTTTGTTGAATTTTGCACTCAATGCCGTCTCCGGGGCATCGTGGGTTTCTTTTCACCACGGAGGCGGGGTCGGCATTGGCAATGCCTTACATGCGGGCATGGTTATCGTTGCCGATGGCACTAAAAAACGCGAAGAACGTCTTCAGCGCGTTTTAACCCTTGATCCAGGAATTGGCGTCGCCCGCCACGTCGATGCAGGTTATCCCGAAGCCAAAGAAACCGCAGCAAAGCAAGAGATCAATATCCCACAATAGAACTGCCCTCAATTTTTAAAATGAGCACACCCATTTAAAATCGTTTAAGAAAACAACCAAATCCCTAGGAGCCTGTCGGACTTAGGATGAATCTACTGCGAAAAATCCATTCTGGCCCATTTATCCGATCATAAGCGTTAAATATCTCTGATATTCGCCTCGAATGATCAAAAAAATGGACTCAAAATGACTTTCTCTCCCTACGATCACCTTAGTCCGACAGACTCCTAGATTATTTTTGACGACCCTTCGCTTATGGTTTACAATTACCAACAGGGCATAAAAGAAAAAGACCTATTTTTCTATACAAGAAGCAAGTCCTGAGACAACGTTTATTCCTTGAAAGGAAATATGAAAATGACTGAAAAAATTTACTTGGAAAAGGCTGCCGGAGGTTATATATTGGCCGACGCAAATCCTGACCCCAAAAACCCCACAGACCTCTGGACCAACAAGGCCGTTCTCTCCGATTTTGCTTCTGTCGTGGAAGAACTGCGGCGAAGATTTCATATTTCCGACATTATCGCTTCACAAGAAGGCACTTTTACTTTGTAAAGTGGAGGTGCCTTCTCGAAAAATCCCGATCTGCCAATCGACCTTTTTTTCCCAAAAATATCCATCTTCTATCCCACCTATTTTTACTCTTTTTTTTGAATCGTCCCTCCAGTTCAAAAAGTTAGATCCTCCTTTCAGGGGTATTTTGAGCGCTGCTTTATGAAAACCCATTTTGATCTCGCCCTCACGCACTGCGGAGAAGTGCTGACACTTTCGGGGGCCTCGACTCAAGCCAAACGCGGGGCGATGCTCTCCGAGCTCGCTGTCCTCAAAAATGCTGCAATCGGTGTTTCAAAAGGAAAGATTGCCTGGCTCGGTCATCAACAGACTTATCGACGCAAATATTCGGCAAAAAAAGAAATCAATGCCGGTGGCGCAGTCGTCATGCCCGCATTTATCGATCCACATACACACGCGGTTTTTTCAGGAAGTCGTGAATCCGAATGGCTGCAAAAACTTGCGGGTCGCCCCTATTTGGAAATACTCAAAGCAGGTGGCGGCATCTTAAATACCGCCAAACAAACCCGTACTGCATCACCTCAAAAACTCTTTAAAAATGCACAAAAGATCTTAAATAAAATGGCCGCCCACGGCACCACCACCCTCGAAATCAAAAGTGGCTATGGCTTAAACCTCAAACAGGAAACAAAAATACTCAATGTCATGCAACGCTTAAAAAAAGAAAGCCCACTGGACATCGTAGCAACTTATCTGGGTGCACATGTTGTTCCAGAAACAGCGCATTCAAATCGTGCTGCTTATGTCGCCGAAGTCATTGCAAGTCTGAAAAAAATAAAAAATAAAGCCGTCTTTTGCGATGTCTTTTGTGAAAAAAATGCCTTTAGCCTTTCCGAAACAAAACAGATATTAGAGGCTGCAAAAACCCTGGGCTTTCAACTCAAACTGCACGCGGGGCAATTTTCAGATCTGGGCGCAGTGGCACTCGCGACGGGGCTGCAAGCCACTTCAGTAGACCATTTGGATGTCATCAAAAAACGGGATATCGCAAAACTCGCCGCATGCAAGACCATCGGGGTTTTACTGCCCGCAGTCTCTCACTTTCTGGGGGCAAATAAACACGCCCCCGCACGTACACTCATTGACAGTGGCGTCGCCATAGCCCTTGCGACAGATTTTAATCCTGGCTCATCGCCCTGTTTATCCATGCAGGAAATCATCCACCTTGCGGTGCTAAATCTTAAGATGACACCTGCCGAAGCCATCGCCGCCGCAACCATCAATGCCGCGCATGCCATTGGTCTTTCTGAAAAAGTGGGGTCAGTCGAGGTGGGAAAACAGGCCGATATTATTATTTTAGATATCGAACACTACGAACAACTGCCCTATTTTTTTGGGGTAAATCATGTGCAGAAGGTGCTTAAAAGAGGGAAGGCGTTGTTTCCGGATACCCAAGAATTATCATTTAGACAGTGATTCGATCCTATCCCCAAAATGGAAGGAGCCACGCCACAAGACTTCCATATGGAGGAATAGGCAAATTCATCACGATACGATTTGCGATTGCCTCACCCAAACAATCAGAGGCGTCACTTAGGGCAGAGGGCCGATCTTGACGTGATGCGTCTTACGAATTCTCCCTCTTTCAACTCTGGGGTCCACTTCTTTCAGCGATCACTTGAACGATTGTCCCTCTTTCCAGGTTCGCTATACCCTATCATTAATAACGCAAACATGATGCTCCGATGTTGGGCGCGAAATTCATCTAAGCCATTGAGCACAAAAGATTTCTCCTCCGGCTTGAATAAAATTGAGTCAGTGTTAGAGAATTTCATAAGCGGATCTCTGTACTGTATGTCAGTAATCACATTGTTCATAAAAAACTGACCATCATAAAAACCTTCTGCCCCGCCATAGTCCGTACTAAAAAAATAAACGCGGCAGTCTGGCGATGGCTCCCATAAAGGAATGCCTTCAGTGACTCCAAGCCCAGGTTGTAAGCCTAAAAGCAATAACATGCTTGACCCGATATCAATATGGGAGGTTAATTTTTTGACGATAAGGGGCTTCTCAAATCCAGAAGGGGAATAAAGGACTAAGGGAATACGGAATGAGTAACTGTTCATCGTCCCGACCTCAAAAGCGGCATCCTCGGCCTTTGTCCTCACGCCATGATCGGAGGTTAAAACAATAAGGGTGTTACTCAATTCTCCTTCATTTTTTAGCATCAAAACAACATCTCTTAACCAAGTAGATTGTAGTTTCATTAATGCTCGCCCATATTCTTTTTGCTTGGATGCATGGCCTATTTTAAACCAAGTACCGTGTCCTATTTGGGGTAAATAGATGTGTGCAAACTTTCCCCCGGCCCTAATTGTGGAGCGCATGTCTGACTTCATCTTCTCAAGGGCATATAAATGCCGTCTTAAACTCATCCACGCGATCTTGTTCAAAATATGGGCTATCCTTAAAAAGGCTTGAACTTGTATGCAATGTGGCATTTTTTGCCAAGATAAACGTTTTTGTTTTTATTGTGTTCCGTTTAGAAACAAATAGCTGATTAAAGCCAAATTGGTGTAACATTTTTTCATCAACTTCCGCATTGTATATCTGTGGCATATAGGCTCCGGTCTCATACCCTTTATCCCTAAGCTGTTCAAATACACCACGATGCTGAAACCCACCATTCTCCACCACTCGCCGTCTTCCTTCCGGGTAAAGACCAGATAATAGTGAGAAAATTGAATCGCTCGTATACGGATAAGTTGTGTGGTGTTTCTCGGCGATCAGTGAATTTTGTCTTAATTCTTGAGGGATTAACTCGTAACCCTCATCATGTAAAACATCCGCTGGCCCTGTTTCCAAAACAAAGTACAGAACATTTGAACCCTTTTCTGATGCAAAAATGGCTTTGTTTGTGATCTCGTGAGGTGTTTTTGTTAAATCCCTAAAAGTGGAAAGGCTTTTATCTAGGCTGGTATTTTTATCGATGGGTGAAGATGCTTCGGAAATGGTGACTTGTAGGATTTTATGAGCAACAGATTGATACAAACCACTCGACTTCTCTGGATAAAAGAATGAAGCAAGCAGCAAAGATACACCCCCTAGGCTCACGAACACGCATTGAGCAAGCTTTCCGATGCGCCTTAGCCATTCCTGTCCATCCGCCATAGAAAGAATGACCGAGCAAGACACTGTTGCAAATAAGATAAACAATAGTTTGATGACCGCATTTTGTTGACATAGCCGCTTGCCAAGTCCGGATTCTTTATCGCAAAGAGAAATGCCTCGTATAATAGTGTCGATGATGCGTATTGGCCCACCTCATCTTGCACGCGAAATTGAATAAAATAAAAAATAATGAGCAAACAAGAAATCAATGTTGCGATCACCAAAGCCCTTTTTCTTGAAAACAAACATGAGAAGGCGATCAGAATACAAGGCAATAAAAAGAAATTTACAAGAAGGTCAAGAGAGAAATAGCTCAGCTTCATCTGAAAAGGAAGAGCGTCTTTCCCGAGTAGTCTCGCAATAGAAAGCCAGTACTCCCCCATTAGTGAGGCCTTAGCGTAAATTCCAACGATTCCTGAGAAAAAAAGGGGGACGTATAGACTTATAAGTGAAGAATATTGTTTGTTTTTATGAGAGTCAATCCACTGAAGCATAACTGAGAACACCTCATTTCATTATTATGCCAGATAACAGTGCGCTCAGCCTGGAATAAGGTTTCATCACCTCACAGAAAATCCATACAATATCGGCCCACAGAATGCGAGGCCTCAGCGTGTTTAGGTTATAGATAGAGGGAGGAAAGAAAATCGCCAGAGAATATTTATAAGAGATGTTCCCGCATCCTCTTGCCCTCATCGGCAATCTTTTGGGACAAGAGGAAGTACGGGAAGTGGTGCCGAGAGGCGGAATCGAACCGCCGACACAAGGCTTTTCAGGCCTCTGCTCTGCCGACTGAGCTATCTCGGCAACGGCGCAGAAAGTAACAAACGGCTTAGGCATTGTCAAGTGCGAAGAAGTTCATTCGCAAGGCATTTTTTACGTCGATCTCTTAGATCAGTCTTTATCTTGTTTGTTTCGTTTAGTCGGTGCGGCTGGTCACTTCGATGAGATGATAACCGAACTGTGTTTTGATGGGGCCGTGGACCTCGTTGACTGCTTCTGAAAAAACAACATCATTAAATTCTTTCACCATCTGTCCTGGGCCAAACTCACCCAAATCGCCACCCTTCTGACCAGAAGGACAGGTCGAGTGTGATTTTGCTGCGGATGCAAAATCACATTCGCCAGCATTGATCTTGTTTTTCAAAACTTCACATTCTTCTGAAGTTTTTGTCAAAATATGTCGTGCTTTTGCTTTTGGCATAATATTTTCCTTTTTTATTAAAGTATTATGTTCATAAATCTAATGTAGTTGTTTTATTTTCTTTCCGTCATTCTCGAATATTTTTATCGGGAATCCATGATTAAAAATGACTTGGATTCCGGCTTAAAAATTGCCGGAATGACGAGAATGGAAGGTTCATTCAACACAAATTACAAAGTTTATCGATAATCAAAGCTGCACCCTTTTTACCCGAAAGCAACATCGAACCGAAAGCCGGGCCCATGCGCGGGCTACCATAGGTCGCTGCAACGGAAAGCCCGACCATGTACACATTGGCATAGGCTTCTCCCGTTTTTTTCATGACCATCTCCTCTGAACGCTCCACCCACATCGCACCATTTCCGGGAACTTTGTCATAAAGCCCGCGTTTGCTCAAAATTTGCAGCGCAACAGCATCATGCCCCGTGGCATCCACCAGGATCTTGCTTTCAAGCGCGATGGGATCGACATGGGCCAAGTCATGATCCATCACTTCGAGCGGATACCAATTCACAACGACCCCTTCGACATGATTGCCTTCCCCACGAATGACTAGATCAACAACCTTGGTCATATTCAAGACCTTAACCCCGGCGTCATAAGCCGCTCCCACCAATTTCCCGGTGGCATGGGGTGGATCAACAATGCTCATATCATCTGTGATTTTTTTACAAGGCACACCCAGCGCTTCTAAAATTTCCTGTGCGGGGTGCGCTATCGTGGCTTTGTTCATGAGGTAGCCGCCATTCCAAAAACCGCCGCCCAAGTGATTCATCTGCTCAATGATGACGACATTGAGACCAGATTTGGCAAGTTCTGTCCCACAAACCAGCCCTGAGGGGCCTGAGCCGATAATCAAAACATCGGAGGAAATCATCTGATCAAAGCTTGCCTGCCACTCTCGCATGATGGCACGCGTGATTTCCGCTTCATGCGTTGCTGCAATTTCACGTGTTTCCATTGTTTTACTCCTAAGGGACTACTTTACTTTTTACTAAGGGACTACTTTACTTTTGAATAGATAACGGCACCTTTTTCTGTGAATTCTTTTGATTTTTCGAGCATGCCTAATTCGAGCGCCTTTTCTTCATCCAAGGCCATTTTTGCTGCATATTCACGCACATCTTCGGTAATTTTCATCGAACAGAAGTGTGGGCCACACATGGAACAAAAATGCGCAACTTTGGCCGAATCCGAGGGCAGGGTTTCGTCGTGATAAGCGTTTGCCGTTTCTGGATCAAGGGAAAGATTAAACTGGTCTTCCCAGCGAAACTCAAAACGGGCCTTTGAAAGTGCATTGTCCCGCGCCTGCGCACCCGGATGTCCTTTGGCCAAATCAGCGGCATGCGCAGCGATTTTATAAGTAATCACCCCCTGTTTGACGTCTTCTCTGTTGGGAAGCCCCAGATGTTCCTTGGGCGTGACGTAACACAACATTGCACAGCCATACCAGCCGATCATGGCGGCCCCGATGCCGGAGGTGATGTGATCGTAGCCCGGTGCAATGTCAGTGACCAGTGGGCCAAGCGTGTAAAATGGTGCTTCGTCACATTCCTGAAGCTGTTTTTCCATATTGACCTTAATCATGTGCATGGGCACGTGTCCCGGTCCTTCGATCATGGTTTGCACATCGTGTTTCCATGCGACTTTTGTGAGTTCGCCCAAAGTTTCTAATTCGCCGAACTGGGCCTCGTCATTGGCATCGGCGAGTGATCCGGGGCGAAGCCCGTCGCCCAAACTAAAAGAGACATCGTAGGCTTTCATGATTTCGCAGATGTCCTCAAAGTGGGTGTAAAGAAAGTTTTCCTGATGGTGGGCCAGACACCACTTGGCCAAAATGGAACCCCCGCGTGAAACGATGCCCGTAAGCCGTTTCGCGGTCATCGGCACATAACGCAGCAAGACACCCGCATGAATCGTGAAATAATCCACACCCTGCTCAGCCTGCTCGATGAGGGTGTCTTTGAAAATCTCCCAGGTTAATTCTTCGGCTTTGCCATTTACTTTTTCCAGGGCTTGATAAATCGGCACGGTGCCGATGGGCACGGGTGAATTTCGGATGATCCATTCGCGTGTTTCGTGGATATTTTCCCCGGTGGAGAGATCCATGACCGTATCAGCGCCCCATCGTGTCGACCAGATCATTTTTTCAACTTCTTCTTCGATCGAAGAGGTCACTGCGGAGTTTCCGATATTTGAATTAATTTTAACCAGAAAATTTCGACCGATGATGACGGGTTCGAGCTCAGGATGGTTGATATTGGCGGGGATGATGGCGCGTCCACGGGCCACTTCGTCTCGAACAAATTCAGGTGTAATCACCGAAGGAATAGAGGCACCCCAATCGTTGCCGGCATGTTGTTCATAGCGCCGTGGGTCTATTTGTGCGATTTCTGCCTTATAGGTTTCGATGGCCTGGTTTTCACGAATGGCGATAAATTCCATCTCGGACGTGATCATGCCTTTTTTGGCGTAGTGCATTTGAGAAACGTTTTGCCCGGCTTTTGCCCGCAGGGGTTTTCTAATTTCTTTGAACCGTAAGGCATCCAGTTTTTTGTTTTTGGCACGTTTCTGACCGTATGTAGAGCTGATATCGGGCAAAGTTTCAACATCGCCTCGATTGACAATCCATTCTGCGCGTTGGGGCGCAAGGCCTAAGCGAATGTCAATTTTGATATCAGGATCGGTATAGGGGCCGGAAGTATCGTAAATCCTGAGCGGTGGGTTTTCCTCAATTTTGCCATCGTTTCCTATTTTTGTCGGATTTAGCGTGATTTCCCGCATGGGAACACGTACGCCTTTTTGTTTCCCTTCGACAAAAACCTTGCGAGAGGCAGGAAGTGGCTTTGTGGTGAGCATATCCTCTGGTAAGACGCCATTTGTGTCTCCATTCTGACCCTTGTTTTGCTGTGCCATAGAGCATTCCTCCATAAATGATGATGAAAAATCACACAAAAAAATAGGCCACATCTCGATCAAGAGGTGCGGCCCATCAATGAATCCCATATTCCCTTCGCTGGCATTACCCAGATCAGGTTCAAAGGGTTGTTCCAATGATCCCGGAACTCTCAGCCCTGATGGCACCCCGTAACAAAAGCGAAATTATGGCATAGCGACCGAGGCTCGTCAATCAAAGTGAAAAGATATTATTGTTAAAAAACGCGTTTTTATTTACTATAAATTTTTAAGATAAAATAATGAGATGGTCTGTTTTGAACACAGGTTCATATTTTTAGGCCGCGCCCAATGAATCCACTCAAAATTGAGATAAAAAAAGACGCGCCCCTGATTTTATTTGACGGCGTTTGCGGTCTTTGCATCACTTCCGTGCAATGGCTGATTCGTCGTGATAAATCAGCTGTCTTTCGTTTTGCACCCATTCAGTCTGAAATTGGACGCGGCCATTATCAAAGGTCAGGACTCGACCCTGAAAATATTCAGACCTTTCTCTTTATTAAAGATCATAAAGCCCATATCAAAAGCGATGCTGTTTTGGAAACCTTAAAGACACTCGGGGGTTTATGGCGCAGCCTAAGTGTCTTTTATCTCATGCCTCGTCCGATGAGAGACTGGCTCTATGACCTGATCGCAAAAAACAGACTGCACGTAATGGGGCGACATCAAAGCTGCATGCAAGCTTCTGAGGCCATGCGCAAACGTTTTTTGGAATAAACACCTATTTTCAATCCTCATTTTGTAGAAAATCTTCAGGTCTAAACCACAGAAAAACATCATGACTTGAGTTCCTAAACAGTCCCCTAGAGCAAAGCTTCCCAGAATAAAAAAACCACTTCTTTTTTTCTATCCCGCTTGACATTTTAAATATTTGGGAATATAATCCCAAATATAAACAAGCAAAAGGAGTCGGGGAAGAGGTCTTCCTGTAAGTATCAATTCACAAAAAGGAGAACAAATCATGAAACATTCAATACATGTCAATCAGTTAAGTCTTAAATATTATGGAAAATTATTTGTACCTTTATTCTTTGTTTTAGTGCTTTCAGTCTCTTGCGGAAGCAGTGGTGAAGGTGGTATTTCGAGTGGAACAAGCGCACCCACGGGTGTGAGTAAGGGCGTAATTACCAAGATGGATGCAAGCAGTATGTCTGTTAATGGCGTGGACTTCAGTACGGAAAATGCGGTGGTCACCATTGATGATCAGCCAGGCAGTCAAAGCGATCTTGAAGTTGGGATGCTTGTGAACGTCAATGGTCGCATAGACGACAACGGCAACACAGGAGAGGCCGAGCACATCGAATTTGAAGAAGAAATCCAAGGCCCCATCGACGGCATTGATGCTGTAAATAACAGCCTTTTAGTCCTTGGAAGAACCGTCATCCTTGACAGTGCCACAAAAATTGTAGATGAAAACGGCAGCCCACTCATCTTCTCTGACTTGATGGTAAATGATATCCTCGAAGTCAGCGGTTTGACTTTTACAAATGATGCCATTCAAGCCACGTACATCAAAAAGAAATTCGATCTTTTTGTTGACGATCTGAGTGAAGTAGAACTCAAAGGCACAATCAGAATGCTGGATGTCGTCGCGAAAACATTTTCCATTTCAAATCAGGCGGTTGATTACAATGGTTCTGTCCGTTTTGAGGATATGTTTGAAAGCGATTTGAGCGAGGGGCTCTTCGTTGAGGTCGAAGGAACACGCGACAGCAGCGGGATCCTGAATGCCAGAAAAATTGAAGCAGAAGATAACAGACTCCACAACAATGAAAATACAAAAGTCGAAATAGAAGCCATCGTCACGGCTTTTACTTCAAGTACTTCATTTTCTATCTCTGGACAAGCGGTTACAACAAATACAAATACCCGCTTTGAAGGCGGTGCGCCGGATGACATTGCACTCAATGTGCGTTTGGAAGTCGAAGGCAGAATCAATGCCAGTGGGGTTTTAGTCGCTACAAAAATTAAATTTCACGGCAATCGTATCAAAATGGAAGCCGATGTGGAAAATATCGATGCCGCAAACAACACCATCACCTTATTCGGTCAGGTCGTCTTGATTAACGGCGCGACTGAAATGAAGGACGATTCATCCAGTCATGAAGGCAATTTCTTGTTTTCAGACATCTCTCCCGGCGACCGATTGGAAATTAAGGCTTATCTTTCGGATGGCGTCATCATTGCCACACATCTCGAACGAGAAGAGCCCTCATTCGAAGTTAAACTTCAAGGGCCGGTAGAGATGGTCTCAGATCCGGACTTGAAGATTTTGTCCGTCACCGTGATCACCCACAGCAGCACGATCTTTCAGGGTCGTTCTGAAAACAACATCACTGCAAGTGATTTCTTTTCTCAAATCAGCACAGGCGTTTCGGTAAAAGTAAAAGGCAGTCTTTCGTCTGGAGATATTATTGCGGAAGAGATTGAAATCGAAGATTAGTTTTAAAAATATCCTGCCGGGCGTGGTAAAACCGCCGCGCCCGGCATTTTGCCAAAGACTCCCTCCTTTGCGGTGTCGTTGAAGCTGCAGAAAAACGCTTAAAACGGGTATAAATTTTCTTCTAAATTTGTTAAAATGCACTCCAATAAAGTATATTATATTTGGAGGGTTTGGATGGCCCGATACGAAACATCTTCCTATGAACAAAACAAACTGGTCCCCATCTATTTCGACGAAGAACTCCTCCCGGGCACCTTCGAGCACGCACTGAATCATATCGTCGACCACGAACCGGATCTGTCCATCTTTCTGGATCGTTACAAGATTGACGTGGTTGAATAAAAGAGAGAGTCCAGTTAAGAGATATCAGTCAAAACTGGAGGATAAAAATGAGAACGCGGAAAAAATATACAAAAGAATTTAAACTTGATGCAGTGAGTCTGGTCGTAGAACAAAACGACAGTCGATCCGAGGCCTCAAAAAGGCTAGAAATTG
Organism: uncultured Nitrospira sp.; assembly: GCA_964451325.1. Taxonomy (GTDB): domain Bacteria; phylum Nitrospirota; class Nitrospiria; order SBBL01; family JAADHI01; genus JAADHI01. Next base: position 144,513 of record CAYVHO010000006.1, on the reverse strand, counting down.
ACCCAAAAATGCTGACGCGCTGGATCAAAGAAAGCGAATCAGGGGAAGGTGATGCCTTTCGTGGGCAAGGGAAATTCAGATTGGAACAGGTTGAATTACGTCAACTTAGATCACAAGTAAAACGACTTAAAATGGAGCGCGAAATCCTAAAAAAAGCCACGGTCTTCTTTGCGAAAGAAACGAAGTGAGATACACGTTTATCACCCAGCATAAGAAGGCCTGGCCCATAAAAGTCATGTGTGAAGTATTAGAAGTGAGTCGCAATGCCTAACGATTATATAGAGAAAACAGCGTCACAAAAGGAATGATCCTCAGCATGAAGAAATACTGAAATACGTCAAAGAAATCGCAGTTGAAAGCCGAATGACTTACGGTCGTCGTCGGATCAAAGTTGCCCTTGAAAGGCTTAGCTATGAGTTGAGCAGGAAATGGGGTCATAGGAAATGGGGTCATGTGGAAATGGGGTCGGAAATGGGGTCAGGTCTTTAAAATTGCTGTTTTGTTTTTCTTATTAAGCAGTCGACTTATTGTTGGAAAATGAAGATTGAGATGACCGGCCTCCCCTGCCGAGCAAGCACTGACCAGCCAGTCCGTCCCATATCGCTCTACCATATTCTATTTTCAAAAGTCTCGCCACATGAATAAAAGTATCTGAAGAGATTATCCATATCAATTTTAAAGACCTGACCTCATTCTTTTGTTCATGCTATATCTCCCACTACTATATGTCATTGTAATGGCTATATTCCTGTCAGAATATTTTTCCTTGTAGTGACTGAGTGGTTTTGGGAGTTGCCTGCGTTGAACCCTTGGGATCTCCCTGACATCGCCGCTCGCTGAAAACTTACGCTGCATTTCATCAACGAAGTCATCTGATCCAAAATAAATCTGGTTCTTAAGTTTTTTCCAGGGCGATGCCGGGTATTTGTTTTCTGAGATAAATGCCCTACATCATTTACGGATCAGAAAATCTCTTTTATCGCCGACTCTCAAAGCGTTCGTTTTCGAAAGGATCTAAAACACGTACACCTGTTTTTCTAAAGTCTTTCAAATTGCGCGAAACCACGGTGAGATCATAAACCAGAGCCGTTGCTGCGATTTGTTTATCCAGAGCGTTCTCCGAGTGTGGCACTCTAAGACGTCCCCATAACTGCGCAACATCTTCATCAATGTTCAATACAAAATCTCCAAACTCTGCCAGAAGTTGTTCCAACCACTTTTCTAGCTGATTTGCTTGCCGGTGATCCCCTCGATGACGTATTAATTCGATGCCTCGTCGCAGCTCGCCAATTGTGACGACAGATAGAAATAAAGAACCTTCTTCCTTGATCATTTGTTTGAAGAAGGTTCTTACGCCCTTATTGGCCTTTGATCGTTTTCGGGCTTCACTAATCACATTCGTGTCAATTAAATACATGATCTTCTTCGGATTCCTCCTCAACACGCTTGGATTCATCCTCAACACGCTTGAAATCATCCTCACACCCCACATTTGGCATTGCCGCCAATACTTCCGAAAAGCTCTTTTTTTGAGGGCCGAGCAACACTGACTCCAGGATGACACGATGTTCTGCTTCTGCACTCCTTCTGTGTTTAACAGCACGTTGTTTCAGTGAGTCAACGATTCGCTGGTCGAGATTTCTAACCACTAAGTTTGCCACACATCCTCCTTTAATTTAGCGCATAAATTGATTGCAATGATATCATTTTTGGCAAAATCACACAAACAATTATTTCGAGAAGAGAGAAAATTTCTAAATGAGATTTGCTGAATGTCACTTGTACAGACGGGACCCTGTTAAAAAAATGTTTCAGTACGGAAGGGTCAATTTTGTAGCGCAGTCTACTTTGGAGTAAAAATGCAGCGCGAAAGATACTGCTTAAAGCTCTCCCAATAATCCGATTGGTATTAATACAACTTTAATATTTCACAAAACTTCTTTTGAACTTAGGTTTTTGTTTTTTTCAAGTCCTTTATTTTTGCTTCGATGGCTTCGGTAATCGTAGATTTCATCTCAAAAAATACTCCTTGATGACCGCCCTTAAATTCTGAGAATATTACGTCGGCCCCACTTTCTCTCAGGAGAGCGACCGCTTCTTTCCCTCCGTTGATTGAAACCACTGAATCGCTCATCCCATGAAAAGCAATGACTTCGGCACCAATGCGAATGCCACCATCTCCAAGAAGATCTTTTGATAAGCGACCCGACACGGGGAAAATATAAGCATAACGATCACCATGTTTTATGGCTTGATAATAGGCCATCATGCCCCCACCAGAAAAACCGAATAATATGGGTCTGCCTAATGTCGGGTATTTGAGCGCAAGCGCATCAACCGCCTCAGTGAATGCTTTCCCATATTGGCTAAAATCATCAGAACTCCAGGGCCACGCATTGCCTCGACCATAAGGAATAGGCCCTTGAAATAAAACAATCCTTGCAGAGATCTTGAGTTGATCTAAAGCGGTTTCATAAAAATTATTTGCCGTGTCTCCATTACCGTGCAGCGCCACGACCATGGGAAGATCATCGCCCGGACTGCCATCTCCTGAATACTTTACAATATAACTAAACTGGACATCATTATTCGAAACACGAATGCTGGAATCTGTAAACCACCATTGAGCAAAGGCAACAACAAAAACAAGAAGCAGCAGTATTTTTTTCATGATCACCTAATGGACGACTGAAGGATGGATCACAGAAAAATGACGTATATTGGGTCATTTTTCGCTATAAAACCTTAGCAGATGAATCATTATGGTCAAGGTGTTCGTCGGGAATACATGGAGATTGAGACGGTAAAGGCAGGCTTATTTTCTTTTCATCAAAAGCGTGACCCAACCTTCTTTTTCTCTTCGCTCAAGCAGAAAAAAAGAGACTTGATAAACATCAAGCACGATTTCATGGCCTTCTTTCATCATGCCCGATAAAATCAGTGTCCCGCCTGGCAAAACGGCCTGAAACAAAACCTCATGTAATTCAAGGAGTACCGATGTAGTCAAATTTGCGACGACACAGGCATATCGTCTTCCTATCGGAATCGATGCTCGAAAATTTATTTTTGAAATGACGCGATTTTCGCTCGCATTTTTTTTGGCAATACGCAAGGCAACAGGGTCTATTTCAGTGGCGGTAATCCGCTGAAGGCCTAACTTTGCAGCGGCAATGGCCAAAATACCACTGCCTGTACCGACATCCAGCATGGGGCCTTCTAGTCCATTTTCAATCAAGTTTTCTAAAAAAAGAAGACAGTTGTGTGTCGTAGCGTGTGTGCCTGTGCCAAAAGCCATGCCGGGGCTAAGACAAATCACACGGCGATTTGAGACAACAAGCCTTTTCTTTTCCCAGGGTGGAATAATTTCTAAGGTCTTGCCAATCGTTTGAATCGGCACGGAATGGCGTTGCCACGCGGTCTGCCAAACCTCTTCCTGCACGCGTACGACAATAATCTGATACGACACTGAGGGCATTAAAACAACAAGGGCCTTTTTCAGCGCATCTTCAATCTCAAGCTGAGAAATGGATCCGGGTAAAAAGGCATTCACTCTCAGCCGATCCACCCCTTCCGCTTCGGGCCAAATGCCCTGAGGCGCAAGCTTGAGCAGTAGTTTTGACACGGGTAATTCGTAATCTACGGGAATGAGAATTGTAATTTTATGCCAAAAAATCGCGCTGTTATCTACCATTTCACGAAAGATTTCCCAAGACTGAAAGAAAAAAAGATCTCGCAAGATCTGCTGCACTATAATAACAATAAATATCTTGAAAGACTTATTTTTTAGATCCCAATGAGGAGATTAAGACAAAAATGAATCCCCCGAATCAAAACAAGGGACTTGAGACACTTCATTTTGACAACCGATTTATCCGAGAGCTTCCCGCTGACCCTGAGTCCCAGAATTATCGTCGTGAGGTCACGGGCGCCCTCTATTCACATCTTGAACCAACAAAGGTGGCTCAACCGAGCTTAGTCGCCTACTCACGAGAAATGGCCGAAACCCTGGGGCTCACCCCCAAAAACTGCGAATCCGACATTTTTACAAAGATCTTCTCTGGCAATCAACTTTTATCCGGCATGAAACCTTATGCCACCTGTTATGGCGGTCACCAATTTGGCAACTGGGCCGGACAATTGGGCGACGGACGCGCCATCAATCTGGGAGAAGTGCTGAATCAAAAGAATGAACGCTGGGCCTTACAGCTTAAAGGTGCAGGCCCCACCCCCTATTCACGCAGCGCCGATGGTTTGGCAGTCTTGCGCTCCTCCATCCGGGAGTTTCTTTGCAGTGAAGCCATGTTTCATCTCGGCGTACCCACGACACGGGCTTTGAGCTTGATCTCAACGGGGGAGTTGGTCTTGCGAGATATGTTTTACGATGGGCATTCCAAAAAGGAGCCGGGCGCAATTGTTTGCCGCGTCGCCCCTTCATTTACCCGTTTTGGACATTTTCAAATTTTGTCTGCCCGAGGAGAAATTGCGCTTCTAAAACAGTTTGTGGATTACACCCTGCTGACCGATTTTCCCCACCTGGGCAAACCCTCAAAAGAAAGCTACTTGGCCTGGTTTCAAGAAGTCTCTGATCTGACCGCGACAATGGTCGTGCACTGGATGCGCATTGGATTTGTACACGGGGTCATGAATACAGACAACATGTCTATTTTAGGACTCACCATTGATTACGGCCCCTACGGATGGCTTGAAAATTATGATCCGAACTGGACCCCCAATACAACAGATGCACAGGGTCGTCGTTATCGTTTTAGCCATCAGGCTCAAATCGCCCAGTGGAATCTCCTGCAACTGGCTTATGCCATTTATCCTTTGATTGAGGAAAAAGAATCACTTGAAGGTATCTTGAATGATTTTTCAGAGCATTACGAATGCAAATGGCAAAATATGATGGCAGAGAAATTGGGCCTGGCACAATTTGAAACACAGACGGACAAAGCTTTGCTTTCAGAACTGCTCTCCATTTTGCAGCTCACCGAAACAGACATGACGCTTTTTTATCGCAATCTCGCAAATCTGGACATCGGCTCTGAATCACTGAACGCGGTCTCAAATGACCGCCTCATCGCTCCCCTCTTAGCCGCCTATTACACCCCACAAAATTTAAGCGATGCCCACAAAACCCAAATTGCAGATTGGATACGGCAATACCTCTTGCGACTTAAAACAGATGGATTAACAAATGAAGCACGTCGAAAAAAAATGAATGCGGTTAATCCCCAGTATGTCTTTAGAAACTACCTGGCGCAACTGGCCATCGATAAGTCCGAAGCAGGGGATCATGCGATGGTGAGTGACTTGCTTGATGTGCTGCGTAAACCCTACGAGACACAAACAGGAAAAGAGCACTACGCGGAAAAACGCCCTGATTGGGCGCGCACACGTGCGGGCTGTTCCATGCTTTCGTGCAGCTCATAAAACGTGTGGATCAAGAACCATCCTTTTTCTTTAAAAATTACGATAGAATGGATGCAGCATGTCTTTCGAAAAACCCGAAAATAAAAAAGTCCGCGAGGCAAAATCGGGGATGACATCACTCGAAACCCTGAGACTGCTTTATCCTATTTTCAAAGAAGAGGTCTACCGCCGTCGCGCCGCCATGGCACATATTGCACGCATCGGGACCCTCTTTTATCTCACGCTCATCTTTGTATTTTTCTTTTTTCCGGACAAAATCACAGCAGAATTAGGGATACGTTTTGCGACAGCGGCAGCAGTCATCCTATCGGCTATTTTATTGATTTACCAAATCATCCAGGAAAAATCACGTCACGAAAAAGCCAAGTTGCAACTCATCACCCTAGAAGAAGGGTTTGGATTTTTTGAAGTCGGGCAACACATCCCCAACAAAGCACTCTACCCCTCAAACTGGCAGGATAGACCCAAAGTGGATCAAGGTTTAGTGCTGATGGGTCTCAGTATTGCCACAACGGCCATTATTTTAATTTTTACAATTTTTTCATCTTAGAACGGGCTGTCCGACTTAGTCCAACCAAGAAGGGACAGGGAGTCCTTGCTCACGTAAAAAAGTCGGATTAAATAGACGCTTCTGATAGCGTGTGCCGTGATCGGCCAAAATGGTCACAATGGTATGACCGGGGCCCAGTTGTTTTGCAAGACGGATGGCACCGGCAACATTGATGCCTGAAGAACCGCCCAGACAAAGACCTTCCTTATGCATTAAATCAAAAATAACAGGAAGCGCTTCTTCATCTGGAATTTGAAAGGCCTCATCAATCGGTGCGTCAATGAGATTGTCTGTAACGCGGCCTTGTCCGATGCCTTCGGCAATGGAATCCCCCTCCGAGCGGAGTTCCCCGTCTTTGTAATAATGATAAAGCGCCGCACCCATGGGATCCGTCAGCGCGATTTTTATATTCTTATTGCGCTGTTTAAGCGCTAAGCCAACACCGGCCAAAGTCCCACCTGTGCCCACAGCGCAGTTAAAGGCATCAATTTTACCCCCTGTCTGCGCCCAGATTTCAGCTCCGGTGGTTTCGCGATGAAAATCGCGATTGGCAATATTATCAAACTGTCTGGCCCACATTGCAGAACCGTTTTCTTTCTCATTCATCTCTTCTGCAAGACGGCCCGCGATTTTCACAAAATGATGGGGTGTCGAATAAGCAGCCTCTGGCACCAGTTTAAGTTCGGCCCCATAAAGACGCAACGCCTCATATTTTTCTTCGCTTTGTGTATCAGGAATGACAATCAGTGTTTTATAACCCAGAATTTTGGCGATGAGTGATAAACCGATCCCTGTATTTCCTGCCGTGCCTTCAACGATGGTGCCACCCTTCTTGAGGGTGCCATTTTTTTCGGCATCACGGATAATGCCCAAGGCCGTGCGATCTTTAATAGAACCACCTGGATTTAAAAACTCGGCTTTACCGAGTATTTCACAGCCCGTCAATTCCGATGGACCTTTGAGACGGATCAGCGGGGTGTTTCCAATTAAATCCAGGATGCTCTTCAATGCGCTCATTGCTCCTCTTCACCTCTCGCCATTTTGCCCACTCAGGATTGATTCACGTTTTTTCAGCTCATCATTCTTTCGTATTTTCCCTGATCAAACTGCGTAAAAAAGTGGGAAATCAAGGGATGCCGAATACTGGCCTGGGAATCATCCTCCTCCAGGTTTTGCTCGGACACATAAGTCATCTCTTCCCGACCATCCACCAAGACATGATACCAAGGTTCATCCTTAGGGGGCTGAGAACGGGCAACAGCATCGTACCATTCCGCTGTGCCCTGAAAATCAGGATCCACGTCCACCACAACCCCGCGATAGTTAAAAAGTCGGTGGTGAATCAATTGTCCGACAAAAAATTTACAGTTCACATCCATCATGCTTTTGTTCTCACCTACAATAGAATTTGAGTTGATCTGACGCAAGTCACTTTACCGTATCCTCCCCGCTCTTGTAAACGCACTTTCTTGACATATTTTTTGCGAATTAGCCTGAGCACGAGATGGAGAAAACTTTACGAATACCCCAAAATTATTTACACTGTAAGCGCGATGAATCCAAGATCCCTCTCCCAACTCCTGCGTGAACTCGAATCTGAGCTGAAAGATCCCGAGATCTCGGTCACACAACTCCTGGAAACCTTTCACGAACGTGGTTTTGGTTTTTTCCTCTTCTTTCTTGCTTTACCCGCCGCTTTGCCTTTACCTGGCCTTGGTATCAATATGATCATTGCCTTTCCGATGTTATTACTGACCTTTCAACAAATCATGGGACGACAGACGATCTGGCTCCCGGAAAAAATTAAACGCCGCACCATATCGAGTACGACTTTAAAAAAAATGATCAAGGTCTCCATGCCGTGGATGATCCGTTTGGAAGTCCTCATTAAACCCAGGTTAGAATTTATGACCCGTGGCATCGCCTTAAAAATCATTGGCTTACTTGGTTTTTTAATGGCCTTCTCGGTGCTCTTCCCCGTCCCACTCACCAATACCGTGCCTTCATTCGGAATTGTGTTAATGGCAATTGGGGTCGTCATGCGCGACGGGCTTTCGGTCCTGGCCGGGGCGATTATCGGCACGGGATGGGTGATTATGCTGGTCAGTGTTATCGTGATATTTGGGCCGGAAGGCGTCGATTTGATCAAAGAAACCATCAAATCTGTTTTACTGGGATGACGAAGTCAGCGCCATGTACTGCTGATGCGCTTCCGCCATTCTGATTGAAATCTCCTCAGAAAGTCGCCGACTTCCCGCGCGCCAGTCTTTTTTTGCATAAGCCATGCGACGGGCTAAAAAAGTGAATTCCTCCGTATCAGGGTCGGGTAGGAGCAAATCTCGCGCATTACCACGTACCATACGCATCGCATCAATCAAGGTTCTCAAAAAAAGATAACTCTTTTGCAGGGATTTTCCCGTCGCATCCGACAAAACCTGGTGTTTTACCAGAAGACGCAAAGCCTTGAAGGTATTCTCCGTATGCAGTGCGGGGATGCGTTTTCCATGGCCTAACTGGAGATATTGTACAAGATACTCAATGTCAACAATTCCCCCCTGGCTGTATTTGATATTAACACGTGCTTTTGGAACCAGCTCTGCCATTTGCTGCTGTCGCAAATCAAGGGCCACAGCCATATCCCAAGGTGCTCCACTATAAACAAAATCATCACGCGCCAACTCACAGAAGTGACCCAAAGCACGACTCCCTGAAATCCTGCGTAGTTTGATCAAGGCCTGACGTTCAAAGGGCGCAGCCTGTCCCTGCGCGGAATAATAGCGCTTGAATTGTTGAAAAGAAGTCGCCAAGGGCCCCGATACCCCATAAGGCCTCAGGCGGGTATCGACCTCAAAAATTCCCGCCTGTCTGGCGTCAATAAAACGTGTCATTTCCTGGCAGAGTTTTTCAAAATAAAAACGCGCGTCAATGACTTCAGGGCCTTCTGTTCTTCCTTGTTCAGCATAGACAAAAAGCAACTCGATGTCTGAAGCATAACCCAGCTCCCGCCCACCCAACTTCCCCAGACCAAAAATAGCGAAGGGAATAGTTTTGCCATTTTTAAGACGCGGGGTGCCGTATCTCTCCTTTAAGTGAGTGTCGCAAATACGATAAGTTTCCGATACAATCACCTCAGCCAAGTCGCTCAAAGCCTCTGAAAACGCATTCAGGTTGCCACGGGCTTCATGCAGATGGCGCAAATCAATCCGAAACATCTCTTCGTCTTTGTAATTATTCAGCACCCTTCGTTTTTCTTCAAACACACGCACTGCACGTAAACGTCTTTGCAATGCGCGACGCATCTGCGGCTGTCCCGTGAGCAAAACTTGCGATTTATACCGTTCTAAAATTGGAAAGAGCGTGTCAAAACGAACCCGTAATAGTTCCTCCCATAAAAAATTACTGGTTCCAAAAAATCGAGCCAGCAAGTGCAGGGTCTCTTTCTGCTGCAAAAAACCGATGAGGGATCGCGATTGTCCCGTCTCCAGGATCTTGTCCAAAAATTGATCAAAATGGGTCATCGCCATCATGGGGTCTGGGGCAAGTGGTAAAAAATGGATAAACTGCTTGATCAATACTGCGGCAACTTGTAAGGCTTGCTGATCAGCGGTTTTTTCAATCTTTTTCCCATGACGTTTGGAAATATAAAGCCTGTCGTGAATCTGTGCGCCCTCATGTGTAATTTTGATTTTATGAATATAGATATTTCGCATTGCAAGGGCATTTGAGAAAGCGTAGAGAAAGGCGGGTGTATCCTTTCCATAAATATCAAGGATCGTCCATTGCGGAGAGCGACTGTTTTCAAAATGGATCTCAATGGGAAATAATAAACCTTGAAAAGAGAGATCTCCCTGCAAAACATTCCCCCCTGTTTTCGCAATATGCGCAACAAGCCGCTTGTTCACATTTGCACGTGCAGCCTTAAAATCACCCTTTTCCAGCAGCGCCATTAAATGTGCTAAAACACGCTTAAAGTCCGCCTGTTTTTCTGCATCAAAACAAGATTCCCCCAAAACCCGCACATGGAAAAGATCCAGTATTTTTTTACGCCCCCCTGCGATTGAAAGGGTCTGCACGCTGCCGCCCTCAATATTCAAAGCAAAGGCAGAAATCAGACCGCAGATAATCGAAAAGGCATAAAAATAATCGTAGGCAATGACACCGATCCTAAAATGGCCTGAACCCTCCGTTGACACACACACTTGTAGTGGATTTTTTTGGCTCAAAACCTGAGACAACTCAATATGGGTCGCCACCTCCGAAACCTCACAGCAGGAGAGATAGTCGCGATCCATCTTGCCCAAGAGCGCTCGAATCTCCGCATCCTCAAAACCCAGGGCTCTTTTTTTGATCGCTTTAAATAAGGCGTTTTTGTTCATAAATTGCACTTCCTGAACTCAACTTGTATAATTTCGGGCGATGAACCCCAAGTATCATGCCACTGATAACTAATGCAAGTCCAACTCAAGATACAAGATCTACTGCTCGCACCCGAGCTTTCAAAACAGGCCATAGAAAGCCTGCTCCAGCCCTATGGATTTCGAGACACAAAAAAGGCCGATCTCAATCTACAGTGCATCTCAAAAGCACCCAGAGACCGCGCCCTGTTTTCAAATATCCTAAAAGCAGCCCTCGAAGCATTTTCTGAATCCCCCGACCCAGATTTAGCCTTAAACAACTTTGAGCGTTTTACACAAACGGCCTTCAGCAAAACCGGCCTGCTTTCTTATTTAAACGAGTCTATACCGACCCTCTTTCGTTCTGTGAAAATTTTTGGCGGCAGCCCCTTTCTTTCAGATATTCTGATCCGAAATCCAGAGTATTTTTATTGGGTTTTTGATATCACGACCCTCGAAAAACCCAAAACAAAAATCGGTCTCAAAAAAGAACTTCAGGTCGCCCTGCGTGTTTCAAAAAATAAAATGTGGCAATTGGAGATCCTCAGAATTTTCAAACGCAAAGAAATCCTTAGGATTGGCGTGCGGGATTTGATTCAAACGGCAAGCGTTCAGCAAACCTTGAAAGAAGTCACAAACTTGGCGGATGTCTTAATTGAAGCCGCCCAAAAAATTTGTGAAGCGGCACTGCGCCTTAAATATGGACGACCTGATGTCAGTAAGCCACAGGATCAAAAAAAAGGTCTGCGTTCTGGTTTCACCATTATCGCTTTAGGCAAGCTGGGCAGTCGTGAGCTCAATTTCAGTTCGGATGTTGATTTGATTTATGTGTATGAAAAAAGCGCAGGCCTCACGAAAACAAGGGTAAAACAAGATAGCATTCCTCATTCCGAATATTACGAACGCCTTGCAAAAGACGTCACCTCAGCCCTCAGCACCTCGACCGCCGAGGGTTACGTTTACCGTGTGGATTTACGTCTCAGACCCGAAGGAGAAATGGGACGCATCGCACAAACACTTGAAAGTTATCGTCGTTATTATCAACAACGCGGGGCGACTTGGGAACGCATGGTCTTGCTGCGCGCCCGTGCGATTTCAGGCGATAGATCATTGGGTCAAGCCTTTCTCCAAATGATCATCCCCTTTATCTACGAAAAACCCTGTGGGGAAAAAGAGGTTCAAGATATTTGGGATTTTAAAAATAAAATTGATGAAATTGTCGCCATTCGCAAAGAGTCCAAATTGGATGTAAAACGCGGTTTTGGTGGTATTCGTGAAATAGAATTCATCGTGCAAACCTTACAACTCAAACACGGGAAAACAGACATCGCAATGCGTGAACAGGGAACAATGGGACTCTTAAAAAATCTTGCAAAACAGTCTCTTTTAACAAAAGAAACGGCATCAAATCTCAAAAAATCCTATCTCTTTCTTAGAAATTTAGAAAATAAATTACAAATGTTAAACGACCATCAGACCCACCTTTTGCCCAACACCCAAAACGAAATGGCAGCACTTGCCATCCGACTGGGTTATTCAGAATCAGGACACGGAAGCCCTGAAGTTCAACTCAAAACAGACTGCGACTTTCACTCCAAAAAAGTGCATGAAGCCTATCTGCAACGATTTAAAAAACAAACATGAAGTATATCGAATGTGTCCTGCCCGAAACAGAAGGGCGCTTTCATTATCACCTGCCAGCCCATGGGCTCAATCAAAAATTAGAGCCGGGGATGCGGCTCTTGGTGCCTTTTGCACGTAGCTGGAAGGTCGCCTATTTTGTCCGTAATGTCGCCACACCGGATGTGCCCAAAACACGGGCCATTTTGGCCTTCTTGGATCAAAACACCCTTTTTAGGCCTACGCTTTTTAAACTGCTTTGCTGGATTTCTGAATATTATTTGAGCCCACTGGGCGGCGTACTTAAAGGGGCCTTACCGCAAGGCATTCATGCCGTGCCCCGCCGGAAGTTTCATTTATGTGATGCAGGAAAAATCCCGACGACTTCCAAGTGGTCCGACTTAAAAAAAGACATCTTAAAAAGACTCCATGAAAAAAAAGTCTGTACAGAACAAGATTTAAGGAAAAGATTTGGCCGGGAAAAATTAAGTCGCACACTTTACGATCTCAAAAAAAAAGGCCTGATTTCCGAAACATGGGAATGCACTCCTGCCCCTGTACGTGAAAAAACACGACGCATCATCACGCTAAAGCTTGCAAACGAAGAAGCCTTAAAACAAGCGAACACCCTTCAAAAAAAGGCCCCCCACCAGGCCAGCATCATCCGACAACTTGTTTCAGAGGGTGGGACGCTGGCAAGCACCGACTTTCCAAACAAACTCCGCCCAGCGCTCAAAAGCCTTATTCAAAAAGATTTTGTGAAACAATCGGAATCCCTTGTTTTCAGAAAACCGGAACAGGATGCCCACTATCCCCAAAAAGGGGAAATCGTGCTCAATCCCGCACAAGCCTCCGCGTTAAAAGAAATAACAGCCGCCATCGACTTGAACACTTTTGCTGCTTTTTTATTACACGGTGTGACCGGAAGTGGCAAAACAGAAGTCTATTTGCGTGCCATCGAAGCCGTTGTGTCAAAAGGAGAGGGGGCGATTCTGCTCTTGCCTGAGATCGGGCTCACCACACACATCGCCGCCCGGTTTTTGGAATATTTTGGGGATCAAGTGGCCTTATTGCACAGTGGGCTTTCTGCGGGCGAGCGTTATGACGAATGGCGAAGGATACGAGAAGACCGGGCCAAAATCGTCATCGGAGCCCGCTCTGCCATCTTCGCCCCCTTAAAATCGCTGGGCATTATTATTGTCGATGAAGAACATGATGCCTCCTACCGACAAGACGAAGGCAGCCGTTACCACGGAAGAGATGTCGCACTCGTACGTGCTCGCGATGAACAAGCCGTCGTGCTTTTAGGCTCTGCAACCCCTTCTTTTGAATCCACCTTTAACGCAGAAAAGGGAAAATATCGCACCCTACAACTCAAAGAACGCATTGACGCACGTCCCTTGCCCACAGTAGGACTCGTCAATCTCAAAGAAAGACAAAACTGGGTGCGACCCTTTTTCACACAAAAACTTTACGATGCCCTCAAAATACGTCTGGCAAAAAACGAACAATCCTTGCTTTTTGTCAATCGACGTGGCTTTTCCCCCTTTCTGCTCTGTCATGACTGCGGCTACACGCCACTTTGCCGTCACTGCACCGTCTCTCTGACCTTTCACAAAGGTTTGAAACAATTGGTCTGTCATTATTGCGGTTATCAAAGCGCCCCCACCACAAACTGTCCCGACTGCAAGGGTTACAATGTCTCCCACGTGGGTATCGGCACAGAACAAATCGAAGAATGCATCCGTCATCTTTTTCCCAAAGCACGTACGGCACGTCTTGACCGGGATACCACACAAAAAAAAGGGGCTTATGGGAAAATACTGGGGGCAATGGCACGAGAAGAAATTGACATCCTCATTGGCACACAGATGATCGCCAAAGGGCATGATTTTCCAAAAGTAACACTCGTCGGCGTAATCGCCGCAGACCTTTCGCTGCATGTGCCTGATTTCAGATCAGCGGAGCGCACCTTTCAAATACTGGCGCAAGTCGCAGGACGCGCAGGACGCGGAGAACATCCCGGAGAAGTGATTGTACAAAGTTTTCAAATCGAAAATCCCACCATTCAAGCCGCAACAACACATGATTACACACATTTTTACAAAACAGAACTTAGCTTGAGAAAGGCACAGAACTACCCGCCCTACAGCCGTTTAGCCCTGCTGCTGCTGCGACACAAAGATGAAGAAACAGCGATTTTAGCGGCAGATTCACTCGCCCTGTGTATCAAAAAGTCCATCAAAACAACAGGCGTAACAATGCTTGGCCCCGCCCCGGCCTCTCTCCTGCGTTTACGGGAAGAATACCGTTATCAAATTTTACTCAAAGGGGCCGATCAACAGACAATCGCAAAAGTCTTGAAAATCGCACTCAAAACATGGCGAAAATCCGCTAAAAAAGGCGTGCGACTCAATATCGAAATCGACCCACAACAGTTTGTTTAGGACTTATTTTTCAGATAACAATTGACCCGAGTTTTAGGTCGTGTGTCAGTTTTAATTTTTAGCATCACGTCATGCTCGCAAAAGCGGACATCCAGAGCTTTGTCCCCTTAGATTCCCGCCTGCGTGGGGATTATCGAGTATCAAAATCGGGATGTAATGCCAATTAGCGTCCTAAAATAGCGCCATCTGATCATCAAGGGGTGGATAAAAAACCCCAATGATGACAAATGGGTTGTTTGCCCAGCCGTGAAACTGCTGGGTTGTGCCCAGAAACAGAAAAAGGTCTTTTTTAGAAAACTCGTCCAGATACTTTTTTTTAACCAGCGCCAGTGCCTCTTTTTCATTGCCCTCTGTTTGTTTGAGGCAATTCCAGTACAGCGCCCCGATTTCCCAATCAATGACCATCAACTTACTTTCTTTCCCATTACAATCTCGGAATCGATAGGAAAATTTGTAGGGTAATTTATCAACCACCAAGAACTCTCTTTTAACTTCTTCTTCCGTTTGAAAGAAGGAGAGTTGACTCGCCTTTTCCTCAAGCAAGGCCAAACTCTCAAGACTCCATTCTCGACCTGTTTCTTCTATCACCAGATCCAGGATTTCAGATGCTTTGAAGATCGCGATTGAAAGCACATTCTTATTGGCCTTTTTGATGAGAACACTCAAGTCTGAATAAATCTCGTTTTTCTCAAAGATAATATTCTTCCGTTCTGCCCAATTTTTTTGCGTCCCGATAACATCCCCGACCAAGTCCACCTGAGCAAGATTTGTGACCTTGTAACTTTCAGGCCGAATGTCGCTCTCGTTTTTAATCAAGGGCAATTCTATCCACTGATATTTTTTGTACCTGTTGTCATACTCCAGTTTTCTGAACGGCAGAGGGTAAATGCGAACCCAGCTTCCATCATCCAGAATGCCTGCTGTGCAAACCAGTTCATCATATTTTTTTGAAAGCGTCGGGTATGTCTTGACAGCAATAAATACTTTTCGCAGATTGTTCACAGATGCATAATCCTGATCTTGTGCTCACGTTCCAAATAATCGCTCACGCAATGGCGATGGCAAAGATGAGGTGCCTTCTCAAAACAGGTTAATGCGATGCGCTCATGCATCTCTAACAAGGTTTCCAATAACACCAAACTTTCTTTTTTTTGCGGCAGTGTATCGCTATAAACACTAAAAAGTCGGGCATAGTCATCCGCCGTATTTAATTGCTGGCGCATCTCCGACTTTATGCCCAAATCAGGGAGATGCAGATAGGCGATACCCAATTTTGGCAATAAACGCCCAAGAATTCCTTTGGAAAAACCGAACTTCCGGCTCAAGGGATTTTTACGGAGATCACACAACAATCGTACATCATTTCTAAGCAAGAGATTGGCATAGCGCTCAAACGAAAGACCTTCATAACCAAGGGTATAAATGACTTTATTCTGCCCCTTCAAGCGGTCTCGCTCAGTGACAATTTTTTGATAAGCCGTCTCATGCATGACCTCAGCGGCAATTTTACTGTGCGTGGCATAATAGGGGTATTGTTCATAAACATAGGCCAGCAGTTTTTGACCTCGATAGCCAACAAAATCTTCTGTAAAATCATCAATCCCAATCAGAACATCATGCGGCAAGCCGTTTTCTGGTTTCGACAATAAACGAATGCTGTTGGCTTTCGCTTCCAGCCAGCCAAAGGATTCCAGCAACTCAATGTCAGACTGCGCTTGAAACGAGAAACAACCATAGTGGTAGGGAACAAAGTCATAATACGAAAACCCTGCTTCTTTGTGCGATAAAAACAGCAATTTTTGAAAATCCGTTTTGGAGAGGCATCCACCTGACCGTTCAAGCAAGACCAGTAAAAACCGCTGTCGATAATATTTGGGCATTTTGAGCATTTTTAAATCGTCGCCTCAATAATTTTCATCGTACTTTTTCCGAAAACATCAAGTACCTTACAGGAGTCTTGCAATATTTTCTGCCGAAACAGATGAGCTGTGCAAAAAACCTGGTTTTCATTTAGATAAAACCTGATGATTCAGACTGGGTGCTTAGTCCAGCCGTTCTAATGGTGGCTTTCGCATCAAACAGAGACAGGTCTGGAAGTTGACAGATATTCGGCTCGATTGATAAGATGCCGCTGGATCAGGGGAATATCATGGCAAAAAGAAAAGCAATTTCACTCATGTCGGGCGGTCTGGACAGTACGCTTGCGACAAAAATCATCTTGGATCAAGGGATTGAGGTCATCGGACTCTTTTTGGAAAGTCCCTTTGGATGTAAAGAAGAAGTGCAAAAGGTCGCCAAACATCTCGGCATTGAGCTCAAAATCGTGGACAAAGGCATGGCCTATATTGAATTGATCCGAAACCCGAAATATGGTTACGGAAAAAACATGAACCCCTGCATCGACTGCCGCATTTACATGTTTGACATCGCACACATGATTATGGAGGAAGAAGGGGCTGATTTTATCATTACCGGGGAAGTGCTCGGGCAACGTCCCATGTCACAACGTCGAGATGCGATGGATATCATCGACCGCGACAGCAAAACAAAGGGGCTGGTTCTCCGTCCCCTTTCTGCCTTACACAACCCACCCACTTTAGCCGAGACCGAAGGGTGGGTCAATCGAGAAGCCTTGCTGGATATTCAAGGCCGAGGTCGCTCAGAACAACTCAAATGGGCTAAGTCACTTCAGCTCAAATCCTATATGCCGCCCGGCGGAGGCTGTCTTCTAACCGATGTGAATTTCTCCACACGGCTGCGTCAGTTTCTTGAAACACATCCCGACCCGACCATGACCGAAGTCCGTCTGCTACGCTACGGTCGCCATTTTGATCTCTCTGATGGTTCGCATTTGGTCATCGGTCGAGATGCAGAGGAAAATGATCACTTGCAGGAGGTTTCTAAGGACGATGTCAGCGAAAATAAAATGACCCTGCTTCGCCCCTATTTTTCCGGCCCTATGGCTGTACTTGCCAGCGAAAAAACACCAGGGACAACAATCCTGAATGAAGCTGCGGCCCTGATTGCCAAATACTCTAAAAAAAGCTTGCTTGATGCACAAATGATCGAAGTAAAACGCGGAGAAATATCTGAATACATCACGGTAGAGTTTCCCCCCGCCGCACAAACCGAAACCCTGCCCGTTCTCAATTAGGATTAAGGAAACGAAAGCGATGATCCTTGAATCCTTCCCGGTTGGCCCTTTTCAATGCAATTGCATGATCATTGCCTGCGAGGAAACCCGAACGGCAATTGTCATCGACCCCGGTGGCGATGCCGAAAAAATTATCTCTATCTTGTCAAAACACCAACTACAAACCACCCATCTTTTGCACTCCCACGCCCACTTAGATCACATTGGCGCAACAAAACCCGTTCACGAAAAAACAAGTGCTGCGACCTGTCTTCATGAGGATGATATGTTTCTCTGCGAGCATGTCGCAGCCCAGGCCGCATTATTTGGTTTGCCCAATATTGATCCACCTCATATGAGTCAATTTTTAAAAGACGGCGACCGCATTTCATTTGGGAAGCAGTCTGTTGAGGTGCTACATACACCCGGGCATACACCAGGCAGTCTCAGTTTTTATATCCCTGATATTGGCCTGATTACCGGAGACACCCTCTTTTCAGGGAGCGTCGGGCGGACAGACCTCTGGAAAGGCTCGTATCCCACACTCATGAATTCGATCAAAAAATCGCTGCTGAGTTTTCCCGATGAGACACAAGTTTATCCCGGTCACGGTCCCAGTACGAATATCGGACACGAACGGGCCAAAAATCCATTTTTAAGATGAAAACGGGCTACATCACCCATCCCGATTTTTTAGCACATGACACCGGTAAGGGTCATCCAGAGTCTCCGAAAAGACTTTCTGTTTTAGATACGCACATTTTTAACCCAAAGACGAAACAGTCCGATTTACTCCAGCTCAAAACAATCGTCCCCTTATCCCGTCCTGATCTTTATCAATGGATTTCTGAAATCCACCTGACACACTACACCGATGCATTAAAAAATAAAGTCCCAAAAACAGGACACATCTATCTGGATGCGGATACACCTTATTCTCCCGGCTCTTTGGCGGCTGCAGAGATGGCCATTTCAGGGGTGCTCACCGCGGTGGATCAAATCATGGCCGGCACATTAAAGAATGCCTTCTGCGCGCTTCGTCCTCCAGGACACCATGCTGAGGCGGATCATGCGATGGGTTTTTGCCTTTTTAACACTGTTGCTGTGGCGGCGCGTTATATTCAAAAAAAATACCATCTGCCCAAGGTTTTCATTCTTGATTGGGACGTGCATCATGGCAACGGCACCCAAAATACCTTCTACGACGATCCTTCCGTTTTTTACTTGAGTTGCCATCAATTCCCTTGTTACCCCGGTACCGGGTCGGCAAAGGAGGGCGGACAAGGCCTGGGAGAAGGAACGACTTTAAATATCCCCTTACACGCAGGCACGAAAGATTCGCAGCTGCTCCGTATTTTTGAAAAGGAGCTTCCCGATGCCCTTGCCGCTTTTCAGCCCGACTTTATCTTAATTTCGGCTGGATTTGATGCACACCGTGATGACCCCCTTGCCGCCTTGGAAATCAGTGATTCAGGCTTTGAAGAGATGACAACCATCATCCGTGCCCTGGCTGAAACCCACTGCCAAGGGAGAATTGTGTCCTGTCTCGAAGGGGGCTATAACCTGGATGCCCTCGCACGTTCAGTCAAAAAACACCTCTCTGTTTTATCAAAACCCTGAACAAAATTTCAGCACTAACAAAGGTTTAGCAACTGAAACTGACATTTTTTGTCCGGCTTTCTGAAAAAGAATACGGGGCACACTCGGCTTAATACAATAATATATAAATATTTAAACTAAATTTTCCATATTTAAGACCACAAAACAAACGGCACATCACTTGCTGATACACTTAGAAACAGAAGAAAGTTTCACAACCCTGTGAATTGTGAAAAGCGTGATAAAATATGATGGATGACAAACAATATCCCCCAAAAGAAGTCTGTAGGCAGGTCTCGCTTTCCTACCGACAATTGGAATATTGGGTACTCATCGGTGTCGTCAAACCCAGGTTGGAGCCGCACGGGAAAAAAAAGTATCAGAAATTTAGCTACGAAGACCTTCATTTTTTGAAAGCGGTGAAGGCCCTGACCGACGAAGGATACCTGGTCAGCCGAGCTGCTGAAAAAATTAGAAAATTGCAACATCAAAAAATGAAGATGGAATCAAGGATGAACACAATGTCTTGAAGAGGCACAGAAACTGGGGGCCTTGAAAAGGAGCGATAATGGTTACCGAATGCCCAAAATGTCACACAACGCTAACATTTGAGTTTCAGGACCTTGAAACAGGCGCTGAAGTCGACTGTAAACATTGTGATACCCGACTGAAAATCAAAGTCGTCCCGGAAATCATTTTTGACCCCAGCACCGCTTACCCACTTGAAGCACCCAAAGACAGCAAAGGAACAATTTTACTTTGTATTGATGGCGAAGCCACACGGGAAGTAATGAGAGCGCTGCTCGAAACACTTCACTACTTTGTGATTGATATTCCCTCCGGCACTTCAGCCTTGACGCACATGCAACGTAAGCCACCTGCTCTGGCTTTTATCGACAGTGGATTGAGTGATACCTCAGGCCCTGCATTGTGCCAACAAATCAAGCATAGCCCCGATTTGGCTCAAACCATCGTCATCCTGGTCGGTTCCATGTTTGAAAAAAATGCAAAATATCGACAAGAAGCACCTGATTGGGCTGGGGCAGATGACTATATTGATCGTCACGAAATCCAGAAAAACCTATTAACAAAGGTTGAGCATCATCTCTCAGTAAAAGAGGAAATAGAAAAAGAAGTCTTGGAATCTGCGGATCAAGAGACCTCCAAAATATCGCCTGACAAAATGCCTGAAAACAAAGCTCCCAAGGTTTTATCGGAGCATTCCTCTATCACAACAGAGACTGAAATTGATGAATCCTCTTATCTCGTTAAAGGGGCGCGACGTCTTGCCAAAATTATCGTCTCCGATATTGTCATCTACAATGAGTCTAAGGTTGAAGAAGGACTTAAAGAAGGCAATTTCTATGAACTGCTTGAAAGTGAGATCTTAGAAGGGCGACAGCTTTATGAATCCCGGGTAGATAAATCACTCTACTATGCAGGAATCTACGAAAAGGCCCTTGAAATATTTATAGAAGAGAAAACAAGTAACAACGTTCAAGATATCCCTGAATCGGAAAAACCAACAGCAATATTCGAGCGACCGACAGCACCAAAACAAGAAACAGAAGCAAAACAGGACTTGGAAGTTGCATCGGAAACAGAGAACAGAGACACCTTGACAGTATCAGCCCCAGAAAGTCCTTCCCTGGAAAACATTGACGACAATACGATAGTAACGGAAGACCTGCCAGAACCTACAGAGCGTGATGACACACAAAAAAAAGACGAAGCATGGCAGACCTCTGACGCCCCCAAGGTCGAATCACCAAAAGAGGTCTTTCAAGAGATAGAAGAACAGGCACAAGAGACTGCACAAGAACCTGAGCCTGCTTTAGAAGACGATGCCTGGGGATCACCAGAAACACTTGAAACTGAAGCACCGCAAGATGCCTTCCAGGAAATGGAAAACCAGGCACAAAAAATAGCACAAGACCCTGAGTCTAATTTGGAAGACAATGCATGGGAATCACCAGAAACACTTGAAACCGAAGCACCGCAAGATGCCTTCCAGGAAATGGAAAACCAGGCACAGGAAATCGCACAAGACCCTGAGTCTAATTTGGAAGACAATGCATGGGAATCACCAGAAACACTTGAAACCGAAGCACCGCAAGATGCCTTTCAAGAAATGGAAAACCAGGCACAAGAGATTGCACAGGAACCTGAGCCTAATCTAGAAGATAGTGCATGGGAGCCGCCTGCAACACCCGAAAACGAAGCACCCCAGGATATTTTCCAAGAAAAAGAAAATCAACCCCAAGAAGTCTCACAAGAACAAGAAGCACTCTCAGCGGCCCCTGTGGAAGAACCCGCGGAAGAAATCGACTCAGAGGAAACAACAAATGCCAAACGACTCGCAAAAATAATTGTCTCAGACATTGTCATCTACAATGAAAAAAAGGTCGAAAAAGGACTTAAAAATGGCACTTTCTATGAGCTACTGGAAGATGACATTCGAGAAGGGCGTGTGCTTTTTGAGTCAAGGGTTTCCCAAACACTCTTCGAAGCAGGGCTTTACGAAAATGCACTTGAAGACTTCATCGATGGCCGCAATGCCACACAAGATAAAAACACCCTTGACTCAGAAAAAGCCACACAGGTTTTTCAAAAAGTGGAAAAACTTGAACCCAGCCCCGAAAATAACGAGACCGTCGAAGAAAGCAAGGAAGAAAAGGATGCCAAGCGACTCGCAAATATCATCGTTTCAGATATTATGATCTACAATGAAAAAAAGGTCGAAAAAGGGCTTCAAAATGGCACTTTCTACGAAATTTTAGAAGATGATATTCGAGAAGGAACGGCACTTTATGAATCGAGGGTTTCGTCTAAAATTCTTGCAGAAAAAGATTATCTAAAAGAAGCCTTTGCCGACTTTGTGAGTAAAAAGACGGCATCCCTTTCTTAAACCCACCGACACCGTTTTTTCCCGATTTTTTATCCTATATACCATCTGAGTCTATCGTATTTCTTCATAAATGAATATTGCTTTCTTGCCCTGCTTCGTGTACCCTTCTGCAAATTTTCAGACTGATCTTTGTGAGACTCTAGAATGAAAAAAATGATCGTCGTTCTTCTTTTGATTAGCCTAAATACGATGTTTTTTCCGACAGACGCTCGGGCCGAACGACAGGACAATGACATGCTGACGGTCTTAAAAAGCAGCTTCTACGGTGGGCTCACAGGGGTCTTGATTGGCTCGGCCTTTTTGGCCTTTCGAGACAAACCCGGTGATCATTTGAAGGATATTCGCGTCGGTGCGGGCGTGGGTGTCATCATTGGAACAGTCTACGGACTGCTCAAAACAACTGGAACTGCTTTTGTGGAAGTGCAAGATGGACATCTCTCCGTTCAAGCCCCAAGCTTTCAACTCAGAATTGACCCTGAGACCAAAGACCTCATCGGCTCGGTTGACTTGTTAAAAATTCCATTTTAAAACAAGTCAATAAACTTCCTCAAGTCGCTTCTAGTACACTCACCGTAATATAGGTTCCTGTCCCAGCATGGCTGTGAATTACGCCGCGTTTGGCATTTTTCACCTGCAGTTTGTCACTGCCGAGCTTTTCTGAAATACACCCTTGAAGCTGCCAAAATGCAAAAACAGCCTGCATCAATCCCGTCGCTCCAATGGGATGCCCACAGGCCAATAAACCGCCACTGGGGTTGACCACCATATTGCCTCGTTTTTTTAAATTCAGACCATAGTCAATACCGGGGAGAAAAGGCGCCCCTGATGCCACAAATAAACCTCCCTCGCCATACTTGCAAAGGCCTAAATCTTCGTAGGTTTGGATTTCAGAAGAGGTGTAAGCATCGTGCAATTCCACAAAATCAAGCGCTTCGGTGGGATTTTGAATCCCCGCCATTTTGTAGGCCGCTTTTGCCGCCATCCGTCCTCCTCGACAGGAGTGTACTCCGGGATATCCTAAAGTTTTATAATCAGAAGCATCTTCGTGCGGTAATAAGGGGACCTTTCCTCGCGGACGATCAGACATACGCATCGTATCCGTTCCCGTGCCCACTCCCGTGATTTTAACGGGATGATCACAAAGTCGCTCCGCCATGCTTTCCGATGCGATGAGCGCAACCGCCGCGCCATCCGACATGGTGCAAATATCAAGCATTGTGAGCGGGGTCGCGACCATTGGCGATGCTCGAACCGCTTCAACGCTGAGCTTTTTCGGGCTTTGTGCATATTGATTAAATTGTGCATTGGCATGATTTTTAATCGAGACCAGGGCCATTTGCTCCGGCGTCGTACCAAATTCGTACATATGACGCTGCACCATCATGGCATAATAACCCGTGTAAAACCCGCCAACAGGGTAGTCAAAATTTGTATCTGAAGCCAGGGCGATAAACTCGTTGCCCTTCCAGGTATTAACATGCGACATGGTTTCAAAACCAAAAGCAAGGCAAAGTTCCATGCGTCCTGAAGAAACGGCTTCCCAGGCCGACTGGAAACACAAACCACCCGTCGCACCACCCCCTTCAATTCGCCGAGAGGGTTTGGGACACAAACCCAGGTAGTCGTGCGCCATAATCCCTGCCATGGTCTGACGTGCAAAAAAATCCGAAAAATAGGATGCGACGCTGCCATCAATCATCTCAAGTGTCAACGCGGGTAAATCCTCACGCACTGACTCAAAGGCCATTTTCACCAAAGCACGAAAATCTAAATCGGGATGTGATTTTTTAAAAGGCGTGAGTCCTCCTGCAATCATATAAACCGGACGCATTCTTTAAGCCTCTTTCAAAATGATCATTTCATTTACAAACTTTACGATTTCATCCATTGAAGTCCCTGGGGTAAAAATATTTTGCACGCCCATTTCCCTCAAAGCCACAATGTCTTCTTTCGGCACGATACCTCCGCCAAAGAGAGGGATATCCGAGGCCTGTTCTTTTTTAAGTAAGTCTATAATTTTTTTAAATAAAGTCATGTGCGCGGCGGAATGAATTGAAAGACCGATGGCATCTGCATCTTCCTGAATGGCAGAGGCCACAATTTCTTCGGGTGTGTTGTGGAGTCCCAAATAAACCACTTCCATGCCTGCATCACGAAGCGCACGGGCGACAACTTTGATGCCGCGATCATGTCCATCCAGACCGATTTTTGCCAATAGAACCCGTCTTCTTTCCGGGATATTTTGAGGTGACTCAAAACCCATCGTCATGGACCTCCTGCAACAAAAAACGACCCGACTCACGTTTAAGATATCCCATACGCACTTTTGGATCGTGTTGAAAAATTAAAAGCCACTCTTCCTCAAAGGCCTGTTCGAGCAAGGCCCGTTTTGTCTCAAGCGTCGTCAGCGGGAATAAATCATAGCCCATGATATAGGGCAAAGGAATGTGTGTCGCCGTGGGAATCAAATCCCCCAGAAAAATGGCTTTTTGACCTTCGGACTCAATAAAGACCGCTTGATGATGTGCCGTGTGACCCGGCGTGCGTTTCACGGAAATACCCGGTAAAATCTCGGCATCGCCCTCCAGTAAATCCAAAGTCGCCTGCTTGGGCAGGACCTCATAATTTTCAAGCAGGTAACTTCCTTTTGTGCGTTCGTTAGGTCGCATGGCATCCTCCCATTCGCCTTTTTGGATAAAGTAGGAGGCCTTTGAAAATGTGGGATGAATGCGGCCGTCGGCATCTTTTCGTGTATTGCCGCCCGCGTGATCAAAGTGAAAATGGGTGTTGATCACCAAACCGATATCATCGGGAAAAAGCCCGTATTTCTGTAGCGAAGTCTCAATGGTGGGCCGTCGCTCAACACCGTAAATGTCGCAGAATTTTGCGCTACACTTATTACCAATGCCGGTATCCACCAAAATCGTGTGTCCGTGGGCCTTAATCAAGAGCGCACCCAAAGCAAGACGAATACGATTTTGTGCATCCGGCGGGTGATGTCTTTCCCAAAAGACCTTGGGGATTACACCAAACATCGCACCGCCATCCAAATGCAAGATACCGTCTGTGATTGAATAGATTTCAAATTGACCCAATTTCATCTTAATTAGTATATCCCTTCATTCACGATCAAACAACAAAGCCCCATAAAGAATAAGTCCACTGGCTTGAATCCAGGACACATTCGTTATACGATCACGCTTCTGTATTTTAAAAAAGGCATCATCCGTTTAATGGACAACAACATCGATCACAGGGGCTACTGGAAAAAAAACCTACAATACCTGGGGATTCTGCTTTCTATCTGGTTTATGGTCTCTTACGGTTTTGGCATTCTGTTTGTGGATGAACTCAACACCATTCGCATCGGCGGTTTTTATCTCGGATTCTGGTTTGCCCAGCAAGGAGCCATTTATGTCTTTGTGTTGCTGATCATCATTTACGTGCAACTCATGAAACGCCTGGACAAAAAATACGGTGTGGATGAACAAAATGAGGGTGAAAAATGAGCGTGCAAAGCTGGACCTATATCATGGTCGGACTTTCTTTTACCCTTTACATCGGCATCGCCATTTGGGCCAAGGCCAATACGCGTAAGGAGTTTTATGTCGCGGGAAATCATGTCCACCCCATCTTAAACGGCATGGCGACCGCCGCAGATTGGATGAGTGCCGCTTCATTTATTTCAATGGCAGGTTTGATTTCCTTTATGGGACGAGACGGCGCGGTCTACCTCATGGGCTGGACAGGTGGTTATGTCCTGCTTGCACTCTTACTTGCCCCTTATTTGCGAAAATTTGGTAAATTCACCGTGCCTGATTTTGTGGGCGACCGCTATTATTCGCCAGTCGCGCGTTTTGTTGCCATCATTTGTGCCCTCTTTGTTTCTTTTACCTACGTGGCGGGTCAAATGCGCGGTGTGGGGATTGTTTTCTCCCGTTTTTTAAATGTCGATATCACCGTCGGCGTTTTCATCGGCATGGGCATTGTCTTTTTTTACGCCGTCTTAGGAGGCATGAAGGGCATTACCTATACACAAGTCGCGCAATACTGTGTGCTCATCTTTGCCTATCTTGTGCCCGCCATTTTTATTTCGGTCATGATGACAAATACCTTCATTCCTCAAATCGGTTTTGGCAGTACGCTCGCCGACGGCTCCGGCATGTATTTACTCGACAAACTGGATGGTCTAAGCCAGGCACTCGGTTTTAATACCTATACAGACGGACACAAGTCGACCATTGATGTCTTTTTCATCACCGCCGCCCTTATGGTCGGGACGGCTGGTTTGCCCCATGTCATTGTGCGTTTCTACACCGTCGCCAAAGTCTCCGCCGCGCGAAGCTCGGCAGGTTGGGCGCTACTTTTTATTGCTTTGCTTTATACAACGGCACCTGCCGTGGCCGCCTTCGCCCGTACAAACCTGCTTACAACGATTTCAAATGCGGATTATGCTTCAGCACCCACCTGGTTTAAAAATTGGGAAAAGACAGGTCTGATTACGTTTGAAGATAAAAATGGGGATGGGCTGATTCAGTACCGAGGGAAAAAATCAACGGTCGAAAATGAACTCACAATCGACCGAGACATCATGGTGCTTGCAAACCCTGAAATCGCACAATTACCCAACTGGGTCATTGGCCTTGTGGCCGCCGGAGGTCTGGCTGCGGCACTCTCCACGGCGGCAGGACTGCTCTTGGTGATCTCCACCTCGATTGCACACGATCTCTTAAAAAAAGAGCTGATGCCGCATATCAGTGCAAAAAAAGAATTGCTCGCCGCCCGCATCTCCGCAGGTTTTGCGGTGTGCATTGCGGGCTATTTTGGTCTGAACCCGCCCGGATTTGTCGCAGAGGTGGTGGCCTTTGCTTTTGGACTGGCTGCGGCGTCTTTTTTCCCCGCCATTGTCATGGGCATCTTTTCAAAACGCATGAACAAATACGGGGCAATCAGCGGCATGATCACGGGTCTGCTCTTTACAACGACTTATATCGTCTATTTTAAATTCATCTTTCCAGAACTCAATCATTCCGAAAACTGGTGGTTTGGCATTTCACCTGAAGGCATCGGGACCATTGGCATGATGATCAATTTCATGGTCGCCCACATCGTCTCTTCACGCACACCACCCCCACCGCCTGAAATCCAAGCCCTTGTGGAGCGAATTCGGATTCCTCGCACGAACTAATTTTAAAGAAACTCTTCTATCCGCCCTGCTGTTGTTTGATAAAAGAACCTGTGAGCATTTCGTTGGCGTCGTGGGTAAAGTTGCCATTCAGATCGGTCTTGAGTGTGACGCGTCCATTTGATGGCGTGCCACTGATCAGTGTGATTTCATCCGGAATCGTTGCATTTTGCCCTGAAAACGTCACAATCAAACGACCTTGAGGATCCACCGACCAATTGAAAGAACTTGTACCACCATCCCAACCTGCGCCATTTGGATTGAAGATATAAAGCTTGCTCACACCTCCTTCATCGGCCACAAAATCATGGCCCCCGAGCAGGGTTGCAGGATTAAACGCAAATTCAAGGGCCTGTCTTTCTCCAGTAAAGGTACCGGACTCTGCAGGGAGGGTATTTGTCCATGTGCCGGAAATATCGCCGGAGAGTGTCACCGTTCCGCTAAAACTGCGTGTTCCCTCTATCACAGACATCACAAGTGTGCCATCACTCTGAACACTGCCTGAGAGGACCTCTGTCGTGGAGGGCGTTTGGCCCACTCGATTGACACTCGACGAACCGGTGATATTTCCTGATTCGTCAATGGTAATCGACCATGTGCCATTGTTTCCGCCGGTGAAGGTCCCGTTGTAGTTCCCCGCCATCTGATAGAGCAGGGATCCTTCAAAATGTGCCAGGGCATCTCCGGGCGATACGGGTGTCGGATTTCCTGGCAATGTCGCCAGAAGCGCAGCCAAAGCGGCTTCAAACTCCGCCTGATTCGCCCCAAAATCAATAGCATTACCGGAGACAGGAAAATCCGCTTCGGGTGGAATCGTAATTTCATTATCAGGGATGCCGTCACTATCGATACTTTGCAGAAGACGGAGAATGTTAATCACCCTTGGGTCATTGATCTCACCCGTCGTGCCCATTTGTAAGGGCGTCACAAAATCGTCACCCGGAACAGGGGGTAATTCAATCGTCCCAACGGAAAAAACAACCATCTCACCGGGAAGATATTGGAACTCTCCTGCTGGATTGGTTGTCCCGCTCAAACCAGACGTGGTCTCAAAACCGGCACCCGAAACGGCTGCATCAAGAAAAACCCCCGTTTTCTGAGCGGGAGGCGTATTACCTGGACCTCCTCCCCCTCCTTCACCACCGCCACCACAGGAAAAAAGCGCAAAACCAAGGAGAGCAAAAAAAGTATTTTTAATACCGACTTTAAGAAACTTTATCGTCATGAATTCAGGCTTCATTGAGACCTCCGTTTTTAAACGAGGTTTCATTATACAATAAAGTAGTGAAAAACAGAAAAATGTAATAATCAAAAGAATATATCGATCCGAAAGAACACGTTCTGAGCTGCTTAAAAAGCAGGTCATCGCCAGCCGATGCGACAGAGACCTCCAGGGAAACTCAGTACAGGAAGCTCTGATTAAGTCTGGGCTTCCTTAAGGATTGTAAGTACTGGCAATCCCCCAGTAGGTAAAGACCTTTAATTTTTTACTAGAGGTGTGCTCCATGTAAACATAACGACCATCGGCCTGTTTTATAATTTTAATATATCCACCACTGGAAGGATCAATAAAAAGATCAAAATATTTTGCCTTGTGGAAAAGAAGCTCTTTACGGTCTCGTGTCTCCCAATAGTATTTTCCTTCATCCTTCGTAATAACAAGTTGATTCAGCATCTTTTGGTTATTGTCCAGAGCCACATTATGGGACAGCTTGATCGAACTTCGGGTCTGAATTATCGGAATACCAACAACAGCTTCAACTTTTGCCATTGCCTCTAGCGCCGTCGTAAAAAACACAAGAGACAAAAACCCCAAAAACAACAATAACTTTTCCATTCATCCTCCTAAAAAATAAAGTACAAACACGAAACATAAAACCCACAACAATGCAGATTGACAGTTATTTCCGGCTTTGTTACTCTCTCTCACCGAAACGCCATCAAACGTGGCGTAGTATATCAAAGCGCATGACAATAGAGCGACTCACAGACCTCTAATTCTCCCGTCTCCCATAAAAAAGTAGGAGAGGAAAACACCTTATGAAACAATTTTTAGATCGTGTAATCTCAAGCATTCAACTAGACCCACTTGCTTTTGGGGAAATCATAGAAAACAAGGCCCCATTAAAACACGCGATGATTCTCGTTTTTTTATCCAGCCTTGCCACGGCCCTGGGCAGTGTCGGAGGCTATCTCGAAAAAATCCCAATGGCAATCCTGACCGCCTGTGCGGCATGGATGGCATGGGGACTGGTCATTTATGTCCTCAGCTCACTGATCTCCAGAAAAGCAGAAACACAGACAGACCTCATCACCTTTATACGTGTCATCGGTTTTGCAAGTACGCCTGGCATATTAAAGGGACTCGCTTTTATTCCTGCAGTCTCCGGCATCATTTCAGTGGGAGCGACCATTTGGATCTTTGCAACGACGGCACTCGCAACACAACAAACCCTGCACAACAAGAGCCTTCCGCGTGCCTTGGCCATCACCTTCGCTGGCTGGCTCGTCTACCAGTTTCTCTTGTTCCAAATTTAGGATCAAAAAAAAGGCCACCCAAGAGGGAGGCCTTTAAAAAAATCAAGCGAATCAATTCTAGATATTTCGGTAAGGCTTTAATTCTCTTTTTCAGCGACCACATTCTCTGTTTTTGTCAGTTCGAGCAAGACCATTTGAGCCGCATCCCCTTGCCGAATACGGGTTTTTGTCATTCGCAGATAGCCCCCGTTTATTTCGGCATAACGTGGCGCAATATTTTTAAAAAGATGGGAAACAACACCTGGGACATAAACATAGGACAAGGCCTTACGTCGTTCTTGAAGTCCTCCCTTTTTCCCCAAAGAAATCATGCGCTCAATGATCGGCCCCACCTCTTTTGCTTTGGCTTGGGTTGTTTCAATGCGTTCCTGTTCTAAAAAGGAGGTCACCAAATTCCTAAACAGCGAACGACGGTGTGAATTATTCCGTCCAAGTTGACGGCCTGCACGACGATGACGCATAACTTAATCCTTTCTTAGGGTGAGGGTGCTACTTCTTCCTCAAAGGCTTCATTGGCCTGCGGCACAACGACATCCATACCCAAAGATAATCCCATTTCATGAAGAATCTCTTTGATTTCATTTAATGATTTCCGGCCAAAATTCTTTGTTCTGAGCATCTCGGATTCACTCCGTTGAACCAGATCACCAATCGTGCGAATACTCGCATTTTTTAAACAGTTTGCCGCACGCACTGAAAGTTCAAGCTCTCGCACATTTTTAAGGAGATTATTATTAAATTCCTCATCAACGGCTTGTTTCTTTTCAACGGGCTGCTCTGCTTCCTCAAAATTGATAAAAAGACTCAAATGATCCTTTAAAATCTTAGCGGCAAAACCCAAAACATCATCCGGCCGAACAGAACCATCCGTCCAAATCTCAAGGATCAGCTTGTCATAATCCGTCACACGTCCAACCCGGGCATTTTCGACTGAAAAATTCACCTTTCGGATGGGTGAAAAAAGAGCATCAATTGGGATCTCACCGATGGACATATCCTCATTTTTATTTTGAATAGAGGGGACATAACCTCGCCCTTTTTGCACGACCATTTCGATGTCGATTTTTCCATCTTTGTCTAAAGTTGCAATATGCAAGTCAGGATCAAGGACTTCTATATCAGCATCAGAAACAATGTGTTTTGCACAAACCTTACCTGCGCCTTTTTTCTTAAGACGAATGACTTTCGGTTTGTCTCCATGCAATCTTAAACGCAGATTTTTGATATTGAGGATAATGTCGGTTACATCCTCTTTCACACCAGGAACAGTTGAGAATTCATGTAAGACGCCTTCAATCTTAATGGACGTCACTGCCGCACCCGCAATAGATGAAAGAAGAATTCGCCTCAGAGAATTCCCAATGGTTGCACCAAAACCACGTTCAAAAGGCTCGGCAAAAAACTTGCCATAGTTTTCCGAAAGTGTGTCCTTGTCAATGTCTAATTTTTTTGGTATTTGTAAATCTATTGTCTGAATATTCATAACCCCTCACCTATGAGCGGAAACACGCCACGATGGGCTGCCCGTTTTCAGCACCCGTCAAAATTATCTGGAATAAAGCTCAACAATAAGCTGTTCATTCACAGGTAACGCAGTGTCTTCTTTGGTCGGCAAAGCCGTAATTTCCCCTTTGAGTTGCGCCATATCCAAAGAAAGCCAAGCAGGAAGCTCTCGGCCACCGGAAACTTCAAGCGCACTTAAGACGGGAAGCAAAGTACGGCTCTTTTCTTTCACCTGAATCACTTCCCCTACACTCACAAGATAGGAAGGAATATTTACTATTTTGCCATTGATCGAAAAATGATTGTGTCGAACAAGCATCCGACTCTGTCGGCGAGACGAAGCAAAACCGAGCCGATAAACCACGTTGTCCAGACGAGATTCCAAGAGAGACAAAAGATTATCCCCGGTCACACCTTTCTGTCGATCCGCTTTGAAGAAATACAAACGAAACTGGCGTTCCAACAAACCGTAAATTCTTTTCAGTTTTTGTTTCTCACGCAATTGCGTCCGGTACTCCGAAACCCTTGCCCGAACCTGACCATGCTGTCCCGGAGGATAAGCACGCCGATCAATCGCACATTTTTCTGAAAAGCAACGCGTCCCTTTCAGAAATAATTTTGTTCCCTCTCGTCGGCAAAGCCGACAGGCTGGCCCTGTATATCTTGCCAAAAAAAACCTCCGTTTATCTGATGATCCTATTGATTAAAATAAATTACACCCGTCTTTTCTTCGGGGGCCGACACCCATTATGCGGTACCGGGGTCACATCTTTAATCAAATTCACCTTAAGCCCTGCCGCCTGGATCGCACGGATTGCAGATTCTCTACCGGAACCAGGCCCTTTGACATAAACATCCACCTGTTTCATGCCTTGATCTGTCGCCTTTTTCGCAACAACCTCGGCAGCACGTTGTGCCGCAAAAGGTGTGCTCTTCCGAGACCCCTTAAAACCAAGACTTCCAGCACTACTCCAAACAATGACGTTTCCGTTCATATCTGTAATTGTAACAAGGGTATTGTTAAAAGAGGCTTGAATATGAGCAATTCCCGTTTGAACACGGCGTTTTTCCTTTTTTTTCGTCCCCTTCTTCACCACTTTTTAGAATCCCTTCAATTTTTTTAAAATCATCATAAACACGCTTATTTTTTTCTACCACCGACAGACTGTTTCTTAGGACCTTTTCGTGTACGCGCATTGGTCCGTGTTTGCTGCCCTCTCACCGGCAGTCCTCGACGATGACGGAGGCCACGATAGCTTCCAATATCCATTAAGCGCTTGATATTCATAGAAACCTCACGACGAAGATCTCCTTCGACCTTAAAGTCTCGCTCAATAACTTCACGAAGACGATTAATTTCGTCTTCCCCGAGATCCTCCACACGCGTACTGGGGTTAATCGATGTTCCTTCTAAAATTTTTTCCGAAGAAGGGCGACCGATCCCTAATATGTAGGTCAGGCCGATCACGACCCGTTTCTTCCTGGGTAAATCAACCCCTGCAATTCTCGCCATGAGATCTCCTTATCTACTCTAGCCTTGACGTTGTTTGTGCCGCGGATTTGGGCAGATGACCCGAACGATCCCTTTTCTGCGAATAACCCGGCATTTATCACAAATATTTTTTACTGAAGCACGTACTTTCATATCAATTCATATCCCAATATTATCGACTAAAACGATATGTAATGCGTCCCCGTGTTAAATCATAAGGGGACAGCTTAAGCGTTACTTTATCTCCTGGTAGTATCTTAATATAGTGCATGCGCATCTTACCTGAAATATGGGCCAATACGCGATACCCATTTTCAAGCTCTACTTGAAACTGCGCATTTGGCAGTGTTTCAATAATCGTCCCTTGAACTTCAATTGAATCTTCTTTAGCCACTAAAAAATCAACGCTCCAAAATCAAATTAAACACTAAACTAGACCTGAGTTAAAATGACAGGACCGTTGTTTGTAATTGCGACAGTATGCTCAAAATGAGCAGACAAACTCCGATCAGACGAAACAGCCGTCCACCCATCCTCTAAAACTTCCACTTCCGGCTTTCCGATGTTAACCATCGGTTCAATGGCCAGCACCATGCCTTCTTTTAAACGCGGCCCCTTGCCCTTTGGACCAAAATTTGGGATTTGAGGTTCTTCATGCAAGGAACGGCCAATACCATGCCCCACAAAATCAGTCACGATAGAATAACCTTGCGGCTCAACGGCTGATTGCACTGCATGGGAAATATCAGACAAACGCCCCCCCGCAAGCCCCTGGGAGATTCCCGCATAAAGCGATTTTTCTGTCACATCAAGCAGACGAAGAATTTTTTCATCGACCTCACCAATAGGCACCGTAATGGCCGCATCTCCGTAAAAACCATCCAAAATCACACCCAAATCCATGCCGACAATATCCCCATCCTTCAGCACTTTGCCCGAGGGAATGCCATGCACGACTTCCTCATTCACAGAGACACACAAAGTCGCGGGAAAGTTACGATATCCCTTAAATGCGGGGATGCCACCCGCTTCGACAATCTGTTTTTCAGCAAAAACATCCAACATGAGCGTCGTCATGCCAGGCTTTACATAGGCTTTGAGGCCCTGAAGCGTAGATGCAACAATGCGACTGGCTTTTGCCATTTTTTCAACTTCAGTTTTTGACTTCAAAATAATCATCAAGGTTTCTTATCCTTAATAAAGAACTAAACCAGCTGTTTGAGGTTTTCGGCGATGTCGTCTACTGATCGATCCGCGTTAATTTCCGTCAAAATGTTCTCATTTTTATAATACGCAATCAATGGCGCCGTTTCATTTTTATAAACCGTAAGGCGTTCTGCTACCGTCTTAGGGACATCATCTTTACGTTGCAACAAAACACCCCCACAATGACAAAGGCCCTCTTTTTCGGGGGGGTGATGAGTGATGTGATAAATCGCATGACAAGCAGGACAAGTTCTCCGCCCCACAATGCGTTCCATGAGAGTCTCCTCACTCAAAGAAAAATAAAAAACACGATCCAGCGCAACGCCATTTTGACTCAAAACGTCTGAAAGCGCCTTTGCCTGTGTGATCGTTCTTGGAAAACCATCTAAGATATACCCCGCCTTGGCATCGGAAGCCCGGATACGATCATTCATCAATTCAATAATCACTTCATCAGGAACCAAACGCCCACCTTCAATAAAAGACTTCGCTTTCAGTCCAACAGAGGTTCCAGCTTTGATGGCAGCCCGCAACAGGTCACCTGTCGCGATATGCGGAAGTTTATGGCGTTCCGAAAAACGTGCTGCCTGAGTCCCTTTGCCTACCCCAGGAGGCCCTAAAAAAACAAAACGCATTTGGCCTAAAACCCTCTGTCCTTGACTTTGCCTTTTTTCATAAAACCTTCATAATTTCGAGTCAACATATGGGTTTCAATCTGCTGTGCCGTATCCATACCAACACCAATAACGATCAGCAAAGAGGTCCCACCAAAAGCAAAGGGAACATTAAACCGGTAAATCAATATTTCTGGAATAATCGCTATGAGGGCCAAATAAAACGCCCCTGCGAAAGTAATCCGTGTTAAAACACGATAAATATAGTCTGAAGTCTTTTGACCGGGCCTCACGCCCGGAATGAAGCCACCATATTTTTTCATATTGTCAGCCATGTCGACAGGATTTAACACCACTGCCGTATAGAAAAACGCAAAGAAAATAATGAGGGCTGCATAAAGCAGGGTGTAAAAAAGTGTACCCGGGGACAGGTTTTGTCCGAGAGACTGAACCCAAGGCACGGAAACAAACCCTGCGATTGTGGCAGGAAAAGCAATAATGGATGATGCAAAAATAGGCGGAATAACCCCCGCTGTATTGATTTTCAGAGGGATATGCGTGCTCTGCCCACCATAGATTTTACGACCGACAACGCGTTTTGCATACTGAACCGGAATTTTGCGTCGCCCACTTTCAAGAAAGACAATCGCGACCACCATGCAAATCATCATCACAGCCAAGACGAGAATCAAGATAAAACTAATCTGACCGGTTTGAAAAAGCTGAAAGGTATTCAGTACCGCAGACGGCATACTCACAACGATTCCCGCAAAGATAATCAAAGAGATACCATTTCCGATCCCTCTCTCAGTAATCTGCTCACCCAACCACATCAAAAAAGCCGTTCCAGCGGTGATGGTAATAATCGCCATCAGGCGAAAACTCCAACCGGGATTTTGAACAAAAATGCCGCCTTCCATGCCTTCAAGACCAACCGCAATCCCAAAAGCCTGTACAAGTCCGATACCAATTGTCGCAAAACGAGTATACTGCGTGATCTTTTTTCGCCCACTCTCTCCTTCTTTTGAGAGTTTTGTAAGCGTTGGGATCACGACTGTCAGTAGCTGCAGGATAATGGATGCCGAAATATAGGGCATGATCCCTAGGGCAAAAATGGTTAGGCGAGAAAGCCCACCCCCTGAAAACATATCGAGAAAGCCCATCAAAGCGCCCCCTCGATCCAAGAGAAATTCACTCAACTGTTCGTTGTTGATCCCTGGAGTCGGGATATGCGCGCCCATGCGATAGACAAACAACATCATCGCCGTAAAAATAACGCGTTGGCGTAACTCCTCAATTTTGCAAATACTTTGAATACTTTTAGTAAATCGAGCGAACAAAAAGAATCTCCTAAGAAAGGACCTCGGCGCGACCACCGACGGCTTCAATCTTTTCTATCGCCTTACGACTAAATTTATGCGCAGAAATTACCATAGGTTTCGTAAATTCACCATCACTTAAAATTTTAACGGAATCACTTAATTTTTTGATCATGCCACTGTCGTGAAGCACCTGGGGCGTCACAACGGCATCGGCCTCAAAAACGTTTAGACGCTGCAAACTAATGATTGAATATATTTTGCGAAAATTGTTCGTAAACCCTCGTTTAGGCACACGTCGTGTCAGAGGCTGTTGGCCTCCTTCAAACCAGGAAGGTTTTGTTCCACCGGAACGCGACGCCTGACCTTTGTGGCCTCTTGTTGAAGTTTTACCATGACCAGACGCGGGGCCACGACCGACACGCTTTCTTTGTTTTTTTGCGCCTTTCGCTGGGGCAAGATCCGAAATTTTCACTGCATTTCCTCAACTTCCAACATATGGGATATTTTATTAACCATTCCTCTAATCTCTGGCGTATCTTGACGAACAACCACTTGATTCATTTTTCTTAAACCAAGCCCTGCAACAACTCGGCGTTGTTTTTCAGGTCGACCAATACAACTTCGCACTAACTTAATTGACAAATTTTTAGACATTATCACTACTCCGACTGAGCTGTCGATCCAAAACGGGCTTTCATCACATCTTCTGGATGTTTCAATTGCGAAAAACCGTTTAGGGTTGCACTAACGACATTGATCGGGTTTCCCCCGCCCAGACACTTACTTAAAATATTCGAGACACCGACCATTTCCATGACGGCACGCACAGGACCACCCGCAATAATGCCAGTCCCCTCAGAGGCAGGCTTTAGTAGAACACGCTCTGCACCAAAACGCCCCATCACCTCAAAGGGAATGGTCGTTCCTTTCAAAGGGACACGCACAAGGTTTTTCTTTCCATCTTCGATTGCTTTCCGAATCGCTTCAGGAACCTCAGCAGCCTTTCCTTTTCCAGCACCGACATGTCCCTGGCTATCACCAACCACAACAATCGCTGAAAAAGAAAAACGTTTCCCTCCTTTTACGACCTTAGCCACACGGTTAATGAAAACAACCTTGTCTTTTAATGCCAGGTTATCAGGATTAATCTTCTTCAAGAAACTGCCTCCTTACAATATGTTGCTTGCATGATCCAAAATATTCCATCTAAAAGAGAAGCCCACCTTCTCTCGCGGACTCCGCTAAGGCCTTCACTCTGCCATGATAAAGACAGCCACCGCGATCAAAAACAACACGCTCAATATTCGCAGATTTTGCTACTTTGGCTAACTTTCCACCGACTTCGGATGCAGCCTGAATATTTCCCTGACTGCTCCCACCCAGACTAGACGCGGAAACGAGGGTCTGACCTGAAGCATCATCTATAATTTGGGCATAAATGTGCTTCAAACTCCGATAAACAGACAATCTTGGACGCTCAGCGCTCCCAACCACCTTCAAACGTACGCGATAATGGCGTCTGCGTTTTGCTTCAACTTTATCCTTGCTTGACTGCATCACGATTTAACTCCTACTTACCTTTTTTGCCTTCTTTACGAATAATCTTCTCATCGCGATATTTAACCCCTTTTCCCTTATAGGGCTCGGGGGGGCGAAATGAGCGAATTTTTGCTGCAACCTCCCCGACCAAATACTTATCGCTCCCCTTGAGAATCAAGGTCGTCTGCTTCTCGACCGCAGCATCAATACCCACGGGTAGGTCATAGCGAATCAAATGTGAAAACCCCAGATTTAAAACAAGCGTACGACCCTCTAAAGAAGCCCGATACCCCACACCCAGGATATCAAGGATTTTTTCATATCCATCCTTAAC
Organism: uncultured Nitrospira sp.; assembly: GCA_964451325.1. Classification (GTDB taxonomy): domain Bacteria; phylum Nitrospirota; class Nitrospiria; order SBBL01; family JAADHI01; genus JAADHI01. The sequence goes on along the minus strand of CAYVHO010000006.1, from coordinate 106,696 downwards.
CCCGACAACAGCATTATGGATCTGACTTCTTGTCAGTCCATGCAGGGAGCGAACAAAGGGCGTGTCGGAAGATCGAGACACAGAAAGCTCGTCTCCTTCGAGCGAAACGGAAACTTCAGGCCGAATCGACTTAGAGCTCGTGCCTTTTGGACCTTTTACATGGACAAAACCAGGCTCAAGCGTTACTTCAACGCCTTTAAGAATCTTTACTTTTTTCAAACCAATACGGGACATCGCCTAATACACCCTTCCCTTACCAAACATAACAGAGAACTTCACCACCTACTTTTTCTTTTCGAGATCTTTTATCAGTCAACAAACCTTTTGACGTCGAAAGAATCGCAATGCCCAAGCCTCGTTTCACATAAGGAATATCATCCCAACCCACATAGACACGACGACCCGGTTTACTAATCCGCTTTAAGTCCGTAATCACGGAGTCCTCTGCGTGACCGTATTTCAAAGTAATTTTAATTTCATCAAAACCAGTCGTTCCGCTTATTTTGTATCCGCGAATAAAACCCTCTTCCTTCAAAATCAAGGCAATATCTCTTTTGATTTTTGAAAAGGGAAGATAAAGGTCTTTGTGTTTACGCTGCTTTGCGTTACGTATCCTGGCCAGAAGATCTGCAATTGGATCAGTCATAACAACTCCAAAAAATTCCTAAAAACGTGCTTATAAGGACTCAAATAAAAAAATAAGCGACCCATGAATAGAGATGAGCCAAACCTACCAACTCGATTTTGTGACCCCTGGGATCTCACCTCTCAAGCTCAACAACCTAAAACAAATACGGCACATCGAAAACTTTCGAAGAAAACCACGACCACGACCGCAAAGTAAACAACGACTATAGGCACGCACAGAAAACTTCGGTTTACGTTGCGATTTCACAATAAGTGCTTTTCTAGCCAACTTTTTCCTCCTTTGTTTTCTTAAAAGGAAAACCAAGATTTTTTAAGAGAGAACGTCCTTCGTCATCGGTAGACGCCGTCGTCACAATAACAATATTCATTCCATGCACTGCAAACACTTCATCATAGTTCACTTCAGGAAAAATCAATTGATCCTTAATCCCAAGCGAATAATTCCCACGACCATCGAAAGACTTTGGAGAAAACCCTCTAAAATCTCGAATACGTGGCAATGAGGCATGAAAAAGACGATCCAAAAAATCAAACATATGCTTACGGCGCAGCGTCACCATACAACCAATGGAGACACCTTGTCGCAACTTAAATCCCGCAATCGATTTTTTCGCTTTGGTCACAACCGGTTTTTGTCCCGTAATCGCAGCCAACTCTTTGACCGCAGCATCCAGCATTTTTGCATTGGAAGAAGCTGCCCCCATTCCCACATTGAGAACAACCTTCTCAAGCAAGGGAACCTGCATGACATTTTTATACCCAAATTCCTTAATCATTTCAGGAACAACCTTGTCCGAGTAAAGACTTTTTAATGGTTTTATCTGTTTGTTTTCTTTTTTCATGATTCTGTCATCCTGCCCTACAGCCCTTCATGGCAATTCAAAATAAACATTAAGCCTTTTTGTCCAGTACCTCTTCACAGCGTCGACAAATTCTCAGTTTTTCGCCATCCGGTAAAATCTTAGCACCAATACGTGCCAACTTCCCGCAATTGGCACAAAGCAACATCACATTAGAGAGATGAAGCCGCCCTTCACGCTCGACAAGCCCGCCCTTAGGATTACCTTGGCTGGCCTTTGTCGCACGTTTAAAGAGATTAAGACCTTCAACAAAAACGGCCTGTTTTCCCGGGGAAACACTCAACACATTGCCTTCTTTCCCTTTTTCCTTGCCTGCAATGACTCGAACAAGGTCTCCTTTTCGGATTCGGGTATTCAGTGCATCCTTCTTCACGATCTACCTCTCTACACGACTTCTGGGGCCAAAGAAATAATTTTGGTATATTTCTTCCACCGCAGCTCTCTCGCCACTGGACCGAAGATACGCGTACCGACGGGTTCGCCGGAGGCGTTAATTAAGACGGCAGCATTTCGGTCAAATTTAATATAGGATCCATCACTGCGACGCACTTCCTTTGTCGTTCTCACAATAACAGCTTTTACCACATCACCTTTTTTGACATTTGCCTGAGGAATCGCCACTTTAACTGTTGCAATCACAACATCGCCCAAACTGGCGTAACGACGCCGTGAGCCACCCGTCACATGAAAACACATCAATTTTTTTGCGCCTGAATTATCTGCAACATCAAGCATTGTTTGTATTTGTACCATTAAAAGGCGATCTCCTTCTTAAGTTAAAGCTCTTTGGCACGCCTTAACACATCAAGCACAACCCAACGCTTCTGAGCACTTAAGGGACGGGTTTCAATGACTTTCACCAAATCACCCACATTACAAGTATTCGTTTCATCATGAGCTTTTAAATGACGTGTCCGTTTTAGATATTTTTTATATCTCGGATGTTTAACCGTCCGGTCAATTGCAACAACGACGGTTTTCATCATTTTATTACTCGATACGCGTCCAATATATTCTTTTCGATCTTTCATGCAGCCTCATTTTTTTTAAGCTGAAGAATGGTAAGTAATTGCGCAATCTCGCGACGAACTTCTTTAAAACGATTGGGGTTTTCAATATGACCCACCGCCGACTGAAATCGCAAATTAAAGAGTTCTTTTCTCATATTTTTTTCTTTATCTCGCAACTCTTCAACCGTCAAATCCCTTAAAGTATCAAGTTTCATTTAAACACCATCTCTGGAAACGAACTGGGTTTTAATGGGCAACTTATGCGCTGCAAGCCGAAACGCCTCTCTGGCAACATCTTCAGGCACACCGTCCATTTCATAGAGCATCCGTCCTGGCTTGACAACCGCAACCCAATATTCCGGAGCTCCCTTCCCTTTTCCCATCCGCGTCTCTGCCGGTTTTTTGGTAATCGGCTTATCTGGGAAAATCCGAATCCAAATTTTCCCGTCACGCTTAATGAAACGGGTCATCGCAATTCGAGCGGCCTCAATCTGCCTTGAAGTAATCCAGCAAGGCTCCATTGCTTTTAAACCAAACTCACCAAAACTAATCTCAGAACCCCGGTAAGCTTTACCGTTCATCCGACCTTTCATTCTTTTTCTAAATTTTACTTTTTTTGGGGAAAGCATTAACTCCTCCAGCCACCAGCGCTACCACGCTGCTGTTCCTGATCTACTCCTGGAAGCACTTCACCATGATAAATCCAGACTTTGACCCCGATACGCCCCATTGTCGTCATGGACTCCGCTTGACCGTAATCAATATCGGCACGCAAAGTATGGAGGGGAACACGTCCCTCACGATACCACTCAGCCCGGGCAATTTCAGTCCCCCCAAGACGACCGGAACAATGTACTTTAATGCCCTGCGCACCAAGCCTTAAAGTTGATGCAACCGCCTTTTTCATGGCACGGCGATAAGCAACACGTCGCTCGAGTTGACTTGCAATATTTTCAGAAACCAGTTGGGCATCCAACTCAGGTTTTTTGATTTCTTTAATATTAATGTAAACCTGTGTCCCTGTCAGCGCTTCAAGCTCTGATTTTAATTTGTCAACTTCTGCACCCTTGCGACCGATAATAATCCCTGGACGAGAGCTATGGATAGAAACCTTAACCTGATTACCAGAGCGCTCAATCTCAACACGAGAAATTCCAGCATGATAAAGCTTTTCCTTCACGGTCTTTCGGACGGCAAGATCTTCATGAAGCTGTTTTGAATAATCCTTTTCAGCATACCATCGAGACTTCCAAGTCTTGATATAACCCAGACGAAATCCATATGGATGAACCTTTTGCCCCACTATTCCCCCTCGCCTTTATTTACAGCCGGCTCTTTTTTCTCTACGCGCTTTTTATTCACAGGCTTGGATTTCCCTTCAAGGGGTACCGAACGCCGTACAGGTTTAATTTTTCCCGATTCAGGCCCAATAACAACCGTAATGTGACTGGTTCTTTTAAGGATGGTATTGGCCCTCCCCATCGCCCGCGGCAGAACGCGCTTCATCGAAGGCCCCGGATCCACAAACACCCGTGAAACCCTAAGGGTATCGACGTCGCCCATGTCTTTCTGAGTCGCATTGGCAACCGCCGACTTTAAAACTTTCTGCACCACTCTTGCTGCGTGCCGGGGCGTAAACTTTAAAATCGTCATGGCCTCTTCAGCATTTTTCCCTCGAATTAAGTCAATCGCCATGCGTGCTTTACGCGGAGCAACACGGATATATCTTAATACTGCTTTTGCTTCCATCTCTAAACCTTCTTCGGACATAAGACCAGACCTACCTAACCTTTGAGGATTTTTCATTTTTTCCGCCAGCATGTCCCTTAAACTGGCGGGTTGGAGAAAACTCACCCAGTTTGTGTCCGACCATATTCTCCGTCACATAAACCGGAATAAATTTCCGCCCATTGTGAATGGCCAAGGTATGACCAATCATTTCAGGCAATATCGTTGAACGCCGAGACCAAGTTTTGATGATCTTCATGTCATTAGAGGCATTCATCCTGCTCACCTTCTTCATAAGATGATCGTCAACAAAAGGCCCTTTTTTAATTGATCTTGGCATATTTTCCCTCGTGCAGCCGACTCAATGTCAGCAATACGTCCTTATTATTTTTTTCGTTTCTTAACAATGTAACGATCAGACTCATGTCTTTTACGTGTCTTAAAGCCCTTCGCCAACTGGCCCCAAGGAGAAACAGGATGCGGATTACCTCCCCCTGCCTTACCTTCACCACCGCCATGAGGATGATCCACGGGATTCATCGCGACACCCCGAACATGAGGTCTTCGGCCTTTCCAACGATTTCTGCCTGCTTTTCCCAAGGAAATATTTTCGTGATCGATATTGCCAACCTGCCCAATGGTCGCCAAACATTCCGAGCGAATAATACGAACTTCACCCGAGGTCAAACGCACATGTGCATAATCCCCTTCTTTTGCCATCAGTTGAGCAGAAGCACCCGCACTTCGTGCAAGTTGCCCCCCTTTTCCCTTTTTCAACTCAACATTATGAATCGCACTTCCAAGCGGAATATTGATTAAAGGCAGGGCGCAACCAATGCGAATTTCAGCTTTGGCACCAGAGGATATTTCATCGCCCACCTCAAGCTTATCGGGCGCAATAATATAACGTTTTTCACCATCAACATAAAAGAGAAGGGCAATTCGAGCGGAACGATTGGGATCATACTCAATCGCCGCGACCTTAGCCGGAATATCGAATTTCTGACGTTTAAAATCAATGACACGATACGCACGTTTATGCCCTCCGCCACGATGACGACTGGTCATACGTCCGCGATTATTTCTTCCACCCGTAGAATGCAAAGCGGTTAGAAGAGATTTTTCAGGCTTGCTTTTTGTAATCTCCTCAAATGTCGACCCAGAGGCGGCTCTTCGACCCGGTGAAGTTGGTTTATGCTGCTTCGTTGCCATATCTATCCTTGTCCTACTCGAAATAATGTTTTAATCATTGAACTTAAGAGGCTAACCTTCAAACAAATCGAGTTTTTCACCCGCTTTGAGGGTCACAATCGCCTTTTTCCAATCGGGGCGTTTTCCTTCAAAACGATTCAAGCGTTTTGTTTTTCCGATCATGTTGAGTACGTGAACTTTTTCAACCTTCACGTTCAAGGTCTCTTCAACCGCAGATTTAATCATGCTTCGATTGGCCCTTTGATCCACCACAAAACACACTTTATTCCCTTGTTCCCGAAGCGCAGTACTTTTTTCCGTCACCAAAGGGCGAATAATTAAATCGTAAGGACTCATGATTTCCCCCAGGTTTCAACCAGACGCGCCACATCTCTCTGCGTAATCAGCAGGGTTTCATTCAGAAGGAGAGAATAGACATTTAAATTTCTGATTTCAATGAGTTTGACGTTTGGAATATTGCCACTCATGCGAACAAGGTCATCGTCTTTTTGACTCACCGCGATTAAAACACGACCCGAAAGAGACAATTTTTCCATTAAACGCACCATGGCCCGCGTTTTCACTTCAGAAAAGCTCCACTCCTCTAAAACAACAAGTGCATCCTCTGCCACTTTGCAAGACAGGGCAGAAAAAAGCGCCTTACGGGCTTTCTTTTTTGGAATGGAGTAGGCATAACTTCTGGGTCTCGGACCAAAAGTTACTCCACCCCCACGCCATATTGGAGAACGAGTCGAACCCGCCCGAGCACGTCCTGTGCCCTTCTGACGCCAGGGTTTTTTACCGCCACCACGCACCAAACCCTTTGTTTTTGTCGAGGCTGTCCCCTGACGCATTGAAGCCCGCTGCATTTGAACCACTTCATGCAAGAGCTCAGGAAGAACAGGAGCACCAAAAACCTGTGCATCAAGCGTCACAGTCCCTGTTTTTTCGTTATGACTATTTTTTACGTCTACTTCAAGCATCTTTAAAACCGTTTTCCCTAATTCGAGCGACCTTTAACTGACTTACGAACAAGGACCATCCCCTGTTTTCCACCAGGAACTGCACCTTTGACAAGAATCAAGTTCTCCTCAGGACGCACACTCACAACTTCAAGTCCCTGCGTTGTCACTTGTTTGTCTCCCATTTGCCCCGGCATCCCCTTGTTTTTAAAAACATGAGAGGGATAGGCACTCTGCCCAATAGATCCCGGTGCACGATGAAAACGAGAGCCATGCGTTGCACGCCCGCCACTATAATTATGACGTTTTATAACCCCCTGAAAACCTTTGCCCCTTGAAGTTCCCGTGACATCAACAAACTGCCCTTCACGAAAAAGATCAGCAGTAAGCACTTGACCACAGGAAAGATCTTTGCCGCCCTTAAACTCCCTCAGCATACGACTCGGAGGAAGTGCTGCGCGCTTAAAATGCCCAAGCGTGGGTTTATTCGAACGATGAGGCTTCACTTCTTTAAATGAAATCTGGGCAGACTCATATCCGTCTTTTTCTAATGTCTTTAGCTGCACCACCTTACAAGGCCCTACCTCTAAAACGGTAACAGGAACGAGCCCCTTCCCATCCACAAAGACTTGAGTCATGCCTAATTTATATCCAATCAATCCATCAATCATCAGACAGCCTTAGGTTTTAATTTCGACATTGACACCCGCCGACAAGTTAAGCTTCATCAAAGCATCCACTGTTTCAGGTGTCGGCTCTAATATGTCAATCAGGCGTTTATGTGTTCGGATCTCAAACTGCTCTCGAGACTTTTTATCCACATGCGGAGACCGAAGCACCGTGTATTTATTAATTTTTGTTGGCAAAGGAATGGGACCGGAAACCTTCGCCCCAGTACGTGTCACGGTATCGACAATCTCAGCTACCGACTGGTCTAATACACGAAAATCGTAACACTTTAATCTAATTCGAATCTTCTGACTCACTGTGTTTGCCTCTTCTTAAGCCTTAAGGTAAAACGTAAATTACTTAATAATTTCTGTGATGACACCAGCGCCGACCGTTCGACCGCCTTCTCGAATTGCAAAACGCAATCCGACGTCCATGGCGATCGGCATAATCAACTCAACTTCCATCGCGGCGTTGTCTCCAGGCATGACCATTTCAACACCTTCGTTCAATTTCGCAATACCGGTGACGTCGGTGGTTCTCAAATAAAACTGCGGACGATAGCCATTAAAAAACGGGGTATGACGACCCCCTTCTTCTTTGGTCAGGATATAGGCTTCGGCCTTAAATACGGTGTGCGGGGTAATGCTGCCCGGTTTCGACAGGACCATGCCACGCTGCACTTCTTCTCGTTTGGTGCCACGAATTAAGACGCCGACATTGTCTCCGGCTTCGCCACGATCTAAGATCTTGCGAAACATTTCTACACCGGTAACGACTGTTTTCTGGGTTTCGGTAACGCCAACAATTTCAATTTCGTCACCCACCTTACAAACGCCTTTTTCGATACGACCGGTCACGACGGTGCCACGACCTGAAATAGAAAAGACGTCTTCTATAGGCATGATAAAGGGTTTGTCTATTTCACGCTTCGGCGTGGGGATGTATTCGTCGATGGCATCCATGAGTTTTAAGATGGATTCTCCTCCCATGGGGCCGCTATCGCCTTCGCAGGCTTTTAAGGCAGAACCCACGACCAAGGGGATGTCATCTCCTGGAAAATCATATTTTGAAAGCAGCTCTCGAACTTCTAATTCAACGAGTTCGAGTAGTTCTTCATCATCGACCTGATCGGCTTTGTTGAGATAGACCACGATGAAAGGCACGCCAACCTGACGCGCGAGTAGAATGTGTTCCCGTGTTTGCGGCATGGGGCCATCTGCGGCGGAGACGACTAAGATTGCGCCGTCCATCTGTGCAGCGCCAGTAATCATGTTTTTGACGTAGTCGGCATGACCGGGGCAATCCACATGGGCATAGTGTCTTTTTTCGGTTTCGTATTCGACATGCGCGATGGCGATGGTGATACCACGTTCCCGCTCTTCAGGTGCTCGATCAATGGAGTCGTAGGCAAGATATTCGGCTGAGCCTTTTTCGGCCAGAACTTTTGTAATTGCAGAGGTCAAGGTCGTCTTCCCGTGATCCACGTGACCAATTGTCCCTATATTCACATGCGGCTTTGTCCGCTCAAACTTCGCCTTACCCATCTCTATCTCCTCCGAATTCTACGCTCTAATACAAAAAAATAAGTTGATTGTTATCAACTAAAAATTAAAAGTGAAACTAAGCTCCTTGGTTTTTAGCAATAATTTCATCTGAAATCACCTTAGGAACGACACCATATTTCAAAAATTGCATCGTAAACACACCACGCCCCTGTGTCATAGAGCGCAAGTCTGTCGCATAACCAAACATTTCTGCAAGAGGAACCAATGAAGAAATGACTTGTGCACCCCCTCGCATCGTCATACCCAAAATCTTTCCACGCTTGGCACTCAATCGACCGATAACATCGCCCATGTACTCCTCAGGAACAACAACCTCCAAATCCATAATGGGCTCTAATAAAACAGGATCGGCTTTTTTTGTGGCTGACTTAAAGGCCATAGAACCCGCAATCTTAAATGCGGTTTCCGATGAGTCCACATCATGAAAGGATCCATCATAAAGTGTCACTTTCAGATTAATCATTTGGTAACCCGCCACAACGCCAGAAGTGGTTGCCTCTCGCACGCCCTTTTCAATCGGCGCAATAAACTCCCGAGGAATTGAACCACCAACAATACTGTTTACGAACTCAAATTCTTTGTCTTCTTCCTGGGGCTCAACCTTTAACCAACAATGACCATATTGCCCACGTCCACCTGTCTGACGAATATACTTTCCTTCGGCTTCAGCCCCAGCCTGGATGGTTTCTCGATAAGCAACCTGCGGCTTACCGACATTGGCATCCACCTTAAACTCACGCTTCAGACGATCAACAATGATTTCAAGATGTAACTCCCCCATGCCCGAAATAATGGTCTGCATGGTTTCTTCGTCTGACGAAACACGCAAGGAAGGATCTTCATGACAAAGCTTCTGAAGCGAAAGCCCCAGCTTTTCCTGATCCACCTTGGTCTTTGGCTCAATGGCCAGGGAAATAACAGGCTCGGGAAAGGTCATGACCTCCAAGAGCACAGGATTTTTCTCCTCACACAAGGTATCACCTGTTTTTGTGCCCTTTAAACCCACTGCAGCAGCAATGTCTCCGGTGCGAACCTCCTGAACATCCTCTCGCTTATCCGCGTGCATCTTTAAGATTCGACCAACACGCTCCTTAGAACCCTTTGTCGAATTATAGACATAAGACCCCGCCTTAAGAACACCCGAATAGACCCGGAAAAAAGTCAACTGCCCGACAAAAGAATCGGTCATGATTTTAAAAGCAAGTGCAGAGAAATCCTCTTCATCGGTTGCACTTCGCTCTATGTCATTTCCAGTTTTGCAATCAACCCCCTTGACTGAGGGAATATCTGTTGGAGCGGGCAAAAAATCGATAATGCCATCAATCAAGAGCTGAACGCCCTTATTTTTAAAAGCAGAACCACAGAGAACGGGAACAATCTCCAGAGCAAGTGTGCCCTTCCGCAAGGCTGAGATAATTTCCCCAGAAGAAACGGGAAGGCCCTCAAGATATTTCCCCATTAAGGCATCATCGTAATCAGCAACCACTTCGATCAACTTATTGCGATACTCTTCTGCGATGCCTTGCAGATCATCAGGAATATCACCAATGATAAATTTAGCGCCCAGGGTTTCATCATCAAAAAAAATCCCCTTCATTCCAATAAGATCAACCGAACCCCGAAATTCAGCTTCTTTTCCAATTGGAATTTGAACCGGAACAGGCACGGTACCCAGACGATCAACCATGGTCTGAACACCCGCATAGAAATCAGCACCCATGCGATCCATCTTATTCATAAAAGCAATACGCGGAACGTGATAACGATCCGCTTGGCGCCAAACCGTCTCAGACTGAGGTTCCACACCCTGAACAGAATCAAAAACGGCAACGGCCCCATCTAAGACACGGAGGGAACGCTCTACCTCAATGGTAAAATCAACATGCCCTGGTGTATCAATAATATTAATACGATGATCCTTCCAGATACAGGTCGTTGCGGCAGAAGTAATGGTAATGCCACGTTCACGCTCCTGCTCCATCCAATCCATCGTCGCGTTACCTTCATGAACCTCGCCAATACGATGCGTCACCCCCGTATAAAAGAGAATACGCTCTGTCGTCGTCGTCTTACCCGCATCAATATGAGCCATGATGCCAATATTCCGGGTTTTATCTAATGCGTATTCGCGAGACACGATTTACTTCCTTCGTTCGATCTAAAAAAAAATAGGAGCGGCAAAAGAGAACACCCGCTCCCAATACAAAAAAATTATAAAGAACCCACTTACCAACGGTAATGGGCAAAAGCCTTATTCGCATCCGCCATTCGGTGCGTATCTTCTCTTTTTTTCACCGCAGCGCCCGCATTGCTGGAAGCATCCAGCAATTCACCGGCAAGCTTATCACGCATGGTTCGACCGGAACGCTGACGTGCATAGCGGGTCAGCCAGCGTAAGGCCAAAGTGACTCTTCGGTTTTGATGAATTTCAACGGGAACCTGATAGGACGCGCCACCCACGCGACGGGACTTCACTTCAACCCGGGGCTTCACATTATCAACCGCAGCCTTGAAGACCGTCAAGGGATCAGAACCTGTTTTTTCTTGAATCTGATCAAAAGCATCGTAGCAGATCGACTCAGCGATACTCCGCTTTCCACCCCGCATCAACAAACTAATAAACTTAGAAATCAGCCTATCCCCAAAACGGGGATCAGGAAGAATTTCCCTTTTAACTGTTACTTTTCGTCTTGACATCTAAATCGACTTTAACTCCAATAACAAAACAATTATTTAGGCGTTTTGGCACCGTATTTTGAACGCCCCTGCTTCCGATCAGAAACCCCTACAGTATCTAAGGCACCACGGACAATATGATAACGAACACCCGGTAAATCCTTCACTTTTCCACCACGCACCAGAACAATGGAATGTTCCTGAAGGTTATGACCCTCACCAGGGATATAAGAGGTCACTTCGATGCCATTCGTCAAACGAACACGTGCAACTTTGCGTAATGCTGAATTTGGCTTTTTGGGTGTCGTTGTATAAACACGGACACAAACACCTCTGCGTTGAGGCGAGCGCTTCAGGGCAGGACTTTTCGTTTTTGACTGCGCTTTAAGTCGCCCGTTTTTGACCAATTGATTAATTGTCGGCATAATTATTTACTCTCCACCCCCAAAACTTCAGCATTATATGGAAAACTCTTTTGCATGTCAAGCGGTTTTACTGGGGATTTTTTGCTCCGCAGTTTCACCTGACAATGTTGTCTCAGATGTTTCATTTTCGCCGGATAATTCAGATTTTGGCAAACGGGCATAGACCTCCCGATAACGTGCTGGCCCGGTGCCTGCGGGAATAAGACGCCCGACAATGACATTTTCCTTAAGCCCTAAGAGATGATCGACTTTCCCACTGATCGCCGCCTCCGTTAATACACGGGTGGTTTCCTGGAAGGACGCTGCAGAGATAAAACTATCGGTTGAAAGCGCACCTTTTGTAATCCCCAACAAAATCGGTTTACCGATCGCAGGCTGCCCCCCCTTATTCATGACCTTTTCATTTTCTTCCGCAAAAGCAAACTTATCTACCTGAGCACCAATAAGAAATCCGGTATCACCCGATGCTTCAATTTTGACGCGACGCAACATTTGACGGACGATGATCTCAATATGTTTATCGTTAATTGAAACCCCCTGAAGACGATAAACTTCCTGCACCTCGTCTACAAGATACTGTTGCAGGGCCTTTGGTCCAAGCACATCAAGAATGTCATGGGGATTGGCTGAACCATCCATCAGAGCCTCTCCTGCACTCACCCAGTCTCCTTCATGAACATTGACATGTTTGCCTTTAGGAATGAAATATTCGCGCATATCACCCAGTTCGTTTTTGACAATGACCTTACGCATGCCTTTGACAAAACCGCCATATTCCACGGTTCCATCAATCTCCGAAATAATCGTCAGCTCTTTTGGTTTTCTGGCTTCAAATAATTCGGCGACACGCGGCAAACCACCGGTGATATCCTTTGTTTTGGTTGTCTCTCTTGGAATCTTCGCCAGTACATCTCCCGGACTCATCTCTTGCCCTTTTTCAACAAAAATATGTGCGCCAGCAGGGAGAAGATAACGCGCAACCATCCCAGTCGAAGGTAGCTTCGCCGTCCGACCCGACTTATCTTTGATTGAAATACGAGGACGCATCGCACCGGGATAATCCACAATAACGCGTCGTGCAAGGCCTGTCACCTCATCCACCTCTTCACGCATGGTCATGCCCTCAACCACATCACCCATCGCAACCTTGCCACCGACTTCGGTCAGGATGGCAAGTGAATACGGATCCCATTCGACTAAACGCTGGGACGCAGAAACCGTGGCATTTTCTTTGACCTTGATTTTTGCACCGTAGACAACAGAATATTTCTCTTTTTCACGGCCTGTTTCGTCATAAATCGCGATCTTACCATTACGATTCATGACGATCATATCGCCATGTTTGTCCTTTACTGTATTGAGCTGTAGATACTTCACGACACCGGCATTTTTTGCCTCCAGAGTCGTTTGTTCAATCACCTTACTTGCCGTACCACCAATATGAAAGGTCCGCATGGTCAGCTGGGTGCCCGGCTCTCCAATGGATTGCGCCGCAATGACACCCACGGCCTCACCCAATTCAACCTCTTCGCCACGCGAAAGGTCTAAACCATAACACTTTGCACAGACCCCCCATCTGGCCTGACAGGTCAATGTAGAACGAATTTTGACTCGGTCAATCCCAGAATCAACAACAGCCTGAGTGCGATCCTCATTAAGATCATCATTCGCAGAACAAATCAACTCGCCTGTAATCGGATCAAGAATATCCTCCGCAGCGACGCGACCCGAAATACGCTCTTCAAGCGGCTCAATGATTTCACCCCCTTCAACAAGGGCCATCACCGAGATGCTATCAGGTGTCTCGCAGTCAAGCAATTTGACAATAACATCTTGAGAAATATCAACTAAACGGCGTGTGAGATAACCCGAATTGGCTGTTTTTAAAGCAGTGTCCGCCAGCCCTTTTCTCGCACCATGTGTCGAGATAAAATACTGAAGAACAGTCAAACCTTCCCTAAAATTAGCGGTAATCGGGGTTTCGATAATTTCACCAGAAGGTTTTGCCATCAAGCCTCGCATCCCCCCCAATTGCCTGATTTGTTGTGCACTTCCTCGCGCACCTGAATCCGCCATCATATAAATAGAGTTAAATTTTGTACGATTCGGCTTTCCAACTTCACCCACTTCGGAAGTCACCTCAACCTCGGACAATTCCGTCATCATTTCAGTGGCCACAACATCCGTAACATGGGCCCAAATATCGACGACCTTGTTATAGCGTTCTCCATTGGTAATGAGTCCATTTGCGTACTGCTCTTCGATCTCACCCACTTCCTTTCGGGCTTTCTCGATCAAGGAGGCCTTTTTACTCGGGATATGCATGTCATCGATACAAATGGAAATCCCCGCACGGGTTGCATAAGTAAAACCAAGCTCTTTGACGCGATCCAAAAATATAACGGTCTCACGATGACCTGCATCACGATAGGCCTCAAAAATCATCTTAACCAAAGCCTTTTTATTGAGTGTGCGATTCACTGCGGAGAACGGTGTTTTTTGGGGGAGGATTTCGCCAAAAATCACCCGCCCAACCGTTGTGTCCACCAACACACCATCAAGCTTGACCTTAATGCGAGCGTGTTCTTCGACCACGTGGTGATCATAGGCAACGCGTACTTCCTCAGGACCAAAAAAGATTTTACCCTCACCCTTTGCACCGGGCCGCTCCTTGGTCAACCAATAACACCCTAAAATCATGTCCTGTGAAGGCACCATGATGGGCTGACCACTGGCAGGAGAAAGCACATTATTGATGGACATCATCAATACCCTGGCCTCAATCTGCGCTTCGATTGAGAGCGGCAAATGAACGGCCATTTGATCCCCATCAAAATCAGCGTTAAAAGCCGCACAGACGAGAGGATGCAAGCGAATCGCCTTGCCTTCGACAAGCACTGGATCAAAGGCCTGAATCCCAAGTCGATGTAAGGTGGGTGCACGATTTAAAAGAACAGGGTGTTCACGGATGACCTCATCTAAAATATCCCAGACCTCGGGACTTTCCCGTTCCACCATTTTTTTTGCGCTCTTAATGGTCGTGACGGCCCCACGCGCTTCCAACTTGTGATAAATAAAGGGCTTAAAGAGTTCAAGTGCCATTTTTTTGGGAAGACCACATTGATGTAATTTTAATTCAGGCCCAACCACAATCACCGAACGTCCGGAATAATCGACACGTTTCCCCAACAAATTCTGACGAAAACGGCCCTGTTTTCCTTTGAGCATATCGGAAAGCGATTTGAGAGGACGTTTATTGGGTCCGCGAATCGCACGTCCACGACGCCCATTGTCAAAAAGGGCATCTACCGATTCCTGAAGCATTCGTTTTTCGTTACGAATAATAATGGAAGGGGCCTTCAATTCAAGAAGACGCTTCAAACGATTATTGCGGTTAATGACACGTCGATAAAGATCATTCAAATCTGATGTCGCAAAACGTCCTCCATCAAGCGGCACCAGGGGACGAAGTTCTGGTGGAAGCACAGGCACGACATCTAAAACCATCCATTCAGGCAGGTTTCCCGATTTTCTGAAAGACTCAACGACCTTAAGACGTTTTGTTAATTTTTTCTGTGCAGCAGCCGAAGTCGAATCTGCGAGTTTTTGCTGAAGGGTTTCCCAAAGCTCCTCCAAATCGATTGCTTTTAGGATTTCGCGAATGGCCTCTGCACCCATTTCAGCCACAAAACCACCTGGCCCATGTTCTTCCATCAGGCTACGATACTGATCTTCTGTAATGATGTCTTTTTCTTGTAAACCCGAATCTCTCGGATCAACAACGATGTAATTCTCAAAATAAAGCACACGTTCTAGTAGTTTGAGCGTCACGTCCAATAAAATTGCAATACGGCTCGGAATCCCTTTTAAAAACCAGATGTGTGCCACAGGTGAAGCCAATTCAATATGTCCCATACGTTCACGACGCACCTTGGACTGAATCACCTCAACACCACACTTATCACAAACGATACCACGGTGTTTCATGCGTTTGTATTTGCCGCAGTTACACTCCCAGTCTTTCACAGGCCCAAAGATTCGGGCACAAAAAAGACCATCACGTTCTGGTTTAAATGAGCGGTAGTTGATGGTCTCTGGCTTTTTGACCTCACCATAAGACCACGAACGAATTTTTTCACTTGAGGCAATCCGAATACGGATGGCATCAAAAGAAATCGGACTTTTTGATTTCTCAAAAAAACCCTTTACTGTTTCAACCTTATCGATTGTTTGCATCAAACCTCCAAACCCTTAAGGTTAGCTTATCTCTGAAAATTGCGAAACTCAGTATAAAATAAAATTGAAAATTGCCAGGCGATCCAGCTCGATGTTCTAAGCACCCGCCGGAATCAACTCCACATCAAGACCTAAACTTTGAAGTTCTTTGATGAGCACGTTGAATGATTCAGGAAGCCCCGACTCTAAAAAGTGCTCCCCTTTGACAATCGCTTCATAAATACGCGAACGCCCGGGAACATCATCGGACTTCACCGTCAAAAACTCCTGAAGAATCGACGCAGCACCGTAGGCCTGAAGCGCCCAGACTTCCATTTCCCCTAGACGCTGCCCTCCGAATTGGGCTTTCCCTCCCAAAGGTTGCTGTGTCACCAAGGAATAAGGCCCGATGGATCTTGCATGAATTTTATCATCGACAAGATGATGTAATTTCAGAATGTACATTTTGCCGACCGTCACAGGTCTTTTAAAAGCTTCCCCGCTTTTACCGTCATATAAAATGGTCTGACCACTATCAGAAAGATTGGCTTCTCGAAGCATGGCTTTCACTTCTTCTTCAGTTGCACCGTCAAACACAGGGGTCGCAACATGAACACCCAAGACATGCGCAGCCCAACCCAGATGGGTTTCCAATATCTGTCCGACATTCATTCTTGAAGGCACTCCCAGGGGATTTAAAACCAGCTCAACGGGCGTACCATCCGGCAAATAAGGCATGTCTTCTTCAGGAAGAATCCGAGAAATCACCCCTTTGTTGCCATGACGTCCGGCCATTTTATCTCCGACCTGAAGCTTTCTTTTCATTGCGACGAGAACTTTAACCAATTTAATCACACCCGGAGGCAATTCATCCCCGCGCTTTAGGCGTCCCGCTTTTTCATCGTAAATGGTCTGCAAGATATCAACCTGCTCTTTATGAAAAACCTCAACATGGTCAATCTTGGCTTGCGCCTTCTTATCACTTAGCGTGATATGTTTTAAGGAGTTGTTCTTAATTCTCTCAAGAATTTCTTCTGTAATTTTTTTCTTTTTCTTGAGCAGAATTTCACCCGTTTCAGGATCAACAATATCAACACCAACAAGCATGTCGATCATCAAAGAACGCAGTTTTTTGAATTTTTCCTGTTCAATAATACCCAGCTCGTCTTTGTGGTCACGATGAATTCTCCCTAAATCCTGCCGTTCAATGGTTTTAGAACGTTCATCTTTTTCAACACTGCGACGCGAAAAAATCTTCACATCCACAACAATACCTTCGATGCCCGGCGGAACATACAGCGATGCATCTTTCACATCTCCTGCCTTTTCACCAAAGATTGCACGCAAGAGCTTTTCTTCCGGTGTCAACTGCGTTTCCCCTTTTGGGGTCACTTTTCCGACCAGAATATCTCCGGGTTTCACCTCAGCACCCACACGAATAATACCGGATTCATCCAGATTCATCAGGGCTTCTTCACTCACACTGGGAATATCACGTGTGATTTCTTCTTTGCCCAACTTTGTATCGCGTGACTCCAGGTCAAACTCCTCGATGTTGATCGAAGTAAAGGTGTCATTCTTAATCAGTTTTTCGGAGATGAGGATGGCATCTTCGTAGTTATAGCCTCCCCAGGGCATAAAGGCCACGAGGATATTTCGCCCTAGAGCCAATTCGCCCTGATCAATTGCGGGGCCGTCAGCAAGCACATCGCCCTTTTTCACACGCATTCCCACAGAAATAATGGGGCGCTGATTGATACAGGTGTTTTGATTGGAGCGCTGAAACTTGATGAGTTTGTAGACATCAATTTCCACATCAGCATTTTCAGCCGCGTCGTCTTTAGTGGCCTCAATCCTCACGACAATACGTTCACCATCAACACTCTCGACAACACCCCCACGGCGTGCAAGCACAATGTATCCGGAATCTCTGGCCACCACCCCTTCCATGCCCGTTCCCACCAAGGGGGCCTCTGAGGCAATCAAGGGTACGGCTTGACGCTGCATGTTTGAACCCATCAAGGCCCGGTTTGCATCATCATGTTCTAAAAAGGGAATCAAAGAGGTCGCCACACTCACGATCTGTTTTGGAGAAACATCCATATATTCAACCGATTCTGGCGGCACGACGATAAAATCCCCCAAAGATCGTGCCGAGACGACTTCAGCAATAATATTGCTATCTTTATCCAGGGCGGTGTTTGCCTGTGCAATCACCGGTCGATCTCGGTCAATTGCAGAAAGGTACTCCACTTCACTTGAGACGTGTTTGTCCACAACCTTATGATAAGGCGATTCAATAAAACCGAATTCATTGACACGTGCATAGGTTGCAAGAGAGGTAATCAAACCGATATTTGGCCCTTCCGGGGTTTCAATCGGACAAATTCGCCCATAATGGCTGGGATGCACATCCCGCACCTCAAAACCGGCACGATCACGGGTCAAGCCTCCTGGTCCCAAGGCAGAAAGACGGCGTTTGTGTGTTGTCTCCGCCAAAGGATTGGTCTGATCCATAAACTGAGACAGCTGACTGCTGCCAAAAAATTCCTTCACCACCGCAATCACAGGTTTTGCATTGATGAGGTCGTGCGGGAGCGCGGTTTCAAGATCAAGCAAATTCATGCGTTCCTTGATCGTGCGTTCCATGCGAACCAAACCAATACGGAATTGGTTTTCAAGTAACTCCCCGACAGAACGCACACGACGGTTTCCAAGATGATCAATGTCTTCGATCACCCCTTTACCTGCCTTAAGCTCTATAAGGTAGCGGATCACTTCCACAACATCCTGATCCGTTAAGGTTCGATGTTCGAGCGGGAGTTTGAGTCCTAGTTTTTTGTTGATTTTCAAACGGCCGACAGGAGAAAGATCGTAGCGTTTCGGATTTGTAAATAAATTTTCAAAAAGCAGCTTCGCCGTATCCATCGTGGGCGTTTCTCCTGGACGGAGCCTACGATAGATTTCAACCATGGCTTCTTCTGGAGAAGAAACTTTTTCGAGCGATAAAGTATCCCGCATGACAGAAAGCACATTAATGTTGTCAATAAAGAGCAGCGTGAGTTCGTTGATGCCACTCGCACTGATTGCGGCGAGAATCTCCTCTGTCAAGAGCTGGTTTTGCTCAATCAAAATTTCACCCGTGGACTCATCAATCACGTCGTTTAAGACCGCTTTGCCCACAAGTTCTTCACGCGGATAGGGTATCGACTCAATGCCTTGGGCTTTTACCTTTCGAAGTGCACCACGTGTTAGTTTATTTCCTTCCTTGACCAGTACCTCTTTTCCAGCAGAGTCCATCAAATCAGAAGGCACACGAATACCTGCATGAATTTTAGGATTTAAGCGGCGAAAAAAGGCCCCATCTTCCAGAAAGACATCTTCCATCGGATAGAAAAGCCTTAAGACGACTTCGTCAAGTGTATCCCCCTCAACACGCTCATCTCGTCCATCGATAAAATAACGCGGGCCTGTCTCTTGCTTTTCAGTCTGAATAAAAGCCTTCAGAAGAATGGTTGTCGGCAGCTTGCGCCTCCGGTCAATACGCACATACAAAATATCCTTGGCGTCCATATCAAAATCGAGCCAGGAACCACGATAAGGAATAATCCGCCCCGAATATAGAATCTTCCCACTCGGATGCGTCTTTCCTTTGTCATGCGTAAAGGCTGCACCCGGTGAACGCTGGAGTTGACTCACGACCACTCGCTCTGTTCCATTGACCAAGAAGGTCCCATTTTCCGTCATGAGTGGCAATTCACCGATGTAAACCTCTTGTTCTCGGACATCCCGAAGAACTTTGGCTTCACCTTTGACTTCTTTGTCCCAAATCACCAAGCGCACGCGAATTTTGAGCGGCGCGGCGTAAGTCATCCCACGTTCGAGGCATTCCTGTACGTCATATTTCGGCCCTCCGATTGAATAATCTATAAACTCAATCATCGTTGTATTATTGTAATCCGCAATCGGAAAAACCGAGGTAAATGCCGATTGCAAACCAATGTCTATCCGTTGATCGTGCAGCACTTCACGTTGCATAAAACGTTCGTACGACGCCTTTTGTATTTCAATCAGATTAGGAATCCCAATTTTAACGGGAATTTTTGAAAAATCTTTCCGCTTTCTGACTTTGACACCAGACCGCTGTGCCATATGCCCTCCACGCAGGTTTGAAGAAAAAATGGGCCTTCTCATAAAAAAAGACCCTTAATGATTACCAAAAAATTGAGGTTCTATTTGACTTCGATCGTCGCACCCGAGGCTTCCAGGCTTTTCTTCATCTCTTCGGCATCATCCTTGGACAAACCTGTTTTGATCGGTGTAGGTGCACCATCCACCAAAGCCTTTGCTTCTTTCAAACCAAGGCTGGTTACTTCACGAACCGCTTTAATGACCTGAATTTTTTTATCGCCAATACTGGCTAAAATCACATCAAACTCGGTTTTTTCCGCTACAGCTTCTACAGTGCCACCACCCGCTGGGGCAGCTGCAACAGCGACAGGTGCTGCTGCGGAAACACCAAAACGCTCTTCAACCATCTTGATCAACTCTGAAAGTTGAAGTACAGGCATTTTTTCGACTGCGGTTAAAATTGCTTCATTTGTTAATTCTGCTGTTGCCACTTTTTCATCCTCCTCGTTAAGGTCTATGGGCAAGCCCCCAAGACCATGTCACCACTACAATATTTAAGAATCTTTTCGTTGTTGCTGAACCGCATCCAATGCACGGACAAATTTGCTTAGAATGCCATTAAGGCTACCCGCAAACCCTGTAATTGGGCCATTAAAACGAGCAATCAATTCTGCAATCAAAACATCTTTAGAAGGCAAGAGCGCGATCTTTTTGAAATCCTCCAGATCGACAACTGTTCCCTCAATAACGCCTGCTTTTATCTTTAGCTTTTTTTGTTTATCCGAAATTGCCTTGAGGGCCTTTGTCGGTGCAACGGGATCAGCATAACCAAAGGCCACGACCGTCGGACCTTTAAAGTGGACACCGAGAGCCTCAGCTGTCGTTCCAAGTGAAGCCCGAATGGCCAGCTTATTTTTGACGACCTGAAGTTCACCATCGGCTGCCCGCAACTCTTTCCGTACCTGCCGAAGCTCCTCAACACCCATTCCAGAAAACTCGGCCAATATCGCCACACTGGCACGAGAAAACTTGTCCTTGAGCTGGGAAACGCTCGCTTTTTTTTCTTCTCTATTCATCCCTCTTCCTTTCCCCTCAAATTTGGGCTTAAGCGGCCGCTTTTTCGGGACGAAGACTTCCCTCGTCAACTGAGATACCCGGCCCCATTGTGGGAGAAACAACAACACGTTTAATATACTGTCCCTTTGCAACTGCAGGCTTCTGCCGGATCACAGAGTCAAAAATGGCTAGGGCATTTTCATAAAGCTGCTCCGCTGTAAACGAAACACGACCAATAGCGACATGAATAATCCCTGCCTTTTCAACACGATAATCAACCTTGCCTTTTTTGATTTCATTGACCGCTTTTGCAACATCAAAGGTCACGGTGCCCGTTTTCGGATTTGGCATTAAACCCCTCGGACCCAGGACTTTCCCCAAACGCCCGACAACACCCATCAAATCAGGGGTTGCAATCACCCGGTCAAAATCAAGCCACCCTGTTTTGATTTTTTCGAGTATATCTTCGACACCCACATGGTCTGCTCCTGCCTCAAGCGCTTCTTTTTCTTTATCTCCTTTAGCAAAAACAAGGATCCGAACCTTCTTCCCTGTTCCATGCGGTAACAAAACGGAGCCACGGACCATCTGATCGGAGTGCCGTGGATCAACCCCCAGCCGAATGGCAAAATCAACACTGCCATCAAACTTTGCAGAATGCACCTGTCTGACAAGGTCGCAGGCCTCTTTCAGGCTATACATTTTTGCTTCGATTTTTTGAAGCGAAGCGTCATACTTCTTTCCCATCTTCATCCCTCATTGCGTTGCAGTCAAATACCCGCTGGATAAACAACATCAGCAGAAAATTACGCCTGTATTATTTCACCTCAATTCCCATACTTCTGGCCGCACCTTCAATAATCTTGCAGGCACCCGCAAGATCCACTGCATTGAGATCGTCCATCTTCTTTTTTGCAATTTCCTCAACCTGTGCCTGTGTTACCGAGCCGACCTTTTCTTTGTGTGGTACCGCAGACCCTTTCGCAATGCCCGCAGATTTTTTCAGAAGATCAGAGGCAGGAGGGCTTTTCAGTACAAAAGTAAAGGTGCGATCCGCATAGATTTCGATCACCGCAGGAACAATCGAGCCTTCCATGCCTTTTGTTTTTTCATTGAAGGCCTTACAAAACTCCATAATATTCACCCCATGTTGACCCAAGGCTGGACCGACGGGTGGCGCGGGATTTGCTTTTCCTGCAGGAATTTGGAGTTTAACCAAACCTTTTATTTCTTTTGCCATTTTTTCTACGCCCTTTCTATTCCAACTGGCCCCAGGTTCACACCTGGAATTGGCACTTTAAATTACACTTTTTCAACTTGCAAATAACTGAGTTCAACGGGAGTAGAGCGCCCAAAGATACTCACCAAGACCTTCAGCTTTTCCTGATCCGCATTCACTTCATCAACAACACCATTGAAACCCAAAAAAGGACCATCCACAATACGAACATTTTCAGATTTGTCGAAACGCGCCAAATCAGCAGAAGGGGCAACACCTTCATCCAATTGTTTTAGAAGCCGCTTTACTTCCTGGAGCGGCAAGGGCGCAGGCATATCTCCTGCACCCAGAAACCCGGTGACTTTTGGGGTTCCTGTTACAAGCTGATGAATTTCAGGATCAAGCACCAGCTCTGCGATAATATAACCTGGGAAAAACTTTTTTGTGGAAGTCCGTTTTTTCCCTTCCTTTATCTCAGTCACTTCTTCAGAGGGGATTAAGATCGTTCCCACCCGCTCTTCGAGGCCAAGTGTCTTCACGCGTTCTTCCAAACTCGCCTTAACCCGCCCCTCATAACCCGAGTAGGTATGCACGACATACCATTCCTTTTCCATAAGCCCTCCCTCGCTCAAGGACATTAAACTGCCAAACGAAGCAAACGAACGAGAATAATATCAACACCGGCCAAATAAAGCGCCACAATCATGGTAAAAATAATCACAACCGTTGTCGAGCCAATCGTTTCATTTTTCGAGGGAAACGTCACTTTTAAGAGTTCGCTTTTAACGTCCTTAAAAAAACCACGAACAGCATTTAATCCCTTTCCAACCATCTGACTCTCCCTTATATCAGTAATCTCGATAAAATTGAATTCGCACAAACGACCCACTCAAAAAAAGCAGGCCAGGAGGGACTCGAACCCCCAACATGCGGTTTTGGAGACCGCCGCTCTAACCAATTAGAGCTACTGGCCTAAAATGCAATTCATCAATCAAATCTACTTGACCTCTTTATGCAGCGTATGTTTCCGACAGGAATTACAATATTTCTTCAATTCAACCCGATCAGGCGTATTCCGCTTGTTCTTCATCGTCGAATAGTTTCTTCTTTTGCAATCCAAACAACCCAAAGTAATAATTTCTCTCATAAGCCAAGCCCCATGTAAAGCGTAATGATTACGCGTAAATTACTTAATAATTTCTGTGATGACGCCGGCGCCGACCGTTCGACCGCCTTCTCGAATCGCAAAACGCAATCCGACGTCCATGGCGATCGGCATAATCAACTCAACTTCCATCGCGGCGTTGTCTCCAGGCATGACCATTTCAACACCTTCGTTCAATTTCGCAATACCGGTGACGTCGGTGGTTCTCAAATAAAACTGCGGACGATAGCCATTAAAAAACGGGGTATGACGACCCCCTTCTTCTTTGGTCAGGATATAGGCTTCGGCCTTAAATACGGTGTGCGGGGTAATGCTGCCCGGTTTCGACAGGACCATGCCACGCTGCACTTCTTCTCGTTTGGTGCCACGAATTAAGACGCCGACATTGTCTCCGGCTTCGCCACGATCTAAGATCTTGCGAAACATTTCTACACCGGTAACGACTGTTTTCTGGGTTTCGGTAACGCCAACAATTTCAATTTCGTCACCCACCTTACAAACGCCTTTTTCGATACGACCGGTCACGACGGTGCCACGACCTGAAATAGAAAAGACGTCTTCTATAGGCATGATAAAGGGTTTGTCTATTTCACGCTTCGGCGTGGGGATGTATTCGTCGATGGCATCCATGAGTTTTAAGATGGATTCTCCTCCCATGGGGCCGCTATCGCCTTCGCAGGCTTTTAAGGCAGAACCCACGACCAAGGGGATGTCATCTCCTGGAAAATCATATTTTGAAAGCAGCTCTCGAACTTCTAATTCAACGAGTTCGAGTAGTTCTTCATCATCGACCTGATCGGCTTTGTTGAGATAGACCACGATGAAAGGCACGCCAACCTGACGCGCGAGTAGAATGTGTTCCCGTGTTTGCGGCATGGGGCCATCTGCGGCGGAGACGACTAAGATTGCGCCGTCCATCTGTGCAGCGCCAGTAATCATGTTTTTGACGTAGTCGGCATGACCGGGGCAATCCACATGGGCATAGTGTCTTTTTTCGGTTTCGTATTCGACATGCGCGATGGCGATGGTGATACCACGTTCCCGCTCTTCAGGTGCTCGATCAATGGAGTCGTAGGCAAGATATTCGGCTGAGCCTTTTTCGGCCAGAACTTTTGTAATTGCAGAGGTCAAGGTCGTCTTCCCGTGATCCACGTGACCAATTGTCCCTATATTCACATGCGGCTTTGTCCGCTCAAACTTCGCCTTACCCATCTCTATCTCCTCATTAGATTAGTATCAAACACTACAAAAAACAGAATACCTAACTTAAAACGCCCCCAAGATCTGGGACAGACCCTCAATTTTGGACAAAGATAACATCGATCCATCTCCCCGTCTAGCATTTCTTCCTTAGGTGGCATAGTACATAAAAAAGCCCTTGACCGGATTTGAACCGGTGACCTCATCCTTACCAAGGATGTGCTCTACCGACTGAGCTACAAGGGCACAAGAGCAGCCCCTAACCTCACAACTTAACAAATCTCCCCAAGATAAAACTCAGTCGAAACAAAAAAGACATCCACCGCAAGTCCCACTGCTTATTTTGGAGCGGGAAACGGGATTTGAACCCGCGACATCCAGCTTGGAAGGCTAGCGCTCTACCACTGAGCTATTCCCGCAAAACCAATTTGACTGGTGGGGAGGGGAGGATTCGAACCTCCGTAGCTCGGAAGCGGCAGATTTACAGTCTGCTCCCTTTGTCCACTCGGGTACCTCCCCACATCAAAAAGACATTAACTCTATATTATATGCGACCAACTTCCGCGTTCATCCTTCAGATTTGTCAATCCAAGCTCGACAGAAAATCCGGAGCTGGCGAAGGGATTTGAACCCCCGACCTGCTGATTACAAATCAGCTGCTCTGCCAACTGAGCTACGCCAGCCTTCGGCTCAATGTCGGATTCTTTACATTCAAAAAATGACTATGATATATAGACCTACGATTTGCATTTGAAGAAATTTATATCCCAAACGTGTTTTAGCAAAAAACAACGAAAGAATGACCTAGCCAAACAAACGGCTAATATTAGTGTCTAAGTCTTTCTTTGTCAAGAAAAAATTCTGATATACTGGGTTAAAAATTGATCCCCCACTTACTACGTGAGCAGACAGTCAATCATTTTAAAGGAGAATCCATCCATGTCATCTAAAATAAAAGGCTACACAATTTGGGCTACACTGGTCCTGACCTTAGTCGTTTTCAGCCGACCCGCCGCTGCGGGAAAACTTGACATTGAACTTCCAAGCATCTTAGCGCAATCCGTCTTTGAAGATTTCTCCAAAGAAATCGGACTTGCGATCAGCTACCTACCGCTGGCACCTGCAGAACCGCTTGGCATTTTTGGCTTTGATATCGGTATCGAAGCCACGGCCATCAACATAGATGAGGGACTTTGGGATTCCGTCCTCCTAGATGATGTACCCGGAACCATCATTTTGCCACGAATTCACCTTCAAAAAGGATTGCCTTTCGGGTTTGACATCGGTGCAAGCTACACAAAACTTCCCAGTTCAAATATTAAAGTCATCGGAGGAGAGCTTAAGTGGGCCATCATTTCGGGAAATGCAACACTACCCGCTGTCGCAATTCGCGGGTCTTACACCACCTTATCCGGTGTGGATGATCTTGATTTAGAAACCATGGGCGCCGACATCTCTATCAGCAAGGGTTTTCTCTTTGTCACGCCCTACGCAGGTTACGGACAGGTTTGGATCTCCAGCGAAGAAAAAGACCCGATTTTAAACCTTCAAAAAGCGGAAATCAACGTCGCAAAACCCTTTGTCGGTGCGAAGATTTCCCTCGCGCTCATCAACTTTGTTTTTCAAGCAGATTTTGGTGACCTGCCCATGTACACTGCACGTTTGAATGTCGGCTTTTAAGCCGACGTTCAAACAAGTATCCCCTGCTCACGCAGGACTTCTCTTGACTTCGCTTCATGCATCCGTTTATAAAAACCGACAAAAAACAAACTCAATTTAAAGAAAGGTAAAAACCTCGAACAGAGAGAATTCCGTTTTTATAATCATAAGGAAAATTGTGACACAAACCGCCTTCGACAAAGAAAAAACCGTACAAAAGATGTTCAGCTCCATCGCGCATTATTACGATTTAAATAACAGCTTACTCTCTCTTGGGCTTCACCATTCATGGAAAAAAAAGACCCTGGATCTGCTCGACATTGCGCCCAATCATAAGGTACTGGATATTGGCTCTGGCACAGCTGATCTTTCAATTTTAGCAGCAGAACGACTGGGAAAAGGTGGATTTGTTATCGCCTCCGACTTAAACGAACCCATGCTTTCCATCGGCAAAAAGAAAATTGAAACACGAGGTTTAAAAGAGGTCTCCGTCGCGCTCGCCAATGCAGAACGCCTGCCCTTTCGAGACCAGTCATTTGATGCGATTTTGACAGGTTTTTGCATGAGAAATGTTTCAGACCTCAAACAAGCCCTCAGTGAAATCTACCGTTTGCTCAAACCCGGCGGGAGAATGGCCTGCCTCGATTTTTCAACCCCGGTTTTCCCACCCTTTCGCAAAATGTACGATTTTTATTCCTTTGTCCTGCTGCCCAAGATCGGCACCTGGGTCGCAAGAGACAAAACAGGCATCTATCAATACCTGCCCGACTCCATCCGAAAATTCCCCAACCAACTCACCTTCAAAAAACAAATCGAAAACACCGGATTCAAAAACACCGCTTACCAAAACCTGGCAGGCGGCATCGTCGCCATCCACACCGGCACACGATAAACTTGTAATAAAATGGCGGGTTTGGAAAATTAAAGGAAGTATCGTCCTACATCTATTTTGTACTGCGTCGCATCCAGCACATTTGTGATTTCAAAAACAAAATGCCCCCGACTGTCTTCCTCAGACAAATCGATAAACCGCTCTTCTGTCTCATTGCCTGAGGCGTCCATAATAATGCGAATTTTGGGTCGATCCCCTTTTTCTGGATTAGGGTTTGACGCAGCAACGACACCGATTTCTTTGGTATTGAGTAAAACAAGCGTTCCAATTGGGAATACCCCAATGGAATTAACAAACAACTTCATGAGCACGGGGTCAAAGGCTTTTCCGCTCCGACTCAACATAAACCGCAGGGCTTTGTCTGGTGCAAAGGGAATACGACTGTATACCCGAGAAGAAGTTAAAGCATCGTAACAATCCACGATGCACACAATACGTCCCACCAGCGATAGCTTTCGCTTTGTTGCAAGTTTGGGATATCCCGAAAGGTCATAGTTTAGATGGTGTTCAAAAGCCCCGATGGCCACTTTCACTGCCATTTCATGAATTCCCTTCAAACGGACCAATTCTTTCACCGACAGAATCGGGTGTGTCCGCATAATTTCCCATTCTTCCGGCGTAAAATCGGTTGGCTTATTTAAAATTTCCAGAGGGATATCGTATTTTCCGAGGTCATGAAACAGTGCCGCCATACCCAGTTCGCTGAGGTTCCGTTTGCGATAACCCAAACGCTGTCCGATGGCCAAAGCCAGAATACAAACATTGACCGAATGGTTGTAGGTATATTCGTCGTGACTTCTGAGATTTGTTAAACCCAAAAGAGTAGAATCTTCCTTCAACATGAGATCCACCATCGACTGCACCACTCGTTTAGAGCGTTTTAAACTAACGGCCTGCCTCAGCTTCAAGCTGTCCATCACCTCTGAAACAGCGCTGACCGTGCTTACATAGGTTTTTTTAGCGAACTCTTTTTTATCTTTAAATATATCGTCTAAAGACTCTTTTTCTTTAATTTCTTCGTAGGGCTCGATCTCTGGATTTGAAAGATGGGCCTTGTCTTTTTCCTGTAAAAATCGTTCAAAAGGATCTTCCGCGGTCAGATCGAGTTTCGCAAAAAGCACACAAAAAGTGATGACCTCTCGTTTACTAATCCCTTTAAAAAAAGCGATGCTGCCAAGCGCTCGTTTTTTCATTTCATTGATGACAAACATCAAACTGGAAAACCCATCGATGTCAATCTTGAGCTTCGTCTCCCCCAAAAAGAGGACATCCCCTTCAAGCATCAAGACCACTTCGGAATCATCCATAAACAGCATGTCCAAGGTATGATGAAATTTTTCGATGGGCTGATCAAAGGCAAGATTACCCATGCCATGGATCTGAGCCGTTTTAATCAGGATAGATAACTGCTTTACCAGTTTTTTTCCTGAATCCGCACGTGCTTCATCATATGCAAACATTCGGTTAAAACTCCTCAATTCCGAAGGCTACGCTGTCCCCAACACCCCAAGCGCCTTCTCGCAGGCCTCTCGAATCACTTTATTTCGTGATCGCCCTCCGGCCCGAAGCACAATGATGGCCGCAGGAGAACCCAGACGCTGCAAGGCCATTGCCGCACAAAGCCCACGCTCATCGGCTTGAATATTTTTAAATAAACTCCAAGGCGTGTTCAGATGTTTTTCAAATTCTGGCACAAGAGAATCACCCCCTAACTTTGCAAGCGCATAAAAGATCTCTTTTTTTTCATAGAGCACCTTCACTTCAAATTCCTTTGTTGAAATAAGGGTCATCAGCAGGGGAAGTGCATCTACGACCTCTCGTTTCACCAGGCTTTTAATCGCGTAAACACGATTGGAAAGGTCGGGATCATCAATAAAATGAATCAAGAGTGCATCTGCTTTTGGGTTTTTTATTGCATCCAGCACATGCAGGACTTCCTTACGGATCTTCAGTTCTTCATGATTCACAAACGGAGGTAGATGCTTAAGCACGCTCGCATCCCCTATTTTGCCCAGAACATAAATCAAATTACGGACGACAAACCAACGGGGATCCTGTAATCGCGCAATAATCGCATTCAGATCCGTCTGTCCCAATTCCACCAGAATATCGCAAAGGACCCTTCGGGGTTTCATGGTTTTGACCTCAGCCAAAAGCTCAATCACCGAAGGAATCACCTCTTTCTGAAAAAGCACTATCAACGGAAGAAACTGATCCAGGGCTTCGGAAGACAAACGATTGAGGACATCATTCATCGCAACAATTCGTTTGGGATTCCCTCCCTGGATCAGGGCTTTTTTAAGCAAGTCCACCAGTTCTTCGGAAAGTGCTTTTTCCGGCTCCAGCATCTCCCAATAAAATTCAAGAATCTTTCGTGCATGGATAAAATCTGCTTTGAACATCAGTTCTTCAAGAATATTGTCGATAATGCCAAGCACTTCCGAAAAACGGGTGGCATCCGTTTCGATACGGAGAATGTCAAAGAGCATACTTTCTAATTCATTCACAATATCGATTTCTTCTTCCCAACGCAGCTCACGTTTAAGGTCACTCACTTCGTCTTCGCTCAGTTTGAAAATATGCAGTGCAGGAACCTCAACATTCTTCGGTATCATCTGGGCGGGAGAGAGCACTTCCTGTTGATGCAGGGCCTGAAGCTGCTGTGGTTTTGCAGGCTCCGGTCGCATCTCGCGACAGGTCTCAACCGCATCCATGTCTCCGATGAGATCGTCCACAACAATATACTGAATATGAGTCAAATGTTTTTCCCAAAGCCGGGTCACGATATCGTCGTCGGCTCCCGCCTCTCCTTCGACCTCGTCATCCGCTTCCTGACCAATAATTTTCAGAAAAGTAATCAGCTCTTTTTTTTCAAGACCGGGATAAAAAGACAACTCGCGTAAACCATCGATAAATAACCGAAACGCAATACTTTCCAGACGGTTTAGATTTTCATAAATTTGCTGTGCTGAACACAAAAATTCAAACTGCTTGATTCTGAGGCGAAGGGGGCCAAAGGATTCGAGGTGAGTCTCAAGTTTTTCAAACAAGCTGTTAATAAATTTTTGATGAATGGGGTTATTCGGGAGATAAATTTTGAGGGTCTTGGCTGTTTTTGTGAGGAATTGAAGCACTTCTCTGGCGGACTGAACTTCCTCCTGATCATAGTCGACTTCACCTTCGGTCAAATCCACTTCATGCTCAGACATCCCACAACAACCTCAATTAAAAATGCAACTATATTATAGGATTCGGGCAATGTCAAAATGTCGCTTCAGCAACAATAACACCCCAAGATACGGAAGCACTCTGGTATTGACAGCATCAATATTCTGTGGAAAAATGTCGTCCTCTATTAACGGATTCCGCTTGAGAAATTATGCCTGTTTTTATCGCAATCACCGTACTCCTGCTCTTCTATTTTCTGGGCTACCGAGGCTACTCCCGCATCATCAGCAAGAAGGTCTTCGGTCTATCCGACAGCGAAGCACTCCCCGCACATAATCCGAAACTCAGAGACGACTACGACTACATCCCGACAGATCGGCACATTCTTTGGGGGCATCACTATACCTCTATTGCGGGTGCTGCGCCCATCATCGGCCCCACAGTTGCGGTCATCTGGGGATGGGGTCCCGCTTTGTTTTGGATTGTCTTTGGCACGATTTTCATTGGTGCCGTACACGATTTTGGTGCGCTCGTCCTTTCTGCGCGAAAGGACGGACAAACCATCGGAGGACTCGCAAGTAGCGTCATCAACCCCCGCGTACACATCCTCTTCCAAATCGTCGTCTATTTTCTGGTCTGGGTCGTCTTAGCCGTCTTTGCCTTTGCCATCGGCATTCTATTTGACCGCTACCCTGCTTCCGTCATCCCGGTTAATTTTGAAATCATTATCGCAATCCTCATTGGCATCACATTCAAAAACAAGAAAGGCGGAATCTTTATTCCTTCCGTGCTTGCACTGCTCTCCCTTTACGCCATGGTCGCAGTCGGCGTCGCCTTCCCCATCTCCCTGACGCCACTCATCGGCGAAAACGGAAACCCTGTTATTGTCTGGGCTGTTCTTCTTTTGATTTATGCTGCAATCGCAAGCCTCATGCCAGTGTGGCTACTTTTGCAACCGCGCGACTATATCAACTCACATCAATTGATTGTCGGACTCATCGCCTTGTTTCTCGGCCTCTTTATACTCAATCCAGAAATGAACGCACCGATACTCAATCTAAACCCTAAGGGCGCACCTCCCCTGTTTCCGATTATTTTTGTGACCATCGCCTGCGGTGCCATTTCTGGTTTTCACGGACTCGTCGCAAGTGGCACAACCTCGAAACAACTCAATAAAATGGGAGATGCACGATTTATAGGATATGGGGGCATGTTAGGCGAAGGGGTCTTGGCTTTGATCGCAACCTTGGCTGTCGCTGCGGGTTTACCCTCTTGGGGTTCTGAATACGAGGTCTGGAACGCTTCCGGCATCAACGCCATTGCAAACTTTGTCGCAGGGGCGGGGCATTTTTTAGAAGCACTGCTGCTTCCAAGACCTTGGGCACAAGCCCTTGTCGCCATCCTCGCCATTTCTTTTGCCACAACCTCTATGGATACGGGCGCACGCATCCAGCGCCTCGTGGTTTCCGAGCTGGGAGAAGCCCTCAAGATCCCAATCCTTAAAAATCGCTACATCGCAACCCTCATCGCTGTGGGCCCTGCCATTCCACTTGTCATGGCGGGGCCTAAAGTCTGGCTCCCACTCTGGCTCTTATTTGGCACAACCAATCAACTCATTGGCGGTATGACCCTGCTCGTGCTTTTTGTCTACCTTTATCGCAACAAAAGACCACTGCTGCATATCGCAATTCCGATGGTTTTTCTCATCACCATCACCACAGGGGCAATGATCTACAACATCCTCACCTGGATCTCAGCGCTCAACACAACAAATGCCTCCGCCAACTGGCTGACCATCTTGATTGGCACAGCCATTCTCATTTTGGAAATATGGATGATTGTGGAAGCCTTTCTTATTCTGAAAAAATTACGAAAGGAAAATCTAGCCCAATCATAGTTTCTCCCCCCTTTCTTTACTGGCCGATCAAAGCCTTTCGTGCTATCTTTACATACATCACTTTATTCCCAATATCTCAATAAAAAATCAGGAAAACGATGCACGATAATCCACTAAAATCAACGACGACGACCCCCGATCTGGATTGGAGTCAAGTCCAGGAAACCGTCATGATGCTGAGTCTGGCCGTCACACAAATTGACCGCGCAATGAATGAAGGAACGGACTCTGTGAGTTCATTGACTGACTCTTTTACCACCATGGCGCAGAGTGCATCCTTGATCGACGGGGCGGGTGAAACATTGCCTGATAGCTCAGCAAAAAAAACAATTTTGAAAAATAGCCAAATGATCTCATCTCAAATGCAGTCTGCCATCGTCGCCTTCCAATTTTATGACAAATTGAGCCAACGCCTCAATCATGTCTGTACCAGTTTATCTTCTTTGTCTGAATTGGTGGGGGATTCGAAACGACTTTTTAATCCTTCCGAATGGCAAGGTCTTCAAGAAAATATCCGCTCAAAATATCCAACGGAATCCGACAAACGCATGTTTGATGCCCTCTTGGCAGGCGCATCGGTGGAAGATGCCCTTAAGACTTCGAATGCCGAGTGCGAGGAAGAAACAGACGATATCGAACTGTTTTAGGCTGTGTCGATACACCCCAGCGTGCCAGCACAGGGAGACACTCATACAGAGTCGAAAAATAGCCCTTTATTTGTCTGTATCCGATTGAATTTAATAAAAGAACTGTGGAATGTGGTAGTCCCAACGGGGATCGAACCCGTGTTTTCGGCGTGAGAGGCCAACGTCCTAACCACTAGACGATGGGACCACTGAAATTCAAAAAGACTAGGCGGTGATCATAACCTCATAAGAGAGATGATTGTCGGCTGAAAACTTCCACCCATAACGGGACTCAAAATCAATGAATGTTGCGCCGGGTTTCATGCCCACAAACTCAAAATAGTGCATCCCACAATCGGTCACCCGGATATTACGCGTCCGCTCATACTCATCGCTAAGCACCCGGAGTAGTGCCGTGTCATAAGTCGGCACCCAACGATGCCCTTTTGTACGGTCTTCCCAAACCTTGATTTGAAAAGGTTCTCCGGCTTTTGCCGTAATTTTAATCGCTTCGCTTTTCCCCGTCGTCATCAATGGCTCTCCTAAAAAAAGACTGGAAAACACTCTAATTGAAGTGGGATTTTTTGTCAATACAGCTTGATTCAGATCTTATAAACAAATACCCCAATTTCGCTTGACACAAAATAGGTGATTCGCTACCATCGCGACCAGGAAACAAGATGAAAATAACCCTCGCCTCAGATCACGCAGGCTTCGACTGTAAAAGCCAAGTCCTTCAATATCTTTCCGAAAACCAGATCGAGACCACCGATCTGGGAACAGACGGGGATTCTTCTGTCGATTATCCAGACTACGCGCTAAAAGTCGCACGGCGGATTTCTGAGGGTCTTGATGAACGCGGTATCCTTATTTGTGGCACGGGCATTGGCATGTCCATCGTCGCCAACAAGTTCCCAGGTGTGCGCGCTGCGCTCTGTCACGATTTGGAAACGGCAGACGCCAGCCGACGTCACAATGACGCGAATATTCTTATATTGGGCGCACGGGTACTGGATCTGGATGTCGCCCTGTCCATTGTCGCCCTCTGGCTCAAAACACCTTTTGAGGGGGGACGTCATCAAAGACGACTCGATAAACTCCAAAAAATTGAACAATCTCTAAAAAATAGTGAGCGCTTTTCTTTAAAATCAAACAAGTCATAACCCACTTCCAAGAAGGAAAATCAACGTGGAAAAAGGCATCCCCTTAAAAACATTTGATCCGGCTGTTGAAACCGCCATCACACAAGAAACCGAACGTGAAGACAAAAAGATTGTCCTCATCGCCTCAGAAAATGTCGTCAGCCAAGCGGTGCAGGAAGCGCAAGGTTCATTGTTGACCAACAAATATGCTGAAGGTTATCCGGGAAAACGCTACTACGGTGGCTGCGAATATGTGGATGTGATTGAAACGCTTGCCATTGAGCGTGCGAAAGAAATTTTTGGAGCAGAACATGTAAACGTGCAGCCTCACTCCGGATCGCAGGCGAACATGGGCGTTTATTTTTCTGTACTCAAACCCGGTGACAAAATTATGGGCATGAGTCTCGCACACGGGGGACACCTCACCCATGGCTTTAAAGTTAATTTTTCGGGAAAACTCTACGAAACAACATCCTATGGTGTAGAAAAAGAAACAGGCCGTATCAATTACGATGATGCCGCAAAACAGGCCGAAGCAGAACAACCCAAAATGATTGTGGTTGGAGCCTCCGCCTATTCGCGCACACTCGATTTTAAAAAATTTAGAGAAATTGCTGACAGCGTCGGCGCCTATTTGATGGTCGACATGGCCCATATTGCAGGCTTGGTCGCCGCAAAAGTACACCCTTCTCCCCTTCCCTATGCCGATTTTGTGACAAGCACGACACACAAAACCCTGCGTGGCCCGCGTGGCGGCATGATTCTCTGTAAAGAACAGTTTGCAAAGGGGGTCGATAAATCGGTTTTTCCGGGGATCCAAGGGGGTCCTTTGATGCACGTCATCGCCGCAAAGGCTGTGGCATTTAAAGAAGCGCTTTCCGAGGATTTTATCCGCTATCAACAACAAATCGTAAAAAATGCGGCAACACTGGCAAATGCACTCATCTCTAAAGGCTATCAAATTGTTTCCGGCGGGACAGATACCCATTTAATGCTGGTCGATCTCACCGAACAGGGCATCACAGGAAAAGAAGCGGACGAGGCTTTGGATACAGCGGGCATTACCGTCAATAAAAATGCCGTACCCTTCGATCAACGCCCCCCCGTACATGCGAGCGGAATTCGCCTCGGTACGCCCATTGTCACGACCCGTGGCATGAAAGAAGACGAGATGGCTGAAATCGCGACATTGATCGATACGGTTTTAAAAAATAGAGAAAACTCGGAGACACTGAAGCAGGTTCAGACCCAGGCAGAAGCCCTCTGTAAACGCTTCCCTTTTACACGATAGGAACATCACCGTGCATTGCCCCTTTTGCAGCAGTTTTGAAGACAAGGTTGTCGATTCCCGTCTCAGCAAAGAAGGCGAAACCATTCGCCGCCGACGAGAATGCCTAAAATGTCAACGGCGCTTCACCACCTATGAGCGTATCGAAGAAAACCTGCCGATGCTGGTCAAAAAAGATGGCAGACGAGAGCCCTTTGATCGTCAAAAAATTTTTTCAGGGCTCACCAAGGCCTGTGAAAAACGTCCGGTCAGCATCGACCAATTGGAATCCGTCGTCACTCGGATCGAAAAAGCAATTCAGGAACGCGGGGTAAATGAGGTCGAAAGTCGGATCGTCGGCGAAGAGGTCATGCGGCAACTGCACATGCTTGACCAGGTGGCCTATGTGCGCTTTGCGTCAGTCTATCGAGAATTTAAGGATGTGAATCAGTTTATGTCTGAGTTAAAAAACCTGCTGGATGATTCCGGTCAAGAGAAAAAAGGGGGGGGCGTATCCTCTCCCCTCAAAAAATAGAGACTATTTTAGCTTAGGAAGCGCTGAAAGGGCCTTTTGCGCCGCCTCTTGCTCGGCCATTTTTTTGCTTTTTCCAATGCCAATCCCGCACAGACGCTCATCCACAAAAACACCAACCTCAAACTGCTTTTCATGGTCTGGGCCACTTGTATTCATCAAACGATACTCAGGCAAGGCCGCAAAGTTTTTCTGCGAATATTCTTGCAAGGTGGTCTTATGATCAAAGATCAATTCACCTGATTCCAAGGTCTGTATCAGCTCAAAAAACAAGGCTAAAATAACGCGACGTGCTTCACCCAAACCATTGTGAGAACCCGCATCCAGATAGATTGCAGCAATCAAAGCTTCCAAGGCATCGGAAAGCAAGGAGGGTTTTTCTTGTCCCTCACTCTGAATCTCTCCCTTACCTAAAAAAAGATAGGCTCCCAGGTCAATCTTTTTCGCAATCCCAGCCAAGACCGTCTCGCTCACCATTTTGGCCTTCATTTTGGAAAGATCCCCTTCAGGCAAGGCCGGAAAACGTTCAACAAGTTCCTGACACATGACCAAGTCGAGCACAGCATCCCCTAGAAACTCAAAACGCTCATTGTCTTTTCGATTGTTTTCTTTTGTTTCGTTCACATAAGATTTATGCGTCAGGGCTTGTTGTAACAACTCAGGATTACGGAAAACATAAGAAAGTACTGTTTCGAGGAATGAAAGCGATTTGGGTTTCATAAAATATAAAAGGGAATGAAATTAAGCCGTAAATTTTTGAAAGCAAAGTGCTGCATTCGTGCCACCAAAACCAAAGGAATTGGAGAGCACGGTAGAAATATTTTGTTTGGCTGACTTCAAAGGCGTGTAGTTCAGATCACACAAGGGATCAGCCTGATCCAGGTTAATGGTCGGGGGCACCACCTGATCTCGAATGGCCAAAATTGAGAAGATGGCTTCTATTCCTCCCGCCGCCCCGAGCAAATGCCCTGTCATTGATTTTGTGCCACTGATTGCAAGTTTTGCAGCATGTGCACCAAAAACGGTTTTAATCGCGGCGGTCTCAATCGCATCGGCCATTGTGGATGTCGCATGGGCATTGATGTGCTCAACCGCCTCCACCGCAATACCCGCATCATTTAAAGCCAAATTCATACAACGTACGGCACCTTCACCACCAACAGGCGGTGCAGTCATATGATGCGCATCGGCTGTCATACCATAACCCATCACTTCAGCATAAATATGAGCACCGCGTGCTTCTGCCGTTTCCAGAGATTCCAGCATGACAACACCGGAACCCTCCCCCATCACAAAACCATCCCGGTCTCTGTCAAAGGGCCGACTTGCGATTTTTGGCACGTCATTTCTGAGCGAGAGTGCACGAGATGCAGCAAAACCTGCCATACCCAATGGCGTAATCGCAGCCTCTGCCCCACCGGCCAACATCGCGTCAGCCTCTCCACGCTGAATGATGCGAAAGGCATCTCCAATGCAATGATTACCCGTCGCACAAGCACTCACAGCACAAGAATTAGGCCCTTTGGCCCCCAATGCAATCGCAATTTGACCTGAGGCTAAATTAATAATCGTCATGGGAATAAAAAAAGGCGTCACACGTTTCGGCCCCTTTTCCAACAAGGTCGTATGCCATTTTTCAATGGCCTGCAAACCCCCGATACCAGAACCCACATAGGTTCCAAAACGCTCCGCATTTTCTGGAGACACTTCAAACTTGGCATCCTCCACCGCCATACGGGCAGCAGCAACTGCAAAATGAATAAAAGTATCCATTTTTTTGACTTCTTTGGCACTGATGAAATCAGCGGGCTTGAAACCCTTAAGCTCTCCCGCAATTTGACAGGGATAATCCTTCACATCAAAGTGCGTGATTCTATTGATTCCGGACTCTCCTGCTAAGAGTGCTTTCCAGGAACTTTTGACAGAAAGCCCCAGCGGAGAAACCATGCCCAATCCCGTCACAACAACACGTCTTCTGCGAAGGGTCGACGGGGCTTCGTCTTTATAATAATTCATCGGGTTTAAACTTTGTCCTGAATGTAATCAATGGCACTTTGCACCGTGAGAATTTTTTCAGCATCTTCATCCTGAATCTCAATGTTAAACGCTTCTTCAAATGCCATTACAAGCTCAACGGTATCCAAAGAATCCGCACCCAAATCTTCTACAAAAGATGCACCGGAGACCACTTCTTTCGCTTCAACACCCAATTGCTCAGAAATAATTTTTTTGACCTGCTCTTCTATCGCCAATGGACTGTTCCTCCTAAGTTAAAGTGCTTATTGAAATAGGGAGCCTCCCAAATATAGGAAATCTCCCGCTTAAAAACGAGGGGGGCTCATCCCCCCATATACATGCCCCCATTTACATGCAAGACCTGTCCGGTCACATAAGCAGCTTGGTCTGAGGCAAAAAAACGAACAGCATCCGCAATATCGGAAGGCTGTCCCAATTTCCCCTGTGGGATTTGTTTTTTCAAATCTGTTTTAATGACTTCAGGCAATTCAGCAGTCATTGCCGTCTCAATAAAACCCGGTGCAACAACGTTGACCGTAATGCCCCGCGCCGCATATTCCCTCGCCACTGTTTTTGACAACCCGATCACAGCAGCCTTCGAGGCGGCGTAATTGGCCTGCCCTGCATTACCAATGACACCCACGATGGATGAAATATTGATGATCCGCCCATAACGCTGCTTCGACATCATCGGCAGCACCGCTTTCATACAGTGAAAAACCCCTTTCAGATTCACAGAAAGCACCGCGTCCCAATCCGCATCCTTCATCCGCATGAGCAGGGTGTCTCTTGTGATGCCCGCGTTATTCACAAGGATATCGAGCTTTCCATACTGAGAACGAACATCGGTCGCCATCTGTTTGACCGAATCCGCATCCGCGACATTCACTTCTACAGCGGTGGCCTCATATCCTTTATCGGTCAATTCAGAAGCCGTCTTTTCAGCACGAGAAAGATTTAAATCGGAGACTATCACAGTCCCACCAAATGCCGCAAGGGCCTCACAAATCGCTTTACCGATGCCCTGACCTCCTCCGGTCACCAGCGCTATTTTAGCTTTCATTTCCAATGAATTCATCCTCCCTTAATTCGAACAGATTCCACCTTTTTGCTTTAAAAGCGACAAAGTTTTTTCGATCCCTTCGGGGTCTTCCACGGGCACCACCTTTGCGCGGCGATCAATACGCTTTAAAAGCCCACAGAGCACACGTCCAGGGCCGACCTCGATAAATTGATCCACCCCGGCATCCTGCATCCGGGTCATCGTCTCATGCCAAAGCAAGGGAGAAGATAACTGGTCGACTAATCCTACCTTGGCGTCCTTCCAGGTCTTTGTGACTTTTGCCGCTAAATTATTAACAAGAGGTCTCTGGAGATCTAAACCCGAAATTTTGTCTAATTCGTCTGAGAGACGCAAACACGCTTCACGCATCAAAGGGGAATGAGAGGGAACACTCACGGCAAGCTGAATCGCAAGTTTTGCCCCTTGTTCCTTCGCCAAAACCATGGCGCGTTTGACCGCATTTGTTTCCCCCGAAAGCACAATCTGGCTGGGACCGTTGTAATTTGCCGGGGAAACGGGTGCTGAATCCTTCGAAATTTGCACACAAATGGCCTCAACCGCGTCCCGCTTCATTCCAATGATGGCGGCCATCGCACCCTCACCTTCGGGAGAAGCTTCCTGCATAAACCGCCCACGAAGGTGTACGAGACGCACCGCATCCGTAAAAGAAAGTGCGCCTGCAGCAACCAAGGCCGTAAATTCTCCCAGGCTGTGTCCCGCAACAAATGTTGCAGAGCAAATGGGGGAGCCTAAAACACGCCAGGCGGCAATGCTGGCCGTTAAAAGCGCAGGCTGCGTAAACTCCGTCTGATTGAGTTTGAGTTCAGGCCCATTAAAACAGAGATCAGCAACATCCCATCCCAAGACATTTTCAGCCTCGGCAAAAACGGTGCGGGCCGCCTCAAATTGCTCAAATAGGGCTTTCCCCATACCCACAGATTGTGATCCCTGACCGGGGAAAAGAAACGCAATATTCATGAGTTTATATCCAAAAAACTAGAGCTGATTTTGCTCAAAAACCAAAAAAGAGTCAATACAAGATCTCGCAGAAAACATCGATATCAATCAACGATAAATTCGCCACCATCCACGCCAATCACATTCCCCGTCACCCACTTTGCTTTGGGATGAGAGAGCAATGCAATCACACCGGCAACATCTTGAGGTGTGGTTAAACGCCCCCAGGGATTCTTTTCTTTTGCAAGACGAATCATCTCTTCATGACCCGGAATTTTTCGCAAAGCCGGGGTATCTGTCACACCTGCTCGAATCGAATTGACCGAAATTTCATAAGGACCAAGTTCCAGCGCAAGCTGTCTGACATGACATTCGATCGCAGATTTTGCGGCCGAAACTGCACCATAAGAGGGCCAAACACGGGAGCCTCCTGCTGAGGTGAGGCAAAAAACACGTCCCCCCCGATCAAAACGCTGATTTTGCACTAAACCCTGCGTCCAATACACAAGACTATTGGCCATGACATCAATCGTCATCTCCATTTGTGACTGAGTAATCGCCTTTTTGGGCGTCTCAGCAATCAAAGGTTTTAAAGACCCAAAAGCCAGGGAATGAAGCAAGACACGCACGGTAATCTGTTCTGATTCAAGTTTGTCGAGCACTTCCTGACGTTTTTCAGCACTGGCGGCATTCATATTGAAAAAGAGTGCACGTTGCCCTTGTTTTTCGATTGCAGCAATAATGCGTTCGACATTGGGCATCGTCCCTTTTCGATCAAGATGTACCCCGATAATATCCATTCCCGAGGCGGCAAGCTCTAAAGCCGTCGCTTCACCAAAACCACTGGAGGCACCTAAAATAAGTGCCGTACCCTCCAAAAATTTTTTATCCAATTTATACTCCTTCATGTCATGAAAGGGTCCTACAAATTCATAAAACTAATAATGCACCACCGCAGCACCCCAGGTTAAACCACCCCCAAAAGCAAGAAATAAAATGGTGTCGCCCCGTTTGATCCGTCCATCATTCACAGCTTCGTCAAAGGCAAGTGGAATTGATGCGGCCGAGGTATTACCATAACGCTCCAAATTCACAACCATCTTTTCTGAAGCCATTTTTAAACGCGCAGCAACGGCTTTTAAAATTCGGATATTGGCCTGATGCGGCACCAGCCAGTCAATGTCCAAGATACTCAGATCATTTGCACGAAGCGCTTCTAAAGCCACATTTTCAAGATTTCTCACCGCGATTTTGAAGGTTTCACTTCCCTTCATGTGAATGGTATTTAAATGTTCAACAAGCACTTTTTCAGAGGGTGGGATTGCCCCAGCGCCACCCGGAACACAAATCAAATCCCAGAGCGCACCATCCGTGTGCAAATGCACAGAAAGAATGCCAGATTCCGCATCAGCAGGCCCAAGCAGGACAGCACCCGCGCCGTCACCAAACAAGACACAGGTTCGACGATCCTGCCAATTGGTCAAACGAGACATAATTTCTGCACCGATCACCAATACGTGGCGATAGGTGCCGGAGCGCACATACTGTTCCCCCACAGAAAGTGCATAAACAAAACCCGAACAGGCCGCAGAAAGATCAAAAGCCGCAGCATTCTTTGCCCCCAGCTTTTCCTGAACGATACAGGCCGTTGAAGGAAAAAACATATCAGGCATCGACGTGGCGACAACAATAAGATCCACATCCATCGCAGCAACCTTGGCCTGCTTCAAAGCTTCTCGTGCCGCATGAGTTGCCAAATCAGAAGTCGTTTCATCCTTGGCGGCAATACGGCGTTCCCGAATCCCCGTCCGCGCCACGATCCATTCCTCAGAAGTGTCGATTTTTTTTTCAAGATCATGATTCGTCAGAATGGCCTTTGGCGCATAAGCGCCATTGCCAAGAATTTGGACCCGCATCAAAATCCCCCTTTAAGACGACTGCTTCATGTGGACTTCAATTTGTTCTTTGATATGACGTGCCACCCCCCGACGATAAGATTCTTTGGCCACACGTATCGCGTTTTTAATGGCCTCTGGCGAAGAGTGACCGTGGCAGATGATACTTACCCCATCAAGGCCTAAAAGCGGCGCACCTCCATATTCAGCGTAATCAACTTTCTTTTTAAATCGTGCAAAAGAGGATTTGAGTAAGGCATAACCCATTTTCCCCAAAGTGGAGGCCAGGATTTCCTGTTTCAAAAATTGTCGCATGGCTTCGGACAAACCTTCAGAGATTTTAAGCGCAACATTGCCCGTAAAACCATCACACACAATGACATCCACTTCACCAGAATAAACGTCCCGTCCCTCGACATTTCCGACAAAGTTTAGTTGACTTTGTTTTAACATCTTAAACACTTCTTTTGTCAACTCGTTGCCCTTGCTTTCTTCCTCACCAATACTCAACAGACCGACCCTAGGCTTCACAATTCCAAAAATTTCTTCTGCATAGATACTGCCCATGATTGCAAATTGAAACAGGTGGGTGGGTTTGCAATCCACATTGGCACCCACATCAATCATAATCGCCGTCCCCTTTAAAGTCGGAAGCGGTGTTGCAATGGCCGGACGCTCCACACAACTTAAAGGTCTTAGATGCAATAAACCCGTTGCCATGCTTGCACCCGTGTTGCCTGCGCTAATCACGGCCACGGCTTCACCTGTTTTCACAAGCCGTGTCGCGACCGAAATAGAGGAATCTTTTTTCTTACGAATGGCTAAAGAAGGGGCTTCGTGCATCTCAACACGCTGTGAGGCATGCACTACCGAGAGGGGCAAACCCATTACATTATGAATGGAGAGGGCTTTTTTGATCTCGGTTTCATCACCGACTAAAATAGGGGAAACATCATATTCTCGGGCAGCAATAATCGCACCCTCAACAATGGCCGCGGGCGCATCATCCCCCCCCATCGCATCTACAGCAATTTTCATGGTTTTGGTTTCACTTCGGGAGCAGGGAAGAACGCACCATAGACTGCAATCAAATCAGTCTAGTCTTTGACTTCAATTACTTGGCGGCGCTTATAGGTCCCGCAGCTCAGACAAACTTGATGGGGCAATTTGGCTTCATGACATTGCGGACAAAAAACGGTATTGGGGGGGCTCAATTTTTTGTGAGTACGTCTTTTATCCCGCCGTGATTTTGACGTTTTATGTTTTGGATTTGGCATTATTTTCCTTATATTTAAATTTTTCCAGCGCGGCCCATCGCAAATCAACAGGCTCAGAATGGCATTGGCAATTGCCCTTGTTCAAATCGACTCCACACTGCGGACAAAGCCCCCGACAATCTGGTTGACAAAGTGCATGCATTGGAATTGCGAGCAGACACTGCCCCATTATTTCATGATCAATATCGATCTCATCCCCCTCATAAAAATTGAGATCAAGTCCATCCGGAGACAAAGCCACTTCGCCCGCAGGAAATTTTTTCGGAGAAGGGATATAGTCCAAATGGAAATTCGATAAAATTGGAAAACCAAAAGATTCCGTACACCGACCACACTCGCCTTGAACCCGAGCGGAAAGCGTCCCCGAAAGATAGACCTCACCCTCTCCATGTTTTAATACATTCAAAACAATCTGAACAGGCTCAAGAAGCGCATAGCCTTTCCCTTCTAGATCCCAGTCCTTCGGACCCAGCTCATAAGAAAGGCGAAGCCCCTCCGGGGGAACTTCTTGTACTTGAATCTTCATTGTAGACACCTTTTCCATCAGCCGAATATTATATGAAAGCCGGGCAATGCTGTCAAGATCACACAATAAGAAATCAAGAAGATGCCCCGGAGGATGTTTGTAAGAAGAAATTTAGAGCGTTCGCAGAGAGAGGATGTTACTCAATCGACTCAATGAGTCTGTGACGAATGGCTTGACCTTCCACAAAATAGACCACCATTTCGGCAATATCGGTTGCATGGTTTCCGATGTACTCAATGTATCTTGAGACAAAACTGATGTGAATCGCCCGTGTCATACTGCGACTGTCTTCCACCATGTAAGCAAGCAATTCTCGGAAGATCTGAGCAGACAAATCATCAATGAAAGCATCGTCACCACACACTTTCCTCGCCAGAGTGGCGTCTTTACTGACAAAGGAATGTAAGGTTTCACGCACCATTTTTTGCGCGGCTTCCGCCATGCGGGGTAAGTCAATATAAGGTTTTAAGAGTGGCTCGTGAGAAAGCGCGATTGCGCGTTCACAGATATCTTCCGAAAGATCACCCACACGTTCCAAAGCGGTCGTAATTTTCATGGCCGTGGTGATAAAACGCAAATCATCCGCCCCGGGCTGGTAAAGCGTGAGCAAACGAAGACATTCTTCATCAATCGCCACATCCATTGCA
The DNA here is from genome assembly GCA_964451325.1 of uncultured Nitrospira sp. Classification (GTDB taxonomy): domain Bacteria; phylum Nitrospirota; class Nitrospiria; order SBBL01; family JAADHI01; genus JAADHI01. Next base: position 62,409 of record CAYVHO010000006.1, on the reverse strand, counting down.
TTGACGAGATGATCATCCTGAATTGTTTGACGAGCCAAGGTGAGATCTGTTTCGACAAGACATTTAATCGAATTTTCAATCTGGGTTTCGAGCAATGCTCCCATCTTGAGTATCTTGTCTTTTAGCGCATTTAGGTCTTTTTCAAAATCCCCCACAACTGTTCCCCTCACGGATTGACCCTGAACCCAAAACCATGTTCTGAGTCAGAATCTAAAGAAGTTAATGTTATAACTTTAAAAAAAAACACGCAAGTTTCCCATTCAAAACACCACAATCACAATAAAGCGTGAAATAATTCGGACCAAATTTTTTTGGCCTGACCTTGAATTCTAAAAAAAAAGACCTATATCTGAGGGTGATCATAGAAGACAAAATTAAAAAGAACTTGAAAACCACCACAGGAAACCACTTGAACCCACTGGCCTTCTTCGGGTATTTTTCAAAAGCACTTCCGCTTAACTCCAATGTAAGCCCTTGAGACCGCCTACGATGAATGACAGAAAAGACGCAGACGATCTGCCACAAGATCAGGAAGCGCCTCCCCAAATAGAAGATCGCGGTCTCTCAAGTTACGATCCGCTTCGCGGATACCTTGTAGAGATCCGGAGATACCCTTTTTTAAGCCGTGAGGAGGAACATGCGCTGGCGGTCCGGTTTCAGGAAAAAGGCGATCTTAATGCGGTCACACAACTGATTCTTTCTCATTTACGCCTCTCTGTTTCCATTGCAATGGAGTATAAAAAACTGCCTTTCAACACCATGGACTTAATTCAGGAAGGCAATGTGGGACTCATGCATGCGGTGAAAAAATATGACCCCTATAAAAATGTACGGGTGTCTACCTATGCGGCGTGGTGGATTCGAGCCTATATTCTAAAACACATCTTACAAAATTGGAGACTGGTGCGTATCGGCACCACAGAGGCCCAACGGAAACTCTTCTTCAGACTCTCAAAAGAACGGGAAGCACTCGAAAAAAAGGGTATGGATGTTACACCCAAGCTGCTTGCAGATCAGTTAAATGTCAAAGAAAAAGAAGTCATTGAAATGACACAACGACTTGAGGGACACGAAGTTTCCTTAAGCACCCCCGTTGGAGAGGAAGGAAATACATCCTATGGCGACCTGCTGCCTTCAAATCAGGAAGACACGGAGTCACATTTAGGCAACAAACAACTCAAAACCCTTTTTCAATCAAAACTTGCACTTTTTTCAAAACAACTCAAGGCCAGAGAAGTCGATATTATTGCAAACCGCGTTCTGTCTGAAGATCCCAAAACATTGGAAACCTTCGCCAAAAAATACGGCATTTCAAAAGAGCGTGTCCGTCAAATCGAAAACAATCTGCTCAAGAAACTCAAAAAATTCATGCAAACAGAAATTCCCGACTTCAAAGATATCTCCATCTAGGAGCCTGCCCGATGACTAAAAATAAAAAAATCTTCCCCGAAACAAATCAAGGAAGACTTTTTTAAAAATAAAAGGTGAATTGAAGAGAACAGCTACAGCTTTATAACATTCGCCGCTTGGTCTCCTTTTGCGCCGCTGGTGATCTCAAATTCAACGGCCTGTCCTTCATCAAGCGATTTAAAGCCCTCGTCCTGAATGGCTGAAAAATGCACAAACACATCCCCGCCATCTTCGCGTTCGATAAAGCCAAACCCCTTACTGGCATTAAACCACTTTACTGTACCTTTAGGCATACACTGATCTCCTTATACTTCAGAAATTGACGCATAATCTTATTTGAAAAAAAGGGAGAAACGCTATAAACATGAGGTATCTTATTCCCACGGTTCACGCTTGAAAAGTGCCAAAACTAAATACAAGCGTAGGATAACAAAACATTTAAAGAAAAAGCAATAGATTGCGTTCTAGGTCAAAATGCAAAACGAGGCTATCTCGCACCCAAACCCTTCAAAACAACCCGAACCGTGGCAAACATGATCGAAAGATCAAAAAGCAAAGATAAATGCTTAACATAATACAAATCATATTGATGTTTTTCCAAAGCATCTTCTTTTGTCGCCCCGTAGCGGTATTTGACTTGCGCCAAACCCGTCAATCCCGGTTTCACCGTATGCCGAAGCGCATAGTAAGGAATGCATTCTTCCAAGTCAGAGACAAAGACTTGACGCTCGGGGCGCGGTCCGACAAAACTCATTTCACCTCTTAATACATTATAGAGTTGAGGAAGCTCATCGAGACGCAGCTTTCTCAAGAAACGTCCTAAACGTGTTACACGAGGATCCCCCTCTTTGGCCCAGACGGCACCGGTCGCAGCCTCCGCATCCTGACACATTGAGCGAAATTTAAAGACATCGAAAAGCACCCCTTCTGCCCCAACACGTTCCTGCCGATAAAAAACGGGGCCACGGGAATCCATCTTAATCAGTATGGGAAGAATTAAAAAAAAGGGTGCGGCGAGCATAAAACCCACGAGAGCGGCGCTCAGATCCAAGATTCTTTTTCCAAGGCCAATGAGCATCATCCGCTTAAAACCTTCCCCAAAAATGAGATCACTTGGATTTAAAGATTCCACCCACATTTTGCCATATATTTGTTCATAAAATGAAACGGCCTTCATCACCTCAATGCCCTCCACACGAAGTGCTAACAACAAATCCACGGGAAGTGCACCACGACGATTATCGATCGCAACCACGACCTTTTTTATCCCCTGTGATGCAATGGTCTCCTTGATCTTCTGAATCCTCCTATTGAGAGAATCTCCCGAAGAGATAAGCCATTCAAAATAAAGCAGATGGAATCCAGGCATCCCATATTTTGTAACCGCATCCTTAAAGGTTTTCATTGAGGCCCCTGAGCCAATCACCAAAACTTTCGGAACTGTTTTCCCCCGTTTTCTTAACATTTTATTCCCCCCCTCAAAATGTCTATTTCCCCATTGATGAGAGTTCATATGCAGAAAGTGCGCCATAGTTTAATTAAAAAAAACCCATCAGATTATATTTTCACAAATACAGTAAAAACAATACATTACGAAATTAAATCGTCTTCAATTCAAAACAAAATCTATTTATTTTGTAACGCCGATCAAAATCAAAAAATATCTTTCCGATATCAGGAATCTTAGGATGATATCCAGAATTCAATATTGACAAATCCTTCCGGAAATCCGGGAGAGGCGACTGGCTTACAAGACATGCCTTTCTTGACACACTTCAAGGAAGAGATCTATTATGACCCCGTCTGAGGACAAACGGCTTTAACCTCACTCCATTTCCACTTCTTTTGATGAAGTCTCACCCTCCGGGAATTTAAATGACCTTGCAAGAAAGCCAGTTGCGTTTGGAAAAACTTATTGAGATTAACCACCTGCTCATGAGCACGGTTGATCCAAACGCGGTGATTAAATTAATCCTTGAATCCGCAAAACAACTCTTCTCTGCCGAAGCCTGTAGCATCGCACTCATCGACAAAACACATCAGCAGCTCAATTTTGCCTTTTCCTCTGGAGGAGCCGATGTGGGTGAATTCAGGATGGCACTGGGACAAGGCATTATTGGAAGCGTTGCCAGTACAGGCAAGGGTATTGTTTGCAACGACGTTTCAAGTGATCCCCGTTTTTTCAAGGAAGTTGATCAAAAAACCGGGTTTAAAACACACTCCCTACTCTGTGCTCCCTTAAAACAAGGGGAGCATTATATCGGGGCGATTGAAGTACTTAATACAAAAAATTCAGCCGGCTTCACCCCGGCTGACCTTAAATTTTTAGGCACATTCGGGGGACCCGCAGGAGCCGCCATCGAACGCGCAAAAATCTTCGCGGCCACACAAAATGCAAAAAATGCCTTTGAAGCAGTGGTACAAAACCACTATCGTTTTGTCATCGGCCAAAGCAAAACGATGACCCAGGTCATGGAAATCGCTCGCAGAGTCGCTCCCATGAAAACCACCGTGTTATTGCTCGGAGAAAGCGGAACAGGGAAAGAGGTCATGGCCCGTGCCATTCATGGATGGAGCCCAAGATCCGCAAACCCCTTCATCGCGGTCAACTGCGTTGCACTCACCTCTGAACTCATGGAAAGTGAACTTTTTGGACATGAAAAAGGGGCTTTTACGGGTGCTTTTGCACAAAAAAAAGGAAAGTTTGAATTGGGGCAAGGCGGGACGGTTTTTCTGGATGAAATCGGAGACCTCTCCGCTTCACTACAAACCCGGCTCTTACGTGTGCTTCAGGAACGAGAATTTCAACGAGTCGGAGGCTCAAAAAATATTCAAGCAGATGTCCGTATTTTGGCTGCGACAAACAGAGACCTGAAAATTGCCATCCAAAAGGGGGATTTTCGGGAAGATCTATACTATCGGCTCAACGTCGTTTCCATCACCATGCCGTCCTTGCGCGAGCGTCGAGAAGATATTGCAGGTCTCGGCTCATACTTTGTCGACAAACATTGTCACGAAGTCAAACGCGCCGTAATGACCATACACCCCAAAGCACTTGTTTTACTGGAAAACTATCCTTGGCCTGGAAACGTGCGGGAATTACAAAATACCATCGAACGTGCCGTCGTACTTGCACCAGAACCCATTATTACGGAAAATGATTTACCGAGGGAAATTTCTGAACAGCATCAAATGACAGCAGACAATGTTTCAGAAACGGAAGAAAAGAAGGAACCTCAACTCATGGCCGAAGCCGTTGACCATTTCAAACGCACGTATATCCGAAAAACCCTCGAAAGAACAGGCGGCAGTCAAACCGAAACAGCCAAGGCCCTCGGCATGCGCTCCTCAAACCTCTCTCGCATTATGAAACAGTTGGGTTTACGATAAATGAAGCTTCGGGTCCTCGGGTGTTACGGGGCCGAACTTGCAAATCGAAAGACCTGCGGATTTCAAATCAACGAATCCATCTTACTTGACGCGGGAACCATCGCAAGCGAACTCAAGCTTGCAGAACAACAAGGGATCAAACACATCCTGCTTTCACACGCGCATTTGGATCATACAAAGGGACTCGCGTCTTTTTCCGAAAACCTGCAAATGAGCGCTGTCGACACATCGGTCACACTCATCGGCCTGAATGCGGTGCTAGAAACCATACAAAACCATTTATTAAATAACCAACTTTGGCCCGATTTCACACGACTTCCCAATGCTGAAAATCCCCTCTTTCGCATGCAGACCCTTTCTGAAGGAGAAGGCTATAAAATTGGTGATCTTGAAGTCCGAGCCTATGCGGTCAATCACACCGTGCCTTCATCTGGATTTATTATCCGTCAGCATGACACCGCGCTACTCTACAGTGGAGACACACAGCAGACCGAAACCCTTTGGCAGGCTGCCGCAAAAGAACCCGCATTAAAAGCCGCACTGATCGAAGTCAGCTTTCCCAATGCCCTTGCTGACCTGGCTTATGAAAGTGGTCACTTAACACCCGCCCTCTTTCAAAAAGAATTTTTAAAAATAGGACAGCCGCAACTTCCTGTCTACGCCTATCATATGAAACCCAGATACCTCCAGCAAATCGAAAAAGAACTTGTCGCGCTCAATTTGCCCCATTTAAATCTCCTTACAGACGGGATGACGTTAAATTTCTGACCTAAGTCCGACAGGCTCCCTAGTCAAAAACGATGGTGCGCCCCTCACCCACTAAAATTCGAGCATCAATGTGCAGTGCCACAGCACGCGCCAGCACCTCTGCTTCTAAGTCTCGACCCACCGAAACCAAAGCAGGGACAGACTTACGGTGATCGACCGTCTTAACCGCTTGTGCGATAATCGGACCCGCGTCCAAATCTTTCGTCACATAATGTCCCGTCGCACCAATCAGTTTCACACCACAGGCATGGGCTTGATGATAGGGTTTTGCCCCAGCGAATGCAGGCAACATCGAATGGTGAATATTGATGATGCGATTTTCATAAGGCCCGATAATCGTGTCCGTGACGATTTGCATGTAACGCGCTAAAACAATGAGATCAATCTGGTTTTCTTTCAACAGTGCCAATTGACGCGTTTCTTGCACGGCTTTATTGTTTTTATCGATGGGCAGATAATGGTAAGGCACATTAAAGCGCGCCGCTTCAGGAGCCAGATTTGCATGATTACTGACAATAAGCTCAATATTGGCATCCCATTGTTTGGAGAGACATTTCATCAACAAACGATAAAGGTGGGCCAATTCATAGGTCACAAAAACGGCAAGACGCAAGGGTCTATTTTTAAAACGCAGATCCCAGTTCAGTTGATACGGGCCTGCAACTTCATCTCGAAAACGTGTACGCAGCACGTCTTGTTGTACCTCTTCTGAAGGCCCAGCCCATTCCATGCGACAATAAAAATAGCTTTTTTCAGTATCCACATATTGATCATAGTCAATAACTTCTGCACCCAACCCATAAACAAATTGTGTCAATTTTGCCGCAATGCCCTTCTGTAAAAAACAAGACGCCCTTAAAATAACACCTGCCGTCGGCCTATTTTTCATATCATTTTTCACAGACTGGGCCTTTCCGGTCAATCGTATTAAAAAAAACCGCCATTCTTATCTCACCAGAAATAAAAGGAACGCTTCGGCATCTCATTGCCCTATAAAAATCGCTGTACCTATACCATAATCAAATCTCTTCGTGAACACATAGCACACCAGCAACCTTTCTTAATTCATAATTTCGTACACCACGAGACATGCTTTCAAGGCACCTCCCCATGAATAAAGGAACCTCTGATCAAGTCATGAATTGTTTTTTCAGGGCAAAAATTCCCAGCTTCTGTGTTCCAAATTTTGAAAATAACGCGCTATTCTCTGCAATTTGCGTCTTGAATCAGGAAATTTTGTCTCATGAAAAATTCAACACAGACTTAATCAGAGGTTCCTAAAATATCAAGAACTTATGCGATGAAGTATTTTTGCCAAAACGGTCGATATAATTAGTGGATGGGAAACAAGCTCTGCTTTAAATGGGAAAAGAGGGGAATGTGCACCGCAAAAACAATCACAACTTCAATAACACCTCCGAAAAATATTTAGAAAGGCCAGGGGAAAATGCAATCGACATGGAGATCCTCGATGCCCTCCGCAAAGTTATGGAGGATGGTTTTTCTGAATTGTTAAACCTTTTCATCAACAGTGTCCCTGAACAGATCACATCACTCTCAGAATATACACTTAAAAATGATGCAAAAAATATCTCAAAAATAGCACACAGCCTCAAATCAAGTAGTGCCACGCTTGGGGCGCTCGCATTCTCTGCACGCTGCAAGGACTTAGAAACGACGGCGCGCTCCGGCATAACAGCGAATCACCCAAAAAAAATCAAAGGACTTGAGATGGAGTTTTTACGTGTGAAAAAGGTCTTGGAATCCGCGTCGCAGCTTTTGAGATAGAGCTGATCGCAAAATAAACCCTCAGTCAGGGAAAAAATCGCGCAGAAGCATCACTTAAAAAGGGAGGGAAGATATGGCACGTGTCCTGGTGATAGATGATTCATTATTGCAGCGTAAAATCATTGGAGGAATCCTCGTGGCCGAAGGACATGAAGTCATCGAAGCCGTCGATGGGCAGGATGGCCTCGAAAAGGCCACTCGAGAAAAACCCGATTGTATCCTCAGCGACCTGGCCATGCCAAAAATGGATGGCTTTGCGCTCCTGGGCAAACTTGAACAATCGGGTTTAAATATCCCCACTGTCGTGGCCACGGCAGATATTCAAGAAGATGCACGGCAGGAGTGCTTAGATCTGGGTGCGCTTCAGGTCATTCACAAACCCATAAAAAAAGAGGACATCCTGAATGCACTTTCGATGATGCTGCAAACATGCGAAGGAAAGGCAAAATGACTCCCTCAGTAGAACAACTTGATGCACTCAAAGAAATGATCAATATCGGGGTTGGACGTGCAGGCAGCATTTTAAATGATTTATTGCATGCGCGGGTCACCCTAAAAGTGCCAATGCTTAGAATCCTAAGTCCTGAAGAAGTAGAAGCCGGTGTCGAAACAGATCAAGGTGAAGCAATTTCTTCCGTACAGCTTAGATTTAAGGGGTCATTTTCCGGACGTGCTCAATTGATTTTTCCAAAAGAAAGCGCTTCAAAACTCGTCTCAATCGTCATGGGTCAGGAGGATTTTAACGATGACCTGGATTCCATTCGTGCGGGCGTGCTGATGGAAATGGGCAATATCGTGATCAACAGTGTCATGGGCTCCATCGCAAACATCCTTTCAGAACGTCTCAGCTACTCGACCCCTTGTTATTCAGAAGGGACTTCCTCTGACAGCCCTGGCACTGCAAATGCAAACTTGAAAGAAACCATTTTATTGGCGCAAACCCGCTTCAATATCGAAAAACACCACATCGAAGGCGATGTCGCCTTGGTCTTTGATTTTGAGTCCTTCGGTGTCTTGCTCTCCGCAATAGATCACATTGTGACTGCAGATACAAAATGAATATAAAAATGGAAGACCACGCACAAAACTTCAACCCCTTCGACCACATTCCGATCGGAATTTTCATCCTTAAATCTGATTTTTCTGTGATTTTTTGGAACACCTGGCTCGAAGATTGGACCGGTATTGAGCGAAATCAGATTCTCGGGACAAAAATTGACATGCATTTCCCATTGCTCAAAAAACCCTTTGTCCGAGCCAGATTGCAAACGATATTTGAGGGAGGCCCTCCCGCTGTTTTTTCCTCTCATCTGCACAAATACATTATTCCCATTCCCCTTCAAGATGGCACATTTCGAACCCAGCATAGTTCCGCGAGTGCCTTACCGGATACCGAAGGCAGTGGATTTAACGCACTCTTTTCTATTCAAGACATCACAGATCTCAATAACAAAGTCCAAGACTATCGAAAGATGAGAGACCAGGCCTTAGAGGAAGTGAAAGAACGTCAACGTGCAGAGAGCGAATTAGGACGTGCCAAAAAAGCCGCAGAAGCTGCTAATCTGGCAAAAAGTGATTTCCTCGCAAATATGAGCCATGAGATTAGAACCCCCATGAATGGCATTCTCGGCATGTCTGAATTGGTGCTCGATACAGACTTAAATTCAGAACAACAAGAATATCTGGAGATCTTGAATCGTTCAGCCAATGCCCTGCTCAGCATCATCAATGACATTCTCGACTATTCCAAAATAGAAGCCGGAAAATTAAAGATCGAAAAAATCCCTTTCGATCTCAGAGAATTACTCAAAGACGTTCCGGAACTTTTAAAATCAAAAGCAGAAGAAAAAGGACTTTCTTTGAATCTTGCATACCCATCACACCTGCCCCGGTATTTCATTGGAGACACCGGGCGTATTGGGCAAATTTTAATCAATTTCATCTCAAACGCCATTAAATTTACACACGAGGGGCAGATTCTCATCAGCGTTTCAACGCAGAAAAAGACCGAGACAGAAACAGACGTCCGCTTGACCGTCAAAGACAGTGGCATCGGCATCCCCGAAGAGAAGCTGCAAGACATCTTTGAAAAGTTTACACAAGCCGATCCTTCAACCACACGACAATATGGCGGTACGGGTTTAGGGCTTGCCATCAGCAGACAGCTCGCAGAACTCATGGGAGGACGGATTGAAGCCAAGAGTCACGACGGAATTGGCTCAAGTTTTTCTCTCAACCTTCCCCTGTGCAGTGACAGAGAAAAAAAAGAACCTGCAAGAACACTTGCTGAAAAAGAAACAAGTCCTTCGACGCACACCCACTCAAACGGCAAACACATTCTTGTCGCAGAAGACAATCAAATCAACCAGTTGGTTGCAAAACGCATGTTACAAAAAATGGGCTGCTCGGTGGATATCGCAGCAAGCGGAAAAGAGGTACTGGCATTACTTGACTCAAAAAACTACGACCTCATTTTCATGGATTGTCAGATGCCCGAAATAGACGGGTACGAAACAACAGCAGCAATTCGGCAACGCAACAATCCAGTTCCGATTGTTGCCATGACGGCCAATGCCATGGCAGGAGACCGAGAAAAATGCCTCGACGCAGGCATGAATGATTACCTGATAAAACCCGTCAAAGGGCGGGAGATTTCTGAAAAAATCAGACAATGGGCGACACAATCCTCGACAAAAAAAAGCACCATAACACTCCCGTCTCTGAAGGAAAATACTTCTATCATTGACGATGTGGCCCTCAAGGCCCTGCGAGATCTCGTGGGCAAAGGTTTTGGCACACTCATGGCCGCCACCATATCAGATATAGAACGCCTGATGAAAAACATTAAAATAGGGATTGAAAATAAGGACAGTATTGCGATTCGTGAAGCCGCACATTCCCTAAAATCCGTCAGCCTGCAACCGGGGGCCATCGGTCTGTCACAGCTTGCAAAACAAATGGAAACCGCAGGAAAAGAAACAGAGATCGACAGCGCCCACAACATCTATCTGAACGCAGAAAAAGAATCTCATCGCGTGCTTCAGCGTTTGAAAAATGAAACGATCTAATCACACATATCTGTTTTTTGCATCTTTCGAATTGCCTATGTTTAAAGAATCAAATCCGCTTTGGAGCGGTCTTTTTTTTGTAAAATCAAAACCCCTCAGTCGGGCTGATTATATTTAAAAACAAGCAAAATCAGATTTGCCGCTTCATTCAACTGATGAAGCGGATTTCATGGGATCCCATGGATTCAATATTTCAAGGCCTGTAGGCTTAAAATCATCGACATTTCTTGTCACCACCGTCATACAGTGCACTGATGCCGTCGCTGCGATAATCGCGTCTCGATCCGAGCGTGGATTGGGAACATGAAGTTTGGCACAACATTGCGCAACAACGGTATCTATCACAAGGATACGACCGAAAAATGCCGGCAACACATTCATATTGAACCAAGCCCGAAGCACCGCCCCCTGCCTTGGATCTCGCCGTTCAAGCAAAAGTATCCCTGTTTCAAGTTCTAAAATAGTAATCACCGACAAAAAAAGGCTCGCTGCAGAAACACTATTGGCCCACACCACGACATTTTTATCGGCTTTACCCGACCCTGCTTTTCTCAATTCAGAAATAACATTGGTATCCAACAAATACACTATGATAAGTCCGCAGGTCGATAAAGTGCTTTGTTCAGACGAGGTGCTTCAAAATCAATGTCGGTCGCATCGGGCATTGCAAGGAGCTCGACAATATTTTCCCTCTTGTCCGTGATTTTTTGATATTCCTCCATTGTCAATAAAACATGCGCCGGGTGACCTCGGTCAGTGATAAAGACCGGCCCATTCAAAGCAGCTCGCTTTATTTTGCTCACATCTTGATTAAACTCTCTGCTGGAAACGGTTGTGATACTCATACAAAACCTCCAAAACCCCGTTTAGGCAACACCAATATAGGCATGTTACTACATGTGTTATATTATAGCAAATAATGGGCTCTGTTCTTACATATTTTATTTTTAAAATCAATCACTTAGGTCTAAAGCCGGTACTGCATATCAAAAACCTTAATGAACAATTAGAGGAAACCGCCATGAAAATAGCCATCTCCATACCCGACGATTTATTTAAAACGCTTGAGGAACTGGCAGCAGAATTACATCTCTCACGCAGCCAGATTTTTGCGGATGCAGTAAGAGACTACATCAATAGACGGAGAAACAAGATCATATTGGAAACCATCAACAAGGTTTATTCTGATACCGAGACAGAACAGGAAACAGCGCTCAGAAAACAAAGCAAGAAACATTATGCCAAGTCGCTCAAGGCTGAAAAATGGTGATCAGGCAGGGCGACATATTCTGAGTGGATCTGGGCACTCCTTCGGGTTCAGCACCAGGCTACAAACCTCCTCATGTTGTCATCCAAAATAATTTGTTCAATCAGAGTAAAATTCATACGGTGGTTGTCTGTGCCCTGACATCTAATCTTAAACGGGCAAGAGTCCCAGGAAATGTCTTATTGTCAAAAGGCGAGGCCAATCTAAAGAAGCAGAGCGTTGTCAATATATCTCAGCTTGTTACGATTGATAAAACTGACCTCATTGAAAAGATAGGAACCTTGTCGCCCTCTCGGGCAAAACAAGTCATAGAAGGCATTAAACTTTTAATTGAGCTAAAAGAACTATAAAGTCACTGAGGTCAGATACGAGGTCTTGCCCTCTTCCAAATTCGCGGATTAGTCAAACCATCAGCCTGGAAGCAAAAAACAAGACCTCGTATCTTAAGAGAGCCAACAATGTAAGATGATTTTACTGGCACGGTTGGGTGACATCGACAAGACTTTAGGTCTCGAACCTGTGGGTCAGATAGGTGCCCCAAGCGAATTTGTTCAAAACGCAGGACGGTATCTAAGGCCCCATTTATGGTGAGCCTGCATTACGAGGTTAGCGAGGACAATGATGACAGAAATGATTTCAGTTGGCATAGATATTTCCAAAAAGACATTTGATGTAGCACTCTTTAAAAACAAAAAATTTAAACAAAAAAAACACTCAAATGACAATAAAGGGTTTAAGCTGTTCTTTGGGTGGTTGAAAAAACAGACTGCTTTTTCGGCCCATATTTGCATGGAAGCGACCGGAATATACGGTGAGGCGCTTGCCGAATATTTGTATGATAAGGGCCTCAGTGTCAGCATCGTCAACCCGGTACGCATAAAAGGGTTCGCGCAAAGCGAATTAACGCGCACAAAGACAGACAAGATGGATGCCAATTTAATTGCGCGTTTCTGCATCGCAATGCATCCAGGCCTTTGGCAACCCCAACCCATTGAAATCAGGTACTTACGAGACTTAGTCAGGCGTTTAGAAGCATTAAATGCCATGCACCAGCAAGAAACAAATCGGCTAGAAGCCGCAAGTGATCTTATCGAAGAACAGCTTCTGCGACACTTGAGGTTCCTAAAGATGGAGATTAAGGAGACGAAAAAATTAGCCAGAGAGCATATCAACAAACATCCTGATCTGAAAAAAAAGGAGGCCTTGCTCCAGAGTATCCCCGGCATTGGAGAGACAACAATCTCCGTCATTTTGTCTGAATTTGGTTCGATAGAGCAATTTAAAAATGCAAAAGCATTGGCGGCCTATATCGGCGTTGCCCCCCGGATAAGGCAATCTGGGAGCTCATTACGTGGAAGAGGCATGATGTCGAAAATGGGCCGTTCAAAACTCAGAAAGGCCTTTTTCATGCCAGCCTTAGTTGCGCTTCGCTTCAATCCACTCATTGTGAAACTCAAAGAAAGACTCACTGAATCAGGCAAGTCCAAAATGGCGATCGTCGGGGCTGCGATGCGAAAGCTCGTCCACCTCATTTATGGTGTTTTGAAGAACCGCGTCCCTTTTGATCCAAATTTCGCTTGATTTTTAAGACGGTATCTGACCCCTTATTCATGACCCCTTATTCATGAAAACAAGCAGACCAAGAAGGCTATTGCGAAAAAAAAGGCTGTAATCATGCATTACAGCAAGACCTGCCCCCGTTCCTTCACTGAAATGTCTAGACCAGCTACCAAACCACGCAAGCAGATTGGCCATAACTATTTGTCCAACAAAATTTTGGATTTTTAGTTTTAACCGCACTAATCCCTAAAATCACTTCGATTTCTTCTGCATGGAGAGGAAATGTTATATTTTGTTTGAAAGTCGAGCCTTTTGGATGAAAGGCTTGCATATTCCCCTTTTTATCAATGGAAAATACAACAGCAAGGTCATTTTCAGTAAATTTGAGTTCTTTTTCGGCCATATCACTCAACGGAGTTGGATTGACAACCTGTGGACCATCTTGTGCGGGTGGCCTCGTAAAACCATCATCAGATCTCATTTTTCTATGTTGAAAGTGGCATCCCGATAAAAACGTTCCAATTAAAAAGATTGTAACGACGATTTTAAGATTCATACGACTCCTCCTTGTTTTTTGTTTTAAAAACTCTATTTAGTATCTTTATAGACTTAATGTCAGCCGCAATAGGATAATTCGCTCAGGCATAAAAAATGGGTTGACTGGCTCAGAGCTAATGAAATTGGTATCTTGAAAAAGAAATTGCTCATCAAAAAGGTTTTTTGCTTCAAGGCTGATAATTCCTTTTCGTTTAGAAAACCGGAAACCGACGAGCGTATCAAAAATAAATACATCTTCTTTTCTCTGATCAAAGAATTGAGTCGGCTGTAATTCGACTCTTTGTCGTAAATATGTCCAAGTAATCTTAGCGAAAAATCCTCCTACATCGAAATACCGAAAAGACACAGGAACAGTGGTTGTTTCTAATTTTAAAGGCCCTTTCAAATTTTCATTTTCGATTCTTTCAAACTGATAGAGCATGCTTATTCCTAATTGGGACTTTAATTTCCAGTAAAGATAAGCTTGATAAATATCTTCTGTTCGATCAGAGAAAGTTACGTTTGTGACTGAAAAGTCAGGGACATCTACCTCTCGCCGTGTACCCTCGATATTGAAATAGAGATCACTCGATATCTTTGTATCAAGTCCAACACCAAACCCTTTGGCTTGACTTCCATTTTCTTCATCAAAGAACTGATTAAAACCTGCAACCTGTGTCGGCTCAATCGTTTGCTCAACAATCAACGCTCGTTTAATGGTTTCCAAATAAGCCAACCTGAGATTCACCCTGTCTGAAATTTCCCATTGCAATCCTATTTTTGGATTGTACTCCTCCAAATCAAGCTCACCCTCCTTTAGCTCTTCGTAGGTCAAACCTATTGACCAGATTAATTTCTCTAGAAAAAAAATGTTTGAATAGATGTATATCGTGCTACTTCTAGATGAAAAATCAGAATTCGTATCGCACGGTACCAGAGGAAATGGCGGAGACGACGGGCAAGAAAGACCAAAAACAGAACTCCAATCCAAAACAGTGTTAGATTTAGTGTCTATATCGTATGTCCCAGCACCAGCAGCCAAATTAAAACGACTCCCCCGCAATAAGTATTGAACTGCTGCCTGATAACCTCGGCTATCGAAACGCTCACGAACATCAGGTTCAATGGGAGAGAGGCTTAACAGACTCTGGTCGCTCTCACGGTCGCTGTAGATTAACGATAAAATGAGATCTGATTGAGTTGCCAGTTCAAAATGTCCTCCTATACGTGCTGTATTCTGAGTAGTTTTGCGTCGGTCACCTTGTGAAAAATCCGAGGGATCGAAATTTAAACTAAGATCACCCTGATCACTTTCCCTCCTACGTAATTCAACTTGAGTATTAAATTTGGGATTCACGGCAAATTGCGAAAAGACATTGTAAATATTATGCTCAAGATCGTTATTCCCCCGAAAACCATCGGTCTTGTAACGAAACTGCCCAAGGCTCAGAGATGTCCTTCCCTGTATTGTAGAGATAACCAGATCATTTCCCAAGGTGTTGTTGCTTCCGCTCACTCCGTTGATTTGGAGGCTTGTATTGTTACGAACAAAGAGTGGATTAAATTCATTAAATGAAAGATCTGATGGGCCAGCCCCCTGCAAAATCGCAAGATTTGTTTCCGCAAGTTGTGGTTGAATCGCCGTCATATTCAAAGGCTGCAAAAGCTGTGATTGAAGTAGCTCACTCACTCGCGCAATTTCATGACGTGGCAAGCTGGCATACGAGTCGGCCAAAAGCCGATGCCCCGAATGATTTCCGGGATCCAAAGTCACAGAGCGCCAACCTTCCACTAAGGCTCTTTGCTGAAAACCCAGATCTTGATAAATCCGCCCGAGACTCGCACTTCGCGCCGCAAGGTCTTCATCCAATAAAAGCCGCGAGCGGTAAACCGCGCGGTTTTCATTCAAGGTGATGGATCTTTCAATGTCTTCGAGGGCACTAACAGGTTTGTTGCTCGTTTGATTCAAAATAGCGCTGTACAAATCCGGTGTCGGATCCAGCGGGTCCAATTCACGCGCCATTTTATATTGCTCAACAGCCAATTCATCCCGCTTTTCTTCGTAATAGGCTTTTCCAAGATAGGAACGAATCAAGGCATGACTCGGATTGAGCATGGCGGCGGTTTCGATTTCACGGCGTCCGGCCTCCAACTCGCCTTCGCGAATCAGGGCCAAACCCAAACCCAAACGCGGCATCGGTGCACCTTGATTCATGAGAATTGCTTTTTCAAAAGCGGTTTTAGCCGCATCAATCTCAATACGAATCAAATGTGCAAAACCTAAGACGCTCTGTGTTTTTGCAAGACGGGGATCAATTTCAACGGCGCGTTCTGCGGCCGCAAGCGCACCGTGCAAATCACGAAACATTAAACTCAACTCCGCCAAACGCGACCAAGCCAGGGCATTATCGGGTGAGTGCTCTACGGTAGCTTCTACGGCCTCCCGTGCGCCTTCAAGATCAAATGCCGCTTGCAAGACATACGAACGGACCAGCAGTGGCCCGACTGCATTGGGTGCAGCTTTTATGGCTTTATCCGTATATTTTAAGGCTGAGTTTTGATCATTTTGCACAACAGCAACGAGCGCCTTCAAGGCCAGGATATCGCCGTCTTGGGGTTTTAAAACGAGGGCCTGATGCAAATCGTCCAGCGCTTTGCTCACACGTCCCAAAGACAAACGCAAGGCGGCGCGATAGGCTAAAAACCCCGTATCATCAATTTTTTCTGTGATTTCAGCCAAGTATTCTAAGGCCTTTTTGCGATCACCTTGTTTGAGAGATGCCATTGATTCGGCAATCCGTGACGAAGCACTCACGTCAAAACCTTCAAAGTCTTTCATTTCAAATTGCAGCACCGTCGGATAATGCAAGGCCCACTGCACGGCGTCACGTGGACGGACAAGCACTTCTAGCGTCGGGGCACTGCTCTGATGCACCACCGCCGACTGCCCCTGCCCAAGCTTAAGTTCGCCGGCCTCATTTTTGGCCAAGACCGTGCCTTCAAATACGGTCACAAACATTTCATCCGTGCTGGCACGAATCAGAAACTCCGTGCCTTCAATTTTCGCATCTGCAACAGGCGTTTTAATATTCAGTGTACGGGGCACACGACTCATAAAGTGTCCGATGCCCTTGAGCAAATTCATCCAAAAACCACCGTCTTCTTGAGGGGGCATAAAGGTCACGGTGGTCTGAGCATCCAGACGCAGCAAACTATGATCACTCAGACGCAGGATCGCACGGCTATTTGCCGAAACCTGAAGCGAATCGCCAGGACAAAATGTGGTGTTAATTTCTGCTGGCTGCCACAGGATATCATCCGTGCTTCGCATGCTGGCTTCACCTTCCAGGGAAATCAGTTTCGCAAACCAAGGGGGACAATCCGCAGCCTGGGCAGAGCTCAAGGGAAAAATGGACACGCTCAAAAAAAAGAGCACACCCAAAACAAGGACGGAATACCAGCCCGGGAAATAAAATGTGTTTTTCAATTGTTTCATTTCATCACAACGTGATCGAGAGTTGATCACATCATTGTTGGGTCTTGCGTTTAAGCACAGGCATCAGAAAGTCTGAACAAAGGAGCTTGTCGCTTTCTCCACCCTGTGTTTTTAAAATAGACAGACAAGATATATCCGATTATAAAATAAATCTCAAGTAAAAAATCCATTTTTGTATTTCTAGGAGCCTGTCGGACTGAGGTGCTCGTAGCGAGAGAAAGTCATTTTGAGCCCATTTTTTTGATCATTCGAGGCGAATATCAGAGATATTTAACGCTTATGATCGGAGAAATGGGCCAGAATGGATTTTTCGCAGTAGATTCATCCTAAGTCCGGCAGGCTCCCAGGGAAACGCTGGCTTTATTTTATTTCGATTCGGATGGTCCCGTCCCAGGCCATTTTCGGTGGGTTTTCAATCAAATCGTTACAAAGCCTAAGGTAATAACGAGACGGGCCGTCCGCTTCACCTTCATCGACTATCCCTAAAAAGGCTCCTACTGCTTCGGGCCAATCTCGTCTCCGGTAACAATCCAGCGCCGAACGAAAATCTCGACAACGGGTGATTTGATCTGCATCACAGCTTTGAATATCTGAAATCAATTCATGAATGACGATGGGCCGGGACTTGCCACGCAGTAAAAAAATACCCAGCTCTCGTGTTAAAAAACCCTGCAAACCCGAGAGCACTGCCTGAGACGCCAACAATCGTGTGCCCAGGGTTTTATTCAGGCCCTCGATACGTGCAGCCGTGTTGGCCATATCACCAATTGCGGTATATTCCAAACGATGCCCTCCACCGATATTCCCCAACATGATCTGCCCACAATGCAGACCCAGACGGGTGCGAAGCGCAGGATACTTCGTGTCACGATTAAACTGATCCAAGACTTTATCCACTTCAAGCGCAGTCTCACAGGCCTGTTTTCTTAAGACCGGGTCGTCTTGGGGGGAGGGCCATATTGCCAGCATGGCATCTCCTGTGACATTCAGGACAATACCGCCATGCCGTTCAACGGGCGCAAAAATGGCCTCGTAATAATCGCTCATCAAAAGCCCCAGGGCCTCAGGCGGCATCGACTCCGCCAGCGTGGTGTAATTTTCAATGTCCGTGTACAACACCGTGCCATGCACAAGCTGATTGCCCGCCCTTAAATCTTCGACACGATGGGACAAATGTCTTACCACCCGCTCGGGCAAAAAATAGGCAAAGGCTTTTTTGATCTCTTTCTGCTCTCGTTTTGAGTCAAGATACCGCCACAAAAGCGCAGAAAAACCTGCAAAGGGCGTCTGAAACAGCAGAGGAACAATCAACGAAAACCACATTCCAGATGACTTAAATTGCATAAAGACAAAGCCCGTAAAAACAAGAGCCGCCAAAAAGGTCGCCATCATCGCTCTCAAAGGCGTGTACAAAAACCAAATCACCGCAATGAGCACACCCCAAAAGAAGACACTCAAAAAATTCAGGACAGGCAGCGCACGATGGATGGACTCATCTTTCAATAGATTTGCAAAGGCCGTCGCGGCAATCTCCACACCACTGAGGTTCAAACCGTCCGGCTGAGAAAAAACAGTATAAAAATCATCCTTTTTTTCAGAATTCGACACGGTTTCAGAAGAACCGATAAAAACCGCTTTTCCCCTAAAATCCACTACGGATTCATCGACCCCTTCAAGCGCCTGAAAATAGGGAAGGGTCTTAATACTCCCCGGTGGGCCATAATAATTCAGATAACGACTCGCATCACCGGCATACATTTTAATCAGGGCCGTAAGCGATGCCGAATAATCCTGGGAAGACTTTGTCATTTCCAGGATTAGCGCTTCAGAAATGACCGTCTTTTTTTCAAAAAGACGTTTCAGGTCTCGGACCAAAATGTTGATATTTTTGTCTGTCGTCATTTCATTTTTTGATCGCGTCATTAAGTCTCGCATCAACTCAAACGACGCAGCAAGTCCCGATTCTTTTTTTGCTTGAACAACACTCGCATCACGCAGGACATTTTCAAAAAGTAGTGTAATCTCGTCAAAAACTTGCAGTGTAAAAAGCTGAAAGACCACGACTGGCATCGTTGCCGCATCGGAAGCCCTGTTTTTGAACAACCAAAATTGATTCACCCGCACCGGCACTTTTGGCAATGGAAAAGGTGCCAAGGCGACTGCAACCTCAGCAAGCGCAGAGGTGGGCTGCACACGTTTCTCAAAAATGATGTCTTCACGCACAGCATTCGCATGTTTTTTTGAAGAGGGCATTTTTTGTTTGGTCGATTCAATCAAAACGACATTTCCAGCATCTGAGATGGCCTTCTCAAAAAGCGGATCGGCCTCACGGGCAGCGCGAAAAAAAATGTCAAAGGCGATGACGCTTGCGCCTGCATCAGATAACTTTTTGACTAATTGTGCATGAAGAGATCGGGGCCATTTTGAAAGATCACGTGAAAGCTTCAAATACTCGACGGAGGCGCTGTCAAGCGCAACCACGACCACCTCGTTTGGCGCTTGTTGAGCACCCCGCATTTGGAACAAGAGACTTAAGGCGAGGTTTTCTTCAAGACGCATTCCGCTTTGATGTGCCGTGAGCAGGACACCAAAAAAACCGGTACACACGGCCAAAATTATTGTCTTCTTAAAACGTGTCATGATGATTTTTTAAGACCACTTTCGGTACCCCCCCCGACGGCGCCAATTAATGTCAGAATAGGTCTTCCATGGGTTTTTGTTCATGATGCCTTGAATCACTGAAGTTCTGACGGCAGCTTTGTTCTGCTGAACCACGTCCATACGATATGGAGAAACACGCGGTTGTGTGTTCTGTTTTGGGCTTAGGTGAACGGCTTCTAAGTGCTTGTGCTGTGGAG
Organism: uncultured Nitrospira sp.; assembly: GCA_964451325.1. Lineage (GTDB taxonomy): Bacteria > Nitrospirota > Nitrospiria > SBBL01 > JAADHI01 > JAADHI01. The sequence continues at coordinate 42,267 of CAYVHO010000006.1, read as the reverse complement.
CGTTTCAAGACGATAATCGATCCACTGACCTTTAAATTCAGAAACAGATGGTATTTTTAAGGAAGAATTTGACTCTGGCTTGGATTGGCATGTCCCCTTAAGCCATTTTTTCATAAGGCCTTCTTTTTTCTCTTCTTGGAATATTTTATGCAGGTTCATCCGGATTTTCCAATGCGGAATTGGGATAGAAGGTCGCATCACCCGGACTATCGAGTGGGATCTGATCCATCATGTGATGACTCGCGCCAGTAAAACTCAGCAGGGCACAAGCCCGCACTTTCATTTCATCCCAATTGTCCGGGAAAAAAGTCGAAATTTTTAGATTGCCACTGCCCTCTTGTCCGCGCCGTTTGGTCCATTGTTTGTAAATGCTCTTGCCACCGACATTATTCGGATTTTTATCTCCCGTGCCCACGGCATTAGACGCGCCGGCCAGGGCCTTGCTGTGATAACCTGCCGGGGGAGTCGAAGCCTCACCTTTCATGATGTGATCAATGTTATTGTGCCACTTACTTTCATTGGCGTGCACGGTTTCAAAAATCCGTTTTTTCGTAGCATTCGCTTTACGTTTCCAGCCCTTGCTGTAGCGTTCGACAGAACTGGCTGAATCCGCGTTGCAGGCATCGCGGGCAGTTTTGACTGCTTCATCGCTGACTAATTGCAGCGGAAGCGCTGTACCAGCGCGTTGGAGCGGTTTTTTTATCCGGGAAGGTGTGTTCATGATGTTTTGAATTTTTTGCATTTGCACGGTCTGTGGACTCGCATTAACGATCTTCACAACCTTCCGCTGAAACGCGGCTTCCGGGCGGCGATCCTCAAAATCCACCGTTCCGCGCTGCGGGTTCTTTTTTTGCGAAGATACATCCGCAACGGGGCTATTTTGGCTTTTCGCTTTTGATGTCTGAGTCGTCGTGTTCATGGCTTTAGTTTCCCCAAATCAGGACCAATCATAGGCAGAGCTTATGGTCATTGATAGACCTTCAAAATTCTCATACGGGGTTCTGTTTTCCAAAGATTCATGGGGCCTCTCTGCCTTATATTCATACATCCAGTGCCTTGTTCTGTCTCTGACTTCATCCAGATCTGAAAATAATACAGATCAAGTCTGTATTTCTGTTGTTTTCCTTATTTTCTGTATTCTTTACCTCGCTCTTCGAGCATATATTTCAGAAGTTGCCTTTCACTGCGCATAACAAAAAGAATGTAAACGATATCATTTTTGTTATCGAATCTGTAGAATATCCGGCAAGGATTGGCGATCACTTCTTTATAGCGTGTACGTTTTAATTCTGGTGGTTTTCGACCGGAGTTAGGAAAATCTCCTAGACGCTCTACGATTGACAATGTATTTTTTACAAATTTTTTTGCAGCGTCTATTTTATCAAGCGCGATATACGCTGCAACATTTTTAAGGTCTGAAAGGGCTGGTTCAGTCCAAATTATTTGAGCCACTGACTCATGGCCTTCTTTGCTTCAGCTTGTGTAAACGTGCGATTTTCTTGAACAGCGGCTTCTCCTCTAGCAATACCCTCGAGAATAAAGATTCGGCTCTGCATATACTCAAAACCTTCAACGTCTATAAGGTAGGCTGAGGGCTGCCCATGTTCTGTAATTAATACAGGTTCCTTAGATTCGTGTAATTCAGCTAGAATTTTGGTTGCCTGTCGTTTTAGCGTGGTTACAAGTTCTATTTTCATATAGTGACACTATACTATCACTTACAACATATCAAGTTTCTTTCTCATAACAAAAAAAACACGGGAACAAAAAGGAATGCACAAAAATGGGCTTAAGTCTTGTTTTGTATATTCTATTGAGTTGGATTATTGAGATATTGAAAAAGCAAAAATAACCTTCACGGAAAAGACTGCGCTGGCGGTTTGGCACAAAATGTACTTGCCCCTACCAAGAAGCCATCTTCCCCGCGACCTTGCTCACGGCCTTGTTGGCTTTCTCCGCATCGACCTGCGCTTTGATCCATTCCGGATCAACGCCCAATGCGCCTAGAATCAATTCTGAATCAAAAATTTCTGAAGGTTTGCCTGCAATCAGACTTTTGATCAAGCCTTCCGCCATGCGTGTACGTTTCGACTTCACATAACCTTTGAGGTTTTTTACCAAAGTATCTCTGAAACCGGGCTGCGCCACGTTTGCAGGATCCATTCCAACGGCGCCAACAATGCGTTTGGCCTCGGCCACCTGATCTCCATTGTTCCGCACCTCAGCAATCAACTGGTCAGCAAAGGCCTTCCGCTCCGCCTTGCGCTTGCGCCAACTGCGGATAATCCGGTAACCCAAGATTCCCAGGCCGATTAAAGCCGCACCAATGCCCGCCGCGATGGCTGCTAAACCAAAAGTAGCGACGGACAGTGCAACCAACCCGATCGCCCCTGCGCCTATGGCAGTTAAACCTCCGACTGTTGCGGCAGCATTGCGCCGGGCTTTGTACTTCTTTTGGTCAATGGCATAGTCGGCAATAGCTTCAAGTTCGCTGTTGGAGACCGTGGCCTTTGCATTCTTAAGCTTTTTCACACTCTGTTTCGCTCGAATGATATTTTTAACCCCCAGAAAAACCCCAATGGCTCCAAAGAAAAGACCCAGTACCCCACCAATCACGCCCAAGACCACCGATGCAGTAGAAAGACTAAAAACCCCACCTGCTTCCAATGCGCCAAGCACACCAAAGCCAATACCCGTCACCGCGTTATTGGTCGCATCGCTCACGGTTGTCACAAGCCCGGCTTTCTCTTTACCCGCAGAGGCCACTGAACCCTCGCTATTTAAGCCCGCGATAACGTCATCTCCAGTCGCCGTTGCTGCATAACAGTCATCGGCCACTTTGAGCAAGCCCCGCATCATGTGAATTTCGCCCGCCCCCATCGCAACCTGAGCCATTTTGACGGCCGACTCCTTTACCTTAACCAACATGCCGGAAGCTTTGGCCATCGCCATACTGACAGTCTTCATCGCAGCAAGAGATTCTTTCGACCATTGATCCAACAAAGCATGTGCCACACTGACACTTGCCGACTGACCTAATGCCACGGCTGTTGTATGGGCATCACTCGCTTCTTCGGGCAGTCCCGCAATGCCATCGTGAAAGGCCGCGGCAGTCGAGTTCACAGCATCCTGCGCCGTCGCTAATTCCGAGTTATCCTCACCTTGCACGGGGTCGGCAAAGAACTTCAACATCATCACCTGTTTTTTCCCGATTTCGACTTGCTCGCACAACAGTTTATAACCCCGTTTGCTCACGCGCCCTACTGTTTGCATCCATTCAACAAGAGGTTCATCCCCCGGATCGCGCTGAACAACAGGGGAAGAAGAAGGCTTTCGCTGCACCTCAGAACCAAAAGCTGCGGCCATTTTTTTGCGCTGTCGGGTCATACGCGGGCTTTGCGCGATACTGCTTTGAAGATCGGCCTGCGCTCGCGATGACTCACGCTGATCCTCAAATCCCAGCGTATCCAAAGACACTTTCTTTTTTTGTGCCGTTTTGGAAATCTCTGGAGCGGATTTTTGTTGTACTTGTGTTTGACCCGAAGCGGTTTTCATGGACAGACCTATTGTCTATTTTTGAATGAAAATCGTAAAATCATCTTCTAAATATCCTTGAATCACTTTCACACGCGGTGACAAACTGCGACAAAACCCAAGGATTTGTTCGGCATCATGGCCTGTGAGCAAAGGATCGTCCGGAAAACATGCTGCATCCAACATATTGAAAGCCAGGGCGACTTTTGCGGCAGCAAACATCTTTGAGATCATGTCGGTGTAAAAATCGGGATCAGCACAACGGTAGCCTAATGCACCGGAAGCAAGGACATAATCGACTTCTGGAAATGCAAGCCGACTGAAATCGCTTTGATGGAAAGTGGTCTTTGTGTGATGGCTGTAAATTGACTGGGCTTCGGCAATGAACTCCGGCATTTGATCAATACCGATATAGGTAAAATCCGAAAATTTTTGATCTAAATAGCCTTTCAAATCGCCATAACCACAACCGAGATCCAAAATGCACGCCTTGTTCAAATCGCCAACATCCGCCAAAGCTTCAAAGCGCTTCAATTGGCTTTCTGAGCCACGCCAGCCCAGGGCTTTCACCGTGCCTGCTTTGTAAGTCGTAATGCGGTGTCGGTGATAGTGCATGATCGTGGCTTTTTCAATCAAGTTCATAGACAGCCCACTTAGGGATATTTTGCTTCTTTCATCTGGATGTAGTTGCGCCATATCCAGAAAAAAATACCAATAAAGATCAAGGCAAGCGTCACCTCATCCTTTTTGCCATTGAGATAAGGGTCACACATCACGGCGCTGTATAAAATCAGAATGGCCAAAAGCACCGTCAGAATAAAAAACTGACGATACTGATTAAAAATATTGCGAAGCACTGTATTTTGAAGCGCGATTAAACCATAAACCAAGAGCAGGGCAAATAACAGATCGTAGGCCAATCGAAAATACCAGCGGTTTGGACAAATCCATTTACAGAGGGAAAAGGTGTCCTCTGGAAGCATGCGATGCAGGAGATCCAAGTCCTTTGTTTTGTTAAAAACACGGTCGACAATTTCTGTGACTTTTTCCGCATTCTTATCTGTTGTCAAGGGAAGCGGCCAAAAACCCACACCCCCAAAGTTGTCTTCAAAATAAATAAGGTCATGTTCAAAGGGATCAGAACTTTCAGGCGCATGTCCCACCGGACTGATCACGGGGATGATTTTGCGCAGCATGTTTTTGCGTTGATTGCCTTTAAAAGAGTGGTCTTGTTCAAAACTAAGTCGTAAGGCTTTTTTTGTATCCGTGGTCGGTTTTTCAAGGATGACCAGAAAAAGATCAATGTCGTCATCCGCGCTGGTCTCTTCGTCACGCATGAATTTTTCTAAATTTTCAAAGGTGTAGATCCCTCTGCCAATGGCATCCATCGTCAACATCAGGTTGAGTTTATAATTTGGGTTCGCCGCGTCTAATTTAAGATGCAAGGTTTTAATAAAGGATTCAAAAAAGGCGACCGCACGCGCATCCTCCGGGTATTGATCAAAATAAAGGGTCACACCATCGCCCATCGTCGTGCTTTCTTTTGAGGACATCCATGACTTGACCCGGTTTTCAAGCGTATCCGGCATTTTTTGATGCACAGCCGCGACAATGTTCGTGGTCGTCTTGTCGATGATAAACAATTGATCCTTTGTGGAAAATTGAAACCAATCTTTCCAATCATTTTTATAAATCACCAAATCGACCTTGGTGCGATAACGCTGCGCCTCCGTCACAAAGTCAGCGGTGCGGGGATGCCAGTGTAACAAGGGCGACATGTCCCCTTTTTTATCAAAAGAAAGTGCATAATAAGCGATCCGGGAGAGCAGGCTGAAATCAATCTTTTGAGGCTCCCCCGCCAACCAAAAGGGATAAAAACCGTAGATCGTTTTTCCCGAAAGATCAACAAGACAGCCGCAATCATCCCCTTCCCAAGTAACTTGTTTTGAGGGGTCAAACGCTTTTAAATCTTTGGCTTGTTCAAGAATGGTTTGAAAGGATGCCTCTACTGCCAAAGCACCTGAATCCTGTGTTGAGACCGCATCCGTCTTGGACTCGGGCATCTCAGTTTCAGGAACAGACACAGGTGCTGCGACCGCCTCGACAGCCTCTTTTTCAGGAATGACTGCTTTCATTACGGCGGGTGTGGGTGGTGCAGAGATAGAAAGTGTTTTCGGATCAGGGACTGTGCTCGTCTCTTCTTTTTTAGCTTCCATCTTTTCGCTTGTGCTTGTTACGGGTCCGGAAACTTTTTCAGGGGACTCATCTGGCGAGGTCTTGGCTTCTGCCACTGTAGATGTTTCGGTCTTTGCCAATACATCCTTTTTTTCTATTTTTTTTGTCTCAGTTTGAACAGCCACTTCGGCCTTTTTTTGATCTGCTTTATAGGCATTGAGCAAAATAACGATTTGTTTTGCTGAGCCAGAGCGTCTGAGTTTTGAAATACGCACCTGTTCTTTTGTGGGTTGTTTGTTGATCCAATTCGTAAAAGATTGACTGAGCGTGATGTCTTTCCAATCGGGATGTATTTTGGCCACTTCGGCATAATGAAAAAGGGTTGCAATAAGATGATCTGAAAAAAGATCGTCGGATACAATTTCAAAATCTTCACGAAATTTTCGTACGGCCGTACTTGTTTTTTTATCAATCAGCCCAAAGACCGCGCCAATATCGTAACCAATGGCCTTCAAACTCTCTTGAATTTTCTGAACAGATCTTTGATCAAAACGATCCATCTCTGAGGTCGAATGACCGGGCAGATTGACCTCAAATTTGTCTTGAGAGAAGGCGGGGTCTTTTTTTTCGTCTTCCGCTGCGAAAACAAACAAGGGAGAAAAAAACACGAAAACAACAAACGCAAAAAAAACAAAAAAAGGCTTGTTAGAACAACGATTCAGACCTAAAAAAAAGCTACGACACCGCATGCGACCTTAAACCGTTTTTCCTTCTTTCATCAGTTCTCTCGCGATCCCCTTCAAAAGATCCCGCTGTCTGATGCTTGTTTCTTTGTTTTGCAGGGCCCGGATGACGCCGTAACAGGCGACATTCGTAATTGCAGCCGCCGAGATTTCATATTGCTCTGCGAGTACCTGCAACCGCACATCAGAGGCCACGCGGCATTTTCCATTGAGCACGCTTTTCCAAAGCCGCAAGCGCTGATCGGCATCCGGCAGGGGGAAATAAATGGCCGATTGAAAACGACGCGAAAAAGCTTCATCAATATTGGCACTCAGGTTGGTCGCCAGAATGACAACACCCGGAAAATCCTCGACCCGTTGCAACAAATAAGAAATTTCCTGATTGGCATATCGATCATTGGAACTTGAGGTTTGTGTGCGTTTACCAAAAAGCGCATCGGCCTCGTCAAAAAATAAGATCCAGTTTTTATTTTGTGCCTGATCAAACACATTGGCGAGGTTTTTTTCCGTTTCTCCGATATATTTTGAAACGACCATGGACAGATCGATACGATAAACATCGACTTCAGCCGCCGCGCCTAATAAGGTCGCGGTCAGGGTTTTTCCTGTCCCCGGTGGACCATAAAACAGGGCACGATATCCTGGTTTGATGACCTTTTCCATACCCCAGGTTTCCAAAATTGTTTTTGAATGACGTAGCCAGGTTTTAATATTATCTATTTCTTCAAGCACGGCTTGTGTCAGAATCACGTCATCCCAACTCAGCTTTGTGGTGATTCGCTTCGCCGGAAAATGCACACTATAGTCTGGTCTTTGTGTGAGCCCCGAAGTAAAACGGTTTAAATATTCGGTGGATATTTTAATCGCCCCGCTAAAAAAAGGCTCTCCTGAACCTTCGTGTACGACCTCTAAAATACCCTGGATGGCAAAAACATGGTCTTTTTGAAACAAAGCATGGACGGCAAGACGCTTTTGTAAATCGACACCCGCTACAATAAACGCGGCCGTTTCACAGGTGGGCATAAATCCCCCATGGGTCTTTCCCTTCCAGCCACCAAACTCTGTAAAACCGCGATCAAAGTTCTTATTCTGCGTAAAAAAGGTATCCAGGGCCTGAGGGCGAAGGTGCGGAATCAAAGCCAGTACCAACACAAGGCGCGCATCAAAATCCAGAGCGCAGGACTTGATCACTGCGGCATATTCGGACTCATCTTTTTCAAGATCAGGGGCCTCAATCTCATAAATGGAGTGAAAGGCACAGTCCTGCTCAAAATAAAGACTGATGCGGGTTTCCAAGACCCGCGCAAACCAGTTTAAGTCGTTCTCCAAACTGAGGGTATTTTTTTCACTGATATTCATAAATGTGATCAGTTTTTAACCCTGAGCCATTTCCTCTTCTTCGGGGGCGCGCTGTATTTCAAATTTCCCCTGCATCGCCTCTTCCTCTTCGGGCGCACGCTGCGCTGTCTCCGAAGCCCCTTGTATGATGTCCTGCATCTTGCGCTGTGCCGCAGCCTCCGGACGGTTGTCGAGCATCTGTGCCGCGCCACCTTTTGATTTTTGCTGCTGTACCGATCGGACCCCCGCTTCTTTTTGTTGTGCTATTTTTTCAAATCCCATGATTTGACCCTCCCTCATTTATGTTGGAACGCTTATTTTTTTCTTCATTCCCATATACTCCTGGCGGGAATGACCTTAAAGTTTAACCGGCTGCCTTTTTTCCAAGATCATCGGCTTCTTTTTCTAAACCCGGATTATCGTTTACGGGCATACCATTAACCTCCGTGGTGGGCGCAACCCGCCCTTCGCGCTGTTGCACGACATGGGTCAACTCATGCCCCAAAAGACTTTTCCCCGTCGTCGTATTGGGACTAAATTGCCCCGGAGCAAAATGAATATCCGTTCCCTGTGTAAAGGCCAATGCGCCCACATCCGGGGCTTTGCTGGATGAAGCATGAACCTTCACATCCGAAAAATCCGCACCGTGTGTTGCTTCCATCTTAGTCTTTATTTCATCTGGCATACCCGTCTTATTCTCTTTTTTTTGCAAGGGCTGCGTGATGGTATCGCCAAAACAACGCTGCTGCATTTTTCCCTGTGCCACCATAAAAGAACTGTTTTGAATACGCTGGGACTGAGAAGCAGACGCCGCTCCCGATTGATCAGCAGATACGGGTTTTCGCGAATTTTCCGCAGCACTGCGTCCCTCATTTTTTTTGGGTTCAGTTGTTTTCATTTCACACCCCCTTTTACAGCCTTAGGCCCCTTCATCCGAACGCCATTTGACATGAATCACGCCTTGCATCCACGGAAATCTCACGATTGAAAAACTCCAGGGAATATAATCAAGCAAAACATCAAAACCCTTTGCCTCAACCTCAAGCTGCCAATCATCACCTTGACGGCGCAACACCCCTTCACGTTGTAAAAAAGATGCTCGAAATCCCTGCAAAGAGGTCTTGCCGATCTGCGTCCAATTTGCAATCATTCCTTGCAATAATCCCTCGACCATCTTTATTTCATGCGCTGTGACCATAATCTCTCGTTCCATGGGGATTCCCGGTTTAACACCACATAATATTTTATTCAAAACAAGCTGATACTCTGGACTATCCGTAGACTCATCCACCAAAAACTGAAGCAAGTGAACCGCGCGTCGCGCCGCCTTGGGATCCTTAAAGGCTCGGCCCTCAGTCAAATTGAGCAAGGCAAAAAACCGCTCAAGATAAGGGGCTGCAATCACTAAACCCGCGTTTTCAAGATGTATTGTTTCATCCCATTTCACTTCTATTTCCTCAAAATAGGGCTGTGACGCTCCAGAATTTTCAGCGGGCGTCTCAAGTGAAACACTTTTTTTGGATACGGGACGATTTGAAGAAGGGATGGGGTCTGCTTGAGAAAGTGTCTCCATGACCTGCGAGACCTCATCTCCCATCACAAGCTTGTGATGGGATTCAAGCTGGTGGCGTAATAAAACACGAAATGCGGCGACATCAGAATAATAGGCATCCCGCGCCAGTTTTTCGGTCAAAAATGAAACAAAGCTTTTGACCTGAAAGCGGCGGCCTTCTTCAAACAAATACTGAAAAATAAACTGCCACTTCAAACGCGCAATTCGCTTGGGACTTAAAGCGATTTCGTTGACACAGGCGGCACTGGCAATCAAATCAGCACATCGCAAGATAGCCTCAAAAATGCCGGGGTTCAACAACAGAAGCAGGCGGGCGAGTAAAGATTCCGGCAAAAGATGGGATAAACGAAGCGCAACCCCCCCCTGTTCAAACCCATTTTTCAAAAGACGTGCAAAATTCTTCGGTGCGGAAGCCAAGAGGGTTTCCAGGCTACGAAGGAATTTCGCCAAATCTTGTGCAGACAAGATTGTTTGAGAATTCGATATTTTTTCAAAGTAGGCAAAATCTGATTTGAGTGACCCTTCAGCATCCTGCTGCGCATCAGCCTTACGTGGCCCTAGAGTCTGCCCCTGCAAAGCGGTGCTTCGGTCTCCTGAGCACAGGGCCTCAAAATCAAGCACTTCTTTTGTGATGAGACAGGAAAAGACCCTTTGGTAATACGCGCTTTGATGCTCTGCCCTCAGGGCATGAGAAATCATGGCCTGCATGAACTCAGACGCGGCTGAAAAATGTTTCGAATGTTCAAGCGATAAAAAAATCACAATCAAACGCATAAAAATACCGGGGGAACAATCCATGACATGCCCTGCTCTAAAACGCTCGGCGGATTGCAGTTCAGCAAAGAGTCGGGAGAATCTTACGCGGTCAGACTGAAACAGTCGATTCAGCATCTTTAAGAATATGGCTTCCGTATAAACACCCTGATCATTTTTTGGCCACCGACCTTGAGTCAGAAAATATTTTAAATCCCGGAAGTCGGATGTCACATCAAATGTTTCCGGCGTCCCGGCAACTTCATTTTCCGGCCTTATTTTTTGGAAATGGCCCTCTTGCGACAATGCGCGCAAAATAAGCAGCATTTCACTCTTGGCGACCCTTGAAATCTCGATGGCCTCAAAACCCTCGGTTAATGCCTGTAATATCTCTTGTGAACGTGTATTGCGGTGGGAGGCCATTTGAAAAATTAAACGACTTAAATAACTTTTTTTATTAAATCGACTCCCACGATCAGCAATCAAAGTACTTAGGGTATATTGCCAAAATACGGCCTTATTTTCTTTTTCAAAAACACCCGGTGTTTTTTTCTGAAAAAGACGTGGCTGTTTGAGCAGATTGGAAACCATTTCAACCGCCTCCGGCACAAGCACACCGACCAGGTCCAAAAGCATAGGATCAGGAAAGCTCTGGGCCAATTTTTTGAGAACTTCCGTATTTTGGCCATAGACAAGCAGGGCCTGACATAACCAGGGCGCCTCCGTCTGAATAAACGCGGGCCAAAAACCCTGAACCCCTTGCGGCCTGCCCTGCAACAATGCTTCAGTGACCTTTGTCCTTAAAAGATCCATTTGGGTTTTTTGAGCCGCCAGGTTTTTATCTTTTTCAGTCGCCTTCTGATTTTCAGAAACCGGATCATCTGCCTCCGGCAAAGTAGCACCCACCTCTAAAATTGCCTCAAAATCAATGGGCACGTTCTGAATCAGAGCAAACAGAATTTGCGCATAATAATGATTTAAATGTTTCTGATCGGAGGCATATTTTTCGACAGACTGCATCAAATCATGCTCTGCCCCGGCTTGAAGACGAAAAACAAGAAAGACCTTGATCAACCTTAAAAGCATCTGGGCTGAAAATGCATGGCGATAGGCCTGCACACCGCGTGCCTCCACTTGAAGTGTACGAAAAAATCGCAAAAGTATCGCAGGTTGAAGACGTCTCAAAGTATCCAGGGCCATCATCAGCACAGGTTCATTCAAAGACGATCCCGTTTTTCCAAAAGCGTTTTTATCAAAAAATGCCCTATAAAGCCGCTCATAATCATCATAGGCTTGAATCAAAGCCAATTGTTTTTTTGCGCGATCTATTTCAGAAAGAGACACAGGGGAGACGGCCTTTTTTGCATCGTCTTCCGCTGCGAGTGAAAACAAGAGATCGCGCATCTCACTTCTTACGCCGCTTACTATTTCGATCTCATCCAGTTTGTGAATAAAATCGTGAAGCAAATCAGAATAAGTGCTATTTTCATGGGCTGCCATTTGTGCCAATAGACTGCCCAGGTAGGACTGTTTATTAAAATGACTGCCGCGCTCAATAATGAGGTAGCTCAGCGTAAACTCCCAGAGCTGGCTTTTGCTTTCTTCCAAGTTTTCGGTTTTTTTGTTTTTTGTCTGCACAAACAAAGCAGGACGCGTCACGATTTCATGCACAAAGGCAGATGATTCAGGATCAATCACCCTGACAATATCGCGCAACATCTCATCTGAAAACTTTCGCGATAAAACACGCCGCACGGCAATCCGCCGCCCCTCATCCAATAAAATACTTTTTAACAAACCGGAATGATCTCGCAAGATCCCCTGCCAAATACCGCGTAAATTTTCTGCATTCCCTGTTTGAATTGCAGCAAGCAAGTTACGTTTCAATTGCGCCAGGGCTTCAAGGGCGAGGCCTTTATCCACACGCGTTCTCGGAACACTCAGGGAATCGGAAGACAAGTGAAGCTGAGGGCCCAAAGCACGCAAAACGTCTGAGACCTGTTTTTCAAGACCTTTATTTCTGGCAACTATTTTTTGTTTGATGTGATTCATTAAATGCCGTGCATCAATATTTCCCTGTTTTTCGTACAACAGAAAATCCAAGAGGGCCTGCCAAATATCGTGATGCAAATCAGCAGCGCTCAAAGTCATTTCAGGAATACCCTTAAGCACCTGTTTCAATGTTTTGACCAGGGCAAACAGGTGCTCAGAATCAAGAGGAGAAAGCAGCGACACAAGCTTTGCCAAACGCTGCTCGGAAGACTGATAAATAAGGCGTTTTAATATCTGCGGCTGATGTTTCATTTTTCTGAGAAATACCGTAAAAACCTCAGGGGAACGCTCAAGCACCTCGCTTAAAATCTCATCTATGGTCCGACCTTTTTCAAACAGTCGATTGGCGGGAAAATGGCCCTGGGTCAAAAAGTTTTCCAAGACGCTTAATGCAGGATACTGGGCATGCTTTTTCCTCGACGCTAAACGCTCAGAACCCAGCAAGGGCAGTTGGTCTTCCAGGGCTGATTTAAGCGCGAGACGCAGGCGGTCTGCCACATCAGACTGAAAATTAGCCACATCAATGATGCCTAAGTCAATCGTGAGTTGCTCAATGTAGCCGTCTCTTTGCACAGACACTTCTGAAAAAACCTCATCCACAATGGGCAACAACATCTCTTGAATCAAAACCCGAAGACCATCGGCATCACCCGCTTCGGCACACGCTTCTGCAAAGCTAAAATCAAAAATGGCATCCGCAATGCGGTGCTGCGCTTCACGATATTTTGGTCGATTTTCTTCTGCCATCATGCACCCGAAAAAGCCTTTTTTTCCTCTGCCTGTAAAGACAATAGAAAGTCGATGAGTGCCTTCCCCGCAACATCCAAGGCCACAGCATTTTCTTCAAAATCGACCTTGTCCTCAAGGAATTTTTTATCCAACCATTCTTTATACAAAACCTCAAAAACATTCATTTGATCAAATTCAAGCCAGTAACAATCCAGATAAATATGGGCGGGTGCATTCAGACGCAGGGTTTCTTCGGCCAAGCGCCTAAATTCCTTTTCATGGAAACGGGCCGTCCACGCCGGGAAAATAACACTCATTTTAAAGGGGTAAAAATCTTCTGGCACGTCTACATAAGCCGACGCTGTTTTGGATCTAAATAAGAGGTGTTCAAGCAGGTGCAAGCCTTCACTTTCGACATTGAGTTTTATCATCAGTCGGCGTAAGGCGTTTGCGGCAGAAACGGCCTGCTCTATGTGCTCAAAGGCCGCCAGATATTCCCAGCGGTCATCATCACTCGGTTTAAAAACAAGTTGAAAGCCATCGCTTCCGCCACGCGCGCCAACACGATAACGCTCAATGTGAATTCCATTTCTGAGAATAGATGCCCCTAAACTATTATTTTTGAGAAAAACAATTTCCTGAAACAAACGTCGCTCGTCATTGTTGTGCGCCTGTGCCTCGAGTTCTCTTAAAGGGATTTCTAAAAATTCGTGGTCAATCCGCGCGGTGATGGATGAAAGATCCACATATTCTAATGCAACCGTGCCTGACTTTAGAGATTTGAATGCCTCGTCCGTCAGAAGCTCCAGACCTTTTTCCACAAAAACATCTACAAGAGAGCGATTTTGTGAAAATTGAATGCCAAGCAGAATACTGACCTTTTTTTTCAGCCCAGCGGTGTTATCTGTATTCCAAGAGGGTTGCTCACAATTGAAAGCGGCAGCACGCCGCTGACTGAGTTCCACAACCTGCTGGAGCAACCTGAGCTGATTTCGAATTAGCTCATGTTCCAGGGCCTGTCCATCGTAATAACAGTTAAATTGACGCAGAGCGTGTTGTTTGAATTTCTCACCATAAAGACCCAATAAATAATCAAGCACACGACGCCGTCGATCAAAAAACGGATCATATTTAGACAGCGTTTGTGCAATATTGCTTTTAAGTGCATCTCCGGAATCTCGATAGAGCCCTTTCATATTGGGCACACTGTTTTCATTCAAAACCTGAGAAAAATAGGATTGTTCGAGTGTTTCATCGGCTGAAAATAAACGGGGGATTTGCGCCACACTGGCCAAATAGTTTGCCATCGGCTGCTCAAAAAAAAGCAGGTAGGCCTTCAACTGCTTGGCCTGCGCTTTTCGGCTGGCGGTTTCCGATTTTGGCACACCAAAAGCATTGATCCCGTAAATGACGGGAAAATCATTTTGAATCGAATGATAGTCTGAAAGATCACGATACACCCCTTGCGGCCTTTGAATCAGGCCTGCAAAATGCTGTTCATTCTGTCGGAGATTTTGAAGGTGGGTATAACGTCGCTCGTACTCCAAATGTGCGGCAGAAAGAGAAACACGATAGGCACGACCATTTTTGAGCAAACAAATGCCCAGCTCATGTCGCGCTTCTGGAATACGAAGACACGGAACATATTGCAATTCGGGATCATCCCAAATGGTATCCATTTTATGTCCCGCTTCATCTTCGAACCAAAGAGATTCAATAAAGCGCACCCCTTCAATCTCGCTGATGGCCCCAATCAAAGCCGAAATGGTAATGGAATCACGACCCTGATTAAGATCTTCTCCTTCGATGTAAATATATTTTGTTAAGGGGCCTTCAAACACCGCTTCCATGCTTTTTTCGGCCAGTTTTTTTTCGTAGTCATGAAAAGGAATGTTGGGGCTGACCTGCCGTGCACAACGAAAATAAATTTCGGCCAGGATCACTGAAAAATCGCGGTCACTCGAAAGATCAATGGCCCCGTGCAGGCTGTAGTATTTTGGCTCGACGATGTGGACAGACCCTAAGTTTTCACACAAATTACGGTTTGCCGAATAGATCGTTTTGACTTTTTGAAGGATTTCGCGCTGAAGAGCTTTACTCTCTTTCGCTTCAAGTTTCTCATTGAGTTTGACATAAATACGATAGTCTCCTGAGCGCGTCGCACTTTCATCTTCGAGAGCACGCATCCAAATATAATCAATCTCCGGTAAAAGATCGAATAAGATTTTCCGATAATCTTCTAAGGTGATGGCTTGGCTGGGAAAAATATCTTCTGCATGAAAGAGGGCCTGTTTTTCAGCGTCAATGTTGCCACTTTTATCTGTGAGATAGTCGGCCGTATCGAAGTCTGTGCGATAGATTAAATCCGTGAGGGCATAACACACTTGCTCTAAAATTGTGACGCCTGGATCATGCAGATTGTAGTCTGTCCAGGTCTCCCCGGAAAGATCCTGCACCACTTTAAGACCTTCACTTTTCAGACCTTCGGCACTATAAGGGTCTAAGGAGGCTTTTTTTCGTGTTATGCTTTTACTATTGGACATCACTATTTCCCAAAAGACCGGGTGTTTCCCTTATGACCGAGAATCTTTCATTTCTTCATCAAACCAAAGTCTGGTGAGGGAATATTTGACCCAAATATCGTCACCGTAGTCGCTGTTTGTACGCAATTCCAAAAAATATCTTCGGTTTTCACCCACCCAGCGTAATTTCAATTTGTCACTAATGGAACGATAATAGGCATGGTGGGCTTTGATTCTTTTTTTAAAATTTAAAAAATTAAAAAACCAGCCATTGGGATTATAGGTGTTTAGGGCATAGGCATGTAACAAGGCGTACTTGCCCGCTTTTTTAGGGCCACCCACACCTGCCATGACCTCGAAGGCATGGCAGCCCGTGAGTGCATCGGTGATGCGATGCCACTCTCCATCCGCAGCCACTTCTTTATCACTCACGCCAATGCGTCCTTCCGCACGGACGACTCCACCCACATCCAGTTCCCATTCCGGTGTTTTTTTATTGATCCCGACTTTTGCTTTTTCGGGGGAACAATCGGCTTCAGTCAGTGTTTCTGTATCGGAGAGCGTATCTTGAGCCAGTGAAAAGGCATTCTCATTTTTGGGATTCCCGATCAACAAATTATCGGTTTTAGGATCAACTTTCACAAACCACAATGGATTGCGAAGCGGGATGTTTTTAAAGAAGCTCATGAGCTTGCCCGAATCCCCCAGAGCAGAGACCTTCAGACCTTCTTCAACACTTTTATCAAATCCCTCATCAATGATATTCAAATTGGAATCAATCAAGTCTCCAAAAGAATCTTCAGAAGGCAAACTCCCGTTTTTAAAATAATTTTTTAATGTTTCTCTGTTTTTCTTTGCCATAACGTCTTTCCAACGACTCCGCCTTATTTCCGCATTTTTGCCCTATTTCGCAATAATAAATGTACTGCCCACTTCTAACTCTTTAATGCCCGTCACTTCGGCCTGGATCGTCTGCACTTTATTCATGGTTTCAATGAAATGTCGTTTGAGCGGTGTCGGAATACTCCATGGAAACAAGGGGCGAATTTCCTCAACCTTTTCATCTGCACTGTATCCATCGACCGTATCAAAAAGATGATAGTGGCCCTGACCGTGGGCCGTAATGTGCAACATTGAAAAATTTGAGATAAATTCCACATAGTGAAGATTGCGAATAAAGGCCTCAAGTTCGTAACGTCGGATACACCAATCAAAACCCGCACGATACCCTATTTTTCGCCAGGGAGAAAGATAGTCTGAAATCGCCCGATTCAGCAACTCGGTATAATATCCGGCACGTGCGTCTTCTCTAAATTTGACGGTACAACGCACTTGAATTTTTTCATAGGCAGGATTACGCACGGCAATTTTTGCAAATGGAGAAGCCAGGGCCTTCACAAAAGACTGCACCTCCTTTAAAACCGCCCCATTGATCATGGGATAATCCCCGTCATTCGATTCTTGCCGCCGATGGGAGATGACGGCAATCAGAATATGTCCGGGACGGGTTTGTTTTTTTGGATCGGCCTCGGAAACCATGTTATCAAAACATTTTACCCGATAAATTTGAGGAAAGCGCTCTAAAATCAGACGTTCATAATCCCAAACATTGCTCGCTCTGTTTTTATGTCTCAGACGTTCACTGATCCTTTTTTTGATATGGCCCTGTTTTTCCAAAGGCCGCCCCCCAAAAGAATCCACAATTTGATGAATGGATCCGATGCCTGGAATCGATTTCCGGGCTGATTTAATCGTCCCTGCAACAAGTCTTTCTTCCAGATGCGTACACTCGCCCAGCTTATACTGCCACGTGACTTTTGCCGCTTGTGTGTAAATGGCGTAAAGACTGCAAAAAGCCTCTGGCTTTTCGTTGACAGAAATACGCAACCAATATAAATCCTTTGGCATTAAGGTGCTTGTTCTATTGATATTCTGCGGTAATTTCAGGGTCACAATGCCTGAAGTTAGAAATCCACTGGTGGTATCTGAAATGATCTCTGATTTTTTAAGCGCAGTCCAAATATTTGAAGACAAATAAGACCACTCAAAAGTTTGCGGCGTCGTTCCCGTCTCAGGGCTTGAATCTTCCCGCATATGAAAAAAAAGTGTGAGTGTTCCTGAAAACGCGCTGGCAGAGAGTCCGATAAAAAGGTTTCCCGATGAAAGATATTGTGGCAACAAATGAACATGACGATGGGATTCTGGGGAAATCGCCTCTAATCCAAAAGGATGAATGTGAAACATTTTTTCTTTAAGCGCCCTTCTTGTATTGCTCTGACTTTCTCCAAGGTGAAAGGTCGCCCTGGCCTTATAATTGATTGAAATTGCATTGATCAGTGGGGTGTAGGGCGTATTAGGAACCGCTTTAAACAGTTTTTCATGTTTGAGGCGTGCGTTCAGGGTCAGGACACGGGTCAAGAGCATGGGATAGGTTTTGTGCGCAAAAGCCAATTCGGGCGCGCTCAAGGTAAATTTAAAAAAACCATCTTTCATCTCCGGGGAATAAACAAAATCAGCCCCCGGAATTTTCCCTGTAAGGGGTCTAAAAAAATTCACAACAGACGCACAGGGTAAACGTCTGTTTTTGTCGAGGATTTCACCCGAGCCTTCTTCAGTCTCACAGCTTTTGGAAGAAAAAAGGGAGAGTTCTTCCTGCTCATCTTCCAGAATGGGCTGCCAGCGCCCCCCTCTTAATGTGGTGAGACTGGCCTTAAAAGATGTATTTTCAAAGGAAGCAGGATAGGCCTTGTAATGGGTTTCAAAACCACCGACTGCAATGGGCAGCCCCCCCCATTCGATATCAATTTCAAAATCCGTGATCTGCTTGCGTGCCAACTCTGGATTGCTGATGATAAAATAAGACCCCACGGTAGGAATTGGGCCGAAGGGGTTAAAAGGACCACTCGGATCCAATTGTCCCAGATGATTGTGCATGCGTAAGTCCCGCGCCTCTTTCACCACGACATCGATTTGAATTTCCTTTACAATAAAACGCATCAATAGTGAATACGGGAAAAGATAGGACGTGGGATTGATCATCAAACGAATCAAGGGGAAATGCGTCTCATACCCTTTCCCATGAAGCGCAGGAACATAAGGCGTAATGGCATCCTGATCCGGCGATAGATGAATCTGCAATTGCAGCACATCTTCTGCCACAGTGGCATCCACGATATGACTGATGGGCAGATAGTGATCTACGGTCAACCAGCCATTTTCAGTGCTTAAACTCACCTGAAACATCTGACGAAAAACTTTGAAGAAAAAAGCCTGCTTTTCTCCTCGACTTGGGGAGACTTTGCCTTCCGAGCCAGCCATCATTTTTGTCAAAATGCCGTCCAACACTTCATCTAAATTTCGCCCCAAATTTTCTTGAGCAAAGCGCTTACATTCGGGATAGGTCATTTTGATTGAAAGCGTAATCTCCCTATCCCCTTCTTTAAGGGCCAAAACGGGGCTTGCAAGCACAAAACCAACAGCGGCATCCTCAAAATGACGTTGTCCGGCTTCCGTTTTGGGTGCACCAAAAACGGGCCACGATTTTTGGACCTCTTCTTCCGCCGATGTTTCAAGCATGGGGAGGGTATTTATTTTTGCCGCCGACGCAAAATCCATACTGTTTTCAGGAGAACTCAGGGGGTTTCGCGCGAAATAAAGTGTTTTCAATAAAACAACCTGCGTATCATTCACCAAGAGATCATTTTCAGAACTGTAAATCACATCCTGCTTTAAGTCATCTATGCCTGCAACAAATGCCGTTTTTGCCGGAACCCAGACGGAGTGCCCTTCTTTGTTCACTCGAAAAATGAGATAGCTGCTATCAGCCACCCTTTCTCTGGGATGGACCTTGAGCACTTGTCTATAATAAAAATCCAAATGCCGCTGAGGAAAACGGTTGAGTTTTTTTTGCGCACGCTGATAGAGATGGGCAAACGCAATGTATAAACCAATGGAGGCATGGTGGCTTTTGCTCTTTAAGGAAAGCGGCAAAGCGCTGCGCGCAGCATCCTTCAATGCAATAAGGGCGTTAAAAAAGGCGTAAAAATTTGATTTTAAAAATCGCGCAATAACTTCTTTTTTTTCAGAAGGGGCGGGAACAGAAAAATTTGCACGAAAGTTAAACCAGTCTCGGTGAAAATCGGCCTCAAATAAAGCGGGAAGGGCTTCACCATATTGCTCCAAAAAACATTTGAGTCGATGCAGTTCGGCTCTGAGTTTACTTTCAATTTCTATCCATATTTTCTGACTTAAACTTCGGCCCACTTCACTGTTGGATTGTTTTAACTGCGTAAACCAATGATCTATTTTTTTAGCCAAAGCATAACTGGGAATACGTCTCCAATCATCAACATCGTAGAGATAAAGATTCCGGCCCATGCCAGAACCCATACCCCAAGCCAACTCCTTCATAAAATTTGAGAAATCGGACTCTATTTTTTTCAGA
Organism: uncultured Nitrospira sp.; assembly: GCA_964451325.1. GTDB lineage: Bacteria > Nitrospirota > Nitrospiria > SBBL01 > JAADHI01 > JAADHI01. The sequence continues at coordinate 22,404 of CAYVHO010000006.1, read as the reverse complement.
TCACTGCTCAGAATGACAGAAAAAATAACGGCCTCATCCGAGGCAAAAAAAGGCTCCCAATCGCCATGCGCTTCATTTTTGAGATTAAAAAATCGAAGCAATCGCGCATAATCGGACGACATGGCCAGTAGGTCTTCAAGCCGCATTTCATCGACATCAATGTATCTCGGATCGAGTTCAGGCGTCAGGCGATCATCTTGGCTTGTACCCTCGTTAATCAATCGTTTCGGTCTCGCTTCAAAGTCATCGGCCTTGTTTTATAAGGAAAGCCACCATCATTCCGCCCTCAGATCGCTCTAGGGGCGCTTTTAAACCATCAGAGAAATAATCTGATTACAAACGAAGACGTGTCCCTTCTCGATAATAGAATGGGAACACCATATTGCTTCGGTTATTGGTCGTGCGCACGGTGTAGTGAAGCCGGATCTTAAGTTTCCCTTCGTAGATGTCTTCTGCATCTATATCCACAGTATTCAGCGTAATACGGGGTTCAAAAAAGAGGATGGCACGCTCAATGACATCCCGAATTTCGGTTACAGCGCTTTCTGTAATCTGCTCAAACACCATGAGTTTTAAACCACAGCCATAGGCGGGATGAAAGACACGCTCACCCGGAGCCGTAAACAACAGGATGCCTAAGGCTTCTTGAATATCGTCTTCTTCCGAAACCATCGCAACACTTTTTTCATAAGGGTTAAAGGTCGGCGGAAACCCCCACCCCAGCCCTAAAAACCCTTTATCTCCGCTATACGCACTCATCAGTTATCCCAAATAGGTCTTACCCACCAATCATCACAGTGGCTAGCCCCAAAACAATGCTGCCACCATGCGCCGTACTGTCTCCCAATCTGGCCGCGGGCATCCCACCAATCATCACGGTCGCAGAACCCTTTGCGATTGTATCGGGCGGCCCGACACAGGTCGCCATGTCCCCTACAATTGCCGCAGGCATATTGCCAATTAAAACGGTCGCAACCCCTGGCCCGAAAATCGGCCCACCGACATGTGGAATCGGGGGTGTGCCAGGGGTCTGCATGGGGCAGGTGTGCATGTCTGTTAATCTTGCGGCAGGCGGCATTTATTCATTCCAATATTTATGAAGGAAGCTCAATTGATCATCACCATTGCGCCCTTAACGGTCGTCTGTCCCGAAGCGGATAACTCGGCAGTGGCACTGCCTTTTCCTGTAAAACCCACATTGGCTTCGGCCGTGATGTTGAGCCCCGCGATCGAAACATCTGCCTTAGAACTCACGCCAATCTCCCCCGTCGCATCAAGCGTAATTTTACCTGTGGCCGTAATGGAGATGTCTTTTGGGCTATCCAAAACAATCCCACTCGCACTCAGTTCAACTTTATTGCCCGTTTCATCCTGAAGCAATATCGATTTGTCTTTATCGCTGATCACGATGGTATTACTCGCGGGTGTGACCAGGGTGAGTACCTTGTTTTCGTCATCAAACTCTACTTTAATTTCGCTTTTTGTCACAATGGCTTTTATAAAGTTGTCGGCGCTTAGATCATAGGGGGGCTTTCTTTTACTGCTGTAAAGACTGCCCAGAATAACAGGATGTGAAGGGTCGTTATTCACATAACCCAAAACCACCTCGTCTCCGATTTCAGGGATAAAAAAACTCCCGATGCCATCCGAGGCATAAAACTTGGCAAGCCGTGCCCAAACCCCTTCAGTTTCCGCCTGCAAAATGGGAACGGAGACCTGGATTTTTTGCTCACCTTCGGGGTCGGCATCCAGTTTCATCACAACACCAATTTGCAATCCACCCACACCCGGCATCAATCCTGAAACGGGCGGGGCATCCAAATCACGTCTTTCGGCAAACCAGTGGGCCGACAAACCAAAGGTTGCCGTGGTCTCCCAATTTCCGATGGAAATTTCATGACGAATGGCACTGACAAAAACACTGCCGTTAAAACGATTTCCCACACCGTCCACATCAATCAAGGTCCCGATCTTGGCTTTGGCCGTGCCCTGAAAGGTCATGCGACCTCGGATACGGGCCAAACCCGCCTTGACCTGCTGTGCCGTGGCCCAGGTTTTTAATGCGGCGGACTCCAATGGGGCAGCAGTCTGAAGCCGAAAAGATGCAGGGCTGACGACAGCCGCAAGTGTCGCGGAGTCCAGGTCGCCCTGCGTATTTAAGGTTTGTGGTGTCACACTCTGTTCAACGATGGCTTGCGTCGCTAAATCCCATGAAACACTGCCCACGGCCGTCAACTGGGTTCTGGCGTCAATATCTGCGCTAAAATCAATCAAATCCTCACCATAAGTGACTTTCAATGTGGCTGCGGTACTGGTATCCGGGGCTTTTACAGAAACCTTAGCCCCCTCAACAATCGTCAACAGACCATTCACTTCAGCACGAGAAAGCACAAAATCCCAGTCGGTGCAATAATATTGCACGAGTTCCTTAAAAGCGGTCTCCGTCGCATCCACATCACTTGAAAGACCGCTGGTATTGCCAATAATTTTTGAAATGATCTCGCTGTCTTTCATGTCGATATAATTTGCATTTTTCCGACCGATGGTTAAGCCGACCGCTTTATCCCGACATTCAATGACCAGTTGTGCGTCATTTTCCCCTGAAATCGTAATGCCATGTTTGACGACCACGCCTTCAAAAATAGTGTCCTCTTCGTCTTCATAACCCGCATTGATTTTGATTTCTGCACCCGGCTTAAAATCGTCTGTATTGCTTAAAGGGAAATCTTTTTCCGGCATATCTCCATCCATCAGCACAATACGTGCGAGTGGAATTTTATTGATTTCGCTGGTGACACTTACGGAGATCACACGAACGGTTTCAGGCACTTGAGCACCGTTACTAAAAAGTGTCAGTCGGATGACGCTGCCGACCACCGCTGCGGGAGATTCTGCCATGTCTTATCTCAGTGGGGGAAAATGGAGTTTTGTACCCGGTTTGATTTTACGAAAGTGCACGAGATTATTGGCGCGCGCCACATCCGCATAATATGCGCTGTTTTTATAAATACGGTAACACAATAATGGCAAGGTATCCCCCGCCTTCACCTCTACAATATGACTCAAATCGGGCGAAGAACGATTGGCCTTTAAACCCTCTTCCTCTTTGCTCATTGCCCCGGCAAAAGCAAGTTTCACCTTTGCACGCAGCGGTTCTCCACTGGGTTTAAAGAGGGTATAATCCAAAGACAAACTTTCAAGACGCCCAAAAAAAATGAGACTTCCCCAAAGCAGACGAATGTGGTTAGGCTCATGTTGTGAGCCATCGTAGGTATACACAACGTCTCTGAGTGACTGGACTTGTGTTTTAACATCAGGGGAAGTCAGGTTGACGACACCCGTCCCATCAATGATGATATCGAAATTCACTTTTTCAGGCTCAACGGCGCTAAACTTTAACTCATTGCCCGTTTGCCCCTGGGTCTTTTTTTTATCATAACCGATCTTAAGCCCGTGAGAATAATTTGAGGGATTGAGCATCACCTCAAATTTACTTTTTGAACTGTCCACGCTAATATTCCCCGCAGCATCAACGGTACAGGGGGAAATCGTCAGTTTCTTTTTTAGTCCTGTGCTAAAACCCGGCATCTAAAAATTCCCTAACGCTCTTTCTGTTCACGAAACATTTCAATCAGCAATGCACGACAATCCGCCACAATCTCCTGCTTCAGCACTTCAGGATCAATATCAGACTCACGCGCTGTGTCTATACCCATGTTGTCAGAATACCCCGATTGAAGCACGGTGGATTTAATCAGTAATTGTCCAATTTCTATCGCCATAATAAATTTAGATAATCCTATTGGAGTAGTTATAACTCAGTTCAATTTTTTCAATCGCCACTTCATTTTTGGTTGAATTAAAGGAGTCAACTTCCCATTTAACAGGGTAGGCATTTGCAAAAGACCACGCTCGCACAGGCATTTTGTTTTCATTCATGAGATAAACCACCATGGGCATGGGCACAATTTTTTTGATAAAACCCGCCTCCATCACAGATCGACACCAAATCACCAAGGGGGAGGTCTTTTTTGCGATCCCCCGTTTGAGTACCATATTGGGATGTTTCACCGATTTTGGCAATTTATGCACATAACGGTTTTCTCCACCTTCCACAACAGACTCCGTTTCGACTTCCGAAGCGATGCCGGTCACGTCCTGAAAAGACGTATCGGACATCCCTAAGGTCGCCGCAAAAACCACCTTAAAATAAAAAGCAGGCAGCGGATAAAGGTTCGATGCCGACATTAACAAATACCCTGGAAATAAACCGATGTGCTGTGTCGCGGAAAGGACGCAACACAATGCTCTGCCCTCCCCGCAACATCATCGCTTAGGAAAAAAAACGCCTCAGGCATTTGCGATCGTCACACCTTCATGGGCAATCTCAATGGATTCGATGGCCACCTCATTGCCGTCCGATTTTAAATCGGTTCCTGTGATTTTAGTCGGCCAGGCATTCGCAAGCGTCCAGGTCATGGTTGTTCCTCCCGTTTCATCCAACAAAATAATGGTCACGGGAACCCGTTTAATGGTGTTCATTTTGATTTGATTAAACCAATCCCAGAACTTGTTGTCGGATTTGAAGACCCCTTTTTTCATCGTCACATTGCCTGACTTTTTGATGCCCGGCATTTTAATTGTTGAAAATTCAGGGCTGTCGCCGTGACGGTACTCAATCGGCTGCGCTTCAATATCGAGCCCCGAAACTTCTTGAAAAGACATGACCTCCGCATCCCATTTGACTTGAAAATGAAACTTGGGCATCGGCCATACGGTTGTTGACTGCGCGGAACCATCATCTGCCATGATAAATTTCCTCCTAATTAAACGTTTACGATTTTAAAACCTACCAATATTTTGCAAAAAAGAACCCATAGATCCCGTTTCTTAATCTACGATTTCTGCATCTGCTGCTGGAAGGTGATTTCGATAAACTCAGCGGGTCTCGAAATCGCAACCAGTACGGTAATTCTCAAGATGCCTTCCAAGATGTCCTCCGGCGTCATGGTCTCACCCAAACCCACATTCACACTAAAGGCATCATCTGGACTTGAACCGGCCAAACCACCGCGTTTCCAAATCCCAGTCAGAAAATTGCGGATCATGCCTTTCATGGTCGTCCACGTGCTGGAAACATTCGGTTCAAAAACATAAGCCTTACTCGCCAGACGAATAGACTCTTCGAGCATAATCATGGTGCGACGCACATTCACATAACGCCAATCCAGACTATTGCCATCCAAAGTCCGCGCGCCCCAAACTAAAGTGCCTTCACCGATGAAAGCACGTATCGCATTCACCGACTTTCCCTGCGTGGTCACGTTAAGGTCTTCCTGCTCGTCATGCGTAATATTGACGGTTGGAGAAACAACCGCAGCCAGACTCACATTGGCAGGGGCCTTCCAAACCCCTTTTGAATTATCGACCATGGTGTAAACACCCGCCATCGCTGCACTCGGTGGAAGCAGGTTGAGCGCTTCTTTGATTTCGGTCAGTATTTTGCCAAAAAGCGGAGACATGGCAATCAAGCTTTTATTGAGCAGTCTTTTATTTGAAGCAGCCTCTTCGGGTTCCATGCCGGTCCAAAGGTTCAAAATATTATTGACCGCTTCGACTTGCTGAGAGATCTTGGCTTTTTCTGCTTTCTGCGCGGGGGTATCTGCATCTTCCACCGTGGGTGCGGTCTCTGGAATCCCCAGTTCTATTCTGAGCAGGGCCTGCAATTGATCTTTATTTGCCACATTGTCACTGCTCAAATCTTTATCCTGCGTAATGGTGGTGTTCACCCAGGGATAATAAGCTGCGGCAAAGTCGAGATAATTGATGCCTAAGGCCCCACGAAAGGTCTCAATCATGTCCCCTGCGGGATCCTGACGATCTCGAAAACCGTCCCAGATATCCAGGATTGCGACACGGTTTTTCATTTTCCCACCACAGTGCGCCAAAGCGGTTTGCTGGACTGAAATACAGTCGGGCTGTTTTAAAAGCACGGCATCCGGCATCACCACCATGGTCGGCTCCTGCTCCTTCGTCAGCAGGTTAATTCCTTTTTGAAGCTTGTCTGGCGCGACGGGGTCGGCATAGTTACCGACAGAGACGATGTAACAAGGGCCACCGCCATTTTGGAAAAAAAGTAACATACTATAAAAAAGCAGGTACTTGCCCGTCTCTTGGTTTAAGACATAATCTTTGTTATCGAAAGAGAAGGCAGGCTCGTCTGTTGCGTCTGCAGCCGCCTCTTCGACCTTGAATGTCGGGCTCGGCCCAAAACCGTAATAATCGTAAAACTCCGCCATTGACGTAATCCGCCACGGTTTATTCAAAAGGGTTTTCCCTTTATTATCCGCCCGTTCGGTATGACCGATAAAGGCCGGAACCGCCGTCGCCACTTCAACAACGGAATTTGGAAAAGCACTCTTTTCAACGATGTAAACACCTGGGGTTTTCATCTGTCCCATATTTTCTCCTTCTCCATGATTGACAATTGACTGGTTAACAATTCACATATATTTCTGATACGACAGACTCTTTTCCATTGATTGTTTCTGTACTGATCTGATGCGCGGACGCAAAGGGCAAGCGTTTAATAATGATCTTGCCATTTCCCTCACGCTTTTCCCTGAGCTGAAATCGAGATTGGAAGTTTTCCCGCAAGGGGATGGCGGTTTTAGATCTAAAAACAAAAGCCGTTTGATCGCCTGGCAATACGGTCGTTCCGCCAAATTCAAATTCCGTTTTGTTGTTAAGATCTGAAATACAGGGTTCTTTTTCAGTCAAATGTCCTAGAAAATAATACTTCCAGTACGTTGCTCTCGCATCAAACTGAATGACGTAGTGTTTCGCCCCTTCTCGCAATACCGACTCCGACAGCCTCAGATCAACAACAAAGGCCGGGCGAAGCAGGTGATCTTTTTTACTCAGAAGGCTCACAAGCTCGGGGGATTCAAGGGATCTAAAATCTGCTTCAGAAACAGATGGCGATGTGTGTAACAAAAACCCATGCAGGGCATCATCCAAGACATTTTGATTGCCAAAATAAAGCAGGGCATCGTCTCTATACGCCGGGGCTTTTGTGTAATTTCTAAAACGGGGGTCTTTTGAAAAGACACGATACTGAAAAGAAAAAGGATCGTCCGAGTCGCTCAGATAATGCCCCAACGCTTCCGTCTTTTCGGCATCGTAAAAAACATCGAGACCATTGGCAGAAGCACGTGTCAAGAGACCCGCGCGCTGAAGCAAGGCCTGCGAATACGGTGTCGGGACAAAATCCAGCCTTAAACCACTGGCCTCATTAAAAAAGAGGTGTTGCACCCTGAGATGAAATAAAGGGTGATACGATCCCATTAGGATTGATTCCCTGAGGTTTGTGCTTGTTTGAATGTGGGGACCTGACGCTTAATGTCTCCAGAATCAAAGGTCACCATACGGACTTTATACAAGATTGAAGGCAGATACTTTCCACTCAAAACCCCCCATAAAGTACTCAAATCTTTGATATCCAGATTTTCGATATCCAAAACAAGCCTATCGATCTTTGGATCCAAATCCGGTGAATTCTGGTGATCAAACACCGGCCGTCGCTGAAAAAAACTGATCGCATTTGAGATAAACTTCAGCGATTCAGAATATTTGTTGAAATGCGCCGCCACCATCACGTATAAATTCAAAAAAATAGGGGGATAACCCTCAACAACACGACCGGAGCCCATGCGAGCACCCTGATTCACGCGGCCCGGAACGGCATCCTTCTCGATATTCACGAGAAACAAGACCAGCTTATTGTTGACATGAGGCCCGACATTGCCATCCTGCTCCAAAATATTGGATAACACGACAACATCTTCCCCTAAATCAAACTTATTTTTTAAAAACTGATTGAGCTGTGCAGTGATGTGATTTAAGGCGGAAGCAACCATACGAGACCATGTCCTAAAATCCCCGACACACAAAATCAGAGAACATTAATAACTAAGATTTAATCCCACCTGGAACATCGAAAAAGCAGCCGATGCAAATCCCCATCAGACGAAATCACAAGGTATCTTCTACCGACAAAATTGTCAAGCGGACTATTCACAAAAGAGCTTTATATATTCCTATTAAACCACAGGATCCAATTGAGGAGAAACGCGCTGATGCAGAGATACAGAATCAAAACGACCGCGCCCGAAAACCGCTGAAAATAAAAACAGCCGAAATTGAAAACGCTTTCTCTGGAGTATCAAAGACCTGCTTTTGAGTCTATACAGGAACAGACTCCTTTTCTGAAATATCCTGTAAATTATTAAGAAACAAGTTGTAGGATTAAATCCTGTATCAAGAATCCCCACGCATGTGGGGAACACCTCATCAACAAATCCTCAAACGAAACCACTTCCGGTTCATCCCCACGTATGTGGGGAACACTCTTGATCGTGTCCACCGTCGCTGTCCATGACCGGTTCATCCCCACGTATGTGGGGAACACAAGGCTTCAAATGCTTCCAGCGTCACAGGGGCCGGTTCATCCCCACGTATGTGGGGAACACAAACGGAGTGGAAATAAAGGATAGGCCGGAGCCGGTTCATCCCCACGTATGTGGGGAACACAAGAGAAAGACCAAATAAGTCATCTCAGCAGGCGGTTCATCCCCACGTATGTGGGGAACACTGCAGATACCGCAATCGGCGCAGACATTATTTCGGTTCATCCCCACGTATGTGGGGAACACGTTGATCCGGGTGGTGTCGGCTCCGGAGAATACGGTTCATCCCCACGTATGTGGGGAACACGACCTAAACGCCACACCCCAGCAATACAACGGCCGGTTCATCCCCACGTATGTGGGGAACACTGTATCCCTTTTTCGTAATTAATAGATTTTGGCTGGTTCATCCCCACGTATGTGGGGAACACCGGCAAAATCGTTTGAAATCGCCGCAAAGGAGCGGTTCATCCCCACGTATGTGGGGAACACATTTTTTTCCTTCGTTGCTCAGCCGTAAGTTGCGGTTCATCCCCACGTATGTGGGGAACACAATTCGAGCCACGCTGAATGTGGTCGTTAGGTCGGTTCATCCCCACGTATGTGGGGAACACCAATTTTGCTTTTTCCATACGAACAAGAAATTCGGTTCATCCCCACGTATGTGGGGAACACCACAAGGGCCTCATCATTATGTATATCAAGCTCGGTTCATCCCCACGTATGTGGGGAACACCTCAAATCAATAAGTGCTCCAGTGGATCGCTCCGGTTCATCCCCACGTATGTGGGGAACACTTTTATGGAAAGTCCTCTTGCTTCTATGCCGACGGTTCATCCCCACGTATGTGGGGAACACCACGATTAAACCTCACAAGGATAGAAGAAGACCGGTTCATCCCCACGTATGTGGGGAACACTGTTGGGATGGCCACAGGAAATCTTCTTTCTTCGGTTCATCCCCACGTATGTGGGGAACACTGAGTGGCTTACTCTTTTAAATACTGTCCCTACGGTTCATCCCCACGTATGTGGGGAACACTGAGTGGCTTACTCTTTTAAATACTGTCCCTACGGTTCATCCCCACGTATGTGGGGAACACCAGTTGACGAATCTTTCACCCAGGCCCGAAAACGGTTCATCCCCACGTATGTGGGGAACACTTTGAGCGTGTTTTCTGCCGCGCGGCTGGTGTCGGTTCATCCCCACGTATGTGGGGAACACACTTCTCATAACCCACTGAAAATATGGCACTATTTCAGCAGGTCATTTTCTACCAACAAATTACCCACGCAAACAGGTCTGTTCTCAAAACGGGATTGATTCATTATCGGTCTTTTTTTCGGATAAAAAAGAAACCAGCTTGATCCCATCCATTTCTTTGGGCATTCGCCTGTTTTTTCCCAAAGTCACAAAATCGAAACCCGATTCTGTATTGGTGCTCCAGACCATGACTGCATTTCCAGAACCTAAGGATGCTTCAACTTGTGTCCAGATCATCTCACGCACCCGCCGCGAGATCTTCCCGACGTAGACGCCTGCTCTAACTTCCAAGAGCCAAATCGCTAATCGTCCCCGTAAACGAGGCGGCACATTTTCAACCACGATGACCAGCATCACCCATCCTTTCTTTGTTGGGGATCACAGGAGCGACCGATTCTTCCGGTGCTTTTTCGATTTTTAAACCCCCTGCGCTCAAAACTTCTTCAATCATGGGAATGATACGACGGAGCAACTTTGTTTTTCTGAAACTGTCCCGGCAGGCCAAACGCACTTCACGCTCCGGGTCGGAGGGTCTTTTGGCGGCAACACGAAAGGCCTCCGGCACCACGGTTTCAAATTTAAAAATATCGGCAATATCATAAACAAAGGATTGTGGTTTTCCCGTATGAATAAAACCGATGGCCGGGGCATAACCCGCCGCCAAAATGGCCGCCTCCGAAATACCATAAAGACAGGCGGTCGCCGAACTGAGACAGCGATTCGGCAGATCACCACTTTCCCATGTTGTATGATCATAGTTGCGCCGCTTCCAAGTAACACCATGCTGTTTGGCAAGCAGTTCATACATTTTTCTGACACGAACCCCTTCAATGCCACGCAGTTGCGCAACACTCCGACGTGCCGGAGGTTCTTCTTTAAATCGCAGGGTGTACATTTTACGAACGACATTGAGACGTGCCGTATCATCCAAAGCCAGTTTAGCCTGATATAAAAGGCGATCCGCCCGTGCGCCACCCGGCTGACCGGAGGCATACAACCTGACACCCGCCTCACCCACCCACACGAGCAGGCAGCCCACGCGTGAAGCCAGAGTCACCGCCGCATGGGAAACCCGCGTGCCCGGCTCCAACATCAAGCAAGCGACACCCCCGATGGGAATGTGTGTGCGCAAGCCGTCTTTATCTCCAAGCACAAAAGCTCCATCGAGTACATCCAGATTACCTCTTTCGAGAAAGAGCACAGAAACACGATCTTTCATGGGAATGGGTTTGAGTGGGGGTAACATGCTTAAGCCCTCCTGATCATCAACATGCCGCAACCAAAAGCCTTTGCGGGGCCGATGCCGCTTTCCCATATTTTCTGGAGGCTCTTCGGATTTTGTACTTCAAAAATACCCTCGTAAGAAACAGAAACCACTTTTCCCGCACGTGCCCCTTTTCTAAAATAAATGGGCGGATGTTTTTGAATGCGGATTTCATGCAGATTTCCGACGGGATCCAACTTGCGGTTCAACCAAGCTTCTTGTTCTTCTTCCTTGATTAATGGCACACGGATTTTACGTTCTGAGTTATCTTTGTCCCGGATTTTTTTTGTGGGATTTGCTCGCAGTGAAAAGACAAGCCGCTGTCCTAAGTGAAATTGTGGCTGCCAATGTTTATGCGCTAGCACACGGGCCACATTCGAGGATTTTTCTGGCAACTGCTCAGACTGAACCAATAGCTTCGCCCCCTTCGCAAGATTCATTTGCTCTATTAAAAAGAGAAAGGGTGCCGTCGTGTCCGGTACTCTATTGGGAAACAAGGTCCACAAGGCTTTATGCCAAACATGGGCATTATTTAAAGCGACGGGTTCCAAAAACACTTTACTCAGATACATGGCCTTGCTCCTCTGAGGGGGCGTGAATAAAAAGCGTCCGGCTTGCAAATTGCCGCTGACGCACATAGATGGGTTCGTCCCGAAGACGCATGGCGATATCCTTATCGCTCAAGGACGCTTCGCTATAAATCACCCCTTTGCGTGGTGCCACCATCGAAAATGCCGAGATCCAATCATTGGCCGACAGCAAATCTTCATAAAGCGGGCGGGAAATCGGACAAGCACGCCTTCCCAAAAAAGGCGTGTAAACGGGTTTTTGCATCGCCCTTGCGATTTTTTCTAAATCAAAAACCACATTCCCTTTTTCTTGTAACACCACCGTAAAACAAACATCACACAAATATTCCCGGTGGGAGACCACGGGGTATTTGTTGCGCGAACCATCGACTTTTCGAGCATCCATTACGGTATGAAAGTCGGTGATCCTCCGCATTTTTATGCGTTTATCTTTGTGGGGATCAATTCTCACCGCAATCGCCAGACCCGATGAAAGTGCCTGCAAATCACTCACATTGTTTCGATCTATGCCCAGACAAGCGGCCAGCAGACCCAGAATGCCGCTGCGGGTTGGGATGAGTTCGCTGTGGCGCAGGTCTTCGTAGGTATGACCGCCCCAGGCCTGCATCGGGCCTTGTAATTTCATCACTAAAAATTGTTTCATGATGCAGACTCACCATCACCTGCTATCCAGTTTTCTAGTTCGCTCAATACCTTAAAATCTTTCAAGCCTTTGGGGTGTTCGGCACCACCGAACTGAAAAGCGGCCACCTCTTCGTCAAGTCCATAAGCTTGGTGAATGTCCTGCCAATACGATTTGAGTTGATCAATAGAGGGTGAAAGAAAACCGGCTTTTGCCTTGATCGGGTTTTCAAAGGCATTCGCCAGTGAGACCGGTAAGTCACTAAAGGACACCAGAGCAAAATCGGCTGGATTGTGGGCCGCAAAACTTTGCTGTTTGGCTGAGGGAACAATCGTGCTCAACATGTGCAGCACATGTTTGGCGATACTCAAGGCTTGTTCGCGACTGACATTCCCCAGGTTTTCCTGAAGTTGTCGTAAATTGAGACTCGCATAACGATAAAAAACACCCGAACTAAATTCCTGGGTATTCAGATGGCCCGCCCCGACATCGCCTTCATCGACCACCAGATCATCCACGGCTGTAAACCAGTCAATATCTGCATCCACCACATGTGTGGTCAGCGCGTGGGCCACGGCCAAAGCGCCGTCAATGCTGGTCATTAAACCCGAAGTCGCCATGCGACCGGAGAGGGCGATATCCAAAGCAGAACTGGCAGCGGCACGAAAAAATTTGGCCTCTTTTTCAATCTGTTTTTGCAGTTTTTTGGAGTCAGCATCTTCTCCCGCATCTACAATTTTTTGGCACAAAGAAGCGACTTCCTCCACAGCCCAGGGTGCGACGGCATCGGCACGGGTGTCGTCTACCAAACCTTCTTTGCCTGAAATCCACTCAATGGCTTGAATGACCTGTGCTTCGGAAAAACGCTCCTTTAAAGCCTCCACATATTTGGTCTTGATCTTTCCCAATTCGCGGGTACGATCCGAAGTTTGTCCCAAGTGTGCTTCATAATAATCACTTTTTCGCATGGCCCGTTTTAAAGATTGGGACGAAATCCGTACCCGACGTACACCACCAAAAGTGGCCGATTTCTGCATATTCATATCATCCCGATTCAAGCAGGACGGGCTATGTGAAATCAGGATGTGAAAATTGACAAAATTTTTGTGACTCATGCGGTCTTCTCCTTTTTCTCGGTGTGGTTCATAAAATAATCTTCAAGCAGGCGTTGTTTGTTTTGTTTGCCCCAAAAAAAGAGGGCGGTTCCAAAATATTGCCAGTCCAGTGCGGGTTCCACCTGCTGAACAAGGCGGCGCAACTGAATTAAGTCATTGGGCGATTCAGAGCGAATCACCTGAAACAGTCGGGCCTCACTGATGCCGGCCTTTGCCAGTTGGCTTCCCAGTGTCGAACCGCCCGCTTTGTGTTTGGCGCAGGGCAGAAAATAAGCCACGCGTTGCCATCGGACATCGGTTTTGATTCCTGGAAACAAACGGTAATAAGCTGGTATTAGCGTCACATCATCAGGCTTGGTAACGCGGCGAAGCTCCGCTTTTTGTCCAGGATTCAATCCTTTAAACCTCTCGGCGATTTCAGCAAAGTTGATATTCATGTTTCACCTCTCAATGTAAGTTCTAAAGGTTTATCCTCTTTTTTCGTCATTCCCGTATGGTTCTAACGGGAATCCACCATTTGAATAACCTGGATTCCGGCTCAAAAAACTACCGGAATGACGCTGAGGGGGGCGCGTTTTAGGTCGGTCTTAATTTAAAAAATGCTTTCTTCAAGGTCTTACGGGAAATAGCCAAGGCCTTGATCATTTTGGGCTCATGTCGGTAAGGCTCAATCACTTCTTCAAAAATTTCCCAACTGAGATGAATCAGTTTATCTTGAAGCTCCCGCCGCATTCGGGCAGCTTCTTCCCAGTCCATGGGATGTAAGCAGGCATGAATAAAGGCTTCGGAATTGTGATAAAAAAGTAGTTCGGCTTGATCGTATACGCCGCCTGCCCCGGATGCTTTGGCAAAACCATATAATTTGTTTCTGAGTGCCTTCTTGATTTCAATGGCCTGATCAATCACTTGTTTCAACTCAGAGAGATGCCCCTCCCAACCTGAAGGGAGTGAAAGCAGTTCATGCCTGCGCTGTAAAATAGAGGCTTGTTTGTTGCGATATCCCCCCACAAGCAAGTGTATCGCTGCACCACGACTCATCCCACGAAATTGAGTGACGACTGCCGCAGGCTGTTGACCTTCCTTTTCAGATTCCGCTTCGACAACAAAACGGCTTAACTGTGTCCAAGCCGGAGCTGTCGTGGTAAAAGAGAGATATTTTTCTTCTTTCTCTCCTTTTTTCAAATTCCAAAAACGGGGTGAGTGAGGATGCATCCAAGTTCCAATTACATCATAAATAAACCGCTCCTTCTTGAAGCCGATCACAGACTGATTTTCCCAGACAAGCTCAATATGAGCGGGTTGCCAAAACAGACCCCGTAACAAAGCAATACGAGATGCAGAAATTTTTGACTTGGCCTGGATGGGCTCAACCCAAACCGGTTTGTCCTGATTTTTTAGTGCATCGTAATGGGGAATGATCACTCGTATTGTATTTTCATAAAGCACATTGAACCAAATGCTTTGACGCAATGTGTCACCAGAAATCAAAGTGCTTGTGGGTGCGCCCCCGCGAAATCCGCCTTTGAAACCGCCGCCGAAACTCGGACTATTCATGGCTTGGTTAAACAATGCAATCACTGCATCAGATGGACTGACTGCTTGTAATTCTCCGGCATCATTAAAAAAAGCGTGGTTATTTCCTTCTGGCAAACCCGCAAATAATTTTTGAATAGGCGTACTTTTTTCCGCTTTGACACCCCGAATCTGCATAAACGGCATCTCAGGATGATTCAGATCAAACCAGTCAACAAAAGGTGCGATGCCCTGTTTGTATTCCTCTTCCCTCAGTTTTTTTATGATTCTTTGTTTCAGTGCTTTTTCATCTTCGGGTGGGAAGACGACCTGCGTTAAACAAATTATCAATTGCAGGCAGGCCAGTTCCATATCATCGCGCGGCAAGGCCAGGAGGAAATCCTCATCGTGGCATAAAATATCCTGCAAACGGATTAACTGCGGTTTCCCCTGCTGCACGACCGGTATCCAGGCATCAATCAATAGGTTCATGTTTTATCCTTTCCAATCCATTTGCAAGGCTGTAGTTCCATGTGTATTTTTCCCTTTCACACCGCCAAAGCCCTGACTGAATCTTGGTCATCGGTAGCCAGATCACACCCTCCTGCGTACGGGGTAAATAATGCTCCCATGAGGCCGGAACCGGCACAGTATTCAGGTTGATTTCTTCCAATAATTGCCATTCTTCTATTTCTGCAAGTGCTTTCCCCTCCAAAAAACAGCGCTTTTTCCCTTTGCCTGTGACGGGGACAACATTCAAACTCATTTCACCATCACGGGTGAGACTGGAAACGCGACCATCACTATCGTCAAAGTGCGTGTCACTGGATGCAATCCGTCTTGCGCAATCCCACGCAACACCCATGTGTATTTCAAATTGTGCATAAGCTTCCTGAATTTCGTCCGGCTCGTCATGCCAGGGTTCAGCCTGATACACCCGCTCAATCATGGGACGATAGACTTGTGGAAAAGAAAGAGTCGTTTCCTTTTTTTCAGACAACAATTGCTCTGTTCTCCACAGCACTCGCGTATTGGGTGCGTCTTTCACACCATAAATCAAGGCGTGTACTTGGTAGTCATGGTCTTCCGGGATAAGAATCGTACACCTTGCCGATTCAAATCCTTCGGGCCGTTCTCGTTTATGACGATGCAAACGCCCCAAACGCTGAAAGAATAAATCCATCGGACAAAGCTGTGTAATCATCCAGTCAAAATCAAGGTCAAGGCTTTGTTCGACGACCTGTGTCGCCACCAGAATCGCGCCTCGTTTACGAGACTCTCCCTTTCCATAGGCAGACAAGACAGTCTCTTCTTTGAGTTGCCTGTCTTTGAAACGAAAACGGGAATGAAATAGATCCACCGCGATATCGCTCATTTCTCTTAATCGTTCAGCGGCGTGCTGAGCCTCGGCAACCAGATTAAAAATCAAAACCACATTGGCTCCCGACTCAGCGGCCTGAATGACTTGATTAAAAAGGGCCTCATCGGGTTTCATTTCTTTTAAAGTACGGCAGTGAATTTTGACCTGTTTCGGATCTGCTTCCAGCCTGTTTTGTTCCTGCTTTGAAAGAGGGAAAAAAGAAGACGCGGCATCGGCAATATGCGTGATCAAGGGATAACGATCATTTTCTTTTAATACGGTGGCATCCCCACCCCAAGCAGAAAGCAAAGATTCACGTTGATGCAAAGGCAAAGTGGCAGAAAGTAAAATCGCACTGCCTCCCATGGCCCGCTGTCGCTTCAATACGGCTTCCAGCAAACCATACATGTAACTGTCGTAGGCGTGAACTTCATCCACAATCAGAATACTTTTTCCCAACCCGAAAGAACGGACAAATTTGTGTTTCACCGGCAAAGCCGAAATTAGAACCTGATCGACCGTGCAGACACCGATCTGCCCCAGAAAAACCCGTTTGCGACTTTGCGCCAACCACTGTGCACATTGAACGGAGGCTTCTGTCTCAAAGTTCAGGTCTTGAAAAGACTGATCTGCGCTCACTTTTTTCAAGTCGATAAAGACTTTCTGAAAGCGTGCTTTTCCATGCGCCAAGACTAAGTTGGACTTTTCATACAGACATTCAGAAACCTTAATGAGCCGATCCAGCATGGCATTGGCCGTAGCCTGTGTCGGCAAAGCAAAAACAATGCTTTCCGCAACACCCGCTGCGAGCAATCGACTCGCATAGGCTAAGGCGGCTTCGGTTTTTCCCGAACCGGTAGGGGCCTCGATTAAAGTGAAACCCGGTTTCTGTGGCAAATCATCCACCAAAGTTTGTACTTGCCTCGGCGCGTAGTTTGGAAACAGGTTCCGCATACCGCCTTTGTTTGTTGTTTTCTGGATCAATCCGCTTTCGGCAAGAATCTGTTCTGCAATGGGACAGCGGCTTTCAAAATAGTCCTGCAAGGGGATATCAGGTTTTTCTACATAAAAAAAGCGATCTTCACCAAGCGTATTTTTCTCTGCCGAACCCAACCAATCACAAACGGCACAAAACCCGGCCAGAAAATCCACATCAAAAACAGGGGGCAAATCTTCGAGTGACAATGCTACCGGTTTGAGAAACAAGGTCTCCATTGACAAAATAAATGAAAGTCGCGCCTGCCTGTCATGGGTTATCACAACATCGGCAGCAGAGGGTGTGCTCCCTTCGAGGTATTCCGGGATGACACCATGATGCCCTGAAACCGCCTGAATCAGGGGGTTCCAGATATCCCATCGTTCATCCTCACCCAGCCAATTGTCCCATTGGAAGCGTTCATTAAGATCTTGAAAGAACCAATAGAGGCTGAAATCACCATGATAATATGTGCTGGATTGACCTGAATCTGCAGAAGAAAATCCAGACCACAGGGACAGGGCAAGATCTTTTGCTTTTAGCTGAAACCGAACGTCAAACTTGCCCAAATCGTGCAGACTCAGGAAAAAAAGCACCCATGCTTTGGCTTGTGGCGCATTGAGGTTTGCCGTAATCATAAATCTGTTACGGATTGTTTCGCTCGCCTGCCACCAGAGCTGTCCCACCGAAACCACATCCAAACAATGATAGGGCAACAGATGGCAGAGCGCTTCACTCCCCTCGGAGGGTGAAGCTTTTCCCCAATAGCGATAGAAATTCCCCGTGATTTGGTCAGGCATTTTTCCCTTTTCATGGCTTTCTAAAAGGAAGGAATTCGCATTACTGTAAGATTTCAAAAAATAATAGATGAAATAACAGGAAAAAAATAGAAAAATTTATGTGTTACTTCTAGGACTCTGTCGGACTGAGCTGATCGGAGGGAAGTTAAAGTGTCGGGCCAGAAACGTTAAAGAGATAAACGATCCTCATGCGGTTTTTAAGCACTTCTAAAAACACAAGATTGTTCTCGGCCCAATCTTCGAGCAAATAAACGACTCCGTGTTGAAGATCAAAACGAGATAATCAATGCCTTATCCCCCTTTTTTTTGTCGGAGAATGATGCGGACGATTACGAAAAAAGAAGGGCGAACGATTCGGAAAAAGTCCGAAGGGACGATACAGGAGGGGATCTGAATAGAAATAAGGACTCGGATAATAAGGATCGAAAGCATAACGACAGCCTGGCCAAAACGGGTCGCAGTAATAAGGTGAGCGATAAGGAGCCCGGATTTGCTGAACACGTTTCGGCCACAAGTGCACATACGACGCAAGCACATAAGGGTATCTGTAATTCATCTCACCCAGCTTCTTTTTTTCAGCCCGAATAATCTCACCCACAATTGTGATTTCACGGCCTGCTTTGTAAATTGCCGGGTCAAGAAATTGCCCCCTGTACTCAACCAAAAACCGCCCCGCACTTTCATCCCCCGCTAGAGGCCGTTCCTTAAAACCCAGGGGTTTTTGAATTACTTCGATGAGGGTGTATTCTTCCTCCGTTTTTGTCTCAATAATTTCTCCGCCCCAAAGCACTGTTTTCCCAACAGACCCAGCAGGGTTATGAATGACCCCTTCAAAACCCGTATTGGGAGAAACCGTATCCCTCATGTCTTTCGGAATCGGCCCCGCACAGGCATTTAAACTAAAAAAAGATAAAATCACAAGCAGGGAAACGATCTCTTTATTTCGATTTTGCATCCTTCTAAATCCTCCCAGTTCCTAAAAACAACATACATCTCAAACCTTTAAACTGTCAAATAGCAATGATTCAGAGGAAACCGGAGACCCCTGCACACGCTGCAGAATTGCGTGCTATAATTTTATAGATCATTCTTTCTATCCTTTTTCATCACGAGTTTGCAGATGGGCTTTTTTTCAAAAAACACACAGAAAAACCCATTCTCCCCTGAGGCACTGGAGAGTTCTACTAAAAAAAATGAGGTCTATCTGCTTGCCTTATTGGCCTTATTAGAATATCTCAAAGCCTTTTCCTTTGATTTACATGAGGCGGAAACCAAACACTTCAAAAATCGGATCGACACCTTGTCGGCCTCATTTGAAAACGAAATAAGCCCCAAAAAAATCAGGAAACAATTCGAGTCTGAAAAATCAAAAATTGCGGCTTTTATTCAATGGGAAAAAACCTACCTTTCAAACAAAGAAATAGAATTTAAAGAAATCATCAACGTACTCTCTTCCGGCATCGCGATGGTCAACAGCAAAAACCAGCGATTCAATGCGACCATTCACGAAGAAACGCTCAAACTCGAAAAAATCACACAGCTTGACGACATCCGAAAAATTAAAGAAGAACTCACCGAAAAAATCACAAACGTTAAAACCTTTATTCAGGAGAAACAAACACAGGACGCCGAACATATCGAAAGCCTTTCGAACAAAGTAGAAACCCTAAAAGTTGCACTTGAAGAGACAACAAATGTTGCTTTAAGCGATGGCCTCACTGGTGCCTTCAACCGCCTCGCTTTTGACACCGAGATGTCAAAGCTCGTCACAGAAAACAAACGGGGCTTTTCCCTCATCATGATGGACGTCGACAACTTCAAATTGATCAACGACGCCTATGGTCATCAAATTGGAGATCGCGTGCTCGTTGCACTCGTTGAAAAAAGTAAAAAACTCATTCGAGAAGGTGATTTTCTGGCCCGCTACGGTGGAGAAGAATTCATCATTATCTTCCCGGGAACGTCCCTCAAAGACACCCTCAAAAAAGCAAAAAAACTCTGCACAACTCTGGCTGAAACCGAATATGCCGTTGACGACCGCGAAGGCGGTCAACCGCTTTCATTTACAATCAGTCTCGGTGTCGCGACACGGCGAAGGAGTGACAGTGTGAGCACATTGCTGGGCCGCGCCGACAAAGCCCTCTACAAAGCCAAGGCCCTCGGAAAAAACCAAGTCGTGAGCGAAAAAGACATCGACTGAAGCTCTTTTAAAGAAGCACGAATACTTCAATCCCGCCTTATCATTTTTTTGACAGAGTTGAGGTGCTTGGGTATATTTTTTGAAGCACACTCAGGACACACAATGCCCTTTCCCCAACAGAAAAAAAAGCGTTTAGGCGAAATGTTACTTGCAGCAGGCCTACTCACCGAGCTCCAATTAGAACGTGCTTTACGGGAGCAAAAAAAATCCGGCATCCGCCTCGGAAAAGTGCTTCGAGAACTGGGCTATGTGGACGAAGAGGGCATTATCGCAGTACTGGGCAAGCAGATGGGGATTCCCCATATCGCCTTAAGCCGGATCGTCATTGACCCAGCCGTCGTCAATATTGTCCCTGAGCTTGTGGCGCGCCGTCATCAAGTGCTGCCGCTTTTTAAAAAAGAACAGACCCTGACCTTAGCGATGGTCGATCCGCTGAATGTATTTGCCATTGATGACATTCAGCAAATCACAGATCTTGAAATCGTGCCCGTCGTCGGAACGGAGCGGGAAATACTAAAAGCCATTGAACGTTACTACAGCGGCACCGGCGCGATGCAGGAAGCCATTCGAGACGCGGATAAATATGCGATGCTCGATATTGAAGATTTCATCCCACAACAAGAAGAAGAGGACGATGATTCCCCGGCCATCAAATTTGTCAATACACTCATCGGCCAAGCTGTGAATGAAGGCGCCAGTGATATTCACCTGGAACCGGATCGCGAAATCATTCAAATTCGATATCGTGTAGACGGGCTGCTTCATGATGTCATGTGCGCCCCTAAATCGCTTCAGGCAGGTGTGATTTCCCGCATCAAAATTTTGGGCAATTTAGACATCGCTGAAAAACGTGTCCCCCAGGACGGCCGATTTGAAATTAAAGTGGGTGAAAAAGATATCGACATTCGTATTTCGACACTGCCAACTGTTTTTGGTGAAAAGATCGTCATGCGACTGCTGGATAAACGCAGCGTCCTGATTGGCCTGGAAGAACTCGGTTTTAAGAAAGAAACACTCCATCATTTTGATCGATATTTTCGGAGACCCCATGGTCTTATCCTGGTGACGGGCGCCACGGGAAGTGGGAAAACGACAACCCTCTATTCTATCCTGCAAACGATTAACACTCCAGAAAAGAATATCGTCACCATTGAGGATCCCGTCGAGTACCAGCTCAAACGCATTACACAGGTTCAGGTGAACAGTAAGGTCGGCGTCACCTTTGCCTCCGGCCTGCGTTCGATTCTTCGCCAGGATCCCGATGTCGTCATGGTCGGAGAAATTAGAGACGGAGACACGGTCACCCTGACCATTCAGGCCGCACTGACAGGCCACTTGGTCTTGAGCACACTTCATACCAATGATGCACCAGGGGCCGTTGCGCGTCTCATTGATATGGGTGCAGAACCTTTTTTAATTGCTTCATCCCTCACTGCCATCGTCTCTCAAAAATTAGTCCGAAAATGCTGCACAGGCTGTGCAGCGCCCGACTCCCCACCCGAAGAACTGCTCTCACGCCTGGGCATACACGATTTATTAGCAACACAAGGAAAAACGGCAGACTTCCTAAAAGGCACAGGATGCGCCGAATGCCGTGGAACCGGGTATTCGGGACGGCTCGGCCTTTATGAATTCCTACCCGTCAATGACAGCATTCGTGCATTGATCGTCCGCCAGGCTTCGTCCGCTGAAATTGGAAAAGCCGCCTTACAAATACCTTATTACAGCAGCCTTCGCTCAGAGGGTGTTCTAAAAGCAATTCAAGGATTAACGACACTTGAAGAAGTCCTGCGCGTCACACAAGACCTCGAAGAATCACCGTAAGGGATTGCCTTAGGAAAAATTGACGCTCTCCGTGCAAATTCTGGCGTAATTTTAAACTTCCACCCTTTTTCGCCCCCTCAAAACAACCCCACAACACACTTAAAACAACAATATTTTCAATGTGTTATGCCCTATTTTATTTCTTGGCATAGAGATTGCTAAAACACTCAAATAACCTTTTGTAGAGCAATGCCACACTATGCCCAATTACAAATACCGCGCACGTGATAAATCGGGGATCCTTTTTTCCGGCACCATCGACTCTATCGGTCGGGACGACGTCGCATCTCATTTGGATCGCATGGGGTATTACCCGGTCTCTATTCAAGAAGAACGAAACGGCTTTAAGATCCACTTTCACTACTGTCCCGTTAAAGTTGTGTGAAGCGTCTCTAAGATAGCGTTTTTTA
>CAYVHO010000005.1:0-229527 GCA_964451325.1 uncultured Nitrospira sp. | reverse complement strand
AGAATAAACCTTTTTAAAATCATTAACTTATGACTCTTTCAGCAAGCCCTAAATAAATTAGGGATTTTTGTCAAGAGGAAAATAATTTCCCGCCTGATTTCATCTATTAAATGACCTAATTTTAAGGATAATATCTCACACATCTCAAGGTAGAGTTGAACGGAGACCGAAGAAAAAGTGCAAACCATTCGCTGATGATACAACCCCCTAGAAAAGAAAATTCTTTCCCGAAACACGGATTTCTACGGAACATCCGGTACCTTTATGGGATTTGACCCCAAAAGGAGGATTGACGCGTGGCCACTCATAACGCGGCAGCCGATCATCCATGGCTTTATCAAAACGAGGAAGAGAAACCGACTCATACGAATCCCTCACACAGAGCGCATCCAGGGTTCGAGCGGCTAATTTCAGGTCATGTGTCCCCGGGACACCACGTGTCTTTAGAAGTGGATGCACCGTACAGGACAGATGAAGACGCTCTTTTTGTGTCAAATAAAAGTCGTCTAATGACAGATGTATGGCTTTAAGTTGATGTTGTTCTTTAAGTATTAAGACAAACAAAGCGGCCAAGGTTGATTTTCCACTACCCTGCGCCCCTTGAATACCGACCACCAAAGGTTTTTCATGGCGAAGTCCTCTTTTTTCCAATGTTTCGACCAGCGGGAAAAACCAGGTCAAAATGGCCTTTTCGTAGCTTTCTGGAAGCTGTTCACGCCTGATAAAACTTTTGAGGATCTCAGAAATCATTTTATCTGCCCGGTGACACTCGGCAAGGGTTGTGAAAACTGATCTCGGTAATTGCTGATCAATTCGACATGACCGAGATGCGGCGCATTTTGCGCATCGCGGCTCTCAATCTTAAAATTAAGCACTTTGTCCATCTTTTTCGCCAAAAAATTCGCCAGATCCACACGTGAAATGACGGATGCTGCGGGCAAATGGCGCAGCCCCGTCTCACAACACCTTGCAAGCTGCATGACGCGTAAGGATAAATCATCGGCCCAAACCACTGAACGAATCTCATCTTTTATAATCGTCATGGGCAGGTTTCGTTCGCTGCGATAGCGCAGCCAATCCATGTGTCCTGTGCGCCCATTGCATGAAACACCGATGGCCAGACCGGGCCGGATGATGAGTGAGCCCAAGCGTTTTTGCACCAGGGCTTCTGCTGCAACACGTGTGCGACCATAAACCGTGATGGGAGAGGTCTGTGATGTTTCTGAATATTGTCCGTCCCCGCCAAAAACGTGATCCGATGAAACATAAACCAGACATGTTTTTGAAGGTAAGACCCGCAGAACTCGCTCCAGATGAGAGACATTCAGCTCATGCGCCCAATCGGGGTCGGCCTCGCATTTGTTGACATCACAAACGGCGTGGCAGTAAATAAGGATTTTAGGATGATACATTTCACATTGTTGTGCAATCCAATGGATATTTTCCAGTTGCAGGACGGGCCAATTGCGCAGCGAGGGCGATGCATTGCCCGGTGGCACAAACGGCACCACCTCATCAGGGAAAAGAGCTGCGAGACGAAAGCCTAAAATACTGCTCGCACCAAAAAGAAGAATTGAAGGTTTCATTACTTTTCTAAAAAACCAACTACCGTTTGATTTCTGCAATCATGCGATTGGTGACATCAATCGCGAGGAAAAACAAATCCTGAGCTTCGTGAATATCATAGATTTTATCGGGGTGCTGGGTGGGGTTTCTAAAAGCTGCGCGGATATGATCCAAATGTTTCAGGGTATCAAGATCTGTTTTTAAACCTCGCGTTTTTTTGAGGGTGTACACCATGTGCCCCCAGGAGGCATCTTCTTTTTCTTCGGGGAGAAAATGGCGAAAATATTGACGGAGGATGGCCTCAATCCCACGCAGGAGATGAAAAGAGGCTGCGGTTGAACGTTCAAAAGAGATACAGCGACCTGCTTCTTTAAAATCATATTGTGCAACATCGGTCAATTGAAAAAAGATCTCTGGCGCGAACAGCTCTTTTAAGTCATTGATTAACTTTTCAGTGCTCAAGCGTTTTTCGGTGACGATATACGTATAGATTCCTTGTGCTTCAGCGGAAAAAGTCCCTCGAACCTCTTTGATGAGTTCTCTCATCTCTTCGGCATCATGACTGGTTAGTACAGCACCTTCACCTTTTTTTGATAATTTTTCATAAAAAGCTTTCAGTTTTTTTGAGGCCCGGCTGGTGACATGCATTTCCAGGGTTTCGAGGGTATCTAAAAAACGTTTGATATTTTCCAACACAAAACTTTCGCCGTGAAGAGGTCGTCCCTTGGTCGCCTCCTGCAAATAGCGAAATCCCGTGCCAATTTTGATATATGACCAGACATTGATGGCTTTCATTTCTTAATCCTATACCTTAAGTTTTTAAGGAAATTACTTGAGCTGAATACGAATATGTGCTGCCGCACGTTTTGCGGAAGAGACTGCTTCCTGCGAGGTCTGAGCCGAAGCCAGGGCAATACCCAGACGGCGACGACCATTGATTTCAGGTTTTCCAAAAAGCCGAATTTGGCTGTTTGGAATCTCAAGGGCCTTTTCGAGCCCATCGTATGAAATTTCAGACGAGCGGCCCTCACCCAAAATTACGGCAGAGGCGCTTGGCGCGAGGGTCTCAATTTTACCAATGGGCAACCCCAAAATCGCACGCACGTGCAAGGCAAATTCAGATAAATTCTGAGAAATAAGGGTCACCATGCCCGTATCATGCGGACGTGGAGAAACTTCACTGAAATAGACCTGGGCCCCTTTAATAAATAATTCCACCCCATAAATTCCGCGACCCGAAAGATTTTCAACCACAGTCCGTGCGATATCTTTGGCCTCTTCCAGGGTTTGCACCGTCATTGCCTGGGGTTGCCATGACTCGCGATAATCGCCCGCTTCCTGTCTGTGTCCGATGGGATCGCAAAAATGAATGCCATCTACGGCTTTTACGGTGAGCAGGGTGATTTCATAATCAAAGGGAATAAGGGCTTCGACAATAACACGACCCGCCCCTGCCCGACCACCGGCTTGCGCATACTGCCAGGCTTTTTCGACATCACGCTCTGATCGCACGACGCTTTGGCCTTTTCCGGAAGAGCTCATCACCGGTTTGACGACACAAGGTTGTCCGATTTCTGTAACAGCCTTACGATAATCGAGGACTGTTCCTGCAAACTGGTAATCAGAGGTCGGCAATTTCAAGGTTTCGGCAGCCAGTCGGCGGATGCCTTCTCTGTCCATCGTTAAACGTGTTGCCCGCGCGGTGGGCACAATATGAAAGCCTTCTTTTTCAAGGGCGAGCAATTCCTCCGTTGCAATGGCTTCGATTTCTGGCACGACATAATGAGGTTGTTCTTTTTCAATGATCTTGCGTAAAGCCTTGCCATCTAACATCTCAACAACATAAGACCGATGAGCGACTTGCATCGCCGGTGCATCCGGGTAGCGATCCAGGGCAATCACTTCTATGCCAAGCCTCTGAAACGCAATGCACAATTCTTTACCGAGTTCACCCGCGCCACAAAGTAATACCCGCGTTGCATTGGATTTTAAAGGCGTTCCGATTTTCATTATTCTCAGGCCTTCGTCACGTACTTTAAAATTTCGACAACCTGCATCGGTGTTTTTGCCCAGGCCATTGCAGCCGCATCGACTTCTTTAAGCGGATGAATGATGCTTTCGTCATGCAAAGTAATATAGGGTTTGTCCAATGCAGCACAATAGCCCGCATCAAAGGCAGCATTCCACTGTTTATATTGTGGGCCAAAACGAATCACCACAAGATCACTTGCTTCAATACAAATCTTTGTACGAATACGATTTACTTTTGCACCTTGATGATCACGCCAAAAGGCACTTGGACTTTTGCCCAGGATATCGCCCGCAGCGTCACTTGCGTCGTGATCCGTTACGGCAGAAATAAAACGAATGGCTAAGTCATTTTCCTGAGCCCCTTTTTTAATTTGCTCACGCCAGTCGCTATGGATTTCTCCTGATAGATAAACGATTGTTTCCACACTTATTCTCCTCTTAGACGGAGCCCTGTCGGTTCTATCAAGATCACTTTCTTTTTATATAGTGCGCCCACCGCTTTTTTAAAGGTCTTTTTGCTAATACCAAAACGTTTAGCGACCTCTTCAGGCGAGCTTTTATCGGTCAGGGCAATAAATCCATTTTCAGCTTTAATTTCATCTAGTATAATCTCTGTAATATCTTTTACTTTTTCGTAACCTTGTTTTTGTAGAGTCAGATCGATTTTTTGATCCCGTCTGACTTTTTTGATAAATCCTTGCAGACGCTGTCCCTTTTTTAGGGACTGGAAAAGATCGTCAGAATAGAGCACCCCCCAGTTTTTGTGATTCACAATGGCTTTATAACCCAGATCTGTCGGTCCCCAAATCAAAAGATCTACAAGCTCCCCTGTCTTGTAATGGGGCGTGTTTTGGTTCAAAAACCGATCCAATTTTGCGGAGGCTGCAATTCGACCACTTTCATCCAAATAAACACGCACGAGATAGGATAAACCGACCTTCATGGGAACATTTTGCTGAGAAAAAGAAACACGCAAATCCTTGAGCAAACCCCAGTCCAAAAAAGCCCCCTGTGCATTGACGGCGACAACCTTCAAATAGGCGCACTCTTCCAGCATCGCATAAGGTTTTTCTGTCGTGGCAATAAGGCGGTCTTCTGAATCCAGGTAAACAAAACATTTAACCTCATGCCCGACTTCACAGTCATCCGGCACATATCGGTCGGGCATGAGGATCTCACCCTGCGTCCCACCGTCGAGATAGACTCCGAAATCGACTTCTTTTACGACCTTTAGTGTGTTGTGTTTTCCGATCTGTGCCATCTTATACTTTCTTGATCACCCCAATATTTTCGAGTGTCATTTTCCACGCGGTATTTGCGGTATTTAGGGAAGCACTGATTGCTTCAGAATGTCCTTAGATGATTGCAAAACAGACTCTATTTCTAATTCTAAGAAATTATTCTATAATGCTCTTTCACGTTGTTGAAATAAGATATCCGATTATACGTCAAAAAATGTGTTGTTTACCATCTTCTGCGATGGCCCTCCAAGCAGATTTTTTTCCCAGTGCTACAATTAACACAAATATCGTTTGACCCAATCAGGTACGCAATAAAAACGGACACCTAAGCCCCCCTTACGTCAGCATGAGAGACGCCCCTTGGAGGACGGATGTGCTGCGTCACTTATGAAAATATGGGAAAAACATCGTAAACGGCAATGGATTGGCTTTTATTTTGGAAGCTATCTTGCCGCTATTTTAACGGTCATTGGTCTTTCCGGCTTTTTTATGGACTTTAATAAAAAAGGCCCCATGAATGTCGGTCATGAAAACATTGTTTGTCATGACTGTCATCAGAAAGCACCCGGCACCCTGCGACAACAATTACAAGCTAAAATCAGTTATTTATTAGAAACACGCCAGAGCGATGCTGTTTTTGGACATCTGCCCGTTTCAAATCAAGATTGCCTATTTTGCCATGAACAAACCCATGACCCACACTCCGTTTACCGATTTATCGAACCCCGGTTTTCCGAAAAACGAAAAAAAATCCCAGCCCAATATTGCAGCACATGTCATAAAGAACATACGGGCTTACGCGTCACGAACGATACGCAATTTTGCCAATACTGTCACGAAAAACTTTCAATCAAAAATGACCCTATCGATATCCCGCACACACAACTGATCAAAAATAAAAAATGGTCGAGCTGTTTGGGTTGCCATGATTATCACGGCAATCATATCTACACCTCACCACGTAAAGTCGCTGAAATGATTCCTGAAGCGGAAGTCACTCGTTATTTTAAAGGCCTCCCCTCGCCCTATGCAAAAGTGAAAAAAAATGAAGCCCTCAAAAAAAGGCACTAGAGCCTTTCCTTTAAGGCTCCATTTTTTATTGGCTTGGATTGCACTCATTGTCTATCTATTTGCAAGTGCACCCACTCCTCTGCAGGATGACGCTCAGGAAAAAGACGGAAAATACATCCCGATTAACCAGCTTTTTGTGTTATTGCAAGAAGAAAACAATATCATCCGAAAACTCTGGACAAAAGAAATTCTCGGTGCAGGGAAAAAACAAGGACTCAAGTTTAACGAAGATTGGCGGGAGTCTGATGTCGAAGCGGGCCCCCTGCCCGCCTTATTTTTGCGAAAAATTGCCAGTCGTTTAGAGAAAAATGCAGTGCCATTGAGTCTATTTCTGGGATCCGATGCGCCGATTAACAAAGCCAATGCATTTGATGCCGAACAGTCTGAAAAATTTAAACACATCAAAAAAAATCGGGAAGCACAATTTTTTTATGCGGCCGATATTGCGCGTTATATCGGCATGTTTCCTGATATCGCATCCGTCTCAGCTTGTATCACCTGTCACAATGAACATAAAGACAGCCCAAAAACAGATTGGAAGCTGCTGGATGTTATGGGAGCCACGACCTGGCTTTATCCTAAAGATACGGTCAAGTTAACAGAAGCTTTGATGATTATTTCGGTCTTACGCGAGCAGTTTAAAGAAACTTATGCCGCTTATCTGAGCAAGGTTCAGGGTTTTTCTAATCCTCCACAAATCAGTAAAAAGTGGCCACGAGAAGGTTACTTTTTGCCGACGACAGAGATCTTTATGGATGTTTTTGAGAAAGAAGCCTCAAAAATGACACTGCAAAGCCTCTTCCAAATGACAAAACATGAAAGATAGAACTTACATCATTGTGAATCTTACAGCGGTCGTTTTATATTGGCTGCAATTTCTTGCAGGGTGGTCCTGGCCCTGGCTTGAAATACGCCAGGGTGTGCCGGAATTTAAGATTTACACCGGTGCTGCGATCTTTATTTTTCTATTTTTTCAAAATGCGCTCTTTGTCGCGCGCAGCCAATTGTCCTGGAAAAATCATCATAAGACGATTTACACCCTGCATTTTAGGAGCAGTGTTTTTGCAATCCCGCTGCTCTATTTACACAGCATGAAAATGGGGCACCAATACACGTTTTTATTTTCCTTGGCGTATTCTTTGAATGTATTGATCGCAAGCTTTGCCCCTTTACCCTTCAATATCCGAAACAGACACTATAAATTTTATTGGATGGTCAGCCATGTCACGCTTTCCACGTTTATCTCATTTTTCATTTTTTTTCACATTTTCATGACGTTTTATTTCAACTGAGACACCAAAACTTCGACCCTCAGTCCTTTTTTGCCATGAACTAAACGCGGATCAAGATTGATCTTATCCCCATTTCCCCTATAGTATGCGAACTCAATTTTAAGAAGAGAACCTATCCATGTCAAAACCAGAACTGGTTCACATTATTCGAGAAAAAATCGGCCAAGATGGCCCGATTCCTTTTGCAGACTTTATGGCACTTGCCCTTTATCACCCAAAATACGGCTATTACAGTTCTCCCGGAGAAAAAATCGGGTGGGAGGGCGATTTTTATACCAGCAGCACTGTTCACCCTGTTTTTGGCACGCTGATCGCAAAACAGATCATGCAGATGGCAGAAGTTTTTGCAGACGAGGCCTTTACCATTGTCGAAGTGGGTGCAGGCCTTGGCACACTTTGCCGCGATATCTTGGTCACCATTGCCAGAGAAAACCCCGTCTGCTACGAACACTGCCGTTACCTTATCGTCGAAAAAAGTGGGTTTTTAAAAGAAAAACAAAAAAACCGTCTTAAGCCACTTTTTCCGGGTCATATTTCCTGGTCGGATCAGATCCCCAAAAACCTTGTGGGCATTGTACTGTCAAACGAACTACTCGATGCCTTTCCCGTTCACCGACTGACGCTTGGCGAAGGAAAAGTACAAGAAATTTATGTGGATTGGAAAAAGAATGCCTTTGTCGAAATACTAGAAAAACCCTGTAAGCCGGAATTAGCGGCCTATGTCGCACAAATCAAGCTGCCACTCGATAAAACCTATCAATTAGAGATTAATCTCAAATCACGGGACTGGATCACCTCCGTCGGGAAAACGCTCTTAAAAGGCTTTGTGCTCACCATTGATTATGGCTTTCCAGTGGAAGAACTTTACCATCCCCGAAAACCCGGGGGCACTTTCCTTTGTTATTACAAACACAAAACAAATGAAGCCCCCTACAAAAACATTGGCGAGCAAGATATGACAGCGCATGTCGATTTTAGTGCGATTGTTGCGAGTGGTGAAAAAGTGGGCCTAAAATTTCTGGGGCTAAGCGATCAAATGCACTTTCTCATGGGTTTAGGCATTGCACAAGCCATGGAAGGCCCTGGAAAAAAGATGCACACGTGCAAAGAAGCGAAAAAGGAATTTTTAGCCATGAAACAACTCATGGATCCCGGAGGCATGGGTAAAACATTTAAAGTCCTGATTCAATCAAAAAAAATCCTCGATGAAGTCAAACTGGACGGTCTACAATTTAAGGCCTTTGGGAAGATTTAAGGCCTATATTAAGGAATGAAACAAAACGATGGACTGAATGCGCCCAAAATTTTTACAATTTCTAAAACCTTTTGTGAAGAAGCTTATGCAAATATCACGGAAATGCAAAACCGTTAAATTCCGGCCCGAGCCCTAAAGCAGGGGAAGCTTGGATTTCTCCCAGTATTCAAACCCAGTGTAACATATGTACCAGGAAATGGCTCTGGGAGTAGCCTTGCCCCAGGAACGAGGAAACCTGGAAAATTACCAAATTAAGACTCCCAAAACCGTCGGCAGGCCCCTGAGTCAGGGTTGTACGGCTTACCAAACCCAAGAGTGGAAGTACGACTCCAACGTCCTGAGTATCGACAGCGGAAAAAGGCGTCAAGGTCAAAGGACCACCGATTGGATCAGGAATCAGATTCCCTGCGCCGATTGTGGCATCTCTTTGATTAAAAATCATCAAACTGCCACCCCCGAGATCGACCGTATGGCTAATAAATCAATCGTTTCGCGTCCGTTAAAGTTCGGTGAGATCTGTGCTTGTGCCCCGACGGGTGCCAAAGCAAAGGACATATTCGGAGTACAAAGGAAGGAATTCGTGGTCTGCCCACAAGCAAAATTGGGCAGGGCGGAAACCGTACCGGGTATCGGGCTGTCGGTAAAAGATCCCGGTAACTGATCGACCCGGACAAAGTTGTCGTTGTCTCCAACAGCGGTACCGCCATCGCTCGTACAGGTTTGCACATTTGTTGAGACGGTGATACAGGTCGGGGCAACCGTCGCCTGCATGAATACGCCTAAATCCACCGCATCCGGCAAGTACCCAAACTGGGTAGAGCCTTGCGTCGTCGCGGAAGTATTGGTCTGAATTTGTTGGGCGAAAGCTGTCCCGGTTAAAAAAATTCCCACCTGAAAGCGAAACGCTTAGAGAGGAGAAGGAGAGGGAGTAAGGAAGAAGAAACACGGAACGAGGGCGAATAATCATCTCCGATCAATCCATCCACCTTCTTCCAAAAGCCAATAAATAGAAATCAGAACAATCAGATAGGAATATTGTCAGTAAGAAAGTAATATTATGTCAAGTCAATAGAATCAAAAAAATCTTATTACCCAGGTCTTTCCAAGACCCTTGCCTTTTATCATCCCTTGTTGCGACACTCTTTTCAGATTTTTAATTGAGGGAGATTTAGATGAAATCACACCGAAAAGAACTTTATTTTGAAATCAAAACAAGACGGGCTTATATCAACATCACAGAAAAGGTTCAGCTTGAAATTGATGTCAGTGGTGTGCGTGAAGGGCTTTGTCTCGTGAATGCCATGCACATTACGGCGTCTATTTATATTAATGATGATGAGCCGGGACTTTTGAAAGATTACGACGATTTTTTAGAGCGGCTTGCGCCACATGAGCCGCTCTCTCTTTATCGTCATAATCAAACGGGTGAAGACAACGGTGATGCCCATATCAAACGTCAATTCATGGGTCGTGAAGTGGTCGTGGCCATTACGAATGGAAAACTGGATTTTGGCCCTTGGGAACAAATTTTTTACGCGGAATTCGATGGCCGACGCAAAAAACGCGTCCTGATCAAAATCATTGGTCAGTAGCCTTAAAAACCCAGCGGCTTATCAGACTTATGAGGTCAACGCTTGAGCTTTTATGCGATTATTGGGTCGTAAAATGCCAAATATCGCTCTCGGACTCACCGCCCTGATCGTCTCTCGCAATGACTTGCCAATAATACTGTGTTTTTGCTTGCATCTGAATACTGGTACGCCCGGTTTCGTTGTCAGTTTCAGCGCCCCCCGCAGCGCCCCCTCCCCCACCACCGGAAGAATTACACGCGACCAGGAAAAGACCTGTCGCCAGGAAAAAAATCGCCAATCGCCCGGCCTTTTGTATCTTTTTTCCTTTTTTAGAATTTCCCCAATTTAAAAAGACAATGCCAATCAGGAAAAAACCTGCACCATAAGAGACAAAAACAACATTTCCCTTATTTGTTGGCACAGAAGCTTCTAAGGCCGCATTACAAAGGGTGGGGTCAGGATCATCGCAGACCAGGAGGGTATAGGTGATGGGATCCCCATCAGGATCACTCGCGCGCTCCCACTCAAAACGAAGATCGGTTCCGAGATCCTGCTGTCCATTTGCGGGAAAAAGTAAGACGGGTTTTGAGGGGGCTTGATTGCTCGCACCCTGCACCCCACTGCCATTGAGTGAAAAAACCTGAACCCCGTCCGGGTCATTTGAAGGAATATCAAAGGCATCGCTAAAAAGACCTGTGGATATCGGAGAAAACTGAACTTTAAAGGTGCAGGTTTCAAAAAAGAGCAGCGATTTCCCAGAACATTGATCATCCACAATGTGAAAAGGGGCTTCGATTGCATTCTCCATTGGAATGCTTCCAATGACAAGCACGGCACTGCCAATGTTTGTCAGTGTCACGGTTTCTTCAAGCGTGAGTCCCAGGCTCAGGTCAAGAAATCGAAGTCCTTGATCTGTTTCAGGTGCGATGCTGTCGATAATCCGCATGTCCGGTGCTGGACCGGAGACGCCGCTTCCGCTGACTGAAAGCGTTACCACACTGCGATTGGGATCATTTGAAGGAATGTCAAAACTATCGAGTGGTTTCCCTTCCGAAGTCGGCGAAAAAAGAATATCGAGGGTACAGCTGCTATTCGTCGTAAGTGTCGTGCCCGAACACAGATCATCCTGAAGATGATAGGGTGCCACCAAGCTGTTGTTTTGTGCGATAGCACCCATGATCAGTGCTTCGTTTCCCAAATTTTTGATCGTCACACGATGTACAGAATTGCTCCCGGTGCTGACCGAGCCAAAAGGGATTTTCAAATCACTGTCCGGTGCAGCCGAGTCACGCACGTTAATTTTGGCGACGGTCGAAATTGTTCCTGTGCCCGTTACAGTAACCGTGAGCGGGTCTTCATCAGGATCATTCGATGGAATGTCAAAATCGTCGTTTGCCCCACCTTCCACTGTCGGAGAAAAACGAACTGTGATGGCACAAGTGGCGTCTTTAGAAAGTGTTTGCCCGGAGCAGAGATCACTTAAAATCGAAAAAGGTGCAGCGAGTGGATTGAGACTGGCAATTTGCCCCAGGAGAAGTGAGGCCGCGCCTCTATTCGTAATCGTTAAGCTCTCATCCCGTGTCGTGTCTGTGGAAACATCACCAAAAGAGACGGTTATGCGACTCAAATCAATGTCTGGCACTGGCGTCACCACCTTTACACCCCTTCCAGTGAGTGTGATGGTGATGGGGTTTTCATCTACGTCATTTGAAGGGATATCAAAACGGTCATTTGAAGATGTTTCTGTAAGCGGAGAAAAATGCACCTCCAAGACACAGCTTTGAGATGAGGGCAATGTTTGCCTGGAGCACAAATCATTTTCGATGGAAAAAGGCGAAACAAGGGGATTTGCAACTGCAATGCCACCGATATCAAGCGCAGTGTCACCCAGGTTCGTGATGCTCAGGGTTTCCACGCGTGTCGTTCCAATGGTGAGATCCCCAAAGGCGATCTGTAAATCGTCGCCAGGCAGGACATTGTCTGTGACTTGAATTTCGGGACCAAGCACCAAGTGAGATATTTTACTCACAAAGGCGTCGCCCTCCCCACCCCCAGGTCGACTGGCTTGGATTGCCGATTGCGTCGGGAAATCAACGGAACCGGTTTTTCCGGTGGTATAGACACTGCCCACACTATCAATGGCAATGCCATAACTTTCGTCATTAAGGTCCCCGCCCAGATAGGTGGAATAAATCAGAGTCGTGCCCGCTGCGTTCACCCTTGAGATAAAAGCATCGTTTCCCCCTCCGCCATGGGTCTCTTGAATTTGAGCGGAACCTGCGGGTGAAAAAATAGGAAAATTGACTGCGGAATCGGTCTCCCCCGCAAGAAAAAGGCTGCCGGATGTATCCACGACAATGTCCCGAATCAGCTCATTGCCATTTCCCCCAAATAAACTGGAGTAGACAATCGCGGTCCCCGTAGGATTGATCTTTGTAAAAAAAGCATCCCAAATCCCTCTTTTTGTGGTCTGAAAGGCCGAAACCAGCGGAAAATTGAAAGAAGATGTTCGACCCGCGACATAGGCAAAACCCGCCGCATCCACCGCGATGGTTTTAGCATCATCATTCCCGCTTCCCCCCAGATAGGTCCCATAGACCAGGGCTTCTCCTTCAGGATTCATTTTCACCACAAAAACCTCGTCTAAACCGGCCTTACTGGCTTGATAGGGCGCGGGGTTTGAGGAAGTCGGAAAATTTAAGGATGCCGTTTTTCCGGTCACATAGGCATTCCCTGTGCGATCCACCGCAATGGCATAGGCATAATCCTGAATACTGCCTCCGAGGTAGGTTGAATAGACCAGGGCTGTTCCTTCAGGATTGATTTTACTTAAAAAAGCATCAATGCCACTTGAACCACCCGCACGATTCGGCTGGAAAGGCGTGTTGTTTGCAGAGTGCGTGGGGAAGTTACCTGAACTGGTTTCTCCGGTAATATAGGCAGAACCACTGTCATCGACGGCAATGCCATGTGAAATATCTACAGCCCCTCCCCCCAAATAGCTTGAATAGAGCAGATTGCTGCCAGAAACATCTATTTTTGCAACAAACGCATCCCTGCCCCCTGCTCGGGTCGCCTGAATCGCAGCTTGCAGCGGAAAATCAGAAGAGAGTGTTGTTCCTGTAATGTAGACATTTCCACTCGCATCCAAGGCAATGCCTTTGACTTCATCATCGCCGCTTCCACCCAAAAAAGTAGAATAAAGCATTGCTGTGCCTGCTGCGTTGAATTTTGTCACAAAAATATCAATGCCGCCTGCAAGATCACTTTGTAGTGTTGTGGGCGATGGAGAAGCGGGCCAGAGCGATGTGCTTAAAAAATCCCCAGAGGAAGTCATCCCCGTCACATAGGCGTTTCCGGCACTGTCGACCGCAATATCAACGCCCGCCTCACTGTCATCTGATCCCCCTAAAAAAGTCGAATAATCTAAAATGGGGTCAATGACCAAGAGACGTGTTTTATCGTAAGCTGCAAGGGCAAAATGATAGCCATAAGCCGATTTTGAAGGATCTATCGTATCGATAAGGGTTTCTAATTCAAATGCGCCCTTGATTTCCACCCGCTGCCCATCGATTTCCTGGTAGATATAAGGACTTCGTTGAATGAGCTTTCCGTCTTCAAGTAAGACTTCAAGTTCACCCTGATCATTAATATTTAATCCTTGAATGCCTTCGTAGCTGAATTGCACCACTGAAGGATCGATACCCGGTTTGACAATGACGTCGTATTCAAGTGCTCGGTTATTGCCGTAAAAGCGAATATCAATGCCCTCGTAAATATCTTTGTAGCGCACCGCACCGTAGGTCGGGACATTTTTTTGCCATTGCTCAGGATCTTTTCCTTTAAGATAATTGATGGTGGTGAGCTGTAAGTCTTCTGCAATAATCTCGGGGGTTTTATTGGCCCCCCGAAGTGAGAGTTTGACCCACCTCACCTCATTCCCCGCCCTGCTGAGCTTGAGGTAAATGCCCTCCGGTGTAAAATAAGTGGCGTGGTCTTTTCCCATTTCAAAATAAGCGACATTTTGATCGACCTGGCCTTTATTTTGAATGAAATAAAACGGAAGCTTGTTATAGAGATTGTGCAATGGTGTGTCTAAGGTGTCATCCAGATTTTCTTTTGTAATGGCATCCGCAGAAAAAGTAGGAAATAAGAACGATAAAGACAATAAAAAGAAGACAAGTTGCTTAAACATTTCTTCAAACCTCCTGCTTGAAAGAAAGTAACTAAATGGCTCCAAAACAAAAAATCCCTGAGCCACTTCAAAACAGCATCAGGGTTTCAATCAATGGCGACCGTGTGGGCGATTGAAAGGATATAACTCGAAATCAGACTGGGCTCGCCGCTCTTCTGAAAAGAGTAAGAATCTGTGGACTTTAAAGAAATTGCTTTCAGATGTCAAGATTGACACCTGAAAGCAATTGGCAAGATAAGCGCAAAAAAATACGCGAGGTAAGAGAAAAAACTTCACAAGATTAAGACCCTGGGCTGATCTCAGGTTTGAGTTTTGAAACCACATAGACAATACTGGGGAAAAAATCCGAAAGCAAAGGAACTTGACCTTGATTTTCGAGTGAGGGCGTATTCTCACCATAGAGCAATATCGCGATTTGAAGGCTTGAAGCCTCCAAAATAGATCTTGATTTTAGTGTGACAAAAGCACTCAATTCTGAATCCAGGAGGGAAGCCTGCGTTAATATTAAGGGATTTGACCAGAAAGATTCATTTTTAAAATGTGTTGTTACAAAAAACTGCGTCCCGGTTTTAAAAGCAGATGTTTGTACACGCACCTCTAACTGGCAGGTCTGTAAATCTAAACTTTGCAGGCATGAGACTGTCGCGCCAGAAATTGGATCAATGGATACACTTGCGGTGTTCTCAAAAATGGAAACGTTTGGATTGATCAGATCTAAAGCCGTAGTGAGATCACTCTCAGGTGCACAGATTATTGTGCCTTCCACATCCTCACAACCGCCTTCTGCACCTACCTTTGAGATCGCACGCTGCTCTGCATCTGCCCGTGCATCAAATCCGCTTGAGCCACTACCCGCGCAGGCACTCATGGACACACAAATGAAACCCAGCAGGACAATCATTGCAAAAGATGAGTCCCATTTCATTTTTTGATGATGTTTATGATGAAGTCGATGTAATAAGTACATTGATAAACTTCCCTGCCTCCCCTTCTTCACTGGCAAATTCTGTCGTCAAATGACTGACGACACGATTGAGCTCCTGATAAAAGGTGGCAATTTGGTCTTCCGGAATTTGAAGATAGTGGTTTCTGAGATAACTTTCTTGTTCTTTGAGCACGACTTTCCCCAAGAGTCCCTTGGTGAAGATCCCACAAAATTCGATCGCGAGCGCATGTTTTTCATCGGGTCGCTCCGCAATATAATGTCCTGCCAGCCGTCGGACTTGATCCTCAAGCTGCTCAATAAGACCTTGACTTTTCAGAATATCCATCACTGTTGTGAGTAAACCTGAAGGGCGCTTTGCACCCAAAGAAAGAATGCTGCGATTTAAGTCTGCCTGCCAGCGCGCAAGCGGAATCCAAGTGCCATCATCCGGCAAAGCCGCAATGGCGCGGCTGATCAGGCCCGCGACGTCGGCCTGCTGCAATCCTGTGATCATTTCCTGATCTTCTCCCTTGATTGCTTTGTGCAACTCACGGGAAAAAGCATGAAGCATCCGGTCTCTCCAAAGAAAAACAAGTAAGGTCTCCGGTCTTTCTTCACGGACTTCTGCCAGCCTGCGCACGAGGGCTTCGGTCGGAAAACGTTTGCCTTTTTCAATATAACTCAACATCACCGGCTCAACCCTATCCTCTAAAACCTCTGAAGCGAACCGTTTGAGTGTGTATTCCCGCCCCATCAAGACGCGTGTTTGGTAAAAAATATCCTTGATGCCTTTAGAATGTGTCGCTTTTTGATCCATTTTCTGAATCTACCGTAATCTTGTTTTCTTGTCAAACAATTTAAGCTTGACTTTTAAACAATTTTTGTTTAAATATAAAACTTATAATGCTTGGACTCATATTCACAGCAATAAAATCTCAAGGAGAAGACCCATGAAACAATTTATGAAACAATACGGCTTCCTGCTTTCTTATTTTATTCTTTTAGGATTTCTCTACACCTCCTGTAGCAGTAATAATTCTGCGGGCAATGCGAGTCTCGATAATCAACTCCCTGAAACACCCCCACTCGGAAAACTGTCTTCATTTGAGCGTGAAGCGGAGTTAGAAGCCTATTTAAAAAAAGAATTTGCTGAGAGTGCGCTGCCCATTGCGGCTTATGAGGCCTTTTCGCTTCCGGAAGTGTCCATTAACACAGACCTCAGCAATATAGAAGGTGCGGCATCCGTCGTAGCCGATAATTTTTCGGAAACAAACGTTCAAGAAAGAGAGGTCGATGAATCAGATAAAGTCAAAACAGATGGCACTTATTTCTACATCGCACAAAGACAATCTGTAAAAATCACAAAAATTGTCCCGGCGGATGCCATGGAAAGCGTTGCAGAGATTAAAGTTGAGGGTCAGGTTGATGCGCTATATCTCCATAAAAATCATTTAATCATCCTCTATACCCCAAAAGGGGGTGAAGGTATCACTTGGGCCAATGATGACAGAATGATGATCGCCACCGATGCCCTTATTGGTCTTCCCATTGTGCCTGTGCAATCAAAAAGCGGCGTGTTTATTGTCGATGTCTCAGATCCGACAACCCCCAAACATCTTAAAGAAATGCATTTTGAAGGCGTCTTAGTTTCTTCTCGTTTACTCAAGGACAAGCTGCACCTCGTAATGCGGTTTTTTCCTATTTTGCCGCAAATTCAATTGACACACAATGGAAGCAAGGCAGATTACGACGCCGCTGTCGAAAAAAACAAAGCCCTCCTTAATGAGATCGGCCTTGAAGACTTGCTTCCCAAATATGAAGCGCTTGATGTGGAGGGTAATGTCATTGAAAGCGGTGAATTACTCTCCCTGGAAGAATTTGCACGTCCTTTTGAACCCGGGGGTGGAAGCATTGTGAGTATTATTACCTTTGACCTTGGCAACCCTGTTCTCCCCTACTGGGGGCTTGGTCTTGTTGCCGATATCCATAGCATTTATGCTTCACAAGAATCACTTTTTCTTACAGCGACCCGCTGGAATTCTGATATTTTACCTGTAGATATTGCTGAACCTGAGCATGACTTGAGACAGAAAACAATCATTCATCAATTTGATTTGACGACACCCCGTGTCATCCCTATCGCAAGTGGCAGTGTTTGGGGCCGTATTTTAAACCGTTATTCTCTCAGCGAATATAAAGAGATTCTGCGAATCGCAACGATTACAGGTTTTGGCGTCGGCCCAAATGCGACAGCACGCCAACACGTTTTTACACTCGAAACAAACAATGATCAACTCAAAGTGATCGGGAAACTTGAAAATATTGCGCCGGGGGAACGGCTCACCGCTGCACGTTTCATCGGCGAGCGTGGATTTTTAGTCACCGTCGTTCAAATCGACCCCTTGTTTACGATTGATCTTTCAGATCCGAGGGCACCCACAATTGCGGGAGAACTCTCTGTGCCGGGTTTTTCAACTTATATTCATGCTTTTGGAGAGACCCATTTGATTACGATGGGCAGAAACGGTCGACAAGTGCAATTATCAATGTTTGATGTGGGTGATTTTGAAAATCCAACACTTGCGCATACAACACGCATCGGCAATTCCTCAGAGTGGTCTTATTCGGAAGCACTCTATCAAAGCAAGGCCTTTACCTTTTGGGCCGCTCAAAACCTGCTCGCCATCCCCGCAACGAATGGCAATGAAAGAGAAAGACGCTCTGCGCTTTATGTTTATCACCTCACAAAAGAGGATGGTTTTAAATTTTTAGGTCAAATAAAAACCAGCGATTTTTTTGCTTGGACACGGGGTATTTTTGTGGATAAAAATATCTACGCCGTACAGGAAAACGGCATTTATAGCGCGGAAGTCGATGATATTGAAAACACGGTTCAAATCACAGACCTTCGTTCATTAGGCATGGATTAAGGAGGCGAAGAGCAAGCAGCAATGATTGAGGACTTTTGGCCCCCCTGATAAGTCCTCAATCAGAGGGGCATTTTGTGTAAATTGCATTTTCAGACAAGCGTCATTATTGTGATTGTCCCTCTTTTGTGATAGAGTCCCCTCGAAAAAGCGCCTGTAGCTCAATTGGATAGAGCGCCGGCCTCCGAAGCCGGAGGTTAGGGGTTCAATTCCCTTCAGGCGCATTTAAACCTAGCTTAAGTGGGTCGTTAGCTCAGTTGGTAGAGCAGCTGACTCTTAATCAGCGGGCCCACGGTTCGATCCCGTGACGACCCACCACTTTTCCGCTTCAAAATCAGAACGCCCTTAAGTATTTTCCGACGCCAGGTCTGGAAGATGCACGTCTTCAATTGAACCCGCATTCGGGTCATTATAGGTCGTCATATCGATAGAATTTTCGCTACGGGCAACAATGGTTGTGATCGCACTGTCTCCTGTCACATTCACTGCCGTTCGCATCATATCGAGCAGTCGATCAACCCCCATGATTAAGGCAATTCCCTCTATCGGTAGGCCAACTTGATTAAAAACCATTGCCAGCATAATAAGTCCTACACCGGGTACACCTGCCGTTCCGATTGAGGCTAAAACAGCCATCCCAATTACAGTCAGATAACCACTTAAACCCAGATCAATATTGTAGACGTTTGCGATAAAGACCGTTGCAACCCCTTGCATAATGGCTGTGCCATCCATATTGATCGTTGCACCAAAGGGAACAACAAAAGAAGCCGTGGAGTTTTCAACCCCCAAACGCTTTTCTGTTGCACTTAAAGTCACTGGAATGGTCGCGTTCGAGCTTGCGGTACTGAACGCAAATATTTGTACGGCCCGCATCTTCTTCATGAAAATGAGAGGGTCGACTTTCCCCAGTAGCTTCAGCAGGATCATCAGTGTTCCCGTTCCATGAAGAAGCAAGACGACGGCCACAACAAGAAAATAACTCAACATCGGGATAATCAATCCCAAACCTTGCAATGAAAACGTTTTTGCCATAAGGGCAAATACACCGTAGGGCGCAATTTGCATCACAACATTGACGACTTGCATCATCACCAGATTGAGTTTTTCGGCCCCTTGGGCAATGGGTTTCCCCGGTTCACCAATCATTAAAATACAGACCGCAAAAAGGATGGTGAAGAAAATAATTTGCAGCATATTGCCTTCTGCATAGGCTGCAATGGGATTGCTTGGAATCAAATCAATAATGACTTGTGTCAGTGGAGGGGCTTCTTTTGCGGTGAATTCTGTCGGTGTGGCTTGCGCTAAATCAAAACCTTTGCCCGGTCCGATCATGCTTGCGACACCAATGGCGAGTGTAATCGCTAATGCAGTGGTCAACATAAAGAGACCAAAGGCTTTCGCCCCGACCCGTCCCAATTTATTGATATCACCAATGCCACAAACCCCACAAATCAGAGAAAAAGTGACCAGGGGAACAACAAGCATTTTCAGCGCGCTGATAAACATTGCACCCGCAACATGAAACAATCCGTTCACAAGGTAATCCTGAATAAAGACAACCTTGCTGGCAAATGCGTTAATCAGACTCCCGAGCACGAGACCCGCAACCATCCAAATCAATATCTTTGTTGTCATGCTCATTTTTTTTGGCATTTTAGGCACCTCTGATTAAGTCTGGGTTGGATTTTTCGAATGATAAAATTTCTAAGCGCTTTGGCTCAGACCGTGCGTTTGTCTTTAGAATCTTCTTTATGAAGAAAGAGATGAAACATCAGGAGGGAGATGCCGATCGTAATCGCGGAGTCGGCCACATTGAAGGCGGGCCAGTGATGTTGATTGATGTAAAAATCGAGAAAATCAATAACTTCACCTAAGCGGATTCGGTCGATCAAATTTCCGATGGCTCCACCAAAAAGCAGAGAAATCGCGGTGAGCCCAATGGTGTCTTCTGAGGGCGTATCTCGAAAAAAAGTACCCAATAATACCAGGGCAACGACGGAAACACTGAGAAAAAAAATCATACGAAATGTGGCACTTTGATCGGCTAAAAAACCAAAAGCTGCACCTGGGTTTAAAATATAAGTCAGGGAAAAAAAACCTTCAAGCACAACAACAGACTCATACAACTCAAAACGTTTTGCAACGATGACTTTTGTGATTTGATCGAAAATAATGATGCCGCCGCTGATGAAAATCAAAAAAAGCGATTTACGGCGCATGAGGCATCTCGGAAATAATCACGCCTGCACAGCGTTTGCAGAGGGTGGGATAAGTATTTTGTGTGCCAACATCTTCACGGTAAACCCAGCAGCGTTCGCATTTTTCACCCAAGGCCGATGTGACCTGAATCTTCAAACCCAGCGCATCAACTGTGTTTTGAAACATCCATTCGGTCTCTTGGGGGGAGGGCGTTTGCCTTCCCTCCCTCCATTCTCTCAAGTGGACTTGGGAGACAATAAAAAATTCGGGTAAAAAAGCGGCGTGTTTTTTAAGTTTTTCATAAAGTACCGCTTTAACTTCAAGTATGACTCTGGCCTGTAAAGAATTGCCAATTTTCCGTTCTTTACGTGCGGTTTCCAAAACAATAGAAACCGCTTCACGCACCTGAATCAAACCTTCCCAATGCTGTAAACGTACGGGATCGACTTTTTGTGTTTTAGGGAAAGTGCTCAAGTGGACCGAATCATCCACTTTAAGGCCTTTTGGCAGGTTTCGCCAGATTTCCTCTGCAGTAAAAGAGAGAATCGGGGCCATCAAACGCACCAGCGTCATCAAAATTTCCTGCATCACGGACTGGGCGATGCGCCGCCCCGCTGCATCTTTGGCCGAAGCATAGAGGCGGTCTTTTAGCATATCAAGATAAAAAGCAGAAAGATCTACGGCGCAAAAATTGTTGATGGCGTGAAAAACCACATGAAAGGTGGATTCGTCATAAGCACGTTGGACTTTTTCATTCAGCAAGTGCAGTTTGTCCAAGGCCCAGAAGTCAATCTCTTGAAAATCCTCAACCTTTATTCTGTAAAGACTGTCTTCGACCGAAAAATCATGCAGATTGCCCAACAAAAAGCGACAGGTGTTTCTAATTTTACGATACGCTTCGGCCACTTGTTTGAGGATGTCGGGTGAAATCCGCATGTCTCCACTAAAATCAGTGGCTGCAACCCAGAGTCTCAAGATATCCGCGCCATTTTGTTTGATGATTGCCTGAGGTGCGATGACATTCCCCAGAGACTTAGACATCTTTTTTCCCGCGCCATCCATCACAAAACCATGGGTTAAAACAGCTTTATAAGGCACACAGTCGTCTGTCATCAAACTGGCCAACATCGTGCTGTGGAACCAGCCCCGATGCTGATCGGAGCCTTCCAAATAAAGATCCGCAGGCCAGGAAAGATTTTCGCGAGCTTTAAGAACGGCCGCGTGACTCACACCGGACTCAAACCAGACATCAAGAATATCTTGTTCCTGTTTAAAGTTTTTCCCCCCACAATCAGGACAGACCGTGCCTTCAGGTAAGAGCTCATCTGCCGACTTAGAAAACCAGAGGTCGCTACCCTGCCCGGTCGTTTCCATCAAATCTGCCACATGTTTAATGATGGCTTCGGAACTAAAGGGCTTACGACAGCTTAAACATCCAAAAGCCACGATCGGCACGCCCCAGACCCGTTGACGCGAAATACACCAATCGGGACGATTAGAGACCATGCCTTCAATACGATCCTGGCCCCACTTGGGAATCCATTTTACATCTTGAGCAATGCTTTTAAGTGCGCGTTCTCTAAGGTCATTTTCTGCCATTGAGATAAACCATTGTTCGGTTGCACGAAAAATGACAGGCTTTTTACAACGCCAGCAGTGGGGATAGGAATGAGAAATTTCACCCGCACTCAATAATGCATTTTTATTTTCTAAAGTCTCAAGAATTTTTTTATTGGCATCAAAAACTTTAAGACCCGCAAACTCTCCAGCCTCTTCCGTAAATTTTCCGTAATGATTGACTGGCGCATAAACGTCCAGATTGTAACGCAGCCCGACCTCGTAATCTTCCTGTCCATGACCCGGTGCGGTGTGAACACAGCCCGTCCCCTGCTCCAGCGTCACATGCTCCCCTAAGATAATGGGAGACGCCTGCTCCAAAAAAGGATGTTCACAAATTATGCCTTCCAGTGCTTCTCCGAGCCAATGCTGATCGGTAACTTCAAAAGAACCCGCTTCAAAACCAAAGGCCTTCATCGAGACATCCACAAGGTCTTCTGCAAGAATCACTTGCCCTTTTGGGGTTTTGACCAAACAATATTTGAGACTAG
Source organism: uncultured Nitrospira sp. (assembly GCA_964451325.1). Taxonomy (GTDB): domain Bacteria; phylum Nitrospirota; class Nitrospiria; order SBBL01; family JAADHI01; genus JAADHI01. The sequence goes on along the minus strand of CAYVHO010000005.1, from coordinate 207,143 downwards.
GGTGCAGTGAGATGGCTTTATTCGCAACAAGCGTCCAAGGGGTTGTTGTCCAAATCACAAAAGATGCATCCGCCGCATCGGCTTCAGATAAACGTCCGAGGGCATCTTTTATTTTGAAGCGCACATAAATCGAAGGGGATATTTTATCCGCGTATTCGACCTCGGCTTCGGCAAGCGCCGTCTCATCGGAAGAACACCACAGCACCGGTTTCTTCCCTTTATAAACGCCGCCCGTCGCAAAGACTTTTGCAAACTCCCGCACAATCGCGGCCTCGTAATCAGGTGTGAGTGTCAAATAGGGATTTTCCCAATCCCCAAAAATACCGAGACGTTTAAATTCTTCTTTTTGAATTTCAACAAAATGCAAGGCGGATTCACGGCATTTCTGACGGATTTCAATCTTGGACATCTCCCGCTTTTTCGATCCTAATTTTTTGAGCACCTGATGTTCGATAGGCAAACCGTGGCAATCCCAACCCGGCACATAAGGGGCTCTGAAACCGCTCATGGATTTGGATTTGACGATGATGTCTTTTAATATTTTATTGAGTGCATGACCGATATGGATATTGCCATTTGCATAAGGCGGCCCGTCATGCAAAATGTATGTAGGATGATCCGCATGTCGTTTTTGAATCTCGTCGTAAAGACCAACAGATGCCCAATTTTCAAGCTGTGTGACTTCCCGCTGTGCGAGTTGCGCCCGCATGGGGAAATCCGTCTGCGGTAGATTTAAACTGTCTTTATAGGTGGGTTTTTTATCCATAATTTATGGGGGTGGATACTAACATCGGCCCTATGACTTGTCAATGTGAAGCAGGTAAGCACAAACGATGGCACTCCCCATTGCCTAGACAGAAAAGTGTGAAAAGTAAGATAGACTTTTCTATCCTCATTTTCTAAAAAAATCTTTACAATAGACTGATGAGTCTCTCGCCTCATGCACTTCCTTGCTACGGCTCACTCTCCTTGCTAGAGGTGGGCGAAGCATGAAGAACGGGGACGATTCTCCATAGAAATGCTTGCCATGTGAGTAGTTTAGGTATATCTTTTACTCATGCCCCTTTTTGAGTACGACAACAATAAAAGCACTTCGAACCTCAAAAAACACGGTATTGATTTTGTTCTAGCTCAAGACCTATGGGATGATCCTGAGCTTATTGAGCTCCAGGTGAAATTAGAAGATGAACAACGCTTTTTAGTCATCGGCCTCATCGCTAAAAATCACTGGTCAGCTGTAATAACTTATCGTAGTAGCACCATTAGAATCATTTCAGTCAGGCGCTCCCGTAAAAACGAGGTGGGACTTTATGAAAGCTAAAAACTTTGATAAAAAATTTGATGATAACAAACAAGATATTCTTGGTGATCTTGATTTATCGACCGCCAAACGCCCAAACCAACAACAAAAGCGAATCAATGTAGACTTTCCGACTTGGGTCATAGAGTCTCTGGATAGAGAAGCAAGTCGCATTGGTGTCACACGCCAATCCATCATTAAACTTTGGCTTGTTGAGCGTCTTGAAGAGAGAGCCGCTAATCGTATAGCCCGAGGCCTCTAACCCTCACCAGGGGAACAGTCAAGAAAAGAGATTGTGGGGGGGTAAATTTTTTATCTGGCTCGGAGAAAGGTCGAAAGGTTTTCCAAAAAAGCAAATTACAAGACATGACCTCGATTTACTGGCTCCAATTGAGAATATACTCTCGTTCCCACCGTCCCCGGTGGGAACGCATACGGTGCTGAAATTCCACTCAGTATGCATTCCCACGCTAGAGCGTGGGAATGAGAAAAACGAGAAAAATAAGAATGTAAAGTTTGATGGTTTCAAAAACTATCCCTTTTCATCTTTTGGTTTTTCCAATTGATCCGTTATTTTTGTTAATTGCTCAAAATCACGCGCATCAGCGGCCTTTGCTTCATCCAACAAACCTTGCTGCTTAAATTTGTCGTATTCCTGTTCCGAGAATTGTTTCGCTAGTTGATGCGTTACTTTTCCGGCATGATCCAAGATGTTGCGATCATTTAGTGTTAAAAACCCGTCCAGCTTTTCTACCCAATTGACCATCGTCATACTAATCCTTCGCATCGCCTGACCTTCGGCAAAAACAAGGTACTGTTCCACCAGATTATTTAAGGCCAGCAACTCCTCTTCATTGAGGTAATTCTTGGCATTGACGACATCCTGCTTACGCACTTTGCTGCCACGAAAAGTGATCAGCCCCATGTTGTCTTTTTCACTATTTGCACGACTATGGATAATTTCTGCCGCTGTTTTACCTGTAATCGCCCAATGAACCTTGTTTTGCACCCTCTTGAAGAATTCTATACTGCCCACCAGAGTCGGGTCATAATCCACACTCGTGGCGTAAATATCGGTTATCTTTTGGTAAAAACGTTTTTCGCTGGTGCGAATATCCTGAATGCGACGTGTCAGCTCTTCAAAATAATCAAAAGGCTGATCTGGATTTTTCAGGCGCTCGTCATCCAGCACAAAACCCTTCACAATGTACTCACGTAATTGGCGGGTTGCCCACTGCCTGAAACGAGTCGCGGTGTGGCTTTGCACGCGATAACCGACGGAAATTATGGCATCCAGGTTGTAGTGTTTTGTGCGATAATTCTTGCCATCTGCGGCAGTTGTAAAGAAATCCTTTACAACTGAATCTTCCATAAGTTCTTGTTCTTTAAATATGTTATTTAAATGCTGTCCGATATTCTGCTTGCTGGTGTTAAATAACTCCGCCATTAATTGCTGAGTAAGCCATACCGTCTCATCCACAAAGCGTACATCCAGCCGAATTTCACCTTTTTCGCTTTGATAAATGATAAATTGAGAGTGATTTTCAGCCATCACGATCCCCCCTGTTGAATAGCGACACACTGGTCATGCAAAGCATGGTTTTCTCTCGGCTCTCATTCCCACCGTCCCCCGTGGGAACGCATAATGCCCTCATTTGACCTCATTACAATAAGATCATCCCCAATATGAGCGAAAGAGCCCACCCAGAAAACACTAACTTTTACTTTATGAATTTTCTATAGTTACTTGTTTTTAATCTGTTTTTTAAGAAAAATTATGGCTTCTTGAGCGGTCGAAATTCTGCCGCTCAGTTGTTCTTCACGGATCAGTGCCAGATATTGGCCCACCGTTCGCCCCGATGCGATCTGAGCAATTTCCATCACCTCGCGCCCACTGAGAAGCGGCGCGGGGATTTTGGCTTGTTCGGCGGCCAGGGCTTCAATTTTCAAAATTCTATCCTTTACCGCCCAGTAATGCAGTTGATGGTCTTCTGGATTTTTGGGTACCGTGGCCATGCCATCGCAATAGATAAGCTGTAAGAGCTTGGTTCCAGGGCGATTGGGACTCAAAAAATGACGTTCAATCGTGGCGGCACGCATTTCTTCGATTTGGCCTTGCAGCAAAATCAAATGTTTTGCAACCAGCCAGGCCAAATTGTCTTCATTTACATAATATCGGCTGTCTTTTGCATATGAAGATAATTTGAGGCGATTCACAATTTTACGTGTCATTTTGGCGCCGACGGTATCGTGTTGATGAAAACGAATACGATCCGTGCCATCTTTTTCCGGGGTTTGTATTGTGATCGGTTTTGCAATATCGTGAAAAAGCAGGGCTAATACAATCTCTGCATCAATCGGACTTTCAAATTCTCTTTGAAATTCAGGGCTTGAGAGCTGTGAAAGCGCAAGTCGGGTATGTACCCACACATCGCCCTCGGAATGATGATTTTCCGGCTGAGGGCAATTTTTCATGACGAGTAATTCAGGAATCAGTTCTGCAAAAGCCCCGCTTTCATGCCACAAGTCAAAAGCCCGCACCGGATGCAGCACCATTGCTTTAATAAATTCCTTTGCAATGGTTTCACGTGGAACGATTGGGCTGCCATCTTCCCTTAGGGCGCTCAATCCGCAAATGAGGCGTTTTAAGGTCGCCCAGGTTTCTGCTTCAAAAGAAAGATCAAATTGAGAGACAAAACGAAGCCCACGCAAGAGACGTGAACTGTCCTCTAAAAAACGCAATTCAGGATCACCCACCGTTCGGATCAATCCGGCTTCGAGATCTTTTAAACCTTCAAAGGGATCAATGAGGCAGTGCTGTTTTAAGTCTGCGGCCATGGCGTTGATGGTGAAGTCGCGTCTTTTGAGGTCTTCTTCCACGGGCAATTGAGGATCTGAAACAATTTCAAAATCGCGATAGCCACCACTTTTAGAAAAGGAGGATTCTGTTCTGGGTAGCGCAATATCAATGGCTTCAGGTAATGGATTCAGATGGGGGATAAATTTATAGACCCCAAAGTTTTTCCCCACCCAGGACACTTTTCCGTGTTTGCGGAGAAAATGCCCCAAATCATTGGCCGCGACCCCCCGAATCAAAAAATCATAGTCTTTGGTCTCACGTTGCCAAAGCAGATCTCTGACCGCCCCACCCACCAAATAAACCTCGGCTTCGGGAAAATCGATAAAAAAATCGTCCAGGAAAGGAAGTTGTTTTTGAATCTCAAAAAGCTTCTGCCAGAGATAATCTCTTGAAATTGCCATCCGGCTATAATAAATTGATCTTCATCTGTTTCGCAACAGTCCACTTCATCAATATGTATGCAACACGACATTTAAAAAAATGCTCGTTTGTTAGATTCGTCTCCTTAAGGAGGAGAAATAAAAATGAAACGATACAATTTTTTGCTTCTTTTAATTCTCATTCCGTTTTTAAGCGGTTTTGATATGACAAAACACAGCATCCCAATCGATGAGATCCTCGCAGGAGGGCCACCCAGAGATGGCATCCCTGCGCTCAGCAACCCCAAGTTTGTTTCGGCAGAAAAAGCAGATTTTGTCAAAAAAGATGACCGTGTATTGGGGCTTTTCATCAATGGCGAAGCCAAGGCCTATCCCATTAAGATTATGAATTGGCATGAAATCGTCAATGACACCGTGGGAGGGAAAAAAGTCATGATTTCCTATTGCCCACTTTGTGGGACAGGAATGGCTTTTGATCCAAACATAAAAGGCAAACACTATACCTTCGGCGTTTCCGGTCTGCTTTATAAAAGCGATGTGCTTATGTATGACCATCAAACAGAAAGCCTTTGGTCTCAAATTAAACAAGAAGCCGTCACGGGAAAACGGACCGGAACGCGGATCAAAATGATCAACCTTAGCCACACCACCTGGGAAGGCTGGAAAAAAAAGCATCCCAAGACCCTCGTTTTATCCACAGATACAGGCTATACCCGTAATTATTTTCGAGACCCCTACACGGCTTATGCAGGCAATGATCTGCTCATGTTTCCCGTAGGCAAAATAGATGAACGATATCCAACAAAGGCCTGGGTCCTGGGCGTTACACTTTCAGGCCAAAGCAAAGGCTACCCTTTTATAGAGCTCAAAAATGCCCCACGTTCTTTTACCGACACAATCGGCAAAGAGACGATTAAAATCGTTTATGAACCCCAATACCGCACGACCCATGTATTTGATCACAAAGGCAAAGAAATCCCCACCATTATCGCCTATTGGTTTGCATGGTCGGCCTTTCATCCCGATGCAGCCGTCTATACGGCGCCTCTGCCCACAGAATAAAGAATATGATCAGAACTTTAGTGGCAGGTCTTAAAGAATCCTTGAAAAATAATCCCCTCTTTACGATAATGGTCTCCACACAACAAAGCCTTAAGGAGGATTTCGTTCAATGAAGCCTTTCAGAAATATCGTAAATTTGTTCATTTTTATTACGTTCCTTGTCTCTGTCAGCCCTTTTGCCTGGGCAAGTGGGGATCATGGAAACGACCATCACAGTGATGAACACAAAATGGACGAAGAAAAACACATGGATCACCCCAAGAAAAAAGAAGAGGGGGGCCACGACCATCACACCATAAAAAAAGAAGCCAAACCCACTTTTCCAGCGGGAACCAAAGAAGTCATTATTGATTTGAGCGGCCCTTTTTGCAGTAGACACCCCGAAGAAATTACAGCAAGTCTGAAACAACTTGAAGGCATATTGGATGTCGAAGCCTTTAATCGCAGAGACTATGTGCTCGTCCACTTTACCCCTGAAAAAATCGCGCCTGAAAAAATGGCTGAAAAAATAAACACAACAAAAGGCAGTGGCTGGCGCTGTAAGGGGACTGTTTCAACAAGACAACGCACAGAGCGTTGAGCCAAATTCATAACAAAAATGCACTGGATGCAGGCCCCCTGACACAAGAAATAAAAACGATTGCCTTGGAATTAGGTTTTCATGCGGTCGGGATCACCTCCGCAGATCCCGTTTCGAGTGCGGGTACACATTTTTTAAAATGGCTTGAGGCGGGTTATGCCGCGGACATGGCCTATCTTAAAAAATCCCCAGAGATACGCTTTGAACCCAAACGGCGTTTTCCAGAGGCACAATCCGTGATTGCCCTTGCACTCAACTACTATCAGGAAACACCTGAGACACAGAAAGAAGAGCCAGGCCCTCAGGGCAAAATCGCCGTTTACGCCTGGGGTGAAGATTATCACCTCATTATTGAAGAAAAACTTGAACAACTGATTGAAGCCATTACCGCACGCGGTGGGCATTGTTGGAAAGGTTATGTCGATCACGGGCCCCTCTTGGAACGTGCTTTTGCCCAACGTGCCGGACTGGGCTTTATCGGAAAAAATACAAATCTGATTACCCCGGAGTTCGGCTCTTGGGTCTTCCTTGCAGCAGTCGTAACCGACTTAAAGCTCACGGAAGATAGCCCTGCAACAGGGCAATGTGGGACTTGCACCCGTTGTATTGATATTTGCCCGACAGACGCCTTAAATACCCCCTATCAATTGGATGCCCGCCGCTGTATTTCTTATCTCACCATTGAAAATAAAGGGGAAATTTCAGATGGCTTTGTTTCAAAAATGGAGGGATGGCTCTTTGGCTGTGATCTCTGCCAGCAAGTCTGCCCTTTTAATGGAGAAGGCAAAGAAACCGATGAACCGAGTTTTTCAAGCGAAAGAGGTGCGGGGCCGACACTTTCCCTTGACGCACTTTTGGCAATCCCGGACAATCTGACTTTTAAAAAACAATTTCGTGGTACTCCGCTGCTGCGCAGTAAACGCAGTGGTTTGCAAAGAAACGCAGATGTTTTGCAAAAACAAGATCAAGAGAGATATAAGGTAAAGTAAAACATGAAAAAATATCAGGCTGTATTTTTTGATCTCTGTGGCACACTCATGCAATATCGACTCGACCGCTTGCCACTGATCGAAGTGGATGGCATGCAAGTGGAATCCACGACCCCACTCACCTACGCTTGTTTCAGAGAGTTTGACCGAGGGCAGATCTCTTTTGAAAAATTTTATAAAGATTTCATGCTCACCAGTGCGGAACTTGAGCAGGAAAAAAGCGCGACAGGAAAAGAATTTCATTCCTCCGTGCGTTTTGATCGTTTTTTAGATCGACTGGACGCGGATTTAGGGCCACGCAGAAGAGAGATCCATAGACTCTTAATGGACATCCACCTCGACAAAGTCGGGCAATGTTTAGAATTATTGCCCCGCCACAAAGAGCTGCTCTTTAAACTCAAAGACCAATACCGCATGGCTGTGGTTTCAAATTTTGATGATCTAAAAACCGTGCAAAGTGTCCTTGCGCGGGACGGTATTTCTGATCTTTTTGAGATTATTGTGGTTTCTGCCGAAGTGGGTTTGAGAAAACCCAGAAAAGAAGTCTTTATGGCCGCCAGCGACGTCATGAAAACCCCACACGAAGAAACCCTCTTTGTGGGCGATTCTTGGACACACGACATTGAAGGCGCAAAAAAATTGGGCATGGCAACGGCCTGGATTAACTCCGATCATCTGCCTCCCCCAACAAAAACAGTGCAAACAGACTACACACTTTCTGATCTCTCAGAACTTTCCAGAATACTTTAGAGTTTAAGCTCCCAACAATCTTCATCAAATAGGCCCAAACGGTGTCGGCTTAGGGTTTTATCATTGCCCCCGTGATCAAATTCATTGCCGCTTCAACACGCTTATCCACATTGCTTTTTCTCTCTTTTTTATCTATAATTTTCATATGTTTTCTGTGTCTCTGTTTGTCAGTATTTTGGCTTCACCCACCGCTAAACAGCCAATACTGACACGGAGATCAAAGCTCAATTTCAGCTTAATTTAGGACATTTTCAGCGCGGCTCCCTTCCTCCACTGTTTAACACCTGATTTAGGAGAAAAAATGAATTGCCTAAAAAAACCTAGCGAACGAATAATTTTGACCCGTGTCTGCAAGAATTGGCATCGATTAACTATTTTCATTTTAATCATGATGTTTAAGTCGACAATCGTGAGTGGATTCGCATTGATGGACAGCGAAGGTGACGGAAACCTTGCAGATTTAGTCGCTAGACCTTCGCAATTTATGCGCGTTGATCAGCAAAATGTCACCTGGAAGATGGACGACACTTTTCTTGCTGGCTGGCCCGATATTTACGCTCGCTATTTGGCCCGTGAGACGATGAATGACCTAGAAAAAGAAGCTTTTTCTATACTACAGGGATCTCCATGGCACTCCTATCGAAGATCAAACGGTGGGTCGCTGGTCACTGATTTACGCACGGTTCTTCTGCACGAAATCGGGCACACCATAGGACTGCAACATCCTGATGCGGCAGCCTACAACTCGTCCAACGTTAATCCACTTGGTATCTATGACCTCAATTGGGCGGGGTTTGATCCAATATTTGGGGGACTGCTATTCAGGGCTCAGACTTCCGGTAACGAGTTGATGAATGAGGGGCATAGTGACACTCCCGGTGTAAAAGGCCCAAAGGGTATCTCTCCAGGTGAATACAATCGAGTCCTTGGCTGGGATGAATCTTTAGCACTTATCTACGCTTACAGTCCAAGTTTTCCGAATTTAATTGAAGTTAGCGCCAACAGTAATGCCCTTATTACACTAGGCGCTTATTCGAATCCAGGAAACGGTAATTTAGGCCAAGCCGGGCCAGATAGCATAGAACGGATCGACCCAAATGACGTATCGGAAGGATGGGATATTGTCGCGACCTCTCTCGTCCTTAACGCAGGTGCCGGTATCGCCTACAACACCCAGAAACGTCTTTTCAGTTTTGTTAATTTGCAAGCCGAGCCTCTGAAAGAAATTCGGCTTGTCATTCGCGGAACCAGCACCGGTGAGCCAGTATCTTCTGGTAGCAGTGGACCCTATGCTTTTCAAAAAGGTGTACGTGACGATCACGATCCCGATTTTGAGTTAGGCAGCTATGTTTTTAGCGAGCCAAAAAATGGCGGTGTTCCGAACGGAGGTCAGGTTGATTTTGAATTGGAACTTGATGTCCACGATTGGATATTGGTCTCTGTCACCGGGGTCAACGATGGAGGAACATTCGATATTCCCTTTATGGAGCTCGATCCACAGACACCACCAGTGCAAGGCGTTGGACTATCTCAAGGCATTCCAGCTGGAGCGCTTCCTGAGCAAGAAGGCCTTCCAGGTGAACTGAAATACTCCTTGGAATCACGAGAGCCAGAGAAAGAAAAATTGGTCGACAGTTTAGTCTTACTGACCGCCAACAGCAAACAATTGACCACGGTGACCGAGATTGAAATGTTTGAGCTAGATCGAGATCGGGTGGTTAACGGTGAAAAATTGAGCGAAAATGAGATGGATCGTCGAGCGGGTTTAGGAGAAATGCGATTACTCAATGTCGACCGCCGCTTTTCCCAAGACGAAACCGCAATCTATCTGTTATCCGAATTTAGATTAATTAAAACCACTGGCCAGCGAAATGATCCACCAAAGATAGGACCTTCAGCTTTTCGTCTGACAACCCCAAGTGAGGTTGGAATTCTTAAAATCACGACCTTGGCGGGACATCCCCAGGGGCTACCTTCGCTTGATGCTTTGTGTAGCCTTTATCCTTCAGGTGCCTCATGTTGCGGAGCCAATACCAGCTCTTTTGTACTGTCTACCAGTAACGCCTTTGCGGGACAAGTCGCCGAGTCTTGTGCGGTGAGTGGTCCCGGTGACGACATTATCACCTCCATTGCCGAAACAGGTCAAACCCAACGTATTAGTTTGGGTGCGGGCAACGATTCGCTGATGGCCGCACCGGGTCTGTCGCGCGTATTTGGTGGACCTGGTGATGATCGAATAGAAGCCCACACGATTGGGCAACTGGTCGCTAATGGTGGAACGGGAGATGATCAGCTCTTTGGCGCCCGCGGTATCGATAGACTCTATGGTGGTCGCGGTTCTGATCTACTCATCGGCAGAGCGGGAAACGATTTTCTCTATGGTGGGCCTGGTCAAGATTTTATTGAAGGTGGGAAAGGAGATGACGAAATATATCCTGGAAGTGGCGCAGATGAAGTCTATGCGGGAACTGGGAATGATCGAGTAGTGCTAGGCACCTGCGCGGAAAAAGACGTTAAATTACTTGATGGTGGCCCAGGTTATGATGTGCTGGTCGTTCCATCAACGCTGAGTGCACTCACTCAAAACGGAACGACGGTAAAGGGTTTCGAGCAGATTGTTAGCGGCGGCAGCTTTAGCAGCGACGAATGCCAACTAAATCCATACAAGGTCGTCAGATCTCAGCGTTAGAGTTATCGTCAAACCTGCTGTATGAGCATTTGACGATAACAGGAAAAGATACCCTAGAAATACAAGGTTATCTTGGATCTCCTGGCATGAGAATAAGCTCTTCCCCTCCAGCGCTCTGAACCGAATGGTTGTTGGATTTTAGCTTTTCTCTTGTCAGCACACCTGCCCTTCCGTAAGGAATGGCAATATTTTTGGTGCTTGTACTTCGAATGGTCTCTGTCGTGGCAAAAACGGAAAGATAACCCACTTCGGGATCGGTCAGTTGAATTTCAACCTCAAGTTCACGAAGCTCACCCCTCGCAACATCCAAAAATAAGGTTTCTTCTGTTTTTGAAAGCAGATTTAAACCCTTGTAAGGCGTGATTGAAACCTTGAGCACTTCAAGATCGGCCTGTGCAATAAAGCGGATCACCGTTGAAACAGTATCCCCTGTGTGTACCGTTTTAGGAAAGTCATATTCTATGTGCACAGGGGCCGTCATTTTTGCCTCAACCAAGGTCGGGACAAAATAAAAAAATATGAAATAAATAAACAAAATGATGTTGCTCGTTCTTCTCATAACAGCACCTCAAGCGCGATAAACCCTTAAAAAATTCTGACCGTAAACGCAGTCGCCTTCCCAAAACTATAAACATCCATACTGTGCAAACCCGCATTGAGCGTTTTTGTTAAACGCTCGGTACCGCCACCATTCAAACGGTCAACAGATGTTTTATTTCCCTTTTCATTCAGCGTAAAACCAACATTATCGCTTCCAGTTGAGGTCACTTCAATCGTCGTGCTTCCGCTAGAGGGAATAGAGAACCAGAAAAACATGCGATTGTAGAGTTTATTGCCCGGGTTAGTGGCTGTGATGGGGCCATAAATAGACCAGGTCTGTAAGGGATCCCCATCAACATCATTAAGAACAGTGGTGCCGTCCACGGGAATATTGGTATAGATCCGACGGCCTAAATCTTCAAATTCATCCTCATTCCCAGCCCCGCTGCCAATGTTTTCTGCGGCAGCCAGCGCTGTAATGTTGGCGCTTAAAGTGGGATTTGCATCTTTGAGGTATTTTAAAAAACTAAAGATTGAGGTAAAAGCGGCACTTGTTTTTTGCCCACCCACCATCACATCGTAAATGGGTTTAAATCCGAGCCCGATGTTGTCGTCATCAGAAGGACCTGAGTCAAATAAATCGTAAAGCACCTCCTGAACAGAAAATTCGGAGTAAAACCCATCTAAAAAGATGCCACCGTTCAATCGACTGCCATCGGTCACAGAATCTGCGTCGAGATTCATGCTCACCCCGACCTGTCCCTGAGCGGATCCCATCGTATCAATATATTTTGGATCATTCAAAACCATGCCTGAAAATGCATTACCAAGACCCTCCCCAAAAGCAAGACGCGGATCAAGAATGTCATCCCTGCCATGACTGCCTCCAACACTATCGCTTCGGCTTAAGTTGTCTTCAAAATAGTGGCTCCACTCATGGGCGATGATACTGGCATCATATTCATCCGTGTCACTATCTTCTGCACCCAGAATATAGAGGCTATTGGCCGTGTAGAAGGAGGTATCGATTTCACCCACCGTTATGTCACCCGGTGCCGCAATGTTGTTTTTACTCCAGTTGACGGTCAGCTGAGGAAAGGTTACCGAAGCGTTCGCACTCAAAACCAATTGTTCCGCTTGATAAATCGTGTCGAGCATTGCAAAGGGTGCTGAGGTTCTTGTGCCGGAATAACTGGAACCATTCCAACCCGAATTGGCATTAAAACTCTGAGTGAGATCGACGGCTCCTGTCGAGATATTCAAGGCCATCGCATAAAGTTTTCCGCTATCGGTATTATCTACAACGGTCAAACGCGGCGTTCCCGGCGTACCCAGTGCAGCCTTAATCACCACACTTAAAGCGGTATTGGCTGGCGCACTAAAAGAATAAGTCCCCCTTGCACTGGTGTTTCCAGATTGCAAGACAGCCCCACTTGAATTTCTCAGCTCAGCAATGGCTCCCCTGATGGGTTTTTCTGTTGGATTGTCATAATCAATACCATTTTGAGTGGTTTTGTAGTGTGTATAGGTCACAAGCCCTGAAACGGTTACAGAGGGACCTGTACTTCCGCTTCCACCACCGCCACTACAACTCGAAAGAAGCAACATACTCGTTGCACAGAAAATGAGCTGTCTAAACATCACCTCTCCCAAATAAAGTCCTTCTCATCACCAGACGATCTCTCACTGCACTCTCCAATGATAAAAATGACACAAAAGTAGATTTAATCCTAAATCAATTGAAAAAGAAGGTGCAACACAAAAAAGATAAAAACGGCCCTATCTTTTATTTTCCCTTATTCTTTGAAAATAGCAAGGATGAAAAAATGCCTTCCTGCTTGACTCACCAAAATGAGCGGCTTTTCGGCGGTTTTTTCTTGACTGGGCGGCTTTTGAGCGGTATGGTGCCGCTATGAGTTTAACCCCTAAACAAAAACAAGTCTTAGACTTCATCAAGCAATTTTTTCAAGAACAGGGTTACGCCCCTTCCAAACAGGAAATTGCGGACCACTTCGGTTTTCAATCCAGGGGAACCGTTTCAGATTATTTAAAACGTTTAAAAAACTTAGGTTATATTGAAAATGGAACACACAGCCGAAATATTCGGGCACTGCAAACGGGCAATCAATTGCCCTTGCTTGGAAAGGTGGCCGCAGGCTCACCCTTAGCGCACTTCACCCAGAATGAATATGTCGAAGTCCCCTCCAATTTTCTCAAAAAAGGAAAACAGCACTACTGTTTAGAAGTGAGCGGAGACTCCATGATCGACGAGGCCATTTGTGATGGTGACTGGATTGTTGTTGTCGATGATGCCGTCGCACACAATGGGCAAATCGTCGTCGCTTCAATTGAGGGAGAGTCAACCCTGAAAAAATTTTATAAAAAAGGAAAGAACATCGAGCTACACCCAGCCAATCCAGACTACGACCCGATCATTGTCAAGGCACCCACTCTCTTTAAAATCGAAGGAACCCTGGTGGGTGTTTTGAGACGTGTTAACTGATTTTGCATAAAAAAACAGATTCAGAGGAGAGAAAAAATGAAAAAAGATGACAATCAGTATTTAAGCACCAATCCCATTCTGCCCGTAAAAGAAGTTTCAGAAACAGCGCGTTTTTATGAAGAATATTTAGGATTTAGTGTAGATGTTCTTTGGAAAAATCCGAATTATGCCTGTGTGAGCCGAGGCAGCGTCACCATCGAATTTGGAGAAGCGCGGCCCGAGCACGTGGGCAGCGGCGTTTGTTATATCCATGTCAACAATGTGAAGCAGGTTCACGACGAATTAAAAAACCGTAAAGTCAAAATGGTCGGTCAACTGGAAGATCGAAAATATGGCAGTAAGGATTTTCGCATCAGAGATAATAACGGCAACCTTATTATTTTTGGCAGTCCCCTAGCAAATCAGGATGCCCTGTTAGTAAACCCTTGCTCTGCATAACGAGGAATTTAGAAAATAAATAGTAATTTCCCCAAAAAAAAGGCGGTCATTCTGGTGATCGTTATGGTGTTGCAATTAGTGTAATGCAACGGTTTTTAAACCGTTGCATTACACTAATTGCAACACCATACTTATTGATTTATTTAAATAAATCAATAACTTAGTTCCTTTAAATTTTATGGCACGCGCACTGCAATCCATTCGAAGTTGTCGGCTATGGGTGGTACCCTATCTGGGGTCTTGCTTTCCATGGCGAAGCATGTGTCATAAAAATTTGGAGGATAAGAATCAATGAAAAATAAAAAAAACTTTCACAGGGTTTATATCGCGCTTTTTGCACTGATGTTTATTGTGATGTCTTCTGGAAGAGGACTCGCAAAAAATGCGGAATTAACGACCGCGCCACAGGTTCCAACACCCATTAAGAGAAGCCTACCTGAAACGGTCGTGGTAAATTTTGAGGCAAGAGAAATCACACAAACCATTGATGGAGACAAACAATACAAATTCTGGACATTCAATGGCACAACACCTGGCCCCATGATTCGTGTGCGTGTAGGTGATTCTGTTCAATTTCACCTGGAGAGCCATAAAGACAATCAATGGCCGCACAACATTGATCTCCATGCTGTCAATGGTCCCGGTGGCGGCGCCCATGTCAACGAAGTGAAACCCGGAGAACATTCTGTTTTTACATTTAAGGCCTTGAGTCCGGGACTCTATATTTATCATTGTGCCGCCGGAGCACCCAGCATTCCACACCACATTTCAAATGGCATGTATGGTTTGATTCTAGTCGAACCCGAAGAGGGGCTCTCTAAAGTGGATAAAGAGTTTTATGTTTTCCAAAGTGAATTTTTTACAAAACAGACGGGCGAAAAAAACCTACTGGAACTTGATTTTGATAAAGGAATGCGTGACCAGCCTGACTATGTGCTTTTTAACGGGAAAAAAGGAGCCCTGATGGGAGACCATGCCCTCAAAGCCGAGGCCGGAGATCGGGTGAGAATCTACTTTGGCAATATCGGTCCTAATAATATTTCGTCCTTTCACGTGATTGGAGAAATATTCGACAAAGTCTACATGGAAGGTGCCATCGGAGGGGCAGTTAATCACAATGTTCAGACGACCTTGGTTCCTTCAGCAGGGGCGACAATTGTCGAAATGAAAGTGGATGTTCCAGGAAATTATATTTTAGTGGATCACAGTATTTTTCGTGTCGCCAAGGGTGCGATTGGCATCCTGGCTGTGGGTGGAAAAACCGACGAATCTATCTTTAAAAAGGGCAAGTAGTTTCTTGCTCTTCTAAGGAAGTTCTAAGAAAGTCAGCCTCTCCGAAAAGGGGGGCTGACTATTTTTAGATCTTGCATCTTTCGCCAAAGGGTAATGCGATGTAAACCCAATTGCCTTGCGGCTTCGCTCTTGTTTCCATTCACTTTTTGCAAAGTATCGCGGATCATTTCTTTGGTGATCTTTTTTCTTGGCTTTTTTATCGCCCTTTCCTGGACGGGGAATTGATTCAGAAAGCGGGGTAAATCCTGCACTTGAATTTTTTCGTTGATGCATTTAACACAAGCATGTTCAATGGCATTCTCCAATTCTCGGATATTTCCGGGCCAATCATAGTCCATCAGCTTTCTTAAAGCATCTCCAGAAAGGCCGGATACTTTTTTGATCGATTGTCCGTGCCAGTGCTTGATGAAATATTTTGTCAGATCGGGAATGTCGCCCTTTCTTTCCCGAAGAGATGGGATTTGCATGGGAATAACATTGAGACGATAAAAAAGGTCTTTACGGAAATGACCCTTTAAGACCTCCGCGGTCAAATCTTTATTGGTCGCAACAATGAGGCGAAAATCGATCTTGCGAGAGCGGTTTTCGCCCACCCGTTCAATTTCTTTTTCTTGTAAGACCCGAAGCAATTTCACCTGAATATTCAAGCTCAAATCACCAATCTCATCTAAAAAAACCGTCCCGCCCTCACCTTCTTCAAAACGACCGATTCGATCTTTGACTGCCCCGGTGAATGCCCCTCTTGTGTGTCCGAATAATTCACTTTCCAGCAGGGTGTCCGAAAAAGAGGTGCAATTGACCTTCACTAACTTTTTGTCGCGGCGAGGGCTTTCAAAATGGATGGCTTCTGCAACCAGTTCTTTCCCTGTCCCCGTTTCTCCTTGCAGCAGAACGCTTGAATCAAAATAGGCCGTATTCTTTACAGTCTCGTAAAGTGCCATCATTGGACGGCTTTTTCCAATGATATGATGAAATGAAATCTGCTGCTTGAGTGCATCTCTCAATGTAACGATTTCTGTGATATCGCTCAAGGCAACCAGGACTTCAAGTCGACCTTCAGCATCTTTTTGCAAGAGCCCCACATTAAACTCGCCGAAGCGTTTTTGAGCATCCTTCCGGTAGAAGGGTGACTCAAAACGAATGGGTTCGTGGCTTTTTTTTGCGACCATACAAAGATCACAATTGCCAAGACAAACACTTGCTTTAAAAAGTTTGACACATTTCTGCCCAATGACTTCGTCTTTATTGAAACCCGTTATTTTTTCAGCGGCCAAATTGAAGCGCTTGATGACCATATTTTCATCGTAGACAAAGACCGCTTCTTTTAAAACATTCAAGGCGGTACTCATGTGATCACTCAAGGGTTTTTGTTTCATATTTGCTTCAAATCCATCAATTCTTCAAAAAATCCGGCCAGACTTAATTAGAGCTTCCTAAATTGTACCCTAAGCCTCAAAGTGTTGCAATTTATTATGCAACACTTAAAAACAAAATCAAGTTTGAATTACGCGCTTAACTATCGCTAGAATCAATCCTATGAAGGAAGCAGAGATCATCTGGCAAGCAGGTCAAGCCCTTAATACGCAATTTAAGGACATTTATTTTTCCCGTGAAAATGGCATGGCCGACACCCAGCACGTTTTTTTAGATCAAAACCACCTTCCGGGCAGATGGCAGGATAAAACACCTTTTATCATTGCAGAAACGGGTTTTGGCGCAGGGCTTAATTTTCTGAGTACGGTATCGCTGTGGTTAAAAACCACGGGGGAAAAAGCGTGTTTGCACTATTTTTCTGTCGAAAAATTTCCCTTAAAGAAAACAAATTTGAAAAAAATACTCGCGGCCTGGCCTGAACTAGAGGCACCCGCCTTAGAATTGATCTCCCACTACCCGCCCGCCGTGGCGGGCTTTCATCACATTCCCCTCTTTGATCGCCGTGTGATTCTTACCCTCATGTTTGGCGATGTTGCAGACATGCTTCCTCAAATGTCTGCCTCCGTGGATCTTTGGTATTTGGATGGATTTTCCCCGGACAAAAACCCTCAAATGTGGACGGACAGCGTCTTTCAAGAGATCGCCCGACTTAGCAAAAAAGGAAGTACTTTTAGCACCTTTACCACAGCAGGCCACGTGAGACGTGCTTTAAGTGCCGTGGGTTTTGAGGTAGAAAAGGTTAAAGGTTATGGAAAAAAACGTGAAATGTTACGGGGCTTCCTGAAAGAAAACTCACGATCAAAAACAAACAAGAAACCCTGGTTTGAACACAAACCCGCCCAAAACAAAAACAAACACGCCGTCATCGTCGGTGCAGGTCTTGCGGGTATCACAAGCGCCTGGGCCTTGGCCAAACGCGGCTGGCAAATTGACTTGATCGATCAAAGGCCCAAAATTGCACAAGAGGCATCGGGTAATCCTTTAGGCATACTCATGCCCCGAATCAGCCTTGGGAAAAACCCGGAAGCAGCTTTTTACACCGCAGCCTATTTAAAAGCCCTTCGCGAATGCACAAACCTCAAAGAAAAATATCCAGACTTAATTTGGAAACAAGAGGGTGTGCTTCAAGTCGCCACAAGTGAACGCATCAAAAGGCAAATGCAGCAGCTCGATTGCAGTGATGATTTTGCAAGGGTCTTATCCCCCAAACAAAGCAACGCGCAAGCCGGTGTTGAGATTAACAAAACGGCATTCTATTTTCCGCGTGCGGGCTGTGTGAGTCCGCGTGATCTTTGCAGGCATTTGATTGATGATGCCGCAGGACAGATTCAAACCCGCTTAAACACCGCGATTCATCGTCTTTCTCAAAAAGACGGAATTTGGACTTTGTGGGGTCAGGATGAAAAAATCATTGCGGAATCGGAAATGGTCATTCTCGCAAATGCTGCACAAATCCTTGCGTTTGAGCAATGCCATTGGGTGAACCTTAATGTCGCAAGAGGCCAGGTCTCGATGCTCAGAGCCACAGCAAAAAGTAAAAAAATACGTTGTGTGATTTGTTTTGAAGCTTATATTTCACCGGAGATCAAGGGGGAACACCTCATCGGCGCAAGTTTTGTCCGAGATGATCACAAGACAGAAATCCGAGAAGAAGAACACTTAAAAAATATAAATCAATTGTCGCAGTTATTTCCAGATTGTTTTGATTTTAAAAGAAAAAACCTCAAAGGCCATGCCGCACTCAGGACCACGACACCCGACCGCATGCCCTTGGTTGGCCCGGTGGCCGATCTGGACTTTTTCAAGACCCATTACCACGATTTACATCACGGTAAAACCGACCGGGACTACCCCAGTGCAAGAGATTTAAAAGGCCTTTACCTCAACACCGGACACGGTGCACGTGGTTTGTGTTCAAGCTTTTTATGCGCAGAAGTTCTCGCCGCCCAAATCTGCAACGAAGCCCTACCCGTCTCAGAAGACATTCGACAAGCTTTGCATCCCTCGCGTTTTTTGATCCGGGAACTAAAATCAGGAAAGCACAAACAGAAGTAACACTTTAGGAACGATGTTCTTATCCTTGTTTTTGTTCGTTTATTATTGGATTAGATCTGTCACTGGCACAACGAAAACCAAAACCTTTGTTTTTTATTTCTGGGGTAAAACGGCTTCGATTATAAACCGGCGCGGAGAGCCCACAGCCGTAAGACATGCAGTCATACCAGGATCCGCCGCGTAAAACCTTATTTCTCTTCCCGTAATGCACGTTTGGCTCCTGATTGCCCGGATAAGGCATGTACCAGTTATTCACCCATTCGTAGACATTGCCTGCCATGTCGTATAAACCATAAGGACTTTTCCCCGCTTCAAAACTCCCAACAGACATCGTCGTGCCCTTATAAACTTCAATGCCTTGTGCCAACCAGTATTGAGGGGTGTTCGCTTTTTTATGGTCAAACTGAGGCCCCCAGGGGAAATTCCGACGATCATTACCCCGTGCGGCTTTTTCCCATTCTGCCTCAGTGGGCAGACGTTTCCCGGCCCAGGAACAGTAGGCGTCGGCATCAAACCAACTCACATACACCACCGGATGATTTGCGATGGCTTCAGGAAAAACCCCGCCTCGCCAAAGTAGTGGCGGCTTTGCGCCAGTGGCTTCAAGATATTTCTGAAAGTGTGCATTCGTGGTTTCATACCGGTCGATGTAAAAATCATCCACCCTCACCTCATGCGGTGGCCCTTCATCGGCATTACCACGTCCTTCGGCCGCAGGACGACCTGGGCTGCCCATGACATAAGATCCAGCAGGAATCTGAACCAGTTCTTGCTGGATGACCTCCAGCGGCTCAGAGATCTCAATAAAGACGGGCTCACTCGGAAGTGTGGGTATGCCGTGGCATTCCTGGCACTCCGGCTGAGAAAGATCTTCCTGCAAGGCCCGCCCGCCCCCGTGACAGTGCAAACACTTTCCTTCAAGTACCACTTTAGTTTTTTCTTGCTGCCTGGGTTTTGCAGGGCTTATAAGCGGCTCACTCTTTGAAAACGAAAGAGAAGAAAAAATAAAAATAGCGAGAAGAACAATAATGGTACCGATGGTTCTCATGGATCTAATCCCAATTCATTCCACATTTCATCCACTTTTTTCACAACATCAGCATCCATGCTCATGCCTTTTCCCCATTCCCGATGTGTTTCAGGAAAAACCTTGGAAGTCGCATCAATTCCCATTTTTGAACCCAATCGAGGTTCGGGTGAAGCAAAATCCAGATAGTCTATGGGCGTTGATTCCAGAATAAAGGTATCTCTCGCGGGATCAACCTGTGTTGAAATGGCCCAAATGACATCCTCCCAATTTCGGATGTCAATTTCCGGATCAACCACAATAATGAATTTAACATAGAGGAATTGTTTTAGAAAACCCCAGATCCCCATCATAATCCGTTTTGCATGCCCCGGATACTGCTTTTTCATGGAAATGACCGCGAAACGATAGGAACAAGCCTCCATGGGCAGATGGAAATCGACGATCTCAGGAAAGTGTTGCCGTAACATGGGAAGAAAAATCTGGTTGAGCGCAAGCCCAATAATGGCATCTTCCCTCGGGGGGCGCCCTGTGGTTGTGGATAAATAAATCGGATTTTTACGATAGGTAATACAGGTCACGCGGAAAACAGGAAAAGGCTCGACGGAATTGTAAAAACCCGTGTGATCACCGTGTGGACCCTCATCGACCGTTTCTCCAGGGTGGATTTCGCCTTCGATGATGATTTCACTGGTCGCGGGCACTTCCAAATCAGACATCTTGCATTTCACCAGTTCAACTTGTTTTTTGCGCAAGAGCCCCGCAAAATGAAATTCACCAATCTGTTCCGGCACGGGTGTCACTGCCGCAATGGTCATCGCAGGTTCACAGCCTAAAGCGACCGCGACCGGCATGGGTTCACCTTTTGCCATCCACTGTCGATAGTGCTCTGCTCCACCACGATGACTCAGCCAACGCATAATCGTGCGTTTTTTATCGAGTTTCTGCATGCGATAGATCCCGATGTTGGGTTTGCCCTCTTCTCCCGGTGGCGGCTGTGTGACCACAAGCGGCCAGGTAATGAGTGGAGCCGCATCATCTGGCCAGCAATGTTGAATGGGTAATGTGTCTAAATCAATCTGATCTCCCTTCAGCACCACTTCCTGGCAGGGTGCAGATTTTACTTTTTTTGGTGAAAGATGAAGAATTCGGGCATAAAAAGGCAGGTGTTTGACGGCATCCACAAAACCTTTTGGTGGTTCAGGGTGCTGAAGAAAGGCCAGAAACTTGCCAATTTCGAGTAAACCTTTTTCATCTGTATCCAATCCCAGGGCAACGCGTTCCACGGTGCCGTAAAGATTGAGCAATACGGGAATCTCCGAGCCTTTTGGATTTTCAAACAACACAGCTGGCCCGCCTTTTTTTATGACACGGTCATAGATTTCAGTCATTTCTAAATGCGGATCGACCTCTTTTTTAATACGAACAAGCTGACCTTTTTTTTCCAAAAATGTCATAAATTGACGCAAATCGTTATACGGCATCGTTACTCCTAATGATTTTTACGCGTCTCTTCCAGTGCAAAAAATGACGCCTGTCCATCTTGCACAAATGCGATAATTCTCAAATTATTTTTTCGAATCGCTTTTTCAATTTCTGTGCTTGAACAGTTTCCGAGTGTGACCCAAAGCACTTTAGGGGGAAATCCATAAAGAAAACTGCGTTGACGAAAATCGGCATCTTTCGACACAAGGACAAAGCCATGGTCACGGGCGTAATTCCAAACAACATCATCCTCAGCCCTATCCAGCGCAAGATCTTTAACATGTTCGGAATGGGGAAATAAATCGGCAAGTTGAGGAACAAGTTTCGAAGAGAGATTCTGATCAAAGAGCAGTTTCACAAGCCAGAACTTGAGATGAGTTTTCGTTCTCGATCAGCAGCAAATGAAAGACAAGCGCGGATGTCGTTGGCAGTCAATTCTGGAAAATCATGAAGCACTTCCTCCTGAGACATCCCTGAGGCAAGATACTCCAGTACATCGTACACTGTAATCCGTAAACCACGAATGCAAGGTTTACCACCCCGTTTTCCAGACTCTATTGTAATTATTTTTTGATAATCCATCGAAGAAATCTAGTCTATTCCTTGTGTTGAGTCAATTCAAAGTGCTTAAAATGTACGAATTCTTTCACAAAGACTCAAGGTGATAATCCAACAACAAACCCACTAAAACCAAGAGGCCCACCCAGACGTTTGACCTGAAAAGTAAAAAGAGTACGGGACGCTGCGGGACTTTTCTAATCTTTAATGCTTGAAAAAGCAAAAAAAGACCCGTCACTGACAGCGGGAAATAATATGCAATCCCCATATCGGAGACGCGCCCGACTGCCATCAAAAAGAAAATAACAAAAAGATAGAACCCTCCCACGGCCAACCAACTACGGTTTCCAAACAAAATCGCTGTGGATTTAACCCCAATTTTTAAATCGTCTTCTCTATCCATCAAGGCATAAATCGTGTCGTAACCTGTTGCCCAACAGAGATTTGCCAATAAAATCAAAAAAGGTGTGAGCGAAAGACTGCCTCGGACCGCCGTCCAGGCGAGGATAATGCCCCAACTAAAAGCGATACCCAATACAGCTTGCGGCAAATAAGTTACCCGCTTGGCAAAGGGATAAATAAAGGCAAAAAAGAGGGCTGAAAAACTCAGCATCAGTGTAAATCGGTTTAGAAATAGAACAACAATCAAAGCACACGTTAATAAAATCGCGAGTACGATTAGGGCTTCACGCAACTTGAGTTGTTTTGCCGCCAAAGGACGATTTTTTGTGCGTTCCACCTCTGCGTCAAATTTGTGATCGGCCATGTCATTCATCACACATCCGGCACTGCGCATCAAAAAGGCCCCTAAAGTAAATAAGATAAGATGTTTTAAGGAAGGACGGCCTTCCGAGGCAATAATCAGCGACCAAAGTGTAGGAAAAAGAAGCAGCAGGGTTCCATATTGTTTTTCAAGACGGATGAGGGCTGCAACAGAAGTCCATTTTTGCCAGAGAAAACTCAAGACGATTCGCCGCTTTTGGCACAGCGAAAACCCAAATCTCCCAAACGCTCAGAAGGCGGATCATAGGAGCGTGTGCCTGCGCGAGCATAAACTTCAAGCACTTGTGGGTAAGCACCGTTTGCATAATGTCCCAAGGTGTGAAAGGACAAACCTCTCACAACGCGGTGTTTCATGCCAAATTCCGTCTTTCTAAGCGAAGAACCGGGATAGGCCAAATACCAAGAATCGGTCCATTCCCAGACATTGCCCACCATGTCACTGAGCCCGTAAGGACTGTCCCCCAAAGGATAAGCACCCACAGGAGCAAGCTTCAGAACCACATCGGAGACCGGGGAAAGATGTGCATTTTTGATGTCAAAGCGGTTGCCCCAGGGATAAAGACGTTCATCTGTGCCACGTGCGGCCTTTTCCCACTGGGCTTCGCTGGGCAATTTTTTTCCGCGCCAACGGCAATAATCATTGGCATCGTGCCAATCCACAAAAGTCACGGGTAGTTCCTTTGTGCCAACTTTGTATTCGCCGTTGCGCCAATGGGCGGGGGGGCGATGTCCGGTCGTTCGGATAAAAATCAAATAATCGCCCTGGGTAACTTCCTGACGGTCAATGAAAAAACCTTGAAGTTTAACTTCATGTTTTGGTTGTTCGTCTTCGTACCAGGGTTGAGGAAATCCTAGTTTCAAGCCTTGTTTTTCGGAATCGATGAGGTCCGTTCCCATCATAAAAACGCCAGGAGGCACCCAGGCCATCGTTTCATCCCCAAGCTTTATTTCTGGGCTTGGCGTAATGGATTGACAGGAAAAAAGTGTGAAGCCTAGGATGAGAAGGAAGAAAGTGCGGGAGAAAACACCTCGAGAATATACGCTGAACCTTGTGTGGCGATGGAGAGTCGATAACGTCTTGCCCAAAATAAGGTATCCTCTTTTAAATACAGTGCTGAGGCGACTTCAGGAAACGGAAGATAGGCGATTTCAAAATTGTCCCGACAAGTCGCAAGACCTCGTTCCGCAATAATTTGACCCAATGGTTTTTGTCCCATTTGTAATTCTTGAGAAAGATCCGGTGCAAAACCTGAAACGGGAAAGATTGAAACCGCATAGAGTAAGTTCTGAATCGATTCAGAGTCCACGTCGCCAAGGGTCTTAAGCCACACAGCACGTTCGATTCCCTTTTCCCCTTTTGGCACCTGTAACTGAGCAGACAAAACTTCATCAACAAGCACTTCCTTTTGACGGATCAATTCAAGTGTAATTGGCCTCAAAAAAAGACTCTCGAAACTCCGCGTGGTTGAGCCATCGGAAGAAAGTAACAACCGAAGCATTGCAGAGCATTGAAGCCCCTTACAGTCTTCTAAAAAGACTTTGAGTGTCCGCCATTCCTGCCTCATGAGGGGGTTTATCCTACTTAAATCGCTCTGTGGAGTCAATAAATGCAAATGTGTTTCAATGAAGTCCATCGCGCAAATGACTTCAAGCTTGACCCCTTCCCAGGGATTGAATATTCTTCTGAGATATTTGGGTGGATTGAGAGGGAAAAAGAACCCGTGGACGCATTTTTTTTTGAACCTGATGACAGAGTCATCAAAAAAGAACGATCCAAAGCACGCCTGCTTCGCAACAGTCAGTGGTGGAAACGACGTAAAAGCAGGGGCCTTTGCCATTACTGCGAGGCGCAATTTCTACCCGCTGAATTAACAATGGATCACATCGTGCCGATCAGTCGCGGAGGAAAGAGCAGCAAGGGGAACACCGTCCCTGCTTGTAAAACCTGCAACAACAAAAAAAAATATCTATTGCCCATTGAATGGGATGCGTATTTAGAGGCCCAGGATAAAAAAACACTAGAGTAATTCAAACAAGCTATCTTTTAAATTTCATGCCCCATTAAAGTCCTTATCGCTTATCTTCTAAGACCTGCCAAATCCTTGACAAACACCTGATTTATCTGATTAAATAAACGGCTTTTATAGGCATTTTAAATTTAGAAAGAGACACTTGATGTTTGTGAAAATTAACGGTAAAAAAGAAGAAACCCAAGCCGAAACCCTTGGTGCCCTGCTCAAATCCAAAGACATTGAGCCACAGATGGTTTCGGTTGAGCTTAACAACACTTTGATTGCCCGTTCGGACTTGGCCGACAGTTCCCTGAAAGAGGGAGATGCGGTTGAGTTGCTTTTTTTTATGGGCGGCGGAGCTTAAACGAATGTCTTTTGAGACAAACAAACCATCTGTCGATATCACAATGCAAATCGGCAGCACCCCGCTTGTGCAATTACGTGACCTTTCAGAAACGGGTTCCGCCAGCGTTCTGGCAAAAGTCGAGTTTTTCAATCCAGGCGGTAGCATAAAAGACCGCATCTGTTTAGGGATGATCCAAGCCGCCGAAGCTGAGGGGAAATTGAAACCCGGCATGACCTTGATTGAACCCACCAGCGGAAATACAGGCATCGGGCTCGCCCTCGTCTCTGCCGTTCGTGGATATAAACTCATTCTGGTCATGCCAGAGTCGATGAGCATGGAACGCGCAAGCCTGCTTTCCTCTTATGGGGCGCAATTGGTGCTCACCCCCGCCTGGGAAGGCATGCGCGGCGCGATTTTGGAAGCAGACAATATCCTAGAGCAAAATCCGGATTATTTTATGCCAGGACAATTTTCTAACCCCGCCAATCCCGAGGTACATCGTAAAACAACGGGTCCTGAAATTTTGGCCGCAGTGGAGGGAGAAATTGATGCCTTTGTCTGTGCGGTAGGAACCGGAGGGACCATTACAGGGGTTGGGGAAATGCTCAAGGCAAAAAATCCCAACACAAAAATAATCGCGGTTGAACCAGCAACGTCTGCCGTGCTTTCGGGAAAAGAAGCGGGCCCCCATAAAATCCAGGGCATTGGTGCGGGGTTTATTCCGAGCATCTTAAATCGAAAAATCATAGACGAAGTCATCACCGTCACTGACGACGAGGCCTATAAAACGGCCAAAAGCCTTGCAAAACAAGATGGGCTCTTGGTCGGTATTTCTTCAGGGGCCAATGTTTGGGCGGCTCGAAAAGTGGCACAACAACTGGGAAAAGATAAAACCATTGTCACCGTACTCCCCGATACGGGCGAGCGTTATATCAGCATTGAAAAGTATTTTAATATTTAAAAATTACAGGGAAGCATGGCCTTTACAGAAGAACAACTGGTTCGCTACAGCAGACATATCATCCTTTCCGAAGTTGGTGGAAAAGGACAAAGAAAGATCGGGAAAGCCCGCGTATTGCTCATCGGTGCGGGTGGACTCGGCTCTCCTATTGCCCTTTATTTGGCAGCGGCCGGCATCGGGAAGATGGGCATCATTGATGCCGACACGGTCGATCTCACAAATTTACAACGTCAGATTCTTCATCACACCCAAGACGTGGGTCGCCCCAAAGTAGATTCTGCCGCAGAAAAGATCAAAGATCTCAATCCAGATGTTGAGGTCGTTACTTATCAAAAATACCTGGATGCAGAAAATGCACTTGAAATTTACGCGGATTATGACTACGTCATTGACGGCACGGACAACTTTCCCGCGAAGTTTTTGATCAATGACGCGGCTTTTTTCTCAAAAAAACCCCTCATCCACGGGGGTATTCTTCGTTTTGATGGCCAGCTTTTTACCATTATTCCCGGAGAGAGTGCATGTTATCGCTGCATCTTCCCTGAGCTTCCCCCTCAAGGTGTTGTTCCCAACTGTCAAGAAGCAGGTGTGCTCGGCGCACTGGCAGGTCTGATTGGCACTTTGCAAGCGACAGAGGTCATTAAATTGATCTTGGGCATTGGAAATCCCTTAACAAATCGCATATTGGCCTACCACGGTCTTGAAACACTCTTTCGGGAGATTAAAATCAAAAAAAGCCCAAACTGCCCGCTTTGCGGATCAAACCCTTCCATCACAAAGCTGGCACTTTCGGTACAAGAAGTCTGCGAGTTCAATCCCTTGGATGCGGCGAAGTAAGGATTATTTATGAGTAAGATCAAAGGACTCGTCTGTAAAGAGTGTAAAAAACAGTATCCGGCCGAGGCCATTCACGTCTGTGAATTTTGTTTTGGCCCGCTTGAAGTGGCCTACAATTACGAATATATTCAGACAAAGATCTCAAAAGAAAAAATCATGAAGGGCCCTTTAAGTCTTTGGCGTTACGAAGATTTATTACCCATTGAAAGCACACCGACCGTGGGTCTCCACACAGGTTTCAGCCCCATGATCCATGCAAAAAACCTGGGTAAAAAATTAGGGCTTGACCATCTCTATATCAAAAATGATTCCGTCAATCCACCCACGCTTTCTTTCAAAGATCGTGTCGTTGCTGTTGCCTTGACCCGGGCCAAAGAACTGGGTTTTGACACGGTCGCCTGCGCCTCAACAGGAAATCTCGCAAACTCTGTCTCCGCCAATGCGGCCCAGGCAGGGTTTAAATGTTTTGTTTTTATCCCCGCTGACTTAGAAGCCGGAAAAGTTTTAGGGAACCTCGTTTACAATCCAAATGTTGTTGCCGTTGAGGGAAATTATGACGATGTAAACCGACTGTGCAGTGAAATTGCGGGAGAATACCCCTGGGCCTTTGTCAATATCAATCTGCGTCCCTATTATTCAGAAGGCTCAAAAACCCTGGCTTACGAAACCGCCGAAGCCCTGGATTGGCAAGCACCCGACCATGTTGTCGTCCCCATTGCCTCGGGCTCCTTGCTCACAAAAATATACAAAGGCTTTCATGAATTTGAGCGTTTGGGCCTAATCTCGGGTGTCGCCACGCAAATTCACGGGGCACAAGCCCTGGGTTGCTCCCCTGTCGCCACCGCGTTTAAGAAAAAAACCGATTTCATTCAGCCCGTAAGACCCAATACCATTGCAAAATCGCTGGCCATCGGCAATCCAGCAGACGGATTTTATGCCATAAAAATTGCACAGGAAACGGGTGGCATCATTGAATCCGTGACCGATGAAGAAATTATCGACGGGATCAAACTGCTTGCGGAAAATGAAGGCATTTTTACCGAAACGGCAGGGGGCGTTACGGTTGGCGTACTCAAAAAACTGTCAGAGCAAGGGGTACTGAAAAAAGGAGAATCCGTTGTCGTCTACATTACAGGAAATGGGCTCAAAACACAGGAAGCCATTGCACCCGCTGTCGGCGCTCCGAGTCTTATCCAAGCCAACTTAAAAAGCTTTCAACAAATTTTAAAAAAGGAACTGCAATGATTAAAGTGCGTATCCCGACCCCCTTGAGACGTTTAACCGGCGGCAAAGGGGAAGTCGATTTAGAGGGAACAAATATCACAGCGCTCATCAACAGCCTGGAAACAGAGTTCCCAGGCATGAAAGAGCGTCTTTGTGATGAGGCAGGTGCAGTGCGGCGCTTTGTTAATATCTATGTTAATGAGGAAGATATCCGCTTTCATCAAGGTCTGGAAACCCCGGTACAAGAAGGAGATGAAGTCTCCATTATCCCCGCCATTGCAGGTGGCTAGAAGCATTACAAAAAGAAGGAGTCACTCATGGCGAATTTAAAAGTGCGTATCACGTTTCCAGAGGGTAAAATTCGGGAACCCATTATTTACAACGCTGGGAAAAACTACAAGGTTGTGACCAACATCCGTCGTGCAGATGTTAATGAAAAAACAGGATGGGTGGATCTTGAATTGCTTGGTGAAGTTGAAGAAATCGAACGCGCCATCGCTGGCATGAAAGCCAGTGGGGTCAAAGTCGATCCCATTGAAAGAAATGTCATCGAATAAACAGCTTAATCACACATTGGACATCATAAATGGCACTTAGCGACGAACAACTCGAACGATACAGCCGTCAGCTACTCCTAAAAGAAGTAGGCGGCAAAGGTCAAAAAAAGATCTCAGAAGCCAAGGTTTTTTTGATTGGCGCAGGGGGATTGGGCTCCCCTTCCGCCCTTTATCTGGCTTCAGCGGGTGTCGGCACACTCGGTATCGTTGATGACGATGTTGTTGATCTTTCAAATCTACAACGCCAGGTACTACACAGCACAAAAACCTTAAAAAAGCTCAAAGTGGATTCGGCCGAAGAAATGATCGCCAAGATGAATCCTGACGTCACTGTTAAAAAATATACGGATCGGCTTAATTCTGAAAACATTATGGATGTGCTGAAAGACTACGATCTGGTTCTGGATGGCTCTGATAATTTTCCGACACGCTTTCTGGTGAACGATGCCTGCTTCTTTTTGAAAAAAACACTCATTTCAGGCAGTATTTTTCGTTTTGAGGGACAGCTCACCACCCTAAACCCACATAAAAAAGGTGAAGCACTCCCCTGCTATCGATGCCTCTACCCGGAACCACCTCCTCCCGGTTTAGTGCCCAGTTGTCAGGAAGCAGGTGTACTCGGCGTCTTGGCCGGAACCATTGGCATTCTTCAAGCCGCAGAGGCTTTAAAAGAAATCCTCGGTATTGGAGAATCTCTGGCGGGGCGTCTCCTGATTTACGATGCACTTGACATGGAATTTCGCAGAGTCAAAGTCCCTAAAAACCTGAATTGCCATCTCTGCGGGCCAAACCCGACCATCACGGAATTGCTCGACTACGAAATATCCTGCACCCTCCCTTCCCCAGGTTAAAAACGACAGGCTCTTAGAAAATGATGAGACTGAATAATTTCGCCAGATTCACTCTTTTTACCACTCTGATTATTTTGATGATCTCGGCATTCGGCTGTTCAAAAAATTTCGTTTATTTTCCTGAAAAAGAACTCATCGCGACACCTGCAAACGCGGGTCTTTCTTTTGAAGATCTCACCCTTACGACAGAAGACGGCGTCAAAATTAATGCCTGGTATGTGCCCTTCGAAAAAAGCGAAGGCGTCTTGCTGTGGTTTCATGGCAATGCAGGGAATATGGGAAACCGCGTCAACTTGTTACAAGCCCTCTATAAAGAACTTAAACTCAATATCATGATCATTGACTATCGTGGTTATGGCAAGAGCGAAGGCGAAGTTTCAGAAGAAGGCACAGCAAAGGATGCACTCGCAGCCTACGACTACCTGCTCACACGAAGTGATATTCACCCCAAAAAGATTTTTATTTTGGGTCGTTCCCTCGGTGCGGCAGTCGCCATAAAACTTGCCACAGAAATACGGACTGCGGGACTCATTTTGGAAGCCCCTTTTACTTCTATACGCGCCATGACTTCTGAAACCTTGCCCTGGCTGCCTTTTAAGGGACTTGTTTCAATCAAATACGACTCCCTCAGTAAAATAAAGTCCGTAAAAAGCCCTCTGCTCATCATGCATGGCGACCAAGACAAGGTCGTTCCTTATGAACAAGGAAAAACACTTTTTGACGCAGCCAATGCCCCAAAAACCTTTTACACCATCAAAGGTGCGGATCACAATAATGCTTATGTTGTCGGGGGTTCGGCTTATTTTGAAGCGATTGCAAAATTTATTGACGGGATTCGCTAAAACCGTATTTTTCTGCAAAAAAAGATCCGGTTTGGAACCATGATCCCTTAACTGGATTCTCCGATCGACTCAATCACATCACTTTGTGATTGAAACCCGGAAGGCACACAGGTGCAGCGATACATGCCCCCAATCATCGCACTCATTAAATCGTAAAGATATTCCCGCTCAGCATCATCGACTTGTTTGAAATAACCGCTTTCCCACTCGTTGAGATAAACCGTTCTTAAGAAATAATAGACAGGCATTTCGTCATCAAAACCCTCTTTGTACATCGCCTGCTTTAACCATTGCATTACAGCGGCGTGTACCGGAAACTCATTGTTTTGAATGGCGTCATCAGCATCTGTTACAAGACGAATCAATTTGTGAAAGGCCTCAGGATGTTCATTAAGATATTCTGTCGTCACCAACTCCAGCCCCTTTAAATTCATCATTCGTTCTGAAGAAGGTCTTTCATTGTAATGTGATTCAGAGCTGTTAATGAGAAGCAGAGGAAAGAGAAACAGAAGCACCATTAAAACAGGAAAAATCCAGACCCAGAAAAAATGGGAACGAGACGGCTTGAGCACCCTCTGTTCTGCAATCAGATCTGCCATAATGACCCTCTTAAAGTATCTTGTTTTAATAAGATATAAGCAGTTTAATTCATCTTAATATTTTACCAGATCTTTAAAAATACGGAGTGACTCTATAGAGAT
Source organism: uncultured Nitrospira sp. (assembly GCA_964451325.1). Lineage (GTDB taxonomy): Bacteria > Nitrospirota > Nitrospiria > SBBL01 > JAADHI01 > JAADHI01. The sequence goes on along the minus strand of CAYVHO010000005.1, from coordinate 176,086 downwards.
CGAAAATAAAAGAAAAAATATCTCCATTGTAAACCTGATTTAAGCTACAATTCGTGGAGGATTTTTTTGAGCAGATAGGGAAATTTCGATTGAGGAAGACAAGAGAAAGACCACCCCCTATATTTTATTAAAAAGGAGACCCAATGGAAATTCAGTATAGCGAAATTTATGAAAGCAAAAATGCTTGTGAAGTCGAGATTTTAATTGCAGATGAAGAAGACCTCGAAAGCGCATCTTCGTACATTGAGATGAAAATCAGCTTGCCCAAAAAGAAAAATCCCCTAATCGCAGAAGTACAAAAAGAGGCCCTGGTCTTCGCGCGGGACCTAATCAACGAAAAGATTAAAGAAACCGAATCACGGGAGACACAAGGGGTTTAATCGAATGGGGAGAATCAGAAGATTGGTAAAAAACCACACGGATTCTGTCTTTTTGCGCTCAATTTTCAATGCAAATAAACGCAAAACAAAACGAGCCCTCCTTCCTGTTCAAAATAAAATAAAACAGGAAGGAGGGCTCGTTCTGAAAGAATCTTGGATTGATTAAAAACTAAATTTACTTCGTTTCATAAATTTTTTGATTTTTTTCTGACCATTCCACTCTTCTCTTGTGGTCTGGACATTGATCAATTTAAGATCCACTTGATAGAAGGTCACGCGTTTACCGTCAAGTTGATCCACAATGGAGTTAATTGTTCCTGAAAGCGCAAAATTAGCGCCCTGCTCTTCGCCCATCTCCATACGGCTGCTTTCTGAGGCATTCAGATCCTGCTCTCTCAACTCGCGACGGATGGCTTCTCGTTCCGCACCACTTGCGATAAATCCGGCTTTTCCACTACGCATGACCGCACGTTTAATGTCGTTAATAAAGGTATCAACCGCGATATGTTCATGAGACTTATTTTTAATCCGCTGTATGACGATGGTGGGTTCTTTTCCAATATGATCTTTGTTGAAACGCTTCAGCCATGGATAAGCCATCATGTCTTCAATCATCTCAGCTGCAACTAAGCGCGAGTCCTCGTCATTCCATTTGTCTGTGAGGGCAATTTCCTGATCCTCTGCCACCCGGCTCACCTGCGTGCTGGCGCAGCCCGAAAGCACAATCATAACAAACAATATTTTTACTGTTTTCTTTAAAAAATGCCCCATACGAACAACTTTCATTCTCGACTCCTTTTTATATTTAGATTTTCTATAAACAGTGATCAATACGACTAAAATAGTATTCCGTATTTCCTCAAAATAAAGCCTCGAGCAAAGCTTTCCCCAAATGACCTGAAAGCTTGCGAATTGAACGTGAACGAGACTCTCCGGGATCAGTGGAAGTCCCTTTTGCTTTTGCTTGCAGCGCACGCACGACTCGCCCAGCTTCGTCTTTGATCCAGATATCCCCCTCCGTCATTGCAAAATAAGTCCCTTCTCGGGGAATGTTGTTCACTCTTAAATCATAGAAGAGTTGGATATCACCTTGTCCTTGTGGAGAAATTTTAATACCCCGCTTGGTCAACTGGGCAATCAAGCCCGTTTGCAATGCCTGAGATCCGACCCCTTCTGGCTGGACCGAAATTTTGAGTTGCGCAATGCGTTGGTAGATCTGACTCACCAAATCTTTAATTTCTTGTGTCAGCAAGGGCACTACTTTTTTTTGGGGTTCAAGGGCATTGTAACGTGCTTGCAACCCGGCACGTTGTTCGGAAAGCACCAGTGCAGGGGCAACAAGCCGCAAGGGGCTTAAACCCCCTTCAGGGATTCCTGAAAGCTTTCGTGCATAATCGCCAAGCTCTTGGTCAAGAGCCGCAATTTGGTTTCTCAGAGCTTGCAACTCTTTGTTCACATCAAGCTTAACCAAAACCGTTACACGTTTGCCATTCGCTGCTTTGTGACTCTCAGCACCCATCACATGAGAAAGCTTGAATTCTGGCACCCTGTTTTTGACACTTTGTCGTAAACTTTCCGTCAATTTTGTTTTGCCGTTGCGGGTCACTTCCTCAATTTCCTGTGAGACCTCTCCACTGACCTTTACTTCAATTTGTTTGACCAGTTCAACCCGTGCAATATCTTTCGCACGGCCCAAAGCACCCGCATCGTCACCGCCAAAGACCTCTGCGGAACCCACACCATATAAAAAACCAGGTTCCACAGGTGTGTTCAATATCCAGTCAGGCTGTTGTGACGAATCGCCCCCACTTTTCACCTTCGGCTTGTTCATGCACCCTGAGAAAAAAAAGACCACAAACATCAGCCAAAAGACACCACGTCCTCGTTCAAAGTAGACCCAGAGTACATTTTTTTCCGACCTCAATATTTTACCCCTCTTATTTCCAAATAAAGATCATCAGCAAACCCTTTTTTATCGACTCTGAGAGAGACTCACTGGAACACGGCGGCAGCCTAAAAAGTACTTGCTGCAGTTGCAACACCTGACATCACCCTAGGCAAAATCCGCTCTCTCAAGATAAGGATGCTTCCTTTTTTGACCTCAACATCCTGTTCTGATTCATGATAGATCCCCCGATTGTTTGTCCTCCGTGTCGAAAAGCGGACACGATGTTTGCCCGGTGTCACTGGAATTCGTTGCACACTGATGGTGTGAGGCAGGGTCAACCAATTTCGGGTCTCCGCTTGACTTGTTACTGCGGCCAAAACTTGACACGTTTTTATCGCAAAAACATTACCCAAAAATTCACAAGCCATATTTTTGGACAACTCACGCGCCAAGGCCATTTTCAAATCTTTATCGGCACTCAAAAGCTGCTCTTGCAAAGCCAATTGCGCAAGAGATTCAGCTTTAATCATCGGCTGCTGTTTTTGACCATCCAACCAAAGATCGGTCTGCAGAAAGTGTGCGGGGTGAGGACTGTAATAAGGCACAGTCACCCGTGCCCCCAAACCGGACAGGGCTTGAGGCAGCTTAATGGATTCTGCTAATTTCCAAACGGGACCAATTCCCACCCGTTTAGAGCGTAATCCATCCAGTGCGCCATGTAAACCACGTGATTGGTAGTTGGAGATCAGCCCAAGCAAACCTTTGTCAGAATACATGGCATGAAACCACGCAGATTGATCCTTTTTTTCTTGCGGTGTGCCGGTCAAAAAGGGACGCAAGACCAAGTCCTTCTGATGAATATCCACCGTCAACCGAATATTCATCTCTTGACGTTTGGGAATCATACCGACGTGTGTAATCACAACCAATTCTGCAGAATCGAGATTTAGGGTTTTCAGATACGCACGTTTTTTTTCAGAAAGTTTTTTTTCTGCCAAATCTGGCCACTCGTTTTCAAAACCACCTGCGCGCTTCATCATACGAATGGTATCCAGCCAGGCCTGCTCTGTGATTTCGCTGCCCAAACTATACTGTTTTGCATACCCTTTTTCGTATAGTTCTGCCGCCTGCTGATAAGCAATACGCGCATCATCAAATTCGCCATTGGATTCATAAGTCAAACCCGTCATATAACGAATATAAGCATCCTCACGATAAACCAACCAATTTTCATCCAGGGTTCGCCCTTGTAAGGTATTAAAAATTTTCATTAACTTTGAAAAAAGTTTTCCTTCATCATCCTCGACATCTTTATAGTTTCCCTTTTCATTTTGTAGGGCGGTCAATATAATATCGACTTGACGCGCTTCTATACGCGCGCCCTCCAAATACTCTTGTTTCTGGGCAGGACTTTCAGCCGCCAGTAAACTGTAATTCAATGTTTTGTAGTAGTGGATAAACGCCCGTTCAAACTGAGTGCCCCGATAAGCCCCACTGCGCGGACTGGTCAAAGCAACTTTGAGTGTATCACTTGCCCGTGTTGTTTCTAATTCCTCCCCGATACGGGCCGCCATTTTTAAAGCACTGTTGCTGGCTTGATATTTCCCACTTAAATGATCAATCAGCCCGATTTCCATATAATAAAGCAAGCGGTCTTTTCCATCGTTTTTGATACTTTTTTTGATTGCCGCTCTCGCCCCCTCGTAGTTTCCCGAAGAAAGATGAGGCCCGACCATCATGGTTCCTTTGCCATAGGTCGCACAACCTGTAATGGTCGCGAATAAAAAAACCATCGCCAATAAAGACAAAGACCTCATATTCTGAACTTTATGTAACACTTTAAATCCCCCCTTTTGATGGGAAAAGCCGAAGCCTCATCCCAAACCAGTGACCAGATCTCATTTTCCCCAATCCCTTCATGAACCCGGCCTTCTTGCGGGTATTTCTAGTCCCCCCTTGCCCCCTATTCCTCAACAATTAAGACCCAGATCCGCCTTGCTTCTACCTCTTTCCAAAAGACTTTAATCTTCGCATTAACCGGAATTTCCTTTCCACTCACGATCGCCCGTGTACGGATTGAAGCGCTCTCATTGAAGGACTCACTTGAATTGTAACGATTCAGCACTTGCCGATTCTCCACACGGCTCTCAAGATCAACCGTTCCACCTTTTTGTAAGGCCAGAGAAAGCAATGCCTTCATGACGGCCTTTTCCCTCGCTTTAATCTCACCAAATATTTCGTAACTCGCGGCACCCACCGCCGAACCCTCGGCATCCGGTGGCCTGTCTACCCAATCAGGACGTCTATTTTTTGAGGTAAAACATGCCGAGATCAGTAAACTTAAAGTCACAAAAACAATCAGACCTGGTTTTCTGAAAAGGGAGTCGCTTTGCGCTTGCATCTCAACCGAGCACCTGCAGAAAAATTCATTCAAGGACTTTCTCGCCGAATCCCAATTAAGATTAAGACCCAGCGAGAAAACAGATTGCTCTAGTTTCCCCCGTCAAAACCCTCGGTCATTTTTGCAATCTCGGCATCCAAGTCTTCATCAGCCTTTTTGGCCAAAAAACGTTGCCACATGGCTTTTTTGTTTTTATAGCTGGTCTTGATTGCAGCTTGTGCATTGCTCGCTGCACCGTCAGGATCCATCCCCACCAGGACATACATGGTTCTTGTCTCTGGATTGACGCGGGTACGGAAGACCTTTGTTCCCAATAAGGTTTCATTGGTCACATGTTTGCTCACATCAGAACTAACGGTATCCACGGTCTCATCATCACCTACACCTGTGGTCGAGGCATAGTTTTTAACCATCCGTTTGACCAAGACCTTCATACGAGAGGCGAGCGCATTCCGCGCAGCCGCAGTGGCTTGGGTTTTTTGGAATTGAATCCCTGCCGCAGTCTTACGAAAAGAACCCACCGCAGAGACTTCAACTCCGTCAACGGGCATATCACAAATCCAGCCAGGCGCGGCCATTTCAGGAGAATCAGGGAAGGTACAGTCGGCAACCATCCCTTTTGGTGTTGAAGCACAACTACTTAAAAGCATCCCTAGGGACAAAAACCCTGCGCCCACTGACATTAACTTTTTATTCATCCTTTTCTCCTTATTGAGTCGATTCATTGATTTCATTTTTTAAGACGATTCCGCTTGGGCTAAAAAAGGTACACATCACAGGTTTTGACCCAGACACCTCTTCCTGTTCTGTAAACTGTATCAGAATTTTGCGATAGGAATGACCTTTGCTTTGGTGTTTTTATACCGAGGCATCACCATGCCCGTATTTGCATTGATATAGGTCGGGTCACTAATCACATATCGCTTGTTTCGATAGGTAATTGCACTTCCCTTTACATTGCCTCTAAATTGAACCGCAGTCGCCACATGACCGGGATAATCGATTCCCACAACCTCAAGTCCAAGCAGATTTCTGACCAGATAGGCAAACAAGATTGAGCGATCTTCACAATCGGAGAAGGGATACAAAAAAAGCTCTTCCGGGAAAAAATACTTTTCTCGACCAAATTGATCTCCATCGGTTTTGTATTCAAACGCCGTTTGCACGAAACGCAGTAAAAGGTTGACGGCAACCTCTTCCGACTTTCCCTCCACCATTGGTTTCAGTTCGCTCAAGAGCGTATATCGAAGTTCTTGTGAAAGTGCCGATGCGAAATAAACATTCAGTTCTGTAATAGGATAGTGATCAAAAAAATCGACCAAATTACGATCATAACGCACTGATAATTGATAGGATTTTTTTTCAAAGCGAAACCGCATCTCTTTTTGCTGAATCGAAGATTGAAACTGCGGAAGCTGCGTGATACTCAAATCAATCAAGGCCGTTGCTCTCGCATAATTGCCCTCATAAGAATAGAGCGTCTTGACCTTCTCAGCCCTGCCGGAAAATGAGACGACATAATAACGCCGACCATCATAAGTAAAAAAAGAGACACCATACATTTTGCTCTTTGCAGGCAACATGAGATAAATGCTGCGATCATTAAAACCAATGCGGGCGCTGTAACCTGCTTTGCTCAGCATAAACCAATCAAAGATCTTGGCCTCATTGGAGCGCCTTGAGTAGATAGCCTCTCCGACGCTGTTGACCAGCTCGGCGTAGGCCCAATCATTTAGTTTCATGGCCTTGCGATAAACGAGCAATTGTGCCATCAAAGGCTTGTAATCGGAAGTGCTGAGTACCTTCCAAAAATCGCTGATGCTCGTTTTATTAATGGTGCTGCCGAGCCGCGTCACCAAATGCGGGTCATATTTCAGCGCAATCGTCACGCCGTAAAATTCGACTGTAAGTGGGGTCCCCTTATGTTGACGTTTTTTGATCTTCTTGGTGATGGGGGGAGACGGTGGGGGCGGAAGTTTTTTCGTTTTCACCACTATTTTTGGTTTTGTATCCGGCACGGAAGAAATTTTAGGTTTTGGTGCCGTGGGAATGATCACTGGTTTGGGTTTTGCATCACGCTTCAAAGCAAAGCTCATCTGAAATGCACGCCAGTCTTTGTTCAACATCTCCGAAAAGTCTTTGTCTCGTTCGTCCTGATATTTCTTGAATTCCCCCATCTCCTCCTTCATCCAGTCATGAAATTCATCCGCCAATATCATGGATGGAATCAAGAGAAGCACAAAGCTTAATATGAGGAACTTTTTTGTGATGTGGGTTTTCATCTTTGTCTAGGTTTTAAATCAGATTGACGAGTTGAATTAAGTCCATTTTTTAACTAGCCAGAAAGCGGGATGTCTCGAAATTGAATTTTAAACCTTTTTCGATTATCTTCGGCTTGCAATTCCAATAGAGCGATAGAGGAAGTTTCTGTAGAAACATTTTCGAAAAAGATCTTAATTTTTGTTGTAATGCCTTGAATCAGACGCCCCTTGATGAATTCTCTCGATTCTTTATTTCCCAGCGAAGTCGAACGAGGATGATATTGATTCCCAACATTGTCAAATAAAGAAGATCTTATTCTGCTAAAATTATGCGATGAATACAAGGTAAGTGTCTTATCATTTTCAGGCGTTCTGACCATGATATCGCACTCTATATTCCGATTTGAAAGCGTACAGGACTGAAAATCAAATCGATAACCGTTGGAAACAACCATCCGGCTCCTTGTCGTGGGTTTAGGCACGGGAGTAGGGGTTACAGCCAAAGGTTCAGGTGTCGGTGTTGGAACAGGCACACGTTTTTCAATGACAATAATCTTTTCTTTTATAATGATTTTTGGTGCGAGTGGTTTGAGCACTTCCGGTTCTGCAAATTCTTTCTCCAGGTCGTCAAAACCATCATCCGCCTGAGATTGTTGCCGCTCAAAGGATTTATCCCCAAAAGCACCCACATCCATCGCGACAAAAAAAACGAACATCATGCTAAACAGGAAAAATGAATTTTTTGCTGGATACATAGCGCTTCCTCATTAATTTAAAAGTTGTTCTAAACCCGAGCCGTCATCTGTTCAAGATCTTTTTGCGGGGTGTTTCTATGACGGAGAAAAATGGAAAAGGAAGATTCATCTTTCCAAGCTCTCGGTATAGCACCCAGCACCAACATCCTTCCGAATCACTCGAAAGGTTTGCAATAAAGTGTTCAAGGGCATTGCGCGCCTTGAAATGGATGAATTTTTGATAAGGGAGCCCCGACTCTACAAAATGAAGACAAACATGTCAAGAAAAAATAGGAAAAAATTTAAGATCACTTGTCTTGAAGGAATAAAATATTTTTATGGATTTAAGTTTAATCGTTTGTAAGGGAGATTTTTCAAAAAATTTATCGTGAAACCACTCTTTAGAATGCTTCCATCAGGTTTTTTGTCCAGGCGGCAGCCTCTTGTTCGGCAGAATATAGCTCACTGAGCTGCAAACCACTGAGCGGAATCAGGCGCTCAATCGATTTGTAGTCACATTGTTCTAATTTTTCGATGAGAGTTAACAATTGTCCCAGATCTCCTTCACGAAATAACAAAGCCTCGCAGACCGGTTCAGCCAAACTCAGCTCTGAAATCACTTCGTCCATCGGACGAAGCAACAAGGCATCAATCAATGACAGAATGCCACACATAAAAGCAAAATCTGCGTTGCGTTTTGTCCCTCCCATCGCCCCTTTTTCAATTAAAAGCTCCATCAGTCTGGCCCGCATCACGACGGTTTGAAGCAAGGGGTTTTCCCCACCCGAAGACTCACCATGCGTAAATAGAAGCACCTGCGCCCAGCGATTGATTTGTTCGCGGCCTAGTAGCACGATGGCGTGACGAATGGATTCAATTTTTGCACGCATACCCAGTGCAACAGAATTCACTAAACGCAAGAGGTTATAACTTAAAGAAGGGCTCTCCCGAAAGGTATCCTCTATTTCACCCAATTCAGCATCACACAACACTTGATCCATTAACTTCATGACGGAAAGACTTGAAGGATCAAGGCTCTTTCCACTTATGATGGAGGGACGGGCAAAATAATACCCTTGAAAAAGCTCAAAACCCAAGGCCTGTGTCCGGTCAAATTGATAGGCATCTTCCACTTTTTCGGCCAAAAGGGTCAGTGGCCAGCGCTTCAGCGGAATAATCATGTCTTCGATGGATTCAGGACTCACTTCTAATAAATCAACTTTGATGATATCAATCGACTCAAACAATGGTTCGTAAATCGGACTGTAGACAAAATCATCCAAAGCCAAACGAAAGCCCATTCGTTTGAGTTCTCGACAACGATTCACGACGGCACTATCAATTTCAATGGTTTCGAGTAGTTCAAGTACGACTTGATCTTTTGGAAGCAATTCAATCATGTCGCTCATCAAAATATCTGTATTGACGTTAAAAAAAGCCTGATGTTTCTCACCTACGATCTCTTTCAATCCAAACTCACTCAGGGTCTTCATAATCACACCAATAGAGGCCTGAGCCACATCGGGAAAATTCGCCTCAGGGGAATGTCCAGAACGAAACAGGAGTTCAAAACCCAGAATATTACTATTCCGGTCTAAAATAGGCTGTCGGCCAATAAAGATCTCTTCGGAATTCACAACCATTTTCACCCAGCTCAATAAAATACTGTTAAGTTTTAGTATTCACTTTCACTTCCACTTTCATCTGAGATATCACGTAAACGGCTTCATCTCTCGCTTCTATTCCTAATGGGCACTTCACTTATTTCAAAAATACGATATCCACCCTTCTATTTTTAGAACGATTTTCAGGTGTATCATTTTTTCCCAAAGGACGACTGTCCCCGTAGCCCATCACAGAAAACCGTTTTGCTTCTAGCTTTCTGTCTTTTAACATCTGCCGAACAACACTGCTGGCACGCGCCACTGAAAGCTCCCAATTGGACGCATACAAAGCGGATTTAATGGGCAAATTGTCTGTATGTCCTTCCACCTGAATGGCATAGGTCGCCCCTTGCGTCAACAAGACAATCTCATCTAAAATTTCAATGGCTTCTGGGCGCACGATGGCCTGTGCTGAGGCAAATAAAAACCCACTTGAAACCGAAATGACCGTCCCTCTGGCTTCCGTGCGAACCGACCCTCTTCCATGTAGACGTTTGGTATTAAACATTTCCTGAATTTTATCAGGAGAAAATTCTTTGATCGGTCTCGGATCAAAGACCTGAGAATCGGGTGGCATCACTGGCATACTGTCCCCTGAACGGAGAATACCGATCCCGCCCTGAAAATAACCCAAGGCTTCCTGAAGTTTACCCTGATCAACAGATTTCATGGCAAATAAGAGGACAAAAAAAGTCAACATCAGACTGAGTAAATCCGAAAAAGTCGCCATCCAAGCGTCAGTATCAATTTCCTCTTCTGGCTCCTTCTCTCTTCCCATTTTAAGTCGCCGCCTCAAGTAAAACGATACGGACCCGACGATTTTTAGCACGGTTCTTTGCACGATCATTGGGCACAAGGGGCCGATATTCGCTAAAACCCACCGCCGTTATGCGTTCAACGGGTAATTTCCGTATTTCAACCAAATAACGAAGGACAGTCGTTGCACGGCGTGCCGAAAGATCCCAATTGGATGGAAACTGCGCCGTAGAAATCGGGACATCGTCTGTATAACCCTCAATTCTGACTTCGTATGAATACTTCAGAATCAAATGAGTGACTTCGTCAAGAAACCCCCGTGCCTCACGCTTAAGCTTTGCATGACCGGATTTAAAGAGCACCCGCTCTGCCACGTGAATAATCAAATCGCTACCCTCTTTTGTGACGTGGGCTTCCTGATCAAAGGCTTTCTCGGTGATCATTCGTATAAATTCTCGTCCAATCGAAACCTTTGAAAAACCCGAAGAAACCATAGGCGCACCAGGAAGAAGTAACTCTTTACCCTCACTCAAATGCAGACCATCCGGCAACATGCCGAAGGTCCCCGCAAGTGATCCAAGCGCCTTCTTGACTTTCCTGTCATCGTCAACACCGATTGAATTGAGGTAGACAAAAAAAATCAAGAGGATCAGATTCAGAGAAACCATCATGACCATGAGGCTCGACTTTGATGGTGCCTCTAGTTTCTTTTTTCTGGCCATGATTCAAACTCTTTTAAAAAAAAACCTCAAATATGGAATGACTACCCATCTTTAGCCACAGTACGATTGTTTGGTGATAAAAAGACCTGCAACTTCTGCTCCATGATTCTGGGGTTCTCGCCTCCGGCAATGGACAAGATGCCTTCTAAAATCAACTCTTTGACCAACATCTCTTCCTTGTTACGTTTTTTTAGTTTTCCGGACATAGGTAAAAAAATGAGATTGGCCAATAACGCGCCGTAAAACGTGGTAATTAAGGCCACCGCCATTGCGGGACCGATTTTGCTGGGATCATCCAATGTTTGAAGCATCTGCACCAATCCAATCAATGTTCCAATCATGCCCAGCGCAGGCGCAAATGTTGCGAGTGTGGTGAAGACCTCTGCACCCAATTTGTGACGGTCTTCGACATAATCCATCTCTTTTTCAAGTACACCCCGGATCGCGTTGACATCAATGCCATCCACCAACATTTGCATGCCCTTTGCAAGGAAATCATCACTCAGGTCCTTAATCATCGGCTCAATCGAAAGAATTCCCCCCGTGCGTGTTTTATTTCCCATCTCGACCAAGATCTCGATCAATTCTTTGGCCGCTTGGAGCTTAAAGAGAAAAACATGTTTGACCACTTTTAAGACCCCAAGCACATCCCCCAAGGGATAGTTAATCAAGGTCACTCCAAAGGTTCCCCCAACCACAATGGCTGCCGAAGCCGCGTCCCAAAAAATAAGCAGACTGCCGCCGCTCATGATCCCAAAAAAGACCAGGCCAAAGGCAGAAAGTATTCCGATAACGGTTGCGAGATCCATAACGTCTTCTGACTTAAACCTTTCTAATCTGGTCTAAATGCGCTGTAATTTCAGATTCAACGATTTCAGCATCGCCATCTGCATTGTAAAGCACCAAGTTACGCAAGTGATTGTGGCTATCCATCTCCAGATGACTCATCATTTCCACGGCCATACCATGCACATTCAAGAAAGTCACTTTTCCTCGGGCATGAACCAAAATTTCACTTTTTGGCCCACCCACAAAAACCTTAATCACGCATTCTGTTCCCAGTGAAAAAGGCGCATCACATTCGATAAAAAGCCCATTCATGCTGACACATTCGGTATTGCCATCACAGGTCATTTGGTCACTCACACGCAGGGCTTCAACGGAAACTTTCATTGTAATGCGTGTATATCTCCTCAGCTCTTTTCCAGATTTCATACGGTGTCTCCAAGGGTTTTTGAAGAGGCGCTCAAATCAATCCTTTCGTTCGCCGTTGGACTCAAAAAAAGCACACATAGACAAAGTGCCCAGATCAAACTAATGAATACCGATATTCCAGACCCACGTATTAAATACACACTGATGGACATCATGACGGACACCGAGAGCGCGATACGGTATTTTTGTTTACGTGTCAGCCCCCGACGATCCCGAAAAGCCAGAATATATTCTCCAAAAATACGATGATTTATAAGCCAGTCATGCCATTTTTGGCTGCCACGTGCAAAACAATAGGCCCCCAACAACATGAAGGGTGTCGTGGGCAAAACAGGAAGCACGATGCCCAGGATTCCCATCGCAATAGAAACAAAACCGGCAGCAATAAAACAGCGTCGCTTCCACAAACGATCTGAGCATTTGGCTTTGTTTTTTATCGCTTGTTTTGAGTGACTCAAACCTGTTCTCGCCGCCTCATCGTGCATAAAATTTCTCCTAAAACCCGTACTCTTTTAAGACACTGTCCACCAAATCCTGTTCAAGGGTTTCTCCATCGGTCGTGTATTCAAGCTCACTGAGCAATTCTTCCTGACGGTCCTCGGACACATCCACACTTCCCATGGTATGACCAAAATTCACAACGATTTTCAAAATCCGTGACTGAAGAGACTTGAGCATATTGGTCACTTTTCTCAACTGCTGCCCGGCTGGATCTTGAAAAGAAAGCGTTCCCACAAGATTAAACATCGTTTTTTTATTCTCTTCTAAGAGCAGACACAAAGCTTTGATATCTTCTTTGACCTTCTCATGCGCATCAATGGATTCATCAAAAAGCGTGGCCTTGAGAGAGGAAATCCGCTCTGACATCAAATCATTGTTATCGATCACCTTGTCCGAATCATCGAGTATTTTCTGCGTCGCCTCTTCCGTCTTTCGGCTGACTTCATCCAATTCATCTGTACCAAAGGGCAATTGATTCGAAACACTTTCCATTTCACTGCCCGCCTCGTGGAATTTACCCACCATGCCGGTCAGGTCTTTCGCAAGCCCTCCGATTTCCCCATAAAGCGCCGCTTGAGTTTGATCGGCAACAGAGACATCACCTTCTATGGGTGTCTCCTTTGAACCCGGTTGTGGCGTGTGTGCTTCCTCTGTTTTTCCATGATTTGAATGCGAATTTTCCACGGTTTTCATCCCCCCTCCCTCTCTGATCCTCTTATTTTCCCGCAAATATTTTGTCAATTTTTGTTTTTAAGGTATCCGCAGTGAATGGTTTCACAATGTAGTTTGTCGCACCTGCTCGAATGGCCTCCAAGACGCAAGATTGTGATGCCTGTGCCGTCACCATCAACACAGGCGTTTCTTTGCAAGCCGCATCTCCCCGGATTGCCTTTAACATGTCTAAACCATCCATATTTGGCATATTCCAATCCGAGATAACAAGATCAAACCCGCCCTGTTTCACCTTATTGAGCCCCATCTGACCATCTTCGGCTTCTTCCAGATTTGAAAAGCCCAGTTGCCTTAAAGCATTTTTCAAAATCCGCCGCATGGTGGACATATCGTCTACAATGAGAATTCTCATTTTTACGTCTGGCATACGCCCCTCCTTTTTAATTCAGATCCCGTTTTTTCTGTGTTATCGTTACGCGGAGTACTCTTTTTATAGTAGCTTCCCTGTGCTGTGCCAATACGCGTCAGCGAGGATTTTATCCCCATAAGTGCCTCAGACCCGCCCAAAAAGAGAACGCCTTCTGGCGCGATCAAATCCGAAATACGCGCGATTACATTTTGTTTTGTTTTTAAATCAAAATAGATCAAGATGTTACGACAAAAAACGACATCCACATCCCCCACAGAAGACAAATTCGAAAGTAAATTTAAACGCCGGAAACGGACCATATCTCTAATCACCGGTTTGAGCTGCCAGGTCAAACCTTTTTGGGTAAAATATCTGAGCAAATAAGGCGTCGAAAGACCGCGCTGTACTTCATGTTGTGAATAAATCCCGAGTCTTGCTTTTTTCAAGACATCTTCTGAGATATCTGTCGCCTGGATCTGAACCGTCCAACCCGCAAGTTTCGCTCCCATTTCTTTGACCATCATCGCCAGGGAATAAGGCTCCTGCCCTGTTGATGAGGCGGCACACCAAATATGAATTCGTTTTGATTTTTCCTTGGCTTTTATAAGCGCTGGGAAAACTTCTTCTTTCATGATCGTAAAAGGTCGTTGGTCACGGAAAAAGTAGGTCTCATTCGTTGTCATCGCATCAACAACTTTTTGACGCAGAATCGGACTCCGTTTTTGTATCAGTGCTCGCCCCAGTGCATTGATGGAATCGAAATCTTCCTGAGCTGCAACAGGTTCAAGTCGTGTTTCAATTAAGTATTTTTTTGATTCATCCAGGACCAGACCACTTTCCTGATAAAGGATGCTAAAAAAATATTCTAAGATTTCTTTTGAAATCATGGAAATATGCTCCTATCGTGCCTGGGCCGTTAAAGAAGCTTTACGACTACTCACACATAGTTCGATTGCACCCGCCAATTGATCCAAGGGAAGCACTTTATCCGCAAGCTCTTCTTGCACCACACCTGAAGGCATGCCCCAAACCACACTGGAATCCTCATCCTGCGCAATGATTGAGGCCCCTTTTTCGTGCATCAAGCGAAGCCCTTTTAAACCATCATGCCCCATACCCGTCATAATGACACCGAGTGCCCGATTGCCGTAGAGCGCTGCAACTGAACGAAATAAAACATCCGCAGCCGGGCGACATGAGTTTTCCGGGGGTTTTTGATGAAGGACCACACTCATTTTTCCACCACCACTTTGAACCTCCATGTGGTAATCCCCAGGGGCAAAATAAACAACACCCGACTGGAGTTTCATGCCATTTTCTGCCTCTACAACCTTTATTTTTGAAGTGTTGTTTAAACGTTCTGCGAGCAATTTTGTAAACAAGGGCGGCATGTGCTGGACAATCACAACCGGGACAGAAAGACCTGCGGATAGATTAGGGATAAGTTTCGCGAGTGCCTCCGGGCCCCCGGTCGAGATCCCAATCGCGATAATTTGAGGAATGCCCCGAACAAGCGGACGCCGACGAATGGGCGTAACGGTAGCCCTTTTCACAGGCATTACCGCAGACCGCTGCGGTAATTTGCTCCTCAATGACGGTCCTTTCCTAAATTGTTTAATCTTAGGGGTCAATTCAAGTGCCACCGCTTTCACCCCTTCGCTGTAACTCCGGATCTTCGTCCCGCTTGAGGGTTTTGCCACATAGTCATTTGCCCCTAAAGATAAGGCCTTGATGGTCTGAGAAGCCCCACGTTCCGTCAGCGTGCTGAACATAATCACACGCACACGAATGCCCAGCTTCCGAATGCCTTTTAACACATCAAAACCATCACAAATGGGCATTTCGATATCCAGCACAATGACATCCGGTTTTAGGGCTTGAATCTTTTCAAGTGCAATTTTCCCATTCTGTGCCGTTCCAATCACCTCAATCTCAGCATCAGGTTTAAGGGCATCCACTACCCCTTTGCGGACAATGACTGAATCATCAACAACCAACACACGGATCGGGGATTCACCTTTAACACGCATCATTTTTATTGCCTCCGATTCCGAGAAATGCAAGTTTCTCGGTCAAGATTTCTTCTGTAAAAGGCTTCATGATGTATTCATTCGCCCCTTTCGTCATTGCGCTGACAATTTTATCCTTTTCATTTTCAGTCGAAACCATCACAATCGTTGGCCTTGGACCTGAATCCTGTTTTGCCTTCATGGCCTCAAGCAATTCAATGCCATTCATTTCCGGCATATTCCAATCCACTGTCAGGAGTTCGATGTCGGGATGTTTTTCGAGTTGGACCAGGGCTTCTTTTCCATGACAGGCTTCAATCACTTCAAAACCCATCCCTTTCAGCATCTTGCCCATAATCTTTCTAATTGCCCCGGAATCATCCACAATGAGTACTTTCATCTAAAATCCACCTTTTATTTTTAAAAAAATCCTAAAAGACCGTGTATGCCATCAAGATTTTCAGCCCCTTTTTTCTCAGATCACTTCGCTTGCAAGCTCCGTATTTAAAGCCAAGAGCAAGCTATCTTCCAATTTATAGACACCATCAATCGAGGCTTTCAGACGTGACTCCAAGGTAGCCGGCGCGTTTTCAAAAAGATCGGGACGGACTTCAATCACATCACCAATCCGATCAACCAATAGGTTCACCGGTCCATCGGAAGTTCGAACGACAATGCTCATGACTTCGTCTTCAGGCGGACGATCCCCAAACCCCAGACGTCTTCTCAAGTCGATTGTCATAATGATATGACCCCTTAAATTGATTAAACCGGCAATCATGGGATCCGATAAAGGAACAGGGGTCATGGCTTTTGCGGTAAAAACCTCCTGCACATTTTCGACTTCAACACCCAGATAATGGGTATCCAAAAAAAATGTGGCATATTGACGATTATTCTCATGTCGCCGGTCTGCCGTTGTAATCCGACGATCCGCTTGATTTGTGGGTGTTTCCATATCTTTTTCTCGACGATCTTCTCCGCGTTCGATTTCTTCCGACATTTTGATTCCCCCTCTTGATTCCCCCTCAAACAGATGAACACTAGGACTCGGATTTCATCAGAGCTTGCTTAAACCACCATTTCCTCTAACCACCCGGGAACCACACAGTCAATGAGTTGTTCGATGTCCAATAAATCCGTCGTTTTTCCATCAATCACCAATGAGCCTTTTACTCCGACTTTTTCAGACGGAGTCGAATGTAACTGCATTTCTGATTCAACGATATCGATAATGCGCCCGACAATCACACCAATGCTTTTTTCGTGACGTGAAAAGACAATCACTGGAATACGATCATTTTCTTCACCCGAGGTCATCACACCCAGGGCATCCCCTAAACGCACCAGGGGCAGCAAGTCACTGCGATACTGAATGACATCCTGTCCGGCCGATTGTTCTATTTTATCCACATCAAATTCTTCCAGACGCGCCACCTCCGAGAGTGGAATGGCATAACGGTCTTCTTCGTTCATTGAAAAAAGAATCATCGTCATCGAGTGTTCTTCGTCATCGATCAGCGCATCGGCCTCAACCATCAAGCCTGTATCAGGATGTTCGTCCCCACTCAGACCCCCTTCCTGTGCGACACCCAGGACATCCAAAATAAGTGCGACACGCCCATCTCCCAGAATGGTTGCACCCGCCAGATAAGAGAGATCTTTGAGCTGACGGCTCAAAGGCTTCACTACGATTTCTTCACTATCATTCACTGTATCGACAACCAATCCAAACGAATGATCTCCGGCCCTTAGAACCACAATATTGGTTCCTTTTGAGTAAATGTCGTCTTCGGAGACCTTTGGCGGCTGCAAGGCCAGTACTTCATTCAGATAGAGCAAAGGAAGCAGTACCCCTCGAAGTCGATAAAAATGAGAACCCCGGATGACTTCAATTTGGTTCCGCGTTTCTTCATCTACACGCACAAGCTCAAGCAAGCTCGCCTGAGGAATGGCAAAGGGTTCGTCGCCAGAGGTCACCATCAGTGCAGGAATGATCGCAAGCGTTAACGGGATCTCGATCCGCATCTGCGTGCCTTCCCCGAGACGGCTGGACATACTGACCGTACCCCCGATTTTTTCGATATTGGTTTTGACCACATCCATGCCAACCCCCCGTCCCGAAACATTGGTCACCTTCTCTGCCGTTGAAAGCCCCGGATGAAAGATCAGATTGAGCGCCTCTCTTTCTGAGAGCTTGTCTGCCATTTCCTGAGTGAGCACCCCTTTTTCCACGGCCTTGGCGGTTACGCGGTCCACATTGATCCCCGCCCCATCGTCTGAAATAAGAATGTTGATGTGTCCACCTTCGTGATAGGCCTTAAGTAAAAGTGTGCCTTTTTCAGGTTTTCCACGTTCCCGACGAATCTCTGGTACCTCAATTCCATGATCGGCCGCATTTCGAATGATGTGGGTCATCGGATCTTTAATGGCCTCAAGTAAGGTCTTGTCCAGCTCGGTTTCTGCACCTTCCATCACCAAATCGACATCTTTTCCATTTGAACGTGCTAAATCTCGAACAACACGTGGGAACTTGTCCCAGACATTTTTAATCGGCTGCATCCGTGTTTTCATCACCGTGTCCTGAAGCTCAGTGGTGATAAGGTTAATCTGCTGGACGGTGCCACTGCTTGCATTTGAGGGCGAGGTTTCAGCCTGCTGCCGCACCTGCTGTAAGAGTTGATTGCGCGCCAGGACCAGCTCGCCCACCATATTGATCAACTTGTCCAGTAGCCCAACATCGACACGAATACTGGATTCTGCAAGACTTAATTTCTTTTTTGTTTTTTGCGCGGCAGGTGCTTTTGAAACGGGTTCAGGACTTTTTTGAGGAGGCGGTGGCGTGGCGGCTTCTGGGAGCACCTCCGGGATGTCGTTTCCACTTTCTTGATTCTGAGCCGTTTCCACAACTTCACTGGTTTCTTCAATTTCTTCAAGAGCGGGTGCTTCTTGATCGGACTCTTTTTCATCCAGATCCGCAATAATCACCTCGTCCTCGCCCGCCATTTCCCGCATAAGCGCAGCTTCAGCTTCGGTGATCGGGGCGACCGCTTCTTCATCCGTGGCTCCAGCTAAAAAGTCATCCAAATTTTTTCTGACCGCATCGTAATTTTTATCAGGCTCTCTTCGCTCGGACTCGATATATTCGAGAATTCCTTTGATCACATCGACCGCCTCAAGCAAAACGGTGATGCTTTCAGAAGTCACATCCATGTCGTGATCACGCATGGCAGAAAGAATATTTTCCGTACCGTGGGCCACATTTTCAAGCTTGGGCAAACCTAAAAAACCACAGGTGCCTTTGATCGTATGAACCGATCTAAAAATACTCCCCAAGAGGGATTCATCGGTTGGATCCTGCTCTAGTGCAACAAACTGCTGATCCAGTTGTTCCAGGCCTTCAGAACACTCGACGAGAAACTCATCTAGGATACTTTCTTCTTCCTCTTCCATTGTGAACCTCTTTTTTATTTAATGATCAGTCAATTCCCCACGACACTCATCTCATCGGCAGAATTGCTCGAAAACTTTAGAACCTTGGAATTGAAAAATATATCCTTCATATCCACACCTTCGTCGATGATCCTTCATTGCTTTATTCACTCAAAAGATACTCAACTTCCACTTCATTACCAGAGGCCAAATAGGTCATTCTCCGTGTCAGAGAATTCACCAATGTGATTCCACGTCCAGAGAGTGAATCGACACAAACCATCTGTCCCCGAAAATGTTGAATAAAATCAAAACCAGGCCCACTGTCCTTGATTTTGAAAAAGAGATAGTCTTCTGTTTTATTTTTGATGCGTTCCAAATAAATTTCAATAGAAGCTTCTTGAAGCATTGAAAGCCGCTCACTGCGTTTCTTCAGGTAGCCTTCAAACCCTTCGGATGAGGTTTTCAACTTTGAATCAAGACCCAGGAGACCATGATCCACAGCGTTGTTATAAAGCTCGGTTAAAATCAAAAACAGACGCTGGCTGTTTTTTTGAGAAATACCGCACTGTTTTAGCCAAGTGAGTAAAATAGGCAAGAGGTCAACTTCTTGAATATCTGCTGCATCTAATGTCAGTTCAAGTTTCCAAGCACCGGGGCCCTTTATGGTGGCGTGATTAGGTTTTGTTTTGGCTTCCAGCTCGACCGAACCCTTAAAATCTGACTTGCAATTAGCTGCAAGGACAGAGACGTCATCATCCGAAACCGGCATATCAATATGCGCCATCAAGGCCTTTTTCAGATGTTCAAAGCGGGAGCTTGTATCCGCCTCTAAAAGGATCTGATACATGCGTTCGCAGCCAAATAATTCATCGACTGGATTCCGGGCTTCGGTCAGACCATCGGAATACATAAAAAACTGTCCGCTTTGCTCCCATTGAAAAATATCCACCTTATCATCAAAATCTTTGTCGCTCAGCACACCAATCGGAAGGTTTTTTGATTTCCAGGTTTGAATTCTTTCTCCGGCCTCATTGACAAAAAATGCGGCAGGCCCCCCCCCATTCCAAACCTCAATCGTTTTATTCGACCAATCAATCGAGGCCAATGTCGCTGCCACAAAACGGTCAACGGGCAAGAGTGACACCATTTTTTTATTCAACTCCCTGGCAATGCTGGCAATTGGAAACCCTTTTCCACTCATTGCATAAAAGATCTCAGAAACGGGCATCATACAAAGCGCCGCCGAAATACCGTGCCCCGTACCATCGGCCAACATGAGATGCACACGATCTCCGGCAGTCATTGAAGCCGCGACGACATCACCGGAAAAATCTTCCGCCGGAAGCACCCAATGTTGAAGCAGATCTTCGTCTACATTGACTTTTCTCACCATCCGACCCATCACATAGCGGGCAAGACTCATGGTTTTTTCGGTCTTTATTTCTTCTGCTTCAAAAGCTTGGACCTTTGCTGGGCTCATATTATGTATTCCATTTTTTGTGTCTCGTGAGATGACATTTTTCCAGATTCCTCATTTGATTGAGAATAACTTGCCAAAATTCACAACATCCAAAATTTCAAGCACCGATTCTTGGCAGTTGATCAGAGAAATAGAACGATCGAACTCTTCTGCACGTTCTTTAAATAGAAGCAACATGCCCAGGGCTGAACTGTCCATATAGTCCACGCCGTTAAAATCAAGCTCAATGGGTCCCGTGGCATAACGTTCCATGCCATTTTCGTAGGCCTTTCTAAAATCACGATTGGAGTTAAAATCAAAGCGACCTGACATCGCCAAACGCAATCGTCCATTGTGGTCTTTTACTTCTACATTTAATGCCATCTCTCTCTCCTGTTCTTATCGGTTAAGTTGTTTAAACATCGTCGCCGCAACCTGATTTAAGGGGACAATTTCATCCACGCCCCCAGCTTCAATCGCCTTTTTTGGCATGCCAAAAACAACACAGCTACTCTCATCTTCTGCAATGGTGAAGGCCCCTGCCTTCTTCATCTTAAGCATCCCTGCAGCGCCGTCATTTCCCATACCGGTTAAAATAATACCCAAGGCATTTTTCCCGGCCGTGGTCGCAACAGAATCAAAGAGCACGTCCACAGAAGGACGATGGCGATTAACAGGCGGGTCTTGATTGAGCACGACCTGATAGCGTGCACCACTACGGGTCAAAGCCATGTGGTAACTCCCTGGTGCAATCAAAGCACGACCCGTAATGACGGCATCGCCGTCGGCGGCTTCTTTAACGGTCATTTTGCACTGCGTATTGAGGCGATCTGCAAAGAGCTTTGTAAATTTTTCAGGCATATGCTGTGTGATGATAATTGGCGGCGTATCCGGGGGCAAAGTGGTCAATAAATCGCGCAGCGCTTCGGTTCCCCCGGTTGATGCGCCAATCGCGATAATCGTATCGGTCGTTTTTGCCATCGCACTTGAAAGAAGCGTCGGCATTGATTTATTTTCTGAAGATCCTTTTTTCAAGGCTTTCACCTTGGCCTGTGCTGCGGCCTTGACCAATTCTGTCAGCAAGGCAGCTTCGGCCTTCATGCCTTCTTTCATGTCAAACTTGGGTTTGGTAAAAAAGTCCACCGCACCCAACTCCAAAGCCCGTAGGGTTGTTTCGCAGCCCGCTTCCGTTAGTGTACTCACCATAACCACGGGCATGGGATGCCCCTTCATCAACTTTTCAAGGAAGGTCAAACCATCCATCCGTGGCATTTCGACATCCAAGGTCAAGACATCCGGGTCGAGCTGTTTGATCTTGTCACGCGCAATATAGGGGTCTGCCGCAGTACCAATGACTTCGATCCCAGGATCTGAAGAAAGTAAAGTTGTTAAAAGCTGTCGTATAAGTGCAGAATCATCTACGATTAAAACCCGTACCTTTTTCATGACTCGAAATCTCCCCTCTTGCTCCCTATGAATCTAAAGGCTTAAAATAATGTAATATCGTCTACAGGTGTTTCTTTCTTTTTGTTAATCTCTTTGGCATATTCTGTTTCTCTATCCCTCAAGGTCGAATTTCTCATGCGTTTGATCTTTTTCATCAAAACACGTCCTGTTTCCGTGAAATAATAGATTTTCCGGGGATAGAGATCGCCTGTATCTTGTTTGAGTAAATTTAAACCTTCCGTTTCAATGTAATTGATCGCCCATTCGATATTGTTTTCCCCAACATTACGACTGGACTCAAAAAGTTTTGCCCCACCAAATATTTTGACTTCAAGACGGTCTTTACATCCCCCCAGCTTCATAATGGTATTGATCAACATTTCCATCGCGTAAGACCCATAACGTGCAGACTCACCCCAGGAATCATGACGGCCATCCCCTTTGGGTGCAGGAAGCATGAAATGATTCATGCCACCAACCTTTGAAACCGGATCAAGAATACAAGCCGAAATACATGAACCTAATACGGTATATACCACCATAGGGGCCTTGCTCGCGTAAAAATCCCCCGGCAAAACTTGTGCAACTTTGTGGGGAAAACGTCCGTCAGAAATCAGGCGGATATGAGAAAAAGTATCGTCTTGTAGATCAGCCTTCATCGGCTTCCTTTTTTTGATAGATCGTCGGGGCAATGGAAACAAAAGGCGTATCCAGCCATTGCAAACTTTCCGAATGTCCGATAAACAGATAGCCATTGGGTTTTAAATAACGGTAAAAGTTATTGACCAAACGCTCTTGTGTTTCTTTGTCAAAATAGATCATCACATTCCGACAAAAAATGAGGTCAAGCTGTGTTTTAATGGGATACTCGTCATTCATGAGATTGATGCGTTTAAAAGCAATCATTTGTGCAATTTCTTTTTTAGCCCTCACCTTATCGCCCTTTTTCCCTTTTAGAAAAAAGCGATGCAGACGGGCGCTGTCCAAGTCTTTGACGCGGTCTTTTTCATAAATACCATTGGCGGCATGGGCCAGTACACGGGTCGAAAGATCGGAAGCCAGTATTTTGCAATCCCACTTCTTAGACCCCATGGCTTCACAAACCGTGATGGAAATGGAATAAGGCTCTTCCCCTGAAGAACAGGCCGAAGACCAGATCCGGATTTTTCGCTGAGACGCAAGCTCCGGCATAATGGTTTTTGCTAAAAAATCAAAATGTTTTGGCTCACGAAAAAAGTCGGTTTTATTGGTGGAAAGCAAGTCCAACATCTGAACAAACTCTTCTCCACCACTCACCCCATGCACCACATAGTCGTAATACGCACCAAATGATTTTAGCCCTAACTTTCGTAAACGTTTTGTCAATCGTGAGACCAAGAGTGTTTTTTTGTGTTCGCTTAAAGTAATCCCACTCTCGTCATAGAGCAGGTTTTTAAATTGCAAAAACTCTTCATCCGTAATCGAATAATGTGTTGTACTGGATAAAGCCATACCCATGCCTCAAAACCTCCTGTTTTAATTGAATGTCCGTATATTCAAAGAATCGCACATCGTCTGGGGTGAGTCTTCGATCCACCCCAGACGATGTGCTTTTTTCTGTACTAAAACTCCTCGAAATCTTCTTCGGAACCCACGCTTTTTGTCACGCCACTCCCATTTGCGCCCACAGCCTGTCTCAGCTTGGGTTTTGGCAAAGTACCTGAGCGACGGCTTGTCCCAGTGCTCGGCCTCTGACTTTTTGAGGGGGCCATTTCCCGCTTCGCTTCTTTGACGGCCCGACTCGCACGTTGTCCGGCCTCTTTGCCCTCGAGCTGAAAAAACTCAACCTGCTCGACCAAGTCTTCGGCCTGATCTTTAATGGACTGACTGGCCGAGGTCGCTTCTTCAACCAGGGCGGCATTTTGCTGGGTCGTTTCGTCCATTTGCATAATGGCTTTGTTGACTTCTTCGATCCCGGTCGTCTGCTCCGCTGAAGCGGCACTGATCTCACCAATCACATCGGTTACCCGTTTGACGGATTCGACGATCTCTTCAAGTGTTTTACCCGACTGATCCACCAAAGCGGTGCTGTCGGTCACCTGCTGCACGGACTCATTGATCAAGGCCTTAATCTCTTTTGCCGCCGTGGCCGAACGTTGTGCAAGGTTTCGAACTTCAGCCGCTACGACGGCAAAACCCCGTCCATGTTCACCCGCACGGGCCGCCTCAACGGCGGCATTTAAGGCCAGCAAGTTGGTTTGAAAGGCAATCTCGTCAATCACGGAAATGATGTCCACGATTTTTTTACTACTCTTGTTCACCGCAAGCATCGCTTCGGAAGTTTCCGCCGTGACACGACCGCCTTTTTCGGCCACTTCGCGTGCGGCAATGGCCAGTTGATTGGCTTGCGCGGCATTGTCGGCATTTTGTTTGACGGTTGAAGTCATCTCTTCCATAGAAGAAGAGGTTTCTTCCAAGGCACTCGCCTGTTCTGCCGTTCTTTGTGACAGGTCTTCGTTACCCTTGCTGATCTCATTGATGCCATTGGTTACCAGGTCTGAGCCTTCGGCCACGGCGGTTAGGGTCTGACTCAGTTGAGCGATCGCTTTATTGAGACTCTCCTTCATCTCATGAAAAGCACCTTCATACTCTCCAGACATCGGGGTTCTTAAATCGCCTTCTGAGAGCAGACTTAAAACTTCTTTGGCTTCTGTCATGGGGGTCTCAACCGCTGCCAACATGCTATTGATGCCTTCTGCCAGGGTCTTTAAAAATCCGCTAAAAATTGAGGCATCAATGCGTTCAGAAAGCTGTCCTTCCGAGGCGGCAGAAATCAAACGGGCCACTTCGCTTTCAGCCATTTTCTGATTGGTCACATCGACCCATTCGACAACATTTCCAATGTATTCTCCCTCTTCTGACATAATGGCATTCACAGTAAGATCCAACTTCACCTCCCCAAATTGGATCTCGGCTCGATGTGGAAAATTTTTTGGATCATCCAACATACGACGCTGATGCGAAGGATCTTTATGAAACCCATCGATGCTCGACCCAATCACCTTCTCCAACTGAAAGCCAGGGAAGGCTTTTTGTAACTCTGGTAACAAACCCCGTAAGGTATTTGTAGAAGAATTATTTGAATAGATGATTTTATAATCACGATCACAGAGCATAATGTTTGTGCCTGCAACATCCAGCGACATTTTAAGACGCGCGGACTCGACGGCTTTCATTTTTTCAGCGGTGATGTCGGTAGCAAATTTCACGACTTTGTAAACCTTGCCATCCGCATTAAAGATGGGATTGTAGGAGGCATTGATCCATATTTCTTTACCCCCTTTGCCAATACGCAGATATTCGCCCGAGTCAAACTCACCCCGATTCAGCTTTTCCCAGAAAGCCGCATAGGCCGGACTGTTGGCATATTCCGGCTGACAAAAGATGCGGTGATGTTTGCCTTCAACTTCTTCCAAGCGATACCCTATCGCACCAAGAAAATTGTCATTGGCCGTAATGATGGTGCCATCCATATTAAATTCAATGGCCGCCTGAGACTTATTGATGGCCTCCAATTTGCCTTCAAATTCCGCCATTTTGTTTTTTTCTTCCGTCACATTCGTCGCAAATTTCACCACTTTGCAGACTTTGCCATCGGCATCCATAATCGGGTTGTAGGAGGCATTGATCCAGACTTCTTTGCCTCCCTTGCCAAGCCGTTTATAGGTTCCGGAATCAAACTCACCTTTGTTCAACTTTTCCCAAAACTGGGTATAAGCCGGGCTTGAGGCATAGCTTTTTTCGCAAAACATGCGGTGATGCTCACCCTGCACCTCATTCAAGGTATATCCCACGGTATTCAAGAAGTTGTCATTCGCCGTGATAATGGTTCCATCTAGATTAAATTCAATCATGGCCTGTGATTTATTGATCGCATCGACTTTTGCTGAAAGATCACCCATCTTTGATCCTCTATCTGAAGAACCCTTCTTATCTGCCATTGCGCCTTCCTCCCCTTTTTGTTTTCTTCCTTTTTGTGTTTTTTTGGCTTTCCCCTGAACTTTCTTACTTTTTTGCGCCATGCTCGCTCCCTCTAACATGACGGTTTGAATCGTATCCAGTGCATCGCTCCATGCCTTTTTGACCTTGGCTGTCCAGGCCTCTCCGGCAAACTCAGCGAGCACAACCAACATATTTTCTTTTACGGCATCATAATGTCCGGCTTCCGCTCCGTAATCCAGATGACGTTCACCCATTGCACGCAAAGCTTTTACCAAAGTTTCCGGTCGACTCAAATTTTCAACCACCAATACCAGCGCACCTAAGAGCATCTTTTGTTGTTTTTTTGGCGTTGTCCCACTAAACATGGGTTTGACTTGCGGATATTTTTCAAAAAGCCGTTCATAAAATCGCGCAACGAGCGCATCTCCCTGCGGTGCGAGCAACGCAAAACTGTCTTCCAATACCTTGACATTAAGTGCCATGATTCTGTTCTCTCCTATTTCTTTAGAACTTCAAAAATGGAAAATCTAAGAAGACCCACCCCATCTCATGCAAATAATCAGTGCTCAGTCTCTGGAACATCAAACTCTTCGCCACCCGAAACCGAAAGCACACGGTCGATATCCAAAAAAGCCACCAGCTTTTCACCATAACTGCCAATGCCGTTGATAAAACCCACATCCACCATGTTTCCAAATTCCGGCGCAGGTTGAATGTCTTTTGCGGCAATATTCATGACATCTGAGACCGCATCCACAATAATGCCCATAATGCGTCCCTTGACCTCGACAACGATAATTACGGTTTTTTTGTCGTATTCCTGCTGTTCCATGCCAAACTTCATACGCAAATCCACGATGGGAACAATGGTGCCCCGTAAATTTAGGACCCCTTTTACATAGTCCGGTGTATTCGGAATACGCGTTACGCCGGTGTATCCCTTAATTTCCTGGACTCGGAGAATTTGTACCCCATATTGTTCTTCTCCAAGTGCAAAGGTGAGATATTGATCCCCATCTGCCGCGAAACCCATTTGATCATCCTGTGACTTCTTCGCCGATTCTGTTGCAATAGACACTGTGCCTCCTTTCATCTTCCCCGATATTGGAGAACATTCCCTTTTTTGACCTGATCACTGTCACCCCTTGCGCAAAAGACAAAGGCCCCAAATTACCCCACGAACATCTGTTCTTCATGCTTCGCAAAAGAACGAATGGCACGCACATCGATAATAAAAGCGACATGTCCATCCCCTAAAATGGTCGCCCCCGCAATGCCATTCACCTTCTTGAAATTGGTTTCCATGCTTTTGATGACAACCTGTTGCTGACCCAGCAATTCATCCACCAAAACAGCCACACGCCCCCCATCAGACTCAATGACGGACAAAACCCCTTTTGTCGGGTCTGTCACCTCTGAATGTGTGCCAAATAGCTCTGACAGGCGCACGATGGGCAAGTATTCTCCGCGCATATTCACCAATTCACCCCGCTCCATAATGGTTTTGATCTCGCTTGCCTGGGGTCGAATGGATTCCACAATGGAGGTAATCGGGAGGATGTAAACCTCCTTTCCGACCTTGACCACCATGCCCTCGATAATGGCGAGCGTCAGCGGAAGTCGAATGATGAAACGGCTTCCAACACCCGCTTCGGATTCGATCTCGACCATGCCGCCCATGGATTGAACATTTTTTTTGACGACATCCATCCCCACACCGCGGCCTGAAATATCACTGACTTTTTTAGCGGTCGAAAAACCCGGGGCAAAAATAAGATTCCAAACCTCTCCATCCGAAATATTTTCTGGTACGGCAATCCCCTGCTCAGCCGCTTTTGCCAGGATGCGCTCCCGATTTAAACCTGCACCGTTGTCTCTCACTTCAATGACCACATTCCCACCCTGATGAGAGGCCTCCAAAATAATCGTTCCCATGGGGTCTTTTCCGGCGGCTTTACGGTCATCAGGGGATTCAATCCCGTGATCAAAACTATTTCGCAACAAATGGGTGAGCGGATCAGAAAGTTTTTCGATAAACCCTTTGTCAATTTCGGTTTCTTCTCCGATCATAACCAATTCAAGTTCTTTGCCGAATGCCTTTTTCATGTCACGCACGAGCCGGGGAAAACGGCTAAACACCATGCGAATCGGCACCATGCGTATGGCCATGACACTTTCTTGTAGATCACGGGTATTGCGCTCCAATTGCGCGAGCCCATTTTCTAATTTCTCAAAAATGGCCGGATCAAGGTGAGAAGCCGTTTGTGCCAACATGGCCTGTGTAATCACAATTTCACCCACTTGATTAAACAGTTGATCTACTTTTTCAACACCAATACGAATAGAAGTCGCTTCAGCCGTAGCCTTTGCGGCTTTTTCTGGACGGGCCTTTGCAGTGGGGCCTTTTGAAATGGGGGGAGGGGCAATCGTTTTTTCGGCTATCGCCTCAACTGAAACTGAATCGGTATCTTCATCCGTATCAAAAAAACCATAGCCCGAATCTTCGACCTCGTCTTGAGACTGGACATCCGCAAGGGATTCTGAGTCACTCGTCTTAATTTTTGGATCATCGTCAAAAAAACCAAAACCGAGTTCGTCTTCTGTTTCTGCTGCTTCATCAGGGGATTCAGAGGCTTTTTGGGTTTTTACTTTGGCTTTTGTCTTTGTTTTTTTAGGACTTTCTTCCGTTTTCAATACATCACCCGAAACCGCCTTAAGGCGTTCGATGATGTCAATGGAAGAGGTCATATCAATTTCACCCTCTTCTTTATAGGCCTCTAATATTTCATTTAAGACATCTCCCCCTTCCAGAAAGATATCGACCATTTCACTTTTGAGTGCTAATTCTGATTTTCTTATTTTATCGAGTACGGTCTCAAAAGCATGTGCAACCTTGGTGAGTTTGTCAAAACCAAAGGTCCCCGCACCGCCTTTAATCGAATGAACCGCACGGAAAATGGCATTCAAATCTTCCGAATCCGGCGATGCAATATCCAGATTGATCAGTAACGCTTCCATTGCAACGAGATGCTCGGCCGTCTCTTCATAAAACACCTGAAAGAATTGGCTTTTATCAAAATCCATACTTCCTCCTTCTTATTGCATCATTTGCCCGCGTCCCCCCATTTCCAGGAGAAGCAGGCCTTTAGCCAATCACTTTTTTAACCACCATCAGCAATTTTGCGGGATCAAAGGGTTTGACCAACCAACCCGTCGCCCCCACGGCCTTGCCTTGACTTTTCATGGTGTCACTTGATTCCGTCGTCAACATTAAAATGGGGGTTTGTTTATATTTCGGAGAACCACGCAATGCCCGAATCAGAGATAAACCATCCATGTTCGGCATATTCTGATCGGTCAAAACAAGATTAAATACTTTGGATTTTGACTTAGTCAGGGCATCCTGACCATCCACCGCCTCAACGACATCGTAGCCTGCACCTTTCAGGGTAAAAACAACCATCTGCCGCATTGACTTCGAATCATCAACGGCTAAAACAGACTTTCCCATGGAACCTTCCTCCTTCTTAATGAAATAAAGACAAATATCTTGCCCCTACAGCCACCCCTGTATGATTAAAACAATTCGATATCCCCGGCACCCACATTCTCTTGAACCACTTTGGTGTTACTGCCTTTTTCCGTCGTCGCCCCCACGGTTTGATAGGAGTCATTTTCGGCCTGGGCGTCCGTATAAAAACTGGATTTTTCGATGATGCAGACCCCTCCGCCACTTGCAATCGCTTCTATTTTTTCCATACGCAAGAGCACCCCATCTAGCAATTGTCGCACCAAATCTTCAAACTGAAGTGCCGTGATGGCACTGCCCACGTTATTTGTAATCTGGGCGCTGATGGTGGAAACAGAATCCACTCCTTCAACCATTTTCTGATGGAGTTCATTCAAACCCTTCATCATCTTGTCGGTCTCCCGTTTGGATTGAAGCACAAAATTCATGTCTTTTGAAGCCAGATCATTTGTGGATTTTTCAGCCCGTTCGATGGCCTCTCGGATTTCTTGCACATGTTTCACGATCCGCATGCCAAATGCCTTTGAATGATTTGAAAGCTGACGGACTTCGGACGCCACAACGGCAAAACCTCGACCTGCTGTTCCTGCCCTTGCCGCCTCAATGGTGGCGTTAATCGCCAAGACCTTGGTCTGTTCGGCAATCGAATCGACCCCACCGACATCCCGCAGTATGTTCTGAACCAAGGCCGTCACGTCTTCCAGTTTTTCAACAAGTCGCATACTGTGTTTACTGGTATGCACGATGTTTTCAACGAGCTCTTCCATCAATTTTTTGGTTTCCATTGCAAAACGTTCAAAATCGATGGGCCCATCTCCCTCCTCTTCCGACACACTGGAATCAGAAGTCACATCTCCAATAATATCTCGCTGTGCCCGTGTACCTGCTTCTAAAGCAGTAAAATTCTGATTCAGCTTTTCAATGGCATCTTCTAACAAACCTTTCACTTGCTGGACTTCACTACGAACGGCGGAAAATTGTAATTCCATGTCTTGTTTTCGTTCGGGTGATATCGCTCCAGCCTGTAAGATAGAACCTGCCTCTTCTTCAGCAAGCGCCTTTTTCCCTGTCACTTCCACTGCAAAAGACGTATCCGATTGCTGCTGTAAAGGAAGTGGAGTGTCTAAACACTCCGCCTCATGGGACACCACAGCGCCATGTGACTTAAGATAAGATTTTGACAATACCGCCCAGGAAATAGAAACCAGGGCCAGAACAATAAATGCTTCCAGATTTTCACCCCAGCCATATAGAGCAAGAAATCCAAAACCACTTGAAATCCACGCCTTCATGAAATAAGCGCTCATAAACACCCACCACTTTCGAAACGAGTCGCTGAAAACAACACGCAAGATTTGAATCTAAAAATCCTAAGATCGTCCATCGGACAGATTAAAATACTCATTTGATATTGAACCCCTATCTCTACTGAGGTATTTTTCTGGATATCTCATTTTGAAGTCTGTTTTGAATGACAAACTCCTCCTCCGATCCACCTCTTATCGGCTTCTCATTTCCAATTCTTTAGCCCTGTCTTTTTATTTTCTAAGATCGTGGGCTTACTATTGAAATTTATAAATATTAACCATAAATAATCACTTTGAAAGACCTTTTATTGCGATAAAATTCCTTTCAATTTCATGATGGCTTTACTGTGGAGTTGACAGACCCGCGATTCGGAAACACTTAAAACGGTCCCAATCTCTTTCAAAGTCAATTCCTCATGATAATAAAGCGAAATCACAATTTGCTCTTTTTTGTTCAGTGCTTCGATGGCCTGAATGAGATGGTTTTTTTCATCCAGTGAGAGCACAGAAAGCAAAGGGTCTTCCCCATTTGGATCAGCCATGGCTTCGATCAATCGCCATTCAACCCCCTCTTTAACCCCCAAATCATCCAGGCTCAAAAGTGTCACACCGCGTGCCTGATAAAGAAATTCATCAAAGGTTTTTTGATCCATATCCAGGGCTTCGATGAGTTCTTCCTCCGTCGGAGGACGTCCCGCTTTTTTGATAAAATCATCAGATGCTCTCCGTAGTTTTTTGCTTTTATCATGTACCGAGCGTGGAACCCAGTCCTGCATGCGAATTTCATCGAGCATGGCCCCTCGAATTCTAAATTCTGCATAGGTTTTAAAACGGGTGTTAATTTTAGGATCGTAGCGATCCAGGGCACTCATCAGCCCAATAACACCAGAATGCATCAAGTCATCAATATCCAATGAAGAAGGCAGACGAAAAACCAGACGCTGTGCAATCATTCGAATCATGGGTGCAAAATCTTCAAGAAGCGCATCCATATCCGTCTCTCCCGGAGTAGGATTTGTTTGATAAACTTGGGCTTCTTTGCTGGTCTTCATCTGGGTCATTCCAATATTTTATTTAAAACACTTATCCGCTCAGACTTAATCAGAGACCTCGGTGTTTTCCGGGTCTCCCAATAGACGTTTCCAGAGAAACTGGACATTGCCTTTCGGAATGCTACTGATCGGCCAAGCCAGAATTTCTTCGGCAAGTTCTAAAAAACGCACACTCGACTTTGCTCTGGGATAAAGGTCCACCACAGATCGCTGCTCAATCACGGCCATACGCAAATAATCGTCCTGGGGAATAAAGCCACAATACTCAATCGCGATGTCTAAAAACTGATCGGAAACCAAGGTCAATTTCCGATAAACCTCCTTGGCCTCCCGCAGGCTGCGCGCCATGTTGACCAAGAGTTTGAAGCGTTTTTCCCCATGTCGTTTAGATAAAATTTTCATAATGGCGTAAGCGTCCGTCACAGATGTCGGATCGGCCGTTGCGATGACTAAAATTTCCTGTGCGACCGTATTAAAATAAAGCACATTGGATGAGATCCCCGCTGCCGTATCAATTAAAAAAACATCCACCGCTTTTTCCAGTCGATCCAACTCTGACAAAAAAACCAATTTCTGCTCAGGGCTTAAATGTGTCAGGTCTTCTGACCCGGAACTGGTTGGAAGAATTTTAATCCCCAAGGGCCCCTCAACCATGACTTCTGGAAGCGTTTTTTCACCCAATAAGACGTGTTCAATCGTGTATTTTGGAATAATGCCAAAGAGCACATCGACATTGCCTAAACCCAAGTCGGCATCCAAAATCACGACAGATTTACCCAGACGCGCCAATGCGACAGCGAGATTGGCCACAACATTTGTTTTTCCAACACCGCCTTTGCCGCTCGTGACGGCGATAACCTTGGGGATACGCGCCGCTTCAGGTGGTGTTTCAGCGATCTCTGTTTCACCACTGCCATTGACTGTTCCGGTCTGTCCCATCTGATTTTCCCTCTCTCTGCTCTACTTCAATCTAATATGCCAAGTGGTCACTTTTTTATCCTGAACGGCTCAAAACCAAGTCGGTAAACCTTTTTGGAGTCGCCAATTCAATATCATCCGGAATACACCGCCCTGTGGTGAGATAAGAAAGCGGTTTTCGCTTTCGACCCATCGTCGAAAACAAGGGTCCGTAGGTAAGGGTTTCGTCTAATTTTGTAAAAAGTAGTGAATAAATAGGAATCACAGAAAACTGATCGATCATGTCTGAGAGATCGCTGCCCTTCGTGTTGGCCGAAAGCACAAGATGAGTCTCCAAAGGAAAACCCACCGACATGAGTCGTTTAAGTAAGACGATTTCTTTGGATCTAAGATGGCTCCGTCCCGCGGTATCCAGCAGAATGAGTTCGCCTTTTTTTCGCCCGGAAACAAATTGTTTCAAGCGATCCCAGGACGTGATTTTGAGCGCAGGGATATGATGACGGTCTGCATGTTGGATCAAAATTTCCCCGCCCCCGCTTTCCGTTTCATCCAGAGAAACGAGCGTCACCGCCTGTTTTCTTTTTAGACGACTCACCCCCAGTTTTGCAGCGGTCGTTGTTTTTCCCACACCGGTCGGCCCAATGAGCGCAATCACTTTTGGCCCCTTGAGTCCACTGTATTCCTGTAAAGCAAAAGGCCCAGTCACCTGGGTCAAACCCTGAATCACATCGTAAATAGAATGTTGCACCCGCTCAGGTTTCCAAATATCCTCCTGAGAGAGACTCTCTGTCACCGCCTTCACAAGATGCTGTGCCGTCTCCGTATCGACCCCACTCAAAATTAGTTGTTCAAAGAGTGCACCCAGGGTTTTATTTTTTGAGAAGAGCGGATCCTCCCGACGCATCTCAGTCATGGACTTCAACATAATTTTCATTTCGAGCCAGGTTTCATAGATCTCTGCAGTCGGAACAAGCTTCTGCTCTTGCTTCGGAATGGACTCTGATGCCGCCGCGCTTGCGCTGATGTCTGCAACTGCATCCTTGATACTTTGAAGCTCTTTGTAGATATCGCCTTGCACAGCTGCTTGCAAAGCACCTTCAAAAACAGGCGCTTTTTTCACGGAAGATGTGGCTATCGGTTCCGGGACCTCAATCGCCGCCGTCACTTCAATAATTGGCATCGTTAAAAAACCGCCACCACGTACTTTTTGTCTTCGACTGATCTCCCGTGTCGAAAGAATGACGGCATCCGGGCCTAAAACCGACTTGATCTCCTGTAGAACTTCTGTCATCCGCTGACCTTCAAATTTTCTAATTTTCATGGTTCACATCCACTGTTTCAATCGACTGCAACTGGGCCTGTGTCGCAATCTCCCCGGACGAAAGCACCACCAAGTTTGGAATAAAACGCTCCGCCATTTTGCGGAGATGGAGTCTGAGCATAGGCGAGCACATTAAAACCGGGTGATGGCCTTTCATCGCCACGGCTTCGGAAGCACTTCGAATTTGCATGATTATTTTTTGGGCAAGAATGGGATCAAGGACCAATGATCCACCCTGCTCATCTTTTTGAATCGCTTCAGACATCATCCTATCCAAACGCGGATTCACACTAATCACATAGAGCTTGCCATCGGGCTCTTCATATTGTTTTGTGATCGTGCGGGAAAGTGCTTGTCTGCAATGTTCTGTCAATAAGCCCGTTTCCTTGCTCATCGGCGCAACATCGGCCAAGGTCTCCAGAATGGTACGCAAATCACGAATCGCCACACGTTCTCTTAAAAGATTACCCAAAACCTTCACCACACTCCCTAAAGACAAGAGCGTGGGCAGCAACTCTTCAACCACCTTTGGGTTGTCTTTTGAGAAGCGATCCAAGAGATGCTGGACTTCTTGTCGTCCAATCAACTCTGCAGCATGACTGCGAATGATTTCGGTCAGATGTGTTGCAATGACCGAAGGCACATCTACGACAGTAAAACCTTCTACTTTTGCACGATCTTTTTCTTTTTCTGTCACCCAAAGGGCCTGTAATCCAAAACAAGGCTCCTGTGTGGGAATACCCTCAATGCCATGTGCTTCCATCCCACTGGGATTCATCGCCAGGAAATGACGCGGCAAGACCTCACCACGACTGACCTCAATCCCTTTCACCAAAATGAGGTATTCATTGGGTTTAATTTGCAGGTTGTCTCGGATATGAATGGGCGGTACGACAAAACCCAATTCAAGCGCAAGCTGTCTGCGAATCGCCGTGATGCGTTTGAGCAACTCCCCATCCTGCGCCTGATCAACCAGAGGAATCAGACCATAACCGACATTAAGTTCCATCAAATCCAATGGAACAATCCATTCATCTTTATTGGGGGCTTGCTCTGATTCAGGAAGAGGGGGAGCAGGTTTTGCTTTTTCGGCCTCTTGCGCCGTTTGTGCCGAATATCCAATAAAACCAATACCACCCGCGATCAGGAAAAAAGCCATGTGTGGTAAACCCGGAATCAAACCAAAAATAAAAACAATCGTAGCCGCTCCCATAAGTGCACTGGGATGAATCAACATTTGCCGTGTCACATCTGTCCCTAAATTGGAGTCAGAAGCCGCACGTGTCACCACAATACCTGAGGCCGTCGAAATAATGAGTGCGGGAATCTGACCCACCAGACCATCCCCAATACTCAAAAGTGTGTAGTTTTGAGCGGCGGTTGCGATATCCATATTTTGCTGTAAAACGCCGATGACAAATCCACCGATGACGTTGACCAGGATAATCAAAATAGCCGCAATCGCATCCCCCCGTACAAACTTACTGGCACCATCCATCGCCCCGTAAAAATCGGCTTCTTTTGCGATGCCCTCCCGACGCAGTTTGGCCTCTTTTTCATTGATCATGCCCGCATTCAAATCGGCATCGATGCTCATCTGTTTTCCCGGCATCGCATCCAACATAAAACGCGCGGCCACCTCTGCAATTCTCCCTGCACCTTTTGTAATCACCACAAAATTGATGACAACAAGAATGATAAACACCACAAGACCTACGGCGTAATTCCCCCCGATCATTAAACTGCCAAAGGTTTCAATGACCTTTCCGGCGGCACCCACTCCGGTATTCCCATTCAACAAAATCGAGCGCGTGGTGGCAATATTCAAGGCAAGACGAAAGAGCGTGATAATCAATAAAATAGAGGGAAAGGCAGAAAATTCCACAGGCTTGATGGTGTGCAATGCAACAAACAAAATGACCAATGCCGAACTGATGCTAAAAGCCAAGAGCAAGTCCAAAAAAATAGTGGGCGTCGGCAAAATCATTAAAAGCAGAATACCCACCACACCCAAAGTCATGATGATATCGCCATTTTTTCCCATCCCATCCAAAGACGGATTTTGAGATGCATTTTCTGTCAAGGTCTGCGCCATTTTGTGTTACGCCTTAAGTCCTTTCAATTTATAAACATAGGATAAGATTTCGGCGACCGCTCGATAGATGCTGGCAGGAATGAACTGACCCACTTCGACGATTTTAAAAAGGGATCGCGCCACGGGTTTGTTCTCAATGACAGGAATGCCATGCTCACGGGCCACGGTTCTAATTTTTTCTGCGACATAGCCTGAACCTTTTGCGAGCACTTTGGGTGCAGCCATCGTCTCGGCTTTGTAAGAGAGTGCAATCGCCAAATGTGTCGGATTGGTAATCACCACATCTGCGTCTGACACATCAGCCATCATGCGGTTTCTCGCCATTTCACGTTGCAGGTTTCGGATACGCGCTTTCACCTGTGGCGCCCCTTCCGTCTGCTTGTTTTCGTCTTTGATTTCCTGTTTGCTCATGCGAAGTTTTTTCTCAAAAGACCACCACTGAAAGGCATAATCAGCCCCACCAATGACCGCCACCACAGCCCCACACCGTAAGACCAGACTGGCAATTATGTCTCCTGATAGAGTGAGAATTGCGCCAGGAGTCATACGACTTAATTCGAGCACTTCGGATAATCTATTCATGATCGCAAAATAAGCCACCACGCTGATCACGAGAAATTTTAGAAAGGTTTTTGAACCATTCATCAGCGAGTCGATTGAAAAAATACGCGCGAAACCTGAAAGAGGATTGATCCGACCCCAGTCAGGCATCAAGGCCTGTGTCGAAAAGAGCACCCCATGCTGCACCACAACAGAAGCCCCACCCACAAAAGCAATCAACAACAAAATAGGGAGAGAAATCACAAGGATTCTGATCATAAGATCACGCATAAAAAGCGTAAATTGCGTGGGTGTCATGACATCGGAGGCCAAGCTGGAAAAACCCTGCGCCATAGATGTCTTTAGCCCAAGAATCAAATCCAAACCCAGGTTTTTAAAAATCAAAACGGCAAATAGAATGAGCAATGCCGAGCTTAACTCGCGACTGGTCACCACCTGTCCTTTTTGCCGCGCCTCTTCTCGACGCTTTGGGGTGGCTTTTTCAGTTTTTTCCTGATCGTCTGCTGCCATTTTTTCTCTCTACTTCTAAAAAATTAAGGTTGCATCCCAATGAGCAGTTGATTAAAAATCGTTCTAAGTCCTGAAATCTCTTGTCTTAAAATGCCAGTCAGTATCGGCAGTGAAAAACCCACCATCACCAATCCGAGTGTGATCGTCACCGGAAAACTAAAAAGCAGGACATTGAGTTGCGGAATAACCCTTGAAAAAATACCAATGACGACATTTGCCATAAGAAGGGTTACGATAATGGGGATTGCAACTTTAAGTCCGAGTAAAAACATCGCTCCCGCAAGTTTCATGAGGAATTCGATCAATGGCCCTGAAGGATAAAAACCACCAAAAGGAATCAATTCAAAACTCTTCACCATGCTCTCTAAGACAATGAAGTGACCGTTCATCGTCAGAAAAATGAGCATGGCAACAAGACCCTGCAAACGCGCAATCAAGGAGGCCTGTTTATTGGAAATAGGATCAAAAAGATTTGCGCTCCCTAAGCCCATTTGCATCCCTATAATTTCGGATCCCATCTCAATGGCAGTAAAAAGTAAGTTTGCAGCCATGCCAATAATAAGGCCGATTAAAACTTCTCCAAGCAATGCGGTCGTCAAAGAAACGAGATTCAAGACGCCGGGTGGTTCTAGGGTAAGGGTTTGGAACAACACAAAACTCATGGAAAGGATCAGCAGCATCTTCACCATCACGGGTACCCCTGCACCCCCCATCAGGGGAATTGCCACCATAAATGCAGCCACCCGAAAAAGGATAAAAAGGAAGACCATCTGGTTTGCTAAGATGTCTTCAAGTAAAGGAATGTTCATCACTCAACCCTTCTATTTCAACCCGTGTAATTTGGAAAATTCATCAAAATATCACTGGTAAATCCAATAATGATCGACAGCATCCAGGGGAAAAAAAATGCCAACGCCAGGCCTGCCACTAAGATCTTGGGCAAGAAAGTCAGGGTCGCTTCATTGATCTGGGTTACAGCCTGAAAGAGACTCACCACCAAACCAATGGCAAGACTTGAAACCAGTACGGGCGCAGACAAAAGCACCGAAATTTCAATCGTACGTTGCACAATTTCCGTCACAAATTCAGGGGTCATTTTTTTAAAATCCTATAAAATCGGGGGACAACACCTTGGTTTTCAATTCAGTCTCCATTCCTGGGTCTCCGCTCTGCCCAATTCATGCAAAGCCCTTGACCAAAGATCCCACGACCAAGTACCAACCGTCGGCCAAAACAAACAAAATCAATTTAAAAGGGAGTGAAATCATGACCGGCGGTAACATCATCATGCCCATGGACATCAGGATGCTCGCCACCACAATATCAATCACAAGAAAAGGCAAATAAACCAGAAATCCAATTTGAAATGCCGTTCTAAGCTCACTGATCATAAAAGCAGGAATGATGGTAAAAGTGGGCAGGTCTGATGGATTTTTGGGTTGGGGCAACTTCGCAATCTTCACAAAAAGGGAGAGGTCTTTCTCACGAACCTGTTTCAACATGAAATTCCTCACCGGTGCAATCGCAAGATCCAAGGCATCTTCTTGTGAAATGGTTTCATTCAAATAAGGCTGCAAGGCCTCGGTATTCACTTGTTGCCAAACAGGGGCCATCACAAGAAAAGTGAGAAAAAGTGCAAGACCAATGAGGACTTGATTGGGGGGAGATTGTTGTGTGCCAAAGGCTTGTCTCATAAAAGAAAGCACGACGATGATCCGTGTAAATGAACTCATCATGATAAAGATTGCAGGTGCAAGAGATAA
The DNA here is from genome assembly GCA_964451325.1 of uncultured Nitrospira sp. Lineage (GTDB taxonomy): Bacteria > Nitrospirota > Nitrospiria > SBBL01 > JAADHI01 > JAADHI01. Next base: position 137,097 of record CAYVHO010000005.1, on the reverse strand, counting down.
AACGGTGAGGAGAATCAGGATTTGAATTGCGACGGAAAAACGCTCACCGGAGCCTGTACCCAAACTCACGGTCACCGATGGCGCTTCGCTCGCTGCCGTCTGGGCAAACGAAGGCTGTGGCAATAAAAAAACCAAAAAAAGTGCGGCGATAACAAGACTCAAAAAGAGCATCAATAAACGCCACGAGGCACGTCTTTTTTCTAGCAGGTTATGATTCATTCTGGTTCCAGATCTTTCATTTCCTCTGTAAGCTTTGTTTCAAAAGGGGCCTCTTCTAAACGGGTCAAGAGTGAAATGTGATTGGGTGTAACCCCTAGAACAAGATATTGTTTACCCACCGAAATAATCGAAACCTCCTTTTTTGGACCGAGATAGGCCGTGGACAGCACTTGAACCAAAGGGGCCGTCTTCCATCGACTAAAACGGGAACGCAAAAAATGTCTCAGCGCAAAAGCAATGCCTAAAATGAGCGCCAGCACCAACAAAAGCGACGAAAGCATTTTGACTAAACTTGAAAAAGGATCGTCCATTTTTTAACAACCTTTTTTGAAACCCTGAAAATTAGACGCCTTTAAAGAAGCCCTGATTACAATCTCCTAGCCATTCAAATTTTGAATCCGGTCTGCCGTGCTGACGATGTCGGTTAAACGCACCCCAAATTTTTCATTCACCACCACAACTTCACCGCGCGCAACCAACTTGTCGCCAATAAGCACATCCATCGGCTCACCCGCCATCTTTTCTAACTCGACCACGGAACCCTGCCCTAATTGCAGCAGCTCTTTAATCAACATGCGTGTCTCACCCAGTGTTACCGTAATTTGAAGCGGCACATCCAAAATAAAGTCCAGATTTCCAAGCGGCTCACCGGTCTGCTGGGGTGCAAGGGTAGAAAGCGGTGCAGGCTCGGCTGCGGGCTTCGCTTTTTCTTCTACCACGGGTGGTGCTGCATCAGCAGCGGCAGCAGCCACAGCATCATCTATCGCGGCTTGTTCGACATCGCTGGGGGGGGCAGGTGCAGCGCCTGGCATCTCTTTTTCAATCGTTTGTCCTGCTTCTGCCATGGCCTCTGCCATGGCACGGGCCATCTCGTCTTCTTCTTCCGGAGCGGCTGGATCATCTGCCATTTTTTCCCTCCCGCTTTCTGAAGGAAACTCTTATCAGACCTGAGTTTCCTTCAATTTGGCTTCCATCATTTTTTACGGTCTTTACTGATCGACGTGATTTGAAAAGCAACATTGCCACGATGAAGTCCCGCACGGCCGTGGAATACGGTTTTCCCTTCGATTTTTAGGTCAAGGTCTTCTTTCACCGTGCGATTCAACATGATGACATCCCCCACAGAAAGTTTTGTGAGTTCACCCACCGTAAGCTCTGCTTTTCCAATCTCCGCAACAGCACTCAGGCTGCACTCCGTCATTTGTTCCGCAAAACGGTTCGCCCAAACCTTGTTCTCTTCGTCCTGGTCACTCTGAAAACTGCCATAGAGTTTTTCGCGTATGGGTTCAATCGTGGGATAAGGCATGCCAATAAAAATGTCACCGCCTTCTCCATCAATTTCGATCTTAAACAAGGTGGTCACCACCACTTCGGTGGGCGTCACCACAGCCGCAAACTGGGGATTGATCTCGGTACGGATGTGTGTAATTTCAATCTTAAAAATGGGTTTCCACGAGGTTTCCAAGTCACTGATAATTTTATCCACCACTTTTTGGATAATGCGGGCTTCAATTGAGGTAAAATCTCGTCCTTCAATTTTTACGTAAGTCTGGCCCGATCCCCCGAAATAAAGATCAACCAAACGGTAAACAAACTTTGTATCCAAAATAATCAGGACAGCCCCTCTTAAAGGGTCCATTTTGACGATATTAATACTGCTCGGCAGTGGAATTTTACGCATGAGTTCGCCAAACTTCGGCACATCAATGGAAACAGGAACCACCTCAATCTCCTTCTTTAAAAAGGTCGTCATCGAGATTTGAAACAAACGCGCAAAACGTTCGTTAATGATCTCCAGGCTGGGCATACGCCCTCGAATAATGCGTTCCTGATTGGTGAGGTCATAGTTGTTGGCCCCTTCCTGTGTTTCCTCACCTTCAGTTTCGACCTCTCCTGAAGTGACTCCTTGCAGAAGCGCTTCGACTTCGTCTTGTGAGAGAATTTTTTCTGCCATCAAATTTCCTCAAACTTCAGCGATAATTATTGGGTCACAAAATCTGTAAAATAGGCCATCTTGACTTTATTACTTCGAAAAATGGCATTGACGCGCTGTAGAATTTCATCACGCAGCTCCATCTTTCCCTCCACGGTGCGAATCGATGCAAAATCTTTGCTGCTCAAAAGCAGAATCAAGGTGTCACGAATCTGGGGTAAATTGTTATTAAGGTCATCGGCATGTTTGCTGCGAACCAGATCCAGTTTGACTGTAATTTTCAGGTAACGGACTTTTGTAATATCCGCTAGATTCACGATAAAGGGTTCAAGCTCGTAGATGCCCCCTTCATCCTGAGGACCATCCCCTCCTGGTTCGGCGTCCGCCACCCCTGCAGCAGCAATAGCCTCACCCTCTTCACCAGGAGCTGCCCTTGGAGCCTCTGCGACGGGGGCAGGGGCCTGGCCTTTCATAAAAAAGAAAACACCCCCTCCAACACCCAGTGCGACGACAAGTCCAATAATAATCATCTTCATAATCTGTCCTTTTTATAGACATTCATTCCCATTCGCTTTCCGACACAAGATGTCTGACCTTGAATGGAAAGTGCAGCTTCAAAGACCGAAAGGTTCCTGTGCTTCTCCTTAGCCGCAGTCTTGTTTAGCAATCTTTATGCCGTTTGAGATCTGTCTGGAAGACGAGGAAAAGAAGCATTTTAAGCCGCTCTCCGGAGAAAATCAGATCAAAGAAAGGATTTTTTCGTCAAGTGAAACACTTGAAATGTCATGATATTGACAGAGAAAAAACATCTTAAAAAAACAAAAAAGGGCAACGCGCCGTCCCCCTCCCACAAGCGCGCTACCCCTTTTTTAGATCAATTTACGGCTTAGAATTTATCGTCTCAAATTGACCAATTCTTGTAATAAATCATCTGTGGTTGTAATCACCCGTGAGTTGGCTTGGAAGCCCCGCTGATATTCAATCATTTTAATAAATTGCTGCGCCAGATCGACATTTGAAAGTTCCAAGGAATTGGAAAGCACACGCCCCGCACCACCTGTATTGGGCGGGCCGATAATCGGCTGACCCGATTCACTAGAAAGCACATAAACACTATCTCCGAGCTTCGAAAGTCCTTGTTGATTGTTGAAACGGGCCAGGGTGACTTGTGCTAGCGTTCGGCTCTGACCATTTGTAAAAAGGCCCGTCACAATACCATCTTTATCAATCGAGACATTGGAAAGCGAACCTGATGCAAAACCATCTTGTGTCTGAGTCAGAACAGCCGAAGGCGCACCAAAATTGGTAATCCCGTCAAGACCTGTGCCCAAAGCCCCTGTGCTCGTGCCAAAATCAAAGGTCGGTTGCAGATTTTGACCCACGGTTCCAGCAAAATCAAACCCTCCAGTCGGAAAATTGGTCGTGCTCACTGCCGTAAGCTGTCCACTCGTACCAAAGGTTAAAGTTCCATCGGCCATAATGGTATCGGTTGTTCCGACTTGTGTGTCGGCGGCTGGAACGACGACATTGTATGTCCATGTCGATGCGGTGGGTGTTGCAGCCGTTTTCGTAAAATAAACAGAAACAAGACGTCCCACCCCACTGGAGTCAAACATCGAGATGCTTGTCGAGAAATTAGAAGTCCCGGACGGATTACCCACAAGAAAGCCCGCACCAATAATAGGCGCTCTTGAATCAAGATTGGCATCGACAGAAATAGTACTTGTGGGACTCGGCGTAAACGCGGTGTTCGCCAAATTAATCGTCCCAGAAGGCTGACCGAGCAAACTTCCGGTTGCACTTGCCTGCGTCCCCTGAAGTAATAAACCTTCCGCATTCTCAACCAAACCGTTTCTATTCACATTAAATGCCCCATTTCGTGAATAAAATTCGGCACCTGCGGCATCTCTCAAAACAAAAAATCCTTCTCCCTCCACAGCCAAGTCCAGTTCACTTCCCGTTGTTTCAAAAGAACCCTGGGCAAAATTGGTGCGAATGTCATTCACCAAAACACCCCGACCCACCTGTGCCCGGCTTGAGCCACTGCTGATCAAGTCGGCAAAAGAAACCTGCCCATCTTTAAATCCCGTTGTGTTTAAATTTGCAATATTATTACTAATGACCGAAAGACCGGTGCCAAAGGCATTGAGTCCGCTCACCCCCGCAAAAAGTGATGTTAAGATCGCCATATTTTTTGCCTCCTCATAACATTAAACATGAATGCATCATCCTGAATTCCCGCCTTCGCGGGAATGATGTTTGTTAAACAACCCTCTAAAATCTGAGGTCCTAGGTCACCGCACCGAAATCACATCGCTCGCTGGAATATTTCCACCATTGACGGTGACAAAAGGCACCCCATTTTCAAAAAGAACCCCACTGACAATACCCGAACTAAAGGTTTCGCTTTCAACCGGGGCACCTGCCTGGTCTCTCGCCGAAATATTAAAACTGTAATCTCCTACAGGCAATACATTGCCATCTGCGTCTCGACCATTCCAAGATGCCGTTTTAATCCCTGCCTGCTGTGCTCCTGGATTGAGCACCCTCACAACATCGCCAGCACCATTCAAAATTTGAATCACAACCTCTTGCGCCTCAGCACTCAGTTGATATGAAAAGTCGGAATTAACCCCTTCTATCAAGGAAAAAACGCCACCTTCAACCTGAACTTCTTTGCCAATGAGCGCAGTCGCACCAAAATTATTGAGCGAAATATTGCCTTCAACCAATTTCGAGAGTTGTGCATTCATCTGCGAGGTCTGCTCCAATTGTGTAAATTGCGCCAGTTCAGCGACAAACTGCGTGCTGTCTGTGGGGTCTAGCGGATCTTGATATTGCAATTGTGTCGTTAATAGTTGAAGAAAAGCATCTTTACCCAAGACTTCTGTCCCCACGTCTTCCATTTTTTTACCCCCTTAGTCCTTAAATCACATTTATTTTTTTGTCATTCCCGCATCTGTTTGGCAGGAACCCCTTATGTAAATCGCTCGCTAAACATAAAGACTTAAACCACCCTCTCCAGGTCTTAATCCCGGAGAAGTACCTTCAATGGAAACGCTTGCACGACCTTCTTCTGAAAATAAGCTCAACTTATTGAAATCGTCTGTGGTTTTTGTATCAGCCCCAAAGCCTTTTCTATCGCCTAAATCGACTGAAAACTCCTGCATTTCTAAACCTTGCTCCTTCAAGGCTTCTTGCAAAAAATGCTGATTTCGCTCCAATAATTCTTTTACCATCACATCAGAAGTCACCATATGGGCTGTCAGTCCCCCATCTTTCAGCGTAATGTCAATTTGAATCTGACCCAGGTTTTTAGGTTCCAGAAGAAAACGAATGGGCTCATCCTGACCTGAGCGCCAAGCACGTAATTGCTGAGCGACCTGCCTCAAAACAGCCCCTTCATCTGGAATACTCCGCCCGGCGTTCATCAGCGCACGAAATTCGGTCGCCGTTTTTTGTATCGCTGTAGAACCTTCGCCTGGCTGAAAGTCGGTGCTTTGGGCAAAACCAGAATTCCCCAAAAATGTACCGCCTTGTCCCATACCGCCTTGAGTTTTTCCTCCTGAGACTCCTCCTTCAATTCCTATTGATTTGGAGAGCGTGAGGCCTTGAAGGGTTTCAACAATTGATGTCGTATTTCCAGTATTTGCTCCCGGGTTTGAATCAGCCGGGTTTAAATCAGAGTGAAGTCCTTGTTTTTCCAACAACTGCTGTGAAGCCGGCTCGGCAGAAACCTTTGCCTGTTTTTCCAATAATTTTTCCATCAATACGGTTTTTAGATCTGCTGTCGATTCTTCGACATCCTGTGCCATCGTGGTATTATTTTCTTTCAAAAGGACAATCCCTGCTTCTTTCGAATCGGAGACATCCTCAAGAGAGTGATCCTTTCCAAGAGAGGATTGAGAAATATCGAGACCATTCGTTATTGGGGCTGAAATAAGATCAGTCCCTGTCTTTCCCCCTGGGGACAATGCATTCGCATTCGGCCCAATCCCCACAGCGCCCTGTCTTTTGCCAGATAAATCGCCAGAGATCTTATCTTTAGACTGTCTTGAATCCGGACTTTGACCTTCCCCTCCCGGTACTGCTACTTCCTCTCCCACCTCCCTTTTAGGATGAGAGGACTCGACTTCGCTCGGCTTATCCACTCGAGTGGGTGTTTCTGTCGTGTTTTGAGCCGTCGCCATATCCTGTCGCTGCAAAGGACGCTCTATGCCCTCTTTTTCAAATATCTCGGTTTTCCGCATCCTTTTCTCTTTTACAGGGATGGCCTCACTTGAAAGTGGCTCAGACAGAGCGGTATTCAATCGCGCTTCAACACGATTAAAAACCGCTGCAAACTGAGTGGCTTCGGGTATTCCATTTTTTCCTTTGCCAGAAAAGCGATTTCCACCTAGAAGTTCACTTAATCGCTCGATATTCGATTTGTCATTCAGGCTCAAATAATGCATCCCGCGAATCACCCTTTCTTCAAACATTGATTGTTTTCACCTCAGACATAGCAAAAGCAATACCAAAAAAATAAAGAGATATTTCCGCTCTTTTATTAGGATTTCAAGGCTTTTTTCAATCCAGAAATCACGCAAACTTCCTGTTTTTACCCACCACTGGGCAAAGACTGCCGGAGCGACAAAAACTTGACACCCTGAAACTTTCCCATTAAGCTTTTTTATAAATGAAGCGCTGAAAAAACAGCGCACTTCCTCCAATGAGTGGCGAATGACCCCACAAAAACGTGAACCCAGCCTAAAACATTTCCAAAAAGCGCTCGGACTCATCCAAAATGGCCTCTTGCTTCAAGATAAATCAGGATGCCCGCTTTATATTAACCAGGCCCTCTGTCATATTTTTGGCGCGGCGGAGGAAGATATTCTCTCGGAAGGCCTAACACGCCTATTCCCAATCGACAGCATTAAAACAATAAAGAATAAAGTCCTGCCCGAAACCCTTCGTTTTGGCGTGGGCAAAGCAGAACTGGATGGCATCAACCACGAAGGAGAGCGTTTTCCCCTCTCCATCTCAACGATTACAGTAGAGGACGATGAGGACGATGCCGTGGGTTTTGTTTCTGTCTGTAAAGACCTCTCTGAAGAGCGGGCGTTTCAGCAACGTAAACTGCATTCAGAAAAGTTAGCGGCCGTCGGAGAGATGCTTGCAGGGGTCGCACACGAGCTCAATAATCCCTTAACCAGTGTTGTCGGCTTTTCAGAACTACTGCTTAGAAAACGCGTCAGCCCTGAAATCAAACGGCAACTGCGCCGCATCTCTTCCGAAGCCATCCGCACCTCTAAAATTGTGCAAAACCTGCTTTCAGTTGTACGTTCCCATAAACCCGAACGCATATTGGTCGGGATTAACGGTGTAATTCAAAATGTACTGGAACTCAAAAGCCGCCAATTGCACTTTGACAATATCAGGCTCATTCGACGGCTCTGCGATGACAACACCCTGCCCAAAGTGGTCGGAGACTATCAACAATTGCTTGAGGTTTTTCTCAACCTCATCAATAACGCACACCAGGCTATGTCGGCAGATCGCGGAAAAGGCACACTCACTATTGCAACAACATCCAATGATGGCGCAGTCATTATCCGCATCAGCGACACGGGCCCTGGCATCGCAAAAAAAATACAAAGCAAACTTTTTCAGCCCTTTTTTACGACAAAACCCGATGGCTCCGGTCTTGGCCTCAACATCAGCCAAAAAATTATCAGAGAACATGGCGGAAATGTGACGTTTACCAATGGACGAGAACGCGGGACCAGTTTTATCATTTGTCTGCCCATCGCGTCTGATGGATTTGAACCCTTTACGGCGATGGAAACACCAAGGTCTCGACCTTCAAAGGCCCTCAAGATCATGGTGCTCGACGACGAAGAAGTCATCCTGGATTTACAATATCACCTCCTCAATCAGTTGGGACATGAACCCCACCTTTTTAGTTCCGCCAGCGAAGCACTGCTTGCACTGAATGAGCAGCATTTTGACCTCATCCTGGCCGATATCAAGATGCCGCGCATCAATGGCTTCAAATTCTACAAACATCTTGAAAAACAACATCCCCGAATGACACAAGCACTGATCTTCGTCACGGGCGACAGCCTCAACCAAAAGAACAACCATTTTTTCTCCGAACACCAGATTGATGTGCTCTATAAACCCTTTGTCCTCAAACAACTCGAAGCGATCATACACAACACATGCGACAAACAAGGCGAAACAAACTGCGAATCCTCCGATGAGACCAAAGGAAAGTCACGATGAACCGTAACACACGTATTCTTGTCATTGAAGACGACGACGGCGTCCGCGAAACCCTCATCACTTTATTGGGAGAAGCGGGTTACACGGTGGAGTCTGCCGCAGATGGGCCACCTGCCATTGCCCTGGCCAAGCGCTCCCCTTTTCATCTCTACATGATTGATCTGCGTCTTCCCAGTATTTCAGGGATCGAAATTATGGCTCAGATCAAAAAAATCAATGCAGAGGCCGTCTGTATCGTACTCACCGCCTATGCCACCATTGAGCTTTCGGTTCAGGCCATGCGTGCAGGTGCTTTTGACTTCATTTCAAAACCCTTTCAAATTGATGTGGTCTTAAACCTGGTCAAAAATGCCATTGAATTTAATCGGCTTAAACGTGAGAATCTTTCGCTTAAAAAAATAGTACGGGATAAATATCGTTTTGAAAATATGGTGGGTTCGTCCTCCGAAATGAATCGGGTCTACGAACTCATCGAACGGGTCTCCGACAGCGACAGCACCATCCTCATTCAAGGAGAAAGTGGCACGGGCAAAGAAATTGTCGCCAAAACCATCCACTACAACGGCACAAGACGTGACAAACCCCTCATTCCCATTAACTGTGGTGCCATTCCTGAAGCCTTGATCGAAAGTGAACTCTTCGGTCATGAAAAAGGGGCTTTTACAGGCGCAACAAACTCAAGAACGGGACGGTTTGAACTGGCCCATGGTGGCACAATTTTTTTGGACGAAATTGGAGAACTGCCCGTTTCACTGCAAGTCAAATTGCTGCGTGTCCTGCAAGAACAGTCTTTTGAACGTGTAGGCGGTGTAAAATCAATACAGGTTGATGTGCGTATCGTCGCAGCCACAAATCAGGATCTGGAAAAAGCGATTGAAGAAAAACGTTTTCGGGAAGACCTCTATTATCGACTGAATGTCATCCCCATCAACATTCCCCCTTTAAGAAAACGTAAAGATGATATCCCCTTACTCGTGGATCATTTCATTGACAAGTTTAATCAGAAAAAAAACAAAAGGGTCACTGGCATCACTTCAGAAGCCATCGCCCTACTCTTAAAATATTACTGGCCTGGCAATATCCGAGAGCTTGAAAACCTTATCGAACGCATGATCGTTTTAATGAAAGGGGAAGGAATGATCACGGTAGAGGACGTACCGGAAAAACTCATTACATCTCGTAGAAAAACCCTCCCTTTTCATTTTGAGCTACCGGAAGAAGGCATTGTTTTTGCTGAAACCGTCTCAGCCTTCGAAAATCAAATTCTGGATCTCTCCTTGTCCAGGGCCAATGGCGTCAAAAATCGCGCAGCACAGCTGCTACACATGAATCGCACAACACTCGTCGAAAAGCTCAAAAAACGCCGTATCATGGCCGCAGCCCAACAAGTTGCTCCCCAACAATTTTATAGAGAAGAGGAAGAGAATCTCTGAAGAAATCATAAAAAAAAACACCTCCCACGATCCTTTCCACCTCCATTCAAAACAATATCGACACCACTCCGGTTTTAATGAGCGGCCTGACTTATCTCGTCAAAGCTTTGACGAGACATCCCAAAGATCTTAAGGCTTTCTCTCATAAACCCCTTCTAACGGGTATCTATAAGGCCCTGATTGAAGGTTTTCACTTCAATCCATCCCGAATAAGCCATAAATATCATGGCATTATTATTGCTTTGCTAAGGGAAGGAAAAGCAGGACCACTGACTGAGCGTTGGGCAGTCGTCCTTCGGTTTCCAAGCATATCTGGGGATAGCGGCTTTATGATCATCCGGTTGTTATTAACAACACTATTCTGCCTGCAATGGGGACTCACCCCTGTGCTGCACGCAAAAGTCCAGCATGAGAAGCTCGCCCCTCAAGGCAACTTTATCCCGAAAGATCCGGCCTTTGATTCCGTTCGTAGCGCCTATAAGGCCTTTAATTTCAGAAAGGCGATCCAGAAAACTGAACGTTTAAATCGACTTCATAAAACACCTAAAATTTCAGAAGATGCAGCCTTTCTTATCGGGGATCTCTATCTGATCATGGCCGAAAAAGGCCGCCCCCTGCTTTTCCGAAAAGCCTTGGACGCCTATCGCGAAGCCCATTTTAGATACCCGGAATCAGAACGCACCCCATCTGCCTTGATGACCATCGGTATGATTTTTTTGAAAGAAGCACTGTATTACGAAGCACTGGCCACCTTTGACCGCATTATTAAAAAATACCCAAACACGCCTTTTGTTATTTCAGCCCAAATCAATAAAGGGGACGTTTTTTTACAATGGGGCAAATATGATAAAGCCATTAGCGCCTTTGATAAAGTCAATCCTGCCGTCTTATCCACACGTGAATCCACTTTTTTACTGCTTAATTATGCCGAAGCCTACTACCTTAAAAAAGAATATAGAACGGCTTATGGGTACTATGAACTCATCTCCCCACAAAATCCGACTTTGCAAGGTTCAAAAAAATCCCTCTACCAATATGGCATCTCTGCTTATAAATCAGGGGCTTACACAAACTCCCGCGAACTGTTGTTCATCCTGCACAACAAATACCCCAAGTCCACTTACTCTCTCTTAGCCCTTGCCCGTATCGGGGATTCGCTAAGGCTTCAGGGAAAGATCACACGGGCAAAAAAAACCTATAAACAGGTCTACACCGCAACGGGGAAAAAGCACCATCATCAAAGTGCAAGCCTGATCGCCGCCATCGGAGCCTTCCACATCGCAGGGTGTGACCGGATGCAAGCTAAGGTATCTAAAAACAAGTGTTTTAAAGGACAGGCCTTAAATACAGAGGAAGGACGTATTGCTTATAAAAAGGTGAAAGCTTCAGCTGAGAGATTACTCCGCCATCACAAGAATCGTCCTGATTTTATTGATCAGCTCATACTAGAGACAGCAGAAGCCTTGGAAATACACAAACTGTTTACAGAATCACTCAAAATAAAACAAAGGCTGATCAAACAAAAAATTTCGAAACTTCTGAAAAAAAAGATTAAAAAATCTCTGCCAAAAACAGTGATTTCCTCTGTCAATCAACTCTTTGAAAAAGGTCAAAATATTGAAGCCCTCAATACCTATTACAAGGATCAAGCTTACTTTTCACCCAAAATACTCAAGGGAAGAACAGGATTATATCTCGGCATTGCTTTTAAAGAATCCGGGCTCTATCAGGAAGCAATCGATTTACTGCTCCCGATTTCACGAAAACAAGGCAATAAACAAGGGGAAAAAGCACAGACTTATTTAATAAAAGCCTATTACCAGCAGCAAAAATACACACGCGCAGAACGACAGAAACAAAAATTTATTAAAGACTATCCCAGCAGTAAAATAATCCCAGAGCTGGAAAGTCGCTCTGCCGAAGCTTCCCTCGCTGCGGGTAAAACAAAACTTGCGATCAAAAAATTCAAACGATGGCTTTCTCGTTATCCGAAATCTTCCGAACAAAACCTTGTTTGGATGCATTTGGGTGATGCCTATACAAAAAATGGCGATTTAGATCAAGCCCTGGAAAGTTATCTCAAGATAAAAGAACCGACACGAAAGCAAATTTCAGGGCTTTATTTAAAAATCGCCGATACCTTTTTCAAGCTCAAAAACTACAAAAGATGCATTTCCTTTTACGCAAAAACCATTGCAGCCAATGAGGGAGATGAAGCCCTTACCTGGGCCAGTTTTCAGATAGCACAGAGCTACGAAAAACTCGGCATGCGCGATAAAGGACTTCCTATTTACAGCCGTTTAGAAACCGGAGCAGGAGGCCTCATCCGGGCACTTTCAGAACAAAAAGCAGTAGAACTTGCACCCAAAATTGAGGTAAACGCAAGCCCTTAAATGACAGAGAGGAAGATTTATGGCTGTAGAAGAAACACAAGCTAAAATATTGGAAGAAGCCTTTCAACAATTTAACGCCACTTCTTCCGAATTAGAAAAAAGTTATCGGCTGCTCAAAAAAGAAGTCACCGATCTTAAAAAGAAACTACAAAAAACACAAGATGAAAAAGAAACACTGCGAGAACAAGCGGAACGAAATCATCGTTTGGCCGCCGTCGGAGAAATGTCGGCAAAGATGGCACACGAGCTGAGAAACCCCTTGGGGAGCATCGAGCTTTTTGCATCTTTGCTTCAAAAAGAAGTCGCAAAACACACACAAAACCCAGAAAAAATCGCATGGGCAAAACACCTACTGAGCGCAGTCAAAGGCATGGACTACAGCATCAGCAACTTGCTGTTTTTTACCCGAAAACCCAAAGCCATCATCAAACCTGTCGATTTAAGTCTCATCATATGCGAGCTCATGGATTTTGTCGAACATCTCTTCCAGCAACATCAGATTGAAGTTTTTCAGAAAATTGATCCAGAACTCACAGAAATCTTCTGTGACGGAGACCTGATAAAACAGGTCTTGCTTAATTTAATCCTGAACGCCATTGATGCCATGCCACAGGGCGGTGCGCTTAAAATAACGGCCTATCGTACACACGACACAACAGAAGAAATCTTCATCGCTGTCTCTGATACCGGCGCTGGCATTCCAGAAGCGGTGCTACCCAAAATATTCGATCCATTTTTCAGTACAAAAACCACGGGTGCAGGGCTTGGACTCGCCATTGCTCAAAACGCCGTGAGCGCCCATGAAGGCGTGATTTGTGTCAAAAACCGCAAAGACCGCGGGGTGACCTTCACCATCCGGCTACCAAAACACGAGGAGGGCCGTCATGCAAAATAACAAACAAAACAACAGAACTCCGATTCTCATCGTTGATGACGAACCCGCAATGCGCCTTGCCTTAACCGCAAGCCTTGAAGAAGAAGGCTATCGTGTACTGAGTGCCTGCAACGGGGAAGAGGCTTTAAAAATCTGTCTGGCGCGATCAAACAAAGACCCTTTTTCCGCGCTCATTACAGACATGAAGATGCCTGGCATGAGCGGGATTGACCTTGTGGCGCAAATCAAAAAAAAGTGGGCGGACATGCCCATCATCCTGATGTCGGCCTTTGGCTCTGTTGAAAGCGCCGTTGATGCAATGAAATCAGGCATTTTTGACTACATGGTTAAACCTTTTTCAGAAAAAACCCTACTCAACACACTTCACAAAGCCCTTCACAAAAAACCTGCCGAGGGAAAGATCATACGCTCTGGAAATAAACAACTTGTCACGGAAGATCCCGGCATGAAAAAAATGCTCAAGATGGCCGAAGTTGTGGCGGCCAGTCAGGCCACGGTACTCATTCAAGCGGAAAGCGGGACAGGAAAAGAGTTGCTTGCACGATTTATTCATGATCACAGTCCACGTGCGCATCGTCCCTTTGTTGCCATCAATTGTGCCGCTGTGCCGGAATCGCTCCTGGAGAGTGAGCTTTTTGGTTATGAAAAAGGCGCCTTTACCGGGGCCGCCACAAAAAAAGCGGGACGGTTTGAACTCGCACAAATGGGCACCCTACTTTTAGATGAAGTGAGCGAGATGCAGTTTTCCTTGCAAGCCAAACTCTTGCGCGTATTACAGGAACGTGAAGTGGATGTCTTGGGTGGAAAAGGCACTGTTTCGGTGGATATCCGTGTCATTGCCACAACAAATCGCCCTTTGCTCGAAGAAGTCAAAGCCGGACGGTTTCGAGAAGACCTTTATTACCGACTCAATGTCTTTCCGCTTCGCATCCCGCCACTTCGAGATCGCATCGCAGATATCCCCGCGCTGGTCCAACACTTTATTCGTTCAGGCGCAGAAAAAAATGGGAAAGAGGTTAATGCAATCTCAAAAGAAGCCCTTGCGATTTTAATGTCCATGCCTTGGCCGGGCAATGTGCGTGAACTTGAAAATATTATCGAACGCGCCGTCTTATTGGCGGAGTCTGAACAGATAGACAAAGATCATCTGCTTTTCCCTGAAAATGAACCCATCCGACAAGAAGCTGTGCCCACAACAGTCACAACGGTTTGGGAAGCAGAGCGCAGACTCATCCTTGAAACACTCACACGGGTTTCTGGAAACAGGACACATGCCGCACGGACTTTAGGCATCAGCATTCGCACCCTACGCAATAAATTACGGGAGTACCACAAGCTCGACCCAGACTGCGAAACGGCCAAGACAGAAAGTCCATCATCGCAGCAATTTTAAGGAAGGAGCGTCTTATGATCGACAAATTATTTGGAAAATCATTTGAAACACTGGAACAAGCCCTGGATGTGAGAAATACCCGACACGGGGTCATTATGAGCAACATCACAAATCAAGACACACCAGGCTACAAAGCCAAAGAAATCGATTTCAAAAAGGCACTCGCTGATGCAAACGGTGGAGAAGGCGTACTCAAAGTGGCGCAAACCAATACCCATCACATGGCGTCGCAGAATGGGGCATCCAGCATTTCGCCTGAAGTCCGTCTTTCTGCCACAAATGGCGCAAAACGGCTCGACGGCAATACGGTTAATACAGAAAAGGAAATGACCCGTTTGGCTGAAAATACCTTCATGTATCAAGCCACTGCAGAATTTATCGCTCGAAAATTTTCAGGACTTAAAAGTGTCATCAATGAGGGTCGATAGAGATAAATCCCCCTCATTCCCCCTTATTAAAAGGGGGAGGTTTTCTTAGAAGCGGGAGAGTGAATTCAATTTGAAATACTGAAGTGAACCCCTGTTTAGGAGGCAAGAATACGATGAATATTTCACAGGCTTTTGCAATTCCGGCATCCGGGCTTGATGCACAGAGAGAACGGCTCAACATCATCTCAAGTAACCTGGCCAATGTCGATTCAACCCAGACGCCAGAGGGCGGCCCTTATCGGCGGCGCGATCTTATTTTTAGCACAAGCCCTCTTGAAGGGAGTTTTGCAAGTGCACTTGCACAAGAAAATGGCACCTTAAAACAGGTGAAAGTTTCACAAATTGTCTATGACCAACGCCCCTTCAAAGAAGTTTTTGAACCCAGCCATCCCGATGCAAATACAGAAGGTTACGTGCTCTACCCCAATGTCAACGCAATGGAAGAAATGGTCAACATGATTTCCGCCCTGCGTTCATACGAAGCCAATGTCACCATGCTGAATTCAGTAAAGAGCATGGCCTTGAAAGCCCTGGAAATTGGACGCTAAACACTGCTGGAAGTGCTTAGCGTGCAAATCGAAGCAATGAGGACATAAATAATGGACATTAAAATCGGCCAAAAGCTTGCGACAGATTTGGCAACAAAGGGCATTATCCCTTCTGAAAGCATCGCCAAACCTTTTAGCGAATCGCTCAAAGAATCGCTCAATGAGGTCAATCAACTTAAAAAAGCAGCGGAAGCATCCGTCACCAATTTAACAACGGGCAAAGACCAGGAACTTCATCAAACCATGATTGCGCTTGAAAAAGCGGACGTTTCTTTCAAGCTGATGATGCAGGTTAGAAACAAAATTCTTTCTGCCTACGAGGAAATCAGCCGGATGCAACTCTAAGAGAGCGTGGGCCTAAGGACGTATTTCAAATCCGCCTAAATTTAAACCAGAGGACGATAGATGTCAGCACTTTTTGAACGACTCACAGAAAACCTGAAAGGGCTTAGCATGGGCAAAAAACTCCTGCTTGCCTTTATTTTTGCGGGAGGATTGGCCTCACTGGCCGTGCTGTGGCTTTGGATTCAAAAACCTGATTTCCGTATTCTCTATACCAACCTTTCAGCAGAAGATGCCGGGCTTGTTGTGGCAAAATTCCAGGCACTCAATGTCCCTTATGAATTCTCAAGCGACGGGGCATCTCTCATGGTTCCCGCGGAACGGGTGCATGAATTAAGGCTTGTGCTCGCGGCGGAAGGCCTGCCCCAAGGCGGCGGTGTGGGTTTTGAAATCTTTGACGAAAGCTCATTTGGAACGACAGAGTTTGCACAAAAACTCAATTACCGCCGTGCCCTTCAAGGGGAACTCGCCCGGACTATTTCTCAGATTGACGAAATTAGTAATGCACGGGTACATCTCGTCATTCCAGAACCCAGTCTTTTCAGTGAAAAAGAAGAATCAACAAGCGCAGCAGTCGTCGTCAATCTAAGACCGGGGCGCGTGCTTTCAGATGCCCAGGTACAAGGCATCACCCACCTCGTTTCAGGCAGCGTTGAGGGTTTAAAACCCAATGCCGTCACCATTGTCGATAGTCGAGGAAAGATTAGAACAACGGGCGCTGAAAGCTCCTCCGCCATTCAAATGAGTGGGACTCAACTCGAATTTCAGAAAAATTTAGAGCAAAAAATACAGCAAAAGATTCAATCCATGTTGGCGCAAGTCGTTGGCTCAGACAAAGCACTCGTTCGGGTCTCAAGCGTTCTAGATCTCAGACAAGTCGAATTGACAGAAGAAACCTTCGATCCTGAAACCCAAGTCGTTCGCAGCGAACAACGGACTCAGGGCAATTCAAATGGCACCTCTTCATCAGGTGCCCCGGGGGGCGTCCCTGGTGTCGCCTCCAATGTCCCCCCTGGAGGACAGGCGCAAGGCGCTGCCGGTGCAAGCAACCAAAACAACACCCAAAATTCGAGTGAGCTTATCAACTATGAAATCAGTAAAACCATAAGTCGTGTCATTGAACCCTTTGGCACGATTAAACGCCTCTCGGTTGCAGCTTTAATTGATGGGACTTATGAAGAAATTACAGACGACGCGGGTATCACCACACGGCAATATGTCCCCAGAGGCGAAGCAGAAATGGCCACTCTGGAATCCATCGTCAAAAAGGCCATGGGTTTTTCAGTTGCGCGTAAGGATGAACTCGAAGTCGTCAATCTTCCCTTCAAAAGCGTGCAAACCTTAGATCCCAATGATATTCCAGAAGCATCACTCGCCGAAAAAGTGAGCGATTGGTTGCCCCTTGTACGGCAGGTCATCGGGCCTCTGCTCATGCTGCTGGTACTTGCTGTCATCATCCGCCCCATCTTAAAAGTGGTTATGGCGCCCCTACCCGAACCCATTGCACTGCCTGAAGGACTAACAAACAATGGCGGTGTCGCACAAATTGAAGAGCCTGTAGAACAGGGCCCCACAAAAGAAGAAGTCATCAAACTTGCGGGAGAAAACCCCGTGGCGGCAACACAAGCTGTAAAAAAATGGATTAACGAAGGTTAAGATACGATGGCAGATGGCTATTATAAAGCAGCAATATTTGTTGCATCGCTCGGAGAAGATGCTGCTTCAGAAATCATGAAAGCACTTGACCCCAAAGAACTGCAAAAACTGGGGGCAAAAATTACCGAGCTTTCAGACATCCCACAAAAAGACCTGGATGAAGTTTATGTAGAATTTGTCGAGAGCACGGCAGAAGTGGGCGGCATGAACGTCGAAGGAAAAGCCTATATTCAAAGAGTACTCACCAAGGCCTTGGGTGACGAACAAGCCGGACGCGTCATCGACAACCTGGTTGATGAAGACGAAGGCGGCTTGGAAACCCTCAAATGGATGGATGGCAAATCTGTCGCAAGTCTCATCAAAGGGGAGCATCCACAAACGGTTTCTCTTATTTTGAGTCACCTTGATACAACACAAGCCAGTGAAGTCCTACCACACCTCCCCGAATCCTTAAGAAGTGATGTCATGATACGCATCGCGACTTTGGAGGATATTCCCCCCGGCGTCATGCAGGAAATTGGCGCAGCCCTGCAAGTTGAACTAAATCAAGATGACAACAAGAGTGGCACAAGTAAAAAGGTGAAAGGCGTGAAAATGGTCGCCACAATCCTCAATCAGATCGATCAGAGCAACGAACAAACCATCATGTCCGCCATTACGGAACATCAAGCCGATCTCGCAGAAAAAATACGTGCACTCATGTTTGTCTTTGATGACTTGGTCGAAGTTGATAGTCGCGGAATGCAAGAGATCCTAAAAGAAGTCAACAAAGACGAGTTGACCTTGGCGCTCCGGGCTGCGAAAGAAGAGATTAAGGACAAATTTTTTTCCAACATGTCTGACCGTGCCTCCCAGCTTTTGAAAGAAGATATGGAAGCCAAAGGGCCAGTCAAGGTCTCCGAGGTTGAAAAAGCACAACAAGCCATCCTAAAAATCGCCAAACGTCTCTCTGATGCAGGCACCATCAGTATCGGCGGAAAAGGTGGAGGAAGTGGCAATGAAGCTCTCGTCTAATATCATGAAGTCGGATGACTTGAAACCACAGGAAGTCGCGTCCTTTTTTATGAAAGAAGTTTCCCAGGACAGCGGCATCGAAGGACTCAAAGACCCGGAAACGGAACGGAAAGCCTACGAAAAAGGATTTGCTGTAGGGGAAGAAGCGGGACGCATCCTGGGTCTGAGAAAGCTTGATCCAACAGAAAAAATTTTATTGAATCTCATCGAAGAGCTCAATCACTTAAAAACCGAGATTTTAGGAGAAACAGAGGAGGATATTCTCACGATTGCTCTGGCCATTGCCCGGCGGATTATCGGACAAGAAGTTCGCGAAAATCCAGAAATCATTCTATCGAATATCCAAAAGGCAATCAAAAAAATTGGGAAAACGGAGAAACTTGTGATCCGCCTCCATCCCGAAGACCTCGAAATTTTGTCGAGAGATGCAGATGATGTCGTGCAAAATCAAAATATCGCACTGCGATTTGAAGCCGATAGAGACCTTACTCCAGGAGACTATATCGTTGAGGGTGAAGAACGCATGATCGATGGTCGTCAGCAAAACCAGCTAAAGATACTTGAAGTCCTATTGAGAACACAGGAAAAATGAATCCGTTTCTAAACAAAACGCTTGAAAACATTCAACGGAGTGATCCCACGCCCGCACAGGGAAAAATCTCGGAAGCCATCGGTCTACTGCTTGAAGGGTACGCCCCACATTCCACGATCGGAGAGGTCTGTAAAATTGCCTCAACAAAAACGGATCAAACCCTTTTTGCCGAGGTGGTCGGATTTCGTGGCGACAAAGTACTCATGATGCCACTGGGTGAAATTCGCGGCGTCGGGCCCGGATCTCCTGTTGTAATTCGTGGTACTCAGGCCTCAGCACAAATCGGGGATACCCTGCTGGGCCGAGTGATTGACGGCCTGGGAAACCCGATTGATGATAAAGGTGATCTAAACACCACGAACGAGCGCCCCCTCTACGCCTCTCCACTCAACCCCATGACACGAAAACGGATCCAAAAACCCATCGACCTGGGAATTCGAGCCATCAATGGATTACTCACTTGTGGCATGGGTCAGCGTGTGGGTATCTTTGCAGGCAGCGGTGTCGGAAAAAGTGTGCTCCTGGGCATGATTGCACGATACACCTCAGCAGACGTCAATGTGATTGCCTTGATTGGAGAACGTGGTCGGGAAGTCAAAGAATTCATCGAAAAAGAACTCAAAGAAGAAGGACTCAAACGTTCTGTTGTCATCGTCGTCACCTCAGATCAGCCACCTTTGATTCGTCGTCGTGGCGCTTTTTTGGCCATCACGATTGCGGAGTACTTTCGAGAACAAGGCAAACAAGTGCTCTTTATGATGGACTCACTCACACGTCTGGCCCACGCCCAACGTGAAATCGGTCTGGCCATCGGAGAACCTCCGACAACAAAAGGCTATACCCCCTCTGTCTTTACCCTATTGCCTAATTTTTTGGAACGCGCGGGGACCGCATCCGGTGAGGGCAGTATCACAGGGCTTTACACCGTGCTTGTCGAAGGCGATGATTTAAATGACCCGATTCCAGATGCCGTGCGCTCGATTTTAGATGGACATATTATCTTGTCTCGCTCGCTTGCGGCCAGCAACCATTATCCCGCCATTGATGTGCTCAACAGTGCAAGCCGGGTCATGATCGATTTGGTCGATGAAAAACATCAATCACAAGCCCATCAAATTTCAGATCTCATCGCAACCTATAAAAAAGCCGAAGACCTGATCAATATCGGGGCCTATAAACCCGGCAGTAATCCTAAAATTGATCAAAGCATCGCCTTGTGGAAATCCATCCAAAGCTTTCTCAAACAAAATACAAAGGAGTCCGCAAGTTTGAAAGAAAGTATCGCCGCGTTGCATCACTTAATTGCAGCACCACCCCAATAAAAACCCAAAGAGGTCAAGGAGAGACGATGGCAAAATATCAGAGCCACTTAGAAGCACTCATTCAAGTCAGACGCTATCGAGAAGAAGTGGTTTATCGCGAGTTGCTGGAGCAAGAAGACTTGCTTTCGCTCGAAAAGACAGTGCTTCAAGACTTGATCCGATCCTCAGATGCAGCAGTAGAGCGACTCAGCCAGTATCAGAAAAAAGGCGGAAGTCCACTCGAGATTCAAACACACCACGGTTTTATCAAGGCTCAGGGTCTACAGATCAAGGCACAAGAGGAAAAAATTGCCCTACAAGACGAAGCCGTAGAAAAAAAACGCCTGGAACTTAATGAAGTTGTTCAAGAAAAAAAAATCGTGGAAAAACTGGAAGCACGACAAAAAGCAGCCTATTTAGAAAAACGAAAAAAGAGAGAAACCTTCCTGCTCGACGAAATTGCCAGCCAGCGCAACATGAGGACCACATCAAAATGATTTCAGACCTGAACATATGGATAAAAAATAAAAGACTAAAACACAAACGCATATTTATTTTTCGTCCTGTGATCTCTGTGATCCTCCTCGTCTTTTTCCTCTCTATTCTAGGACAATCAGCGCTTGACGCGGCAGAAACCCCGATGGCCTTACTTGAGGCCTTAAAACAGAGAAACACTGAAATCGACGCACGCGAAACAAAAATACTAGAACGTGAAGGGCGACTCAATCTGCTCGAAAAAGAAATACGTGGCATGTTGGATGAGTACATCAAACTCAAAGAAATCGTTGACCAGAATACATCCGAAAAAACCCTTGCGCGGGAGAAAGAAAAAGAAGCCCGTGTCAATCGCCTCTCCAAAATCTATCAGTCAATGGATGCAAAAATTGCCGCACAACGGATCAAAAAAATGAAAAAATCGACCGCACTCAGCCTACTCAGGAAAATAAAAGAAAAACAAGCCGCAAAAATCCTCAGCAACATGAATGCGACAACCGCAACACAATTCAGTGAAGCCTTTATTAAACCCGATAAATAATTCTACCGACCGCCTCTTACAATGCTAAAAGCACACGTACTATGGTAGAGTGGGGACTTTCATGCGCTAAGAGGAACAGATGATCACCCGTTTAATTGGCTTTGCGACTGCCATACTTTTGGCACTTTCCGCACTGGATTATTACGACATTATTCAGATAACAGCGACACCACTCAAACAACTCGTTGATGCCATTATCGGTCTCGCAGAGACCTTGAAGGAAAAAGCATAGGTCTTTAAGGAAGCTTTGACTCGGTCTGATTGAGCCACGACATATAAGCCGAAACACCCTCTTCGACAGACTTGAACGCTTTTTTGTACCCGACCTTTCGCAGTTCTGTCACATTCGCTTCCGTAAAACTTTGGTAAGCCCCGCGTAATTTTTCGGGGAAGGGAATGTATTCGAGTTTGCCCTGTTTATGCCAGGCAAGCACAGCCTCTGCAACATCATTAAAAGTCTGACCTCTTCCTGTGCCGAGGTTAAATATCCCCGATACTTCGGAATGTTTCATAAACCAAAGATTCACTGAAACAACATCCTCCACAGAAATAAAATCCCGACGCTGCTCCCCATCACTGTAACCATCACAGCCTTCAAACAGTTTTATGATGCCATCAGACAAAAGCTGATTGTTCAGATGAAAAGCCACACTGGCCATCCCCCCCTTGTGTGCTTCTCTTGGGCCGTAGACATTAAAATATCGAAATCCGGCAATCTGGCTTGTTGCAGTCGGCAAAATCCGTCGTACATGCTGATCAAAGAGAAACTTCGAATAGCCATAAACATTCAAGGGCGATTCATACTGACGGTCTTCCTTAAAAATCTTACCACCCCCGTATACAGCGGCAGAAGACGCATAAATAAAAGGAATCTGCCGAGCAAGACTATAAACCAGCAGCGATTTTGAATATTCATAGTTATTTTGAAGCATGTAACGTCCATCCCACTCCACGGTAGACGAACAGGCGCCCTGATGAAAAATAACCTCAATGGCTTCCTCAAAACTTTGATTCGCATTGATCCGCATCAGAAAATCTTCTTTGTCCACAAAATCAATAAAATCAAGGTCAACGAGGTTTTTAAATTTGTGACCATTTTTCAAATTGTCGACAATGAGGATATCTGTACGGCCGAGTTTATTTAGACCTTTTACGATGTTGCTGCCGATAAAACCGGCACCACCTGTTACGATAATCATGAATCAATCCTATTCGTTACTTATTAAAAACAATTCTCCTCGTAAGAAGATTTCTTGTTATAGAAAAACCAGAGGGAAGTTTAACAAAAATACCTCATTGAGAACATAAAAAAATAAAGTGTTAAGTAAATCTTTAAGGATGCTTTACTTAAGTCTGGATTCGTGTTCTCTAAACTGCATCATTATAAAAATTGACATATCGAGACCCATTCGTGTATTCGTTACGTCGTTTGACTCATTTCCCCCGTGTCCTGGAGCGGAGGTGAGCCAATGTCGATTTGATCACCCCCTCAAAATAACCTAGATCATTTCATGAAAGTTCTTTTTATCGGAAGCCTGAAATTTGATTACCTTCAAGACTTGACGTACAGCGGCTTGGCAAAGCGGCTTGGGGCGAAAAATATCATCGTAAGGGAGATAAATATTTGCGAGAGCTCGCACGCTGTAAAATTGCGCTCAACTTCAGGGGAGGCGGATGGGATACCTTGAGATATTGGGAGGTCCCGGCTGTGGCTCGCTTCTTAATCAGCCAAAAGCCCAAAATTGTCATCCCATATGATTTCAAAAATCAGGAGAGCATTGTTTTTTGCGAAGATGATCTATCGGATCTACTCGAAAAATGCGCTTATGACCTAAAACATAGCGCCACAAGAGAGAGCATCGCAAAAAACGCATACGAACACGTTTTGGAGTACCATACGGATCTCGCACGTGCAGAATATATTTTGGATAAAATCCATGCTTTACCGTTAAAAGGAAAAGGTTATGTCCAAGTTTAAAGCTTCCCTCATTATCTCCATTTATAAAAACATTAAGGCTCTCGGTGCCATTCTGGAAGCGCTTCAAGATCAGACGGAAAAGGCCTTTGAGGTCATTATATCCGAAGATGGGGATGATCCCCAAGTCAGACATTTTCTTAACCAGCATCCCTGGCACAATACAAATCTACAGCATTTGACCCAAGAAGACACAGGGTTTAGAAAAAATAAGGCATTGAACCGGGCAATCAAACACTCACGAACAGATTACTTGATCTTCATTGACGGAGATTGTGTTCCTCATCAAAGATTTGTCCAAAATCATATCAACACTGCAACCCCCGGTTTCGCTTGCTCAGGAAGACGTGCGGAACTAGGACCTAAACTTTCTAAGATCATTATAAAAAAGCCCCATATTCTACCTTTTTTCACGCGTCCGATCGGACTTCTCCTGCTCGCCCCTTTCGCTTATTTTGACCACGCAAAAAACTATGAAGCCGGATTTTATTCAAAATGGCTCCATACACTCATCAAAAACAAATCGAGAGGGATCGTTGGTTGTAATTTTTCATGTTATAAAAAAGATCTGGTTGAAATAAATGGGTTCAATGAAGACTATGTCTTTCCTGGTGATGGAGAAGATAGCGATATTGAGTGGCGATTAATAAAACAAGGCGTCCAAATTAAAAATGTAAAATTTTTGGCTCCTGTTTACCATTTATACCACCCTTATAAATTTCAACGTTCGAGTCAAAACAAGCTCATCCTCGAGAAAACAATCAAACAAAATATAGTCTTTTGTCATAATGGGCTAAAAAAAATAGAATCAGGGATATCCATAAATAACACATTGATTGATTAAGGGATCAATCTGAGAAAACTGCGAACAGCCGATGACCTATCCCGAAAAACCCATATTTAAAAATCTCAAAAAAAAGGGGTTTCAAGCCAATCATGTTGCAGAAGTTGGCGTATGGCATCCAGAAACTTCTAACATCTATGATTACATCAAGCTGGGTGTGCGTTGCACCCTGGTGGAACCAGACCCTAAGTCTATCGCATTAATTCGTACACATTTTTCAAAACAAGACAATATCACACTCCATCAGGTCGCAATCTATGACTTCAATGGAAAAATAGAGCTCTCACAAAGGGCTGCATCGACTTTTGTTTCTGCACTCACCGCAAGCCCTGCCTTAGTTAATGATCAATATCAAGTGGATCCCGCAGACTCCTTTGAAGTCGAAGCAAAAACATTTGATCGAATTGATGAAGGAGATATCGACTTACTCAGCATTGATATCGAAGGAAGCGAATGGTTCGTCATCAAACATATGTGCAGTAGACCAGCAGTCATCTCCCTTGAAACCCACGGTGCAATCTACTTAAATCCTCATTTAGACGAAATCCTAGCATGGATGAAAAAAAATGAATATGCGACATGGTATAAAGACAACAGTGACACAGTTTTTGTAAACCCCCAACAAATAAAAATTGACTGGAAAGACAAGACCAAGCTCAAGTTCACGGAATTACGTTTATCCCTGAGAAGGACAAGAAAAAAACTGAAACAAGATCTGAAGAATTGTTGTTCTAAACGGAATTTAGAAAAATAGAACTCATGCAAAAAGGGCTATCCTCTCTCTTTCCATCTAAAAACCAACACCTTGCTATACTTCACAAAAACATGCACAAACGACATCACCGATGCGAGCAGCCCTGCAAAACCATCCAAAAAACCTTTTTTTAAAAAGTACATCCTAAAAAAAATCCAAAAACCGTGCGTAAAGGGGGAAAAAACAGACACCTTTTTCCCTTCTGTGATCATTTCATTCGCAGCAATTTCTGAAAACGTGTCCAAAGTTTGAATATGTGATGAAAGAGAGTCAAAAGAATAATGCAGAATATCTCCCTCTAAACGGACAACCTTTCCAGAATCAAGCATCACCTTGTCATGGGGATTTGTTCCTCCCCAATGCGCGTGATGTTTATTAAATAACCTCACCTTCATGTCTGGATACCAACAGTGATTCAACCAACGGTAGATGTAGTAGGTTTTGCGCGCCATTTTATAGGCATCGTCTTTCCCGAGTTCTTCTTTGATTGCACAAATTGATGTCCTTAAGTCATCGGATAAACGCTCATCACAGTCCAAACTTAAGATCCAATCATTTTTAGCTTTGTCGACGGCTAAATTCTTTTGTTCAATATGACCTAAAAATTTTTGATCATAAATTTGGGCAGCATACTTTGAGGCAATTTTTACCGTTTGATCTGTACTGAGAGAATCAACAAGGATGATCTCATCCACAACCCCCGCAAGGCTTTTGAGACAATCTTCGATTTTTTTTTCTTCGTTGTATGAAATAATACATGCGCTGATTTTTGCCATCACTCTTCGCCTATCCCATTATTTTAAGACAAGCATGATAAACATCATCGACATGAATCGCCGCAATTCCTCGCCCAGGGGGATCACTCTCTTCTGCTCGAAGGACCTGTGTTTGTCCCGATGGCGTAAAAGGGCCACAATTTCCCGGATCTCTGCCTGCAAAAAGTGCAATAATTTTTGTGCCAACAGCAGATGCTATGTGCATGGGACCCGTATCAGGTGTGATCAAAAGATCAACCCGTTTCAGAAAAGCCTTATAATTTTGAAAGTTCGGTTTCGGAGAGAATATCTCTAAACTTTCTCCGCCGAGTGCAATAATTTTTTCTCCATAAGCACATTCATCCGGCATCAGGTTCATTAAAATTCTAAGATCCAAATCCCTTTGTTTTGCATGTTTTTTTAAGCGGCGCGCTAATTCTGCAAATGATTCAGGCGGCCACAGTTTATTTTTTTTATCTCCAGTAGTGCGAAATCGCTTGTTAGCACCGCTAAAGGTCGGATGCATTGCAAGTAAGAATGTCTTTTTGGTAATACCAAGTGCTGCGAGTGCCTCTGTCGTTTTATTTTTTGCCTGATCACTGACAGGAAGGGAGACATAAGTCTGATCATTTTTATTTTCTGCGCCATTTGACACCACATCCAACAACAACTGGCAATAATGTTTCTGGCCCATATCTTCCCAAAAACCATGAATTTTAGCTTTAGAATCTACCAAAAGACGGCGATAACTGGGATTGTGCTCAAAACAATAAATATGCGCGAATTGACCCGATGCGATCTTTTTTTGGATCGGCCTTCGGGATAAAAAAGAGAACACCTTTTCCCGATTATAAATCCAAAATGTTCCCATGCGATCACTAAAATTACCCAAGGTTCGTTTGCCATCGGGGCTCGTCAAAAGTGTAAATTGAGCCTCAGGGTATTTTTTGAACAGGGCCTCAAGTGCCGGGGTCAGCATCACCATATCCCCGGTTCGCCCGGCACGGATGATTAATATCTTCATTAGGAACCTCTGATTAAGTTTGAGTTGAGTTTTTCGAGAGATAAAATTTTTAGACTCAAGGCGCAATTTGCAGGAAATAGCCCGCTATTTCCAAAATTTGGAACGCAGAGGCTAGAAATTTTTGCCTTGAAAAACCGATTCATGACTTATTCAGAGGTTCCTTTAATACGCTTTGTAGGATTTTTCCTCAAAGAGGTTTGAGCTTAATGCTGTGTTTATCTTATTTTTTATCACTGCACGTTTGTCATTTTCGATATAAACACTGCGCGCAAGTTCAATAAATTTTGAGCCAAAATCCTTCTTACGTTCACAATCTCGAATGTCATCCTCAATCCCCCACAACCTCTTGTTGACGGTTTTCAGATCGACAATCAAGCCCGATAATTCATCGGACATCAGAATATTTTCATCACGCGTCGCCGTCAGCGTTTTGTATTCTTTTTTTACATTCACCCGTTTTTTTGAATCGGAGATTTTTTCACTTTTAATCTCCAAAATCGTAATTTTATCAAAAAGCTCTCCCGGTGAAATTTCTGCATAAAGTCGCATTTTATTTCCTTCTTTTTATTTACGCTTGCTTTTGTTGGCCCAGATCATAAAATAGATGACATAATTTCACAAGAACAGGCCCGCAAAATTTATGAAAAAAATTCTCATCATACGAAATGACAAACTGGGCGATTTTATGCTGTCCTATCCCAGTTTTGCGCTACTCAAAAAAAATATGCCCGACACAACACTGGTTGCCTTTGTCCCCGCCTACACACAAGAAATGGCAGAAGCCTGTCCCTGGATTGACCAAGTCCTCATCGACACGACACCGAAAGCAAAGTGGCAATCAGGGTTTTCTCTGGCAAAGATTTTTCGGACCGAACAATTTGATACCGTGATTACACTTTATTCAAGAGCACGTGTGGGCTTGGCCGTCGCTTTGGCTCGCATCCCCTACCGCCTCGCACCTGCAAGTAACATTGCGCAAGTTTTTTATAATCATCGTCTAACACAACACAGATCTCGCTCCAAAAAACCGGAACATGTGTATAATCAAGACTTAATCCGGCACTTTCTAAAACAAGAAAAGATCCCTATTCAGGAAAATCCCCAGCCCCCTTTTCTCCGTTTTAATGATCATGAAACACAAGAAAAAAAACAGATTTTTTGCCAGCAGAACAAGATTGATCCGAGTCGTCTTCTGGTGTTTATTCACCCCGGCAGCGGCGGCTCGGCAAACAATTTGTCTATCACACAATATGCGATGCTTGCTAAAAATCTCACATCGAAACAAGGACATTATATCGTATTGACCGCCGGGCCGAGAGAATTAGAAACCGCAAAAACCTTGAGTACCCACCTCAATAAAATCCCCCACCTCATTTTTGAATCCAAAAAAGGACTGCTCAATTTTGCACAGCATATCCAGTTCGCCGATCTTTTTATCAGTGGCTCAACCGGGCCGCTTCACATCGCAGGGGCCTTAGACGTACCCACCGCCGCATTTTATCCCCGCCGTCGTTCAGCAACCGCGCTGCGTTGGCAAACCCTAAATAGCACCGAAAACAGAATGAGTTTTTCGCCAAAAACCTTAGATCAACGAGCGGAAAGTTTGAATATTGATGTGGATGAGGCAACGCACTTGATTTCGGAGAAATTTCTAACAAAACAGCATCAAAGAAACTCTGATTAACTCAGCCTTTCAAGTGTTCACGTAATTGGGAGAAATGCCCTTCTGTTTCGAACAAGAGACCCGCCTTTTGTTCCCCGGCCTCGGCGATTTTTTTGCTTAAATCGTCATCTGTTTTAAGAGAACGCAGACATTGATAAAACCCTTCAACATCGTCGGGCTCAAACAACAACCCGGTCACTTCATGATCAATAATTTCTGGCACACCGCCACTATTTGTTCCCACAACCGGCACACCGACACGCATCGCTTCAATCAATACTAAACCAAAAGTTTCTTCTTTGGTGGCCAAAACCACACAGTCACAGGCTTGCATCCAGTCTTGCGGGCGATCCACAAAATCTTTAAAGATAACCTCTTTTTCTAAGTTTTCCGTGACAACACGCGATTGCAAGTCTTCTAAATAAGGCCCTTTCATCCCATGCCCAACAATCAATGCACACATGGGAATCGCATCTTTTTTGGCTAAGGCGATCACATCTACAAGCAAATGCTGTCTTTTGTTTTCTTCAATACGAGCAAACAAACCCACTAAAAATTCATCTTTTTTCAGCCCCAAACCCTGTCTCAAGATAAGACGTTCCGCATGCGTCAAGAGACGGGGTGGCGCATCAACCCCATAATAAAGTCGTTTGATCTTTGGCCCATATTCATCACAAAGAAACTGTTTTGCCTCAGCCACCAGTTTCTTTGTGATGCACAACATTAAGTCCATTTGACGGTATAAAAAATTGTGATAAAAATCGTCTTTGCTACGTGTCATCTTCATCTGGCGGGTGTAAACAAGCCGAGGCTTGGATTTTGAAAACCACTTGCTCAAAGCGGCCAAAGCCAAGTCCTTTCCCCAGTGCATGTGAATCACATCAATCTCATGTTTATCCATTAGATGCGCAAGTCTTTTTGCTGCAAGAATCGGAAAGGAATGAAACGACGTTTTTTCTGTGTAAAAGAGTAAATTCTCCCGTTCAAAAAAAGCCTTGAGCCGCCCATCCTCACGAATCACCGCCGTTACATTGTCCGTTTTGCACAAGTGTTTCGCACTGCGATACATGTACAATTCCAAGCCCCCCAAAGCGGGGGAAAGACATAACTCAAGAATATTCATGGAAAAATAATACTCAGATTAAGAGATTGTTAAAAAATGGGCTGGCTTTTGTTTTTATGGATCAAAATTGGAATCCGAGCGATGCCAAACATCCGGCGTTGCGATAAATTTATGTTTTTTCACAGACAGATAGATCGCTGTTTTTCCGAAGAGTAAGGCAGGAGATAGGACAAAACGCATCAATCGCACGTTTCTTTTTTTCTGGATCCGACCTTTTTCTCTCCATAAAAAATGAATTGAAGAGAACAAAACAATCAGTATCGAAAATGGAGCAAAAATCAATGACTCAAATGTCGAAGTATTACTCATAATCTTTTTCACTTCAAAACCATTTTTTCTCAAAGAATAAACAAGCTGGAGCGGATTAATCGGGTTCACATGCCCCATATTCAACCAATACTCATTGTAGGGTCTTCTAAAATAATCAAAACAACCCGTCAAAAAAAATCGCATCCTAGATCTCAAGCTGAGAATATTAGGTGATGTTAAAACCAACACACCTTCGTTTTCCAAATGCGATGCAATTTCACGAACAAAATGAAATGGATTTTCAAGATGTTCGATCAATTCTATGGCAATAATAATGTCAAACTGCTCTTTCAGTTGAAATTCTTTCTGCACGTCGATATAGCGGCATTCTATCCCGATATTGCGAGAATTGATCTGTTCTGGCTGAATATCTGCACATTGCATCTTAAATGCAATACCGCTGCTATGAAGTAAATCAGAAAGCGCCTCAGCAAATACCCCTTTTCCCGGACCGATCTCTAAAATATTAATGACACGACTCGATTTTTTTTGTTTCAGATAATCAACAACCGTGGCCATAACAATTTCATTAACCCCTTTTGGAGAAATAGACCCCTTCATTTTGAATTTGACCTCATAAACCTCTACGCTCTAAATTAGATCCAGTCTGACTTTACGGAAAACTTAAATATCCAAATATCTATGAAGCAGCTTATCGCTCAATAGCAGACAAATTGTCAAGAAAACCCCTCTCGTCTCACCCCTATGAATTTCGAAAATCTTGAAAACGATATCTTGAAAACGATATAGCGATGTACAGTATCGGGAAGGAAGCAAATTGAACCATCCAGAGAGGATGAGTAAAATAAACCTCCCATCGCTTGACTTAAAAAACGATAAACTCTACCATAATCTGGCTTTTTGGGGGAGTAAATAGAAAATGAATTTAATTGTCATTGGTACACAATGGGGAGATGAGGGCAAGGGCAAAATTGTCGACTTGCTATCAGAAGAGGCAGACTACGTCGTTCGTTATCAGGGAGGCCACAACGCCGGTCACACCATTGTCATTGGCGATAAAAAAATCGTACTCCACCTCATTCCCACAGGACTTTTACAACCTGGAAAAGCAGGCGTCATCGGAAATGGTGTCGTTATCAATCCAGAAGCCCTTCTAAAAGAAATCGCCACATTATCTAAAGAAAACATTGATGTCACCGGACGGCTTTTTATCAGCGAGACTGCCCACCTCATCATGCCCTATCATCAGCGGATTGATCTAGAAAGCGAAAAAACAAAAGGGGCACAGAAAATCGGTACCACAGGACGCGGCATCGGTCCTGCTTACGCCGATAAGATGGCTCGAAATGGCATCCGCGTCTGTGACCTTTACGACCCCGAACGCTTTCGCAAAAAGCTTGAAACCAATTTAATAGAAATTAACCTCATCTTAGAACAAGTTTATCAAGTGAAAGCCTTTGACCCTGAAGATATTTTTAAGGAATACATCGCCTATGCAGAAACCATCAAACCCTATGTGGTCAACGCCTCCCTCCTGCTCAATCGGGCGATAGATGACAACAAACAAATGTTATTTGAAGGCGCACAGGGTACGCATCTCGATGTCGATCACGGGACTTATCCCTTTGTCACCTCCTCCAATTCCGCCGCAGGAGGCGCGTCCACCGGAACAGGTGTAGGCCCCACGCGCTTTGATGAAGTCCTGGGTGTGACAAAAGCCTATACGACACGCGTCGGCAGTGGCCCTTTCCCAAGCGAACTCACCGATCAAATGGGAGAAACCCTCAGAGAAAAAGGTGGAGAATTTGGTGCGACCACAGGGCGACCACGCCGATGTGGCTGGTTTGATGCCCTTCAAGTCCGTCACACCGTACGCATCAATTACATGACTTCACTCGCGCTCACCAAACTGGATGTCCTGGATGGCATCCCTGAGCTTTCAATCTGCGTTGGCTATGAAGTGGACGGTAAAATCCTTGAAGAGATGCCCACAGCATTAAGTTCTCTTGAAAAAGCCAAACCCGTGCTCAAACATTTTCCGGGTTGGACAGAATCGACTTACGGGGTCACAGACTACGAAAAACTCCCCAAAAATGCAAAAGCCTATTTAGAAGCCATTTCCACCTTGGTGAATTGCCGTATTGACATCATCTCCACCAGCTCAAAACGCGGCGAAACCATCGTGCTTCGAAACCCCTTCACCGCGCAAAAATAATCGAAATAAATCCTCGGTTTTCTCATTTAAAACAAAGCATATTCTCTTTTGTCATCTCTGCTTCATCATCATCTGATGTCAGAATCCAGTACTTTTTCTTGTTTTAAAGGCAGTGCTGCGATATAGTAGCAAGCCCCTGCTGCCCCATAAAACCGGAAGCTTTTCTTAAAGCAGCAGTCGGTTTTCTCGTAAATAAAAAATGGAACGCTGCAAGATCTTCGGAGAATTATGAATAAATCAACAATATCTTCAGAAAAAAGGCCTCTCCTTCCAACACACCACATCCCAAAAAAACAGGGACTCTACGATCCTCAAAATGAGCACGACAATTGTGGAATTGGCTTCGTCGCAAACATCAAAGGCACCCCTTCGCATGACATCGTCAAAAAAGGATTAGAAGTTCTGAAGAATCTCACCCACCGCGGTGCCGTTGGCTGTGACCCTTGTACCGGAGATGGTGCAGGTATTATTCTTCAAGTGCCTCATCAACTTTTAAAAAGATCATTGGGAGAAGTAGGCATCAAGCTCCCGTCCCCTGGCGCATATGGCGTTGGCATGGTTTTTCTCCCTCAAAATCCCCAAGATCGCCGTGCGTGCGAAAAGATTTTTGAAAAAATAATAAGAGAGGAAGATCAACGGCTTTTAGGATGGCGAGATGTGCCCACAAAAGAAAGCCATATCGGTCTGCAAGCCAGAGAAAGCATGCCATCCATTCGTCAGGTTTTTATCGCCCGCGACATTCTGAACGAAAGTGAATTTGAACACAAACTGTACGTCATGCGACGTCGGATTGAAAATGCCGTTCGCAATTCAGCCATTGAAGACAAATCCTTTTTTTATGTCTGTAGTCTTTCCTGTAACACCATTTTGTATAAAGGCCTGCTTCTGCCCGATCAACTTCCAAAATTCTTTCCAGACCTTTGTGATCCTGAAATGCAAAGCGCCCTGGCCCTGGTACACTCCCGCTTTTCCACCAATACCTTTCCGAGCTGGCCATTGGCGCACCCTTTTCGTTTGACCTGTCACAATGGGGAAATCAACACCCTAAAAGGGAATGTCAATTGGATGCGCGCACGGCAAGGTCGTTTGTCATCGACCTTGTTTAAAGACGATCTTGAAAAACTATTCCCCATTATTGAAGAAGGACAAAGCGACTCGGCCTGTTTTGATAACGCCTTAGAATTTTTGGTCATGGGTGGACGTTCCCTCCCTCACGCCATGATGATGCTCATTCCCGAAGCCTGGGCCGGAAACCCTCACATGGATTTGGATCGTCGCGGGTTTTATGAATACCATGCCGCAATGATGGAGCCCTGGGACGGACCCGCTGCCATCGCATTTACCGATGGCAAAATGATCGGCGCCACCCTTGACCGGAATGGTCTGCGCCCGGCCCGCTATCTCGTCACCCAGGATGACTTGGTTGTCCTCGCCTCAGAAACCGGGGTCTTAGAATTTGCCCCGGAAGAAGTCCGAACAAAAGGACGACTGCAACCCGGAAAAATGTTTTTGATTGATATGGAGCAAGGTCGCATTATTGATGACGACGAAATCAAGGCCAAAATCTCCTCACAACAACCTTATCGTGAATGGGTATCAAGATACCGGATAAGCATCAATGAATTACCTGAACCCTTAAACCTACATCAGCCCAACCACGCCACCCTGCGCCAGCGCCAGCAAACATTTGGATATACCATTGAAGACTTAAAAATGTTGCTCACACCGATGGCCGTCAATGGTGAAGAAGCCATCGGTTCCATGGGACATGATACTCCTTTGGCCGTATTATCCGAACGTCCACAATTACTTTTTAAATATTTTAAACAACTTTTTGCACAGGTAACCAATCCCCCGATTGACCCCATTCGCGAACGTTTGGTCATGTCTTTAATTACCACCATCGGGCCAAAGGCAAACTTATTGACTGAAACCCCCCAGCACGCGCGACGCATCAAAATTCAACAACCCGTGCTCACCAATGGCGATCTTGAAAAAATTCAGCAAATCTCGGATAAAAACTTCAAACCCATTACCCTCAAGATGCTCTTTCGCGCCGCCTTTGGGCCAAAAGAATTGGCCGTTGCCGTAGACCGCATCTGTAAAGAAGCAACCAAGGCCATTGCGGCAGGCTATAAATTCATTGTACTCAGTGACCGGGGGGTCAATGCCGAATGGGCACCCATCCCCTCACTATTGGCCGTTTCTGCCGTGCATCACCATTTGATTCGGGAATCACTTCGCACTGAGATCGGGCTCATCGTAGAAACAGGCGAAGCACGAGAGGTCTCGCATTTTGCCCAATTGATCGGTTATGGGGCAGGCAGTGTCAATCCTTATTTGGCCTTTGAAACCCTCACCGACATGGCACGTGAAGCGTATTTTCCAGAAACGATTGACGAGGCCACCGCTGAAATAAAATACATCAAGGCCGTCAACAAAGGCCTCTTAAAAATCTTTTCAAAAATGGGCATTTCAACCGTTCAAAGTTATTGTGGCGCACAAATTTATGAAGCCGTCGGGCTAAACGATAAGACCATCCAGCGCTATTTTACGGGTACCCCTTCTCGAATCGGCGGGATCGGAATCGATACCATCGCCGAAGAAGTCCTGGAACGCCACACCGTGGCCTATCACACCGTTCATCCTGTACGCGCACTTAATTTTGGCGGGGAATACCATTACCGTATTCAAGAAGAGCACCACAACTGGAATCCTGAAACCATTGCCACCCTTCAACACGCCACAAAAGAAAATGATTTTGAGACCTATCAGGAATTTGCCCGTCTCGCCAATGACGAATCAAAGCACCGCGCCACCATCCGCGGCCTGCTTGATTTCACTGAAGGCGAGGCCATCCCCATTGAGGAGGTCGAACCCGCTTCAGAAATCATGAAACGGTTTACGACCGGGGCGATGTCTTATGGGGCGATTAGCAAAGAGTCCCACGAGACGCTGGCCATCGCCATGAATCGTATTGGAGGGCGCAGCAATACGGGCGAAGGCGGAGAACACGAAGACCGTTTTGACAGCGAGCGCAACAGCAAAATCAAACAAGTCGCCTCCGGTCGTTTCGGGGTCACCGCCAACTACTTGAGCCACGCTGAAGAAATACAAATCAAAATGGCACAAGGGGCAAAACCCGGAGAAGGCGGACAACTTCCAGGTCATAAAATCGACGAAGTCATCGCCAAACTGCGTTTTTCAACACCGGGCGTCACCCTCATCTCCCCGCCCCCGCACCACGATATCTATTCCATCGAAGACTTGGCGCAACTCATCTTTGACCTGAAAAATGTAAATCCGAAAGCGGCGATCTCCGTCAAACTCGTCTCCGAAGTCGGCGTCGGCACGGTGGCTGCCGGGGTTTCCAAAGCACACGCCGACCTCATCGTCATTGCGGGTGGCGGCGGTGGCACTGGCGCATCTCCGCTCTCTTCACTCAAATATGCGGGCATGCCCTGGGAATTGGGTTTGGCCGAAACACAGCAAACCCTGGTTCTCAACAATTTACGCGGACGCACACGCATTCAGACCGACGGACAACTCAAAACCGGACGGGATGTCATCGTGGCGGCCCTGCTCGGCGCAGAAGAATTTGGCTTTTCGACCGCTCCCCTGATTGTCGAAGGCTGTATTATGATGCGAAAATGCCATTTAAACACCTGTCCCGTGGGCATTGCCACACAAGACCCAGAGCTTCGAAAAAAATATCGCGGCAATCCAGATCATGTCGTGAACTATTTCTATTTTCTCGCGGAGGATGTGCGAAATATCATGGCACAGCTTGGTTTTAGAAAAATGGAAGACATGATTGGCGCATCAGAACGACTGCGTTATGAAAAAGCCATCGACCATTGGAAAGCAAAAGGACTCGATTTTTCAGCCTTATTACATCAGCCGGAAGTGAGTGCTGAAATTCCACGGCATTGTGTCACCAAACAAATGCACGGACTCGAAGATGCACTGGATCACCTTTTGATCAAAAAAGCCAAAGCCGCGCTAGATGATGGAAAACAGATTCATGAAAAGCTGCCCATCCGAAACGTCAACCGGACAGTAGGGACCATGCTTTCAGGAGAAATTGCCTCACGTTTTGGGTCCGCCGGTCTTCCCGAAGACAGCATTCGTTTTGATTTTAAGGGGACATCGGGTCAAAGTTTTGGGGCTTTTTGCGCAAAAGGGCTCACTCTTTCTCTGGAAGGTGATGCCAATGACTACACCGGAAAAGGCCTCTCCGGCGGAAAGATCATTATATATCCGCCTAAAAAATCATTATTCGTTCCAGAAGAAACCATCTTAATTGGCAACACCT
Organism: uncultured Nitrospira sp.; assembly: GCA_964451325.1. Classification (GTDB taxonomy): domain Bacteria; phylum Nitrospirota; class Nitrospiria; order SBBL01; family JAADHI01; genus JAADHI01. The sequence continues at coordinate 100,709 of CAYVHO010000005.1, read as the reverse complement.
CACTCTATGGAGCAACAGGCGGAGAAGCCTACTTTTACGGGCTTGCCGGGGAACGTTTTGCCGTTAGAAACAGTGGCGCCAAGGCCGTTGTTGAAGGCGTTGGAGATCACGGCTGTGAATACATGACAGGAGGTGTCATCGTCGTTCTGGGTCTTACAGGCCGTAATTTTGCCGCAGGCATGAGTGGTGGACTCGCTTTTGTGCTGGACGAAACAGGAACTTTTCCACGGCAATGCAACCTGAGTTTGGTTGAATTAGAACCTGTCACCGCCCCTGAAGATGAGAACAAACTCAAAAAACTCATTGAGAAACACCTGCAGTACACACAAAGTAAAAAAGCCGCACGCATCCTTGATCAATGGGAAAATATGCTGCCTCAATTTGTAAAGGTGATTTCGTCCGAATATAAAAAAGTTCTTGAAATAAGAAAAGCAAGAAAAGCAAAGGAGGAAGCACTTCATGGGTGATGCAAAGGGATTTCTAAAAATAAGCCGCAGCGGCCCCTCACGGCGTCCCGCGACAGAACGCATTCAAGACTGGAATGAAATCTACAAACCCATGCAGGAAGAAGTGCTCAAACAACAAGGCGCACGCTGTATGGACTGTGGTGTCCCTTTTTGTCAAGGCTGGTCAGGCTGTCCGGTGCAAAATATGATTCCAGAGTGGAATGATCTTGTCGCACGCGGCCGCTGGAAAGACGCCTTAAAAGCCCTACACAGCACCAATAATTTCCCCGAGTTCACCGGACGACTCTGCCCCGCCCCCTGCGAAGGGGCCTGTGTATTGGGGATCATTGATGAACCCGTTGCCATTCGTGTCACCGAATGGAATATCATCGACCGTGGCTTTTCCGAAGGCTGGGTTGCCCCCATTATCCCCGCCCGTGAAACTGGAAAAAAAATCGCCATCATCGGTTCCGGCCCCGCAGGGTTGGCCGCCGCACAACAACTCCGTCGCAATGGACATGATGTGACTGTATTTGAAAAAGACGACCGAATTGGCGGTTTATTGCGTTACGGTATTCCTGATTTTAAGATGGAAAAATGGGTGCTTGATCGTCGACTCAAACAGTTGATCGCAGAAGGCATTCAATTCAAGACCAATGTCTGCGTCGGAGAAAACCTCTCGGTTGAAAACCTTAAAAACGATTTTGATTCCATCTGTCTCACCACCGGAGCAAGCCTTGCACGCGATCTCAATGTGCCCGGTCGAGATCTCAAGGGCATTCATCTCGCGATGGATTTTCTGACTCAGCAAAATAAACGCAACAAAGGCGATACCATCGACCCCGCGATGGCCATCAGCGCAAAGGACAAACGTGTTGTCATCCTCGGCGGCGGCGATACCGGGGCAGACTGCCTCGGCACTTCTCATCGGCAAGGCGCAAAAGAAATCCGTCAGATTGAGTTGCTGCCGGAACCACCTTTAGAACGCGCTGAAAGCACCCCCTGGCCCTTGTGGCCCATGCAGCTACGGACCTCCGCGGCGCACGAAGAAGGTGGGATTCGCGAATGGTCTTTTATGACCAAAAAATTCTCCGGTAAAAACGGACAAGTTAAAAAACTGCATGGTGTCCATGTTGAAAAAACCACGACGGACACCGGCGCAATTCAATTTATTGAAATCCCAGGCAGTGATTTTGAAATTGAATGCGATCTTGTCCTGCTCGCCATGGGTTTCACAGGCCCACAAAAAACAGGGCTATTAACAGATCTTGAAGTCAAAACAAACGCGCGCGGCAACGTCATGGTCGATGAAAACCGGATGAGCAATGTTAAAGGGGTCTTTGCCGCAGGAGACATCAAACTGGGTGCCTCGCTCATCGTCTGGGCCATCTATGAAGGCCGCGAAGCGGCAAAAGGCATTGAAGCTTATTTAAAGGAATAAAACCATCTTACACTTTCGCCGCACGAAGCAAACACAGGCTTCGCACGGCGAAAAAATTCTACTGATTGCAGATCCAAACGGATATTAGTGGCTCAATCCAGATGACCTGCCAATTTATCGAAAGACCCCGTCCAACCATATTCGTGTCCTTTACGTGCCTGCTCACTGGGTAAACCCTCATGCCTGAGACGGACCAGCGTCGCACCGTCGCATTCTTCAAACTCGACCGTCACTTGGGTCTCCCCGTACTGCTTTTCGCTTCCGCCACAGGTTTGTCCATCCAATATCCAGGAATAGACCAGTCGGCTCGGCGGAGTGATTTCCAGATATTCGCCAGAATGAACAACCGTTTCACTCTCTGAGATGATCATCTCGACCCGGAAAGCACCACCCACACGAAGATCCACCTCGGCTGCACGTACCACCACTTCTTCGGGACCAAACCATTTTTTGATTTGATCGGCCTCTGTCCAAGCCTGAAAAACGCGTTCTCGGCTTGCTTTAAATGTACGTTCCAAATAAACAGACTCGGTGGCCGTCTCGGGACTTTTTGTATCCATCAGTTTTTCTCCTTCTTTTGATTTATTTTTTGATTTCAGGATTGCCCGCTTTTTCTTCTCGGGCTGTCTCTTCGAGATAAATGGCCAATGCATCAAAACTGGATTCCCAAAATTGTCGATATTCTGAAATCCAAGTTGCTGCCGCTTTAAGCGGTTCCGCATTCAAACTTTGTCGTCGCCACTGTGCGTCTTTTCTGGAAACAATTAATTTTGCTTTTTGAAGCACTTTAAGGTGTTTGCTGATGGCAGGTTTGGAGATACCAAAAGGTGCGGCCAATTCCCCCGCAGTCGCTTCCCCCAAACTCAATCGCTCTAAAATAGCGCGACGTGTGGGATCCGATAAGGCAAAAAAAGTTTCATTTAGTTGAGCTTGCATTTTATTTAACCTAACAGCTAATTAACCTGACGGCTAATTAATAACATTTCTTTTGCTCAATGTCAATTTCCCTCAAGAATTAGAAAATATACAGGTTTTTGTCAAGCGCTTCCCTGCCCTGTTATACTTCTAAGATGTCACATGATTTCAATCCTTTGCGTGCCTTAATTGGCCCTGAAAAGGTCTTGACGGACGCTGCCGCCATCACCGCTTATTCGATTGATGCGAGTATTTACAAAGCCGTACCCGAAGCCATTGCACTCATCAGATCCCCGCAAGATTTAGAAGCCGTTCTTGGCTTTGCCAAACAAAACCACATCCCACTCACCGCACGCAGTGGCGGCACAAACCTTACCGGAAATGCCGTGGGAGAAGGCATTATTCTCGAATTTTCACAACTCAATCAAATACTGGAAGTGAATAGCGAAGCGGCTTGGGCCAGAGTGCAACCAGGTATTGTTTATGCCGAACTTAATCGTAAATTATCGCAACAAGGCTGGTTGTTTCCGCCAGATCCTTCCAGCGGCGATATGTGTAAATTGGGCGGAATGATGGGCAACAATGCCGCCGGGCCACACACTCTCAAATACGGGGCGACCAAAGACAACGTGCTGGAAATGAAAGTCCTGCTCGCCAATGGAAACTGGATCATCGCCAAAGACTACCCACTGGATGACCCTGAGCTTAAAAACATTTTCCAAGAAAATCCTTTTCTGCGTGACTTACTCAATTTAGTTCAAGAAAATCTGACCCTCATTTTATCAAAGCGAAAAAAGGTCTCAAAAAATTCATCCGGCTACAACCTTTTTGCTCTGGCCGAAGGGCTGCAAAAAGGTTGTTTCCCACTACACCAACTTTTAATCGGTAGCGAAGGCACACTGGCACTCACGCTCGAAGCCAAAATTCGACTCGTGCCTAAACCGCGTGAAGTGGGCACGGGCTTGATCTATTTAAAATCACTCTCTGATGTCGGGGATGTGGTCAATCAACTCATCCCACTTGCACCCAGCGCACTCGAAATGATGGATACCAATTCACTTGACCTCGTAGGACGAGAAAAATTTAATATTCCCGCAAATGCCGCCGTCATGCTGCTCCTGGAATTTGACGAAGATGCCCACGAAAAAATATCGTCGGCACAAAACTTAATGCAAAAGGTCGATCTCTGCGCGCCCATGGCCATTGCTTTTGACCCCGAAAAACAGGCCGCACTCTGGCAGGTGCGAAAGGCCATGTACCCCTCATTGTATCGTTTGCATGAACACAAACACCCCATCAATTTTGCCGATGATGTCGTCGTGGCCGCTAAACGCATCCCCGAATTGGTCGATTATCTCGAAACGCTTTTTTCTGAAAAAGGGGTCACCGTCGCCATCTACGGCCATATTGGGGACGGGAACGCCCACATCAATCCCCTGCTGAACCTCAATGATCCGAAAGATTTTGAAACAATGGTTACACTCTCTCATCAAATTCACGAAACCGTCATGACACGCTTCGATGGCTCCCTTTGTGGGGAACATGGCGATGGGCGCGTGCGTGCCGAATTTGTCAAAAAACTTTATGGCCCTGAACTTTACGGGCTTTTTAAAGACGTCAAAAATTTATTTGATCCAGAACACTTACTCAACCCCGGGATTAAAATTACTGAAACCCCTTTTACCGAAAACATTGACTTGCACAGGCTTTCAAAAAAATGTGCGACCTGTGGAAAATGCAATTCAGTCTGCCCCGTTTATGATGTTGTCGGAGAAGAATCCAATGCGGCACGGGGTTGGTTTCATATATTGACCGATCCTGAATATGACTATCAAAAATCTGCCCGTGTGGTCGAAGCCTGTATCAATTGTAAATCCTGCGCCACGGTCTGCCCCGCAGGCATTGATGTTTCAAAACTCATACTCAAAGCCCGTGAAGACCAGCCCAACGCAACGGCAAAAAAACTCTTTGACCTGCAAGCCGATCACGAACGTTTTGAATTTCTCTTAAAAGCCGCGGCTTACACACAAAAACTATGGGACAGGCCTTTTCTCCGAAAGGGAATCGAAACACTCTCCCATCTCTTCCTCAAAGGTTTGGCGCCAAACGCACGAATTCCTGCGGACATGAAACTGCCCAAACTAGCAAAAAAACATTTACGTGAGCGTTATTCAGATTTAACCCAAATCAAAACGGGCGTCGCCTATTTTCACGGTTGTGCCGCAAACTATCTGGATGACGGTGTCGGGGATGCCGTTATCGCCCTCCTAAAAAAAGAAGGTGTTGCCGTCGCCCTGCCCCCACAACGCTGCTCCGGCACACCGATTCAAACCTACGGTTTGAATGATCATGTGCGTAAAAACGCACGTTTCAATATGGAGGCACTCGCCCCTTATGAAAAAGTCGTCACGGGCTGTGCCTCTTGCACCTATATGTTGAAAGATTACACGGACTTGTTTTCGGATGAGAAAGACCAACTCAAAGCGCAGCACTTAGCCTCAAAGGTCGTGCATATTTCTGAATTTTTACATGAGAATCAAAAAAACAATCCCGAAGACTTAAAGAAAAAAGAAAGCGATAAGGGATTAAAAAAACAAAAAGTCACCTATCACTCTTCCTGTCATTTAAGAGCGGCAGGTGTGAGTGCCCAACCACGGGCCTTGTTGAAATCAAATCCAAAATTAGCGTTTGTGGAAATGCCGGATGCCGACCGCTGTGCCGGGGGTGCAGGCACTTTTTGCATCAAAAATCCAGAACAATCTGCAAAAATTTTTGAAAGAAAACGCCAAGGGATTAAAGACAGCGGGGCAGAGATTGTCGCAACCTCCTGCCCCGCCTGTATGATTCAACTCAAAAATGGCTTAGACGATTCGGTGGAAGTCAAACACATCGCCCAGGTTTTACTTGAAGAGGGTGAATAAATTTTCATTTCAAAGACAGTTCCCTTATTTTGGCTTTATTTTTAAACGTCTTGCATATTCCTGGTCTGTTTTGGACTTAAAGGTTTGTTTTCCCTTTGTGCCATACATCATAAAGTACCAATGCCCTTTTTCCCAGGGCGTGCCTTGCCCTGCCGCATCTTCCAGTGTGACCGTATCTGCCCCGTCTTTAAAGAGGATCGTGCCATAGTGATAGCTCCAAGGCCCATTATCTGTTCTTTTGGAATAATCAATGTAGTGATAGTCCCCCACCTTGGGTTTGAGCCCCTTCTTGTTCTTGCCTGAGGTGATTTTTTCCGACTTCGCGCCCCCTCGCAGATACATTGACAATTTTCCGCAATCCGTCGGCAAATATGGGACATTTGGATCTTGATCTTGTGCTTCAAGTTCCGTCTTGCGATGAGAAATCGTTTCTTTTAAGCCTTCCCTAATCGCCTGCTTGCTTTGTTTCTGCCAATGGGTAGAAACGAAGTGCATTGTGCTTTGTTCGATAACATTTTGCACACCGACGGGCTGGTTGAGAAAAGCGGCAATATCCGCGATCTCATCATCCGATTCTTTATTTATCTTGCCAAATAAATCTGTAAGCTCTGTAATTGCTGTCGCAATATGTTCATTTTTGGTATCTCTTTTCTGTATTTCACGACCATATTCATCGACTTTCAGTTTGTTTGATCCAACACTCTGAAGATAGGCTTTATAAAATCGAGGTTGAAAACCGGAACCGATATTCACCAGTTTCGCCCATAGCCAAAAGGGATCATACCAAGCCGGAATTTGGACTGCTGCATCCTCCTTTTCTTGCGAGAGCGTCGTGTCACTTTTCACTCGCGTATCCGTGATGTTCTTAAAAACGGGGACGACTTTCGAAAATTGTTTTTCAGGTAAGGCCTCGTAGGTCTTCCCGGCCCCTTTTGTAAACTCGATATTGTTGACTTCCGCACGTGCAAGCCCATCTTTGCTTTTTGAAAAACCGACATCTGTCGCATAGAAATCTTTAGAAACTTCTGATTCCAGAACAAGATTTTTTTGAGAAGACAGCACCGCACCGTCGTCCATCATGCTGTATTTTTGAATGATGCCCGATTGTGCCGCTTGCTGAGCAGGAAAGACAAGATTGTTTTGATATTTAAACGGCCGAATCGCAATAGGACGACGGTCAATGATCTTTTGAGAAGCAGCGAGCGGGTTCACCTGAGCACGCTGATCCGCCATCCTCTGAAACAATTTTTGGCGACGGGTTTCAGAACGATTATCGACAATTGAGATGCCCCCCGTGCCATTTTTTTTCTTCTGAAAGATTGAATGGGCAAGTGCCCTGCTTTGATTTTGTTTCGCCTTCAAAACGCGCTGAGACATCTTTCATCCCCTCCCCAGGTTTACGAGCCATTGATCTTATCGAATTTCCGTCCCGATTGATCAGGCTGAATGAATTTTTCTTTAAGATCTAAAACCATGGATTTATAAGTTTCATAGGCATATTCCTTATCTTCATTTTTAATCGCATCCACACAGGAACAGATGATTTGATAGATAGAAGACCAATGTCGGGCTGCCTCTGCTTCGGGGCGACTTTGAATGCCTTGCACAATTTCTGGCGCAATACGATAATATTCTAAAATCATTGCAGGACCAAGTGGCAAATAAGACAGGTATCCGTCTCGAAACGACCGGAGCGTCCTGAGTGCCATACAATCGTCAGAAAGCCCCATGTATTGAGTACAAGCGGTGGTGAGAAAACATGATTTTTTTTGAGGAGCTTCGCTGTTTAAGGCCGCTCCGATTCCTTCAGCAAAACTGGCCTCCCATTTTAAATCGTCCGTTTTTTTGCGAATAATATTTCTTTTAATCCAGAGTCTTTCCGCATCATCAGCCCCTGGCCCAAACAAACGCGTATGAACAGGACCCAGTTGAAGAAGATATTTTTCATTGGGATTACTAATATCAAAATCATCTTTCACTTTATCTCGTAATTCTACCAATAAACTTAAGTCTGCTTTCAGGGCACCTGTATTTCTAAGCTGCCATCCGCCACCCCCTTCAGCAATATTTTCAGCAAGAGTGAAAGCATCCAGATATCCCTGCATAATTGTGGCTGTCTTTCCATTTTGAAGAATCGTAAAAAAATGACCCACAATATCCGCATCCACATAGAAGATAAAGACTTGTTCTTTTCGGCCCTCCGCATCGCTCATGGCGGTCGTCAGGCTATCTACTCCGCTTCCACTTCCTGCCGATTTTTTCCCTTCGCTGATCGCCGCATAGATCAACCTTGCGCTGGGCCCGCATGTGTCATCATTCAGGTTTTCATCTTTTTTCTCTGCATAGGGATGAATTTTTTCTATTGCATTATCTCTAAAATCACACTGTATTGCCGCTTGTGATTTGCAGGATTTCCTTTTTTGCTGAATGATTCCAGTTTGTCCAGCAATCGCACGCGGCGCTGATGGCAAGCGCAGGGCTTGTTTTTCCTGGTGATGCGCCATTTTCTGAAAGGCACGCAAGGGCCGCACTCTTGGACTTTTGTCCACCAAGGCCTGCAATTTTCTTTGCGCAATCGCTTCTGGACGATTGTCCGTAAATTGAACGATCGATTTGGCAATACCTTGCTGATCAGGTATCGCATTCGGAGACGAGAAACTCTTTTTTTCTGTCGTGTCAGCGTGCGTATTCATGGGTGGATCTTCCGGGGCTTTGTTTTAGTGCGCACCCGCTTTCAAAGGGTTTGCCCATGCGCGTTGATCCTTAGCCGATGGCCTGTGCAGCCAGGCTATCGGCCAGTTGGACTTGAATGTTTTGCACGGTATTGAGCTGGGTTTTCAGGCTGTCGCAGAGGGCCATGAGTTCGTTGATTTTGGCGACGATGCGGTGTTGTTCTTTTAGAGGTGGCAGTGGAATCAACAATTCCTCCCACTTTGCTCTATTTATTATGGGAGTTGCAGAGCCAGTTGCCACCTCAAGTATCTCTATCTGAAAATGCGGTGCATTCATTGCTGAATGAAGAAAAATATGATTGATATATATGGGACTGATACAATTTATCTGTTGATTAAATGCGACCCTTGATTTTGTAATTGCACTTTTTCCAATCGACCCACCAATACACACCATTAACACATCACCTGGTACCCCTAAAACACTAAACTCACAACCTTTTGTTGTTAATTTTTTATCAGACTCTAATATTTCACCTTCTATTGAGATCTGACCAGGCCCTAAAAAGGGGGTCTCGCCTCCAAAATATTCAGGGTTTCTTGTACTTGGTGTTTTACCTGTACTACATAGTCCCGCGGAACCTACTCGACACCACTCCCACCCCGTCGGCAATTCAAAGGGTTTTTCATCTTCGCTGATTTTTGGTCGTTTTTTTTGTTTTTTGATTTTGCCTGTTTTTATGAGTTGGGCTTTTTCCTTGGCGATTTTTTCAAGCAAGACTGAGGCGGGTTCGTCTTGTGGGTTTTGCGGCACGAGTTTGCCCATGACCGCGAGTTGCAGGAGGGTTTGTTTGAGTTGTTCGATGCTGCTTTGTGTGGTGAAGAGGACGTGAAAGTGTTTTTCAATGCGTGACCATGCGAGATTAAAACCCTCTCGTCCGCTGGCTGTGGTGAGCGCGCCAAGCAGGGTTTTGACCAATGTTTCATGGGCGCTGATGCTGAGATTTTGTTGTTGCTGTAAGTCATCACAGAGCGCCATCAGTTCATCGACTTTGGCGACGATGCGGTGTTGTTCGGAGAGTGGAGGGAAAGGGGTCGGCAGATTTACGACTGCGCTCGTATTTAACTCAACCTGATTCGTCGTTCCCGATACCAACGGATTGTCATCAATTGGTTCAATTCGTTTTTGAACACTATTGGAAGAGATATAATTACAAATAAAGCGGTTACTTTGAAGAAATGTTCTTATCACCGTAACATGTGAATCGGCAACAAGTGTTTTCGAAAGAACGTTTTCTATTAAATTGATCCGACCTACCGTGCCCGTCCCAGTTGAGTTCCATAGCAAATCAGCATTTTTTAAAAACCGTTCTTCTTGATATTTATCAAGGCTATCATCACTAATAAATCTGGCTTTACTTAAATCAAAACCTGTCCACTGAACACATTTTTGTGAAATAACAGTAACTGAACCGTTGTCAGAATATTTTGGTCCCTTTCCTCGTTGTATATACTCACTAATATTTTGAAGCCTCACCCACTTCCACCCCCTCGGCAATTGAAACGGCTTCTCATCTTCCCTAATCTCCGGTAGCGGTTTTTGTTTTTTGATTTTGCCTGTTTTAATTAAGCGGGATTTTTCTGTTGCTATTTTTTTTAACAAGACCGAAGCGCATTCATCCTTTGAATCTTGTGGCACCAATAAACCGCGCACGGCCAAGTCCAGAATCAGCTCACGGAGTTTTTTTATCCCGTAAAGTTCCAGCTTATTTTTGCTGCCCCGTCCGGCAGCGGATTTTCGTTTAATCGCAGCCGACCAGGTCTCCAGATTTTCAGTGATTTGTTTTTGTGCGTCGCGCATTACGAATTTGCGCCTTTGAGCGCATCGGACAAGAGGGTTTTTAAGTGCTCCCGCAGGTTTTGAATCTCGGTTTGTTGCTGCTGGTAGTCGGCCAGTAAGACCTCTGGGTCATGAATGACCTCTTCGCCCACGTGGGGGTTTTTAATATCCAGATTGTAGTTCCGTTTGATGATCTGCTCAATATCCACCAGCCAGGCGTGTTCGGTGCTTTGGCGTTTTTTAAAACCGTCTTTTTCATCGCCCCACCAGTCGATTTCACTTTGAAACTCTTCAAAGCGCATGGGTTTTGTTTTGTTGTAGCTGCTGACGCCTTCTGGGTAAGGATGTTCGTAGAACCAGGTTTGTTTTGTGGCGGGGTGTTCGTTTTCGGGTTTTTTTGTAAAAAAAAGAATATTGGTTTTGATGCTGGTGTAAGGGGCAAATACGCCGTTGGGCAAACGCACAATGGTGTGCAGATTACATTTTTCAAGCAGCTCTTGTTTGAGGCGGGTTTTTGTGCCTTCGCCAAACAAAAAACCATCGGGCAAAACCACGGCAGCACGGCCGTTATTTTTCAGCAATTTGATAATGAGCGCCATAAACAGGTCGGCGGTTTCACGGGTGCGAAAGCTTGCGGGAAAGTTGTTTTCGATGCCGTCTTCTTCCACCCCACCAAAGGGCGGATTGGTGACGATGACATTGACACGATCTGTTGTGCCATAACTTTTATAGGGGCGGCTCAGGGTATTGTCGTGTTTTATATTTGTGGGGGTGTCGATGCCATGTAAAATCATATTGGTGACGGCCAGCATGTGCGGCAGGGATTTTTTATCCACCCCACGAATGGAGGCTTGCAGCATTTCTTCATCTGCCTCGGTTTTGACATATTTTTCACGTTTGTGATCAATGGTGCAGCTTAGAAAACCACCAGTGCCGCAAGCAGGGTCGAGCACACGCTCTTGTAACTGTGGATCAATACGATTAACGATAAATTGCGTGACGGCGCGCGGGGTGTAAAATTCGCCCGCATTGCCTGCACTTTGCAGGTCTTTGAGAATTTGTTCGTAAATGCTGCCAAAGGTGTGTCGGTCTGCCGTATTGTTGAAATCAATCTCGCAGATTTTGTTGATGACCTGTCGCATGAGGGTGCCGGATTTCATGTAGTTGTAGGCATCTTCAAAAACATCACGGATGACTTGTGCGCGTTTTCCGGTATCGCCAAGAAACGGCAGTTTTTCTTTGAGTGTGGGAAAGAGTTGCAGATTTACAAAATCGGCAAGTTCATCGCCTGTTATGCCTTCTGAGTCAGTGGCCCAGCTTCGCCAGCGTATCTCTTCAGGCAAGGGGGATTCGTAATTGTCTTCGAGTAGTTCGCGTTCGTCTTCTCGGTCGTCAAAGATTTTGAGAAAAAACATCCAGACCAATTGGCTGATGCGTTGTGCATCGCCATCAACACCCACGTCTTTGCGCATGATGTCTTGAATGGATTTAATGATACCACTGACATTGCTCATGCGGATTCGTCCTGTTTAAATAAGGCCTGTTCCAATGCTTGAATGGCCTGATCAAAATGGGCTTTGCCTCCAAAAACATCCTTTATGATTTCTACGGGGGTGCCGATCTCACTAAAGGGTTTAAGTTTCAGCACTTTGGCATTTTCGAGCGTGCCAATGCCTTCGTCGGCGTATTTATCAAGCAGGGCGCTGAGCACGGCTTTGGCCTGCTCGCCATACTGCGTGAAGTAGTTGCGTTTTTTAACTTGATGGACACGTTCTTTTCGTGTGAGCGGGGGCTGGTCGTAGGCGATGTGGCAAATAAGGTCAAAATCACCGTAGTCCTTGCCAATTTCTTCGGCAAGGTTATCGAGCACAATCCCGTGTTCTTCTAAGCTGTCGATAATGGCTTGTTTTTTTTTGGCGCTGTTCCAGCGTTGAAGAAAGTCGTCCATCGAAGCAAATTCCGCTTGAATTTTTTTACGGCTAAAGTCTTTGTACGATTCCGTGATTAAGTTTCCATCTGGCCCGAGGTATTCAATACGTTCCCTAATAATCCTAGCCGGAACCCCACTGACCTGAATTTTTGTTGCGCCGTTCTCGTCATCATCGTCTCCCCCATCATCGTCGTCCGGGTAATCGGGATCGGGCGGCACAGGGTCTTCGTCGTCGTCTGGTTCAAAAATGATGACTGGTTCACCGTCAAACTGAGGATCACTAAAAAGGGCCGTGGCATTTTTGAAATCCATGATCGTAAAAAAATATTTATTATATTCTTCTTCGATGCGTGTACCGCGCCCGATGATTTGTTTGAAGGTGGTCATGGAACGAATGGTTTTGTCCAACACAATCAACTTGCAGGTTTTAACATCGACCCCTGTGCTTAAAAGCTCTGAGGTGGTCGCGATGACGGGGAATTTGCTTTCGGAGTCTGTAAAATTGTCGAGTTCTGCTTTGCCTTCTATGCTGTCTCCGGTAATACGCATGACGTATTTTGGGTTGTCGGTAGCCAGTTTTCCTGCGGCATTCACGATGGCTACCCGCATGCGTTCTGCGTGGTCGATGTCTTCACAAAAGATAATGGTGCGGGAAAAGGGATCGGTCGCATTCAGTAATTGCATCACACGTTTCGCAACAAGTTTTGTGCGTTTATTGAGCACGAGGATGCGATCCATGTCGGCACGGTCGTAGCTGCGTTTTTCGATTGCCTGCCCCAAATCGTCTGTCATGCCCGCCTTCGGCGTCCAGCCATAAACATCTTTATCGATATCAATCCGCACAACTTTGTAAGGTGCAGAAAAACCATCTTCGATGCCTTGTTTGAGGCTGTAGGTATAGAGGGGCTCGCCAAAATAGTCGATATTTGAAACATAGCTTGTTTCTTTGGGGGTTGCGGTCATGCCGATCTGGGTAGCATTGGAAAAATAATCGAGAATCTCGCGCCAGGCGGAATCCTCTGCCGCACTGCCCCGATGACACTCGTCAATCACGATCACATCAAAGAAGTCTCGGGAAACGGTCTTAAATATTTTGTCTTCTTCGTCTGGCCCGGTGATGGCTTGATAGAGGCCGAGGTGGATTTCGTAAGATGGGTCGATTTTCCTGTTTCTAATTTTCGTCATTTTATCGCCAAATGGCTTGAAATCATTCACCAGGGTTTGATCAACTAAAATATTACGATCCGCCAAAAACAAGATGCGTTTGGCTGCTTTTGCCTTCCAAAGCCGCCAAATAATTTGAAAGGCGGTGTAGGTTTTTCCAGTGCCGGTTGCCATTACCAATAACATGCGTTTTTGGTTCTTTGCTGCGGCTTCGATAATTCGATTGATGGCTTCCACTTGATAATAGCGCGGTTCTTTTCCTGAGCTGTCCACATGATAGGGCTGAACAACCAGTTTTTCGGCTTCTTCTTCTATTCCACGGAATGTTTTGTAACGTTGCCAGAGGTCTTGCGGTGGCGGGAAAGATTCAAGCGGGAATTCGGTCTCAATATCTTCTCCTGATGCGGGGGCCTTGTTGTGCGATGCAAATGCATCGCCGTTTGAGCTGAATGCACTGGGTACCTCTAAAATTCCGGCATAGCCCAAAGCCTGCTGCATGCCTTGGCTTACGGTGTGAGTATTGTCTTTGGCTTCAACAATCGCGAGTGGCACACCGGGTTCCCAAGAAAGCACATAATCCGCAAATTTTTTCTTTTTTTTATTACGCGATGACATATTGCCCCGAACAATCACAGGGCCAGGTGTGAGGGTGACTTCCCGCCGAATCTGCCGCATGGCGTCCCAGCCAGCCGCTTTGATCGCTGGCGTGATGAAGAGATCACAAATATCTATTTCGCTCAGTTCTTGTTTTTCTTTTTTTGTCATGATCAAGTCACTCGGGTAAATCATTGAATTTAAGGCTTTGGCCGCTTGGCAGAGTGTACGATTTAAAACCTTGAAATTCAAGAACCATTAACGAGCGCAAGATCGCCTAGAAACACCCTTGAACCTGAGGGAAGACCTGAGTTTTTTATAGAGAACGTTGGTCATTGATAGACCTTCAAAAATTCATACGGGGTTATGTTACCCAAAGATTCGTGGGGCCTCTCTGTCTTATATTCATACCTCCACTACCTTCTTCTATCTCTGACTTCATCCAGGTAAAAAAAATACAGATCAAGGATGTCTTCTCAATAGGGAGATTAAATCCTTCAACGTAGGGGTACAGATGCTTTAAATCTAGGGGTTTTTTGATATGCTTTTATGGAAAAGAGAAATAGATGGTCACAAGACCTGAGCCTATTTTCTACTCAATCGATTTGCCATTGATTTCGAAATCTGTTTTCAATTGACTTAAATACTTTAGAGGGTCGTTTACATTTTCGCGTTTGCTAATTGACTGTCCCACCCTTCAGCGCCAATATGTTTTTTTGCTGCCTCTAAGAGTTTCTCCTTGGAATTTGTGTCTGCGCTAACGGACTTTAATGTTCCACGGTAAAATTTTATTGACGAGGTCATTCCGCGAGACTCCAGTTCAGGATCTATTGCTTTTGCGTAATGTGCCTGAACAGAGTCTGCCGCCTTTAGAAATTGAGCGGCGCTTGGGGCCAAGGCCATTCTTCCATCGATCCCAAAATCAAATTCACCCATTATCGCTAAATGACCAGGCCTTAACTCAATTTTTGTTTTCTCAAGCAAATCTCTTGAAAACAAGATATTTTCACCAAAGACTCTCGTCACGCCGACACGAACATTTCCAGCAGCGGCACTAAGACTCGCCCCTCTTGAGTAGCTTGCCGCAACGACCACATAGGTGCCAGGCTCTACATTCAGCAAATGGTAGTGATTATTTTTTACGACAGAGGTTTGATATAACTCAGATGAAATGATGCCATCATCACCTAATTTAGAAAATGTAAGAATCTGATCTGAGCATGGCATTAGAACGGGACAGATCCCTGGGATTTTTATCACTATCCCTGAGGCAGACTGCGACAGGGTAAGCACTTCGGATCTTAAGGGATTAAATCGGAAAAATGGGCCAAGGGCGGAAAGATGTCCGAGCGTTCGTGAATAAATTTACTACTGGCACCACTTTTGTGTAAGAGATGTTTGATGCCAAAAGTATGTGCGGCCAATAACACATCTTCATTGTCATCTACAAAAAATGTGCGCTCTTTATCAAATCCCAGCACATGCTCTGCCGCTCGCCAAAAGCCGATTTCTTCTTTGGGTAAACCAATATCACTTGAGCAAAGAATGGTGTGAAAATAAGGGAGAAGCAGGGTCTGCTCTAGTTTGATCTGTACCGATCTGGGATGGGCATTGGTCACTAAGATGACTTCTTTGTTTGAATCCCTCAAAAAATGCAGAAAGGGTTCAACACCCGGATGAACACGCACACGACCTCTCAACTTTAGTTTTATTGCTACAATATCGAGATTGAGACGGTTAGACCAATAGTGTAAATCGGTCCAGTTGAGTGTTTTTTCCTGCGCTTTGTACATGGCAAGAAGTTTTTTTCTCGCCTTTGCATAGGAAATCTTGTTTTGGGTCGCATAGACTTTAGGAACATGTTCTTCCCAAAAATAATCGTCAAAATAACGATCGAGCAAGGTCCCATCCATATCAAGCAGGGCGAAGTCAATTTCAGACCAAGGAAGCATAGAAATATCCTCTAAGAAGCTGGAACAGCATTTATAGTTTATGGGGAGAAGTTTGCACTGTCAAAAGGAAAAAACTTGAGAAACCACTGTAAATCAGTGGTTCTTTTTGGCTTCCGCTTCGGTGACACTTTCGGTCACAAGCGTCACTTCGTTATTGAGTACATCGAGAAAACCAGAACCAATGGTGAGAAATTGTTTCTCACCTTCGGCGAAGGTCAGGACCAAACGTCCGGGCAAAAGCGTTGAAATCATGGGGGCATGGTTCACAAGCAGACCAAAACTACCCGCACCACCAGGGGCAAGCAAGGCACGAACTCGTCCATCAAAAAAAACCTGCTGCGGTGTAACCACGGTCAGGTGAAAGGTATTATCACTTATATCAGACACGGCTTATTCACCTTGAGAAATTGTAAAAAAGAGATTTAATTCTACGTCACTTGTTTTAAACGCTCGGCTTTTTCCTGCGCTTCTTCAATCGTTCCGACCATGTAAAATGCTTGCTCGGGCAAATCATCTAACTTTCCATCGACGATCATTTTAAAACCTTTGATCGAATCTGCCAAACGCACATATTTCCCTGGCGTTCCTGTAAAAATCTCGGCGACAAAAAAAGGTTGAGAGAGAAAACGCTGTATTTTCCGGGCGCGCTGCACAATCAGACGATCTTCTTCCGAAAGCTCATCCATACCCAAAATGGCAATAATATCCTGAAGTTCTTTATATTTTTGAAGGATGGTCTGGACCGCACGGGCTGTGTCGTAATGTTCATCTCCCAAAACCTGTGGATCTAAAAGACGTGAAGTGGAATCCAAGGGATCAACCGCAGGATAGATTCCCAACTCAGAAATTTGACGAGAAAGCACTGTTGTTGCATCCAAATGTGTAAAGGTCGTTGCAGGGGCAGGATCTGTGATGTCATCGGCAGGCACATAAATGGCCTGAACAGAAGTAATAGATCCCTTCGTCGTTGAGGTAATGCGCTCCTGTAATTCGCCCATCTCGGTCGCCAAACCCGGCTGATAGCCCACGGCTGAAGGCATACGGCCTAAAAGTGCTGAAACCTCTGATCCTGCTTGCACAAATCGGAAAATATTATCAATAAAAAGCAGGACGTCCTGGCCTTTTTCGTCACGGAAATACTCGGCCATGGTCAATGCCGAAAGACCAATCCGTAAACGTGCACCTGGTGGCTCATTCATCTGACCAAAAGCGAGCACGGTTTTATCCAGTACGCCGGACTCCGTCATTTCGGCATAAAGATCATTCCCTTCACGGGTTCGTTCACCCACACCCGCAAAAACAGAATACCCCCCGTGTTCCGCACCAATGTTTCGGATGAGTTCCATAATAATAACGGTTTTACCCACACCAGCCCCACCAAAGAGTCCTACTTTTCCCCCTTTGGCATAAGGTGCGAGCAGATCGACCACTTTAATGCCCGTCTCTAAAATCGAGGCCACCGGAACCTGGTCTTCAAATGCCGGGCTGGGACGATGAATCGGCCAGCGCTGCTCTGGATTGGCAACAGGGCCTTTGCCATCAATCGTATCCCCGGTCACATTAAAAATACGACCCAAATTCTGTTCACCAACAGGCACCGAAATTGGAGTTCCCAGATCAACCGCTTCCATACCGCGCACAAGACCGTCGGTGGATCGCATCGCAATGCATCTAACGACATTCCCGCCCAAGTGCTGGGCCGTCTCCACGATCAGATCTGTGTCCGACTTTGGATTGATGACCTTTAGTGCATTTAAAATCTTTGGAAGCTGATCCGATGGGAATTGCACATCAACTGTTGGCCCGATGATCTGAAGAATTGTTCCCGTTGCCATAAATAACTCCTTAAAATAAAAAACTAAGCCTTCATTGCCTCACCAGCCGTCACAATTTCCAAAATTTCTTTGGTAATCGCCGCCTGTCGCGCCTTATTGCCTTTCAATGTCAGTCGGTCAATCATCTCTTTGGCGCTGTCCGTCGCACTCTTCATCGCCACCATTCGAGAAGAATTTTCTGCAGTGAAGGATTCTAAAAGTGCCGAATACATTCTGGAAGTAATCTGACGCCCCAAAAATGCGCCAATAATTTCTTCCAGACTGGGTTCAAAAATAAAATCGGACTTCAGACCCTCAGCATCCTGCTGTAAATTCAGAAATTTTTTCATCACGGGCTTGTTTGAAAGTGCTGAGATGTAATTGGTATATAAGACCTGAACCTCATCAACCCTTCCAGAAAGGTAAGCTTCGATCAGTTTCTGGGTGATATCCGAAATCTTGTCATAGTCCGCTTTGCCCGAAAGATCAAGAAACTTCATCAAAATCGGCCATTCACGACGTTTAAAATAATCGTAGCCTTTTTTGCCAATTAAAATAAGCTGAACATCCTGAGATCGGGTTTGTTTCAAAAAAGACTCGGCGCGGGCGATGATGTTGGAATTGTAACCCCCACAAAGCCCTCGATCCGAGGTGACAATGACAAGCGCGATGGTTTTCACGTCTCGTTTTTCAAAAAAAGGATGGGAAACCCCTTGAGAAGATTCCATCAAATGAGAAAGAATAATCTCCATTCTTTCGTTGTAGGGTTTGGCCTGGCGAAAAACCATCTCAGATTTTTTAAGACGTGAGGCAGCCACCATCTGCATTGTCTTGGTGATCTGCTGGGTTTTTTTTGCGCTACGAATGCGGCTTTTGAGTTCTCGAAGTGTTTCAGCCATTTTTTTTAAACAAGGCCCCCACGCTGCCATGTCTTTTTAAAGGCTGTAATGGCATCGTCCATCTTCTTATTCAATTCAGGACTGAGTTTCTGTTTTTCTTCAATTTCCTGAATCACATCCGAATGCTGATCCGCCATCATTTTGAGAAAGTCTGCTTCAAAGGCCTGAATATCTTCCGATTCAAGATCATCCAGATTGCCCGAACCACCCGCATAAATCATCATGACCTGTTGGGCCAGGGAATAAGGCTGATATTGCCCCTGTTTGAGCAATTCGACCATTTTTTCACCACGCTTCAACTGAGCCAGTGTCGCTTTATCCAAATCGGAAGCAAATTGCGCAAAAGCGGCCAACTCACGATATTGCGCCAAATCAAGCCGCAAGGTTCCCGCCACTTTTTTCATGGCCTTGGTCTGTGCGCTCCCCCCGACCCTCGAAACCGAAAGACCGACGTTTACCGCAGGACGGACACCGGAATAAAAAAGATCAGGCTCTAAATAAATCTGTCCATCCGTAATGGAAATAACATTGGTTGGAATATAAGCAGACACATCCCCCGCCTGGGTTTCAATAATCGGAAGTGCCGTTAAAGAACCGCCACCCAGTTCCTCGCTGAGTTTTGCCGAACGTTCGAGCAAACGGGAGTGGAGAAAAAAGACATCACCCGGAAAAGCTTCACGACCCGGCGGACGACGCAGAAGCAAAGACAATTGCCGATAGGCATTTGCATGTTTAGAGAGATCGTCGTAAATCACCAAGGCGGGCTTGCCGTTATACATAAATTCTTCGCCCAAGGTCGTGCCAGCATAAGGTGCGATATATTGCATTGAAGCGGGTTCATTTGCGGTAGAAGAAACCACAGTGGTATATTCCATCGCGCCGTGTTCTTCAAGCACTTTCACCACGGCGGCAACATTGGAGGATTTTTGTCCGATGGCCACATAAATGCAATAAATGCCACTGTTCTTTTGATTGATAATGGTATCAATCGCAATCGCGGTTTTACCCGTTTGGCGGTCACCGATAATCAATTCGCGCTGTCCACGCCCAATCGGGATCATGGCGTCGATGGCTTTTAAACCGGTTTGTACCGGCTCAGTCACCGATTGACGCTGCACAACATTGGGTGCAAGCCCTTCTAAAACACGAAATTTGTCCGTAACAATCGGCCCTTTGCCATCAATGGGACGCCCCAAAGAATCAACCACACGGCCCTTCATGGCTTCACCAACCGGGATTTGTGCAATATTCCCCGTTCGTTTGACAACATCGCCTTCTTTAATGAGCCGGGTTTCGCCAAACAAAATAGCGCCCACATCGTCTTTTTCCAAATTCAAAAGCATGCCAACAACATCATTGGGGAAAGCAACCAACTCACCCGCCATCGCATTTTTCAGCCCTGAGATTCGTGCAATTCCATCTCCGACGCTTAATACCGTTCCGGACTCTTCAAAGGTAACACTTGATTTATAGCCTTCAACATATTTTTGTAAGACGGTTGTGATATCATCCTGCTTAATTTCCAAGAGATCTCCCCTTCTCTGTTAATATCTTTCTTGAAATACCTTCGCGCAGTTGATCCAACTGACCTTTGAGGCTTCCGTCTATAATTCGGTCACCCAAATGCACCATAATGCCACCCAAAATATCGGGATCAACGGACATTTTAAGAAACACCGCTTCACCGACCAGTTCGGACAAAGTGGCCTCCATTTTTTGCGTTGCGGAGTCTGACAAAGGAATTGCTGTCGTCACTTTCGCGGTAATTTTCTTTCGAGACTCAGAAGTCAAACTGAAGAATTGATCAATAATCGCCGGAAGCAAGGGGGCACGTCCCTGCTCAATGGCTAAGCCAATTTGAAAATGCACGAGATGGGAAACCTGAGTTCCCAGCAACTCGGCAACCGCTTTCCGTTTGCCTTCCTCAGTGATTTTTGGATCCTTTAAAAACGAGATCAACTCGTGATTTTTGGAGAATGTATTCCTCAGCTCAGTCAACTCTTCTTCGACCCGATCAACGGCAGCCTCGCTCTTTGCAACCGCAAGCAGCGCTTGTGCATACCCTTCGACCACAAGACGCAGATCATCTTTATGCTTTGGCATAATTTTCCTTGACCTGGGTAAGTGCATCCTCGATCAATTTCTCATGATCTTTCGGCTGCAAGGTACTTTGGATCATCTTAGAAGCCACTTGCACAGAAAGTTCCGCGACCTGCTCCTGAAGTTCCATCAGTGCTTTTTTCTTCTCACGGTCAATTTCTTCCTGCGCTTTTTTTACAAGCCCCTTTGATTCGTCCGCAGCTTTGTCCACGATCTCACGTTTAAGCTTCTCCCCGACAGCGCGTCCTTCTTCGATCATCTTCTGAACTTCAACACGACCTTCATCCAGTTGAGCCTTGTATTGTGCCAGCAAGTCTTCCGCTTCCTTGCGTTTTGCCTCGGAACCCTCAAGCTCTTCTCGAATTGAGTCAGCTCGACTATCCAAAAAGGCCACAATGGGCTTATAGGCGAATTTGGAGAGAAGCGCGAGCAACACACCAAAACACAGCCACGTCCAGATCATTAATCCTGGTTCTGCCTCAAACATCTTGGACTCCGTTTTTATCCCTTAACAAAGATCAACAATAGACTAACGACGAGGGCGTAAAGCGCCAGCGCTTCAACAAAAGCGACACCAATAAACATGGTCGTCCTGAGCTCACCGGACATTTCCGGCTGACGCGCCATAGCTTCAACTGTTTTACCCACGAGAATACCAATACCGATACCGGTTCCCAAGGCTGCTAACCCAATCCCAATTGCGGCTCCTAGAAGTCCCATTTATTCCTCCATATTCGTTACAATTTCCCAACTTTTGTTGGGCCTTGCTATTTTTCTAAAATGCGGATCAGGGCTAATGCCCCTCATGCAGTGCGTCCGATAAGTAGGACGCCGTCAATACAGCAAAAATATAAGCCTGAATCAGTGCAACAAAAATTTCAAACGCATACATAATGACCACACCAATGAAAGGGAGTGGTGTCAGAATGACACTTTTAAACAAAATAATCATACCCAGAAAAACGTAAATGACCATGTGTCCCGCCAACATATTGGCAAAAAGTCGAACAGCCAATGAAAAAGGTTTCACCAGTAGGCTGACAATCTCAATCGGAATCATGATCACCAGAATCGGTTTTGGAATACCACTAGGGACCAAACCTTTCGTATAGCCAATCAAGCCCTTCTTTTTGATCCCTGCAAACTGCACAAAAACAAAAACCATGAGCGCCAAACTTGCCGTCACGTTAATATTGGATGTGGCCGTAAAGGAACCTGGAATTAAACCCAATAAATTACAGGTCGCAATGAAAAGAAACAATGTCGCAATGAAAGGAAACCAAGCCTTGCCTTCTTCGCCAATGACAGCGTGCACAAGATCTTTGCGTAGAAAATCGATCGTCATTTCGATAAAATTCTGCAAACCTTTTGGGGATCGCTTCAAAGTCGCGGCGACAAAAGTCAAGGTGCAAAAAACCACCGCCACGGCAATCATCATCCAAAGCACTGGCTGCGTAATCGAAAGATCCAAGCCACCCAATTGAATTTCTACAATGGGATGAATCTCAAAGTTTTTAAGGGGATCCATTGCCCCGCCACCGCTGGCCTCAGCCATTCTTACCTCCCTTACCTAGGAGAACCTAGACCACTTGTCTTGGCACGCGACGGCATTGCCTTGCGGGCCAAGAAGAACAAAGAAAATGAAACACCAACGATAAAAACAAGCATCACGACCGCAATATCAAGCACAGCAACCTTCGATAAAAGGAAGAAGAGAATTGAGATTGAAAGCAAGCGTAAAAAAGCGATTACAAACATACGGCCCTGTGAAACCCCTGCCGCATTTCCTGAAGCATGGGCAGTCCATCGCTGGACACAAAAAGCATAAACCGCCGCTAAAAATGCGCCGACAAAAATTGATTCAACCAAAATCAAGGATCCTTATTTTTATCCGTTTCCTGATGACGTTTTTCAGAGTGTAGCATTTTTTCTTCAGAAGTGATGAGACGATAAAAATTTAAAAAACCCGCTGCAACACCAACAAAAAATCCTAAAATCAAAAAAAGCGGCTCAACAGAAAACCACTCATCAAGCTGATATCCCCCAAAAGCCCCCACAAAAATAGCAACCGCAAACTCAAGTCCGAGATTGCGGTAACGACGAAACTGCGACCAGGCACTCTCATCAGACTTTTTCATTAGACGTGTGGGACATCGCACAGGAGGAAGTAAATAACCGCCATGGCAAACCGGGGCTTTATATCACGCAGCTCACTTTATTGTCAATGAAACTATCCCAAAAAATACAAAAAAAGAGATCAACCGCGCTTGGTTTTATGAACTCAACTACCATCCCTTCAGTACCTTCCGGAGTTTTTCAACATCGCCTTCATCACACCACACATAGGCTGAGTACTGTCGTTCAAAACCCATCGCATCTACAGCATGTAAGTTAATGCCTTCTTGAGCGATTAAATCAAGCGTGTCCGCAAGCGCCCCTGGTCGGTCTTCTCCAATCAGGTGAAAACAACTGCCTTCCTTGAAAGTCCAGCCTGCTTCCCGGATCATTTTTTTGAATGCGTGAGGATTTCTCGGAATGGCAACAATCTCAGCATTGCCACGCCCCGTGCCAAAGCTCCAGACACCCGCCAGGTTAATTTCGTACTCCGACATGCGTTTTGAAAACCGCGCGAGCTGCCCAGGCCTGTCGTCTGTGTCAATTGTAAAATAGGTCGCTCGTTCAATATCCATAACTGCTCTCTCGAGAGTTCCCCGATTTAATCATCACTTCTGAATACGTACGAGAACAAAAACGAACTCATCTAAAAAAAGACAGTCTAACGGGGCGGGGAAGTAAGATAGCGCTGCGCCTTAATGCGCTTCTTTCTCGCTTCTTTCTGCTTTCTTTTCCGTTTCACAGATGGCTTTTCGTAAAAGCTTCTCCGCTTTAACTCCTTTAAAAGCCCTTCTTTGGCAAGCTGACGTTTAAGTGCCTTCAAGGCCTTTTCAATCTGGTTATCGTAAACCTTTATCAAAAAAAACTCCTCTTCATCAAAAACAAGGATTCTGGGTTAAAAAACCTCCAGAACTCAAAAAAAAACCCCAGGAACCTGCTCTGGGGACGAAAAGCCATATATCGTGGGATTCTATCTCTTTTTTCATAAACTGTCAAGAATCAGAACCCTCAAACACAAACTTTGTAAACATGAATTTCTCTTGCACTCACTCAGATCTTGAATTTTAAAATTGCACGACAATAATATCACCTGGAAGCATATAAAATAAGGTGATTTAGCATTCAAGTTTTAGTAAACTGAGCGCCACGAATATCAACGACAACCCGGTAAAAAAGGAACTCGAGTTGGCTTCACCTGAACGAATACACATGATCGCAATTTGCGGGACAGGAATGGCGGCCCTGGCGGGGATGCTTAAAAAAGCGGGACATCACGTTTCCGGCTCGGATCAGTCGATCTACCCTCCCATGAGTACCCTGCTCTCCCAAAACAAGATCACCTGTAAACAGGGTTACGCACCGGAACATATCGATCCGCAAACAGACCGCGTCATCATCGGAAATGCCGTATCAAAAGATAACCCCGAAGTCATAGAGACTTTCAAACGAAAATTGTCCTATCTCTCAATGGCTTCTGCGATTGAAACCTACTTTTTGCAAGATAAACAAGCGCTTGTCGTTACGGGAACACATGGAAAAACAACAACATCCGCTCTGCTCGCATCCATACTGGCCTCCACAGAAAAAGATCCGACGGCCTTAATCGGCGGCTGGGTTAAAAATTTCAACAGCAATCATCGACTGGGCGATGGATCTTTTTTTGTCATCGAGGGCGATGAATACGACACAGCTTTTTTTGACAAAGGCGCAAAATTTCTACATTACCGACCGCAAAACGCCATACTGACCAGTATTGAATTTGATCATGCCGACATATTTAAAGACCTCGCCGCTATTTTGCGGGCCTTTCAACAATTTGTTCGTCTCATTCCCCCATCCGGCATACTCATCGCTGAAGCAGGCTCAAAGGAAATAGACCAGGTTCTAAAAGACATCCCCTGCCGAGTGGAACGCTATAGCACTGAATTAGACGATCTGCCACAAAATAATCGTTGCGACTGGCAAGCCCGCGCTGTGAAACAGGATCAAACCCTCATGAGCTTTGAGGTTTTCTACAAAAGCAAGTGTCTGGGGAAAATAAGAAGCCCCTTGATCGGACGTCATAACCTCAACAACACACTTGCAGTGATTGCCCTCTGTCACCACCTCGGACTTTCCTGGCCTGAGATTCAAAAGGGCCTGCTCGATTTCAAAGGCATCAAACGAAGACAGGAAATTGTGGGCATTGTGAATAACATTATTGTCATGGACGACTTCGCCCATCACCCAACCGCCATTACAGAAACCCTGCTTGCACTTCGCATGCGCTACCCGAGCCGTCGTCTCTGGGCCATCTTCGAACCACGATCCGCAACCAGTCGACGCAATATTTTTCAAGAAGCTTTTACGCAAGCCTTTAAAAAAGCGGATCACACTATATTAGCCGCGCCCTTCGCAACAGAAAAAATCCCCCTGGAAGAACGACTCAATCCAGAAAAAATCATCACAGAACTCCGGGCCTTCGGAAAAGCCGCCGATTTCATCCCCTCTTCTGAAAAAATCCTGGACACATTGCACCGGCAGGTTCAGCCGGGAGACCTGATCTGCATTATGTCTAGTGGTGGTTTTGACGGACTCCATGCGAAGCTACTCAAACAACTCAGCAAAACAGACGGACAAATTGATCCCGGATGAGCATGAGCGCGATCAGAGATCAGATGCAAGAAGGCCTCACCTGCTCTGTTTTCCCTGGTGGCGTGCTCCTAATTTCATACCAAAACGAAATAGTTTTTCATGAGGCCTTTGGCCTAAGACATATCGCGTCCAAAACAGCACCCGTGGATCTTCAAACCGTTTACGACCTTGCATCATTGACAAAACCACTCGTCACGACAGCAGCCATCGCCCAGCTTCTCCAGCAAAATAAGATTCACTTAGATGATCCGCTTCAAAAATTTCTACCTGAATTTGTTGGTGAAGGAAAATCCCGTGTCACACTTTTTCATTTGCTGAATCATTGCTCTGGACTTCCAGCATGGCAGCCCTATTACCAAAAGATTCGGACTCAAGAAGAAAAAGAACCTGGTTTTTTAGGAACCCTGCCAGCGAAACAAGCCGTTTTTCATTTGGCCCATACAGAAAAACTCATAGCCCCTCCAGGTGAAATAAGCCGCTATAGCGACATAGGCTTTATTCTTCTGGGGGAAGTTGTGGAGAAACTCTGCGACATGCCGCTTGATGCTTATTTTTCTCATCACATTGTTTCGACCATAAAACAATCCGAATCTTTTTTCCCACGGACAGACAAAAACCCACAGAGAATCAAAAAAACACCCTCCCTTCATTTTGCCGCGACCGAAAACTCAAAATGGCGCAAAGGGATCATTAAGGGGATTGTTCATGATGACAATGCCTATAGCATGGGCGGGGTTGCCGGACATGCGGGACTTTTTGCAACGGCCCGTGGGGTCTATCAGCTCGTTCAAGCTTGGCTTGATTCACTTGCAGGCCAGGGCTTTTTATCCCCTGAAATTGCAGAAAAATTTGTGTCTCATCAAAAAGAGCCCATGAGCCCTACAGGTGCTTCCTGGGCTTTGGGATGGGATCGTCCTTCTGTCTCGAGTGGAACCGAAAATCCGCGCATCTCATCTTCCGGTCATCATTTTTCCCGCTCAAGCTTTGGACATCTCGGGTTTACAGGGACTTCGATCTGGGTCGATCGCACACATGAACTCGTCGTGATTTTTTTGAGTAATCGCATCCATCCCAGCAGAGAAAACGAGGCGATTCGCGATTTTCGACCGCAATTACATAACATTATTTTTGGGACCCTGATCCATGGATAATTTCAGCGCTTCACAAAAAAAACGGATTAAACCCCCTGCCCTCTTAGAAGGCGGAACCATTGGCGTCATCGCACCTTCCGGCCGAGTCAACAGAGATCAACTTCAAGAAGGCATCGCGTGGCTCTCATCTCAGGGCATTAAAGTGGTGCTCGGAAAACACCTCGAAAAGGCCTATCGCTATTTTGCAGGAACGGATCAAGAACGCGCGGAGGATTTTCAAGAAATGTTTCAAAACAAGATGGTAGATGCAATTGTTTGTGCCCGTGGCGGTGTCGGGGCAGCCCGCATCATCCCCTTGCTTGATTTTAAAAAACTTGCACAATCGCCCAAAATTTTTGTGGGTTCAAGCGACATTACCAGTCTACTGCTTTATTTAAATACCTCATTTGGCTGGATCACCTTCCATGGCCCTATGGTCGCAACCATGTTTGGCAATAGCCCTTCCTCTGAGATGAAAACCTCTTTTTTTGATCTATTGGCCGGAAAAACACAGGAAATGCGCTATAAGAATGTCTCGACACTTCAAGCAGGTCAGGCAGAAGGCATCCTGATCGGTGGTTGTCTGACCCTCATCTGCACCAGCATTGGCACCGCCTATGAAATTGATACAGATGATAAGATTTTATTTCTCGAAGATGTTAACGAAGCACCTTTCCGACTGGACCGAATGCTCTCTTATTTAAAATCGCTACATAAATTTGATCGTGTCAAAGGGCTTATTTTTGGCCAAATGCCAGGCTGTCACCCAGAAGACCTCCCCGAAATCATAAACGATATTTTAGGAGGGTATAATTTCCCCATCCTCTTTGGTTTTCCTTCAGGCCATGGGGATGGGACTGTAACCTTACCGCTCGGTCTTCCCATCCGCTTAAATGGGAATAATGCAAGCCTCAAAATACTCGAACCAGCCGTTCGACTCAAAACAAAATAGCTCTTTTTTTCACTCAGAAAACAAAAAATTCAAGACAAATTCAAGCCAGAATTCGAAAACAAATCGCAGCCATTTATGGTAAGCTTTCTTGACAGATCTTATTGAAAGCAGTTATATTTTCTAGAAAAAAGGGGGTGGTGAACGATGGTAAAAGTCAAGTTCTTCGCAGTACTCAAAGGTCTGGTTGGAAAAGAAGAAGTCTCCGTGGAAGTTAAGCAAGGAGGCACATTAGAACAGCTCATTGAACAACTCAAAAGTGACCTTCCTCCTTTGATTGATATCATGCAAAAAGGTGGCATCCTTATTTCGGTCAATCAAGAAGTGCTTGAAAAAGGAGCCATCATTAAAGACGGTGATGAAGTTGCCTTCCTTCCCCCATTCGCAGGGGGCTGAGGCTTAAAACAATCCCTTCCACTTAATTTGAAAGGATAGAATCATATGGATCAAGATCGTATTCGTGTTCAGAGAGAAGACTTCGGACTTGAGGAAGAAACCAAGAAGCTCTTAGCCTGTTCTAAAAGAATCGGAGGCATTGTCAACTTTTTAGGCACGGCCCGTGATTTTTCAAAAGGACAGGAAATCCATAAAATTGATTTTGATCATTATCCCGGAATGGCTGAAAAACGTCTTTCCGAAATCCGAGACCAGGCCTTAAAAGATTACGACATCATTGAAGTCACGATCATCCACCGCGTCGGGGAAATATCAATCGGAGAAAACATCGTCCTGATTGTCGTCGGCGCAGAACACCGTAAAGATGCCTTCCGTGCCTGCTCCTGGTGCATTGATGAATTGAAGCGAATTACCCCCATCTGGAAAAAAGAAACCACGCCAGAGGGCATCGTTTGGGTCGAAGAACACCCTTAAAACACAGCCCATCTTCTCAAACTTTAAACGGTTTAGTGAGAAATGCTCAGAAATTTTTTGACACGTTTTCGCCACAAAAGCTGCTTGAGCGGTTTAATTGCCGCACGAGCGGCTTCTTCTCCTTTTGCAATCGCCTCGTCATAACGCCAAAAGTCCGACCAGTGAATATCTCCGATTTCCGGGCGAATTGAAAAGTCCACATCACGCAACTGCTTGTTAGATAAAACGGAGCGTGTGATTTCGTTGGCACGCAAAACCACATCTAAACCACTGTCAAAAACCTTGTCTCCTGCTTCCACCTCCTCCGAAATATTTACGGCAATCACCACATCCACCCCGGAACTTTGCAGGGGCTCCACAGGAACCTGATTCACCCATCCACCATCAATCAGTTGTGCCCCGTTCACATGAATGGGCGGAAGTACACCGGGAATGGCACAACTTGCGGCAACCGCTCTACGGATCGAGCCTTCCGAGAGTACCACTTCTGTCGCATTGCTCAGATCAGTCGCAACGGCAACAAAGGGAATGGCCGTTTTTTCAATGGGCTCATCTTCCAAGAGCTGTGCCATTTGTGACAAAAAAACATCCTCTGAAATAAAAGAAGGGCGCTGGAGAGAAATCCCAAAAAAAATTCCCTTCTGAAGATAGGTCTTCAGATTGGTCATAAAACTTTTACTCTTTTTTTCCTCGTAGTGCCTTTTAATAAAAAAGATTTTGGTTCGACGAAAAGCCTCACTCTTTAAAAAAGCCAAAACCCGTTTTTGCAAAGGCAGAATCGCTGGATTCTGAGCATACATCGCCCCCACAATAGAGCCAAAGCTGGTACCTGCAATCATCTGGAGATGAATACCCTCCGACTCCAAGACCTTTAAAACACCAATATGGGCAATGCCTCTGGCACCGCCACCTCCAAGCGCCAAACCCACCTTTAAGGCCGTCATCAGGAAGCAGCTTCCTCCTTTTTCTTAGATCGGGCGGCCAAACCTGCGGCAAGTTTTACCATCACGCGCTTCTTTCGTTGCGCACGTTTCAAACGTTTTTTTGTTTTTCGGGCAAGGGAGAGATCAGTCTCCCCTTCTTTTTTTGCACCAACCTTGGATTTTAGATCTTTAATTGTGACGTCAAGCTTTTTTAATTCCATTTTTTATCCTCACTTTATTTTGACTTGAAATAATCAACCGTTGTTTTCAAACCTTCTTTGAGTGAAACCGTGGGCTCCCACTCAAGATCGGTATAAATCTTTTTTGCATCCAGGCAGCTCCGCTTCTGTTCACCTTTTTTCTCAGAACCATGAATCTCTTTCAAGTCCGACCCCGTAATCTCCAGCAAATTTTGAAACAACTGGTTGACCGAGGTTTCAATACCCGTTCCAACATTAAAAATATCGCTTACTTTTCGATTGATGACCGCCATGTTGGCCTCAATCACGTCTTTTACGTAGACATAGTCTCGTGTTTGCATGCCGTTGCCATTGATCGTCAGCTGTTCGCCCTTCAATAACTTCTGCGTAAAAATCGCAACGACACCCGCCTCGCCAAAAGGATCTTGACGTGGCCCATAGACATTGGCATAACGCAGGGCAGCATACTCTAAACCGCATACCTTTTGGTAATAATAGAGGTAATGTTCACTCGAAAGTTTGCTCACGCCATAGGGTGATAGTGGTGCAGTCGGATGAGACTCAGTGGCGGGAAATGTGACTTGTTCGCCATAGACAGCCCCACCGGATGAGGCAAAGACGACACGCCGCGTCCCATTTTTCACGGCACATTCCAATAAATTTAAAAGGCCTAGAATATTGCTCTTGGCATCAAAAGCAGGGTCGGAGACCGACTTGCGCACATCCATCTGTGCGGCATGATGACTGATAATTTCAGGTCTTTCTTTTTGGAAGACACGTTCAAGACGGCTGCTCAAAATATCCATTTTATAAAAGGTAGCTTCTTTGTTAATGTTTTTCTTTTTTCCCGTGGAAAGATCATCCACCACAACCACCTGATGTCCTTCTTCAACCAAGCGATCTACAAGATGCGACCCGATAAAACCCGCTCCCCCTGTCACCAAAATCTTCATTCCACGATCCCCCTCAAAATATACACATTAAAGATTCTGGAGCAGCGTAAAAAATTGTTCAAGCGCTGCAAAATAGAGATGGTGATACCTCTGTTGGCGTGTGTCAAGACACCCTCGTCAAGATTTAAGAACATAAACGCCGGAAATAGACCAAGTATTCTATATTCCCTTTTTGACCGCGAATGGGGGAACAGGTTGAACCCAAAGTCTTAAGCCCCCACTGCGCACCCATCCCGCAAATTCTTTTCAGGACGGCTTCACGTTTTTCAAGATCCCGAACGATCCCTCCCTTGCCGACTTCTCCCTTACCGACCTCAAACTGAGGCTTGACCAAAGCAATAAGACCGCCACCCTCCTTCATCCAGGGGAAAATGGCAGGAATTACTTTTTCTAAAGAAATAAATGACACATCAATCGTCACAAGGTCAACCCGTTCGGGGATAGCCTCTGGCGGAAGACTGCGAACATTTTGACGTTCCAGTACCACAACACGCGGATCTTGACGAAGAGACCACGCCAATTGACCGTAACCAACATCAAGCGCGTAAACACGGGCTGCACCTTTTTGAAGCAAACAATCGGTAAAACCTCCGGTGGAAGCACCGACATCAATCACAAGGGCTTGTTTCACATCGACATCAAAGGTCTTTAAAGCTTCTTCAAGCTTCAATCCCCCTCGACTCACAAAGGGAAGTGTCGACCCACACAGATGAATTATAACATTAGACCTAAAAAGAGTCCCCGCCTTGTCGACTTTATTTCCATCAACGATCACAAGACCGCCTAAAATCAAGGCACGCGCACGCTGCCGGCTCTCTGCGAGCCCCCGAAGAAAGACCAAACGGTCCAAACGTTCTTTTGGTTCCTTGGCAATCGAATCAGTCCATCACAAAAAAAGCACGGAAGATCTCAATGGAATCACAAAGACCTACATTGTTTTAACATGAGAAGCCTTCATCTCATTCGATCCGGCGGTAAGATCAGCACGCGTATGTCGTCCCACCATGAAGGTCTGAACACTTTCAAAGATCCCATCAGAATCAAGACCCACATCGGCCCTCAAACGATTCTGGGGGCCGTGTTCAATAAAGGTGTCTGGAAGACCGATACGATGGAGACAGACAGAAGGAATCTGCCCAAGACTTTTTTCATCTGCAAAAAAAGCGGCAACAGATTCACCAAAACCACCCGACAGGACATGCTCTTCTAAAGTCACAATGTTTTGGCATCGCTTCGCAATAGAAACAAACAAGGCCTGGTCCAGCGGTTTGATGAAACGGGCATTCACCACAGCGACCCTCAGACCCGTCTCTTGCAACTGCAGCGCAGCCGTTTGCGCAGGACAAACCATACTGCCAATGGCAAGCAGCACAACATCCCATGAGTCCTGCTCATCTCCTATCACAATTTCGCCTTTCCCGATGGGGATTTGCAGAAGTTTTTCATCAAGCGTAACACCAACACCCGACCCGCGCGGATAACGCAATGCAACGGGCTGCTTCTGCTGAAGAGCCGTCGCAAGCATATGTTGCAACTCATTTTCGTCCTTGGGAGCCATCAAAATCATGTTAGGAATGCCTTTGAGATAAGCAATATCAAAAACACCTGCGTGTGTCGGGCCATCCTCTCCTACCAAACCCGCTCGATCCAGGCAAAAAACCACAGGGAGTTTTTGCAAAGCCACATCATGCACGACTTGATCAAAGGCACGCTGCAAAAATGTCGAATAAATGGCAACCACAGGGCGTAAACCATCAGCGGCCATGCCTGCCGCCATCGTCACGGCATGTTGTTCAGAAATCCCGACATCGTAAAAACGATCAGGAAAAGCCTTGGCAAACGAATCCAAACCCGTCCCTGCCGGCATCGCCGCCGTAATCGCGACAATATTCGCATCGGCTTTTGCTAAGCGGTTTAAACTTAAGGCAAAAATAGAAGTATAGGAAGGGGGCGCTTTTTTTGCCTTTTTCTTTTTTGCCTGTCCTGTCTCAAGATGAAAAGAAGGTGTGCCATGATAAGCCGCAGGATTGGCTTCCGCGGGCGCGTAACCCTTGCCTTTTTTTGTAACAACATGCAACAAAATAGGGCCACTCAAATCCTTGATATTGTCAAAGGTGGTCATCAGGTGATCCAGGCGATGCCCATCAATCGGCCCAAAATATTCAAAACCCAGCTCTTCAAAAAGTAAACCCGGCACAATCATCCCCTTGACAGACTCCTCAGCACGTCTTGCCACTTTGAGCATTGAATCACCGATTTTGGGAATATTTTTGATGAGTGTCGCCGCTTCGCTTTTTACTTTGGTATACAAACGACCCGTCAGAATCCG
This sequence comes from uncultured Nitrospira sp., assembly GCA_964451325.1. Lineage (GTDB taxonomy): Bacteria > Nitrospirota > Nitrospiria > SBBL01 > JAADHI01 > JAADHI01. Next base: position 67,918 of record CAYVHO010000005.1, on the reverse strand, counting down.
GTTCAAATAGGCTGAAAAAGCACCGACATTTTCCGAAATAGACATGTCATTGTCATTTAAGATCACAATGAATTTTTTCTTCAAAGCACCCGCATGATTCAAGGCCTCGTAAGCCATGCCCGCAGTCATTGAGCCGTCACCAATAATAGCAATCACATGGTTTTTTTTGCCTTGTTGATCTCGTGCCTCCACCATCCCTAAGGCTGCAGAAATTGAGGTCCCGGCGTGCCCTGCACCAAAAGCATCATACTTGCTTTCATTGCGAGAGAGAAAACCACTGATGCCACCATATTGACGTAAGGTCGAAAAAACATCGCGACGGCCGGTCAAAATCTTGTGCGGATAGGCTTGATGCCCTGTATCCCAAACCAAACGATCCTGAGGTGTATCAAAGCAGGCGTGGAGGGCAATGGTTAACTCGACCGTTCCCAAACTGGCCCCCAGATGACCTCCTTTGTCGGAAACGGTGTTCAAAATCAGGGCACGGATGTCCTTTGCAAGTTCAGGCAGGGCCGTTCTTGGGAGCTTTTTTAGATCTTGGGGTGAATTGATTTTATGGAGTAAAGACATTCAAATTTTCCTGTTTATTTTTCGCGATCAATGACAAAGGCCGCAATGTGACGGATAACATCAGCCTCCGGGCCAAAAGATTTGATGCCATCCAAGGCTTCTTCAATGAGGACGACGGCTTCTTTTTTTGCACGCGAGAGCCCCAACAAAGCAGGATAGGTTAATCGCCCCTTGCTTTGATCACGCCCCACCGATTTGCCAAGTTTTTTGGCCTCGCCTTCGACATCCAAGACATCATCTGCAATCTGAAACGCGAGACCGATTTTTTCTCCAAACGCCGTAAGCTGCGATAATTTCTTTGGGCCTGCTCCCCCTAAAATACCTCCGATGCGAACAGAAGCACGAATGAGAACACCCGTCTTGTGCGTATGCATCCGTTTAAGAAACGCAAGCGAAACATCATTCTGGCCCTGCGCTTCGATATCACTGAGTTGACCACCCACCATGCCTGTGCTGCCCGATGCAGCCCCCAATTCCAAGGTGACACGCAGTATTTTTTTTGGAGAAATCGTACTGGCAAGCCCTTTTTCAGCCAGCATGGTAAAAGCCGCAGTCAAAAGCGCATCCCCGGTCAAAATGGCCGTGCTTTCTCCAAACATTTTATGACTGGTCAATTTACCACGACGGTAGTCATCATCATCCATCGCAGGGAGATCGTCATGCACGAGAGAGTAGGTATGGATCAGTTCAATCGCGGCCGAAAAAGGAAGGGCTAAATCGCGTCGTCCCCCCACCGACTCACAAGCGGCCAGACAAAGAATAGGCCGAATGCGTTTTCCACCAGCAAAAAGGGAATAGCGCATTGCCTCATGAATCAAGGGAGGCTCACATTTTGGACCAGGCAGATAGGAGTGCAGCATACGATCCACCTCAGCGCGTCGCTCAGCCAAATAGTCACTCAACTCCGATCTATGCATTTTTGCTCATACCTTCCTCAACATCATGCAAAAAAGCTTCGGTCTTTTTTTTGCCGGCCTTTCCTTCGATCAAAACCTCTATTTTTCTTTCGGCCTCTGAAAGTGTTTTCATACAGGTTTTGGAAAGACGGATCCCTTCCTCAAAGACTTTTAGGGCATCTTCCAAGAGAAGGTCTCCCTTTTCCAGTACGCTGACCGTCTCTTCCAATCGAGAGAGGGCTGTCTCAAATTTAAGCTGGGGCACCGACACTCCTTAGGATTTTAGAAATCCAGAAATTTGTTTATTATACAAAAGACCACAAGTAGGTCAAGCCCTTTATTTATGAAACAAGATGCTGAAATGCTGAGATCTGAAGTCTGCATTTGGAAAATGAAGACGCTGATTCACTTATCGATGCAAACCCGATTTTAAGGTCTGTTCTGTAAAATCTTCATCCTTGAGACCGATGTTGACTTGAAGGCCACTGACATCAAAAACGGTACGATGACCGTTCTGAATATTGGTCACAATGGTACGTTTCCAAACACGAAGGTTTTGAACCCATTGCCATTCAAGGGTCTGCCGCTTGAGTAGCTTCTGACTTCGATCATAATAATCCACTCTGAGCAGAGTCCAGTCTTTTTTTGAAATCCAGGAGATTTTTTTACTATAGATACTTTCTTTTTCTTTTGGAATGCTTTCGAGAACATAAACATCCGTTTTCCGATAGACCTCTTCATGCAATAAACGATGTTGATCTTCATCCAAACGGCGTTGCCCAATATCGGAAAAAGTCAGATCCGAGCCCAAAAAAGAATCGTTTAAATCCTGTCCAGAAATACGACGCACCATATCCAGGGCAGGAAGATACAAATGCAAATCATCCGGCTGATCAGGATTCGCATAATCCCAAACCAAGAAAGCAACACCTCGTGAATCCGTCGGAAACTCGGTCACAAGCAACATTTTACTATCAACGCCTGCCTCAGAACGGTAGTTTTTCCAATAGCGTGAAACCACGATCCGCTTCATGTCTCCATTCCGTTCAATCAGCCAGAGCGTTACCGTGCTTTTTTGATCATCAATTTGGTAGAGCAGGTCTCTCGATTTTTTGACGATCTCCGCCCCCGTCAAGCTTGTCTGGGCAGAAACAAAGGAACTCAGATAGAAAGACAGGACAATAAACGAGAAAATGGCTCGGCAGAGCGTACCCAGATTTACGGGAGATTTGACCAACGAGCGAGGAAAAAAAATATGAAAACCTCCCGACACATCAAATAAACCAGCGCTCCCCTGACACGATCCGCAAGGAGGGGCTGAGAAATGAGAAAACAAGGGAGAAAACTTACTATTTTGTCACTTTTCAGCTTGCGTGGATCTTTCTTCGTGACAAGGCGCGAGGAGCGCAAAAACGCAACGTATGTATTATACGTGAGGCTTTAAGCACCACAGCAACGCCGTCATGGAGGAATAGACGCGTGAACTGAAAAGTGACTATTTGGGTTTTTCTCCCAACAACACCACAAAAGGACTGGGCTCGGAAAGTTGTACCGTTTTTACTTTTTTAAATCCAGTGGCGCTCATCCATTCAGAAACTTCTTTTTCCGAATAAGCCGCACCACCGGGGGTATGAATAAGTTGATTAACACCAATCAAGGCAGATAAAGCCGGCCCCGTCTTTGTCCGATTGAGCATTTGATCCTGGACCAAAACCTTTCCCCCCGGTTCAAGGGCATTAAACGATTTTTTGAGGATTTTGCAAACGACTTTGGGCGATTCCTGATTAAACATCGAAGAAAGTAGCACTGCATCATAACCCTTACCAAAGGTTTTGTCGGTTAAATAATTCCCCGGACGACGAGTAATCCGTTTTTCCAACCCAAAGGAGCTTACAATTTCTGTTGTAATTTCAAGCGTCTGAGGCAAATCCAGTACGGTCGCCGACAAACCTTTATTTTTCTGGCAAAATTTCATATCAAAGGTTCCGGGGCCACCCGCAACATCCAAGAGATGTTTCCGATCCGAAAAATCAATGTCCCTGACCAGGATATCTCCTTGCGCCAGTGCACGGTAGTGCATGCCGTAGATATAGTTTCTGAGTGCCTCAGGACCTTGGTCATGCGGTTTACCCACTACGGGTGCGCCTTTCACCACAGCATCATATAAATCACCCCAAGCACCGTACCAACTGTCAAACATCGAAACAATGCCCCCTTGAAACTTTTTGCTGTCTTTGACCAAAAATGTCTTTGAAAGACGTGTATTTCGATATTTTCCACCCGTTTGATTCAACAAACCCAAAGACACGGTTGCGATAAGGAGGATCTCTAAACCACGTTTATCCGCCTTGCATTTTGTCGCAAGTTGACTCACCGTCAAGGCCTTCTCAGACAAAAGCGTAAAGAGATCAAGCCGAACCGCGGTATGCAATACCTTCGACTGCCAATAAGAAGACGCAATGCCCATCACCTTCATGGGATCAAGCGCCGTGCCACTCATGGCCACCGTTTTTTTTGGCCGGGCCTTCTTTTTTGCATTTTCCGTTTTTTTCATAAAGTCTCCTTGTTTAAGATCTCCGGGGTATAAGAAAAGGCATGTAGATTCGGCCAACGATCCGTGTACGCGATCTTTGTTATTGAAGCGTGTGCAATCACCAAACGTTTAAAATTCAGCGGGGGCATCTCAAGTGCTGCCGCAACAATCATTCGAATCACACCCGCATGTGTCACCATGACTAAGGTTTGATCCGCATGCTGTGCGACTAATTCTGTAACCATCGCATTGGCACGTTTCGCAAAACAATCCAAAGATTCTCCACCTGAAGGCGTGAAATGCAATATATCGGCTCGCCATGCCGCCCACTCATCCGGGTAACGCGTTTGAATTTCCTCAGACGTCAAGCCCCCCCATTTACCAAAACGCCACTCCTGTAAACCATCAACAACCTGAAGACTCAAACCCAAAGTCTGCATGGCAATTTTTGCAGTCTCCTGTGTCCGGCAGGATGGACTCACGTACACAGCGGAAATTTTATGAGGATAGTCCGCAAAAAATGATGCGCAAGGCGCTGCTTCCCGCAGACCCACCGCGTTTAGAGCCGGGTCTTCTATCGCATCATCGTAATAACGGCTTTTGGGATAATCAGTTTTACCGTGGCGAAGAAAAAGTACGGTGGTTGCCTTTTTTTCGGAATCAGAATGCATTGGGCTATTCGGCCTTTTGAAAGGTCATTATCGCAGCAATAAAAGAGATCAAGGCAAAAACAACAAGAATGCCAAGGCTCATCCAGAAAGGCTGTAAAAAAACGCCTTGATAGCAGGCTCGCACGGCCTCAACACCATAAGTCACCGGATTAAAACGGCTGAGCATTCGCATCCAGCCCGGCATAAAATCAGCAGGAACCAGGGCTGACGAAAAAAAGAGCAGGGGCAGGGTCAGCATATTGCCCATCACAACCAAGGGCTCTTCTTCTTTCAAAAACATCGCCAGGGCATTGGAAATGGCCGAGAAACCCACAGCCAAAAGCAAAACAATCACCCAAATCCAAAAGAAACCCTGTCCTGAGGGCATGCCTGCACCGATAACCGCAGACACAATCACCAAGAGAAAAACCTGAACCAGCACAGTGAAGGCATTATGAAGCAGACGACTCAGCACGATAGAAGAACGGCGAATCGGCGAAACCAGCAGCTTTTCCATCACCCCGTGACGCAAATCACGCAATAAACTCACACCCGACCAGGACGCACCAAATAAAACAGTCATGACAATCACGCCGGGAGCCAGAAACTGCGTGTAGTCTCCGGTCGGAAATTGAGGAAGATCAGCAAAACCTTTAAAAAGCTGCCCAAAAATCAAGAGCCACAATAAGGGCTGAATCAAACCAAAAAAAGTCCACATCGGCATGCGCCAAGTGAGCTTGAGATATTTGAAAAAAAGATAGCGCGTATCAGAAATAAAATGAAGGATCAAATCACTCACTCTTTCCAATTTTGATCGGAAGATTTATCCGAGGGCCACTCTGAGGGAGCGTCACGCTCCCCCTTGGATTTATCTTGCGGAACCCCACCCGTATTACCTTTGCCTTGCCATTTTTTCCAAGGTTCGTCCGGTGTGTCTGTGTCATCGAGATCATTTGTTTCGTCGGATTTTATGGATTTAGAAGCTTCTTCAGAGGATTGTGGCTTTTCCTTGACTTCTTCTTTCTCTGACCAATCACCCTGTGCTTGATTTCCCCACTTTTTCCAAGGTTCATCTTGCCCTGCGCCAGAATCCGTGGATTCCTCCGACCTTGAAGATTCCTGTACGGGGCTTGATTCTAACTGAGGGGGATCTGATTCGCCAGACCAATCCCCTTCTGCCTGTCCACCCCATTTTTTCCATTCTTCCTCACCGCCGCCTTCTGAATCACCCGACTTTTTCCATTTTTTGGCCCACTTGTTATTTTTGCCGCCCCATTCATCTTCTGAAGATTCGCCCGCAAGCAACCAGTTTTTTCCGGTATATTTCAAATAGACATCATCAAAGGTGGGCCGCGCAAGTAAAACCGACTTTGCCGTAAGCCCCAAGGTTTCAAGCCACTGCATGACCTTGGGCAGATAGGTCTGACCATTTTCCAAATAAAGCCTGAGAGACGGCCCCTCTTGAATGACCTCTTTAAACCATTCTTTTTTGCGAAAAATTTCAAGCATCCTTGCATCAACGGCCTGGGCAAAAGTGAGATGGATGGTGTCCTCACCCAAACTATCTTTCAATTCATCTGGCGTACCAATGACCCGGATGCGACCGCTGTCGAGTATGCCCACGCGGTTTGCCAACTGATCCACTTCATCCAAGTGATGCGTTGTTAAAAAAAGCGTCATCCCCTCTTGATTCAGACGTCTCAAATAGGCCCATAAATCCGCCCGACTTTTGGGATCCAGACCAATCGTTGGCTCATCTAAAAAAAGGAGTTTGGGTTCATGAATCAAAGCCGTCGCGATATCCAGTCTACGTTTCAAACCACCGGAGAGCGAGCCGACCCATTGCCCCTTGCGCTCACTCATATCAAAGAGTGCGAGCAGGGTCTCCATGCGTTCTTCAATTTTCTTTTTGGGAAGGTGATAGAGACGGCCTTGCAGCAACATATTTTCAGAGACTGTAAATGCAGGATCAACCCCGCTCTGTTGCCCAACATACCCAAAAGACATACGAACGGCCAAGGGATCTTGACTCACATCATGTCCTGCAATGGTCACGGTTCCCGAAGTGGGATGTAAGAGTGTCGTCAAAATTTTGATGGTCGTGGTTTTTCCGGCACCGTTTGGCCCCAGAAAACCAAACACCTCCCCGGCTTCCACATGCAGAGAGATATCGTTCACCGCACGGACACCACCATCAAATTCTTTGATGAGATGATCAATCTTGATCATGGAATAGGCTCAGAACGTGTGTAAACGCCTGATTTTCCGCCACTTTTTCTAAGCAAGCCTATTTTGCCAAAACTGATGCCTTTATCAATTGCCTTGCACATATCGTAGATGGTTAAAGCGGCCACACTGACCGCGGTAATGGCCTCCATTTCAACACCCGTTTGACCGGAGGTTTTGGCCGTACCAATCACCTCAATCGCAGCAATTTGGTTTTCTCCTGCTGGAAAGATTTTAAATTTTATATCGACACTGGTGATGAGTAAGGGATGACACATTGGGATCAAATCCGGGGTTTTTTTAGCGCCCATCACCCCTGCAACCTGAGCGACCGCAAGCACATCCCCTTTTGCAATTTCCCCTTCCTCAATCCGTTTTAAGGTTCCGGGTTTCATATAGACGGTTCCCGTCGCGATCGCTTCCCGGTGTGTGTCTTTCTTACCGGAAACATCGACCATTCTGGCCCGTCCCTCTTCGTTAAAATGTGTCAAGCTATCAGCCATTTTTTCCTCCAAAACGATGAAAAAAGCTTAGCATAGGGTCTCGGAAGGTGTCAATGAAGTGAGCGCCTGAAAAGAGATCGTGAAGAACTTGCATTTTTTTAGGATAAGGAATAAAAAGAAAAGCCGACAGAACCTTCATTCTGTCGGCTTTTCTCAAATCACACCTTAAAAATAATGAGGCCGAAGGACTAAAAATTAACCAACAAGGATACAGCCAGCAGGGTATCCGTCTTTTTATTTAACCTCGCCCCAATTGGTTCATTATCGTACTTGATTTCATAACTTGTTTTAAGGGAAAAGTTTTGACTCAAGACCGTCACCATCGCTGAAACACTATTAATATTGTAATTATTAGTGTTATCAAAATCGTAAAGATATTCAAGAGACTGAGAGAACTTGTTCAGGTCTGTGAAATGAAATTCATACAGACTAAAAGCACGACCCCTGAGAAAATCTGCTTCGGTATTGTTGGTGTATTCTTCGGTTACATAGTCTAATCCAGCTTCACTTTTCAGAAAGTGTTTTGGCCCAACAAAAATTTTATACCCCGCAACAGGCCCTGCATAATATCGTGTATCGATACCTGCAAACTTGTCTTTGAGCCAACCCACGGCAAGACCCGCATAGACGTGTTCGGAAAAAAGATAATCACCACGCAACTCGGAAGCATAATTCTCAGCGGTTTTGACACCTTCGGTTTTACTGTTCAGCGCCGATGCCTTCCAATTCCCTTCAAATTTTTCACTGAATTTGTATTTAACAATATTTTTGGCTGAAAAGGTTGAAACGTTGGTATTTCCACCTGTGTTGACGGAAGAAAGTTCTCCCTCATCGCTCCATTTTTTTTCTGCTGCATCAACAACCCCTACCCCCAGCAATAAGGGGATGACCAGCAAGGATGTCATTTTGAGTATTTTCAAGATTTCCTCCACTTTCCTTATGAATACATTCCGCATTTATTTACGACGGAAGTGATTTGTTGATGTGATATTTGCGACCCAAAAATTTTAGGTAAAGATCAACGATATTTAGATTGAGGAACAATCGAAATAAAGTAAAATCTGTGCTATGTATACAGCGGCTTATCCTTGCAGATCAAGGTCTTTTTATAAAAAATGTGACAAGGTTTAGACCCTTATATTCTAATTCACTAACCCATTATTGCACCGATTAAGGAGATAAGAAATGAATGTCGAAAAAATAATCGAGACCATCACTTTAGTGATCAGCACTTATTCCATTAAGATAGCAGCGGCCCTCGCGGTTTACATCGTGGGAAAGTGGATCTCGCTAAAAATTTCAAACATCTTAGGGAAAGTACTTGAAAAAAAACAGGTCGACCCCACCTTGCTCAACTTCCTAAAAAATATGTCCTACTACACCCTATTGCTTATGGTCGTTATTGCAGCAGTGGGGCAACTGGGGGTCAACACGACGTCTTTTCTAACCATCGTAGGCGCGGCAGCTCTGGCCATCGGCCTGGCATTGAAGGATTCGCTTTCAAATTTTGCCTCAGGCGTCATGCTCGTTCTGTTTAGACCCTTTCATGAAGGCGATGTGGTCACCGCAGCCGGGACAACGGGCAAGGTCACAAGCCTCGCCATTTTTAGTACAACCCTGACGACGCCGGATAATCAACAGGTCATCGTTCCCAATAGCGCCATTACCGCGAACATCATTACCAACATCACCGCCAATGCAACAAGACGCATCGATATGGTCATCGGCATCGGCTACAACGATAACATCGGCAAAGCCAAAACTATCATGATGCGCCTCATCGAAGCAGATCCACGTATTTTAAAAGACCCTGCCCCCACAATTGCACTCGCAGAACTTGCCGACAGCAGCGTCAATTTCAATGTCCGCCCCTGGGTCAAGACGGAAGACTATTGGGCTGTGCGAAGTGATCTAACTGAAAAAATAAAAATGACTTTTGATGAAGAAGGTATCAGCATCCCCTATCCGCAGCAGGACCTACACCTTTTTTCAGAGCAAACACAAAAACTCACCTCAGTTTAAAAACAAGGGCCCTCTGATTAAATCAGAGGGCCCTGTCCTTCCATCCTCGTTTCGAATATAAGAACAATTCAAGCATAAAATTACAGATAAAATCATGCTATACTTGTATCTTGTGGTCTTGATTTTTTAAATAAACTCGGTAAACTGGTCATCATACTTTATGAAAACATTCGTTGAAAAAATCGTCCGCTTCCCCTATCTGGTCATATTTTCCATTCTTCTCATTACTTTATTTTTTCTGACACAGATTTTTAATATCGAACTAAAATTCGATCCCAAAGCCATTCTGCCGCAGGATGACCCCATCGTTCAACGCAATAACCATATTGAAGAAACCTTTGGCGGAAGCCGGGTGGTCGTCATTGGTGTTCACAATAAAGACGGCGACATTTTCAATACCGAGACGCTCACAAAAATCAAGGCCATCACCGATGAGGTCAAACACATCTCGGGCATCAAAGAAGAAAATGTTATCAGCATCGCAGATCGAAAAATTAAGTACATCGTCGGTACCGAAGGGGAAATCGACATCACACAACTCATGCCGGAAGTCCCCACTGATGCGGAGGGTTTGGCTGCATTACGAAAACGTGTTTTCTCAAATGAGCTCTTCTTGGACGGCCTGGTTTCACGTGATGGCTCGGCCGCTGCCATCGTGCTCGATTTTGCCCAGAATGTTCCCTCAGATACTTTCGACGATTCAGATCTGCCCGAAGGCGCTTTTGAAGATTTTTCCGAAACATCACAAGAGGGTGAGTGGCCACAGGAGACATCCCCGGATCAAACCACCGAAAAGATGAACACCGCGACATCTGAGGGCGCTGCCGATTGGGAAAAATGGCAGGATAACAAAGAAACAGCCGCTGAAACATCAGAACCCCAAGAAGGGGAAGAAGACTGGCGGAAATGGCAGAAAACGAGCTCCAATTGTGAGGCCTGGCAAATCAGTCAACCCGGCACATCCTTACGTGACTCCTATATTCACTGCCAAATTCAAGACATCATTGACAAACAGCGTGATGACAAACACCACTTCTACGTAGGTGGTATGCCTGTTGTATTAACCTATTTTGAAGCAGATGCCTTTCAAATGCTGGTCGTACTTTTTCCACTCGCCGTACTCATCATCGGCATCCTGCACTACGTCGCTTTTCGCACCTGGCAAGGCCTCATCATCCCCCTCGTGACCTCCCTATTATCTGTTGCCTGGGCCATGGGCATCATGGGGGTCACCGGGACGCATTTAGACCCCTGGAATGCGATGACGCCAATACTCATACTCGCCATCGCGGCAGGACATTCCGTCCAGATTTTAAAACGATATTATGAAGAGTACGACCGTTTAGGGGATAACAAAGCCGCCGTCATCGAATCCACGACAAAAGTCGGACTCGCGATGATCACCGCAGGCCTCATCGCTTCAGCCAGTTTTGCCTCGCTGATTACCTTTCAACTCAAAACCTTTCAAGCCTTTGGCCTCTTCATCGCCTTTGGTGTGCTCAGTGCACTCTTTTTAGAACTCACTTTTATCCCGGCGCTGCGTACCGTGCTTAAACCGCCTAAAAAGAAAGTAAAAAAAGTCTTAAAACCAGACATGATTGACCGGTTTTTAAGCCGCTTGGCCGCATCCATCAATGACCCGAGTGGACGCAAAAAAATTCTGGTGGGCGGCGTCATCTTTTTCATTGTCTCCATTTTTGGTGCCTCCCTGATGAAAGTGAGTAATAGCAACCGCTCTCAGTTTTTTGAGTCGACGCAACTCCGAAAAGATGATAAAGCCCTCAATGAAAAATTTGGCGGAACCTCCACTTTCTATGTCTTGCTTGAAGAAACAGAAAAAGGAGCACTTAAAGAACCCGCTGTTGCCTCAGCCATTAACCGACTCCAACGTCGTCTGGAAGAGGTACAGGAAGTCGGTAAAACCGAATCCTATGTGGATTATGTCAAACAAATGAACCAAACCATTAAAGGCGGTGATCCGGCTTTTCTGAAGGTCCCCGAATCCCGTGAAGAAATCAGTCAATTTTTGTTTCTTTATTCCATTTCAGGCAACCCCGCCGACTTTGCACGTTTGATGCGCCCCCAACAAGACGAAGCCATCATCTGGGTCTTCTTGCGAACGGATGACACCCAATTGGCCGAAACCCTGATTGCCATTGTAGACGAAGCCAAGACCACCGACTTTGACCAACTGGGTGTCGAGATTGGTGTCGCAGGCAGCACACCGGTTGTCGTTGCCTTGAATAAAGAAATGGTGCGTGGTAAAGCGCAAAACATGCTGCAAATTGCCGCCATCACCTTTTTAATGACGGCCTTTTTTAGACGTTCTTTACTCGGCGGACTTTTTGTCATCATCCCGCTCGCTCTCTCTGTGCTGATTAATTTTGGGGTGATGGGTTTCACAGGCATTCACTTGGGAATCGGCACCGCGGCGATTTCAGCCATGGCGGTCGGCATAGGCGCCGACTATGAAATCTATCTCATCTTCCGTCTGCGTGAAGAAATTCGAAAACGTCGAGATGTCGCCGAAGCGGTACGGGTCACTTTACTCACATCAGGAAAAGCCATCATTTTTGTTGCAATCGCCGTCTCATCCGGCTACGGCATGTTGGCCTTCACAGGCTACTACCTGCACATGGAAGGGATCCTCGTTCCCCTCGCCATGCTCACCAGTTGCCTCGGGGCCTTGGCAATCTTACCGTCCTTGGTACTGGTTTTTCGGCCCAAATTTGTCTTTGGTGGCCTGAAGCTAGACACGCCACAAAACACGACCGCCGACAGATAACAGCAGTCTCGCGGATCCGCTCCTGAGCAATATTTTTTTCTTACTTTTGGATACGATGGATCAAAAATCGCTCAATAAAAAGATCGCAACACTCATCAAAGAGATCTCTCCCGAAAGCCAACACCCTGATGTTGTACGTGAACTTATAATCACCGCCCTCCGTCTTTCAGAAAACCATGTTACTGAGAATGATATTCAAATCATTAACACCGCGCTCAAAGAAATGCGCTACGGCATTAAGTTCTTCACCCCCTACCGAGACATCCGAAAGATCAGCATCTTTGGTTCAGCACGCACACATCCAGATCAGAACACTTACAAATATTCGACTAAGTTTGCACGCCAAATGGTCACAAAAGGTTTCATGGTCATTACGGGTGCAGGTGCAGGCATCATGCAAGCCGCACAAGAAGGTGCGGGACGCCAAAATAGCTTTGGCATCAACATCCTGCTGCCCTTTGAACAAAGTGCCAATGCATTTATTGAAAATGATCCAAAATTGATGACCTTTAAATATTTTTTCACACGCAAACTTTTTTTTGTAAAAGAAGCAGATGCCATTGCCCTCTTCCCCGGTGGCTTCGGCACGCACGATGAAGGCTTTGAAGCCTTAACCTTGTTGCAAACGGGAAAAACTGAACCCATGCCGATTGTATTCATCGACGTGCCTGGCGGGACTTACTGGCGCTCGTGGCTTGACTACGTGCAGGAAGAACTCTTGGGAGAAGGACTGATCTCACCAGAAGATCTCTCCCTTTTCAAAGTAACAGACCAAATTGATCATGCGGTTGACGAAATCACAAACTTTTATCACAATTACAATTCGAGCTGTTTTTTGGATCAACGTACCGTGATCCGTTTGCACCACCCCATTGACAAAACCTTGCTTGAAAAATTAAATGATCACTTCTCCGATATCATCGTTCACGGAAAAATAGAAACCACTGACATTTTACCCGAAGAGTCCTGCTCAGAGCATCAAAACGGGCTTCATCGTATTCTCTTTCACTTTAATCAAAAAAGTTACGGGCGCTACAGACAGATGATCAACATGATCAACCAATATCATCTCCACACAGCATGAAATAAAGATCAGGAGATTCATGAAAAAATCAGTCACCGTCTTCGCTCCCGCTTCGGTCGGCAACCTTGGCCCCGGTTTTGACGTGCTCGGAATGGCCTTATCCGGCATGGGCGATACCCTCCATGCAGAAACACAGGAGAAGCCCGGAATTATCATCAAAAAAATTACCGGAGACAAAGGCCAATTGCCCACAGACGCAAGAGAAAATACCGCAGGCATCGCAGCACAGGCCGTGCTCGACCACCTCAAAGTGAAAGACGGGATGACCCTAAGCCTGCACAAAGAAATCCCTGGAACGGGCTTAGGCAGCAGCGCCGCCAGTGCCGTGGCGGGCGCTTATGCGGCAAACCAACTCTTTGATGCAGCCCTCTCTAAAGAAGAACTGATTCCCCTTGCGGCCATCGCAGAAGAAAAAGTCAGCGGCGGTTTTTTTCTGGACAATATCGGTCCTTCTCTTATGGGCGGGGTCACCTGGAACAACCCTTTCAGCAAAGAAGTCGTGCGACTCGGCGCAATCGAAAATGCCATCATTGTCATCGCCACGCCTGACTTTCGTGTCCTCACAAAAGATTCACGCAATGTCTTGCCAGAATCTGTCCCCATGGCCGACTTTATCGCCAATATGTCGCAGACCAGCATGATTGCATGGGCCGTGGCGCAAAAAGACCTGAAACGTTTTGGGGAATCGATCCAAGACCATATTATTGAGCCCGCTCGCGCACCCCTGATTAAGGGTTTTGATGATGTTAAAAACGCCGCACTCAGCACGGGGGCGCTGGGGGCTTCCATCTCAGGCGCAGGTTCAAGTGTTTTTGCCGTTTCAGATGACAAAAATCAGGGTGAAAAAATTGCTCAGGCGATGAAAGCCGCTTTTGCAACACATGGCGTTGATTCCAAAGTCCGGGTCACCAGAATGGACCTTGAAGGAGCGCGAGAAATTCATCCGCAATAAAAATTACTGCAACTTTAAAGCGATTTAGGGTATAAAGAAAACCACATTAACCTCCAGGAAAAGAAAGCATCTCACACATGGCACTCGGTACCACACTTACTCGATTTTTGATTGACGAACAACGTAAATACCCGGGGGCTTCTGGGGAATTTACCACACTGCTTTCGGGCATCGCCACGGCCGGAAAAGTCATCTCTCGTGAGGTCAATAAAGCCGGGCTCATCGACATCTTAGGGTATAAAGGCAAAAAAAACATCCACGGCGAAGAAGTTCAGAAATTGGATGATTACGCCAATGCCATCTTTATCAAAACCCTCTGTCATACCGGACACTTGGCGGGCATCGCCTCCGAAGAAATGGACGATATTTATCACATCCCCAAGGACTGCCCCATCGGGAACTACGTCTTTTTGATGGATCCGCTCGACGGATCTTCAAACATTGACGTCAATATCAGCATCGGGTCGATCTTTTCCATTTATCGGAGAGAAAGTAAAGGCAACAAAGCGACGATGGCCGATTTTCTCCAACCCGGACGAAAACTCGTGGCAGCAGGTTATCTCATCTACGGATCAAGCACCATGCTGGTCTACACCACGGGTCACGGCGTACACGGATTTACACTCGACCCCAGCATAGGGGAATTCCTGCTTTCCCACGAAGACATCCAAACCCCAAAACGAGGCAAAATATACAGTATCAATGAGGCCTACCGGACACACTGGATAGAAAATGTCGGGGCCTACATAGACGCAGCCAGAGAAGAAAACAAGACGGCACGTTATGTGGGTTCACTCGTGGCCGATTTTCATCGCAATCTTTTAAAGGGTGGGATTTTTCTCTATCCTGCAGATTCAAAAAACCCGGACGGAAAACTAAGACTGCTTTATGAGGCCGCACCGCTCGCCTTTATTGCAGAACAAGCCGGAGGGCGCGCCAGCACCGGAAAAGCCCCCTTACTTGATGTCGTGCCCGAGAAAATTCATCACCGAGTTCCACTCATCATCGGCAGCGAAAAAGATGTGTTGCTCGCAGAAAAATGTATTTCAAAAATTGACAAGTGATTGAAAATGTTTTATATTTTCCCTCCTTCATGCCAAAAAAGAATCGATATGGGGCTGTAGCTCAATTGGGAGAGCGCCTGGTTCGCAATCAGGAGGTAGGGGGTTCAATCCCCCCCAGCTCCACCAAAAAAAGTGGAGCACATCTTGTCTGGCCCAAGATTTTCCACACATCCATTACGTCCTTGTTTGTATTAAGTCATTTTCCATGAAACAAAATCGTTTACGGTTAAGAGTCATTTCATTGGGGCTTTTGTGTCTTCTCACCCTCTCTGCCTGTGCAGGCAAACAAACCAAAACCATAGTCACAACCCCCAAACAAGATGCCTCTCTTGAAGAACTGCTTTCCCTCTATCAGCAACGCTCAAAAATGAACCGCAACATCAAAGCACTGGTCCAGGTCGATGCAAAGCTAGGCGCACGCGGTCATCACAAAATACAATCCATCTGGCAATCATCAAAAGAGGACATCCACTTACGCGGCCTTAATCTTTTTGGCGGCGATCTCTTCAGACTTCATATTGATGCCACTTCTTTTTCACTCAAAACCCCTGCCGAGCCACAGGCATTAGAAGCCGATCTGGAATTTTTTCATGAAATCGTAGGCAAACAAATCCCCTTTGGTTCCATAGAGCTCTTAAGATGGGTGCAACGCGGTGGCATCCCCGACACCGCCTTTCCTAAAATCCCCGTACTTGAAAAAAGAGACAACGATTTTATTATTTACCTCTTTTCAGTATTTGAGGGTCGTGCCATTTTACTAGACAAGCTCATCATTGAGCGTAACGCCTTTCGTATCCGGCGCGTCGAACTTTTTGATCACACGGGTTTAAGACGTGGCATTATCGAACTGGACGATTATCGATCCGTTGAAGGGCAGGACTTTCCTTTTTCCGTCAAAGGCATCACAGATGACAAAACCATCACACTCACCTTTAAAGAAGTCTCCTTTCCCGAAGCAGAGCACATAGAATGAAAATCCTGGCAATTGAAACCACCGCAATCGAAGGCAGCATCGCTTTGCTGGACGAAAACCATCTCATCGCAATATATGGCCTCAACCTGCCAACACGACACGCAGAACGCGTCATGGTTTCAATAGACCATCTCTTAAAACAAAGCAAGGCAAGCTTGCGCGATCTCGATGCCATCGCAGTCTCCATCGGCCCCGGCTCTTTTACGGGACTGCGTGTGGGTTTAGCCACCGCAAAAGGACTTGCCCTTGGTGCAAACCTGCCCTTGGTTTTGGTGCCGACTCTGGAAGCCATGGCCGCAGGCTTCCCCTATGCACATCCTTTAATCGCTCCCTTTGTTGACGCACACAAAAGCGAAGTTTACACCGCATTGTTTGATACAAAAAAAGGAAAACGGCACAGGCTTCAAGACGACCGGGCTATTACACCAGAGGCGGCACTTGAGGATATTCTTTTTCTGAGCAACAAGATGAAGCGGCCTGTGCTTTTTTCGGGTGATGGGGTCAAAAAATACCGAGATTTAATTAAAAATAAAATGGACGATCAAGCCTATTTTCCGCCCAAAGCCTTTCAATTTTCTTCCGCCGCACAAGTCGCAGAGCTGGCTTTTGAACGATTTTTAAATGGAGAACTCACACCACCTGACTTAGCAAATCCGGTTTATCTACGCGCTTCGACGGCGGAGTTGAAAAAGAAGGAAGCCGAAGGGAAGAAATAAGAGAGTCAGCCATATTTTGAGGAAATAAAAATTGGATTTTAAAGTTTAATGAATCCCAGAATGTAATCTGGTAGATCCATTCAAGATATTGTATTATCACCTACGCGATAGAACTCGTAAGGATAAGACCTGGACGGCAATAGAAGGGAATCATTGTGGCAAAAATAGAAGGCTTTAGGGTGAAGAACTACCGAGCATTGCAAGACGTGACACTCGGGAAGTTATGGAACTTGCAAAAAGCTAAACCCCTGACACCCATGACGACTGTTATCGGAAAAAATGGTGTCGGAAAGAGTTCCCTATTTGACGCCTTTGGTTTCCTCGCTGACTGTCTGAAATTAGGAGTCGAAGAAGCCTGTGATACCCGAGAGCGAGGAGGATTTGATCGTATCCGTTCTCAAGGAAAGCATCGACCCATTGAGTTTGAAATCTATTATAAACAAGATGGAAACGCCCGGCCCATCACTTATGAACTGACCATTGATTCAGATAAGACCGGTCGCCCCTATGTGCAACAGGAACGCCTCCGGCAACGACGCAAAGGACAAACACATGGACGACCTTTCTCTTTTCTTGTCTTACAAGACGGGAAAGGAATCGCATGGACGGGGAAAGAACAGTTAAGACCTATTGCTGAAGACGAAACACTCTCAGACTTGTTAGAGTTAATTAAAGAAATAGAAGCATCAAAACAAGCAGAAGAAAGTCGAGAAACCGAAATTATCGAATTACAGGATAACCGAAAACTTGGCATTGCAACCCTGGGTGCCCTTAAACAGCATCCCCGAATTTCAGCTTTTCGACAATTCATTGAAGGGTGGTATTTAAGTTATTTTACGCCTGATGCCGCGCGCAGCCTTCCACTGGCCGGGGCGCAAAGGCATTTAAATATTCACGGAGATAATCTTGGCAATGTTGTTCAATTCATGGAGCGCGAACATCCAAAACGCTTTCAATCCATCCTTGATCACATTGCAAAAAAAATCCCTGGCATTGATAAGATTGAAACTGAGTCGAGTCCAGATAAACGGTTGCTGCTCCGCTTTAATGACAAAGGCTTTGATGATCCTTTTTACGCACAACAAATGTCTGATGGCACACTCAAAGTTTTTGCCTATTTGCTCTTATTGGAAGATCCAACACCACCCCCTTTTATCTGCATCGAAGAACCCGAAAATGGCCTGTACCATAAACTGCTTGAGGAGCTGGCGCGTGAATTTCGTATTCATGCAACCGGAAAGGGAAACGCCCCCCAAATTTTTATCACAACCCACCAACCCTACTTTGTCGATGCACTCACACCAGATGAAACCTGGATTTTAGAAAAAGGTTCCGATGGTTTTTCTACGATTCGACGGGCCAGTGACGATCCGATCGTCAACGCAATGGTCGAAGAAGGTTTACCGCTTGGCAGCCTTTGGTTCAGTGACTATTTGGAAACGAAATAAACCCATGCATTTTGAAGTACTCGTCGAAGATCAATCAGGGAAAATAGCACTGGCGTCTATTCTGAAAAAAATTCTTGGACCAAGTGGGGAAAACCATACTTATAAAATAAGAGCCTACAAAGGAATTGGCCGTATTCCGCGAAACCTTCACGAGATAGCGAGTCCTCAGAAGCTCTTTCTGCTCAATCATTTGCCCAGACAACTCAGAGCATACGGAAAAAGCCAACAATATTTTCCAGCCACCGTGGTCGTCGTTGTCGATTTAGACGATAAAGACTGTCGTAAATTCAAACAAGAAATGCTCAACATTTTGAATGCCTGTGACCCCCAGCCAATAACACTCTTCAGGATCGTCATTGAAGAGGGTGAAGCCTGGTTATTAGGAGATCCAAAAGCCCTAAAAAAGGCCTATCCTCGCGCAAAAGAACAGATTCTAAGCACTTACAAGCAGGACAGCATTTGCGGTACCTGGGAAAAACTTGCAGATATTATCTATCCGGGTGGATCTCAAAAACTGAAAAAATTGGGCTGGCCTCACACCGGTCAGGCCAAATGTGAGTGGGCCAAAAAGATCTCTCCTTACCTCGATGTGGACAGAAATCAATCAAGAAGCTTTCAGGTTTTTCGTGACGGAATCAGAAAACTGGCAGAAACCACGACGGGATAAATCATCGCCAAATAAACTGGCGATTTGAGATCAAAACCAAATGTTTACATGCAATTATTAGAGGCTTGACACAAC
Source organism: uncultured Nitrospira sp. (assembly GCA_964451325.1). Lineage (GTDB taxonomy): Bacteria > Nitrospirota > Nitrospiria > SBBL01 > JAADHI01 > JAADHI01. The sequence continues at coordinate 48,754 of CAYVHO010000005.1, read as the reverse complement.
ATTAAAGTAAATTTCGCGTGAAATCTGATGAATGGTTTCGCCTCTTCCTTTTCATTTCCTGCTTCTTCTCTTAATGCCCTTCTCTATTCGCGATAAAAACGATCAATCGCATCCACAACCCACTCCTGCATTTGGGAACTTAGCTCGGGGTAAATGGGCAATGCGAGGGTTTCCTGGGTGGCTTGTTCTGATGCTGGAAAATCCCCTTCTTTATAGGGTAAATCAGCAAAACATTCCTGCATGTGAAGTGAAACGGGATAATAGATTTCAGCGCCAATCTCCTCTTTTATCAAAAATTTTCTTAAGGCATCACGCTTTTTAACCCTAAGGATAAATTGGTTGTAGATATGATAGTGGGACGCACCACTTTTTTCATAAACGGCTTCTGGCAATGTCAAAAACCCGTCTTGAATCAAGCCACGTTTTTCGAATAAGGCCGTATAATTGATTGCATTTTCCTGACGTCTTTTTGTCCAGCCATCAAGGTATTTTAACTTGACGCCCACAATACCCGCTTGAAGGGAGTCCAGGCGAAAGTTACCCCCAATCATTTTGTGATAATACTTGGGGTGGCCGCCATGCACACGCATTTTGCGTACTTTATCAGCCAATGTGGCATCCTTAATCGAGATAATCCCTCCATCGCCCATCGCACCGAGATTTTTACTCGGGAAAAAAGAAAAACAACCCATGTCCCCAAAACTGCCTGCACGTTTACCTTCCGCATCTTCCGCGCCGATGGCTTGCGCTGCATCTTCGACAACCTTTAAATCGTGTCGTTGGGCAATTTCCAAAATAGGCGCCATGTCTGCCACCTGACCGTAAAGATGTACGGGCATGATGACCTTGGTGTGTGGCGTAATGGCGGCTTCTATTTTTTCGGGATCAATGTTGTAGCTGACAGGATCAATGTCTACAAAAACAGGCTTTGCACCCACCCGCGCAATCACACCTGCGGTCGCAAAAAAAGTATAAGGCGTCGTGATTACTTCATCCCCTGGCCCAATATCCAAGGCCATCAGCGCAAGCAACAGCGCATCCGTTCCAGAAGAAACCCCCACCGCAAACTCGGTCTGGCAGTATGTCGCGATTTTCGCTTCCAGATCTTTGACCTCGGGTCCGAGAATAAAATATTGACTCTTAAAAACGGCCTCAAAAACGGAGAAGATTTCGTCTTTAATCGGTTCATGATGGGCTTTTAAATCAAGTAGAGGGACTTTCATTTTCTTCTCCTGTTTTTGCATCATTCGGTTTTTCATTCAAAAATAGTGGGATAATTTGATCCCTCTGCGTTTCATATCGCCTGAGACATTCACTGCATCTTGCTTTTTCATTTTTAAAATCGAGCTTCAAACCACATTGACAATACCAAGCGCTGCGTCGCGCAGGATTTCCGGTCATCAGCGCATAATCCGGCACGTCCTGGGTCACAACAGCACCCGCGCCGATAAAAGCATAGGTGCCAATCGTCACACCACAGACAATCGTACAATTCGCACCCAGACTCGCGCTTTTTTTTACCAGCGTCGGTCGGATTTCATCCATGCGAGGAACTTCACTCCGCGGGTTGTAAACATTGGTGAAGACCATTGAAGGACCACAAAAAACATGGTCTTCCAGGGTGACGCCTTCATACACAGAAACATTGTTTTGTATCTTGACACCATCGCCAATTTCCGCATTGGGGCCGATGACACAATTTTGTCCGATTTGGCATTTTTTACCAATATGCGACCCTTCGAGAATATGGGAGACATGCCAGATTTTTGTACCTTCCCCAATGACCACACCCTCATCAATAAAAGCCGAATCATGTGCAAAATAGGGCGATTTTTTTTAAAAAAAACCGGAACGTTTATAGCGGGTCTTTCCCGAAAATGCCTTTTGACAGGCCTCAAGGACTTTAAGAACACGAATCCCTTCTTCGCCATCTGTACCGGGTGTGGTGCGATCCTTAATGGCCTTCAAGAAATGAAGGCACTCAGCCTTGAGCGGCTCACCCACATCGCAGGGAACAACCTCGGCCTCGGCCTTATTGGGCACAGGCGTATGATTTTTCCAGTCAATAGAATGTGGATAAAGCCTTAGTTTGTCGACTGGCTCCATATCATCAAAAACCGCCATTTTACGATCCCCGACGACCACCAATTTCTGTTCTTTAAAGGGATGTAACCAGGAGACAAAAATATGGGCCTTGACCCCACTGGGAAAGGACAACAGACTCACGGTCACATCGGCAATTTGCGGGTGTAAATAATTTCCGCCCTGTGCCTGGACTTCATCGGGTTCTTCATTTAAAAGACCTAAAATGACTGAGATGTCATGCGGCGCAAAAGACCAAAGAATATTCTCCTCTCGTCGAATTTTTCCGAGATTTAAACGATTGGAATAAATGTATTGAATCCGACCCAGCGTTCCAGAATTGATCAAAGATTTTAATTTCAAAATCACCGGGTGATACCAGAGTAGATGTCCTACCATCAAAATTCGGTCTCTCTGTTTCGCAAGCGCCACAAGCGTTTCACCCGTTTGCACGGACAGGCAAAGCGGTTTTTCAACAAACACGTCTTTTCCGGCCAAAAGGGCTTGCCGAATCAGGTCGTGATGTGTTTCAGCTGGCGTTGCAATCACAACACCCGGGATACTCTTGTCTGACAAAATTTCAGAAAAAGAAAGTATCTGCACGTTTTCATATTGCGTACTCAAAATGGCCAAACGTTCTTCATCGTGATCGCAAATTGCGGCAAGTGTTCCTAATTCGTAAAGATTACGGACCAGGTTTTTTCCCCAATACCCACCACCAACAACGGCGACCTTTGGAAGAGATCCATTTTGTACTTTTTTTTTCTTCATCACACCACTCATCTTATGACCTGATAGAACAAAAACCTGAGAAACGCCAGATCAATTTTGGAAGCAAATTCCGGACATTCACCTCAGAGAAGTATAACAGGCCTTGAGGCTTTTTCCTTTTAAAGGCAGTAAAATTCTTTCCGAATTGTTTTTCTAAAGTGGGTATTTTGGGACGAAGAGCAATCAGACACAGTATGTTTTAGGCTTATTGAAACTTAAGGTGGATATATTGATATCTCAGAAAAAGAAATTGAATAACAGTGCTCAAGCGCCGGACTGAAATCAAAACCCAATTATCCAAAAGCGTGATCGAGACAATCACCCTCTTCATCAGCCATGCGATTTTGTCCTGATTTCGAATTGGGGAAGAAAATACCTCGCTCAAGTTCCACGATAGAAGGTTTTTTTGAAGAAAATGCTTCAATCAGAAACTCAGTCGCAGCTTTTGCTTGCAGCATCTCGCTACAAGTAAAAATATCGACCGCAGCATACGCATGTTCAGGCCAAGTATGGATTGTAAGATGTGATTCTGCAATAACCACAACGCCGCTGATCCCAATAGGACTAAAGCGATGGAAGCGACTTTCTATGATCGTAGCATTTGCTTTTTGGGCCGCTTTTAACATCACGCTTTCTACCTGTTTTAAATCATCAAGCAACTTGATATTACATTCTTCTAATTCCAGAAGAGTATGTGTTCCCAATGCTTTCACGCTAATTCCTCAAACCTTATCTTTATTCTAAAACGAACACACTGCCTACACTGAAAAATTCAAACAAAAGAACGAATCTATATATATGTAATTCTGTTAGTTTGTCAATAAAAATACCTGAGAATAGAGGGAAAACAAAAAGCACGGTGCATACAAGACACACCGTGCTTGAAAGAAATAAAGAAGAAAGAACATCTCCCTTAAAGATAATTATCGATACTGGAGGAAACCTTTGTGGCTCGCGATTTTCGGGAAGTATTTATCCGGAATATTCTCCACTTCGGGATCTCTTAGGGATAAAGTAAAGACAGTCAATGCCGTAGCTTCGTCATCCGTCAAACCCCAATTAGGCATAATGGTCGGAGAAGTTCTTTCCCTCGGATCAGCCGCATCTGGTTTTCCCGGAACAATTTTCTGAGGATCCTTAAAGTGTTCCCACTCCCAGGTTCGAGTGATATGTGCATCGGCTTCAATGTTAGAAAAGTCGTGAACCAGGGTAAATGCAAGTTCGGTTTTACTGCCCATATTAGAAATATCAGGTGCAAGCGCGACATTGGTTCCAAATTGGCGAATGGCATGACAAGCAGCACAACCAAGCTCATAAGCCAAGTCACGTCCTTTCATCAAAACATCCGCTTCAGGCCAATACACATCACGGGAATAAAGCTCATAATGGCATTTCGTGCAAGCCGTCTGGACATAAGGGCCAGACAAAGGTTGGCGGTCAAGATGTTTTACAAAACCATGTGTTGCGGCGACTGTGACCGCCTGACCGTTACCTTCATGACAAATCGTACATCCAAACTTTTCAAATGCATGTTTTGAAATATAGCCCTCATCCTTGAAATTCGGATGCGTCGTAAAAGGTTGCGGCTCATTTTCAAAAGCGGGATTTGCAATACCTCCGTGGCAGGTCGTGCAACGATCGGCGCGATTTAGTTTTTTATCCCAGATTTGCTTAACCTTTAGCGGGTTATCCGCAAGTTTGGGGTCACCAACAACTGCAGCCAGTTTTTTATAGTAGGTCGCTTGATAGCCCTTCCACTCCGCTGTTTCCTCACGATAAACAAAAATACCCAGTTGAAGTACAATTAAAAAACCCGAAATTCCAAAGACAATGTGCTTTACCATACGGTAACTCTTCTCCCTATTAACACGTGAAACCTGGAATGCAGGCCCTCAAGCGCAATCCAGTAAATTTTCTTATTTTGGATCGTCCTTGAAAGCCTTTTCCAACCACAGGGCAAGACCAATAAATACCACCATGAAAGCCACGGTTGAACCTAAGAAAAACAGACCAATCCCCAGTCGATAGGGATATGCCCAGATATCATCCATTAACGCACCTCATTCATCACTGCAACTAGATTTTAAACCAAGGGGTGACGAGCACATATTTCACATCCGCAAACAACCTCACAAAAATTTTCATCGGAACACCCATCATCGAGATGAAAAAGAACATCGTTAAGTTGTAACGGACAAAACCTAGTTTTCGATAAAAATCTCTGAAAAATATAAACGGAACCGTGAACCCAATACCATAAAATGCCCCTAAAATAACCCAAGTGAGCAGATTGGCCGTCGTCACCACATAACGTCCAAGCGTGACAATGGGAGATTCACTCAAACCCAATGAGTTTTGCAGAATCATTTCCAGGTCAACCAATTTGACCGCCCCAGCGGGCTGATGCACGTGCCAATCATCCCAGGGCCAGTACCAGGACCAATCGAGTCCTCTAAAAAAAACCCCAACAAAAATTAAGGCATACCAGAGCCCTAAGCCAAAACTAAAACCGAGCATCGAGAACTTGCGTTCTGAAAAGGTATAATACCCCTTCCCTCGCGGATTGGGGTCTAAATAAGGGATCAGAATAAGGCCGACAAGAATCAAGGTGGGTAGAACCATTCCTGCCAGCCAAGGATCGAAATACACCAGGAGCTCTTGCAAACCCAGGAAATACCATGGCGCTTTTGTTGGATTAGGCGTGGTATCCGCACTCGCAAGCTCTTCCAAAGGCGCAGGAGCAACCAAGGAGAGGAACAACATGATGGCCACCGCGACCATCATACAAATCAGCTCAAGATAAACAAGATTTGGCCAGACTGAGACAGTATCTTCTGGCGCGACCTTTCCAGCGGCGGTCTTCTTGATCATTGCTGAAAGGCGACTAGACTTTGTCGTAACTTCCGCCGAATCGGAAACTTTTTCAGACATATCTTTCCTCGATTAAGTCAAAAGATTAAAGGGGCCCGGAGAAACCATCTTTTCGAATTCTCCAAAAATGAACGGCAATAAAAAGGGCTGTGATCAAGGGTAAAGCAAGACAATGAAGAACATAAAACCGAAGTAAGGCACTCTGACCGACGATCGTCCCACCCAGTAAAGCAAAGGCCATATCATTTTCAGGGCCAAACCCAAGTTCAGGACCAAAGGGCCCCGCAGCACCGATAAATGGCGTCGCTTCCGCCATTTTGCTGCCCACTGTAACCGCCCAAAGGGCCAACTGATCCCAGGGCAGTAAATACCCCGTCCAACTCAAGACCAAGGTCGTGACCAACAGAATCACACCCACAACCCAGTTAAATTCTCTCGGTGGTTTGTAAGAACCCGTCATAAACACACGCGTCATGTGCATCCAGACGGAAAAAACCATAGCATGCGCAGACCAACGATGTACCGCCCTAAAGAGGCTGCCAAAATAGATAACCGTACCCAAGTCACGGATATCATTGTAGGCACGCCGCGTATCCGGGACGTAATAAAACATCAAAATAACCCCGGTAATCGCGAGAAGAATAAAAAACAAAAAGGTCAACCCTCCTAAACACCAGGTAAATTTAATTTTGAGCGCACCACGCCGAACTCGAACAGGGTGCAAGTGCAGGATAACATTACTAAACATCACCAACGCACGGTTGCCATCCGTATCGGGATACCCATGCCTGAAGATCGACTTAAAGACCTGGGTTTTATTCACAATCGCGCGAATTTTTTGAAGTAAATTCAACATACTACTTCTATCTCCTCCGCTCCTAGACCTTTAGAAAGTAAGGCTCAACTTCACGGCTTAATTCTTCAACCATGAGCCCTTCTTCTGTTCCAACAGGATCTGGATCTTGTCTCTTATTAAAACTAACCACAATCTGACCATCAACGGGGTCAAGAGAAACAGCCGTACGCCACAACGTCCGAGGCGCGGGACCACCGATAACATTGCCACGGGTGTCATAAATACTGCCATGACAGGGGCATCTAAAAAGACTTTGATCCTGGAAAAAATTTGGGGTACACCCTAAATGCCGACAAATCGCAATCATGACATACAATCCGCGCTCATTTCGAACCACCCAAATCTGACGTTCTTTTTTTAACTTGGTATCGACACCGACGCCATATTCTTCAGGCTTACCAATTTTAAAAACAGTCGGAGGTTCATAAAGAACCGAGGGAATCATATAGCGTGCTGCACCCACACCAACCCCGCCAAGTGCCGTCAACAAGCTTCCCCATCCAACACCCAAACTCATCAAAGTAAAAAAACGTCTGCGGCTGACATCTTCGTCACTAATGTTTCCTTTGTTATCTGCAGGTGCCATGCTCTAGTTGCTCCTAACTGTCATTGAAGAAAAACTCAGGTAAGCTGATACCCTGATGTCATTTCTTCTTTCGACTTCTTTTTTCCTGACGCGCAAGGGCCTTTTTTTTCTTTTTCAATTGCCCAAAACCAATATAAAGCGCAATAAGCATAATCAAAAGAGATCCATAGGTTAAATACGACCAGATCCCTGTCCCCTGCGCTTCAGCCCCAAAATCAACCGTATCGCCTCGCGCTGAGACGGCATCGTCCAGATCAAAAGAAATCTTAATCCGCTTCTCGACATCCCCGACACGAACGACAATTTCATCTCCCAGGTTGTCATTATGAAGATGAAACAAAATTTCATAATAACCACTGCCATTCGTCGTTACTTTTTTTTTCTCTCCCCCTTTGTGTTCAAGATCAACCCTTGCACCCTCTATTGAGGCACCGAGGTCGTCCCGAACATATCCAGAAATAAGATAACGATGATCTGCTTCGTGTGTGGCGATCACTGACTCTGGAAAACTGAGCAAGAAGAATAAAATGCTGCTAAGCATTCTAATCCATCTATCTCTAATTTTAATATCAATATAAAAATCCATTAACTAAGTGCTGGACTTCTTATGATTTCTTCTCAAAATTCTTACAAGAATAAACTCTAATCCAAAAACAAGAACGATCACAACGGGGGGATAAAAATAAACACTCTTGTCTTCCTCAGGTTCCATGAAAACAAAATACCAAGGTGTAATAGACCGCTGTGAACCGGTTTCACCATTCGTGCCATCCATGGCAAAAAAAGCAATTGGATAAAAGACACCTCTTTCAAATTGGATGTCTTTCTCTTTATCTGCAGTTTGAAGCGGTCGTTTGATGACAACACGATATTGACCGTCTTTGTAACGGCCTTTGGCAGAAATATCGGAACCGGATTGCTCCACTTCACTATTGTTCCAAATACCATAGGCATTCGTCTCGAAGGAACGATTGTCTTCCGAGGTCCAGTTCCATAAATTAACCCCTAATTTTTCGTCTCCCAGAATAAAATAAGGTTTTTTTACACCACCGGGCTGTAATTTTTCAGGAAATTGTATGGCAATCTGATCTGTAAATGTTTTTTTTGCTGCACTTGGCTTGCTTGCCTTGCTCTTGCTGCGATCATCCCAAATCAGGAGGAAAGCAATTTCTGTTTCGTTAAAAACAGACTTGATCGTAATGTCCGTCACAGAGGGTGTAAATAATCTCTTTTCAAAAGAGATCTGCCCCATCATCGGAAACCAAGTGGGCTCGCCTTCCTGCCAGAATGGATCATCGGGATCAAGTGGAATGGCGTCTTCAATCCGACGTGCCTTGATCAATGAGCCCCTTTCGGGTGTTTTTTCTGGGGAAAGGGAACGAATATAGTTTGCTAAATCCCAACTTTCTTCATTATTCAGCTTATCCGAAAAAGAAGGCATGGGGGTCCCGTTCAGACCCGTATTAAAACGCATATAGATATCTTCCGCTTTTGCCCCCCCACGGAAGAGCCAATTTTTATTTAAATTTCTTGGGTAGACAGAATCGCCTCGGTGGTTTTTTAAGACTGAGGCAGTCGGCCCGTCACCTCGACCTTCTGTCCCGTGGCAAATCATGCACCCCAGTGCTGTAAATTTCTTTTTTCCTCTGTCGACACTCTCCGGGCTTGTAGGAACCACGGTACCCACCGTAAGAACTTGAGGAGAAGATGTTTCTTTTTCCCATTTATCGGAAAAGGTCTTAATATATTTAATCACTTGTTTTATTTTCTTTTTAGAAAGAACATCCGCCCAATCGGGCATCCCGGTCCCGGGAAGACCCAGCGCAATCGCCCTAAAAAGGTCATCATCTGTGGGAAGAGAATTGCGTGGCGTCGTCCGGTACTTATATTCTGCTTTTTTAAAACTTCTCGGCTTCGGCTCAAATCGATCTGCTGCGGGTCCATCACCATCCCCTTCCACGCCATGACAGGAGATACACCTTTTTTCATAAATCATTTTTCCTGCAGTAAGATCATCAGAGGGGAGCGCATCTTTCTCAACAGTTTCAGTCATTTGAGCTGCATCATCACGCGCTTCATCTGCCAAAGCCAAAGAGCCCCATCCAGATAAAAGAAACAGCGTCAAAAACAGGGAGGAGAGCGTTCTTTTCCAATTTTCATTCAAGAGACTATTCAGCATCTAATTCCCAGGTTCTTGGTTTCCATCCCGTATAGTCATACAAAAACATAACGACCTTCCAGCGTTCCTCTTCAGACAAGATCAATTCCCATCTCGGCATAGCAGAATCCCAAGGCGTGGCCTCTTCAGGAAGACCAATACCACCCGTCTTAATCCGCCAGAAGACAAAAGACTCTTGTAACATGGAGATCGTTGTCGGATCTGCAAAATTCGCAGGTTTTACATTTAAGGCACTTGCAAAAATACCTTCTCCATCCAACTTGTCTCCGTGACAAAAAACGCAGTTTTCATAATAAACATCTCTTCCTGTCTGAAGATACTCTTCACGATGTGCTTCATCATCTCCGTAAGGATTGACAAATCCAGCAGCCGATCCCGGGGGGGCAGGGTGAATAACACGTTGAGGGAAAGGAGGTTCAAAATTTGGCTTTACAGTCTCATAGGTCCGAAAGCCCATAAACAAGGGAATCAAAATAAAAACCGCAATCCGACTCATCCTCCGCATGGGATTATCAGCCTGATCTCCACGAATAAACCTTACAATCGGGATATAAAATTTTTGATAGTCATCTTCAAAAATTGAAACATAAAGCAGCGTAGAAATTCCGACCAAAATCATGTACATCGCGAGCACACTGTAGGGAAGCGGACTCGTGAAAAGGGGTAAACCTAATTTAAAAAAAAGGTAGAATCCAAATACACATACAGTCGCCTTCAGGATGAGAGGTATTTTCATTCTTAAACGCCTCCCTCTTCGGCATCACTCTCTTCGACGTTGACCTCTTCTTCGTCGAAAACCTCGCTTGTTGAAGCGGCATCTTTTAGAGTGCTGACATAAAGTGAAATAGCAAGCGCATCTTCTTCATTTAAGTCCAAATTGGGCATCCTTGTCTTCGAGACAAATGCCTGAGGATTCAAGATCCAACGAAAAACAAATTGCGTCTGAAGCATAAAGCCCGCCCCCGATAAATCGGGACCTAATGTCCCTCCCTCTCCATTGACCTTGTGACAGGCATTGCAGCCCACTTCGGCAAAAATTTCTTCTCCGACTGCAACTTGTTCATCAAAAGCCGCCTCATCAGGGACCAGGGATTCCAGAAGATCATCAAATTCCTTTTCTCTAACTTTTGGGTATCGTTCTCGTTTTGTATTAAATACGGGTTCTTTAGAATCGGGTTTTACAAAGACAATCTCATTTTCCTCATTTGGATGAAGCGTGCGGACATAGGCGACCAATGCCCAGAGCTCCTCCTCGGAAAAAATCTTACCCCACACCGGCATTCCACCTGAAAGATCAACACCGTAGCCGCCTACTTGAAGCACTTCAAAGATCTCATCATTCGACAGTTTCACCATGTAGTCTTCTTCGCTATCGGTCAGATCTCGGGGCAGAGGATCCATATTGGAAGCGTTATATCCCAGCCCATCACCGGCATCGCCATGACAGGGTGCGCAGTAACGACTAAAGACCTTGTGCCCTTTAGCAACATACTTATCCTCACATCCCACGACAAAAAACATGAATAAAATCAACACGGAAAAGAGAAATGACTTCTTTTTTTGTTTAATGAACAATCTACTTATCACCTACTCTTTTCACAGCGACCTTAAGACCTCTGTTTTGATTGAAGGATTCACCCTCGAAGAATGCCTGTCCTTCAGGGGATTCCTCAGGTTTTTCGTCAATTAACTCAGCCGGTTCCACTTTTGGTGTCAGATCAAATTCCTCTGGAGTGGGTTCCGTAGGAGCCGGTTTCTGAACCAACTCATCCGGAGTCACCGTCACTTTTCCACCATTGCTTTGAACAAACGCGACCACGGTAAGAAGCTCCTGGTTTGATAAACCAATCGGTGGTTTGTCAATAACAGGCATTCGGGCCGAATACTCGACCGGTGTGGCTGTGTAAAAATCTAATTTGACATAGGCCTCAGGGTTAACCATGCTCTCATAGATAAACTCACGTGTCAGCCGCGCACCGACCCCCGCAAGATTAGGACAACGCCCATGACCTTCACCGATTGAATGGCACAAGGCACACTGACCTTTTGCATAAAAAATCTCCTGACCCACCTGAACAATATCGTCCTGAGTCTTAATCTTTGTGAGATCAAGTTCTTTCTTTTCTGGAGGAAGCCCCACCTTTTGAGGTACCTGATAACCGACATAGGCGTAGGCAAATAAAAACACACCGACAACGGCAGCAACCTTTGGAATGACATAACGGGGGGCGCTCCCATCCACGACAGCTTTCTTCCGGTTTTCACTAAAAAGATCAACAAGATACATGAAAACAGATGGAAAGAAGAAATAACGTGTGGAAAAACGGTTGTGTCTTATCGTATGTGAGGTCCAAAAAACGATCCCGACCAAGACACAAAAGATGACCGTATTGACCACAAAGAGGAAAGAGGCTACACCCAAAGTAGGCGTATAACCATAAGAGGACGTATCCTCAAGTACGCCATAGATATGCCAGTGAACGCGGGATGCTGAACGGGCATATCCCATCAAGGACATGGTTAAAACAACGAAGACTGCGTTGATGACCAAAGCGTATTGAGATCGCTTTGGCATGACCCCCCATTTCATTTCGTGGGTCAGTTTTGCCGATCTCAGAGAAAGCGCTGTGAGAGGCGTAATCGCCGCCAGAACAAAAAGAACGGCAAGTACCTGCGCCACAGAAAGCACATTCACCCGATAGACTGAAGGCACAAAATAGCCATAAACGCCCAGCCAGATAATGAAAATGACTGCCGCCGTGATCAAGAGAACTGTAAATATATTGGCCGCTTTCCCCCACTTTACCGTAATGACCTTATCCGCCCGCCAATAAAGGATAAAACAGATGAAAGTCGTAATAATCATCAGATTCACAACCGTCAACTTGGCCGACATGACCCCGAACACGCCGAGAAGCGGATGATGAGATCCTCCCATCGCCCTGGCTTCGGAAACACTTGCAACAAGGGAATGTGGTGTTAGCCACACAGAAAATGAACCGACCAGAACCACCAACATAATTAAAATGGGTGTCTTGTATTTCGGTGCAGAATGCGTTCGATAGGCAATTCCCTGCCAGAAATAGTAGTTTGACCCGACAAAGAGGACGCCGATGAGCACGGCCTGGAGGATAAAAAGCCAGGAAAGAATACCTCCCATGAGGGTAATGCCCATCTGCTGATTATATTCGTAAACCTCTCTCATCAGCCAATAACCGGCAAAGGGCATCGGGAGCAAACCAAAAACACCGATAAAATTCCCGGTATAACCCATCCAGTCGTAATGTTCCCGTTCTTCCTGAGTCTTAGCGCCTAAATATGCAACCCCCGCATAAGCGCCACAAACAAAACCGCCCAGCACAATATTGCCCACAATCCGATGGATATTCACTGGCCACCAGGTTGGATTGTTAAGCGCGGTCCAAGCCCTTTCCCATGGCCCCAAATCCGGGTTCAAGACGACCGGGCTGGCCTGAAAGGAGAGGAATCCGCTCGGCAAACACATAATGACAAAACCGAAGATATTGAGCATCATGCCCCAAAAGAGATGAAGCGCCTTGCGGTTTTGCCATTTTTCCCACCGAGACCAGTAGTAGTAGACTGAGGTCGTTTCTCCTATAAAAAGGACAAGATATACATAGTAGGCCGGCTTAAAAATACCTGCCATGACACTCATCAATCCGGGATAAAAAACGAGTAGGGCAAAAAGAAACAGAATACCCAAGGTCGCCGTCGTGGCAAAACAGGCCACAATCAGATCTGTAAATTCCTTGGCCAAGCGGTCATATCGTTTGTCTCCTGTCGTAATACCGATTATTTCAACAAGGATGACAAAGATGGGTACACCCAACACAAACGCGCCAAACAATATGTGTATCTGGGACAAAATCCAGATCAGATTGCGGCTTCCGATCATTCCGATATCTCGATAAATTACATCAGAAGTAGTCTCAGCAAACACAGTCGCTGCAGGAAGAAAGAGTAGTGCCGTGAAAACAAAAATGGCCCACAAAACGGGTTGCTTGATCAATTTAATGAAGCTCATGTTACGCGCCCCCTTTGAATTTCAAAAATAGAAATCCCCTTCACTGTATTCCTAAAAATGGACGATCTCATGTGACATGCCTCAAAAACGCAAGACGTTTGACCACCCACATGAATACGGCACTTCCCTTTCTGTAAATATAGTCTGTATCCAAACTGATATAGTTTTCCGGCTTCAATTTTTTCAAGAAAAGCATAAAAACCAACAGTGTGAAACCCATGTACTGGAAGGCTTTGACCAGATGGCCCATCGTGTAGGGCTCGTAGTCCATCGGATATGGAAACATCGCGTAGAGAAGCCCCGGAAAAAGACCAAAAAAGATGCAGAGAGCGGCAAGAATTCTCATCCCCCACAACATATTTGCCGGCGGATCTGTTACAACAACCTTGCGATCCTTTGCCCGGTCTTCCCCGAGAAAAACCATGTAAATGAGCTTCAGCGGATGAAGCCAGGTCCCGCAGGCACCAAAGACGAGCATCAGGATGACCCAGCCTTGATCGATCTCAGCCGCAGCCGAAACAACAATGGACTTACTGACAAAGCCCACAAGCGGCGGCACGCCGGCAATGGCAAATCCGCCGATCACAAAGAGAAGAAAGGTCCACGGCATGCTTTTATAGAGACCACCCAACTCGGACTGCTTTTCCCCTCCAGTCATGTGGGTGACCGAGCTGATACCCATCATAAGCAGGGCCTTGTAAATAATATTCGTGAAAGCGAGGGCCACCGCGCCGTTGATCCCCAGAGCTGTCCCGATACCTATTCCGGTAACCATGTATCCATTCTGACTGATCAAGTGATAACACCACACCCTTTGACAATTATTTTCGTTGACCGCATACATCACGCCGTAAACAGCCATAATGGCCCCTAAAACGATCAACATCGGTGTTCCGGGAAAACCTCGTATCAAGGCATAAATCGCTGTCTTTGTCGTGAAGACGCTCAAAAAAATGATACCGGTCAAGGTTGCTTCCGGGTAGGCGTCCGCTAACCAGGCATGAAGGGGTGGAACCGCCGCATTAATGAGGAAACCCGCCAGCATCAAACTCGGGCCTAGCCCCATTTGAGACATTTCATCAAAAACGATTCCGCCACCGCTCCCGACATGGATGACAATACCGCCAAATAATAGTAGTCCTCCGGTAATGTGAACCAGAATATATCGCATCCCCGCGGCATTCGAAGCTTTTCCGTCCTTTAACCAAATTAAAAATACCGAAGCGAAGGAGGAAATTTCCCAGAAAAGAAAGAAGGTAAAAAGGTCCCCGGCAAAAACCGCACCGACCGCGCTTCCGACATAAAATAAGGCAGCAATATGCTCACGAGCGTCTTTTACGTGCAAAGAAAACACAAGGCTTGCAAAAGCGCTCACCATAAAAACAGAACCAAAACCAAGACTCAATTTATCAACACGACCAAAGATTAATTCCTGACCGATAAAAGGAACGACTCCGTGGATTCCCTGAGAGACAGAAAGGATCGCAAGCAAACCCAGCACTGGAATCGAGAGGAGAAGTGCAGAACGCGCTTTTCCTTTCAGAAAAGGAACAATCACTGCACCAATGAAGAAGATAAGGGAGGGTTGAACCCACTCAATCATAATAATCCTCCGACTTCATCAGCCAGGCATGCCCAATCGCTTTCGAGAGCATAATCATTACGACCGTTGAAATAAATCCGTAAAAAGACCACCACCCAGGGATCTTGTCCCATATGAAATTCACTTTATCATGAGGAACAAAAAAATCGCTAATCACCACAAGTCCCAGGAAAACATAAAACCCTTTTTTTGCTTTTTTGCAAAAAACAGGATCTTCTCCATATTTTTTCAGAAAATCACCTAGATTCATCCTGTCACCTGCTTTATGAGATCAAGAAAAAGGTTTGGGAAAATGCCCAGAAGAATGGAAGCTCCCGCCGTAATGCACAAAGGGACCACACAAAACATCGGCTCTTTAAAGGGGGGGGCAAGGCCCTGTAAATCAACACCATCCTTATCGCCTGCAAGGGCAAAGGATCCACTCGGATCAGGCGCCTTAAAAAAGGCCTGATGCACAATAGGCAAAAAATAAATGGCATTTAAAAGCCCGCTGACCAACATCACAAAAACAATAGGGACCTGATTCGCTTCAATCGCACCCAATGATATAAACCACTTACTCAAGAAACCACCGGAAGGAGGCACCCCGACCATACTCAGGGTTGCTATCGCAAAAGCCCCCATTGTCCATGGCATTTTCCGTCCGATACCGTTTAGTTGAGACACATGTGTTTTTCTGGTCGCCACATAGATTGAGCCAGCGCAAAAGAAGAGCGTAATTTTTGCGATCGCATGATTTGCGATATGTAAAATACCTCCGGTCATACCACTCGTGGTTAATAGCACCCCACCCAATATCATGTAAGAAAGCTGACTCACAGTGGAGTAAGCAATTCGTTCCTTGAGATTATCTCTCGACATGGCATAGACGGAGGCCATGATAATGGTAAAGCTTGCGAGGTAAGCGGCAATTGACCCAATATCCAAGCTTTTCAATAAATCCACGCCGAAGGTATTCAAGACAACCCGTAAAATACAAAAAGCTCCGGTATTGACCACTGCAACCGCATGCAGAAGCGCACTCACCGGCGTGGGGGCAACCATAGAAGCTGGCAACCAGGCTGAAAAAGGCATAAGCGCCGCCTTGGCAATGCCAAAGAGGTAGAAAAAAAAGATAATCGTCAAAGTGCTTGATTCTACATCTGCGGGGAGAATGCCATTTGCTGTAAAATCAAGTGACCCGGAGTAGTAATAGGTCAAAATCATGGCAACACCCATAAAAAGCTTCGAGGTCGCCAGGAGGTAGAAGAGATACTTGTTTCCTCCGGCCCACGCCTCCTTTGTTTCATGGTGTACAACCAGAGGATAAGTGAAGAAGGTAATCAACTCATAAAAGAGAAAGAGCGTAAACCAATTATTAGAAAAGGCCGCCCCCATCGTCGCAAATAAGGTCACCGCAAAGCAGAAATAAAATCGGGTCTGCGAATGCTCCTTGAGCCCACGCATATACCCAATAGAATAAAGCGTGGTCAAGATCCAGGTAAAGGCCGCGACAAGCGCAAAAAGAAGGCCCAAACCGTCCACCCGAAATCCGATGGGAACAGTGGGCCAAAAATCGAAGAGAATATAATGAAGGGTTTTCCCATCAAGGACCGAAGGGATCATGCTAAGAACAACTAAAAACATCAGAACGCCTGCTACAAGTGAACAGGCCTCCCGAATATTTTTATTCTTTCGCGTTGCAATGATGAACGCGCCCCCAATAAGGGGGATCATCACAGCCAAGAGAGGCTTTATGGATTCAAGTTCCATACGTGTTCTCAGTATTCCTAATTTTGTTCTATCTTATCGACAGCGGTTTTTAAAGTATTTTCACACGCGCCAAAACCGATGATTACTCTACTGTATTCTCAATTTCTTTGTGCTCATGCATCGCAGGTTTTCCCCCATGAGACCACGTATGCTCATAAGCAATCACCTTCCAGATTTCCTCTTCACTCAACTCTTTACCCCATGCTGGCATTGATGTTTTTTTCACGCCTTCGGAAGTCCTCCAGAACCAATAACTCTCCGAGAGGCGGTTCATCCGCTTACTCGAACGAAAATCCTTGGCACCCCGTTTCTTTGGGCGATCTTTTTTCTCATTGATACCATGACAGGTTGCACAACCGTCTTTAGCGGTTTTTTCCTTCCTCTTATAGGTATAGGTAATCTCCCTTGTTTCAAATATTTTTTTGCCCTCGGCAATAATCGCAGGATCTGTCCACCACCCTTTTGGCATGTGTTTATCGGCAAAGGCTTTTGGCACGGGTTTCAAAGGTTTATCATCATCTTTTTTTGCATAAGTGGAACCCGGACTTAACAGGAACAAAGCAACAAACAAAACAACTGCGTAAAGAGAACCCTTCTTTATCATTCTTTCACCCTTTCTCATCAAACTCTATTTTCTTCTAAGGTTTCAAAGTTTCTTCCGCAGAGCGCTCACCTTGCAAGCCAAGCTGCGTATTAAATGAATCAGCCAAATGACATCCGACGCAATTTTTTTCCTCAAAAATGCGCTTGCCCTTGCTGATTGATTCAGGATCAGAGGACGAATCAGAAACGGTCACCGCTTGCGGCTCACCACCATCCAGGCTTAGCATATAAGCTAAGATAGCTTTGATCTGACTGTCAGACATTTTAAAATTAGGCATAGGGGTATCGGGACGCATCGCCTGTGGATTCTTTAGCCAGTAATAGAGCCACTCCGGTTGTATCCGCGCCACAGCATTCGAGAGCTCCGGCCCGACAATTCCACCGTCATCCCCCGGAGAACGCCCATGGCAGCCATCACAAGCATATTCTTCAACAAAAAGAAACTCGCCTTCTTCAATCACCGCAGGATCGGAGGAATCCCAGCCCATCAAGACATCGGGCTTCAGGCCTTCATCCTTCAAAGTCATGAGATAGTCTGTCAGCGCTGTAAGCTCCTGATCGGTAAAATAGAAATTTGGCATCTTTGCCTTTGTAAAAGGCATAAAACCATTGGGTCTAAGCTTTCTGGGTTCTCTCAAAAAAGTCAAGAGCGCTTCAGGTTTCCACTTACTGCCTTCATGCCCGATATTTGGTGCGATGGGTCGAAGCAGGTTTTTCTCTTTAGAGTGGCAGGCAACACAACCTTCATCCCCTTGTTTTTTTAAGTCTGAAAAACGGACAACAGCGGCCTCCGGACTTCCATTGGCCGCAGACAGAGCCCTGATATAGGCAACAATGCTATGGATTTGGTTTTCAGAAAAAACAGCACCCCAGGGAGGCATATAATAGGAGAGATCAATGGCAATACCACCCCCCTCAATCACTTCGTAGATTTCTTCGTCATCCAGCTTGTCAATGTCTTCGCTGGTCAAGTCCGTTGGCTGAACATCGCCAAGGTGATCTGCGTTTAAGCCATTGCCCGCTCCGGTCACACCATGACAAACAGCACAATAGTGCTTAAAGAGATGTTTTCCAGTTTTGGAGCCAGGCACATCTGAAGCCCGAACTTTTGGCACGAAAGGGGAAAAGAAGAAACTGAGAAAAAAAGAGACCAGGAATGAAGACAAAACAAACTTCAAACACATACTTTTACTTCTGAACAAATTCAAACCCTTTCCATGCGTGAAGGCCAACAATTCCTCCCATCTTCTAAATCGGGAGGTGGGAAACAAGGTGTTACGCAAACCCGACACATATCTGTCTCGAGCGGGGAAAGAACAACGAGCTCATCTCAGAGGTTAAGACCACCAAGTAAGATAAAAGCCCTACAGCGTATATAAACCGCATCAAGACACTTAAGAAAAAAACATCAAATCAAAAAATAAGCCACAAAACAGCTAATTCATGATGTTCCTAAAATGCATCTCTGCGGTACGCTATTACAGCGTGATAAAAGCCCTAAATTCGTCCAAATACTTATTAAATCAGATACTTACGTGGAGACATCTGCTCTGTATCCAGCGAAAGTTTTCGAGTTATAGCACACCGAATAAACCTTGTCAAATTATTTCATGAAGACCCAAGAAGCAAGAAGACAAATACCAAACAAGAGAATATTTACTCCTATTGAGGATGTCCTTTAATTGGATAAGAAATCCATAAAAAACAAACACAGCAAATACAAAGCGTTTAGATATTCATCATTGAGCCCGCCTCTTCTACTTTTATGAGCAGTGAGAGGCAGTCAATTAAAACCCTCATATTGACACTTTAGCAGGATTAACCTATGATTTTAGCTGAGATTGACTCAAACACTTCATAATAGATCTCAGACCATGACGGGGCAATCTTTCTAATTTACCTTAGGAGGCGTTCTCAGTGAATGAGATGGTTTCAAACATGCCCGCTTCTTTTTTTGAAATGGAGCGTGTGATATGACATCTCCGACCTTGAAGAAGTGCCTTCCCTCCTTTTCCCTTATTTTTCTCATTTTGTTTAGCGCTATCGGTGGCGCTTGTACAGCTGGAACACAAAATGGTACAGGAGAAACCTTTCGTTCAGGTGCTGAAAAAGGATACATCGAATTTTATTGTATGCGATGTATGACAGGCTGGGCTGTTTTTAAAAAAGTGGGGGGAGATCAAATCAACTTAGCACAGAAAATTTTGGGAAGAAGGGTGAAGGACTCCGTTGAAATGCCTTCTCGTGAGAAAAAAATACGGATCGCGCTTCCAGTCGGCCCACATGAAATCATTATCCGTTTATTGCCCTATACCCGAGTTGATACGGTTTTTAATGTGAAAGACGGCTCCGCAAAAGAAA
This sequence comes from uncultured Nitrospira sp., assembly GCA_964451325.1. GTDB lineage: Bacteria > Nitrospirota > Nitrospiria > SBBL01 > JAADHI01 > JAADHI01. The sequence continues at coordinate 29,045 of CAYVHO010000005.1, read as the reverse complement.
TTAAGGTGATGGTCGATCAAAACCGGCTCACCCCCCTCAGGATCGATTTTACGCGCATCAACAATCGCAGCTTTTCCTGGAGCGTCAAACAAGGCGATCCTATTCCTTTAAGTGAGAACACAAATACCATTGAAACACATACCGTATTTCTTAATTCCTCAGATTGGGATACTCGGTGGTATGCAACACAATTTTTTGGAAAAATGGAGGGAGAAGTCCCTGAGTTGGCGCGCGCCCGTTTGGAAAAACTCTCTGGATGGGACACCTTACAAAAATGCCTCAAAAAGGCCACGGTTGTAGAATGTGAGTCCCTTCGAGAAGAAGCAAGAATCATTCTTAAAAAAATCGAAAGAAGACAAGATTAGATGCCCTCGATCTGCCTGAAAAACCACTTCACTTCAATTCACTAAAAAAGGTCGATGGATCCCTCTTCCTTTTTCTCTGCAAGCTCGTTCTTCTCAAGCAATACCTCATAATTATACGCACAATTCCGACCATGTTCTTTTGCGTAATAAAGCGCCTTATCCGCATTTTCGAGTACGGTCTGGGGATAGTCATTTTCGGTGATTCTCGCAAAACCGAGACTAATCGTAATCTGATCGATTTGAGAAAAAGAGTGCTCCGCAATAACCCTGCGAAAACGATCCACCGTTTTTTCTGCCATTTCAAAAGGAATCGGTTCCAAAATAATCACAAATTCCTCACCCCCAAAACGGAAGAGCAAGTCTGAACTCCGAAAGGTATTTGTCATTTTTTGTGACAAGGTTAAGAGCACTTCATCACCATAGACATGCCCAAAGGTATCATTCACACGCTTGAAGTGATCAACATCCAAAATCACCAGCCAGGCAAACGAATCTGGACCTAAGTATCTCCGCTGCGGCTGACCATTTTTTTTTGCGGAAGAAACATCTTCTTCTTTTGTCGCACGTTGTATCTTCAAAAGGCGACTCAACTTATTGTCAAAAGTGCGTCGGTTCAAAAGTCCTGTTAACTTATCTCGTTCACTTTCATTTAAAATAATCGAATAATTTTCATAGATTTTAACAATACCTTCGATCAGTCCTTTATACTGCGACAAACCCTGCCTACTTTCCAAGCTGAGCACACCGATGATCTCCCCTTCGCAAGACATGGGAATGAGCAGACGGATTCCACTCGAAACCTGATAGAGCACAGGATTTTTTACAAATAAGGCCTCTTTAAGATTGGAGTCGATCTCAACAAGTGTTCCGGGATCGTGCCAGAGATAAGAAATCTCCCCCATCTCATTTTTGGAAACCGACAGACAGACAAGCTCTTCCACAACTTTTGCGTCATTTTGAGGCAGTCGCCTATAAAGACAGGCCTCATGAATTGGAACCATTTCCGCCAGGGTCGCCACAAGACTACATTCCAAGGAATCAACATCGCGCTGGCCCGTCATTTCAATGATCGATTTCAGGATAACATTGTTCACATTTATAACTTTACACCATATGCATTTAAATAACGTTTACAGCAAGTAGGGATTCCATAAATACAAACAAATTACAACAAAACTTACTAATATATTTCTTAAAAAAACGAGATAAGTACACCTTTTATCCAAAAATATTTAAATAAAGGATGTATGGGAAACACGCTCTGCGCTGAGGAGACAAAAGATAATGAACTGGAATTAACGCTGGGGAATATCGGAAAAAGTGGTGCCGGAGGCCGGAATCGAACCGGCACGCGCCTTACGGTGCGAGGGATTTTAAGTCCCTTGCGTCTACCAATTCCGCCACTCCGGCATCCACACAAAGCCAAGAATCGTTCGTATTGTGTGAGATCAAATCAACGTTCGATAGAAGGCGAGCTTATATCAGTTTAAAGACTTCGCAGTCAAGATAACAGCGCGATATTGCCCCAGTTTTACCGACTGAACAAAAGAAGCCCCCAAACCAGAAATACGTTTAAAATCGAAAGCATCACTGCAGCAGAACCCGCATCCTTTGCCTTGGCAGAGAGCGGATGCTGTTCTATCCCGATACGGTCAATCGCAGCCTCAATCGCTGTATTAAGCAGTTCGACAATAAGCACCAAGAGCAGACTGCCGATCATTAGAACCTTTTCAAAAGCATTTCCCCCCAAATAGATGACCAAAGGGATTGCAATTAAAAAAAGACAAAGCTCTTGTCGAAAAGCGGCTTCATCTCTCAGTGTTGTTCTAAATCCTGCCCACGACCAGCCAATGGCATGAATAAAATGATTCAGACCTGATTTTTTATCTTCACTCACACGGGTATTTTAGAATCCAAAAGGAATCTTCCTTTACGCTTTAAGTCTTCACCTGAACGGCACTATTCTAAACAGACTTCTTTTGAATGCCTGGCAATTTCTTTGCGACAAAGGTCTCGTAAACGCACCACATCCCGCCAATCCTGCCCCTCAGGGAAAATAGGATCTGAAAAAATCAGGCTCACAGGCACAGGTCGTGGCAAACATGTCCCATCCCTTAAAAATTCGCGTGTCCCTTTCAAAGTCACGGAGGCAATCGGCGTCCCTGTTTCGATGGACGCCTTAAAAGCGCCCAGTCTAAAAGGTCGAATCCCCGCCGTCGCTCGAAAAGTGCCCTCCGGAAAAATCAGCACAGATGCCCCTGATTTTAAGAGGGTCTCTATTTTTTGCGTTTCCAAAGCACCCTTCCTTACATTTGTGCGATCAACGGTAATATGTTTTCCCTTGATCAGAAAGGTTCTTAAAAAAGGCACTTTTAAAAGTTCTTCTTTGCTTACAAAATGGAGGTCTGCGGGCAAAATCGCGATCAAAAAAGAAACATCCAGGTAACTCGCATGATTCGCAACCCAAATCGTCGCTCCCTTATTTTCAATCTCTTCGATGCCCTCTATTCGAGGAAATGCACCCGCCAAACGCAGAAAAAGCCTTGCAGCCTGTTTTAATATCTTTCCCGTGTGTCTTGCAGGAAAGCTTAAAACAAGAAGCCAAACCGGAAACAGTAAAACCCCTAAAGTGAGCACGAGATAAGCACCATAAAGTGCACGGCCCAAGGTCTTAAAACCTTGCAAGCTCCAGGATTTGAACCAGGCCACCGTCAAATTTAAAAATTGGAGTTGAACGCGGCGACGGCGCACAGTGAGACGACCTTCTAAATAAGCCTTGCGACAAGCGGAGCGGGCGATTTTCCCACTGGAGGTTTTGGGCACACTTCCCGGCGATACAAGACAAATAATATCGGCTGGCAAACCCAAGGCATTTACAATGCACTCATTCACCATTGTGTTTAAAGTGGCTTTTCCCGCTTCCCGCGTTTCTCGCGTTTCAATCACAACAACCAGTTTTTCTGTCCCCAGGGCGGAATCCGGAATACCAAACGCAGCGACACAACCTTTACGCACACCGGGTACTTCACCTACGACCGCTTCAATCTCATGGGGATGCAAATTACGCCCCCCTTTTATAATGAGGTCTTTTTTTCTACCCGTAATAAAGAGCTCACCTTCGGCCTTGTAACCCAGATCACCTGATACAAGCCATCCCTCATGAAAAAGGGACGCCGTGGCTTCTGCATTTTGGTAATAACCCGAGGTACAGGAAGGGCCACGAAACTCGACCTGCCCCTCGACCCGTTCCCCCAGCAGCCGACCTTCTTCATCTATAATACGCACTTCGTGCCCGCGAAAAGGCACACCGCAAGATACAAACTCAAGCGGTTTTAATTCAGAGGGCGCGGCTGGGAAAGCTTCCTGATGATGTTGAAAGCGGTCACGCGAGACCCGGTCGATCCGAGGAACACTGTCCAGCTTTGAAAAAGTCAAACCCACAGAAGCCTCGGCCATGCCATAAACAGGTAAGTGGGTTTCAGGACGGAAACCATAGGGTGCGAAACGCTCAGTAAACCGCCTGAGCGTTTCGGGATTTATCGGCTCGGCACCGTTAAACGCAATCCGCCATGTACTAAGATCCAGTCCCTCAATAACCTCGTCTTTGATTTTCTTAGCGCAAATTTCGTAGGCAAAATTAGGCGCGGGGGAAAGTGTCCCGCTGTGGCGGTGGAGGGTCCAAAGCCATTTTTCAGGGCGACTTAAAAAAGCAACTGGTGAGAGAATTGCGATGGGAATTCCACTGATCAAAGAAAAGAGCCACGAGCCGATCAATCCCATGTCATGGTAAAGCGGGAGCCAGCTTACCCCCACATCATGCTCTGTAATGGCCATCGCCTCTTTCATACAGTAGATATTCGCCAATAGATTTGCGTGCGTGAGAAAAACCCCTTTGGGATCACCTGTACTGCCTGAGGTATACTGGATTAACCCCGGATCGCCTTCCCGCGTCAAGGCAAAATTGTTTCTTCCACTGCTTCCCTGCGCCATGAGTGTTTCAGAAATAAGCACACCCCGCAAAGCACTAAGACGCGGTCTTAAAAGCTTCGCGAGTTTTTCGACTCGCTGGAAGGTGATGAGATAGACAGCGCCTGCATTTCTCAAAATACCTTCCTGGCGCGCGGCATATTCCTCAATTTGATTGGGCCGAAAAGGCGGGTAAAGCGGAACGGGTACGCCTCCAGCCAAAAGAATCCCGAAGAAGGTATAAAAAAAACCCTTGCCCGTGGGTAACATGATGGCGACTGTTTCCCCACGCTCAATGCCTTTTTTGATCAAAGCGCGCGCGATCGCCTCAGCACCGCTTAACAAGTCACGATAAGTCAGGGTTTCTTCCTCGCCGCTGTCCGTGGTCAGATAGATATGCGGTCGGTCAGGGTCTGCTTCGGCATGACGCATCAGTCCTTCACACAGCGTCTGCGCGGGACGAACGCGATGCGCAGCTTTTTTCAGGCCTTGCATGCGTTCCAGACCTTGTCTTTTTTTTGAAGGGCTTGCTTTCTGAACAATGACGGCGAGTTCACGCGGGGTCTCGGCCTCCACAATCGTACTATCAGGCAACGAAACAGAAAATTCAGATTCGATGCGAATCAGGAGTTCGACACGTTCAAGACTGCCCAGGCCTAAATCACCTTCAAATGATGCCGTTGGAGAAAGGAGCGACAGCACACGCTGCGCCCCGTTTTCAACTAACAACAGACGGGTCACTTCGAGCACCTCGACTTCAAGAGGACTTTGATCGACAAGAATATTCATTACAAGGAACACAGCCTCCTAAATCAAATGGATAGAGCGCGGTTATTTTATGCTTCTTCCTTCTTGATATCAAGCCAAACACGGTCTGTGTATTGGGATCATTCAAATCAATCACACGGAAAAAGATTCATCACTGAAATAGGATTTTTTTTGCTATACTCTTTATAGATTTCAGGTCATACCATCTCGCTTTGAAAACCATTCGGTTCCTTAGATGACGCTGTTCTCAAAACTGCTTGAGAAAAGATGGATATTTATCGCATTCTCAATCGGCGGCTTCTTGCTTTCAATCCCCACGCCAGAAGGGCTCACCCCCATAGGAATGCGCACCCTGGCCCTGCTTGTTGTCGTTTTTATCTTTTTTGTGACTGAACCCATCCCGCTTCCCGGTGTCGCCCTTTTCATCGCAATTTCTGAGGTCTTGCTCGGCCTCGCAAAACCGAGCGTTGTTGCTCAATCTTTCATGAGTGATTCTGTCTTTTTCATCATGGGTTCTCTCATGATCGCAACGGCCCTGGTTAAACAAAACCTGGACAAACGCATCGCTTTAGCCATCGTAAAAATCACAGGCCCCCGTGCAGATCGCATCATCCTGGGATTGGTTGTTGTTTCCGCCTTACTCGCATCTTTTATCGGAGAACACACGGTTGCCGCCATGATGATGCCCGTTGGCGTCGCGCTGATCCGGTACAGCCATAGTGATTGGCGGAAAATCAGAAATTTGTCCATTGCGATCCTGCTGTCCATCGCCTATGGGGCCATGATCGCCGGGGCAGGAACCCCTTCGGGCGGTGCAAGAAATGCGATTATGCTCGCCTATTGGCAGGAGATGTTTGATCTTCGCATCAGCTATTTTACATGGATTAAAATGGCCTATCCGATGTTGCTCATTGGTGCACCCATTATCGCCTTCGTTCTTTATCATACGTTTAGACCCGAAATAACAGATCTCTCGCCTGCCGTCGCCGCACTCAAAGAAAAAGTCGCCAAAAGTGGAAAGATGTCACGGCAAGAATGGCTCACAGTGATCATCTTTCTTGCCACGGTGTTGATGTGGATGACAATTTCGGATACAATCGGCCTCGGCATTACCGCTTTGATTGGGGCCTTACTCTTTTTGACGATGGGTATTGTCAAATGGGAAGACCTGAATAACAATGTAAACTGGGGGACAATCTTAATTTATGGTGGCGCGATTTCTTTGGGCATCATGATGAAACGAACGGGCGTAGCCGAATGGCTTTCTCACTCCTTTCTCACCTGGCTTGAGCCAACAGGCATACGGAGTGGCCTGCCACTGCTGGCGGTCATGAGTTTCATTACAATTTTGATGGCCATGGTCATGAGCAGTGGCGCCACGGTCGGTATCTTAGGCCCAATTACCTTAAATATCGCAAGTCTTTCTGGCACCTCCGTCATCGCTGCGGGTTTCATTACGGTCATTTCCGCATCTTTTTGTTTTCTCACGGCCGTGGCTTCTCCGGCCTGCAATATTATTTATGGAAGTGGTTATCTTAAAAAAAGTGACTTTTTAAAAGCGGGTTGGAAACTCATTCTACTCTCTTTTATTGTAATTCAATTGATATCAGTGGGGTATTGGCGTTTATTGGGACATTGAGGAACTTCTAAAGAATGAAAGTCTTGATGTGTACAGATGGAGAGCATTACGCGGAAGATGCAATCCGTTTTGGCGGACGACTGGCCAAAGTAATGAATGCCGATGTCAGCATTCTTCACGTACGTCCCCCCATTTCACCGCGAAATCGGGTGCAACTCACCACGGCACGGAAAAAACTGGGGGAATGGAATTTAGAAATTCCAGGGGTTGACTCTTTAATTCGGGCAAAGGAAATATTAACAGAGATCGGACTCACAAAAACAGCACCACTCAAAGAGGAAAAAGTGAGTCGTGCCTTCCGTGTCGATGTGCATGGTGCAACCGAGCTACACCTGATTGGTCTTCGTGGGGAGATGGTGCGCTTGAGGTTGCGAGAAGGACATCCGGTTAATGAAATTTTAGAAGAGGCGGATTTTGGAAATTACGACCTTGTCATTATCGGCTCCCGTGGGCATAAAGGCTACTCAACACATTTTGTGGGAAGCACAGCGCTTCGAGTCTCAGACCTCGCCGCATGTAGTGTTTTGATTGCAAAAAATATTAAAGCAGAAAATACCTTTCTGCTTTGTACGGATGGCTCCCGATTGGCTGAACGTGCAGAGATCATCGGTGCGGAAATTGCTCAAAAAATGGGCGCAAAAATGACCATTCTTTCGGTTGCAGAAGAAGAAAATGACAAAGAAGAAGCCACGCAGTTGACACGAAGAGCAGACATGATTCTCTCTCAATTGGGCGTCAAAGCAGAACAAAAAACACGAGTGGGACGCCCTTCAGAAGAAATCATTGACGAAGCCAAAGATCATGATATCGTGGTCATGGGTGCAAGTGGCAGTTCTGCCGTCAAAAAATTCTTTCTGGGCAGCACCCCCTTGAAAGTCATTGAATACGGGGAATGCCCTGTACTCGTTGTAAGAGAAAAGCGAGGAAAAATATCGCTACAAGGAACAACCTAAAAAAACAACAAAGGAGATGAGGTATGTATGTCTAGTGTTATTAAAAAGAGAAGAAAGAAAATGAGTAAACATAAACACCGAAAACAACTTAAGAAGATGAGACACAAACGCAAGTAGCCGCTATTTTAGCCCGTCTCCAAATATCGTAAAAAAACAAGCAACCTGAAAGATTGTTTCTTTACAAGGGATCTGACCACACGCTATATTGGGCAAATAGAACTTATTTGACCTATGGGGGAGTTATGTCTCAAATTACAGAAGCCATCGTTTTAAAAGCACTCAAAAAAGTGATTGAGCCCGGTCTTTCCGACGATATTGTCACACTGGACCGTGTTAAAAATATCCTCATCAACGGGGATAAAGTCTCCCTACAAATTGTCCTTCCCTCTCCAGGGAACCCCCTAAAAGCCGAGGTCACTCGGCTCGTAAAAGCTGCACTACAGGAGAGTATTCCCGATATCGGCGATGTTAACATCATCTTTCCCGAACAGGACAAGCCCACACAGGCGACGGGTGAGGACAAACTATTACCCGGAGTTCAAAACATCATTGCGATCAGCAGCGGAAAAGGCGGTGTCGGAAAATCGACTGTAAGCGTTAATCTGGCTGTCGCACTCGCAAAAGGAGGTGCACGTGTCGGATTGTTAGATGCCGATATTTATGGCCCAAACATTCCGCTGATGATGGGGATTAAAACAGCACCTACACCCAAAGGAGACAAAATTTCTCCGGCACAAAACCATGGGGTGCGTTTTATTTCCATGGCTTTTTTTGTCCCGGAAGACACCCCGATGATTTGGCGTGGGCCAATGGTACATGGCGCAATCCAGCAACTCATTCGAGATGTTGCCTGGGGCGACTTGGACTACCTTTTGATCGACTTGCCACCAGGAACAGGCGATGCACAACTCTCCATCGCACAGCTTGTCCCCTTAACAGGTGCAGTCATTGTCACGACCCCTCAGGAAGTCGCACTACTCGACTCCAAAAAGGGCCTGGCCATGTTCAAAAAAGTGAATGTGCCTCTCTTGGGGATCATTGAAAATATGAGCTTTTTTGAATGTCCGCACTGCCACGAAGCCACCGAAATTTTTAGCCGCGGTGGAGGCAGAACCGCCGCAGAAAAATTAGATATTCCCTTTCTGGGTGAAATCCCTATCGACCCGGCCATTCGTGAGGGCGGTGATTCTGGCATACCGATTATCATTGCTGACCCCGATTCAGCACAAACACGGTCGTTTATGGATATCGCAAAAAGCTTGGAAGAGCAGGTCTCCACAACAAACGCCGATAAGATCTCGCTTAATATCATTCAATAATTTCTTTGCGGGGAACGCTGTGACCTTCGCTCATCCCAGTGTGCGCTCATCACGCTTCCCCGCAACGTTCCCTCACTTCAAAATTCATTTCATTGACGTCGCTTATGGAGACGCCTTCATCCTTCAAACACCCGAATCGGGCAATATTCTCATCGACGGTGGAAAACAAGCGTACTCACCACGCTTACTTGCGGCATTGCAGAAACTTAACATTCAATCAATCGATATGCTCATTATCACGCATTTCCACAAAGACCATGTTGGCGGACTTTTCCCTATTTTAGAAAATTTCATGCAAAAAATACCCGGAGAAATCCGCATTCCCTTTGAAATTGAAGACTCGGAAATTAAAGCTGAAATCGCCCCGATCATCACGCAACTAAAAAAACATCGTCTGCACGTGGTCAGGCAGGGGGAAAAGCTTCTGAAGACCGCAACCCTTCAAATTGAGGTACTGCACCCGGAAAACCTCACCGGAAACCAAAACGAGGACTCCCTTGTATTGCTTATCACACACGGTATGGTCTGTTTTTTGCTGATGGCAGATATTGGGCTAGAGACACAAAAAAAGCTTTATAACGATTACGGCGAACAGCTAAAATGTGATCTCATGAAGATTCCACACCATGCCAACGACACGGCAGTTTTTGAGCCCTTCCTAAAGTGCGCAAGTCCCCAAATCAGCGTCCTCACCATTGGCGAAAACGACTATCAAGCCCCGAATGCAAAAGTACTTTCCGCATATCGACAACAAAGCAAAACCCTTTATAGAACCGATCAAGATGGAAATATCACCGCAAGCAGCGACGGCAGAACACTACAAATCGAATGTGGGTGGACATGAAACCCTGGACGGCCGTTATTATTTATACCGCTTTGATTTATCTGTCACTGCCCTTTGGCAATGGATGGCTGCAATTCTTACGCAAACAACTGGGCTCAGATTTTGGGCTTTCCATCAACCTGCTCTTATTTGCAGCAGGATTTATTACTATTTTTTGGATTATCAAAAAAACAACAAAGGTCTATCTACTACTCTCTATTATCCTCTTAAGTATTCTACTTTTTTTCGTCGCACAGATGGATCTTCCTGCTGAACGCATCCATTTCCTGCAATACGGGGTGCTGGGATATTTGATCGCCAGGACGCTAAAACCGCGTTTTTCAGGTTTTGGGGGTTTTATTCTGGTTGTCCTTTTGGGCGGAACAATTGGTCTGGGTGATGAGTTGATTCAATGGGTCCTGCCCAGCCGGGTCTTTGACTGGTGGGATGTCGGCTACAACATTATTGGCACAACAATCGGCGCAACACTCTTTCAGTTTCTAAAATAATCACGCCATCATTTTAAGGAAGCGCTGAGTCAAGAAGCGGCGCTGGCGCTGGCTCATTTCTTTTGATCCGTGTGACCTTTCGGGCCGTCGTAATGAATCCAGAATGCGCGACCATACGCAAACTGGGCCTAACACTACGGCCATCAATATTCCAGGGACGTAACATTGTTTCGAAGGTTTCAATCGACTCAAAAACACGGGCTTCCTGCAAAGCCAAGACAACCTTCTCAATTTGAGGCACTGTGGGTAAAAAACAAAGAAAAATCCCGCCGGATCGTAATTTTTCGACCGCATGGGGAACAACCAGATGTGGTTCAGGCAAATCCAAGACAATGCGATCCACCGCTTCTTCGACAATACCTTCATAAATGCTTTGATTGTGAATCAATAAACGGTCATTCAATGGGGAGGGATTAAAATAGTTCTCAATATTTTTGATCGCCCGTCGTGCAAAATCTTCGCGCAGTTCGTAACTAATCAGTCGCCCTTTTTCTCCAATCGCATTTAAAAGCGGAATGGTCAGCGCCCCCGAACCAATACCTGCCTCAATCACCGTCGCCCCCGGATACACATCCGCCCACATGGGAATTAGGGCTAAATCTTTGGGATAAAGAATCTGCGCACCACGTTTCATATGCAGCGTGTATTCAGCCAAAGTCGGTCTTAACACAAAAAAGCGCGTCCCGCGTGAAAGCACAATCTCAGAACCATCCTCTAAACCGATAATCTCGTCGTGGGGAATCTTTTCTCCACTAAACTCATAAGTTGCACCTTCTTTTAATTCAATACGATACACCCGCCCTTTTTTATTGAGCAAATGCAGACGTTCTCCCGATGTAAAAGGAATCACAATACCCCCTATCCTGCTTTCGTAAAATACAAACGAAAAAGCGTCTCAGTTTGAAAAAAACCATTATTTTGGCGTCGTCATTCCCACGCAGGCGAAAATCCAAAGAGACAAACCCCTGGATGCCCGCTTTCGCGAGCATGACGTGTTACTAAAAATTCAAACCGAAATACGAGCAATAATCATGGGTCTTTTCGTTAAAAAAACTTCGATATTCTATTCAATCACTTATTTTTTTCAGAAGAACAGTCTATTTTCGATGCTTCTTTCGTGCCTTTTTGGCCGCTTTATTCTTACTCTTCTTTTTGGCCTTTGCTGAGGCGCTTATTTTGGGTTTTGTCGGCTGAGTTACTTCAGCCTCTTCTTTGTCACCATAACCGCCTGAACCCGGATCTTGATTGGAAAATTTAGAGAGAATGCTCTCTTCATCGTCTTTCATAAAGTCCTCATATTCAAAAATAAATCATCAAAAGATCAGCGAGTGTAGCCTTTAGAGACTTGAAGATCAACCGCAGGATTTGAAGGAGCAAGGCAGAAAGATGGTTTTTGCCTTTTTGCATCCCGATACTCTAGTATGAACTTCAGTTTCGGCTGAGGTGAAACAATTTCACTCCAAAAAACACGATTACGATGGAAAAATGAAAGATTTTAATCTCGACCTCGAATCAATCAAAAAAAAGTTGCTCGACCTAAAATCAGAACTCGAAGATTGGCATGAAACAAGCCATTCGGCCAGAAAACCCGTGATGCTTGATCAAACAGCAGTCGGACGTTTATCTCGAATGGATGCCATGCAATCACAGGCCATGTCGCTTGAAACAAAACGAAGACGTGAGATTCAAATTCAGCGTATTATCGGCGCCTTGCAAAGAATTGAAAAAGACGCGTTTGGCTATTGCCTGAAATGTGATGAAAACATTGACCCCAAACGGCTCGATTTTGACCTCACCGCATTTCTCTGTATTGTTTGTGCGAATGCATCCGAAAAATAGCACCACTGCTGGTGACTTCAATCCATCGATCAGATCAAAAGGCCTGCACCTGAATCATCATTTATGTGCTTGAATCTTTATCTTCAAGCGAAGATGGGGTGGATACATCTTTTGCCTTAATTTCCGGCTTTTTTTCTTCTTGAGGCGTGTTCGCAGATACAACGTGGATGGCCATCACGACCGCAAAAACAAAAATTCCAAAGATCAGGATGTTATCCAAGAGATGGAACATGTGTTCCTTTTCCAAAAAGCAGAGATCAGATCATCAGGGAAATACCCACGATCACCACTAACCTTCGGGATCGATCTCGAAGCGATAACTTTCCATGACGGTGTTTGCGAGTAATTTTTCACACATGGCTTTGAGAGATTTTTCAGCTTCTTCGATGGGGCCTGGTTCAAGATCAAGCTCCAGATATTTTCCGACCCGCACCCCCTTTACCTGGTCAAAACCAAGGACGGAGAGTGCACGTTCAACCGTTTTCCCCTGAGGGTCGAGGATACTTGATTTGAGGGTTGTATAGACTTTTGCTTTCATTTTCAGGATTCCTTCCCAAATACACGTTCATAACTGACATCGATATTTTGTAGATATTGCCATGGGTCAAAACAAGCTTCGAGTTCACCTTTATCCAGATGTTCCAGCACCTTAGGATTTTCTGTGATGGCTTTTTGAAACGAGCCGCCCTGCTCAAAAATCTCCATGGCAGTTTTTTGCACGATGGCATAAGCCGTCTCACGGTCCATCCCTTTATCAATGAGACGCAGCAGGATTTTTTGGGAGTAGAGCGTGCCACCCGTAATGTCCATATTTTTCCGCATGCGTTCAGGATAAACGACAATATCGCTGATCATCTTTGTAAATCGCGCCAGCATGTAGTCGAGCAAAATCGTACTGTCTGGCAGGATAATGCGCTCGACCGATGAATGGCTGATATCACGCTCATGCCACAAGGGGATGTTTTCAAGTGCAGCCCCGGCATTGGCACGAATCACACGGGCAAGCCCTGAGATATTTTCAGTGCTGACCGGGTTTCGTTTGTGCGGCATGGCCGAAGATCCCTTTTGTCCGGGTGTAAAAGGCTCTTCGGCTTCACCCACCTCTGTGCGCTGAAGGTGTCGAATTTCGATGGAAAATCGCTCCAAACTTGCAGCGATTAAGGCCAAGCTTTGCATAAATTGCGCATGACGGTCACGGTGAACGATTTGCGTGGAAACAGGCTCTGCGGTCAATCCCAGTTTTTCACAAACAAGGGCCTCAATTTCAGGCGAAATGTGTGCATTGGTTCCCATCGCACCAGAGATTTTCCCGACAGAGATGATTCTTTTGGCTTCCTTCAAACGCACAAGGTTGCGTTGGGTTTCGTCGTACCAATGACAGAGTTTGAGCCCAAAGGTAATGGGTTCGCCGTGAATGCCGTGCGAACGTCCAATCATCAAGGTCTTTTTATGTTTAAAGGCCTGGGTTTTTAAGGCCTCAAGCAAAGCTTCTAAATCGGCGATGAGGATGTCAGCAGCTTCACGCAACAAAAGCGCAAGTGCAGTGTCGAGGACATCAGATGATGTCATTCCCATGTGGATAAAACGTCCCGCCTCCCCTACTTTTTCGGTCACGGAAGTTAAAAAGGCAATGACATCGTGTTTGACAACGGCTTCGAGTTCATCAATTCGCGCAACGTCAATTTGTGCTTTTTCACGAATTTCGTCCACAGCAGCCTGAGGGATTTTTCCCTCTTTAACCAGGGCCTCACAGGCAGCGATTTCAACCTGCAACCAGCATTCGTACTTTCGTTCCTGGGTCCAAATGGCGGTCATTTCAGGTCGTGCATATCGTTCAATCATTCGTTTTCCTATTGTCAGAATAGTATGACGTTTTTAAATAACCTTAAGTCCCAAGATCGGGCTTAAAAAGGGTTTTTGTTTTAATTTTGTGTTCTAAGGTTTTGGCTTGCTCCGCATGATTGATCACCAGATTTAAATCCGGGAAAGACTGGCTTTCCTGCCAGGCCCGAATAAAAGACTCCGCCACCCAGGGAATTTGAAGGGCCTCCCCACAAAAAGATGCGGTGGCAATCGCACAATTGTGTGTTTTTAAACCCTCAATCGTTTCAAGGAGATTTACGACTGCACTTTCAAATTGACCTGCATCATAGGATGCGGAAGGGCCAAGACCGATCAAAACAACTTTGGGGATGTGGAGCTTTCCCTCTGTCGGAATAAGCAAGGTCTCTCCATGCAATGCCGTAAAGTGATTTTGCATCATCATCCGGGAGATCACCCCACCGTAAACCCAATCCACTTCTCCGGCCAAACCCCGCAAAGGGCGAATATCTTTGAAACAAGCCAGGGCAAATACTTCCGTACGCAAACGATTGAGGCTCCCCGAATAAACCTCCACTTGCACGACTCAGGCGGTCTCCCGTGCTTCTTTTTTTGCACCTGTTTTTGGAAAATCCCTTTGAATGCCATCGAGTATCCCATTCACAAATGCACCGGAATTTTCGTTACCGTAGTTTTTCGCAATTTCTATGGCCTCGTTCAGGGTGACGTTTGAGGGAATTTCAGGCACATAGAGTAGCTCGTAGATGGAAAAACGCAGTATATTGCGATCAACAATGGCCATCCGTCCCGTTGACCAGTTTTTGGCGTAACGTTTGATGATGCGATCTATTTCTGCCTGATGTGCAACAACGCCTTCAAGCAATTGATTTGCAAACACTTTAACCTCCGACACCATTTTTTTTTCGATGTCGACATTGATCCCGGGCGCATCGCCCTCATTTTTTTTTTGAAATTCTGTTTGAAATAAGATCTGCAAGACACATTCTCTTGCGGTCCTTCTGATGCCCATAAAAATAGTCCTTCGAGATGAATGTGTTTTAGGTGAGTCTTTGGAACAAATGCGCCATTTCAATGGCCGCCATTGCAGCTTCGACGCCTTTGTTATTTTGATCTCCGGCACGTGCAATGGCCTGTTCCACAGTAGATGTGGTCAAAATACCAAAAATAACGGGAATACCCAACTCTATGGGCAACTGGCCGATCCCCCGACTGACTTCCCTGCAAATATAGTCAAAATGCGGTGTTTCCCCCTGAATCACGGCCCCTAAACAAATCAAGGCTTCAAAACGATCTAACTGCCCCATTTGATTGGCAACACCCGGTATTTCAAATGCACCCGGAACACTTGCAATATCAATATCTTCTTCTGCGGCACCACTCTGTTTGAGTATTTTTAGCGCACCATCTAAAAGGGCATCGGTAATCGTTTGATTAAAACGGCTAACGACAATGCCAAAACGCAGCCCCGTCGCATCCATGCTGCCTTGCCATCGCTGAATTTCCATCACACAAGCTTAACGCTCACTTCCTCCTCTTTGAAAAAGCTACACACGGTTCAACATGTGTCCGAGTTTTTTCTTTTTTGTGCGTAAATAATCGACATTTTTTTCATGAGGATCAGACTCAATCGCAAGCCGTTCAACCACATCCAAACCGTAACCATCAAGCCCCACGATCTTTCTGGGATTATTGGTCAATAAACGGATTTTTCGAAGACCCAGTTTCACGAGGATTTGAGCCCCGATGCCGTAGTCCCTCAAATCATCTTTAAACCCTAGCTCTAAGTTGGCCTGAACCGTATCTCGGCCCTTGTCCTGAAGGGCATAGGCTTTGAGCTTGTTAATGAGTCCAATGCCACGCCCTTCTTGATTGAGATACAATAAGACCCCTGATTTTTCTTTTTCGATCTGTCGCATCGCGGCGTGGAGCTGGTCACCACAATCACAGCGATTTGAGCGAAAAATATCCCCCGTCACACAACCCGAATGCACACGCACCAAGGTCGGCACATCCGCATCAATCGCCCCTTTCACCAGGGCAATATGGCATTCATGATCCACATCATTCTGAAAGGCAATGGCGGTAAACATCCCATATTCTGTCGGCATTGCAGCTTCGGAAGCACGATGCACAAGGGATTCTCTGACCATACGATAGGCAATCAATTCTTTTGTCGTCACACGATTGAGCTGATGTTTTTTTCCAAATTTAATCAAATCCGGCGTGCGCATCATCGTGCCGTCGTCATTCATGATTTCACAAATCACTCCCGCCGGGATCAAACCTGCCAGTCGTGCTAAATCCACAGAGCCCTCGGTCTGGCCCGCACGTTTTAAGACCCCGCCTGCTTGCGCGGTAATAGGAAAAATATGCCCGGGTCGTACTAAATCATCAGGTTTTGCATCTTCTGCGATGGCGTCTAATATTGTTTTGGCACGGTCTGCCGCAGAAATGCCGGTCGTAATGCCGTCCCTCGCATCAATCGAAACGGTAAAGGCTGTCCCAAAAGAAGCGGTATTTTCCTGGGTCATTTGTGAAAGTTTGAGTTGTTTTGCGCGTTTTTCCGTTAAAGTCAGGCAAATAAGCCCCCGGCCGTACATGGCCATAAAATTGACGACTTCCGGCGTAATTTTTTCAGCGGCAATGACAAGATCACCTTCATTTTCCCGATCTTCGTCATCATTCATGATGATCATTTTTCCGGCTTTTAAATCGGAGATGGCTTGTTCAACTCTTTGAAAATTCATAACTTTTATCTCACTTTTGGAAACAAAACTTCATCGGATCAACTATAGAGAAAACGTCCGATGGTGTCAAACCAGGGCAGCGCAAAAAAGGGGGTCTGCCGATTCAGCAAACCCCCTTTTTTGAAACAAATTTAAGCGATAAAAATCAGCTTAAATGTCGTAGTACATCATGAACTCATAGGGATGAGGTCGCACACGGAGGGCATCGACTTCGTTCTCTCTTTTATACGCGATCCAAGTGCTAATGATGTCTTCCGTAAACACGTCTCCTTTTAAGAGAAAGGCGTGATCCGCCTCAAGCGCATCTAAAGCTTCCTCTAAACTGCCCGGCATCATCTTTAAATCGACGGTTTCTTTGGCCTCTAAGTCGTAAAGGTTTTTTTCCATCGCAGCACCCGGATCAATTTTGTTTTCAATGCCATCCAAACCGGCCATCAGCATCGCGCTGAATGCAAAATAAGGGTTACAGGTCGGATCAGGAAAACGCACTTCAATGCGTTTTGCTTTTGGATTATTCGAATACATGGGAATACGAATGGACGCACTGCGGTTTCGACTCGAATACGCCAGGTTCACAGGTGCTTCAAAACCCGGAATGAGGCGTTTGTAGGAATTGGTCGTTGGATTGGTCAAGGCGGCAAGCGCATTGGCGTGTTTTAAAATACCGCCGATATAATACAGGCACATTTGACTCACACCCGCGTATTCATCTCCGGCAAAAAGCGGGGTGCCATCTTTCCAGATGGATTGATGCGTGTGCATGCCTGAACCGTTGTCTCCGAAAATAGGTTTTGGCATAAAGGTCGCTGTTTTTCCATTGCGTTTGACCACATTTTTTGTGATGTATTTATAAAGCATCACTTTGTCAGACATCTTGAGCAAAGAATCGAAACGCATGTCGATTTCAGCCTGTCCTGCGGTCGCCACTTCGTGATGCTGTTTTTCGATATAAATCCCGGCTTTCTGCATTTCCATCACAATTTCAGTACGAAGATCTTCCATGCTGTCTACGGGCGGACAAGGGAAATAACCTTCTTTGTGACGGGGTTTGTGTCCAAGCCCTTCATCCCCCGAATTCCAGGCGCCTTCTTCTGAATCAACAAAATAGTAGCCGGATTGTGCATTCTGATCAAAACTGACTTTATCAAAAACAAAAAACTCGGCTTCCGGCCCAATATACGCGGTGTCGCCGATGCCTGTTGATTTGAGATAGGCTTCTGCTTTTTGAGCGATATAACGCGGATCTCTTTCATAAGGCGCATTTGTAACAGGGTCTTTAATATTACAGATTATTGAGAGTGTTGAGATTTTGCAAAACGGATCAATAATCGCCGTTGTGGGATCTGGAACAGCCAACATATCGCTGTTATTGATGGCCTTCCATCCGCGAATACTGGAGCCGTCAAACCCGGAACCGTCTTCAAAAATGGCTTCGGTAAACTCAGCGATGGGTGTTCCAAAATGCTGCCATGCGCCGACAAAATCGACAAATTTAAAATCGACCATCTCGACATTGTTTGCCTTTGCAAATTCAATTACTTCTTTCGGTGTCATGCGATTTTCTCCCTTTTAGGCTTGTAAGTGATTTCTTGTTCCTCTTGCTGATAAAAACGGCGATACCGATTGGTCATCGGCATTCTCCGGTCCTTCCCGAGTGCTCTCGAAGTAATCTTGATTCCCACGGGGGCCTGCCGCCGCTTGAATTCAGATGAATCCACGAGTTTGAGCACTTTTGAAACAGTTTCTAATTCAAACCCCATCGCCACAATTTCCTGACGATCTTGATGCGCCTCCACATAAGCTTGCAAAATGCCGTCAAGCACTTCATAAGGGGGTAAAGAGTCCTGATCACATTGATCCGGCCGAAGCTCAGCGGTGGGGGGCCGATCAATCGTCCGCCTCGGAATCACGGCTTCTGATTGATTTCTCATTTCAGACAAACGATAGACCGCCGTCTTCCAAAGATCTTTAATCACCGCAAAACCACCCGCCATGTCCCCATAAAGCGTGGCATAGCCCACACTCATTTCGCTTTTATTGCCGGTGGTCAAAACAAGCCAGCCAAATTTATTGGAAAGCGCCATGATGATGTTGCCGCGAATCCGTGCTTGTAAATTTTCTTCGGTAATATCGACAGCTTGTCCCTCAAAAGTCGGCGCAAGCAAGTCAAGAAATGAGGCAAAGGGGCCTTCAATGGAATAGGTCATGAGACGAATGCCCAGGTTTTTGGCCAAAGCTTCGGCATCTTCGACACTTTCTGACGAGGTGTAACGAGAGGGCATAAAAACGCCAACGACATTTTTACATCCCAAAGCATCCACCGCAATCGCCGCGGTCAAAGCAGAATCAATACCACCGGAGATTGCGATCACACCCTTTTTAAAACAGTTTTTTCCCATATAATCAGAGAGACCTAAAACCAGGGCTTTATAAACTTCGGCATCGGATGACTCATTTTTTGCGATGAACGAAGCAGTGGCTTTGCCCGTTTTTCTTTTTTGAAGATCTGAAAATACCCATTTTTTAAGTCGAGAAACATCGACTGAAGTCATTTCAGTCTTCTGCTCTCTGGCCGGGGAAAGCACCTCATCAGAAAGATCGGTTATCGACAAATCTTCTGTAAATCGCGGTGCACGAGACAAAAGTACACCCTTTGCGTCCATAACAAGACTTCCACCATCAAAGACCAATTCATCCTGACCACCCACCATGTTGACATAGGCAATACAAACCGCATTCTCGCGCGCACGCTGAGACAACATTTTCTCACGTGCGGCTCCCTTACCCATTT
Source organism: uncultured Nitrospira sp. (assembly GCA_964451325.1). Lineage (GTDB taxonomy): Bacteria > Nitrospirota > Nitrospiria > SBBL01 > JAADHI01 > JAADHI01. Next base: position 9,484 of record CAYVHO010000005.1, on the reverse strand, counting down.
GATAGGGAGAGGCATTAATATTCACAATGAGTTGTGCATCTCCAGAACGTGCCTGTACCGCGGTTGGCCCATTTTTATGCCAAATATCTTCACAAATATTGACGGCGATTTTAATCCCATCTCGTGTAAAAACGGGCCATGTATTTCCCGGTTTAAAATAACGATTTTCGTCAAAAACACCATAATTAGGCAAATATATTTTACGATAAATGCCTTCCAAACGACCATCATGAATCACCGCAGCCGCGTTGTATCTAAAGACTTCATGGGAAGAATCACCCGCTTCAAGCCGATCAACAAAACCCACGACAATCGTCAGACCTTCCCCCAAGGGAATAATATCTTGTAACACTTTGAGATTGTCCGCGATAAATGCAGGCTTGAGCAATAAATCTTCGGGGGGATAGCCGGTAATCGCCATTTCGGGAAAAGCAATAAGATCGACCTCGGCAAGCTTTGCGGACTCGATCACCCCTGCAATCTTTTCAAAATTTCCGGAGAAATCACCCACTGTGCTATTGATTTGTGCCAAGGCAATGCGAAAAATAACCGTCCCCTTTTTTCAGGAAAAATAAAAACAAGCTATTATAAAAAAAACGGCGTCTCTCCGCAAACGGAGAAGACGCCGTCGTCTTCACTTTGAAGTTTTCAAAACCTCAAATCTGAACGTAAGTATGAAGATCCTTAAAAATATTGTCAAGAAAAAAGCATGTAACTAGGCTGTGTCCGTCAAACGTCTTAGAGCCTCAAAATAGCGCTCCGTCGTACGCACAACCACCGCTTCCGGTAAATGAGGCGGGAGGCCACCCCCGTCCCAATGCACAGACAGCAAATAATCCCGCACATATTGTTTATCAAAACTGAGCTGGGCACCGCCGGGGACATAATCCGCCAGAGGCCAAAACCGTGAAGAATCCGGCGTGAGCAATTCATCAATCAAAATAGGGTGATTTGTTATAGGATCAAGCCCAAATTCCATTTTGGTATCCGCAATAATAATACCACGTGCCAAAGCAGCCTCTGCTGCCTTTTTATAAATATTCAGACTCATCGCACGAATTTTTTCTGAAAGCACAACACCAATCTGTGTTTTCATCTGATCAAACGTAATATTCATATCGTGCTCACCGACTTCGGCTTTTGTGGATGGTGTAAAAATCACTTCAGGCAAACGATCTGACTCCAACAAACCTTTTGGCAGGATTTCACCGGAGACTGCGCCTTCTTTAAGGTATTCCTTCCAACCCGAACCGGACAAATAACCACGTACCACACACTCAACCAAGATCGGTTTTGCCTTTTTTACAATAAGACTCCGCCCTTCCAATATATTTCGATAAGGCTTGCAACTTTCAGGAAAACCCTCAAAGTCACTTGCAATAAGATGGGTTTCCGGCGCGTCTGCAATACCGGAGAGCCACTTAAACCAATAAAGAGAAAACTGGGTCAGTACGTAGCCTTTGCCTGGAATCCCCTCAGGTAAAATCACGTCAAAAGCAGAGACTCGATCCGTCGCCACAAAAAGCAGTGTATCTCCTAGATCATAAATGTCACGAACTTTGCCTCTAAACCTTAGCTTCAAATCCGGCAGGTGACTTTCAAGCAGAACTTCTTTTGGGATTTTAGGATGGTTCATCTTTTCAAAGGCCCCATTTCATTTAAACAAAAATCATGCACGAGCTAAAATCGGGAATTTTAACGGAAAGACATTAAAGACACAATGACCTTTTTAGATTCATTCAAAAACGACACATCTTTGCTCGAAGGTTGAAATCCTGTGTTAAAATGCTGAAAAAATAACCCATTGTTAGATCAATTTTAAGAGGTAAAACATGTTTGTTGAAAAAAAATTACAGAGTAATGCTAAAAAAGTCTCTTTTGTAAAATCCTTTCCAGGCCGCCTAAAAACTTGGGACGCGACCATCGGAAAAAAAATCGAGCGGGTTGTGAGGGATGACAAGGGGAAAACGGCATTGCTCATATTTTCTGATGCAAGCTTTATCTCGACTTCTTTTTCTGAACAAGAACCAGGACCGCTTCTGAAAGCCTTACTGGCAGCGAAACCCTTTTTGGAATCGCACTACGACGAGGCCTATCAAACACTCTCAGAACTTATCGCGGAAGACAAAGAAATGCAGCGTATGGCACGGCTCGAAAATATTATGGGTGCCATCGAAAATAATTTACCACAGATCCCTGAATTAAAGGACGCACTCAAAGATTTTTTAAAAAAGCAGCCCTGAATTTGAACCTCCCTAAGCCCTTAACAAAGGCTGTAACAAGCGGAAGGTTTTCAGCGCTTCTTCGACCACCCTGCCTTCCCTGACCGCACTTTCTTCAAACTTCAGATATCGATGAATCTTCAAAAAAGTGCAGGATGCCAAGATATTGCTCACTTCTACTTGGTTGTCTCTACGGATTTCAAGCAGATATTTTGATTCCAAGCGCCATTCCCAGGGTGTATCCGTCATCAAAATAAAAAGTCCTTGATCGGCAAAGGCATTGTAATGGGCCAGCACATTTCGTTTGTATTGAGCAAGCAAGGCCCCTTCCAGGATCAATGCAAAAACAAAAAAATGTCCCCACCAAAACAGGGTTCGAAATGTCAGCATTTCTTTATTCTTGAAATATTTTGGAAAGTCGAGATAGCGATAGGGAAAATTCAGCAGGTGTTCCCCTTTTACAAATTGGAAATTCTCCGAATCAAATTCCTTCGGTGCCAACAAACCACGGGTCGGGATCTCTTTTTTTAATTCAAGATAGATCTGTTGCAACAGGGTTTTGACCTTTTCGCTCACACGGGCCTTTGTTTCAAAAAAACGCGTGTCTTGTATCAGGGCATTTTCTTCAGGGGTAAAACAAATGGGTTTTTCGATAGGGTCACTCATTTCGTGATTCTTCCTGGATTACCCCTACACTCATATGTGGCAGGAAACAGCCATTCAGCACATCCAAAAACCTCCTTAAACTTGAAATTCATCCGCGAGCTTCTCCGGTTCAATAGAAAAATTCTTATGTATGATAGACCACTATTTTTTGCACGTTCTATTTTTTTGAGAGGAGTCAGATAAAACTTCATGCCTTACTCAACTCCTCCAAGTACGAGTTTTCCAATCATTTGGCCTGATTCTACAATGCGATGTGCTTCGATCAGGTTTTCAGCAGTCAAAACACCCATCGTTTTTGTCAATGTCGATCGCAAGATTTCCTGATCTAACAATTCAGACACTTGATTGAGAATCAAATGCTGCGAATGCATATCATCAGTTCCATACATGGATTTAGTAAACATATACTCCCAACAAAACCTGGCGCTCTTATCTTGAAGCTCGCTGATAGGGAGTGGCGCATCAGCCCTGGTGGCAACGATCGTGCAGATACTGCCTTGAGGTTTGATTAATTTGACCATTTGATCAAAATATTCATCGGTATAAGTACAACAAAAGATATAATCGACGCTTTCCAGACCCTTGTCTCGAAGCTGGGGTAATAAAGGTTTGTTGTGATCTAAACTAAAATCAGCTCCCATTTTTTCGCACCATGCTCGGCTTTCAGGTCGAGAAGCCGTTGTGATTACTGTGCCCAGTTGAGCCACATTCTTTGCCAACTGTGTGGCAATTGAACCGACACCACCTGCTCCGCCAATAATCAATAGGCTTGAGTCCGAATTGCCTTTATTTGGGATTTGACTGATTCCCATACGTTCAAAGAGTGACTCCCAAGCGGTGAGGCTTGTTAATGGCATCGCCGCTGATTCTTCAAAACTCAAAGAACGGGGCTTCTCCCCCACAATTCGCTCATCAACCAATTGATACTCCGCATTGGAACCCGGCCGTGTAATACTTCCCGCATAAAAGACCGCATCACCGACTTTAAAACGACCACAGTCTTTACCGACTGCCATAACTTCTCCGGCCGCATCCCAACCAATGACCCGAATTTTGCGCTCAACCTTACTTTTAGGGGAACGTACTTTTGTATCAACAGGATTCACGGATATCGCTTTAACCCTAACGAGCAAGTCGTAGCCTTTGGCCACAGGTTTGTCGATTTCAGCCTCAATAAAACAATTTTTTGCGTCAACGGGTAAATATTTTAATAATCCGACAGATTTCATTTTCCACCTCTTTCATCATAAAATAAGAAGTTCCTTTATTCGCATCTCACTTCAAACATGGACTCAAAATGGCTTTCTCCCCTTACGATCACCTCAGTCCGACAGACTCATAGAACATAACGTCGTTCATACGGTGTGGCCTTTTTGGGACAAAACTTCTTTACGATTTTCTCTTTTTTTTCTTCTTTTTTTGTCCTTCCCAATCCCGTATTTCTGAGACAACTTCAGCTAAGGTGTTTTCGGACTTTGGATGTTCGAGCGTGAAGGCATAATCTTTTTTTCCGAGCGGAATCACCTCTATTTCTTTTTCTAAAAAACCCTGAATTTCATCCAAACGCGCTTTCTCTTCGTCGCTGCAAAATGAAATGGCCTCCCCTTTTTTAAAGCCTCGGCCCGTCCGTCCCACACGATGCACATAGTTTTCAGCCTGCTCCGGTAAATCATAATTGACAATGTAATTCACATCCGGGATATCAATGCCGCGCGCCGTAATATCCGTCGCAATCAGAATATTGCAGTCCCCCGCTTTAAATTGTCGCATCACCGCTGCACGTTCTTCCTGCGTCTTCTCCCCATGAATGGCAAGACTTTCAATCTCAACACGGGCCATCGCCTTTAATACGCGTTCTGCCCGCACACGGGTTCGCACAAAAACAATCATCTTGCTTTCCGGATGGTCGCTAATAAAACGTTGTAGAAAAAACCGTTTGTCATCCATTTGTACAAAAAGCACATAATGCGTCACATTTTTTGAAACGATGTCTTCGGGAGAGATTTGAATGCGAATGGCAGAATTCCCAACCTGGGAGTAAGCGAGATTTTTAATGGCCTTATTGATTGTCGCAGAAAAAAACAGGGTTTGGTGTGCTCGTCTGAGCTTCTTTTTGACTGATTTAATATCTTCGATAAACCCCAAATCCAACATGAGATCGGCCTCATCCAGTACAAAAGTATCGACCTCTTTTAAATCAAGATAGCCCTGATGAATCAGGTCAAACATACGACCCGGCGTTGCAATCAAGACATCAATGCCCGCCTGCAATCGTTTAATTTGAGGATCTTGTTCCACCCCGCCGTAAATCGCCGTGGCCTTAACTTTGGTTTGTAAAGCAAGCTTTGTAAAAACCTCACAAATCTGCAAAGCCAGCTCATGGGTGGGCACCAGCACGATGCACTTGATGCCACCACGGCTCCTATTTTTACTTTTGCCTGTCATAATTTTCTGAATCACCGGAATCGCAAAAGCCGCGGTTTTACCCGTCCCCGTCTGCGCCGTGGCAAAAACGTCCTCACCGCGTAGAATAGAGGGGATGGCCTTATACTGAATATCCGTCGTTCGCACAAAACCAAGTCTATCCAGATTTTTACGAATGGCTTCCGAAATGGGGTATCGTTCAAACTTCATGAAATAAAAAACCTTTCCTTGCTTGAGTCAGTCAAGTGCACACTTTTTGGGTCAATTGGCACCCGTTCAATGTATTTTGTAGCGATTGTGTCGATAAATTTGTCTCTCATTGTTTCGGGCACACGTTCCGTATAAGGCAGCCATGTTGTCGTGATGATCGAAGAAGTCTTTCTTGAGCGCTTTTTCCAATTAAGCCCCCAACTTGACTAAACAGCATCAAAACACCATAATGGAACCAATAAGGTACCAACATAAAAGGAGGCTTTTAATGCCCACACTAACGCTAAAAAACATCCCAGATTCTCTTTATATACAGCTAAAAGAAGCGGCTCAAGCACATCGCCGAAGTTTAAATAGTGAGATCCTCTATTGTGTTGAACAAACTTTAGGCACGCATAAAATTGATATTTCTGAATACCTTGAAATTGCTCGGAATTTGAGAGAAAAAACAACTCACGACCCTCTCACTGACAAATTCATTCGTGACGCAAAAAACGAAGGTCGCCCATGATTGTTGTCGACACCAACATTATTGCCTACCTTTTTATCAGCGGAGAATACTCTCAACCTGCCGAACAACTCCTTTCAGAAGATCCAAGTTGGGCTGCTCCCATTTTATGGAGAAGTGAATTCAGAAGTGTTCTCGGCCAATACCTCCGTAAAAACATCTTAAACCTTAGCGAAATTCTGCTTATGATCCAACAAGCAGAGGCTTTACTCACGGGAAGAGAGTATCAGATTTCTTCCCCCCACGTTATGAAACTACTTTCTTCAAGTAAGTGCTCAGCGTATGACCTTGAATTTATCGCATTAGCCCAATACTTAAATATCCCTCTCATTACAACCGACAAAAAGATTTTAAAAGAACACCCTGGCATTGCCAAATCAGTCAATTCATACACGGCTTAGCGAACGAGCCTCTAGGAGGCTGTCGGACTTAGGATGAATCTACTGCGAAAAATCCTAAAATTTGTAAAACACCAAAAAATGGGGGTATCGAGATTGATCGCCTACAATGAGATTGTCCCTTGCAGGCTTGACCGGGTCAAGTATTTGAGACAGTTCAGTTAAGCGACTTTTGCTGTTTATTTTGTTTCGTTTTCATATTGATTCGGACTTTTGTAATCCAGATTCGAATGTAACCGAAGGGTATTGTAGAACATGATGATGTAGTTCAGGACATCCTTTTGACTGTCTCTTTTTGGGGTCCACTTCTTGCCTTAATTGGCGTGGATAACCTGAGTAAGCGTATCCACGACCCACTTGTTAAGACTTTTTCCAGCATGAACAGCAGCCACGGCTATTTCACTGTGCAGGGAAGAATCTGCCCGAATCACAAATTTGCCAGAAAATGGCTTATTTGGCTCTCTTCCGGCTTTTTCGCAGCTCTCAAGATAGAAATTGACCGCTTCATGAAAAGCCTCTTTCAGCTCACTGACAGACTCGCCATGAAATCCCACCGTGTCACGGATACCAATGATATTTCCAAATAGAATTCCATCATCTGGATCAAATTCAATTTTGGCCGTGTAGCCCTTGTAATTAAGTGTGTTCATATTGTCACTCCAACTCTAGTCAAGAATTCCCTGGCATTTCTCACCTGATACCGTTTTGCTTCCTTCCCAGGATGCGGCCTGTGAAAATCTCCCTTTTCGTCATTGATGATAAATGACACTCTTGAGCCGTCCCCCTCTAGAACCTGTGCAGACAAGGCAATGAATAGTGCTTCAATTTTTCGCCATTCAATACTTCCAGATGTTGGATGTGAAAAAATCGCCTCTAGGGTTTTCTGGTGTTTTTTGTTCACACCTAAATGCTACTACGATTCAGTATCACTAGCAAGATGCATTTTTTGCGTTATCTTTTGTGATGTGAGGGAAATGATTGAAGTGAGTTCTCACCTTACGATTTAGAGGAGAGCAAACTCTGCCGGACAAACATCCACTATTTTAGATAGTTGGCTGCAAGGTCTCGAATATGATTAACTGGATCTTTTGTCCGTATTTCTTTCAACTTGCGTTGTGCCTCTGGTTTATTTATCCTTCCAAGCGCACGTGTTACAAACTTTCGCACATCCGCAGATGAATCATCAGCGTATTCAAGAATACCTGCCAATGCTTCTTTCGTCCCTAAGTGACCGAGTGCGTCAATACCGCTGACGCGTCCCGCTTCGTCCAACTGAGGAAGGAGGTTCCGTATCGTTCCGACAGGAGCAGTGTCACCCCATCTACCAAGGAGATACAGCGCCTTTGTGCGGTACTCAGATTTAACTGACGGATCCAGAGACAAAAAGCTTTTTAAGGTTTTGAAATCCTCCTGTGTTTTCTTTTGAAGTACGCCTTCAAGAGAGTGTGCACAGTCGGACTCAAGAACTTCAAGGAGTTTTTTTGATATTTTTGCCATGATGTCACCTCCATTTTTTATTTAGCAATTTTCCATAACATCATCGTCCACAATCCTACTGCACTGACTATTGCTCAAGTCTGCTGGAAGATTAGTAATGCTTGCTGTCGGTGTGGACATTAGGTTATCGGAGTTAGCTTCATGAGAATTGTCCCCAACCACATGAGTCAATTCATGCGCAAAGGTTCTAGGGCTCGCACCCGATCCAACCCAAAAACCGCGTCGATCCGGAGGATGTGCCGCGCAACCCGCAAAACCTCCGTTGCTCGTATTGATGTAATAACCAACAATATCAGCTCCCAAATTTCTGCCCAAGTCAAAAAGTTCATCCTCTTCATCGCTTACACTATGATTGTTACCCGAGCAGTCATCTTGATCTAAAACCAGAAGCGCCGGGCGGTTAACGGTAATACTATCAACAGGATAGACCCAAGCATTACATTCACGCTGATAAATTTCGTTCGTCGTGTCTAGATCACGCTGTAGATTCGGACTAGCACTCTGAATTGTGACCAATGCCACACGAACAAAAGGTTTATTTTGAATCAATGCCAATTGCGCTTTTAAGGATCTGGCCTGAGGATTATCGTTCGCGTAAACACCCAAGACATCTTCTTTGAGTGAGAGTGGAGCCGTTTTTCCAAGACAATCTGCCGCAATTGTCTTTACGCTTAAGCTTGCCATAAGATATCTCCTTATTATAGGGTTTATTGTAGCGCAACCAGAACGGGGATCAGACCCTTTCCATGATCAAGAGACTCCAGGGCTTTTCCAATCACTGCACCAAAGGCTTGTTGTGAATCAACGGCCTTCATTGCGTATCCGGAAATATTCGAACTTGTCAGTAAATCGCCAACTTTGATGGGGGATTTTTCGACCGAGACCATACAGTAAACCTTCCCCATCATTGCGATTGGACTACGGTTCTCTGCCCCGGCCTGTTTATCTAAGACCATACCTGGTTTGTAATCACCGGCACCGGATATAATACCAACCACACACCGATCATATGCACGGGTACTTGGCCTTAGAAAACCATCATCATCTAAGACCATCACACTTCCTGGTAATGCTTCAACTGACTCGGCAATCGCAAACTCTTCTGCACAATCCGCGTTGCGGAGTGTAATGTCACCCGCATTTGCATCAAGATGAATCGTTGCCTGGGTGGTGTCATGGTTATTGCTCGCATCGCTTGGGAACAACACGATATCACCATCAGTGCCATTCCCCCCCATCCAGAGATTCCCGCCATTTCCATCAAAATGAAAAGTCGCTTTGCTCGTATCGTGATTATTACTCGCGTTGCTTGGAAAGATCATCAGATCACCATCTTTACCATTCCCTCCCATCCAGAGATTCCCACCATTTCCATCAAAATGAAAGGTCGCTTTCCCTGTCGCGTGGTTATTGCTTGCATCGCTTGGGAAAATCATCAGATCACCGTCTTTACCATTCCCTCCCATCCAGAGGTTGCCGCCATCTCCATCAAAATGAAAAGTCGCTTTGCTCGTATCGTGATTATTACTCGCGTTGCTTGGAAAGATCATCAGATCACC
>CAYVHO010000004.1:0-259919 GCA_964451325.1 uncultured Nitrospira sp. | reverse complement strand
AACGTGAAGGCCTTGGGGAAGCAGCATCCATCGGTGGCAACCAATTACAATAATCTTGGTTTAGCGTGGGATGAGAAGGGCGATTATAGGCAGGCTATCGAATTCTCTTCCAAAGCCCTCAATATTTTTGAGAACAGATTAGGCAAAAATCATCCAAAGGCAAGGACGGTGCGGCAAAATCTAGAAGCATTCCGTCGGAAGTAGGGTGGCGGGAAAAGTAGGCCTAAAAAATAATCAGTTTCTTTTGATGTCTTAAGTGAAGTGTTTTAAATGGCTTGTCTCGCAATCCCCATAAAGAAACTCGAATCGAGTTTCTTTAAATCAGCTCTCCTTCACTAAATTCAAAGCCAAAGCTTCAGCAACTTTAATGCCATCAACGGCGGCTGAAAGTATCCCGCCCGCATATCCTGCGCCTTCACCTGCGGGATAAAGCCCCTTTGTATTCACACTTTGAAAATCATCTTTGCGTTTGATGCAAATGGGGGATGAGGTCCGGGTTTCGACTGCTGTCAACAGGGCATCGTGCATGGAAAAACCCTTGATTTTTTTTTCAAAGGCGGGCAGGGCCTCCCGAATGGCCTCAATCGCGTAACTCGGAAGACTCGTGTTTAGATCGCATAAGTGCATCCCAGGGCTGTACGAAGGCTGCACGGTGCCGAGGGTTTTCGAGGAGCGTTTGGCAAGAAAATCACCGACGCGCTGTCCGGGTGCGTCGTAAGTTCCCCCGCCCAATTCAAAAGCCTGTTTTTCCCAATGGCTTTGAAATCTGATCCCTGCAAGCGCATTTTCCGGGTAGTCGTCCGGTGTCAGACCCACAACGATGGCGCTGTTTGCGTTTCTTTCATGACGGGAATATTGGCTCATGCCGTTGGTGACGATGCCGCCGACTTCGGAGGCCGCCGCAACAACCGTCCCACCCGGACACATGCAAAAGCTATAAACAGATCGGCCATTTTTGCAGTGATGCACGAGTTTATAATCCGCCGCGCCCAAGAGTGCATGCCCGGCTTGTGGGCCAAAACGGTCTGTGTCGATGAGGGATTGTGGGTGTTCGATGCGAAAGCCGATGGAAAATGCCTTGGCTTCGATAAACACCCCTTGTTCAAACAGTTTTTGAAAGGTATCCCGTGCGCTGTGACCCAGCGCTAAAATGATATGCGTGCTGTTGATTTTTTCCCCATTGGCGAGACGAAGGCCTTTCACTTCTCCCTTTTCGATTTGAAGACTTTCAACACGATTTTTGAAACGGATTTCGCCACCGAGTGTTTCTATCGTCGCCCGCATTTTTTCGACGATGCCCACGAGTTTGAGTGTGCCGATGTGGGGTTTGTTGATATAAAGAATTTCAGGGGGTGCCCCTGCTTTGATAAATTCTTGAAGCACTTTTCGGGCGCGATATTCTGGGTCTTTGATTTGGCTGTAGAGTTTGCCGTCAGAGAAGGTGCCTGCACCGCCTTCTCCAAACTGCACATTGGATTCGGGGTTGAGTTGGCCTTTACGCCAAAAGGCAAAGGTATCCACGGTGCGCTCCCGCACGGACTTGCCACGTTCGAATACAATCGGGCGAAAACCCATTTGCGCCAGGGTGAGCGCCGCAAAAAGACCACAGGGCCCTGCGCCGATGATGATGGGACGTGTGCTCAACTTCGCCGGAGCTTTTGCGACAAAATGGTAGCGCATATCCGGTGTTTGGCGAATATGGGGATCGTGCTGAAGACGTTTGAGGTGTTTTTTTTCTTCCTGAATTTGTAGGTCTATTGTATAGGTGAAGGTGATTGCACCCCGCTTTCGTGCATCAGTGCTGCGTTTAAATACGGTGTAGTCTATCAGCGCATCGGAAGAAATGGCGAGCTTTTTGAGGATGGCGATTTTTAGGTCGTCGTCAGAGTGGTCAATGGGGAGTTTGATGTTGCTCAGTCGAATCATTTTTTAGAGTTTTATCTGAGGGACTGAAAAGGTTCAGGGTTACGAAAAAATATCCAACCACCGTTCAAATGGGGTTCTTTGTGCGGGTTTTGAAATTCCTAAAAAAATGCCCTTCTTTTCTGTGGCAATCCAAAGGGCTTTTGAATGGGTCGTGATGACCTGATTAACTTGGCCCTCAAAGACCCTGCCTTGCGTCTCTTTGGCCTGTTGCCAGCTTGATCCGTCATCATCGCTCCAATAAAGACCCTGCTTTGTGCCTGCGTAGAGCAGGTCATTATTGTGTGGGTCTGTGGCGAGCGACAATATTCTTGTTTCACTGAGTTTCTTCCCCTTGAATTTTTCCCAGGTGCCGGTTAGATCTTGCTGCCACAGCTGCTGATCACTCAGGGCAAGCAGGCCTTTTTGCGGACGCCACAACATCAGGCGAAATGTGCCTTCCTCTTTGCTCAGAATTTTTTCCCAAGGGCCTTCAGATGTTTTTGACCAGATTTGATGGGCACTTGCAGCGTAGACACTTGTATCGGAAACAACAATGGAGTGAATCGCCTCTGATCCGAGGGCTTCAATTTTTTGCCAGGTGTCTCCGTGATCGGGAGAATGATACAAACCATCTGAGCGTCCTAAATAGACTTGGGTTTGTGTATCGGCTGCGATGGCGGTGCCTTCGGTTGTGGGTGCGGCCGTCAACGCGGCCCATTGATGTCGTCCGATCTGGCGACGGTAAAGCCCCGCATCACTGAGGGCAAAGATGTAGGTCTTACTGCGGGCCAGCGCACGGATGCTGAGATTGACCAAACCCATGTTGTGTGACATCCAGTGTTCATCCTGGTAGTTGATGTAGGTCCCTTTGCCTTCTGTTCCGATCGTAATCTGATCTTCACCATAAGAAAGGGCTGACATGGGAGAAACCACGAGGGTGTCGTGCAGGGCTTTCCAATCGCTGCCAATTTTTCCAGAATAGAGACTGTCTGAAGCACCCACAAAAAGTGTGCCGGTCGGACTGACAGAAAAAGAGTGGGTTTGAACATCATCCATCCCGTTTTGTAATATTTCCCAGTTTTCTCCTTCGTTGTTGCTGTAATAAACACCCAAACCCGTTCCCGCGTAGAGCACGCCATTGTTGTCGGTCGCCAGCCCCCGAATTGAATAATTTCCCAGCCCGGCATTGACGTGTTGCCATGTGGCGCCGTGATCCGCACTGCGAAAAATTCCGGCAGCCATGGTTCCGGCAAAAAGCACTTCATTCTGATTAAAAAGCAAGGTGCGAATGACGCGTTCTTCAAGCCCTTTAAAGGCAAAACCATTGACGATGGAAAACCACGCTTCTCCCTGGGCCTCACGTTTGAAGACGCCGATGCCTTGTGTGCCGACGTAGAGGTTTTGATCTTTGTCGATGGCGATGCTTTTGATTTGTGTATGTTCAAGACCTGTGTTGAAGGCTTCCCAGGATTGTCCTTGGTTTTTGCTTCGGTAAACCCCTTTTCCTGTCCCGGCCAAAAGATCACCGGAGGAAAGAATCGCGAGGGTTGTGACATCGGTCTTTTCCAGACCCTTGTTGACCGATATCCAGCTATTGCCCTGATCCTCGCTCATAAAAAGGCCTGCTCGAATGGTTCCGGCAAACACTTTTCCATCTTCCAAAACAAAGAGGGTTGAGATGAATTTATCACGCAGACCGCGATTGATGGGCCGCCAGCTATTGCCCTGATCGTCTGATTTAAAAAGCCCTCCGCCAAAAGTGCCGACATAAATACCCCCGTCGATGCCTGTGGCCGTGGTTTCAATGGCATCAACACCAAAAGGCCCCCCTGTGCTGTAAAGTGTCAGCTCTTTTTCGGGGGGTAAGTGACCGGGGCGTAATGTAAGGGATTGTTCAAAAGGAGCAGGTGGGATTATGGACGGATTGAATATCGTCCAGACGACGACTGAAATTGCAACAAAAATAAGTCCTAAAAATGCTTTTTTGATGGTCATTACTGACTTCCTTCGGGGGGGTCGATTTTCGTTTTTGTTGGTTTTTTCCCTAAGATCTTAATGACGAAGATGCCGACTTCATACAATAGAATCAAAGGTAGGGCCATCAAAAACTGGTTAAACATATCGGGGGTCGGTGTGGCAATAGCGGCCACGACAAAGGCCCCCAGTATCGCAAATTTTCTATTTTTTCTTAAGAAATCTTCTGTGAGCAGCCCAAATTTCGAAAGCAAGACCATGACCAGCGGCAATTCAAAAATCAAACCAAAAGCTAAGAGGATTTTGAGATTGAAGTCGATGTAGTTTGAAACCGAGAGCATGGGAATGATGCCGGAGTCTCGACCGTAGTTCACCAAAAATCGAATGGCGAAGGGCAGGGCAACAAAATAAGAAAAAGCAATGCCAACAAAAAAGAAAACGACTCCAAATCCAAAAAAAGGCCAGAGGATTTTGCGTTCCCGTTTGACCAATCCCGGGGAGACAAAAAGCCAAATCTCATAAAGGATAAAAGGGAAGGCACAAAGAAGACCAAAAAAAAGTGCGATTTTAAGATCAGCCCAAAAGGCTTCGGCGGGAGAGAGAAAGACCAGATCGATATCAATTGGACGCTTGATCCAGGCAATGAGGGTTCCCGCAAAATAAAAAGCGGTTCCCGCTGCAATGACCAGGACGGCAACCGATCGCACCAGTCTTGATCGGATTTCCTGCAGGTGCCCGGACATCGGCATTTCTGCCGCGTCGTTAGGCGCTTTCCTCTTTTGCACCTGCGTCTTCCTTTTTAGTCTCTTTTTTCAATGAAGATTTTTCTTCTTTTATGGGGAGCATTTCTCCAGAAGAAACGTCTTCTTTTTCAAATTCTTCACGAAGCCCGTCAGTTGCGCGACGCAATTCATAAAATCCCTTGCCCAGGGAGCGCGCAAGTTTGGGCAATTTTTCCGGGCCGACAACGACAAAAGCAATCACTAAAATAACAAGTAGTTCTGGAATGCCGATGCCGAACATTTATTTGAAATTAACCTCTCCGGTGTCCTGGTAACGTCTGAGCATTTCTTCCATTCTGTCTTTTGCGGCGAGTTTTTCTTTTTGAACCGTTTTTTTATGGATTTCTTCCTCTGGGCTCAAGAGTTCTCTCCGTGCAAAGGCTTCGAGCGTTTCTTCCAGTTGCAGATGTGATGCTTCCAAAGTGCGGAAACGGTAGTTTTTTTCACGTAAAACGGTGCTGGCATTTGAATCTTGTGTCATCATTTCCCCTCCATCGTTGAGATCTGACTTTCATTCAGATTGCCTTCAAGCGATCTATCCCGTGTTTATAACATCGTATGAATTTATTTTAATTTTTTGCTGTGTTTCAATTTCTTGTTTTGTCTCTGTTTCAGAAAACGGCTGGATCTCTTTGAGCGCACATCCTAATAATAAGGCGTTTTCTTTCGGTTTACAATAATAGTTTTTCCGAAGGCCGATCTGATGAAACCCCATTTTTTGGTAAAGTGCCTGTGCGGCTTCATTAGAGGCACGGACTTCAAGAATGACACGCAGGGTTCCTTTTTCTGTTGCTGTTTTGAGTACGTGTTGAATCAGTTGTGTGCCCAGCCCCTGCCGTCGCCATGCAGGATGCACTCCTAGATTGAGCAGGTGCAGCTCGTCCAGCATGAGACGCAAAAAAACCTGGGCGATAATTTTTGCATCTTCTCCGGCCCGAATGACTGTTGAAAAGGCAACAGGGTCGTTAAAGAGTTCGGCTAGCATCATGCCTTCTGTCCAAGGACGAGAAAAAGAGGCGTGTTCAATTACCATCATTTCGTCCAGGTCTGATATTTCGCCTCTTGAAAAGTGAAGTTGTGTCAATAAGCTGTCCATGGATGTTCTATTTTACCCTCAGAGACCTTATTTTTCAACACCAGGCGAATGTCGTTCTTAGGAAGACTCTGCTGAAGTGGCATCTTATTTTTTTATGTGGGGATGTATTTAGGCCTTTATAGGGATATTGGCATTATCACTTATCAAGGGCTTGACAGTTTGTATGTGTTGACTTATCATGTGCGCGGTTTTTGATTCTAATATTTCCAGTTAGTATACAATTCATCTAGGGTATCTACAGAGTTGTCGATACCCTAAGAAGGCGAAGATGCCATAACCCTATTTTTAAACCAGGGCTATGGCATTTTTTTTTGTTTTATCACGGCTTTTATTGAAGAAAAGGAGAAGAAACGAAAAATGGGTAAGAATAAGAGAAATTTCCGCTTTATTTTGTCCGCAATGCTGGTGTTTCAAGTGGCGATGTTTGCAAGTCTTTCTTCCAAAGCCCATGCGGGTGGCAAGATTGATATAGGGGATAATCGTTCTATTAGTTTGGGTGTTGGGCTGAGAAGTAATTTCACAACGGCTGAAGATGGCGCGGAGAATGGCACAAGCAATTCCAAAGATTTTAATCTGGATAGCTTCCGTCTGTATATCGGAGGACAATTTAGTGAAATGATTTCGTTTGAATTCAACAGTGATTATGACAATGCACCAGCCGGAACGGAAGAGATGCGTGTCCTGGATGCGGTAATCAAGTTTGCCTTTACCGAAACATTTAATATTTGGGCAGGACGTTTTCTGCCGCCTAGCGATCGCTCAAACTTAAGTGGCCCTTATTATCTGAATGCCTGGGATTTTCCTCTCGTTCATAAATATCCCGCTATCTTCGCAGGACGGGACGATGGTCTGGCGATTTGGGGTCAGATTGATGGCGGTAAGTTCAAATATCAGATCGGCGCTTTTGAAGGAACAGGTGATGTCCCCGGCGGTCCAAATCAAAGCGACGAGTTGCTTTATGCTGGACGCCTGACACTCAATTTACTTGACCCAGAACCCGGTTATTACAACAGTAGCACCTATTACGGCGGAAAAGATGTGCTCGCGATCGGTCTTGTCGGACAATATCAGGAAGATGCTAGAGGTGCCGCTGGTGCTGCCGGAAGCTTTAAGGCTTGGAACCTTGACCTTCTTTTTGAGAAGGATCTGAATGGAGCGGGTGTTGCCACCTTGGAGGGAGCCTATTACAACTACGACACTGAGAATACCACGGGTGCTACTTTTGAAGGCGAAGGTTTTATGGGATTGGCCAGTTTTCTGCTTCCGAACAAAGTGGGTTCAGGATCTTATGCAGGGCAATTGCAACCGATGGTCCGTTATCAGGAGTTTGAATTTAAACGTTCCACGGGGGAGTCCTCTCAAACAGACATTGGTTTGAGTCATATCATTGATGGTCATAATGCCCGTCTTACGGCGACCTATAGCATCGTTGATGGCACGGGGATTCCGACAAGAGACGTGGTCAAATTCGGTATCCAGTTCCAGATTTAGTTTAAGAAATAAAGGTGAGTTAAGAGGGCGTGCATGGACGACTTGAGGTGCAATTTGAACGACGAGGGGATAAAACCCTTGCACGGACTTTATGTCAAAGTTCACCGCTCAAAGTGCTCAAGGCCTTCTATCCCGAAGGCGAATCCATCGCCCATCTCTACATTCTCAATAGCACGGGTGGGATTTTACAGGGTGACCGAATGGACATCAAAATCCATCTGGCCGCCGATGCCGAAGCGGTGGTGCTCATGCCTGCCGCCACAAAAATCCACCCCTGTCCTTCAGGAGATGCGCGGCAGAAGATGCAATTTCGTCTAGATGCGGGTGCGGTGCTCGAATATCTGCCTGAGCCACTCTTGCCTTTTTCCGAGGCGGCTTTTTTTCAGGAGACCGCAATTTTTATTGAAGCAGGGGCAAGTTTCTTTTGGGGCGATATTTTGGGGCCGGGGAGATTGGCGAAAGGGGAGTCTTTTGCCTATCGCCTCTTTGAAAACCGTATGTACATTCGAGATGGAGCAGGCCTGATCGCTCAGGAAGTTTTTCAGATCGCACCCTCAAGTACGGCGGTTGATGGTTTGGCCGTAATGGAAGGGAAGAGCCATATGGGATCGCTTTATGTGATCTGTCCAGAGGACAAAATTGAGACCCTGCTCAAGGCTTTCCGGGAGATTGGGGAAGGTCCCGTGTATTGGGGTGCTTCGCTTTTGTCTCGTCGTGGATTGTTTGTTCGCGCCCTGGCCGATGAAACGCCGTCGCTTCAAACACTCTTTTTTAAACTGTGGGGTATTTTTCGCAAGATTGTCCTTGGACGATCCTTGCCTCCTGTCAGGAGATATTGAAAAAAAAATTCAAAACATAAACTTATCCAAGTGAAGGAGAGAATCAATGTCAGAAGAGAAAAAAGAAAATCGAGTTGATAAAATTGAAGAATCAGTCCCGTCTGGAATAGATAGACGGAAATTTTTAAAACTTTCAGGGGCCAGCGCCTTGGGCATTGCCGCGAGCGGCCTGGTGGGTGGATTGGCTTTTTCAAATGCCGCACAGGCCAGCGACAAAAAAGGCCCGATTAAAATCGGCGTCTTGCATTCACTCAGCGGTACGATGGCGATCAGCGAGGTCTCGCTGCGTGATGTGGTGCTTATGGCGGTCGAAGAAATCAATGCCAAAGGGGGTGTGCTGGGTCGAAAACTCAAACCCGTCGTCGTCGATCCTGCCTCAAACTGGGATCTTTTTGCCGAAAAAGCCAAAGAACTCCTGTTAAAAGAAAAAGTGGATGTGACTTTTGGTTGCTGGACTTCCGTCAGTCGAAAATCGGTGCTGCCCGTTTATGAAAAAAACAACGGTCTGCTTTTTTACCCGGTGCAATACGAAGGGGAAGAATGTTCCCGTAACGTCTTTTATACCGGGGCCGCAGTGAATCAACAAGCCATTCCCGCCGTGGAATATCTCATGAGCAAGGACGGCGGTGAGTACAAAAAATTCTACCTACTTGGCACGGACTATGTTTATCCACGCACAACAAACAAAATTTTACGCGCCATGTTATTGGCGAAAGGGGTTCCTGCAAAAAATATCAAAGAAGAATACACCCCCTTCCATCATCAGGACTATCAAACCATCGTGCAAAAAATAAAAGCCTTTTCACGGGGTGGCGGTGCTTGTGTCATCAGTACCATCAACGGTGACAGCAACGTGCCTTTTTACAAAGAGTTTTCAAATCAGGGTTTGACCTCCGGCGATGTGCCGATCATGGCGTTTAGCGTGGCGGAGGACGAATTGCGTGGCATGGATACCGCATCTCTCGTCGGTCACTTGGCCGCATGGAATTATTATCAATCAGTTAAAACACCGCAAAATAAAAAATTCGTTTCGGCCTTTAAAGCTTACTGTGAGAAAAACAAGTTACCGGGTGGAAAAGACCGTGTGACGGGTGATCCCATCGAAGCGGCCTATTTTGGCGTATATCTTTGGAAACAAGCCGTTGAAAAAGCCAAAACCACCGATGTGGATGCCGTGCGTAAAGCCGCCTATGGTCAGGAATTTTTGGCGCCGGGTGGCAAGATCAAATTGGATGAGCGAAACCATCACACACACAAACCGGTTTTGATTGGAGAAATTCTCAAAAATGGTCAATTTGACGTGATTTGGAAATCCAAAGGGCTGGTCAAACCCGAACCTTGGAGCGAATATACCAGCCCCGATAAAGGCTGTGACTGGGTTGATCATAAAGGCACCTATAAAAAAGCCTAGTGGATGATGTTGCAATTGTTTATTTTTCGTAAAAGCTTGTGGGTTGCCGTGCTGGCCCTGGTTTTTTCTATCTTTTGTCCGAAGGAGATCCCTGCGCAAACTTCTATGCAGGGATCTCCTTTTACTGTATCGGTGCATGACTTAATTTTGATGTTAGCGGATGAAGATAGTGAAGTCGTCGAAAAGGCGTTTTGGGAACTGGGGACACTGGGCGATGCCATGCTGCTTCCCACTTTAGAAGCCCTGCGGCAAGGCAGTCTTTATTTATGGATAAAACCGGATGGGGCTAGGCAAGTTGTCATCGGGCGAGAATCTGTTGAGCTCGATGGGGTCTTAGGTTACGAGGTTTTAGAGGCCTATGGTGCGAAACCGATAAGAGGGGCAGCGGGTGCGCCCCTTTTTTTGCCTGAAGATGGACTTGAGTCCATCCGCATCAGCCGAAGGCTTCGCATTAAAATTATGCCCATTTTGCATCGTTTGCGTCTTTTTAGCTCTGAGGCAGGTCTTCGTGAGTCTGCGGCCACAAAGGTCGGACTTTCAGGAAAGGCCGAAGCTTTGCCCCTGCTTTTAAAAGCACTGGCAAGAGAAAAAGATCGCTGGGTACGTTTTGCGCTCACGGAAGCCATTGGTCTGGTGCGTTTGAGAGACGAAGACCCGGTTGTGCGAAAGGCGGCTGCGGAAATTTTGGGCGAAATTCATGCCATGGATTCTGTGCCGACCTTGGAGGCGCGTATTGAAGCCGATGCATCGGGTGTATCAGAAGAAACAGATATTGCCGTCAAAGCTGCAATTGCCGAAGCCATCAAAAAAATCAATGCCTGGGAGGTCTGGACACGCACGGTTGAAACGATTTTTAGTGGTATCAGTCTCAGTTCTATTTTGCTCTTGGTCGCCTTAGGGCTTGCGATTACCTTTGGGCTCATGGGTGTGATCAATATGGCCCATGGTGAACTCATGATGTTGGGTGCTTATACCACTTACGTCATACAAGAGTTTTTTGTCGCTTATCTTCCGGAGAACATCAGAGATTTTTATTTTATTCTGGCGATTCCTTTTGCTTTTGCCGTCTCGGCGGTCTTTGGTTATTGTCTTGAAAAATCGATTATAAAAAAACTGTATGGACGACCGCTTGAAACCCTGCTTGCGACCTGGGGCATCAGTCTTATTTTACAACAAGGTGTACGTCAGGTTTTCGGCGCAGCCAATGTGGATGTCGCAAGTCCTGCCTGGCTCTCAGGTGGCCTCCGTCTTGCGGTCGGGATTCAACTGCCTTATAACCGCATCTTTATCATTTTTTTGAGTGTCTTTGCCGTGGTTTCCGTTTATATCTTGGTCTTGCGCTCGCCCATCGGTTTAAAAATAAGGGCTGTTACGCAAAATAGAAGTATGAGCGCTTGCATGGGTATTGCGACAGAACGCGTCGATGCCTGGACCTTTGCACTGGGTGCGGGTCTCGCGGGCATGGCGGGGGCAGCCCTGACCTTAATTGGAAACGTTGGCCCGGACTTAGGCCAAAATTACATCGTGGATTCCTTTCTCGTGGTTGTGACGGGCGGGGTAGGCAAGATTGCGGGAACGGTAGGTGCAGCTTTTGGCATCGGGGGACTGAACAAGCTGCTGGAGCCGGGTTTCGGTGCAATTTATGCCAAAGTCTTGATTCTCTTAATCGTTATCTTATTTTTACAGAAACGGCCCTCCGGTCTATTCCCAGCCAAAGGACGCAGCATTGATTTATAGTATATCAGTTTCCGGTTTTTCTGATTTCAACCGTCAACATTTCTTGGAACAAACCTGTGGATAAAAATAAAACAAAAAGCCGCAGCGACACCCTGTTTTGGGCCTTGCTTCTGTGTAGCACATGGATTGTGCTCTTGTTAATGAATACCCTCCCACCAGAAGATTCTTTTTTTTATTTGAGCGATTTTAATCTCAATACTGCGGGAAAATACATGGCTTACGCCATTTTGGCCTTGGGTATTGATTTATTGTGGGGATATACGGGCATATTAAGTTTGGGGCAGGGGATTTTTTTTGGATTGGGGGCCTATTGCATGGGCATGCACCTTATGTTGTCCATTGGTGGCGAAGGAGCCTATCAAAGCGATTTGCCTGATTTCATGGTCTGGAACCAAGTCAAGGCGTTGCCTTTTTTCTGGAAACCCTTTGAAAGTTTTGGGTTCTCAATGATCGGCGTTGTACTGGTTCCTGGGCTTTTTGCCCTTATTTTTGGTTTTTTGAGTTTTCGCAGCCGCATCAAAGGCGTCTATTTTTCGATCATGACACAAGCGCTTGCGCTCACCGTTTGGTTGCTGTTTAACCAAAACTCCATGAATTTGGGTGGCACCAATGGCCTGACTGATTTTAAATCCATCTTAAATTTTCCCTTGGGTGATATCGCAACGCAACGTATGCTCTTTGTGGCCACAGGCGTTTGCCTCGTCCTGGCTTTTTTACTCTGTCGATATATTACTCAATCGCGTTTGGGAAAAGTCCTCATCGCGATACGGGATAACGAAGGCCGTATCCGTTTTTCGGGATATTCTGCATCTCAGTACAAGCTCTTTGTTTTTGTGATTTCTGCGGCCTTGGCGGGCATCGCCGGGGCCTTGTACGTGCCACAAGTCGGCATCATCACCCCGGGGCAGATTGGTGTTTTGCCCTCGATTGAAATGATTGTCTGGGTGGCCGTTGGCGGGCGGGGTACCCTTGTGGGCGCAATCTTAGGTGCTGTCGGTGTGAATTGGGCGCGCAGTTTTCTCACCAGCAATTATCCCGATTTATGGCTTTATTTTTTAGGCGTCCTTTTTGTGGGCGTTGTGCTTTATTTTCCCAAAGGGATCTGGGAAGTCTCTGGACGTATTAAAAACCTGTTTTTAAAACCGTCAAAAAACAGCATGGCTAAAAATTAAGGATTTTTGATGGATGGCACAATCTTATATGTCGAAGGGGTGACCGTCAGTTTCGATGGGTTTAAAGCCCTGCACGATCTTAATTTTATAATGGAGTCGGGTGAGCTGCGTGTTGTCATCGGTCCCAATGGTGCGGGAAAAACGACACTTTTGGATGTGATCTGCGGCAAAGTTAAACCCACGATGGGTCGTGTGGTTTTTAAAGAATACACCGACTTGCTGCCTCTGCGTGAAGATGCCATTGCAAATTTAGGCATCGCTCGAAAGTTTCAAACCCCTACGGTCTATACCAGTCTCAATGTAAGTGAAAATCTGGAATTATCTTTAAATCGCAAAAAAGGGGTGTTTAACGCGCTTTTTAATCGCCTCACGGGAGAGCAGCGAGACAAAATTCTGGAGACCTTAGAGACGATTGGCCTGCTACAGAAAAAAGATAGAATCGCAGGTTTGCTTTCTCACGGTGAAAAACAATGGTTGGAGATTGGCATGGTCATGGTGCAGGAACCCAAAGTGATGTTGGTGGATGAACCGGTTGCCGGCATGACCGATCACGAAACCGAAAAAACAGGGGAGTTGCTGAAAAAAATATCGAAGGAACGCTCGGTTTTAGTCATCGAGCACGACATGGCTTTTGTGCGCCAAATCGCAAAAAAAGTGACGGTCTTGCACGAAGGTACCGTGCTTTTTGAAGGCACAGTGGATGAAGTGCAAAATCACGCCAAAGTCCGGGAAGTTTATCTCGGAAGAGGAGAACATTGAAAGACGCGCTGCTCAAAATCGAAAAACTGAATGTGGCCTATGGCGAAAGTCTAATCCTTCGTGATGTGGATCTGAAGGTCGCAGCAGGTGAGGCGGTTTGTCTTTTGGGGCGAAATGGTGTTGGAAAGACGACTCTTTTAAAAAGCATCATGGGCCTGCTGAAACCCAAGTCAGGAAAAGTGGTTTTTGGCGATGATGACTTTACGCATCGCCGACCCGATGAACGTGCCCAAAAGGGCATCGGTTATGTGCCACAGGGTCGGGAGATTTTCCCACAGTTATCGGTGCGGGATAATTTGATTCTGGGCTTGGCCGCGAGAGATAAGGCTTTTGATTCGGTTCCCGAAGAAGTCTACGAACTGTTTCCTGCACTCAAAGATTTATTACACCGGAAAGGTGGCGACCTAAGTGGCGGTCAGCAACAGCAATTGGCCATTGCCCGGATTTTACTCACGCGACCGAAATTACTGCTTTTGGATGAGCCGACCGAAGGCATTCAGCCTTCGATTATTGATGAAATAGAAGATGCCATTCATAAAATCAAATCCACCGGAGTCGCTATTTTGTTGGTTGAACAATATTTACAATTTGCATGGCGACTCGCAGACAATTATTATGTGATGGAGAAGGGCAGCATCATTTCCAAGGGATCAACCGCATCCATCAGTGAAGAAGAGGTTCAGCAGCATTTAACGGTGTGAAATCCCCCTAACCCCCTTTGTTAAAGGGGGAAACTTGAAGCAAACCACCTAAAAGCTCCCCCTTAGCTCAAGGGGGATTGAGGGGGATTTGTTTTAAAGAGTTATTAAGGAGCCATCTATGCACTTAACCCCACGTGAACAAGACAAACTCATGATCTATTTAGCGGGTCAGCTTGCGCGGGATCGTAGAGGACGTGGTTTGAAATTGAATCATCCGGAGGCCATTGCGCTGATTACATCTGAAGTGCTTGAAAAAATTCGGGATGGCATGTCTGTTTCGGACTTGATGACTTATGGTGCGCAAATTCTCACACGCGATGATGTGATGGAAGGCATCCCGGAGATGATTCCTGAAGTCCAAGTCGAAGGCACGTTCCCGGATGGCACAAAGCTCGTGACCATTCATGATCCAATTCAATAACTTAAATTCCCCTCAATCCCCCCTTTCTAAGGGGGAGGTCAACAATTTTGGAGGTTTTTATGATTCCTGGTGAATATGTTCTTGCAGAGGGTGATATTGAAGCCAATGTCGGTCGAAAAACACTTGAATTGACCATTACAAACACGGGGGATCGTCCCGTTCAGGTGGGTTCGCACTTTCACTTTTTTGAGGTCAACCGTGCACTGGCTTTTGATCGTAAAGCGACTTTTGGCAAACGTTTGAATATCCCTTCCGGTACGGCAGTGCGTTTTGAACCGGGCGAAAAAAAACAGATCATCCTGGTGAGCCTCGGTGGGGCAAAAAAAGTCTTTGGTTTGAATGGTCTCACAAATGGTGAAATCACGGACTCCGCACAAGCTGCCGCGATAAAGTTGGCCCGTGAAACTGGCTTTGAGATGGAGGGCAAATGAGCTTAAAAATTACGCGCAAGGCCTATGCTGACATGTTTGGCCCCACGACAGGCGACCGGGTACGGCTTGCCGACACAGACCTTTTTATTGAAGTCGAAAAAGATTACACCCACTATGGCGACGAAAGTAAATTCGGCGGTGGAAAAGTTTTACGCGATGGCATGGGACAGGCCACACACGGGACATCAGCGGATGGTATTTTAGATCTTGTTATTACCAACGCACTCGTTATTGATCATAGCAGTATTTTTAAAGCCGACATCGGTATTACAAACGGGCGGATCTCCGCCATCGGAAAATCGGGCAATCCCGATATCATGGACGGTGTGGACAAAGGCATGGTTGTTGGCGCAGGTACGGAAGTCTTGGCAGGTGAAGGCATGATTCTCACAGCGGGTGGTATTGACAACCACATTCATTTTATCTGTCCGCAGCAAATTGACGAGGCTTTAACTTCCGGGATTACCACGATGATTGGTGGCGGTACGGGGCCTGCAACGGGTACAAATGCCACAACCTGCACACCGGGTGTCTGGAATATCGGAAAAATGTTACAGGCGGCCGACGGCTTTCCCATCAATCTTGGATTTTTGGCAAAAGGCAACAGTGCCAGTGAAGCCGCTCTGGAAGAACAAATCGCGGCAGGTGCCTTGGGTCTGAAACTGCACGAAGATTGGGGCAGTACTCCCGCTGTGATCGATACGGCCTTGACCGTGGCCGACCGATACGACGTGCAAGTGGCGATTCATACCGACACCTTGAACGAAGCGGGTTTTGTCGAAACCACACGGGCGGCTTTCAAAGGGCGCACCATTCACACCTTTCACACAGAAGGTGCTGGCGGTGGACATGCGCCCGACATCATCAAACTCTGTGGCGAAGCCAATGTCTTACCGGGATCAACAAATCCCACACGGCCTTTTACGGTCAATACCCTCGACGAACATCTTGACATGCTCATGGTTTGCCATCATTTGAATCCTTCTCTTCCCGAAGATGTGGCTTTTGCGGATTCTCGTATTCGCCCCGAGACCATTGCGGCAGAAGATATTTTGCACGACATCGGTGCTTTTTCCATCATGGCCTCGGATTCTCAGGCCATGGGTCGTGTGGGCGAGGTTATTATCCGCACCTGGCAAACGGCCGATAAAATGCTGAAGCAGCGTGGACGATTGCCTGAAGAAAGCGGTGAAAACGATAACTTTCGTGTCCGACGCTACATTGCAAAATATACGATCAATCCTGCCATCGCCCAAGGTATTTCTCACGAAGTCGGTTCGATTGAAGTCGGAAAACTGGCGGATCTTGTTTTATGGAAACCCGCCTTTTTTGGTGTGAAACCGGAGATGGTGATCAAAGGCGGTATGATTTTAAATGCGGCGATGGGTGACCCGAATGCTTCCATCCCCACACCGCAGCCCGTGCGTTATCGCCCGATGTTTGGGGCCTTTGGGGGGGCGCTTATTGCCAATTCGGTTTCTTTTGTTTCCCATGCAGGACTTGATGCCAATATTAAACAAAAATTTCAACTCCAGAAGAAGCTCATCGCGGTCAAAAATTGTCGGGAAATCGGAAAAGGCGACATGGTATTGAATACCGCGCTTCCGCGTATGGAAGTCAATTCCGACACCTACGAAGTAAAAGCCGACGGCGTGGTTTTGACCTGTGAACCCGCGCACGTTCTCCCCATGGCGCAACGATATTTTTTATTTTAGTCCATTATGGCTGACTTAAAGCTCTCCGCGAGCGCGTTGCTTTCTCTTTTGCAATGGAGTGATTCCCTTTTTCCGAGTGGGGCTTTTTCGCATTCTTTTGGGTTGGAGTCCGCCGTAGACGAAAAAAAGGTCCAAAATGGCGAGGATTTGATCGCGTGGATTCGCGCCAAATTTATCCATCAGATCTTTCCCTGCGATTTGGTCTTGCTCAAACAGGCTTATATCGCAGCATCGGCCCATGATCTTGAAACCCTTCAAAAAGTGGATGAAATCGCCTATGCCATGCGGCTGCCCCGTGAAATCCGTGAAGGTGGAAGCATGGTCGCCTTTCGTATGATTCAAACAGGTGCCGAACTTTATCCCGATCCCTTCATGACAGATTGCCTTCGCCTGTTTTCAAAAAAACAACTCAAAGGGGATGCAGCCGTGGCTTTTGCCATTGTGGCCCACGCGGCAAAGATCCCTTTAGAGGCCGCATCTTTTGCTTTTTGTTATCTGTTTATTTCAGGACAAGTCTCGGCATCACTTCGCCTCTTGCCCATTGGTCAGCAGGAAGGCCAGGGGCTGATTCATCTTTTACTTGCATGGCTGGAAAAAAATGAAGCGCTGGAGAAAACAATGGGTAAGGAAACAGGCGAGCCGATGTCTTTCATGCCTGCATCGGAAATCGCATCAATGCAGCACGAGACATCCAAAGTGCGTTTATTTCAATCATAAAAGGAGAATGTTTTGAAACAGGCGATTCATATTGGCATTGGCGGTCCCGTCGGTTCAGGCAAGACCGCACTGGCCGAAAAACTGTGTCAGTCTCTCAGAGACACAATAAATCTCGCCGTTGTGACCAACGACATCTTTACACAAGAAGATGCCGAATTTCTTATCCGCGCAGGTGCGCTCGAAAAAGAGCGTATTATTGGTGTTGAAACCGGAGGCTGTCCGCACACGGCGATTCGGGAAGATGCTTCCGGCAACATGCACGCGATTGAAACACTCAAGAGCCGATTTCCAAATCTGGATTTGATCTTGATCGAAAGTGGGGGGGACAATCTCGCCGCGACCTTCAGCCCGGAATTGGTGCAACGCAGCATTTATGTCATTGATGTGGCCGCAGGAGATAAAATTCCCCGAAAAGGCGGGCCTGCCATTACACGCTCTGACTTACTCATCATCAACAAAACAGATCTTGCACCTTATGTGGGGGCAGATCTGGACGTTATGGACCGCGACGCAAAAAAGATGCGCGAGGACTTGCCCTTTATTTTTACGAATTTGAAGACAGGAGCAGGTTTAGATGAAGTGGTGGATTGGGTCCTGGGGCAGATAAGGGATATGGGAGAAGCGACTGGATATTTTAGCCGATGATTCCGACTATGAATGCTTGATGATTGATGGCAGTCATTGTAAACTTCATCCACATGCAGGCGAAGCGGCATATGCGGAAATTTAATGGTGTACCGAAGGAATATTTTTTAAATGGCATTTCAAAAATCATCGAAGACTGCCATACGACCTGCCACACAGCCTCTACTGACGGTCGCTTTTAGATCCGGCGATAGAAGTGATTATCTAAGATACAAACGTCGTTATCCTAAATTTTAGGTAACAAATTAATAAGTATAAACTTTGATAAATCAGGAGATTGTTTATGAAACAGATATTTTTAATCGCAATTTTTTTATTTTTTTCAGTCGTTCAAAGTGTTGCAGCTGCAGAATTTGCCTTTAACATCCACGGCTTCGCAAACTGGGGAAACAAACAGGGACAAACATCTCTTGTCGATATAGACCAGGATGGAGATCTGGATTGGGTTGTTGGACAAAGAGACAATGAAATCTCTTGGTTTGAGTTCCAAAGCGCTAATACCTGGATTCGGCACACACTTGGTGCGAATGCCCTGACCGATGTGGGTGGTGTCGCATTTGATATTGATGGAGACGGATGGATTGATCAAGCATCAGGCGGTGCTTGGTACAAAAACCCGCAAACACCGACAGAAAATAGTTTTACGCGGTACACCAATGGCGCAATCAAGACACATGATAATGTCGCAGCAGACATTGATGGAGATGGAAAACTCGATTTAGTTTCAATGAATGACGACACACTTAACTGGTATAAAATCCCTAGTGATCCTACCTCAACCTGGATCGAAACGACTGTCGGTAGCAGTGTGCATGGTGCTTTCAATCCGCGTGGTGTCGGTGACATTGATGGCGATGGCGATAATGACATTGTGCGAACAACGGGTTGGTATAGAAATGAAGGGAACGGCGCAACCTGGACTTGGGTTGAAAATATAGGTAGTGCGGGCGACCCAGGGGGGACTGGTCAATATGACGACACGACTCGGTCTTGGATTTTTGACATCGATCTTGACGGCGATAATGATATCGTCATGTCAACAGCAGATACTGCATCTTCCAATGGTTGGCTCCGTTGGTTTGAAAACGAAAATGGTGATGGTAGCGCTTGGCTTTCTCATTCCATTGCAAGTGGAAAAGGGGATCTGCATTCTCTCGCACTCGCGGATTTTGATAACGATGGAGACATCGATATTTTTACCGGAGAGGGGCCCTTGGGTGGATCAGGTGCAAGTGGGATTAGACGAGGTTTTATTTTTGAAAATATCGGAGGTGCTGGCGCTTCATGGATAGAGCAGATTGTTGTAGAAGGATATGAAATTCATGAAGCACAGGCGGGCGATGTTGACGGAGATGGTGATATTGATATTGTTTTTAAACCCTGGAATGGTGGTGAGCAGGTATTTTTAGAAAATATTACTCCGTCGAGCAGCGCGTACACCAGAATCGATAACGGTGTAGATCTTTCTGGTTGGAGTGAAGCGGGTGGTTTATGGACCATTGAGTCAGGGGCAATTGTCGGACAGCAAAACCCGCCAGGGAGTGGCGATGGAGGATTTCTTGTTTCAGACGGACAATATGGTGATTTTGAAATCATTTTCGAGGTTTGGGCGGATTGGGATATCGATACAGGATTGATCACACGAGCAGATGGGGCTGGAAACGGCTATCAAATTACAATTGATATGCAGAATTCCAGTACGATTGCGGGCATTTACGGCCAGGGGATTGGTGGCTTCCTTGTAGCAGATTTTCGATTCGGTAGTTCTGAAAGTGGAATTCTCGGGAATCCCACCGGATTCAGTCTTAATGATTGGCCTACGGTGTGGAATGTTAATGATTGGAATGAGATTCGTGCCACAGTTGAGGGGAATCCCCCGACGGTAAAAACCTGGATTAATGGTTTTAGTGCCAATGAGTATGTGGGGAGTGGAAATGTTCTCATGCCGTCAAGCGGCCGTATCGCCCTACAAGTACACCAAGGAAATCAATTTCCTGCGGGCAAAAAAATTCGATTTCGAAATATTCGTGTGAGAGGGCTTACGACAGATCTTGAGCCACCTGCTGCACCGACAAATTTAAGCATTGAATGATCTAAGCTGAATGGAAAAGACGGTCTAGTTCCTGGTCAATCGTCGCAGTTCTTCAAATCAGCTGCATCGCTCTTTGGGCTAAGATCTCATGACTTGACACTAGGGCTGGATCTTATCCAAGAGCGTCTTTAAATATTTCTCAACGCCTTCTCGGTTTTTTTCTAGCCGTGCAGGGGTGCTGGCTTCGAAACGCAGGACGAGTGCGGCTTGGGTGTTGGAGGCGCGGATCAAGGCCCAGCCGTCCTGAAGTTTCATACGCACACCGTCGATGTCGATGATTTTGAAGTGTTTTGAGAAAAATTCTTTGCATTGTTCGGTGATTTCAAATTTTTTATCATCGGGACAATCGATACGGATTTCGGGCGTGACGTAGCTTTCTGGTAGGCCTTTAAAATGTTCTGAGAGCGGTTTTTTATCCCGAACGAGTATTTCAATGAGACGGCAGCCTGCATAAGTGGCATCATCAAATCCAAAATAACGATCTGCAAAAAAGATATGACCGCTCATTTCTCCGGCCAATAATGCGTTGCTTTCTTTCATTTTTGCCTTGATAAGCGAATGGCCTGTTTTCCACATGATGCCGTTTCCGCCGAGACGCGCGATTTCATCATAAAAAATCTGAGACGCTTTGACTTCTGAGATGATGGTGGCTCCTGGATTTGTTTTTAAGATGTCCGTCGCAAAAAGCAGGGTCAGGCGGTCACCCCAAATGATGGTGCCGTTTTCGTCTACTGCTCCGATGCGATCTCCATCGCCATCAAAGGCAATCCCTAGGTCGGCTCCTTCTTTTTTGACGGCGGCGATCATATCTTCTAAATTTTTTGGCACGGTGGGGTCGGGGTGATGATTGGGGAATGAACCGTCGGCTTCGCAAAAAAGCGGGATGACTTCACAGCCGAGTGCTTCAAAAATACGGGGGGCGATGAGGGCGGCTGCACCATTTCCGCAATCAACGACGACCTTCTTTTTTTCGAGCACGCCAAATTGTTTTGCAAAATAGTGGGCGTAGGTGGATAAAAAATCCGCTTCGATGTGGACTTCTCCCGGTGTTTCTCCGATTTCAAAGTCCTGGGTGTCGATCATGGTTTTGATCTGCTGGATTTCTTCGCCAAAGAGTGTCTTTTTGCCGATACAGACTTTAAAGCCATTAAATTCACCGGGGTTGTGGCTTGCGGTGATCATGATGCCGCCGTCTACTTCAAGTTCGTGCAGTGAAAAATAGAGTACCGGAGTAGGGCATTCGCCGATGTCGATGGCATGGACTCCTGTAGAAAGCAGGCCTTCTAAAAATGCCGTTTTTAGTGCTGGGGTGCTGAGCCGCACGTCATAACCCAGGGCGATCTGTTTACCTCCGGCGCGGCGAATCAGTGTACCCAAAGCTTTGCCGACACCGATGGCCGTATTATCTGTTAAGTCTTTTCCATAAATGCCACGGATATCGTATTCTCGAAAAATAGACATGTATTGTGCCTCCTCTTTTGAGGTAAAGGTATGTGTGCGTATTTGCGCTTATTGTTTGAACACTTATCGTCTGAAGTAGAAATCAACAAACCAGCCCTGCCGTTTGTGCCGTTCCCCAATTTTGATTTCAACACGACTTTTACTTGAGGTAAATGTTGAGATCCGTCGGCCATTTGCGCGTTGGATATTGACTTCTTTTTTTTGCCAGGTGTTTGTAAGACAGTTTTCAAATAAGGTGATATAGGCATCATAGGCGGTGGCGACTTCGACGTCATTCATCCCATCGTGGCTGTCACAATGGTAGGCCTTGCCGTTGAGCCAGGCAAAACAGGTTTTTAAATCAAGGGGGATGAGTGCGCCAAAATATTCTTCGGAAACAAGATCAAGTTTTCCGCGAATCGATTTAAATTTCTTTTTACTGCTTTGAAGAATTTCATGGATTTGTTGGCAGTTTTGATCTGTCGTTTCTATTGTGGCCAAAGCGGGTGTAAAGGTGAACAGGATCAGTAGAAAAATCGAAGACCCGATTGATTTTATTTTGAGATTATTTGAGGTATTCAATAGGCTCAATGTCTATGCACTTCTTGAAGCGGAAAATGTTATTCAGAACTCAGTATTTTTTTCAGGACGATTGATTGAATGATATCAAGAAAGCCACATATTCTCAAATACATCACCACGAAATATCCCCTGGTTTCACTTTTTCGGGATTGAAGTGATGGGCGACTTGCGATATGCTCCGAGCCATGAAAGAGAAGGTTGTATTGGTAACAGGAGGCGGTCGGGGCATTGGTCGAGCAGCGGTTTCGCTTTTTGCAAATGCGGGGGCGAAAGTCGCTTTTTGTGCCAGAACTGAGGGTGAATGTTTGGGGGTTGAAAAGGAAGTTGCAGGCGATGGTGGCATTGTCCGTGCCTTTGCAGTAAACATTGCCTCTCAGCGTGAAGTCAATCGCATGGTGAGTGAAGTTACCACGCAATGGGGGAAAATAGATCTACTGATCAATAACGCCGGGGTTTTGGGTGCCAAAAAGACCCTGGCGACCTATCCGACGGACACCTGGGATGAAGTGATGCAGATCAATGTGAATGGTACTTTTTATGTGACGCAGGCGGTTGTGAGAGAGATGATCCCTGCGCGTTCTGGTACCGTCCTTTCTGTTTCCTCTTCGGTGGGTCGCAAAGGCCGTGCGACATGGGGGGCCTACGCCGTTTCTAAATTTGCGCTTGAGGGCATGATGCAATGCCTTGCGGAAGAAGTCCATGGTTTTGGTATCCGAGTGATGACCTTAAATCCGGAAGCGACACGGACACAGATGCGGGCCAGGGCCTACGCACAAGAAGATGCAAGCACACTCAAAACCCCTGAAGCCGTCGCAAAGGTTTTGTTTTTTTTGGCGAAGTCTGAAAACCCGACATTTCAGGGGAAATCCCTCAATTTTTCTGACTTATCTTTGCAGGCGCAAAAATGAAGGCCGTTCGTTTTCATGCCTTTGGTGGTCCTGAAACCCTGGTTTACGAGGATGCACCCAAGCCCATTGCCGGGCCGGGCGAAGTGCTTGTGCAGGTAAAGGCCTGTGCGCTCAATCATCTTGATCTTTGGATTCGAGAGGGTGTGCCTGCTTATAATACGCAAGTGCCGCATATTTCGGGCTGTGATGTTTCGGGGGTCGTGGCTGTGCTCGGGGTGGGTGTGACATCTCCAGCCATTGGCAGCCGTGTTTTTATCGCCCCCGGTTTGTCTTGTTTTAAGTGTTCGTATTGTCTTTCGGGTGAGGATCACCTTTGTGATGCGTATCAGATCTTTGGTGCCAGCACGGACGGGGGCTATGCCGAGTTTGTTAAAGTCTCTCAAAAAAATGTGATTCCAATTGTCGATACGCTTTCGTTTGAAGATGCGGCTGCTTTTCCTCTGACCTTTTTGACCGCTTGGCATATGTTGATTTCACGGGCGGGGTTACGACCCGGTCAGGATTTATTGGTGCTCGCGGGCGGCAGCGGTGTGGGCAGTGCGGCGATTCAAATCGGAAAACTCAGTGGTGCACGTGTCTTCGCGACCGCCAGCAGTGATGAAAAATTAAAACGCGCCCAAGAGATGGGCGCTGATTTTTTAATCAACCACAGCAAAGGCAATTTTGACAAAACGGTCTTGAAATTGACGAAGGGGCGTGGTGTCGATGTCGTTTTTGAACACCCCGGCCCTGCGACTTTTCTTCAAAGTTTATTTTCACTCGCAAAAGGGGGCACACTCGTGACCTGCGGGGCGACCACAGGGCCAAAAGCCGATTTGGATTTGCGTTATGTATTTTCGCGGGAGCTGAATATTCTAGGGGCAAAAATGGGACGTCGCGCGGAAATGTTACAAGTCGCAAAACTTGTTGGCGCGGGGAAATTAGTCCCTGTGATCGATTCTGTTTTTCCGCTGGTCGATGCGCGTGCTGCCCAGGAAAAAATGCAGTCGCGAAATCTTTTCGGAAAAGTGCTGCTCATGCCTTAATCCTGCTGATTTTTACCCGAGCATTGAATGAAAACTAAATTTATTCCAAACATGGCATTTATCCTCATTGTTGTCCTCGTTTATGGGGGCGCTGATTTATCCCATGCAGGGGATGTTCGTATTGATCGAAATTGCAAAGATTTTGTGACACAAGAACAAGCCCGGGCGTATTTTGAATATTTTTCAGGAAATGCGGGTAAGAATGTTGATGGGCTTGACCGTGATCGTGACGGCATTGCCTGCGAATCCAACCCTTCTGTTTCTGGTGCGCCAAGCGGAAAAGATTCCCGGATTGCAGTCTCAGTCAGCCAGTTTTCTGGAGAGGTGCTTAGGGTGATCGATGGAGATACGATTGTTGTCTCAGCTGCTTCCAAAAAAGTGACCATTCGATTGTCTGAAATCGATTCCCCAGAGAAAGATCAAGCCTTTGGCAAGGAAGCGACAAAATTCACCTCTGATTTGGTTTTAGGAAAAACAGTCACCTTAAGCGTCAGTTCTGTTGACAAATATGGAAGACGGGTCGCAAAGGTGATCTTGGCAGACGGCCAAAATCTCAACCGAGAACTCGTGATGGCGGGATTGGCTTGGTGGTATAAGTGGTTTTCCAATGACACCACTTTAGGTGATTTAGAGGCAGAAGCGAGGGATAAACGGCTCGGTTTGTGGCAGGAAAGTAAACCAACGCCTCCTTGGGTCTTCAGGTAGCGGTTTGCATTTTTTTAAGCAGAATCAGGCAGCATGACAAAAACCTGTTCGCCTTCTTGTTTGACTTCGTAAGTCTTTATTTTTAAGCGAGGGTTCATGGGAGATGAGCCGTCTTTGACGTTGAAACACCATTGATGCCAGGGGCAGACGATTTTTTCGCCCTTGAGTGTTCCTGTTGAAAGAGACGCGCCTTGATGGGGACAGAGATCTGAGGTGGCATACACTTGACCGTCCAAACAATAAAGGGCGATGTCACGTTCTTTCATTTCGACAAGCAGTCCTGAACCGGGTGGAATATCAGAAACTTTGGCAACGGGAACAAAGGGCATAACATCTCCTCACAAAAGGCTGCATTATAGAGGAAAATAAAAAGTCCGGTCAATATTGTTCGAAATAAAATAGAGAGGCATCAGATGCGAGAAAGAGAAATTGAGATTGAAGTCACACCGGGAGAGAAGACGACACTCATTTTGGCCGAACCCGAAAAACAGGCTGAGCGCATCGTTTTGCTTTGCCACGGTTTTATGTCAGACAATGCAAGCAGTACCAATCTTGAGCTGAGTCGAAGGTTATTGGCCGAGGGCATCGCGACCTGCCGTTTTGATTTTGACGGCCACGGCTTACAGTCGCGTCCTTTGCAAGAAATGTTGATGAGTCGATGTGTGCAGCAGGTGGAGGCGATACTCGATTGGCTTGTTGCAGAGGCTTATGGCCAAATCGCTTTGCTTGGATCAAGTTATGGCGGTCTGATTGCCCTTCACGGTGCCGCCCGAAAGGAAGCCGTGAAGGTGCTTGCTTTAAAATGTCCCGTCTCAAATTACCCCCCACTTTGGCGGGATCGCCTGGGGGAGCCGGGGATGAAATTTTGGAAAGAGAACAACTTACTGACTTTTGCGGGATTGGATGGTCGTGCACGTCTGGAATACGGTTTTTATGAAGACCTGCTGAAATTTGATACCTACAAAGAAGCCCGGTCCATTGATGTTCCGACTTTAATTGTGCATGGCGATGCCGACGAAGATGTGCCTTTTGCTCAAAGTGAAAAGCTATTTGAAATCCTGGAATGTGAAAAAAGCTTTGGGGTGATTGAAGGGGCAGACCATCCCTTTTCAAAAAAGGAAGATTTTGAGGAAATGTTAGCTTTAATTTATAATTGGTTTGTGAAGCATCTTTGATTTAAAAAATGATGTAATATTCCCCCAAAACAAGAAGGAGCCATGATGACTGTAGGTCCCCCGACAGAAAAACAATTTTCCCTCATTCGTCTCTTTATCGCCCTGGCTTGGGCCGATGGTGAAATTAGTAATGATGAGATGAATTACCTCAAAAATTTCTTTTTCAAGCTCAATTTAAGTGGTGAGGATTGGGCCAAAATCGAAATGTATCTGGAAGAGCCTGTCTTGCCTGAGGAGGCTGAATCCTTGATTCAGGATTCTGTGCAACGTTTGAATGGTGCGAAAGAACGTGAAGAAATTGTCGCTTTTTTAGAAGGACTTGTTTCTGCAGACGGGGTGGTACAAGCGGAAGAGAAGATTTTTTTAGAACGCTGTACGGCCATTTTTCGTGAAACGGGTGGGGCAAAGGCCCTGCTTGCACGGATTCGCGGTCTCTTTCAAGATGCAGTCTTAAAACCGGCATCAACCTCAAAACGAAAAGAAGAGCTTGAGGATTTTTTAAATAACCGAATCCTTTTCAATCTGCGTCGAAAACTTGAACGAGAAAAACTTACCATTGAGGCCGATGAAGCGGCTTTGGCTTATGCCGCACTCTTTGGCGGGCTTTTGGGCCATGTTGCTGCAGCGCATGAGGGAATTTCAGCAGAGGAAATCGCCGTGCTTAAACAACAACTCAAAGAGACGGCGGGTTTTGATGATGAAGCACTTGAATTGATTGTGTCTGTGGTCGAGGCTTCAGTGGCGCGGGGACTCGATATTTTTAGTATGACCCGTAGGTTTTATGTTTTGAGCAATAAGGTGCAGCGTCAACAACTTGTGGATTGCCTCTTTGATATTGCCGGAGCCGATGACGACTTGGCCTTTGTGGAAGTTGAAGCGGCGCGTGAGATTGCCTATGGTCTGAAATTTTCACATGGGGAGTTTATTGAAGCAAAACTACGCTATCGTGAGCGGGCGAAAGCGAGAAAGGTTTAATCAGAGTTTCCTTAAATACATCATTCACTTACAATTTTGAGGAGTTTTCCACGATAGTCTACAACATAAAGTTCACCCTCTGCATCTTCTGCGAAGGCGCTGATCAGTCGCTCTGACTCAAGCAAAAGTTCATGCTGTTTTGTGGATGTGCCATCGTGTCGCAACATCCAGATGCGCCCATTTCCAAAATCGCCGTAAATATAGGCGCCTTTCAGCCCGGGGATATTTTTACCGCGATAAACATATCCGCCGATGACAACCGTGCCTTCACCCCGTGCATAATCAAAGATCGGTGCTGCGTACTGATCGGGGTCACAGGCTAGATTAACCCTCGGGGTGCAGATTGTGCCCTCCATAATATTCCAGCCGTAGTTTTTGCCGCGTTTGAGAAGATTGATTTCCTCCCGGCCCGTTTGTCCGACATCCCCGACATAAAGATCTCCATTTTCTGAATCAAAAGAAAAGCGCCAGGGGTTTCTGAGTCCATAAGCCCAAATCTCCGGAGCGGTATGGGAATGTGTGCGAAAGGGGTTGTCGAGTGGGATCCTGTAATTTCTTGCGGTAGTTTGTTGGTCCACATCGATTCTCAGCATCTTTCCCAGCAAGCTGCTGAGATTTTGCGCATTGCCTTGTGGATCGTTTCCTGCACCCCCGTCACCCATGCCGATATAGAGTTTGCCGTCTGGCCCAAAGGCCAGGTCACCACCATTGTGATTTCTAAAAGGCTGTGGAATGCGTAGGAGTATTTTTTCGCTTTTGAGTGTGGCGGTTTTAAGGTTTACTTCCGCAGTAAATTCGGAAATACGGCTTTCAAGACCTGTTTTTCCGGCGGCGGTGTAGTGGATAAAAAACCGGCGATTATTTTTAAAATCGGGATGGAAGACGAGGCCCAAAAGTCCTTCTTCATAGCCTGAACTGACACGGTTTTGTATGTCGAGAAAGGGCGTGGCCGAAATGTTTCCATCCTTTATTATCCGAATGAGGCCGCCTTGTTCTAGGATGAAGAAACGTCCACCCCCATCTTCGTCGTGTTTCATGCCGACCGGCTGATCCAGTCCTTCAACAATTTGTTCGAGTTTGATTCCTATTTTTGTGTCGTCGGAACCTGCTGAAGCGTTGTCGGGAGAGGATGGCGTTTTTCCGCAAGCAGTTTCGATACCGATGAATACGATAAAAGCGAGTAAATTGAAGTAGATATTTCGGGATCGCAGCATATTGAGTCTCAATTTTGAATGGCATTCTCTTTAGTATGAGCTGTGTCCGTTTTGTGTGATCCAGTTTGCGGTACCTGCCGGGCCTTCAAAATGAACGTGTTGTAAAAAATGAAAATGCACTCTGGTTTATCCCTATTTCATCATTTAAGTCCTTATGGTATTGAATCAAAATGATCAAGGCAAGGATAAAACAATGTTCTGAGGTTTCTTCTATTTTGTATTGGTTTTTTACCCCTCCATTATTTTATACAAAATCCTAATGACCTTTCAGTCTGGCTTGACGATCCCTTAGAAAGTGGTAGGTTTACTATCGTAGATAGAAGAAGGATGAGCCGTGTGTACTTCTATTTTGTATGTATACGGCCTGAGTCATTTTTTTTGTGGTGCTTGGTCTTCGGAAGTTTTGAAAACTAAATGCCTTGTAAATCAGATAAATCGGGGGTAAATAAATGGCAGACGCAAAAGAGTCTCTTGAAGAAGCAATGAATATTGATGGCGCGATTGGTGCTGCGCTGGTTGATATCAAAAGCGGAATGTGTTTGGGTACCGCAGGTGGTGGCAAACGTTTGAATTTAGACGTGGCGGCTGCGGGAAATACAGAGGTGGTTCGCTCTAAAATGAAGGTGATGAAATCGCTGGGTTTAGACGAAAAGATCGAGGATATTTTGATTACTTTGGATTCTCAGTATCATCTTATTCGTATGCTGCATGGCGTGGGCAATCTCTTTATGTATCTTGCCATAGATCGTGAAAAATCAAATCTGGCCATGGCACGTCATAAGTTAGGGACGATTGAGGCGAATCTTCAGACTTAAGGGAAGCTCCCTTTTGATCTTGGAACAGAAAAAGGGCGATTTGCTTTTATGTTTGTGCCATAAAAGCAGACCGCCCTTTTGTTTTTTTACAAGCTGAATCCCCATTTTTAGAAGATCTTGTTTTCTCTTTGAATCCAACGGATGTAAGCGATAATTTGATCGACCTCTTCTTTGGCGACGCCACTTATTTTAGGCATATTCCCAAAATTCCAATGATGTTGGCGGACACCGCGCTTAACGGCCAGGTGAAAGGCCGGATCTCCATGGTGATTGGGTTCATAAATTTTTGAGATAAAGGTGGGGCCGCGGTCTGTGCCTGCGGCCCCGATGCCGTGACATCCGGCGCAGTTGTTATTGAAGCGTTTCTCTCCTTCGGAAAATTCAGCTGGGGCGGCGGGTGGTGGCGTACTCGAAACCGGGTTTTCGACATCAGTACAAGCGCCTAAAAAAAATGCGAAGCATAAGGCAAAGTAGGTGGTTTTTTGCATCTGAGTTATTTCCATTTCCTTAGGTTAAGATCACATCTTGGGATTGTATAAAGAAGTGCTTTTCATAAGCAAGATGAAGATGCCTTTGGTCCAAAAAAAGTGCTGAGCCCTTCCTTAAAAATGTAAGGTGAGCTGGATATCATCTTGACCCATTGCTGCAAAATTGATATAGTCAGCTCCGTAAAAGACCTGTTTTTTGAAAGAGAGGAGCCTTGAAATGGCAGTGGATGAAACACGAAATATCAACCGTAGAGCCAACGAAAGGGCGCCTTTTCTCGTTATTGAAATTAAGGGAACACATTCAAACAAAGTTTTCTTGGCCCAGACCGAAAATATCAGCCAAGGCGGCCTCTTTTTTTCTTCCCCCGAAAAATTAAAAGTGGGTGACCGTTTTCCCATAGAGTTTGTTTTGCCGGACAACAAAACGATTGTGAGTTGCACCAGTGAGGTCGTTTGGAAAAAGCACTATGGTCAATCGGGACTTGATTCCGAAGGCATTGGTATTCGTTTCGTTGATTTAGAGCCTGATCAAAAAAAGATATTAGGGGATTGGATTGATCGGGAAGAAGAAAAAGAAAAGGAACAATTATGAAAGAACTCAAAAAACCTAAGCTCGCTTTTTCCATCCGTCATTATTTCACCTATCTGGGCATCTTCTTTTTTAGCCTCTTTATTTTTAGTACACAAGTGTATGCAGAAGCGCCTGTGAAACGAGATGTCTTTGAATCCGTTGTGATCAAGGTGATTGATGGTGACACCGTGCGTTTAGAAGACGGTACTCTGCTTGTTTATCTGGGGATTGATGCGCCCGAATTGAAGCGAAAAGTTGACAACGCTTGGGTGTATGACCCGGAGCCTTATGCTGAAGAGGCGGCCAAATTCAATAAGGCCATGGTTGAGGGTAAAAAAGTCATTGTTGAGATTGATCCCGTAAAAAAACATGATCGTTTTGGTCGGCTCATGGCTTATGTTTATGTTGATAAAGTGCTGGCCGCCGAAGAGTTACTCCGAAATGGACTCGCAAAAGCAAACTCCCCCTCCCTTTCTATGAAACATCGTATCCGTTTTTGGTCTCTTGAGGAGATGGCCTGGACGGGGAAAAAGGGGCTGTGGGCGGATGAGAATTCTAGCCCCTAAATGGAAACGCCCGTCCCAAATTTTTATTTTATGGGCGTACAGTTTTTTCATCTCCTGGCCCTTGCGGTCTGGGTCGGAGGGATCGTCATTCTTCGGTGTATTGTATTTCCGACCCTTCTTTACGCTTCTCCATTGCCACCGCCTGGAAGTTTCGTATTGTATGAGATTTTCAGGAAATTTTACAAAATAACCTTAGTTTGCGCTGTGGTGTTGATTGCAACGGGTTTCATTAAGTTTATCACTTGGGAAAACCTGACCCCCTGGAATTCAATCCGTTATCTGGCGATACTCGGAATGATTTGTATTTCACTGTATGTGCGGTATGGGGTTTTCCCTCGCATGGATCAGACAAAATCCCTCGTCTCGAGTTCGTCTCCTAAAGATACAACTGAATTGCAGTCTGTGGACATCAATGACTTGCCCTTTCTCGACGATCGTTTGACGATGGGCAGTCTTATCTGTGGTATGACTGCCTTATTGATGGCTTGATGAGGATATTATTTTAATGAATAAAAAAATGGGCCATTTGAGTATAGGGACTTCAAGTTCTTTGTTTATTTTGTGCTTGGTTTTTCTGCTTTTTTTGTCGGCGTGTACTGTTCCGCTCAAAAGGCAGACCTTTCGTCTGGGTTATAGTGAGACGGGACTTGCTTCCTGGTATGGAAAAGATTTTCATGGCAGACCCACAGCCAGTGGAGAAATTTACGATATGTTTGAAGTGACCGCAGCGCATAAATCTTTGCCACTGGGGACACTCTTGCATGTGAGGGATCTCGATACGGGAAAATCCATCAAAGTTAAAGTAAATGATCGTGGCCCTTTTGTCAGGAAACGCATCCTGGATCTTTCCTATGGTGCAGCCAAGGCCTTGGGTATTGTGGGGAGGGGTATTGCCAAAATTGAGCTGAAAATTATTGGGCGTGCACCCATCTTTCTCCCCGGCACAAAAAAGGAAAAAGTCTTTTTTGTTCAACTGGGTTCTTATCAGATCAAGGAAAATGCGCTTCGGGTTAAAAATAAAGTGGCGCGTGATTTTGAAACGGTCAGCGTGAGGGCCTTTAAAACACGGCATGGACGTTT
The DNA here is from genome assembly GCA_964451325.1 of uncultured Nitrospira sp. Lineage (GTDB taxonomy): Bacteria > Nitrospirota > Nitrospiria > SBBL01 > JAADHI01 > JAADHI01. The sequence continues at coordinate 228,487 of CAYVHO010000004.1, read as the reverse complement.
TTACCGTGTGCGTATTGGCCCGTATGCGACTGAAGAAGCAGCCCGTTCAACCGTTGGGAAGTTGCGCTCAAGTCGCTCCTTAATCAGCGTGGACATTACGCCCATTGTGATTCCAAATCATTAGGAGCCTGTCGGACTTAGGATGAATCTACTGCGAAAAATCCATTCTGGCCCATTTATCCGATCATAAGCGTTAAATATCTCTGATATTCGCCTCGAATGATCAAAAAAATGGACTCAAAATGACTTTCTCTCCCTACGATCACCTCAGTCCGACAGGCTCCTAGCTTTTTATCATGAATTTTAACCTTCAGGGATTCAATGTCTGAAAGATTTGATCGCTTGCTTGCAGTCATGACCCGTTTGCGTGAGGTTTCCGGTTGCCCCTGGGATCGTGAACAGACACATGAGTCTCTAAAACCCCATCTTCTTGAGGAAGCCTACGAGGTTTTAGAGGCCATCGAATCTGGAGATGCGACCTCCCTTTGTGAAGAATTGGGAGACCTGCTCTTTCAAGTGCTTTTTCATGCCCAGATTGCAAAAGATGCGGGACGCTTAGATATTGAAGCTATTTTAGAAACAATTACGGAGAAAATGATTCGTCGTCATCCTCACGTTTTTCCCGAAGCAGTCACAGAGAGAACAATGGAATCCGATTCAAGTCAGAATACAGAAGCTCCACCCATTCAGAGCGAAACCGTTTTGATGCGATGGGAAGAAATCAAAGCGCAGGAACCCGGAAAAAAAAATCGTACCTCTGTTTTGCAGGGTGTGCCAAAATCTCTGCCCGCATTGCTGCGTGCACATCAAATCCAGGCGCGGGCGGCCCGTGTGGGTTTTGATTGGAAAGAAAGCGGTCCCATCCTGGGCAAAATTGAAGAAGAGTTGAGTGAGTTGAAGGAGGCAGTTGACACGAACGTGCGAGAGCGCGTAGAAAGTGAACTGGGTGATCTTCTCTTTTCTGTTGTGAATTATGGTCGGTTTTTAAAAATCAACTCAGAAGACGCCCTGCGCGGCACGATTACCCGTTTTACGCAACGCTTTCAAAAGATGGAAAGTGAAGTCAAAAAAACAGGGCGGCGTCTGGATACACTCTCTTTACATGAAATGGATCTTCTTTGGGAAAAGGCAAAATTAAGTGAAAAATCATGACTTGAACTCCGTTTCTCTTTTAGGAGACTTTCTCCCGTGAAAGAAAGCAGAATTATACTCATTGTCCTATCGATGATTGCAGGTTTTGCAGTGTTCATCCATTTTTTTACCAGTGTTATTGCACCACCTGAATCAGGAGAAACCGTTGTTGCTTTTGATTTATCACGTGCTCGTTCCCCTGCAGAAGCCCGAAAATTGGTCAATCCGATTCCGGTTTCAGAGGAGGTGATCCGACAAGGAGATGAACTTTTCCACGGCAAAGGAAATTGTTTCGTTTGCCACGGAGACACAGGAAAAGGGGATGGGGATGCGGGTGCTTTGCTTGTGCCCAAACCCACAGACCTGACCGATCCTAATTTACATATGTTGCGTAGAGACGGTGAGCTTTTTTGGCCGATGCGCTACGGGATCGAAGGAGGCATGTTTGCTTATGTCCCGCGTCATATTACTGAAGAAGAAGCCTGGATTATCGTGCATTATGTTAAGACATTAAAAGCTGAACGCTAGGAGTCTGTCGGACTGAGGTGATCGGGGAAATGGGCCACAATGGGTTTTTCGCAGTAGATTCATCTTAAGTCCGACAGACTCCTAGCGGTCTGTCGGTCTCATCGATCATCAAACCCCGTCTGTCCAATACCTATTCCCCCTTCATCCCAAGCAAAGTATAAAAAAATCCCTCTTTCCCTTTAGTTTTGCATCCGGATAGCCGATAGAACATTATTAGATTCTTTGGGTGTTTTTATGATGCGATTTTTTTCAAAACGATCCTTACGCTGCAAACTTATCGGCATCCTGACTGCAGTCAATCTTATTGTCCTTATTTTTGTTGTGGGAGGATTCTTTTTACAGCAAAATTGGTTTTCAAGCGGTGAAGTCAATTTCTTATTCGGCCCTGGAAACGCTGTATTTATTATTTTTTCTGCTGCATTTTTTGTTGGCCTCTTTTTGAGCACAGTGCTTGTATCCTGGATTTCAAAACCCCTAGAGCACTTGGTTCAATCTTGTGGCCCCAGTTCTTTTTTCGGGCACCATGGGGGTTCTTTGTCTGAACAAAATACTGAGGACGAATTTGTCTTTCTTTCTGTGAGATACGAGGAAATGCGCCGTGCGCTTGATGAGAAGGCACTTGCGCTTCAGACCAGTGCAGCCCGTTATGAGCGTATTGCCCAGGGGGCCAATGACGGTTTATGGGATTGGGATTTAAAAACGGATCAAATTTATTTTTCACCCCGCTGGCAGGCTTTACTCGGTTATGAACCTGGAGAAATTGGAGATAAACCCTCGGAGTGGTTTGAGCGTATTTACCCGGATGACTTTCTGCCTCTTCAGAACGCGATCTCCACATATCTTCAAGGCGAAACACCCCGATTTGAGCATGTTTTTAGGATGCAACACAAGACGGGGGGCTTTCGTTGGATGATGAGCCGTGGTGTCTTGGTTCGGGACGAAGAAGGGACGCCTGTGTACATCGGTGGGTCACAAAGTGATATCACTTCATTGAAGACAAACGAGCGCGCAGTCCACCCTGTCAACAATTAAGCCACTTCAGCACACCGCATTACATTCAAATTGATAAGCCACTTCCCTGTCATTTCTACTTGGGGCCAGCGTCTAAGGGAGAGAAGGTTCCGGTTTCCTTTTGCAGTTGCAGGATGGCGATTTCCCGATCGTAAATTGTATTGGAGTATTTTCGTTCGGCATCCAGCAGGGAGGCGTTTGCGTCAAGGACTTCAATATTGGTTCCCAAGCCGACTTCAAATTGTCTCGAGGCCAAAGAAAAGGCTTCTCTTGCAAAACGGACCTGGGCCTCAAGGTATTTGAGCTCGCTGCTGAGCGAATTGAGATCCCGTTTTGCGCGACGCACCCTTGATGCGATTTCGTCTTGCTGCCGTTTTTTTTCGAGCTGTGATTTTCTCAAACGTGAGCGGGCCTGGGCCATTTCTGCCGAATGAATTCCCCCTTCAAAAATCGGCATCTCAAACCTCAAAATAGCCAGACGATCATTACTGATGAGGAAACTTGAGCTAGGCTCCTGGTCGACCCAGCGGTACTCTAAATCCAAGGAAAGTGTAGGTAAAAAGCTGCCTCTCGCAAAGTCGATGCCCTCAAGGGCCTGATCAATCTGAATATTTCGTTCTTTTAATTCCAGTCGGTTTTCATGAGAATATTCAATTAAATCTGATTCTGAATGTTCTAAAAAAGAGATGGGCACGGGATCTTGGAGTTTAAAAAATCCTTTGATTCTTGCGAGTAAGGCCAGCTGATCTTTGGCTTCCAAAATGGCATTTTTAGCGCGAATGAGGTTTGCTTGTGCGTCAGACAATTCAGCTTCGGCCCGAAGTAGCGCGGTTCTGGTGACCTCGCCCACCTCAAGTTGTTTTTCGGCACTTCTGCGGTGGGCGCTCAAACGTTCGACTTCTTTTTCTTCAATACGGACATTGTTTTTGGCTTTAAGTGCTGTGTAATAGGCCTGCGCGATTTGAAAGAGCAGTTCTTCTTGGGTTAAATCAAGTCGAAGTCGTTCTCCTTGGTGTCCTAGTTTTGCATCACGGTAAGTGGCTTTTGCGCGACCGCCACTGTAGAGGGGTTGAGAGAGTGTGAGATTAAAATTTGTTTCAGATTCTGAACGCAGTAAAAAAGGACCACTCCTTAGGGCCTTGGGTCGCTGTAAATAATCGAGATCGGCCTTAAGGCTGGGGAAAAGAAAACTCCGCATTCGTTTGACTTCGTCTTCAGATTGCATGAGGTTTTCACGGGCGATGGCAATGGTTTCACTGCGGAAAATTGCAAAACGATAGGCCTCTTCGAGGCTCACGACGGGTCCAGCCACTTCTGCAAAGGCAGAGGAAATGCAAAACAGTGTGAAGCTGATCAATTTGAAATAAAAGAGAAGCACGCTTTTCATCGTGGCATAGTAGTCGTTTGCATCAAAATTTTAAAGGGTTCCTTTCTTTAAGGTGAGGGCTTATTTTTTTGAGAGATTGTTTCGGATGAGGGTGCGGACATCGGTGGCGACTTCTTCGACGGCGCGGCCTGTGACATCAAGCGTACTCCATCCCGGGTGTTGTCGGTAGATTTCACGGCAGTATTTGAGTTCTTCGATGATGGTGGCAATTTTGTCATAATCACTCTTTGTTTGTTTAAGCTTTTTCAGGCGTGCGGATCTGATTTCCATCAGCCGATGGGGATCAATCATAAGTCCGACCACGCGGTTTTGCTGGACTTCTTCAAGCACACCTGGAATCGGGATATTCAGAACCAGAGGAATATTGGCGACCTTGTGACCAAAACGTGCGAGATAAATGGACAAGGGGGTTTTTGCGGTACGGGAGGGGCCAACCAGGACGATATCGGCTTTTTTGACCCCGTGAAGGTTTTGTCCATCGTCATGTTTTACCGTAAATTGCACGGCCTCAACCCGCCCGTAATATTCTCGATCAATTTGATGGAGTAGGCCTGGCTCTGCATGTGCGGGTCGATCTAAAAAATGACTCATGGCGGTCAAAAGCGGGCCGAGTAGATCGACGGCAAGCAGCCCGGAGTGGAGGGCGACTTCCCTCATTTTCATACGCAGCGGTTCGGAGACGAAGGTGAAAATGATGAGGGCATCATCCTGCTGGGCTTCCTTGATGACGGTTTTGATTTGTTCGTCTGTACGCACATAGCGTCTTCGCACGATTTTTGTTTCAGTTTTTGGAAATTGCGCTATGGCGGCTTTTAACATTTTTTCAGCAGTCTCACCCGTTGAATCTGAAATCAGATAGATGGTGGCATTTTTCAAATTTTCTTTTTGTGCCATCCTGATGCTCCTATTTTTCGGGGCCAAACCCACCCAGTCCTTTGAGGGTGATAAAGAATGAAAATTCGTCTCTATCAAAAAACTCGATGTAGGAAAATCCGATCCCCCAACATTGTGCCTGATAATGCACGATGTGATCTACCTCGATTTTCTCGCCATTATCGAGATCATAAAAAATTTTGTTTGTGTAACGAAGGCCCCAGGGGGTGCTTACCGTGGCTTCGCTTTTAAAAAAATCGATTTCAGGGTCGATGTCCTCACGGTTTCCTAAATAATAGGGGTTGAACAGATCCCCTTTTTGAGGGGTGAATCCCTTGCGTGTGGATCGGTGTCCGATTTTAAAATTGAAATACGAAGTGGGAACAAGACTGAGGTCGGTATTAATGGCATTAAGTCGACCCAAATCAAGATCATAAAAAGTATCCACTTCGAGAGCCATCGGTGACCAGGGTCTGAGCTGAAGTTCTGTTCGTAAATCTGAGAAGCGTTGCGTGTTGTTTGAGGCACTTGGGATTTCATCAAGGTGATAGCTTCCCGTAAATCGCAGTGAGGCTTTTTCTTCGGGTTGTCCTGCGTCATTTAACTTTAAAAAACGCTGCATGATGGTCATTGTAATACTTTCCCGAGTATGCAAGGCATCTAACTCATCGATTTGGATCAAATCTTCACCGTCCGTGACATCAATTTTTTCGTACATCAAGGCACTATTTATCCGTTGGGTGGTCGCGCCCCATTTTGTGGAGGCATGGCCTTCGAGGTTCAGTCCGACCGGAAGCGTTTCACGGCTGATGGCATCATCCTCATTTTTCTCGCCGTGCCGGTACCAGGTTTCCCGAAAACCTGCCCAGGGTGTTAAAGTGGCCTGCCGACCCAGACGCAGCGGCAGAGACAGTTTGGGATAAAGATCAACACGCTGTAGATTTAATCCACCTGCACTCCAAAAATTCACTGCAGTGGTATCTATGTTTAGATAGAGTGGGGTATTTCCCAATTGATATTCAAGAAGACTAAAACCGACTTCGGGCAACCGCTGCGGGGTGCTGCTGTTGTTGTCTTGTGTCAAATCCTGGGTATAGCGTGCTAAAAAATAAGCATAGGTTTGATCGCCTTGATACGTCAGCGAGAGGTTGGATTCTATATTTTGCTGCGCCCGGTCGGAGGTGCGATCTGAAAGCGCACGGAGATTGGAGCTTTCATTCACGTATTTTACATCCAATTTTCCCTGAACGCGTGTGGAAAATTGCTGGTTGTGATGCATGCGTACTTCCCAACGATCGACATTGTCTTCTTTATCTCTAAAAAAACGGGTATTGAGTTCTCCACGCCCTTTTTTTGATAAAACATAACGATATTGAAGATCTAAGCCATTTCCTTTTTTTCCACGATGTTCTACGGTAATGGTCGCATCTTTGTTGTCTGCTAGGGCGATAAACAAGGCCTGTTTGTAACGAAAGCCATATCTGGAGCTAAAGCCAATACTGGGGGGCAAAAGTCCTGTACGGCGTTCTCTGTTTGCGGGATATAAAAAATAGGGGAAATAAAAAATAGGGACTTCCTTGACGTAAAAACGTGCGTGTTTTGCAAAAAGATATCCGTCGCGTTTGAGGTCAAGGTTTCCGGCACGCATGCGCCAGGCCGGGTTTTCCTGGCAATCACAAGCCGTAAATGAACTTGTTTTGATTCGATAGTGGTCGAGGGCATCTCGAATAATTTCTTCGCCTTGGATGTAATAATTTTCTGCTTTGAAAAAAAGCCGACCTTTATGGAGTACCCCCAATTTGGTATTGATGTCCAGAACAATACGTTCCGCATCCATTGTATTTCCGCCATCCAAGTAGTGGATATTTCCCATTGCGGAAAGCTTGCCGGTTTTTCCATCTAAGCGCAGCGCATCGGCCTCAAGTCGTGCGCCTTCTTGTTCCACGACGACATCTCCCTGTGCAATGTAAATATCTTTTTCTTTGAAATATTGCAGGTGATCTGATCTGAGATGGATTGGGGCATCGCTCTTTCCGGGCAGTGCTGCGGCTGAAACCTGCAAGACAAGGCTTGAGCATAAAAACCCGAGCAAGGGGAGAAAAAGAAAAATCCACTTGAATCCGAACCTAGAGCGCTTTGGCCGCTGCGGAGTAAACCAACGCCGCATCTATCCTCGAATCAAGGACGGCGGTGTGCCCATCAGCGCGCCTTTTGCTTCCCCGACGGTATAAAATGAACCCGTGATGACCAATAAATCCTGGGTGCTCATCTGCGATTTTATATGGGTAATTGCGTCCGCCACATTTTCTTTTATGGTGATCAATGGTGCCTGTTTTTTGTGCTGAGCGATCAGAGAGGAGATAATCGTGCTGATTTTTTGTGGATCGGCTGAACGTGCCATTTTAGGACGGGTTAAGACAAATTCATCGGTCCAGTTTAAAAGTGGTGCAATCATCTCTGAGATTTTTTTATCATCCATCATGCCGGAAATCAACCAATGTTTACTCTGCGTTTCCCCATCCAGTTCTTCCAAAAAAGTACCCAAAGCACGTGCCCCTGCGGGGTTGTGTGCGCCATCCAGTAAAATGAGTGGCTTTTTTTGAATGATTTCCAGTCGGCCCTCAAGCCGGACTTTCTTAATTCCCTCGACAATATCATGTTTAGAAATGCAGAGTCCCTGGTTTTGAAGTGACTCGATAATACTTAAAGACGTTGTCATATTTTTAATCTGGTGTAAGCCTAAAAGCGGCAGTTCAATGATGTAGTCTTTGAGTCCAAGGTAGTGGAGCTTCATCGGTTTTGTGAGTGTATTTTTTTCAGAAAAGCCCGTCGTGGGTGCCGGGTTGACTTGTCCAACCTTTGCCAGCGGTGCTTCTTTGAGTCGGGCGATTTCTTCAATAATCGAGATGACTTCCGGTTGCGAGGCGGTTGAAATCAGCGGAACCGATTTTTTGATGATGCCTGCCTTTTCCTGAGCGACTTCTGAAATCGTTGTGCCGAGATATTTTTCGTGGTCAATATCAATATTGGTGATGGAAGACACAAGCGGTTCGATAAGGTTTGTTGCGTCAAAACGTCCGCCCAAACCCACTTCAACGACGGCAACATCAACAGACTGTTCCGCAAAATAGAGAAAGGCCATGCCCGTTATAAACTCAAAAAAAGTAATCTTTTCTGCAAGACGGGGAGAGTTCGTTTCCAGTTTTTCACGAAGACGCTGTGTGAGTGCGACAATATCCTCGTGTGAAATAGGTACCTGATTAATTCGAATACGCTCTGAAAAATCCAGCAAATGCGGTGAGGTATAAAGTCCGACGCGATATCCGGCCTCTTTAAGCACAGCGGCAACCATTGCGGCAGTTGAGCCTTTTCCATTTGTGCCTGCGATGTGGACTGACTTGTAGGATCGTTGGGGTTGATCAAAAAGCGCGAGCAGCGAGGTCATGCGGGCCAAGCCGGGCCTGATGCCATGACGCTGCATTTTGTAGAGATAATCTATTGTTTCAGAGTAGGTCATCATCAACTGGGCATTTAATCATAGCTTAGAAGATATTTCAAGAAAACGCCGGGAAAGGGGGCAAACAGATCCAAGATTTTTGACCAGACTCTCTTTCTCAGGTATAAGGCAGTGACGTGATTTTTATTTTATGAGCGGTCTTATGTTTCGAGTCGTTTTATTTCAACCCAAAATCCCCCCCAATACAGGAAACATTATCCGGCTTTGTGCCAATAGCGGTGCAGCACTTCATTTGATTGAACCCCTGGGTTTTGACCTGGAGGATAAAAAACTGATCCGGGCCGGATTGGATTATCGCGAATTTGCACAAGTACAGGTACATGAATCTTTGCATGCTTTTATTCAGACAGAACAGCCGCAGCGTTTATTGGCCTGTAGCAAGTTTGCAAAGTACCCTTACCATAAAGTGCGTTTTAAGCCGGACGATGTGCTGCTTTTTGGATCAGAAACCGAGGGTCTGCCTGAAGACATTCGAAATAGTGTGCCCCCTGAACAGCTCCTAAAAATCCCCATGTTGCCCCATAATCGAAGTTTGAATTTGTCGAATGCCGTGGCGGTTGTTTTGTACGAAGCGTGGCGACAATGTGGTTTTGAAGGGGCGGAATAAAGCTAAAAAATCAAAGCGTAGCGATTTTTTAGGACTCGCGGACGAGAGGGGAGGGGTGGATTTAAAATTCATTCCGAAGAACCACTCGTATAATCAGTCACTTATGGTGTGCTTTTTCGGGAGATTTTATTTCGGTCATGTGCTTTTTTATATACATCTCCCCCTTCCCTTTTTCCGATTGCAAGGACATATACGACAAAATTGTGATCAGAAACCTCATATACCAATCGATATCCGGCCGATCGCAGCTTAATCTTGTAAACATTTTCAAAACCTTTAAGTCTACTCGCTGGGACATTAGGATTTTTCAGTCGGTCTTTCAATTTTTTTTTGAATTGTTGCTGAAGAGGCGGAGTAAGCTTCTTCCATTCTTTTAAGGCCATTGGAAGAAATTTGAGACTATAAATCATCCAGTTTTACCGTGACAGCATGACTCAAGTCTTTTCTTCGCTTTTTTACAAGCTTTCCTAACTCATAGTCATCTAGGATATCCATCATCCATTCATATGTATCTGCTGGTATCAGATAGGCTGTAGGCTTATTGTGATTTAAAATAGCAACAGGAGCGCCTTCAGCTTCATTCAACAGGGCTGTTGGATTCCTCTTTAGCTCAGAAATGCTTGCAGAACAATTAGCAAAAACCTGTTTCATGTCAACCTCCAAAAAAAGAGCTAAATTAAGATCTAACTTTAGATCATTTTTTAAGAAAAATCAATCAAGATTAAAAGCAATTTTCAGGGAAATATGGGCGAAATTAAATCTCAAATCATAAACGAACAAAATGCTCGATTGCTTCTGCTTTCATCTTTACCCATCCTGAAGGACGGGCGCAATACCAAAGATAAAGTCAATCTGACCGACAAAAGAAAAACTGTTTCAATCCTCACCCATCCCGAAGGACGGGTGCAATGCTATGGGGAAAATCATCTTTGTTTTCAAATATTTATATGAATGAAAACGCGAAACTCTTTTTTCCCACAGCACTTTTAAATCCAAAATTTCCCTTTTTGTTTAAAAGTTATTTTATTTCAACATCTTGCAGACTTCGCGAACCGCCTGCCTTTTCTCCATCGCTGGTGGTTCGCGCTTAAACCAGCAATGGGCCTTCGAAATCGACGGTGCCATCCAAGCCGTAGATTTCGATATGTTTTTCCTTCGGCTCAGTGAGCCGATAAATGCGAAGTCGGTCTTCTTCCTTGTTGATGATATCCAGCAATCGCCGAACGAGTATTTCATATTGTACGGCACTCACGGTGCATTCAAAAACGGATTGCTGAACACGTTGTCCAAAATTTTTGCATTCGGTGGCAATACGCCGAAAACGGCGTTTTCCTTCACGTGTTTCTGTTGAGACATCATAAGTGATGACAATAAACATTATCAGCTCAGCGATAAAGGTAGGGGATATAAGTCTCCATATCCCCTCGCAAAGTGCGGGCAAGCAGACGCGCCTGCACGTGCGGAATAAGACCCAATGGCATTTTTTGATCGAGCAGCGGATGGGTGATCTCTTCTTGTTTTCGTTTTTGATAAGCAATCACGACTTCTTTTCGGCCTTTATCATTCAAGTGCACTGCACCACCCGGTCGATCTATAAAATGCGTTTTTTGAATTTGCCGTCGATTGATCAAAGTGAGCGCCAAACGATCTGCCAAAACAGAACGGACTTCCTCCATTAAATCCCATGCCAAAGCCGCACGACCGGGCCGAATCGTATGCAAAAAACCCATTTGTGGATCAAGCCCGACCCCTTCGGCACCTGCCACACAATCATTCATGAGCAAGGCATAAAGAAAAGAGATGAGTGCGTTGATCGGGTCACGGGGTGGGCGACGATTTCGGCCATTAAATCGAAAGGTCTCGCGGTCTTCACGCACCATGCGATCAAATGAGGAAAAATAGGCCCGTGCAGATTCCCCCTCAATGCCCCGGACTTGATCAATGTCTTCACATTTTGGGAGACGAGACAAGGCGCTCGCCAGCTTGTCTGTTGTTTTTTTCAAAATTTGGCTGTCTTCGTCACCTGTGTTTTCACGCGCGCCACGAAGCACGATCTGACGACTGTTCTGAATCTTTCCGGCGACCATATTTCTGGCAATTTCGAGGGTCTTTGACGTATCGCGCATGGCCTCGTGCTGAGCACTTCGTAGTAGTACATTGCCAGAAACAGGGCCTTCGACACGTGCTTTAAATCGGCCGTTTCGATCCAGCAAGACCAGAAATCGTCCATCTTCGGCGCAGCGCGCCATGGCTGCGGGGCTGACCATGACATTGCCAAAACAGACAATGCCCCCCAGGTGATGCACAGGGACTTGCAGCTTGGTTTCTTTTTCGATCTCGACTTTGAGTGTGTCGTGGTCGAGGTGGAGGTAGGCCCCTTCGGTCGTAACATAGAGTGTGTTGAGGAGTTGGTGCATGGTGCAATGCCTTTTTTAGGTTGTCATCTCGACCGAAGGGAGAGATCTTTTGCCAAGTCTTCCCAATCGGGATTCATTTGTTTTACAAGTGCATTTTTCTTTTCTCTGCGCCATTTTTTGAGTTCCCTCTCTCTGGAAACCGCCATGCGAATATCGTGTGTTTCTTCAAAATAAACAAGTTTGTTCACATTATATTTTTCGGTGAAGCCCTTTACTGATTTCAGTTTATGTTCATGTATACGTCGCTCCAAGTTATTTGTTACCCCAATGTACATGACCTTGTGATTCCAATTTGTGAGGATGTAGACGTAATAGTTTCGAGACATACGCTCTAAGATCTCTCCCTTCGGTCGAGATGACAACTCAGTTACTGGTAATCGCGGAAAAAAGGCTTTTCCGAAAGTTCAAAAATTATCCTTTGACCCGCCATTGTCATTTCGAACGAAGAGAGAAATCTTAAAGACTAAATCGGGGCTTAAGATTTCTCTCTTCGTTCGAAATGACATGTATCTGCTAAATCATCAGTGACCCGAAACAGGTTTTTCTGTGCACTTTTAAAACGGTGTTGCTCGGCGACCACAGAAGGCATGCACGATTCCAATAACGAACAATGGGTGCAGCGTTGGTCGTTGACAGGCTGTGGCATTCTTTTTGATGCGAAGAGATCTCGGATGGCCTGGGTGGTGGTTTCGACCAGAGCCAGTAATTTTGGGCTAAAAACAACTTCCCGTCGCCTTCGTGAACTGTGATGAAAAATAGCGCCTTTTGGCACCGCTTTTCCCGTCATTTCTTCGAGGCAAATCGCTTGCGCACAAAGCTGAAGGTCGTCATGGTCTTTTTTTCGCCGGGGGCCGTGTTTGTATTCAACGGGATACGGGGTTTCCCCGTGAAACTCAACGACATCGGCTTTTCCGATCAAACCCAGGCGATGGCTCCACAAGGGGAGTGCACGTTCAATACGAATCCCTTCCTGATAGTCGGTTTTTACTTCATCCACGCGGGCATGCAAGGCTTGACCTGCAGGGTGTAAATATTTTCATCGAAGCTTTGCTCAAGATGAATCAAGGCACACTGACGTGGACAGTAGCTATAGTGTTCCAAGGCGGAAATCATGATGGGATCGCTATTCATGGCTACTTGATCGACTCCACACCAAGATCTTTGCATATCTTTTTTGCCAAGAGGTCCTGTACTTCGGTATGTCTAGGAATTGCGGAACGTTTGTTTAAGACCGGGTTATGCCACCAAGAGTGGCTACGGCCTTCTCTTAAAAGGACACAACCATGACGGCGGAGATATTGGAGAAACTTGTTTCTTTTCATATGGCTATTTTTTCTTCATGGTATTCGCTACCCGCAGCCATTAGGGCCTCTAGGCGGTTGAATTCCAAGGCTTCCTTGAGTGTGACGGCTAATGTTTCTTTCAAACCGTCATAAGTGCTTTCCTGACAATTGACGCCTGGAATTTCCTCGATCCACCCGATCCACCAATCACCTTCCTGTTTTAAAACAGCCGTATATTCATTTTTCATTGTTTTGACCTCTTTTTTATTTTTTCTGGTTTGTGGGTGGATTTTTGTTTATCAAAAACCATCAATGATTTCAGGAACCAGTCCATCCAATGAGGCAAGATCAAAGTTACCATCAGGCTTTACATTGAGTGTTCGATGCACTTTGGCGGACGAATACTTCCCGGCTTTGCAGTCATGCTTCCACCAGATGAGTTTTTGTACCTCCATACTGCCTTCAGGCCTCGCCGACGATGCATCATTTTCAAAAAGCCGAGGCAGAACTTCTTTGATGGCATTAGCATCCGTATCACTGAAGCCTGTTTTTCCTGCTAATTGCGGGTTCATACTGCCAAATAAGACATATATCCCGTGATCCACACGGTGTTTCATTCCCATTGTGTCCGAGCTTTTTTTTCCATCTTTGGTGTCCTCCCCGCTGACGCTTTTTGTGATTTGGGTACTGGTGACATCAATAGGCTCCACGCTGAATGCTGATTGCACGGATACAGGGCCCCGGATACCAATGGAAACCCCCGTATCTCCATCGGTACTCTGATCTTTTTTACCCTTCCCTTTTTTGCTCGGTTTTTTAAAAGCAAAAAGCTGACCGAAGGCGCGGACATCAAGCCATTTTTCACATGCGAGTTTAACCGTCTCACTTGAGCCGAGCTTATTTCCAAGGGCGGCCTCAGCCCTCGCGCGGAGGCTTTTTGCCTCATCGATTTTTCGATCATCCGACTGGACAAATATCGCGTGATTATTTTCTAGAAGTCGGTCTCTGATCTTCCGCTTGATGCAAACATCTGTTATTTCGCCATGCCCATCGTAGTTTGAACGAGGACGATTTCCGTTTAAGGGGTCGCCATTGGGGTTTGCATTCTGAACACGCAGGACAAGTGCAAAGTCAATTTTGTGTTGCAATTTGCTCATAACCGTTGCTCCTCTTTTGATTCGTTATCGGTAGGTTTCTCATCTGTTTTCAAGGCTGGTTTGGACCACAAGGCTTGCCGCTGGCAGTGATACGCAAGGAGAAACTCCCCGGAAAGCCGCCGCTCGTCCAGGAAATCCTGTCCCTTAAAAGTACTGATCACTTCGTCAATCTGTTTTTCCATCTCGTTTAAAAATGATGGACGATTGGCTCGTAGACGAGCCTTATACGGGCTTAACGAAAGTTCAATGGTTCTCCATGTTGAATAGGGCCGATCTGCAAAGCGCTGCATCAATCTCGCGGCGCTGGTCTCCCGGTTTTCTCCTGCAAGATACAGCGCACGGTTTTCAAGATGTTCCGCGATTGCCAATAGACGGCCATATAGGTAGTCGCGCGTTGTTCGATCTTCTTCCAATGCCATTTGGTAGTTCCTTTCTCCGGTGAAATAACCTTTGAATAATGCACAAATGATTCCAAGGTGCTTCTCAAATTCCCAATGTTCCAAGCCAATGCGGTTTGATGTCCTGCGTACGGCAGATTCCACAATATCTCGTGGGAGACGCCGCCCATCAATGATGCAGGGAAGAAGTCGCTCTGCCGTTGCTTTACGGAGTTTGTCGTCCAAACGTCTCCCATAAACCGTTTCTGCTATTTCCTTTGGGGAGGGCGCGCCCACGAAGCGGACCTCTTTGGAATAATGTTGATGCCACGCGAGGTTTTCATGCCACGACTGAATGCGATCAAGAAGCTCAGAACCCTTCAGCTCTCGATAGAATATGATCGCGATACGTCCTGGCGAGGCCGAGTCCAAACCCATGACCACAATATCGTCGCCCGAACCGAGTTCAATCCGATAGCCAGCAATCAGTTTAGTGAGTCTTCTTCCGAAGGCTTGCCCCGCATCACCTTGGAATTGTGGCTTTTGCTCCACTTCCCTTTCGATATCAAATAAGTCGTAGCTGTTTGCGAATGGAGAAGGGATCTTATTGCCCGACACCGCCCATGCGACGAGAACCTGGTCGCCATTTCGAAATGCTTGCCTTCCAATCAACCATCGCAGCGCATTATGTGCTTTTTGCGAGACAGAAAAACCAAGGCCACATGCTTGATCGGCATCTATAAATCTTCCTCGGAAAGTAAAACCGTCAGCGTCGTTGGATGAAATCAGCTTGGCACCATCACCACTATGTCTCAGTCTTCTGGGATGACTTCGTGCCAACAAGATCTCCTGCCCCGTAACCATACAAAGACCTCTCGTCGGGTTCTGATGACCGTCAAAAGCAATCCAAGCGTCCATTAGGCTCCGATCTTCCCAGGTCGCTGTTAGAGGGTCACCCGGTACTTGAACTCGCCAGCGAATCAGAGCGCTCCCCTGGTCTCGTATCCCGGCAGCTGCTGTCAGGTTTTTGAAAATCTGGGGTATAGGGTATCTGATTCCCAACTTGTGAGGAGTTTTCCGTCATCTCCCAAGTATAAAACCTTTTCAAGGACGAGATCAGAAACGATGGATTCTTTTTGGACATATTCGAGTACCGCCTTAGCCTTCGGATGAAAAAACTCGGACTGGCACCAAGATGAAAGCTGCTTTGCATAACCAGGGTAGTAGGTTTTTTTCTTGCCGCCGTGTTTGGGATAATCTGCCGCACAGTATTGGATTTTATCGGAAAGTGGGTGTGGTGCCTCGCCGCTTGTTCTCCCAGAGGAACGCTCCGTCGCGGGGATGATTGTTTCTTCCTTTATGATGGTTTTAGCACGCAAAAAGTTTCCATGGTTATTTATAGTGATTTCGATATGCGCCTGTTGGATTGTATGGCTTACGGGTAACAAAGGGCTGTTTGAGAACTGTGGCGCATCAGCGCACTGTTCATAGGTTTTGTAGAGTTTTTGAATCCAGCTCATTTCAGCACTCCAATCCTGCTTCTTCACCCTCAACCCCAAGGAAGTTGCTCCCCTGGACGAATTGTTTAGGGTGCATTTCCCGAATGAATTTTTTGACCACACATTCCTTCGGACGAGGGAAGCGGATAGTGCCATTTTCGACGACAGGTCTCCAGAAACGGCCTTGCAGTTTGTTTTTCCCTGTTTCGTCCGGGTAGTCAAATCCGTGGAACGTCAGGCCATAGTCCAGTTTCTCGGCACCATCATAGTGACCGTCGCCGCTGCCGAAGGCGCAAGATTCCACATAACCCTGGCAGTCGCGTGTCCCTAAAAAAATATCCTGCCGTCCGCCACGCTCTAGGACTCTTTTGGCAATGCAATGATGTTTGTTTTGGTTGCGGTCATCCACCAATTCGGGACGATGCAGGTTCCACTCAAAATGCGCCCGGACTTGATATTCAACGTCCGCAAGGAAAGTATAAATCGCCAGATCATTTCCGCCGCTGAATTTCAGCGGCTTGGTGCCCTTTGTTTGGGTGCGGATACGTTTTATGATCCGCACTGCGTCAATGATCCAAATAATGCTGGGTTTCCAATAAATTGATTTGGTTACACCTTTGAGGGCTTCATAAGTCGGAATGTGGTAGGAACACTTTTCACCACCGATACGCGTCAGTGGGTCAGTGAACAAGGCGTAACGTCCCCACACCTTGAATTCAATGCCATTTTTTCTAAGGTTAAATTCCGCCATAAAGTACCTCCATATTCCCTTCAGGGCTTGAACTGAGGCCGAAATCTTCGTTGTAATAACGGGAATCCATGAGATAGAGGATGTCTACGTCTTTTTGTATTTGATGCAATACGCCTTCTTTTTTTAGTTTTTCCAAATGATGAGGAAAAACATTGACGGTAAATTGTTGTGCTCGCCGCAAGAGTGTGAATTGTTTCTCCACCTCAAATGCCGCGCAAAGTTCGGCGATCAGCGTTTTACCCTCATCACCATAGGGCACGATGATGCCCTGTGTGGGAGCATCAATCACTTTGAATGCCTTTGCGGCAGTCATGAAGGATTGGCGCAAGTAAATATTGGGTGCGGAATGGTGTTCCTGTCCGTATTCCGAAACGGCGAGCTGATTGACGGAAAGCATGTTAAGCAAAGTGTCATCACGCCCGACGATATTGGCTGAAACGGGATAGCTCATTTCATCCTTACGTGCATAGAAATAATATTCAAAATATCGGCTTATAGCCTGTGGTGCAACCATTCCACCTTCAAAATTTTCGGTGCCGGATTTTTGATCTTCTAACAGACGTTCTGTGACATCCTTGCCCACTCGGATATCTCCGAGCATATCCAAATTTTCATCGGCTGGATTCACAATATGAACACGCCCAACCTCCCGACGTTTGTTCCGGTTGCAACGGCCTGCGGCCTGGGCAATAGAATCCAGCCCGGCTGTGTAGCGGATGACGGCACCAAAATCCACATCGACACCCGCTTCGATTAACTGGGTGCTGATACAAAGCAGGGGTGAATCGTCATCCAACAATGTCCGAATTTCAGCCAAAACCTTTTTGCGGTGTGCCGGACAGAGATTGGTGCTCAGATGAAACACACGGATTCCTTCCGTTTTTCCGAGAAGAGAGAATAAAACTTGTGCAGATTTTTTTGTATTGACGATGACCAGGCAACTACCGCTCTCTCTCACTTCGTGTAATGCCAACTCGACAACTTCTTCATTTTTCCAGCCGCCGGGCTTGCGTCGGTTGAGTATTTCAACACGCTTTAGGTCGTCAAATAGCTGCTGAACATCAGGCATAATTTCATTGTCTTGAGTAAATTTCAGTGCGCCTTTCGATGTATCGACGCGATTGAGCAAGGGCTGAGTTGCTGTGCATAACACAACCGAAGCGTCACAATGCTCTACCAAAAAATTGATAGCGTTGCAAAATAAATGAACCGTATTGACGGGTATCGTTTGGATTTCATCAAAAATGAGCACCGTGTTTGCGAGTTGGTGCATTCGTCTTGCGCCGCGTGTGCCCGCGCCAAATAGTGTTTCAAGCAATTGCACCATGGTTGTAAAAACCACGGGTGCGTCCCAATTTTCTGATAATATTTTTTCACGCGAGCCTTGTTGTTCAGGTGTAAGGTTGGAATGGTGTTCCAATACAATGCTCCCGCGTAAGGTTCCTACTGGTTCAAGAATTTTTCTAACAACATCTGCGTTCTGATCAATGATGGAGGTATAGGGGATCACATAAATCACTCGGTCCATTTTGTATTGTTTTGCATGATGCAACGCAAAGCGGAGACTTGCGAGTGTTTTTCCCCCACCCGTGGGAACAGATAACGTGAAGATGCTTTTTTTTCTTTCTGCGGCCTCCCGACAGCACTCGGCAATCTTATACCTGATTTTGTCAATCGGCTCGGTGTTAGCAAATTCTAACAACCGTTTTTCGAGGCGTTCAATCAATACAGCCCATTCGACATAATTTCCGTACTGCCGTTTTTTTGCTAGATGTGGTTTTTCTGCATCCGCCGTATCAATCCGATCCGCATCAATCAGGCAACTGAAAAGGAAACGAACGAACAAGCCAATCTTAAACTGGGTAATTTGGTTTTGGTTTAGGTCGACTCCCTTCATCAAATCGTATTGCATAATTTGACGCATATTCTCTTTTACGTCCTGAATCAAAGCGGGATCAGAAACCAAGGATTGAAACCGAGCATTAACATCGGTATCTATTTTTTCTTTGACTTCCTGAAGGTATGTTTTGGCCTTGGTTTTGGTCATGCGTTTTGTGAAGTTGTCGCGAACTGGGACAGAAGTATCCGTGGACAGGCAATCAATCAAACCAGAATGATGGGATGCGACACATAAGGCCAAAATCTGAGCTACAATCTTCCCTATCTCACCCTGTTTGGAAAATTCTTCCCAAATAAGCTGCGCGCCCGCGGTCGAATGATCTATTTTACCTCTTAATCCCTGCGCATCGACATAATCATCTTCGTCCTCGTTAATCAGTCCGATAGCCGACTTGATATAGCTTTGGAATTGAGCACTATATTTACCTAAATCATGGAGTAACCCGATCAATTCCGCCTGTTGACTCAGATTGAGCTTGCGAGCAAAAGACTTGGCTTTGTCCGCGACACCCATTAGATGTTGTTCTAGTGTATGATCTTTGTGCGCTATACAGGGAGACATCTTTTGTTCTTTTAGTTTATTGTGTTCTGAAAACTCGATTTTTTGTCTCTGCAATACCACATATGCCGTTTCTATATTTTTTCGAAATGACTTAGGTACTTCATCCCAGACAAAAAGATCTACCCGGAAGGGGAGATCACTGTTGTCAAAGGCCTCTCGTAATTCATGAACTTGTGTTAATTGTTCTGGAGAAGGAAATGCCACTAGGTCCAAATCTGAGTTGGGACGGGCATGTTTTGTGATTCGTGAACCGTAGACCCAAACAAGGGT
Organism: uncultured Nitrospira sp.; assembly: GCA_964451325.1. Classification (GTDB taxonomy): domain Bacteria; phylum Nitrospirota; class Nitrospiria; order SBBL01; family JAADHI01; genus JAADHI01. The sequence continues at coordinate 209,218 of CAYVHO010000004.1, read as the reverse complement.
GTTGGGCAGGTGGGTTTGAAACAAGGATAAAAGGATTTTTTGCTGTTTGGGGGTGATGTCAATGATGTGTTCTATTTCCATGTGTCATGACTCATCGTTTCGTAGAGATGAATGGCGTCATGAATAAAATAGCCCATGATGTCTAAAGCCGCCAGGGCTTTTTTACCACTATAGTCATGTGAGGTACTATTGCGCGCATTTGAGTATTCGAGCCAGGGTTCAACGCCATCTTTGAAAAGGTTGTTTTCATTGGCAATTCTAAAGAGAGGTTTTGGGCCATTCGGGAGGTTTGCAATACCCAGGTCTTGCTCAAGGTAACGCTTTAAAATTTTCCACATACAATCAAAACAGGTTTCAAATCGCTGAATCACAGATTCAGAAACGGCTTCTTTGATCAATATTGGGAGGGTTTCATCCATCGTTGTGTGATTTTTGTATTGTAATTCCAGATGTTTGAGCGATTTCTGAAATTTATCGTATGAAATCATAGGCTGCCTCGTCTTTTGTTATCCAGCAAGAGAGCGGGTGTGAATAGATTGGAATCTTCTTTCGTGTCAGTGATCCTCGCTATATAGAATAATATCTATTTTTTAACGGTATTTTAATGATTTTTTTATCCAAAGATTCCTAGACGGAGGGTGTCATAGGGTTGCTTGAATTTCAAGTTTTTTAGTGGATGTGCCAGTGGAATTTTCTAGTCAATTCCACCTGTCTCTCGCCTGACTCTTAAACAAAAGGCTGCACGCAGTTTTTCTGTAATGAGTCCGGGTAAACCTGTTCCAATTTTTTCCCCGTCGACTGAGACCAAGGGCATCAATTCAATCCCACTATTAGTGAGAAAGGCTTCTTCTGCCTTAAGTAAGGTTTTCGGTGGATAACAGTCTTCTTCTACAGGCATGCCTTCTTTTTTCGCCAAATCCAGGACAATGCTTCGTGTGATGCCTTTTAAAAGACCTGTTTCCGATGCGGGGGTATAAAGCACACCCTGATTGACCCAAAAAAGGTTCGTGAGTGTGCCTTCGCAGAGCTCTCCTGCGGGACTAAGCATGAGGGCTTCAAAATGAACTTCAGCATTGATTTCGAGTTTGCCCAGAATATTATTTAAAAAGTTGAGTGATTTGAGTGATGGCCCACTTCCTGTTGGCGTATTTCGTGGGGTGGAGACAATGGCAGCCGAGACGCCTTTTTTATAAAATCCATCGGGATAACCCTCAAAAGCCCGCGCAGTGATGACGACTGTGCTTTTTTCACAAAGATCCGGGCGAAGGGGGATGGGATTGATACCGCGTGTGATGGTGAGCCGAAGCATCGCATTTTTTAGGCCGTTTCGTGCCAGGGTTTGATGCAGTAAGTCGTCGAGTCGAGCCGCTTTGGGGATCTTAATTTTTAGAAAGATTGCGGCTTTGCCGAGGCGGTCCAGGTGTTTGTCCAGTGTAAAAATTTTTCCATCGTATGCACGAAGGGTTTCAAAAAGACCATCCCCGTAGAGAAAGCCGGTGTCAAAAACGGAGATACTGGCTTCTTTTTCAGAGACAAAACGGTCATTCAAATAAATCCACATTGTAGTTCCTTACTTGGGGTTTTCGAGTGGATCTAAGGCTTTTAGAAGCGCTGCGGCTTTTTGTAGGGTTTCTTTATATTCTTTTTCGGGATTAGAATCCGCGACGATGCCTGCGCCGACCTGAAAGCTTATTTCATTTTTTTGTTGTACCCAGGTGCGAATGGCAATATTGAGATCCATTTCGCCATTGAAGCCGATGTAGCCGATGGAGCCGGTATAGATGCCGCGGGGTTTTTGTTCGAGTTCAGCGATGATTTCCATGCAACGGATTTTGGGCACACCCGTGATGGTGCCACCGGGGAAAAGCGCTTTTAAGACCGTGAGTGCAGCGGTATTCTCACGTAGTATGCCTTTGACGTTTGAGACAAGGTGTGAGACGTGAGAATATTTTTCAAGCTGCATGAGGGCATCCACCTCAACGGTGCCATATTTGCAGACTTTACCCAGATCGTTTCTTTCAAGATCAACCAGCATGAGGTGTTCGGCACGTTCTTTTTCGCTTTGATAAAGCGCATTCACAAAATCTTTGTCTTGTTCTGGGGTTTCCCCGCGTGGACGTGTTCCTGCGATAGGGCGTGTGTCGACGATGGTTCTTTCCGAATTTTTTGTGATGCGAACCAGACGTTCTGGGGAGGCAGAGGCAATTTGTAGGTCTCCAAAATCAAGAAAACAGGAAAAAGGTGAAGGATTGATTGTCCATAGACGTTGATAAATTTTAAAAAGGTTGTCTTCGGTCGATGGGCCACTGAAGCGCTGAGAAAGGTTGGCTTGAAAGATGTCTCCGGCGGTAATATAACGAAGGGTGCGTTGCACCATGGCTTCGTAGTTTTTTTGGGATTGATCCGCTTTGAGCATCCTGTTTGATGTTTCGGATATTCTGTTTTGTTTTTTAGGGGAGGGCTGTGTGTGCGATGCTGTGATCATTTTTTCAAAAGCGTTGATTTTTTTCTGAGCATTTTGATGTGCAATCTCCAGACTGATGCCTAATTCGATTTCTGGTGCGGGATTGTAAACCAGATGAATGAGATTTTTGCGGTGATCAAAGAGGATATAAAAATTTAAAAAAAGCAGGTGAATATCGGGCAGATCCGGATTTTCACCCGTTTCCGGGATGTTCTCAAATTGTTGAATCAGCTCATAACTAAAAAATCCGACAACACCGCCTTCTGCGAAGGGCAGATCAATTTTTGTATACTCAGAAGATTGAAAACGATCCAGTAGGCTTTGCAAGGCGGCAAGTGGATCATCAGAGAAGACGAGCGCATCTTTTTTGTGTGGGATGAGGTAGGAGAAACGGCTTTGTTTTCCTTTGCTCTTAAAGATGCCAAAAGCAGAGCCGCCCAGTAGTGAAAAATCCCCCTCAAACCAGCCGCCTCTTGATCCCTGTAAAAGAAAAGAGGATCCTTCCCATTGGATTTTTTCTGAGAGGGAGACCGGGCTTAGCCCTTTTGCAGGCAAGGTTCTGATGAAAAGAGAGGTCGGTTTTGTAAGCCGCGATTTTGAGGTTTTGATCTTTTCTGGGTCTGCTGTGCGCACAAGCGAATGGTGCAGATTTTCTAAGTGGGTTTCATACATCGAAATCCGACGTCACTGATGGTCGAATCGAGCGGGGCAAAAAGGCGAAAGGTTGTCGTTGAGTGATACTTGAGCAGTTCTGTTTGTACTTCGGCGGGATAGTGCCCAATGGACGACCAGGAATTGCCACGAATGACTTTGAGTTCTTTTCCAAAACGATCACTTTTGTAGGTGCTTCCGGGATAGGGCTGATACCAATCAGAGGTCCATTCCCAGACATTGCCAATCATATCCAAAAGCCCATAAGGACTTTTTCCCGCAGGATAACTGCCCACAGGGGAGAGATCGCCGGACAAACCGCCGATGTTGGCTTTTTTGACGTCAAATATTTCGCCCCAGGGGTAGGTGTTTTTTTCGATGCCTTTGGCCGCTTTTTCCCATTCCGCTTCGCTGGGCAATCTTCCCCCTCTTGAGTTGCAGTAGGTTTGTGCTTCGTGCCAAGTGACCATGACAACGGGGTACAACTCACTGCCTCTGGCGTAAACCCCTTTCTCCCAATAAGGGGGAGGTGCATTTTCTGTGGCGATAATGAATTTTGCGTATTGCGTGTTGGTGACCTCGTGTTTATCTATATAATAGAGTGGAAGAAAAACCTTGTGTGCAGGGCCTTCATCGACAAACCAAGGTTTGACGATGCCGTGCTCTGCTGCAAAGTTGTTTTTATCGATCGCATTGGTTCCCATAAAAAACTCGCCAGCAGGAATAGCGATCATGCCTTCGGGCGGAGGCCTGTGACAGCCTGAGAGCATGGAAAATACGAGCAGAATGAAGGTAGAGATGGAGGCAATCTTCATTTAGGAATATCCCTACATAAAATTTCAGTATCTTACTGAAGCAGTGAAAAGGTGTCAACTCAAAAAAAGGCTTGACAGTTTTGTTAGGGTCTCGATATAGTGTCGGTCGCTATACTCGGTAGGATCATTTCTTGCGATAAAATGAACGCTGAGGGATGAGTTCTAGCTTGAAAATTTTGGAGATGTAGCGGGTTACTATTCACTTACGGGTATCCATTGCAACAGTGTCAACGAAGTTTAAATGAGATCATTGTGAAAAGGTGGAGGTATAAATGAAATTTAGTAAGATTGTTTTAGCTTTTGCAGCAGTAGCGGTTTTATTGGGGACAGGTGGTATTGGCTTCACGGCCGAAAAAGATCCGCTTGGCCCGCGTGTCCCTGAAGACGACATGGAAGAAGCCAAAGAGTGGAAGAACCCATTCAAATCGACCCCGGGAAATATCGCCAAAGGTAAAGCCCTTTTTCAGGGTAAAGCCACATGTTTTACTTGCCACGGTAATGACGGAAAAGGCGATGGTGTTGCAGGTGCCGCACTTGATCCAGCTCCAAGAAACTTCCACAACAAAGGCCTGAAGAAAAAAACAGATGGCGAGTTCATGTACGTCATCAAAAATGGCATCGAAGGTACAGGCATGATTTCCTACGCACCGGGAATCATTACAGAGGAAGAAGCGGCATTGATTCTTATCTATGAGAGAAGCCTTCATTAAAGACAAACGCGAATTGAGTGTGTAGATCGTGCGAAGTGGTTTTTTGTGGTTTGTTCCTGTTTCGATACTGATGGTTTCGTTGGTTTTTGCAGCGGAGTCGGATTTATCAAAACGGCGGGTGCCTGAAAAAAAAATGAAGGAAATTCAGAAACTTGAAAATCCTTTCAAAGCGTCTTCCGAGAATATTGCTAAAGGCAAGGCGCTTTATCAAACAAAGGCAACATGTTTTACCTGTCACGGAAAAGAGGGAAGGGGCGACGGTTTGGCTGCGCCAGGGCTTGATCCTTCTCCTCGCAATTTCACAAATGCCGGTTTTCATGCAATGCGTAGCGACGGTGAGCTTTTTTATGTGATTAAAAATGGCATCCCTGGTACAGCAATGATGCCAATGGTTGGCAGTGTGATCACTGAAGAGGAAGCCTGGTTGGTGCTCTTGTATGCGAGAAGCTTGGGGCGGAGGAAGTAGATACACATTCGTATTGTTATGGAAAAGGGGAGCAGTTCTGCTCCCCTTTTTTTTTCTTTATTCTGGCATTTAGTGTATTAATAAGACCCTTTACCTGACTGGCCTCATTTGCAGATGTTATTGGAGCATTAGGAATGAAAGCCTGGTTTCTTGAAGGCCGTTTAGATGGCCCCACAACAACACGAAAACTTGAGATTGATACCTTCCCTTTTGTGATTGGTCGCAAGTCTGATCTTTCCTTAAGTATACATTCTGCAAATATTTCTCGGGTTCATGCTAAAATCTTAAAAAAAAATGGCTGTCTGTTTTTGAAGGATTTAAAAAGCACAAACGGGTCTTTTCTTAACCACAAACCGGTGCAAGGAGAAGTGCTTTTAAAACCAGGAGATATCCTGCATATTGCGGATATTGCATTGAGACTGACTTTTGAAAACACCACGCAAGTGGTGGGGAGTATTTCGACCGAGCTTGATATTGCCGGATCCACGGATAAATTGCCTGTGGGTATATTAGAACTTGAAGCCATGCTGTCTTCCCAAAGTGTGACTTCTGTTTTTCAAGCCATTTATCCTTGCGATACGGATGATATTTTTGCATTTGAAATACTAGGTCGGGGTGCCTATGCCAAGCTGCCAACATCGCCAGGTCCGCTCTTTAAGATGGCCGAAAATTTTGATCGGGAAATTGAGCTGGTTGAGCTGTTTCGACAGGACGGTGTGCGACGCGCCAATGCATCCGGTATTCGTTCTCCCTTTTTTATTAATATCCATCCCAGGGAGTTAGATTTTCCAGACCGTCTGCTTGCGACAATTCGTGCAGCATGTGAGGAATTTCCGGGACTTCACTTGGTGCTAGAGATCCACGAAGGGGCGGTGACGGATTTAAGTGTGATGAAGCAGATGCGTCACGGTTTGAGCCAGTTGGGGGTTGGTTTGGCCTACGACGATTTTGGTGCGGGACAAACACGTCTTTTGGAGTTGTCTGAAGTGCCACCGGATTATTTAAAGTTTGATATTCGTCTGATCAAAAATATTGATCTGTCTCCGGCGAGAAAAGAAATGCTGGCTTTTTTGTTGCAACTGTCAAAAAATCTGAAGATCAAAACTTTGGCAGAGGGCATTAGTAACGAAAGAGAAGCCGAGGTTTGTCGTACTTTGGGTTTCGATTTTTTTCAAGGGTTCTATTATGGTCGTCCTATTCCGCTTCCGCCTCAAAATTGACACTTTCTTCAAAACTATGCTAATAAATCCAATCTTTTAAGCAGTACTTACCCCTATGTTACAGGACGGAGTTTCTATGTCAGGTCATTCGAAATGGGCGACGACAAAACATAAAAAGGCGGCGGTGGATGCCAAGCGTGGTAAGATTTTCACAAAAATTATTCGAGAAATTACGGTCGCGGCAAAAATTGGAGGAGGCGATTTAGACGGAAATCCACGTCTAAGAATGATCATCGCAAAGGCCAAAGAAGTGAACATGCCTGCGGACAATATGAAGCGGGCCATTCAAAAAGGCACAGGTGAGCTTCCGGGCGTTCATTATGAAGAGACAAGCTACGAAGGCTATGGGCCGGGTGGTGTCGCTATTTTACTTGATATTCTGACAGACAATAAAAATCGCACGGTCAGCGAAGTGCGCCACACCTTTAACAAACACGGCGGTAATATGGCGGAAACAGGTGCAGTGTCTTGGGTCTTTGATCGAAAAGGCATGATTTCTTTGCCGAAAGAAGGGGCGAATGAAGAAGCCTTGATGACCTTGGCACTCGAGGCGGGTGCGGAAGATTTTCTTTCTGAAGATGCGAGCAATTTTGATGTGATTACAGAACCCAATGATTTTGAGGAGGTCAAAAAAGCCATTTTAGATGCGGGCCTTATGCCTGTTTTTTCAGAGGTGACCTTTTTACCGCAAACGACGGTTCACTTAAAAAACACTCAGGCGGCGCAGATGATTCGTCTGATGGAGGGTTTGGAAGATAATGACGATGTTCAGAACGTTTATGCCAATTTTGATATTTCCGATGAAGAAATGGAAAAAATTCTGAATTAATAGGGACTGAGTCTGTCTAGCAAAATGAAAAAGCCACCCAGATGAAGATATTAGGGATTGATCCGGGGATAGGTGTGACGGGTTTTTCAATCATCGAAGAAGATGTCAAAGGAGCGCTCTTGTATTGCCGCTCAGGAGATGTTCGCACCAATACAAAGGCTCCTTTTTCTCAACGACTCAAAAAAATATACGACGAAATTCTGTCCATCATTGATAGCGAAAAGCCCACAGCAGTTGCCCTTGAAGACACCTTTTTGGCAAAAAATGTGAAGTCAGCCCTTAAATTAGGACAGGCGCGTGGGGCCGCAATTTTGGCCGCAGCCTGTCGTGATCTTCCTGTTTATGATTATGCACCCACCGCAGTTAAAATGGCGGTTGTTGGTCACGGTGGGGCGGCCAAGCGGCAAGTACAGCAGATGGTCGTTCACCTGCTTCGTTTAAAACAAGCACTCGCATCAGAGCATCAGGCGGATGCTGCAGCTGTGGCCATTTGTCATGCACATTCTGAACGCTTTCAAGCAAAAATCAGGGACTCAAGTGAGAGAACCCATTCATGATTGCCTCTCTAAAAGGTGTGATTGCCTTAAAAACGCCGACGCTTTTAACCATTGAGGTGCAAGGGATCGGTTATCAGGTTTTTACGCCACTTTCGACGTATTACAGGCTCCCTGAAGAAAAGGCTCGGGTTTTTTTACACATTTACACGCATATTCGCGAAGACGCGTTTCAACTCTTTGGTTTTTCAACGCTTCAAGAAAAAGAGGTCTTTCTCTTGCTTCTAGGTGTGAGTGGTGTTGGACCAAAGCTGGCCTTGAATATCTTGTCGGGCATTGGTGTGAGCGAATTGATTGAGGCCATTAGAGCGGAGCAGGTTCAGCGTCTAAGAGCAATTCCGGGTGTGGGGCCAAAGATGGCTGGACGACTGGTCTTAGAGCTGAAAGAAAAGATGAGTCTTCTTGACGATTCCCCTACGAGTCTCCCTGTCTTGGCTGAAATCGAAGACGAAAAGCAGCGTGATGCGCTATCGGCATTGATGAATTTGGGGTATTCAAGGACGGAGGTCAAACGCAGTCTTGATCTCATTTTAAAAGAGACGGAAGATGCCTCGGTGGAGGATCTCATTCGGGCGGGCCTGAAACGTCTCGCAAAAATGAAATAAATCATTTTCCTAAAGATATTTTTTTCGTATTCTTCCACACGAAAGTGTTTTGTAGAAATAACCGTTCCTTGTTGTCGTTCAGCCCAGTGTTCTGAGACACTGCGGTTCTCCTTCTTTTTTGATACGACAAATCGTAAATCCGTCCAAGAAAGGCCAGAAACAATGGGAAAGTTTGGCACAAGACGACTTTTATTTTTTGCGGCAGTTTTCTTTTTTTTGAGTGTTCCATCTCTACAGGCTCAAAATTGGACTTATACGGTTCGTCCTGGAGACAATTTGTGGACGCTCAGTGAACGTTATTTAAGTTCCATGCGTTATTGGCGCAAACTTCAAGAGCTCAATCGTATTTCAGATCCTAAAAAACTCTTACCCGGCACCCGTCTCAAGATCCCTGTCGCCTGGCTGAAAATACAAGCCAAACCCGTCAAGGTATTGGCCGTATCGGGTGAGGTTTTTTTTCAGTCTGCGACAAGTGGAAAAAGACAAGCCCTTTTTGTGGGGGGGCTTTTACATATTCAAGATGCAGTGCATACGGGAGCCAATAGCAGTGTGACCTTTGTTTTTGCTGATGGTTCGCGTCTTCTTTTACAGGCCAACAGTATTTTAGAGTTTGATGTCATTCAGGCCTATGGCGAGACAGGTATGGTGGATTCCCGAATCCGTTTAAAAAAGGGGCGACTCCAGACTGAGGTCAATCCAGAGGATGGTTCGGGGACACATTTTGAAATTCATAGCCCGGGTGCGATTACTTCTGTGCGTGGGACTGAACTCCGGGTGGCAAGTGACGCGGTGCGTGGGATTTCGACGACCGAGGTACTAAAAGGCCGTGTGGATGTTTTGGCTGCGGGGAAGGTGCAGTCCGTCTCGGCAGGTTTTGGCACGCTGGTTAAGGTAGGTGAGCCGCCTTCTCTTCCGAGTCAACTGCTGCAAGCACCGAATCTTAAGGGTTTGCCCGAGCAAATTGGAGAATTGCCCTTGCGCTTTATTTGGCCGAAGCTCAGAGATGCGGATACTTATCGTGTTCAATTGTCAAAAGATGAGTCTTTTGATGTCTTAAGTTTTGATGAAACGGTCAAAAAAGCTGAGCTGATTCTTTCGGATTTAGCCCAGGGATCATATGTCATGCGCATGCGTGGCATTGATCAGCTGGGTTTAGAAGGTTTTAGTGCCTTGCATCATTTTGTGCTTGAACTGCCGACCATGCTTCCTCCTAAACCGCTGCAAAAACCTGTCCCACCGGTGATTCAAGTGCTTTCCAACCCTCCACTTCTTCTAAGCCCCAAGCCTGACGGTGTGATGGATTTTGAAATCCCTAAATTTGAATGGGAAGCGGTGTTTCAGGCCAATTCTTATCACTTTCAAGTGGCAGCCCAGGCCCATTTTTTTTCCCCGATTTTGGACATCCGTCATTTTTCAAAACAAAAAATAAAGATAACACAAGCACTGAAACCGGGGGTCTATTACTGGCGTGTTGCTGCGGCGGACTCATCGGGAAAATACGGCCTTTTTAGTCGTTCTCAAACATTTAAGGTACGCGCTAAAGCCTCCCGTCTCATTCTTTTAGAAAGTCAGATCGAAAAAATGCAGCTTCAAGTTCACTGGCAGGGTGGAAAATTGGGTGAGCGCTACGAAGTGCAGCTTGCGCGAGATGCGGCTTTTCGGGTATTGGTTGAGCAGAAGGAGTTTAGGACCACAAGTGCATCACTTGGTCGTCCCGATGCAGGCTCGTATTATTTACGTGTACGGGCAGTTACGCTGGAAGGAAGGACGGGAGAATACTCGATCGCGCAATCTATTGAGGTTCCTCCAGAATCCTGTTGTTCCCTCTTCTTGATCTTTTTGGCTGGGATCATGGCGATATTGTGAAAATTGAGCGAAAACAGGTTTATCTTTTTTTACAAAAGACGATTTTTTTATTTCTTTTGTCCGGCATTACGCTGGGCCTTCTCTATGATGATTCTTTAAAACGTTGGGATAATCTATTTTATGACGGTTTGATCCGTCTTATGGGAGGACCTGCGCCTGAAGATGTCGTCATGATCGGGATTGATGATCGCAGTTTGAATGAACTGGGGCGATGGCCTTGGCCGCGTCGGAGACATGCAAAACTCGTTGATCTTTTGTCAGATGCTGGGGCGAAAGTGATTGCTTTTGACATCCTGTTTTCCAAGCCGGATGTGGCTGATCCTGAAGGTGATCATCTCTTTGCTGTTGCGATGCGAAGGAGTGGGCGTGTTGTCTTGCCCGTGGCCTCCGAACGGCTTTCTGCGATTGGCATTACAGAAATTTTACCCTTGCCTGTGTTTACGGAGGCTGCAACGGCCTTAGGCCATGTTGAAACGTCCTTGGATGCAGATGGCATTCAACGGGGATTGTTTTTAAAGGCAGGACTCAACACTGCCCATTGGCCTGCATTTGCGGTGGCAATCTTGCGAGACTCAGAGGGTTTCTCCTTGCCATCTGTCTTGGAGGAGGCGAAGGAAGGTTCTCCTTATGCCTGGACAAGTGCCCATCCTGTGCTCATTTCTTTTTCTGGCCCCCCCGGCCACTTTAAAAAAATTTCCTATGCCGATGTGATTTCGGGGCGAATCTCTTCTGATCAGATCCGGGGTAAAACTGTGTTGGTGGGCATGACGGCTTCGGGGCTTTCTCCCCGAATTTCCACACCTGTTTCGGGTAAAAGCCAGCAGATGTCAGGTATTGAGCTTCATGCCAATATTTTACACGCACTAAGAAGTGGACGTCACTTTCAACGCATTGGTTTTATCGCACATGTATTGATGACGCTCTTACTTGTATTATCTCCAGTAGCATTTTATTATTATCTTTCTCCCCGTGCGGCTTTTGCCGCAACCTGCACCCTTGTACTTATGACCCTTATTTTGAGCGGGTTTTCACTGTCCGTATTCAATCTTTGGGTGCCTCCTGCGGTCTCTTTGGTGGTGGTCAGTCTCTCTGCACCGCTCTTGAGCTGGATCCGTTTGGAAGGTGCTGCTCAGGCCCTCTCTCACGAAAAAGAGCGGGCTCAGGTGACCCTACATTCAATTGGAGATGCTGTGATTACGACGGATGCCGATGGCATTGTGGACTACATGAATCCTGTTGCAGAAACACTGACGGGTTATGCGCACTCTCGTGCCTTGGGTCGTCCCTTTAATACGGTGTTCCATGCCGTTGATGAAACAACGGGGGAGCGTATGACCTATCCCGTTACACAGTGTATTGCTGAACATAAGGTCCTGCACCTGCCCGAATCCATTTTATTACTCAGTGCGACTGGAGAGGAATACATGCTCCACGTTTCTGTCAAACCCATTTATGGGGAAACAAGGGTGGTTTTGGGCATTGCGGTGGCTTTTAGTAATGTGACCTATGTCCGTCAGGCGGCTCAAAAATTAGAATTTCAAGCCACACACGACGCACTCACGAAACTTCCAAACCGTTACCTGCTTTTTGATCGTCTGAAACATGCCATACGAAAGGCTCAGCGTCATCAAAAACAGGTGGCCTTGCTCTTTCTGGATTTGGATAATTTTAAGAAAGTGAATGATGGTTATGGACATACCATGGGTGATTTGCTCTTGATCAAGGTTGTTGAACGATTGAGAATAAGTGGGCGCGCAGAGGATACCATTGCCCGTTTGGGTGGTGATGAGTTTGTGCTCGTGCTGGAAAACTTAAGTGACGAAACGGTGATTGCAACAGTGGCGCAGAAGATTTTAGATGCCTTAAGGCCTCCTTTTCTATTAAATGAGCACGATTTTTTTGTGGGCGGTAGTATGGGTATTAGCCTCTATCCCAAGGATGGGGATGATCCTGAAACACTCCTCAAAAATGCCGATACTGCAATGTATCGCGCGAAAGATGCAGGGAGAAATCGCTTTCAATTTTACACGGCGGACATGAATACCCGTGTGGTTAAACGTTTACTTATGGAAGAAGATTTGCGTCGCGCCATCAATGCGGGAGAGCTACAAGCCTATTACCAACTCCTGGTGGGTGTGGTTGAAAAACAAGTCACCGGAGTCGAATGTCTGTTGCGCTGGAATCATCCAAAACGTGGCTTGATCTCTCCGGCGGAATTTATTCCCTTGGCCGAAGAAACGGGTCTGATTATTCCCATCGGCGAGTGGGTGATGCGCACCGCTTGCAAACAGGCGCGGCATTGGCGGTACCTGGGTTTTCCAATTTCTCGGGTCGCTGTAAATTTATCGCCCCTCCAGTTTTTGCAAAAAAACCTAACAGAGACTGTTGCCCGTATTCTTCATGAGACAAAACTTCCCGCACATTGTCTGGGACTGGAGATTACAGAAGGCATGATCATGAAAGATGTGGCGGGCAGTATAGAGACCCTCACGATCCTCAAAACGATGGGGATTCACTTGGCGATCGACGATTTTGGCACAGGGTATTCTTCCTTGAGTTATTTAAAGTCCTTTCCAATTGATCATCTGAAAATCGACCAGTCTTTTGTGCGAGACATTACGACAGATGCCAATGATGCTGCAATCTCCCAAGCAATTATTGCCATGGCGCACAGTATGAAATTGTATGTGACCGCCGAGGGGGTTGAAACAGAGGCGCAGGCAGAATTTTTGAAATCCAATGGCTGTGATGAAATGCAGGGCTTTCACTACTGTCGTCCCGCGCCCCATGAAGTCATAACGCAAAAATTGATGGCGGGAGGCGCTTCTCGCTTTATGTAGGATTAAAAACAGAAGCTTGCTTGACAAAAAAATTCCGATCCGTTAGGGATAGGCCATGACTTTAGAAACGAAAAATCGCAGGCGTTTGTTGGATCTTTTATTCAAAGACTCCTTTCGCTATAGCGCAGAGGCCTCTTTCCAATTAACCTCTGGAAAAAAGACCTCCTACTACATCGACTGCAAAAAAGTTTCACTGGATGCGGAAGGGGCGACTTTGATTGGTCGTGAAATTTTTGAAGAAATTCGCGCCCTGCCTGTCGAGGCTGTGGGGGGGATGACCCTGGGAGCGGATCCTATTGCCACAGCGGTCTCGGTGATTAGTTTTTTGGAAAATCGACCGATTCAGGCCTTTATTGTCCGTAAAACACCCAAAGCCCACGGAAGCAAGCAGCAGATAGAGGGCAATTTACAAAAAGGTGCAAAAGTGGTTGTTGTTGAAGATGTTGTGACAACCGGAGGATCAACCCTGCGTACCTTGGAAGCCCTTGAAAATGAAGGCCATGTGATCCTAAAAGTGATTGCCCTGGTGGATCGCAAAGAAGGGGGTCGAGAGGCCATCGAAAAAACGGGGGCCGATTTTGAGAGCCTGTTTACCATCGACGATTTTACGTGCCACAATGATTTTACCCGCGGGATTATTTAGGTTTTGATTTTTTAAGGAAAAGACGCGTGATTTGAGTCCTTATAGCGGGTTGATTTTTCGCCTTCCCTGTAAGGATTTTATGAGGCTCACTTCATCTGCGTATTCGATATCAATACCCACTGGAATCCCAAAAGCGATGCGACTGACTGTAATGCCCAGGGGTTGAATGAGTCGTGTTAAATAAATCGCCGTGGCTTCGCCTTCAATCGTGGAATTTGTGGCGATAATGACTTCGGTGATGCCCCCTTTTTCCAAGCGTTCGATGAGGTTTTCTATGGAAGGCGCAGTTGTTTTTGCGCCGGGCAGGGGGGCCAGGGCACCGAGCAGAATATGATAGAGACCCTTATATTCCCCGGTTCGCTCAATGATGTGTAGGGTGCTGGGTTCTTCAATGACCACAACTTTCTGTGTGTCTCGTTTGGGGCTTGTGCAAATGTCACAAATTTCGTGCTCTGTGATGTTATTACAGATTTTGCAGAAGGCGAGCCGGTCTTTGACATCAATAATGGCCCGACCAATGTTTTTAGCGGCTTCAGGCTCCATTTTTAGGATGAAAAAAGCAAGTCGTTGTGCCGATTTTCGCCCGACACCAGGTAAGGCCATGAGTTGTTCGATGAGGTGGTTGAAGATGCCCTGTTGTGTCATCCGCCAAACAGACCGGGGATTTTCATGCCTCCGGTCATGCCTTTCATTTGTTCTGACATCACTTCTTGTGTTTTTCGGATGCCGTCATTTACGGCAGCCATGACCAAGTCTTGTAACATCTCAATATCGTCCGCATTGACGACTTCGGGGTCAATTTTCACAGAAAGCACTTCCTGTCGGCCGTTGACCACCACCGTGACCATGCCGCCACCTGCTGTGGCTTCTACGGTTTTTTCTGCGGCTTCTGCTTGCACTTTTGCCATGCGTTCCTGAAGTTCCTGTGCCTGTTTCATCAGGCCCCCAAACATTTTATTTTCTGACATATGCTCTCCTTTGTTCTGATAAAAAGATTAAGAATTCATGACCTACTTAGCGGTCTCTTAATCATTGAGGACACGTTTTGTGTCGATGATGCTACCCCCCATTTTAAGTGCTTCCTGTACTAAAGGGTGATCCTCTGCTCTGACTTCTTTTGTTGTGATGACGGGGCCAGTTCTTTTGAGGATATCTGCGTTGGATGCCGCGGGAGGCACGGAAGCCTGTCCTTCAAGTAGTGTGAGTTTGACCTCGGAACCCAGATGGGTAAGCAGGAGGCCTTTGAGCCAGGTTTGCACCTCTTCTTTTTGAATTAAGGGGATTAAAAATGCGCTGCTTTTAGGAAAAATGATGCGAATTTCTTGTTTGTTGAAGTGTTCCAGTCTGCCCTGTTCGAGATAAGAACCGACGTTGGGGCGCGCCTGTTTGATTGCAGCCAAAATTGTTGCCCAGTCTACTGTTCCTTCTATTTTTTTTGCGCCTTGTTCAAGCGGTGCTTTGCTAAAAACCGATTTTTGAGGGACTGGACTTGGCTGCATTGCGATTGGTTTTTTGAAGCTGGATGTGGATTTTATTTCTCTTGGTTTTTTAAGTGGTTTTACCTGGGTTTTATCCAGAGTTTTTCTCTCTGCTTTTTGGGGAACGACCGTTCCATCTGGGATGTTTTTCGAGAGTTGTTCTAGTTTTTCGATGACGGATTCAATGGCGCGTGTATCGGAAAAAAGCATGGCTTTCATCAAAGCAACCTCAAAAAGCAGTGTGGGTTGTGGTGCGATGCGGATTTCTGAAAGCAATCGTGCAAAAAGGCCGAAGAGCCGCTGCATGGCTTCGAGTGAAAACAAGGTGGCTTCTTGTTTGATTTCCTCAATCTCTTCTTGAGAGACATCAAGACAGGTGCTGGCATCCGTGATGTTTTGCGCGACGACAACGTGTCGGAGGCGCTCAAGCCAATCGCCCAAAAATTGTCGCAGATCGCAGCCATGATCTGTGATTTCTTTGGCGACGGAAAGTGCGCTTAGGGCATCTTTTTTGTGGATGGCAAGAATCAGGCGATGGAAGACCGCACCATCCATGCGTCCCAAGAGTGTAAAGAGGTCTTCGTCGGAAACCGATTGTCCGCCAAAAGAAATGGCCTGATCAATGAGACTTAAGGCATCACGCATACTGCCTTCGGCGACACGTGCAATAAGATTGAGCCCTCGTTCGGTGAATTGTATACCACGTGCCTCAATAATGCGTTGCAATTGGCTCACGATTTCAGGGGGAGTCATACGTCGAAAGGCAAAATGTTGACAACGCGAGAGGATGGTCTGTGGGATTTTATGGGATTCTGTGGTCGCCAAAATAAAGATAAGGTGCGGCGGAGGTTCTTCCAGTGTTTTAAGCAGGGCATTAAATGCGGCGTTTGATAACATGTGGACTTCATCAATGATGTAGACTTTGTAGCGTCCACGAAGCGGCAGATACTTGACGTTTTCCCGCAGCTCCCGGACATCGTCGACGCCTGTGTTGGAAGCCCCGTCTACTTCAATGACATCCACTGAGCGGCCTGCCGTAATTTCTAGGCAAGATTCACAGACATTGCAGGGGAGGGATGTGCCTTCTTTTTTGCAATTGACCCCTTTGGCCAAAATTCGGGCGAGCGAGGTTTTTCCGATGCCTCGGATGCCAGAAAAAAGATAGGCTTGTGCGATTTTGTCCAATCGAATGGCATTGGCAAGCGAGGTGGTGACATGTTTTTGGCCGACAACCTCTTCAAAGGTTTGAGGTCGCCATTTTCTCGCGGAGACTTGGTAATCCATGCGTTATATTCTTAGTGCCATGATGGGAGTGAAAATTATACGAATATGCGGTGTGAGTGGTCCTTCAGTTTGATGATGGTGGTTCTCATGATCTGTTTTGTGGAGAGCCCAGGTGATCTGCGGCACACAAGAGCGCCTACTTACCGCTGCTTCCTTCCGGATCTGACGGGGTTCATAAGATCCTGTTGCACAGAGCCCGGACCCTCCATAAAAAAGACCATTCGTAACGATTCAGATTGCCCCCTTTTCCTCGATTACTGCGTTGCTGTGGTGCTCGAATCCTCACGTATGGAACATACGCTCCGGGTTCTGCGTGCCTCGCGCCTTGTCCTCAAGAAAAATTGAGCAATCTGAATCGTTACGATCATTCTTGTTATTCTCGTCTTGGCGGAGAGAGGGGGATTTGAACCCCCGAGGCAGCTACAAACCGCCTACACGATTTCCAATCGTGCTCCTTCAGCCGCTCGGACACCTCTCCTCAAAATTACGAAGACGCATGATAGCGCATTCTACGGGATTTTTCATTTAATTTTTTTGGCGGAGAGAGAGGGATTCGAACCCCCGGTGGAGTTGCCCCCACACCTGATTTCGAGTCAGGCGCTTTCAACCGAGCTCAGCCATCTCTCCATATCCTATTTTTAGTCTAAGCTTTCCTCTTATAAATAGTGGCCCATCTGATTCAAGAAGCTTTATTATTACGACTTTTGTCGAAGTGCCTTAAAAAATGTTTTTAACAATGTACTTGCCTCTTCGGCCATGAGTCCCCCCGATACGTCGATACGATGGTTGAACCTATGATCCCGAACCACGTCGATCATAGAGCCGCATCCGCCCGCTTTAGGGTCTGTTGCTGCAAAAATGAGTCGTGTAATGCGGGCTTGAATCAAGGCTCCCGCACACATGACACAAGGCTCCAGGGTAGAGTACAGCGTGCCGCCCAAACGCCATCGCCCTAATTTTTGAGCCGCTTCTCGAAGTACGAGCATTTCGGCATGGGCTGTTGGATCATTTTGAGATTCCCTTAAATTGTAGGCGGAAAAGTGTAGCCCATCCCCTGAAACAAAGACTGCACCGACAGGAACTTCACCAATTTGCAGGGCCTTCCCCGCAGCCTCAAGCGCCTGCTGCATATATTGCCCATCCCGATCATGTTGCGGCATTTGTGCTTGGGGGACTTCCTTCAAAAGTGTGGGCGGAATTTTATGGGATGCGTGTGGCATTGTCAAGGCACAGATGGGGGATTGAGGTGATCCTAATTGATGGTTTTCATGTAGCCATCGCCAGGACCTCTTCGATTTTCAAATTGACGTTTAAGCCAGCCTTTGAAAATATTTCGGGTAAAGGGGATGAGTAGGGCAAAACCTGCTAAATCGGTCAATAGCCCGGGGGTCATCAAAACGATGCCTGCTGCAAAGATGAGTAGGCCGTTAATCATGTCATGGGTTGGAATTCGACCCGCCTGCATTTCCATTGCAATTTTGTTCCAGACGATCATGCCCTGTAATCTTGCGAGACTGGCTCCAATGATCCCGGTTGCGATTTGGATGAAAATCGTTGACCAAAAGCCAATTTCGTCCCCCATCTTAATCAGCAAGGTGATTTCAATAATAGGGATCGCGATAAAAAGGAAGAGGAGTTTTGTTAACATATGGTGTCCATGAGACTGAGTCCTACTCTACATCAATTTTATCTTGTTTGTAAACCGAATAGACGCTGCAAAATGAAGGATTTGAGCCTTCAAATCCTTGACAATTTTTAAGAGGCTATGCTACCTTTCCATCCTTTGAAACGACGATTTCCCCGTTCCACAACTGATTTTATTGACCTTAATATTTAAGGAGAAGAACATCGTGAAGAAATACCTTTTGGCCCCCGGTCCCACGGCGATTTCCCCGGAAGTCCTCTTGTCTATGGCACAACCCATTCTGCATCATCGTGCACCGGAGTTTGTTGAACTTTTGAAAGGGGTTAAAGAAGACTTGAAATGGTTATTTCAAACTGAAAATGACGTGTTGATTCTGGCCTCAACTGGAACGGGCGGAATGGAAGGATCGGTCTCTAATTTCTTGTCTCCTGGTGATAAAGCCCTCTACGTCAATGGCGGGAAATTTGGAGAACGTTGGGGCAAAATTTGCAAGGGTTACGGCGTCTTAACAGAAGAAATTAAGGTGGAATGGGGTCATGTGGTGAATCCTGCTGATGTGGCTGCGGCACTTGAAAAAGATCCTTCCATTAAAGCAGTTTTTATTCAAGCCTCCGAGACCTCGACGGGTGTGGCACATCCGGTAAAAGAGGTGGCTGAAATCGTCAAAAATTATGACAATTGCCTCATGGTGGTGGATGCCATTTCCGCAATGGGTGTTTTTGATGTTCAGACGGATGGCTGGAATTTGGATGTTGTCATCAGTGGCTCGCAAAAAGCATTAGGGCTTCCGCCAGGTCTAGCTTTTGTTTCTGTTTCGGAAAAAGGCTGGCGTCAGGCTGAAAAATGTACCAATGCAAAGTTTTATTTTGATTTCAAAAAAGAAAGAGATGCCATTCGTAAAAATCAAACGGCTTATACTGCAGCCGTTTCTTTGATTGTGGGTTTGCAGCAATCCTTAAAAATGATGCGGGAAGAGGGGCGTGAAGCCATCTTTGCGCGCCGTGCCACGATGGCCAAAGCGCTGAGAGAAGGCATGAAGGCCATTGGTTTAGCATCTTTTCCCAAAGAAGGTGCGAGTGTTTCTGTGACAGCGATTTCTGTGCCAGAAGGCTATGATGGTCAAACCATTTACAAAGACCTGCGTGTGAAGTATGGCATTACGGCCGCAGGTGGACAAGACCATGTCAAAGGGAAAATCTTTCGGATTTCCAACATGGGCTATCTCGATACTTTTGATACGATTACCGCCGTTGCAGCCATAGAGATGGTGCTTAAAGCCATGGGTTATGAGATTAAATTGGGCACAGGTGTGGGTGTAGCTCAAGAGATTCTCCTCAAGAAATAATTTTAGGACATTTTTTTAAGATATCAGTGCAATATCAGGAGGTAATATGCGTGTTTTAGTGAGTGATTCCCTGGCGGAACGGGGTGTTGAAATTTTGAAAAAGGCGGGTTTGAAAGTGGACGTCAATACAGGGCTCTCACCTGAGGCATTGATTAAAATCATCCCTGAATATGACGGCCTTGTTGTTCGGAGTGCCACAAAGGTCACCAAAGAAGTTGTCGCGGCGGCAAGCAATTTAAAAGTTGTGGGTCGTGCCGGTTCAGGTCTTGACAATGTGGATATTCCCGCAGCGACAAAACATGGCATTGTGGTGATGAATACACCCGGTGGTAATACCGTCACAACCGCCGAACATGCTTTTGCCCTCATGGTGTCTATGGCCCGACGTGTACCCCAGGCAGATGCTTCGACCAAAGCTGGAAAATGGGAGAAGAAAAAGTTCATGGGCTTGGAGCTGTTTAATAAAACTCTCGGCATTATCGGTATGGGTGCGATTGGCAGTCATGTCGCAAAGCTTGCCCAGGGCATGATGATGAATGTCATCGCCTATGATGCCTATCTTTCTCCTGAGAGGGCCAAGGAAGCGGGTGTTGAGGTGGTTGATCTTGAGGGTCTGATCACACGTTCGGATTTGATTACGATTCACGCGCCCCTCACGGATGAAACCCGTCACATGATCAATGCTGAGTCCATTCAAAAGATGAAACAAGGTGTGCGTATTATCAATTGTGCGCGTGGTGGCATTGTAGATGAGGACGCGCTTTACGAGGGACTTAAAAGTGGCAAAGTTGGTGGTGCGGCCCTTGATGTTTTTGAAAAAGAGCCTGTTGATCCCGCCCATCCCCTCTTGACTTTGGAAAACTTTATTTGCACCCCGCATTTGGGTGCATCCACCAAAGAAGCTCAGGAAAATGTTGCCATTGCCGTCGCCAATCAAATTGCCGATTATTTGGTCAATGATGTTGCACGTTTTGCTGTGAATTTGCCTTCTGTTTCTCCTGATTTAATGCCGAAGCTTCAGCCTTATATTGAACTGGCCGAAAAAATCGGATCTTTTATTGCTCAGACTGGCGAAGGCGGTGTCGAGGAAATTACGATTACTTATAGTGGGGAAGCAGCGGATTTAGATACCGCCCCGATTTCTGTTGCGGTTTTGAAAGGGCTTTTGAATCCGATTTTAGAAGAACCCGTCAATTACGTGAATGCACCGGGGATTGCAAAAGAACGCGGTATCGTGGTGAATGAGTCCAAACGCTCCGATTCAGGTAATTTTGCATCACTTTTGTCGCTCAAGGTAAAATCGGGTGTTCAAGAGCGTACGGTGACGGGCGCTATTTTTAATAAAAGCGAACCAAGGCTTGTTGAAATTGATCACATGGCCCTTGAAGTGATTCCTGATGGCAACATGCTTTATCTTTTTAATGAAGATCAGCCAGGTGTGATAGGAAGCCTGGGGCAGCTCTTGTCTGAAAATCAGGTTAATATTTCGAGCATGCAACTGGGTCGTGAAAAAACAGGCGGAAAAGCCATCTCTGTCGTTGGTATCGATTCTGTGGTGAAAGCCTCACTGTTAGATAAAATTAAGGCATTACCACATGTGATCTCTGTAAAACAAGTTAATATCTAAGGTCTTAAGTCAATACGAAAAAAAAGTATTAGTTGGGAAGGGGATGGGTTTATATCATCCCTTTCCTGTTTTCATTTCTTTGTTAATCAAAAACCTTTCTTTTTCCTGGGACGATGAATCTTTCAGATAAACCAAAAACGATGATTCCAAAAGGTGTTGCGACTTTCTTGCCAGAGGAAACGCTTCGTCGACGCAAGATTGAGTATGATCTTTTGTCTGTTTTTGGGCAATGGGGTTATCAAGAACTGACGCCGCCCATTTTTGAGTATCTGGATGTTTTCTCTCTGGGGGTTGGGGAGGAAATTTTAGACAATTCCTATAAATTTGTGGATCGCGCGACGGGTCGCATCATGGTGCTGCGTCCAGATATTACCCCTCAGATTGCACGTATTGCCTCGACACTTTTAGTGGACGAACCGAGACCACTGCGTTTGTGTTATTCGGCCAATGTTTTTCGACACCAGGAGGAACACGCGGGGCGGGAACGAGAGATTTTTCAGTTGGGTGGAGAGTTGATCGGCCCTTCGGATGCAAAAGCCGATGCCGAAATGATTTCCCTTACGATTGAAATGCTTGAGTCTTTGGGGCTTAAAAATTTTCGCATCACCCTGGGTCAGATGGCGTTTACGCAAGGTATTTTGAGCCGATTCAAATCGGACCCCTCTCTTTTCAAGAGAATTTTGTCTTGTGTTGCGAAAAAAGAAGCTTCTCAATTGGAAACCCTGCTCAAACAAGAAGTGCTTGATGAGAAGAGTCGGCAAGAAGTGCTTGCTTTATTGGATCTTTTTGGTGGAGAAGAGGTCTTGGCCCGTGCGGCGACATTGACGGATGATCCCGGCTGCCGCTCGGCCATTGAGCGGCTCCAGTCCGTTTACGATATTTTAAAAACGGCAGGCTACCAGGAATACCTCTTGATCGACTTGGGTGAGGTACGTGGTTTTGATTATTATACGGGGACGATTTTTGAAATATTTTCCGAAGGGGTCGGCATTGAATTGGGGGGTGGTGGCCGTTATGACCACCTGCTTGAAAAATTTGGTGCTGCATCCCCCTCAACAGGGTTTGCGCTTTATATTGAACGCATTCAAGCCGCCTTGGCATGGTTTTCTAGCACACCACAAACTTCCCAAGAAAGATAAAAAGACCGATGTCTGTTGTTGATACGGCCTTACCCAAACTTCCGCCACAAAATATTGCTGCAGAGCGTGCTATTTTGGCGGCGATTATGCTCGATAATGAAGCGATCAATCGGGCAGTCGAGATACTCAGACCTGAAGATTTTTACCGGGGGAGCCACCGTAAAATTTACGCGGCTATGCTTGATCTCAATGATATGAGTGAGGCGATTGATCTCATTACGCTCTCGGACTGTCTTCGCACTAAAAACGACCTTGAGGCCGTTGGTGGCGATACTTACCTCGTTGAGTTGCTCGAAAGCATTTCGACCGCTGCGAATGTGCGTCTTCACGCCAAAATTGTGCATGAAAAAGGCTTGTTCCGTGAGCTCATTAGCATTGCAACCAACATTGTGACGCAGGGCTATGACACGGATAGCGAGGTTGATGAGTTGCTGGATCAAGCCGAACGAAGCATTTTTGAGATCACAGATAAGTCGATGCGGACGACCTTTGTGCCCATGAAGGAGCTGGTCAAGGTCGGATTTGAAATTATCGAAAAACTGGCCGACCAGAAAATGACGGGGCTTCCCTCAAGATACAAAGATCTCGATAAGATGACTTCGGGGTTTCAGCCTTCGGATTTGGTGATTGTTGCAGGTCGTCCTTCAATGGGGAAAACGGCCTTTGCTTTGGGACTTGCGCAAAATATCGCGCTTTTCGAGCAAAAAACAGTTGGAATTTTTAGTTTGGAGATGTCTAAAGAACAGCTTGTACTACGCATGCTTTGTTCTGAGGCCCGTGTGGATGCCCATAAACTGCGCTCAGGATTTCTGGGGCAGCCTGGAAATGATAATTGGCGACGTCTCATTGAAGCTGCGGGTCGCCTCAATGAGGCTCCGATTTTTATTGATGACACGGCATCCATTTCTATCCTTGAAATGCGGGCAAAGGCACGACGTCTTAAGGCGGAGCACAATCTGGGAATTCTGATTGTCGATTATTTGCAACTGATGCGGGGTCGTGGAAATTCGAACAGTCGAGAGCAGGAGATTTCAGAAATTTCACGTTCATTAAAGGGTTTGGCCAAAGAGCTTAAAATTCCGATTATTGCGCTCTCTCAGCTTTCCCGTGCCGTGGAGTCTCGCCCTGAAAAGAAGAAAAGACCCATTTTGGCCGACCTTCGGGAGTCGGGTGCCATTGAACAGGATGCCGATGTTGTGCTTTTCATTTACAGGGAAGAAGTCTACGAGCCTTGTAAATGTGCATCGGATGGAGAGTGTATCTGTGGTCGGCGTGGCGTGGCGGAAATTATTATCGGAAAACAACGGAATGGCCCGATTGGGGATGTGCCTATGGCCTTTCTTAATCGTTACACCCGTTTCGAAGATCTTGCCAGTGACCACCCCAGACGCTTTCGTCCTGAATAGTGGCTTTAAGTTAAATTTGTAAATCATCCATTTTATCTAAAAAGTTTCGTCAGACGATTCTTGTTTTCAATTTGACAATATTTTTGCTTCACCCTATAATTTCAGTAGAAATCCTTTTGTCTGGGACTGCAAATCTGCATTCCGATTGGGTCTGTTTTTGAATAAGTAGAGGTTGTGATGTTTGGAATTGGCATTCCGGAACTTGTCATTCTTTTGGTGATTATCTTAGTGATCTTTGGAGCGGGAAAGCTCCCTGAAATTGGTTCTGGACTGGGTAAAGCGATTCGGGGTTTTAAAAAGGGTGTCTCGGAGCCGGATGAAATTGATGTAACCCCAAAGCAGAAAAAAGAGGAAAGTGAATAGGGTTTCTTCCTTAAATAATGCTTATGAATATAAAACAAATTAAAATTCGGGGCCTGTATTTTCCAGATATTTTGAAGAAACGTGAACCCCAGCGGCGTTTTTTTTGTACACCGATTAGGGTTCTTTTTTCTGTACTCCCTCTTTTTTTCCTTGTTTCCTGTGGCGCTGCTGTCCAAAAAAGACCCCCTGCTTTTCCATCCGTTTCGCTTAAGACGACGCCAGCCAAAGTCATAAAAAATGCGCCACCGAAGCGCTATCCGAGCCCGGAGTCTTATTTGCACGCCATTTTGGGTCTCCAACACGAGGTAGAGCGTCGTGCTGGATCTCAGCCTAAAAATGATCGCAATGCACTAAAGGAGTACCTCACCGCACTGAGACACGACCCGGAGGCCATCTTTCTTTTGAAGCGGGTTGCAACCTTGTACAGCCGACTTGGAAACCAAGAGGATGCCCTCTATTACGCGGAAAAAGCGCGAGGTTTGTCCTCAGACAAGAATGACGAATTACTGATTCTTTTAGGCAATA
Organism: uncultured Nitrospira sp.; assembly: GCA_964451325.1. GTDB lineage: Bacteria > Nitrospirota > Nitrospiria > SBBL01 > JAADHI01 > JAADHI01. The sequence goes on along the minus strand of CAYVHO010000004.1, from coordinate 184,743 downwards.
TCTATGTCATCTCTGGGGATAAGGAAAAGGGTTTAGCCGCTTATCAAAAATCAATTCTGGTGAATGCGGAACAGCGAGATCTCTATTTTAAGATTGCTGGGCTGCTTGCGGAGGAGGGGAATTTAGCCGAGGCAGAGGATGCGATTTATCGCGGAATAGATGTGGGTCCCCCTGTCGCCCTGGCTTATTATTATCTCGGCATGATTGCGCTGCAAAAAAGAGGAATGTCGGAGGGTTTGGATTTTCTTCGAGAGGCTTTGTCTCTGGATCCCTATTTTGAGCCTGCGCATATGGGCATTGCCAATATCTACGAGCGTCAAAAAAATCTCGAAGCAGCCCTTAATGTCTATCGGCATGTCGTTAATCGAATCAATCCAAGAAATAGACAGGCTGTGAATCGTTTGATTCAATTACTGGTCCAAAAAAGAGCTTTGGATGAGGCGCAGGACTTGCTCTCGCGCCTTTTAAGGGATGACCCTTCTAACTACGAACTTGCCCTACAGCGCGTTGGTCTTTTTGTTGAAAGACAGGATTTGCCGGGTGCGATTGATGCACTCTTGCCGCTTGTCGCTGCAAAACCAGGAGAGACGCGTTTGCGTATTTATTTGGCCAGTCTATATGAAAAAAATGGTGCATTCGAAGAGGCACGCACGACCTATTATCGTATCCTAGAGCAAAGTCCAAGTGAATATGAAGTCCGCTTGCGTTTGGGCTCACTTTATTTTTATCAATTAAAAAATTCTGATGCGGCTTTGGTTCAGGGGGAGATGGCAAAAAAAATTAACCCTCGGCGTCCTGAACCCTACCTTTTTACGGGTGTGATTTTAAATGATGCCGAGCGTTATGCTGAGGCAGCAAAAACATTTTCAGCGGGTATTGAAAAAAACCCGGAGGCCCCGGATCTCTATTTTCACTTGGGTGCGGCCTTTGACAAACTGGGCAATTTCGATGAGATGGTACTACAAATGGAGCGTGCCATTGAGTTGGCTCCGAAACACGCAAATGCGCTTAATTATTTAGGATACACCTTTGCTGACAAAGGGGTTCGTTTAAATGAGGCTTTCGATCTTGTGCAAAGAGCACTTGATTTGAGACCGGATGATGGCTATTTTATCGATAGCCTTGCTTGGGTCCATTACCGACAGGGCAACCTAAAAGAGGCGACACTCTTACTTGAGAAGGCCGCGGGTCTTGTGCCTTTGGATCCAGTGATTCAAGAACATCTCGGAGAGATTTATCTTAAAAATGAACAGATTGATCTTGCCAAAGCAGCATGGGAACGTTCTCTGGCGCTTAATCCGGAAAATGAACCACTGATTGCCCGTTTTATCGAAGCCGGTTTTGGGCAGCCCTTGATCGAAGATTCTGCAGTAAGGTTAAAATCCCTTCCTCTGGATGCCCATTAAAAATCGACGGGAATAGATATCCTTCTAAAATTCTGTTATTTCCAATGAGTAACAATCGCGGCATTACCTTAATCGAGCTGGTTCTTGTGCTCGTGCTTATCGCCGTTCTTGCTGCACTTGCTATTCCTTTGTATACGCGTTACCTTGCAAAATCGCAACAGTCAGAGGCAAAATCAAATCTCGCAGCAATCTATGTGGGGATGTTGGCCTACTCCGCGCCATTGGCACTGGATGGTTTTGAGGGGGCAACCTTAGATACGATCGCTTTTTCGACGGATGGCACGAGATATACATACACGCTCATTAACGTCTCTGTCGGATCTTTTTTAGCGCGAGCAGTTGGCATTTCCGGCCAAGTGGTGGGGGATGTTTGGGAGATAGACGAAAGTAAAGAGATTCGAGACTTGAACCCCGAATTCAATCGGTAAGCTCAACTTAGGTAGATAAGTGACAGAAAGTGTAACTATTTTACTAAGATCTGTTTTTCCCTGTAAATTTTGTACGACCAACACAAGGTATTGGAATAAATTCAGGTTTCTTTGGCAGAATAAGGCTAATTTGAGTTTAGCCGCATGCTGAGTTAGAGCAGAAGGGTGTGTGATATATAATTTAAGTATGATCTTAATGGAGTTAGGCGATGTTTAATAGAGTAGGAACGAACAGGGGATTTACATTAATTGAGTTAATGATCGTTGTGGGGATTGTCGGTCTTTTGGCTGCGATTGCGATCCCAAATTACTTAAACTATCAGGCAAAATCTCAGCAAGCCGAGGCAAAAGCCAACTTAGGCGCGATTTTTGTGGACATGGTCGCCTATTCTGGAGAAAATCGACGTTTAGGGGTTTCAGCGGGTTTTACCGATGCAAGCATTTCAAACATCGGCTTTGCGATCTCCGGTGTGGCCCGTTATAGTTATGAAATTACATCTGGTGACTCCGTTCAATTCCTTGCAACGGCAAATGGTAGAGCCGGACGTATTAGTGGTGATCAATGGACGATAAACGAGTTAAAACGTTTGCTTGATGTGGATGACGAGAGTTTTAACAATTGAGCATATTAAAAGCAAGATGACGAAGGAATACACCTGTAGATGTAATTTATGGGGGGGCTTCTGGATTCACTCTTTTTAAACCAATGTCGGTATTTAGAATGAATGTGTTTTCTGCATTAAAGTGAGTGACCTTATTTTGAACAAATGGGTGACAAAAAATGTCAATCTGCCAGTGAAATAATAGAAATTATCCTAAATAGAACGACCTTAAAAACAAACTAAAAATTCTAAGTAATTGAAAATAAAAGAATTTAGTTCTTTTTAAACCCTTGAAAGTTTTTTCGGCATACATTGTGCAACTATGAAAAAGCGTGATTCAATGAAAAGGCGTTTTTAGGGCGTATTAAATAAAAAATTCTATTTAAACGGAGGCAGGAAATGTTCAATAAAATAAAGAAAAACAAAGGCTTTACTTTGATTGAGTTGATGATTGTTGTGGCCATTGTAGGTATTTTGGCCGCCATTGCCATTCCAAATTTTTTAAATTATCAGGCAAAGTCCCAGCAAGCTGAAGCCAAAGCCAACTTGGGTGCAATGTTTACGAACGTCGTCGCTTATGCTGCAGAAAATCCAAGAACAGGGGTTTCGTCAGGTTATGCGGATGCAACCGTCGCAAATGTGGGTTTCGGAACTCAGGGCACTGTCCGCTATACCTATACTCTTGTTGTCGTAGATACAAATGAGTTCGACGGAACGGCCACTGGGATTGCAGGACGCGTACAAGGCGATGAATGGACGATTAATGAGTTAAAAATTTTACTTGATGTGGATGCCACAAGTTTCAACAATTGATGATCTAAGCGACGCAAGTTTCAATTCATAAACTCGATTGAGGTGGATGGATTTGGGTCCCTTGGATTCATCCACCTTGATGAACCTATCTGCATGGCTGAGATAAATGTTTCTTCTTGTCCCTTTTTTTGTATTTTTCATCTCATTTTCGGCCTATCTTTTTTCAGTACTTCCCTCGATTTATTGGCGTGATGCTGCGGAATTTCAAACCATCGGTTTTTTGCTCGATGTTGGTCATCCTGCAGGTTTTCCATTATATGCGATTCTCGCTAAATTATTCACTTTTATTCCGATAGGAAGTATCGCATTCAAAACAACACTTGCCTCCTGCGTATTTGGTGCTGGGATTTCCACCTTACTCTATCTGATTATTTATGGTTTTCTTGAAATTTTATCAAAAAAAAGAGAGGCAGTATCCCTTAGGAGTGTGTACATTGCATTTTTTGTAACCTTGGTATTTTCTCTTTCAAATGCGCTTTGGCAGAACTCGAACTTGCCAGAGGTCTATACCCTTCAGAATTTTTTTACGGCTTTGTTTATTCTTATCTTTTTGAAAGTTTCTCAAATTGACCGTACTTCAGAAGCTCAAAAAAATATTTTTATGCTTTTTTTGAGCCTGTCATTTTTCTATGGTTTGAGTCTTGGTGCACACGCAATTCTTGTTCTATATTTACCCTTTTTCTGTTTTCTGGTTTATTATCTCTGGTTGAAGACAGGCCCCTTTAAGGTGCTCAATGTTTCTATGTTTCTTATGTTCTTTTTTTTGCTGGGTTTTTCGATCTATCTTTATTTGCCCATTCGCTCTGCCCAAAACCCCTATTACGATTGGGGAGATTCAGAAACTTTTCTGAATCTGATGCGGCATGTGAGTGACCGAAAAGATGCTGGACAGCACTTCTCAATTCCTTACAATGTTTTACCCCGGCAGCTTTCCTCTTATTTGCTCTTTTTCCCCGATAATTTTTCATTTTTGGGGAGTATTCTAGGGCTCGTTGGTTTTATTTACTTACTTGTAAAACGAGAAAAAATCTTGCTCCTCTTGTTAGGGGTTGTTTTTATTCCTCCCTTTTTATTTTTTATTCGTTTTTGGGGAGATACATCCGCATATCTGCCGACTTTTTTAGCTTTTGTGATCTGTATGGGGGTTGGAATTTGGTTTGTTTCAACATCTATTATCGAACGATTAAGTGGCCATGCTCATAGACAAAAGTATCTCATGTCTTTATGGTTTCTTTTTTTCGTTCAATTCTTTTTGCTGAGTATCGGTCATAGTGTCCAGAATAGTCAGCGGGCAAGCTATTGGAATATGCGGATGATTATGAAAGATTCCGTCGATGATCTTCCATCAGGGTCAGTCATTTTTACAAATAACTCTTTATTTGCATTGAATTATTTGCAGCAGATTGAGGGTTACCGTCCAGATCTTTCTATTTTGCACCAATCAAGTATTTTGGCACCTGAATGGTTTACGAAAATGGAAGCGTCTAACTTTCCAAATATTATTCTCCCAAATACGCCATCTGAAAAAATCGGGCATGCGCCCTTATTCGGTTCTGCATTACTCACTGAAAATATTGGGGCTCATCCGATCTTTTGGGAACCGACTAGTCGGTGGAATTATTTGGTATCGAAGTATTTAATTCCTGGCCGATATTTTTTTAGAATTAGTCCGACTTCTTCCAAAGAAGTTAATCCTTTCCTTGTTTCCGAAACGTTTACACAATCCGAGAAAATGGCCTTGCTTCAAAATATCAAGGCCGAGCCAGAGAGAGGTTTTTATGCGGATCTATTTTCAGCAAAAGGTGCATTTTTTTTAGATGAAGGTCTCTATGAGGATGCGCTACCCCACCTGGAATTAGCTGTTGCCTTTCTTCCGGAAGCCGATTATTTAAATCTCTTGGCTGTGAACTATGCACGTCTAAATGATTCTCAGATGGCCGAGACATTATTTTTACAGGCCATTGCAAAAAACCCCTACAGGATTGAAACGATCTTAAATATCGCGGAAATGTATGCCGCGGTAGGTAAGCTTGAGAAAGCGGAACCCTATTTTAATCAGATTTTAGCATCCCAACCCCAACACCTCAGATCTCTCTTTGTCTTGGGAAAAATCAAGGTCGCAAATGGGAAAAAACAAGAGGCTTTGAATTATTTTAGGCGTGTTTTAGAGATTGACACACATCACGCCGATGCATCTGCAGAAATAGAACAATTACTGAAGAAGCTGTCCTAGGAGTCTGTCGGAGAAATAGAGCCGTAGAGAGATGACATGATAGATCAAAAAAAAATAGCCGTTGTTGTGCCTGCGCACAATGAGGAACTTTTAATCGCTCAGGTGATTGAAACCCTTCCTTCGTTTGTTGATCGCATATTCATCTTAGACGATTACAGCACTGACAGGACGGTTGCCATTGTCGAAACCTATGTTGATAAGTTTCCAGATCGTATTACCTTAGTTAAAAATTCAAAAAATCAAGGTGTGGGCTGGGGGGTAAAGGTTGGCTATAAAATGGCTGTATCTGAAAAGATTGATGTTGTAGTGGTGATGAATGGCGATGCGCAGATGGACCCGGCTGATCTTGAGCGAATTGTAATGCCAATTATCCGTGGAGAATCAGACTATGTAAAAGGAAACCGGCTTTTTAGAGGTGAATCATGGGAGATGATTCCACATTACCGATATCTTGGAAATTCGGTCTTATCGCTTCTGACCAAAATTGCCTCCGGTTATTGGCACATTGCAGATTCCCAGTCTGGATATACGGCTATTTCCTTAAGGGCGCTCCGTGCGATAGATCTTGATAAAATTTACCTGCAATACGGGATGCCGAACGACATATTGGTTAAATTAAATATTTGCAATTTTAGAGTCAAAGATGTTTCTGTCCGTCCGATATACAATATTGGGGAGAAGTCCGGCATCCGGCTCTGGAAGGTCATCCCGGGAATTAGTTGGCTTTTATTTAAAAGTTTTTTTAAACGTATGGCCCGTAAGTACATCATCCAAGACTTTCATCCTCTTGTCTTTTTTTATTTTCTTGGTTTTAGTCTCACTCCGATTGGATCTGTCTTTGGTCTTTACCTTTTTTTTAGACGTTTGGCCGGTATTCGAGCCATGCCCTCAGAATCAATGTTTGCTGCCTTTCTCTTTATTTCTGGGCTTCAGGCCCTCTTTTTTGCGATGTGGTTTGATATGGAATACAACAAACATCTTCGTGGGAAGGATAAATGAAGGTTTGTATGATGACGACATGCTATCCGCGCTTCGCGGAGGATGTTTCGGGGGTCTTTGTTTCTAGGCTCTGTCAAGCCTTGGTTTTATCAAAAATAGACGTTGATGTTGTGGCGCCTGGTGATGCTGGGAGACTTTTTGTTGAAGAGATGAAAGGGACTCAAGTCTATCGTTTTTGTTATTTTTATCCCGAACGATGGCAAGGCCTCGCTTACGGCTTGGGAGGAGGGATCCCGGCCAACTTAAGTCGTCGTCCTTGGTTGTTATTTCAAATTCCCTTTTTTCTCTTCATGTTTTTCATCAAAACCCTTCGTGTTTCTAGGGGAGCCGATGTGCTTCATGCAAACTGGATTTATGTTGGTCTCATCGCCTGGGTGGTACAGCGGATACGTGGGATTCCTTTTGTCGTAACCTTGAGAGGGAGTGATGTAAAAACATCCAAAAAAAACTATTTCCTCCGTTCGCTCTCACAATTTATACTGAAACGGGCTGCGATGGTTACAACAGTCAGTCAGGATCAGAGACGCTGGGTGATTGAAGAAGGCATTCCGGAAGATCGTGTTTGCTGTATTCGAAATGGGATTGATTCTTTTCCGGAAAAACAAGTTCCAAAAAATGATCCTGTTTGTCGTTTGATTTTTGTGGGGAATCTGATTCCGGGAAAAGGGGTGAACTACCTGATCGAAGCCCTCTTCCGCATCGCTCAAAAAGAGACTTGTTTTTCTCTTACGGTGATTGGGGCAGGTTCCGAAAGGGCATCTTTAGCGCAAAAAGTAAAAGAATACGCTTTGCAAGATGTCGTTCATTTTATCGGAAGTGTCCCTCCTGATCATATTGTAGATTGGATGAATCAGTCGGATTGTTTGGTACTTCCAAGTCTTTGGGAGGGGATGCCTAATGTAGTCCTGGAGGCGATGGCTTCCGGGCTTCCAGTCATCGCAACTGATTTGCCCGGTATACGAGAAATACTCGTAGATGGAAAGAGCGGATTTCTATTTCGATCAAAAGATGTTTCCGAACTCTCCGTAAAACTCTTACAAATTATCCAAGATCCAGGACTTCGTGTGCGACTGGGAAAAAATGGGCAGGACACGATATCAAAGATGGGACTTGGCTGGGCAGAAACTGCGAAATTGTATCAAGAATGTTATCAAAAAGTATGCTTGGCATCCCAGGACGCTTTAAGTTAAAGATGCTCTGATTTATTGTTAGTATTTTCCAGCCCCAATTTCCATCTGAGCCCTCGGGTTCAAAATATAATTTTAAAAAATCAATTGATCACATCTGTTTTCTACATTGAGTCAATGTACGGATGAAAAACAGGATCTAGGGATGGCTGAAAAGATGAGAATTACGTTTGCGATTGGGTCTTTGGCAGGGGGGGGAGCAGAGCGAATATTGATGTTGTTGTCAGAAGCCCTTCTTAAAAGGGGATATGCTGTTACCGTCTTGACTTTATTTTCGGAAGAAGCAGATTCTTATGCGTTAGCGCGTTCTGTTAAGCGTGTGGCACTGGGATTTTCAGGCCCATTTGAGGTCGCCTTGCATTTTTTGAGTCTGCGTCGTTCTATCCTGTCGACAGCACCTGATATTGTGATCTCCTTTATGTTTCGCATGAATATCATGGTGTTAATTTCGACGTTTTTTTTGAAAATTCCTATTGTTGTTTGTGAGCGGATTGATCCAAAGGCACATCGGATTTCCTTTATTTGGAAGTGGATGCGGCGATGCTTTTATCCTTTTGCTGATTCAATCGTGGTTCAGACGAGGGCCGCACGGGACTACTTTTCCTCGCGATTAAAATTAAAGGTTTGCATCATTCCTAATTTAGTTCCCAATCCGACAGGCAATATTGTTGTGAGAAACCCATCACATCCGCTAAGGCTCATCGCAATCGGGCGGCTTCATTCGCAAAAGGGGTTTGATCTTTTATTGAGGGCTTTTGCGCCCTTGAAAAAAAAACATCCTAAATGGAGATTGATTATTTTGGGTGAAGGCCCTTTGCGTCCAGAGCTTCAAATACTTCTTGATCGTCTGGGTTTATTAAAGTCGGTTGATCTGCCTGGTTTTGTGAAATGCCCAGGTGATTATTTAAGGGCGTCTGATCTCTTTGTGCTTTCCTCTCGTTATGAAGGTTTTCCCAATGCCCTGTGTGAAGCGATGGCCAACGGTCTTCCCGTAATTTCAACCGATTGTCCGAGCGGGCCTAGCGAAATTATCCGAGACGGTATCGACGGCGTGTTGGTCGCAGCAAATGATATTGATGTCCTAAGCACTGCAATGGATCATCTGATGTCTGATGAAGCTGAGCGGAAGCGTTTGTCATCCCGTGCCCCAGAAATTATACAGCGCTTTGGAGTCGAAAAAATGGTCGATTTGTGGGAAGACCTTTTGGTCGAGAAAAAAAGAGATTAATATCTTGATGAAGACAGAGTGCATATAAATGTGCTTGTTTGTTGGACTAGAAGCGTTAGAAATGGACCGAGGCTGAGAAGAATCGTTACGGCAATATTGGGAGGTTTATCAGAAGTATGTGTGGTATTTCAGGTATCTTCGATCTGAGTGGAAAGTCCGTTTCTCCACGTGACATAAAGGAGATGACAGCTCAACTTACACACCGTGGTCCGGATGGCAGCGGTTCGTATGTTGATGGCCCTATTGGGCTTGGGCATGCCCGTCTTGCTGTGATTGATGTGGAAGGCGGTGCACAACCCATGTTTAATAAAGACCGTTCTGTCGCCCTTGTGTTTAATGGAGAGATCTATAACTTTCAAGAAATCAGGGCAGCGCTCTTAAAAAAAGGACATATATTTTCCACGCGCTCGGATACAGAGGTCATCATTCATCTTTACGAAGAGGAAGGTATTGATTGCATCAGGCAGTTTCGTGGCATGTTTGCATTTGCACTATGGGATTCTGCCCGAGAGACGCTCTTTTTAGGAAGAGACATTGTTGGGAAAAAACCGCTTTATTATGTTTTTGAAAATGGTCGCCTTTTTTTTGCCTCAGAAATCAAGTCACTCTTGTGTGTTGGTTTAGAGACCCCTTTGAATCTTTCCGCCTTGAGTCTTTTTTTTAAGTACCAATTTATTCCAGGAACACAAAGCATTTTTCAGAATATCCAGTCGGTTCCACCCGCTCATGTCTTATCTATTGATGAACAAGGGATGGAAAAGAAGGCGTATTGGACACTGCCTTATCCTCAAGAAGGAGAGGTCTCTGAATCTGATTGCCGGGAAATTCTGGAAGAAAAGCTGGAAGAGGCAGTCAAAATAAGACTGATCAGTGATGTGCCTCTGGGTGCATTTTTAAGTGGCGGGGTCGATTCTTCTATCATTGTTGGTTTAATGAGGAAACTAGCAGTCGGAGATCTTAAAACCTTTTCCATTGGGTTTTCCGATGAAAGTTTTGATGAAACCCCCTACGCTAAGCAGGTCGCGTCACTTTTTGACACAGAGCATCATCACGAAGCACTTCAGTTTGATTTAATCAACACTTTACCCAAAATTATTAGACAATTTGATCAACCTTTTGGAGATGCGTCTTCAATTGCCGTATATCAATTGTCCAAAATGACAAGAAAATCGGTGACTGTAGCGCTTTCTGGGGATGGCAGTGATGAGATTTTTTCGGGGTATCGCCGTTACTTGGGGAGAAAATTATTAAGTTATTATTGGCGATTGCCGCAATATGTGCGTCGAAAATGGGTGGAACGGCTGGCCGATAGACTCCGAGAGGGAACCGCCTATTATGCGGACAGTTATGTTAGACAACTTCGGCTTTTTATTCAGTTTTCAAGACGTATGGAAGAAAATCCAAATAATGTCCTTCCACTGGCATTCACGGAGGACGAACTGACGCAGTTATTTAAGCCTGAAATCCGAATGCGTTTGAGAATGAATCATCAGGATGAGGTTCAGGATTTTGCTGAGAGATTTTCAAATCTTGATGCTTTATCTCAAATGATGTGGACGGACTTTAACACCTATTTGCCAGACGATATTTTAGTGAAGGTGGATCGCATGAGTATGTCCCATGGTTTGGAAGTGCGATCTCCTTTTTTAGATCAAAAAGTCATCGAAGCAGCCTCAAAAATGCCAATAGGGCTTAAACTAAAGGGTCTTGAGACAAAATACATACTCAAGAAAACCTTCAAAAATTTATTGCCGAAAGAGATTATTCAACGTAAAAAACACGGATTCATGCTTCCCTTGGGGGACTTGTTTAAAAACGAGATGAAATCCTATATTGAAGAAATACTACTCCGACCGGATCAACTCGGCTTATTGAATACATCATATATTGCACACTTGAACCAAGAACATCAAAACGGGTTTCGAGACCATAGCGTCAAACTTTGGTTATTGCTGGTTTATCGCCTCTGGGAAAAGGGGGTGAATCTCCATCTTTAGTGTCGCAATGTATCATGACGCAGATCGTTTATATTTACCGCAATTGATCAGAAAACATTTTCTGATAAACTAAGATGAGAATTGCTAAGCTCTGCTTAGAATATCGAGCATGGGTTGTAGTAATACGCTATAAAATTCTTAATCGGTATAGCTTTAGTGAGTTTGGATGTGGGTCTTGAGAAACACCTCGAAAGATTACGCAAGGCGGAAATTGAGGCAATCCAGGATTGGTTTCAGCCCAAGATGCGTGTACTCGAAATTGGTGGCGGAAGCGGGTACCAGGCCAGTTTACTGGCTTCTTATGGTTGTGATGTGCACTCGATTGATCTTTCTGGTCGATCAGTTCTAGGGAAGAAGTACTATGTCGTAGCAGATTATGATGGACAAAAAATCCCATTTTCCGATCAATCTTTTGATCTTATTTTTTCATCAAACGTATTGGAGCACATCGAATCTCTTGGCCCGGTTTTTGAGGAGATTCGCCGGGTATTAAAACCGAAAGGAAAGATTATTCATCTTTTACCCAGTACGAGCTGGCGGTTTTGGACAAGCGTCGCGCATTATGCGTATCTTCTGAAGTGTTTGTTGTGCAGGAAGGTCGAAACCATGGGAAAAACAAGTGGTATTCCAATTCGAAGTATAGCAAAGAAATATACTCTTCCTTTCTTGTTAAAGCGCGGCCTGATTGCTGGGGCACATGGTATTTACCCAAATGCGTTATTAGAGCTTTATTATTTTAGCCGCTTTCGATGGCTTGTTTTATTTAAAAAAAATGGATTTGATCTCCTGAAGGTTTCTGACAATGGTCTTTTTTATACGGGTTATGGTGTGTGTCATTCCCTGTCTTTAAAGGTCAGGAGAAAAATGGCGCGCTTCATGGGTGCTTCATGCCATATTTTTGTGATGCGGGTTAGATAAAGTGGCTTTTTGACCTTATTTGATTTGAGGCCGTTCAAGTTGGAAAAATATTTTTGGAGCTCAATACATCTGAAAAAATAGCGAGTGAAAAATGAGGAACGTCTTATCACTAGGCTTGTTGGCTGTGCTTCATATTGTTCTTCTTTTTCTGATCCATTGGTTTGTTTTGGGATCGCTTGGGCCGGGAGAAGAGACGGATGCATTTTTTGCCGGAATGGCTGTGCCTCAATTGATTCTTGCAATTCTAGGTGGTTCACTAATGCAGGTGTTGGTGCCATTGCTGTCAACAAGAAATGGAGAAGGACTTCAGAGAGACGCGTGGGGTTTTTTTATTTTTGTCGGGGGCTTATTGAGTGTGATTAGCATGCTTCTCTCTTTTTCAGCGCCACAATGGGTTCCGTTGTTTGTCCCAGGTTTTTCCAATGTGGGTAAGCGGCTTATGGTTGATTTAACCCGCATCCACTTGCTTGGCATGGTCTTTACCGTCTTATCATCTGTCTTGTGGGCTGTTTATCAGTCCAGAAAATATTTTATTTGGGTGGCATTTGTTCCGGTCTTTACGAATGCTATGAGTCTGAGCATCCTGGTGTGGGCATTGCCTCGATATGGCATTATGTCGGCGGCTTGGGCAAGCTTGTTTGGGCTGGTGTTACAAACCCTGCTTCTGATGCCCATTCTCGGGGTCTACCGGCGACCGGATTGGAAAAGCAATCTTTATAAAGAAGCCTGGTCCCAGGTTAAGCCATTATTTCTGGGTGCAAGTTATTACAAGACAGATCCCTTGGTTGACCGCTTTCTCACATCCATGGCTCCTGTGGGTGGGCTTTCTTTATTTTATTTGGGGCATCAGATCTATGGGGCAGCGACCCAAGTAATCAATAAATCCATTGTGGCACCGATTGTTCCGCTCTTGGCTCAGCATGCTTATGAGGGAAACGGGAAGGTTTTTCGAGAGGTTTATCTAAAGAGACTTTTCTGGGTGATTGTTGTAACGGGTACAGGTTATCTTCTTTTTCTTTTTGTTGGTGAAATAGGACTGAAGTTGATTTTTACAGGTCGTGGCATGTCAGAGGAACACTCCTCTCTTCTATGGTGGATTATGGTTTGTCTCGTGGGGGTCTTCATTGGAGGTGCGGGGGCCCAGGTTACATCTGCTGCTTTTTATACGCGGGGGGACACACGAACGCCAACGAAACTGGGTGTGTGGATCTATACGCTTTACATTCCAATAAAAATCCTGGTTTTTTGGAAATATGGGCTTATAGGATTGGCGATATCAACCTCTTTGTATTATGCGACGAACTTCTTATTTCAGATTTATTTTTTAGGGACGTTTGCTTCTAAGGGGGGCGAGCGTTTTGGAAATGAAGTCTCGTGAATATTTCATTAGAATCCAAGCCTTGTCCTTTGGGTTGTTCTGGTGAAGAACGTGTTGTCCTGACTGGAAGGGATAGGCTGAACAACCTACCGGGTGAATTCACGATTGTCGAGTGCCGTAGCTGCGGTCTCATGCGGACAGACCCTCGTCCTACGCCTGAAGCCATGGGTTTTTATTATCCCGATGATTATGGTCCTTATCAAGGGACACGTGTTGATCTTTCCTCACAGACAAGCAAGATGCTTTTGAAGGCAAAGCGTCTGGCGAAACGCATCTTTGAATTTAATACTTTTCGTATGCCAGGCCTTCCGATTGGGCGAATGTTGGAAATTGGCTGCGCTTCAGGTGCTTTCATGCACCGAATGGCTGGTTTGGGCTGGGACGTGGAAGGTTTAGAATTTTCAATAAAGGCAGCAGAAAGGGCGCGGTCACTGGGTTATCCAATTTCTACCTCTACAATTGAAGCTGCTCCAGATCCAACAAGTGCTTTCGATCTGATTGTCGGGTGGATGGTGTTTGAACATTTACATTCTCCGATATTGGCCCTTCAGAAATTACGTCGCTGGACGAAAAAAGGCGGATGGCTGGTTCTTTCTGTCCCGAATAATGGGAGTTTAGAATTTCGTATCTTCAAGGCACGATGGTATGCACTACATCTCCCGAACCATCTTTATCATTACACACCGAAGAGCCTAAAAAAGGTACTAGACGCAGGTGGATGGCAGTTAGAGCAGGTTCATCATCAGCGGATTATGAGCAATTTAAGTGGCAGTTTAGGATATTTCCTTGAGGATCTACCGTGTTGCTCTCGTTTGTCTAAGTTCTTAATTAATTTTCCTGAGAAAGCAGGGGTGCTGCATTGTCTTTTGTTCCCGATCGCTTATCTGCTTAGTTTATTGGGACAGACCGGGCGAATGACGGTTTGGGCGAGGAGAAAAGAATGATTCGTGTGGCTGCACTGACTTCGGGTGTGAATGTGCCTTCCAGTCGCTTTCGTGTTCGTCAACACCTGGCTTCTTTGAAGCGGGATGGCGTGTTGGTGAGGGAGTATTCTCCGATTGTTAGTAAATATGCCGGTTTCTCAGGGGTTCCCACAAACATCGTTGCACTAAAGTATTTATTGCTCCCGGTTTATGTTTTTTTGTCGGGTCTTGAATTAACCCTAAGGCTTCGCGGGGTTCTTGGGTCTTGGAAGGCTGACTTGACTTGGCTTGAACGAGAATTGTTCCCAGGGTGTTTGACTTGGGAGCCTTTTTTAAAGCGGCCCTATGTGTTTGACGTTGATGATTCTATTTGGATTAAGTCTCCGTTTGCACGTTCGGCGATGATTCGAATCGCTAGGGACGCAGAAGTTGTTTTGGCAGGAAATCATTATATCGCAGATTGGTTTAGTGCTTATTCTAAAAATGTTCAAATTCTTCCGACAGCCATTGATACGGAGCGCTTCTTTCCGCGGAAATCATCGGAAGAGGAAGAAGATCGCCCCTTTGTTATCGGTTGGACGGGACAAAGTGTTGGGTTCCCATATCTTTATAGTATTGAGAAATCCCTCTGCAGATTTTTGGAAGACCACGATGCTGAGTTTTGGGTCATGGCTAATCAATGCCCTCAGTTTGAAAAAATTCCGGCTGAAAAAATTCGATATTTTGAGTGGTCTCCCGCTACTGAAGCAGAATTTGTAAGAGACCTTGATGTTGGAATCATGCCGCTGCTTTCTTCGGAAGAGTGTCGAGGGAAATGTAGCTTTAAAATGTTGCAGTATATGTCCTCTGGTGTTCCTGTTGTTGTTTCCCCGATTGGCATGAATGACGAGATTTTAAAAATGGGGAAAATTGGATATGCTGTCAAAGAAGAAAGGGATTGGTATGCGGCCCTAGAGCACTTATACAAAGATCGTTCCCTTGGTTCCCTTATGGGAGACGAAGGCCGTCGAATCGTTGAAAAATCTTTTAGTCGAGACTTTATTTCTTTGCGGTTATCGAAAATATTTCATGAACTGGTATAATTATTCCAATGATGTTTGAAAATTTATCTCCAAGAACAAAAAAAGTCGTCCTCATCCTTGGGGTTCTGCTTCCCTTATTTTTTGCACAGGCGAATCTTCAGAAATCATTAAATGCATATCAAGTCAATCAGAAGGAGTCCTTTCTCTACCTTCCCTCAGGAGAATATTTAAAGCCACTTGTCCTAGGATACAACCAAGTTGTCGGTGATTTACTTTGGATCCAGGCCGTTCATTATTTTGGCAGTCAGGACATGGGTGACAAAGACTATCGCTGGCTCTACCATATTCTAACGCTCATTATCGACCTTGATCCTCGCTTTGATTTTCCTTACTATTTTGGTGGGATCGTCTTATCGATAGAAGCCGATGAAAAAAATCATGCGAACGATATCCTTGCCCGAGGAATGGAAGCCTATCCTGAAAAGTGGGAATACCCATTTTATATTGGTTTTAATCATTATTACCATGATGAAAATCCTTCAGCGGCGATTCCTTATATTGAAAAGGCGGCAACGCTTCCCAAGGCTCCTGGGTTTGTGAAATCGCTTGTGGGGACACTTTATAGTAAAACGGGTAGGAAAAAAACTGCATTGGATTTTTATAGAAAAACCTATAAAAATACAAACGATGAGATGCTTCGGAGAAAGCTTTCAATCAAGATTGAGAACCTCCTTTCTGAAGGGCTGAGATCTAATGTCGGCGATTGAAATCACAGGGCTTTCTAAGACCTTTCGATCTGGTTTTTTTTTGAAAGAAAAGAAGGCGCTATCAAATCTAAGCCTTTCCGTTACGCGGGGTTCTATCTTTGGTTTTTTAGGCCCAAACGGTGCGGGAAAAACGACGACGATCAAGTTATTGACGGGTTTGATTCATGCGACTTCAGGGACGGCGTCTATTTTTGGAAAGTCGATCCAAGATATTGCATCTCGCGAAAAAATGGGCTTTTTACCTGAGCGTCCTTATTTTTACGATTATCTTACCGGTTTAGAATTTCTTCATTTCTGCGGGGAACTGTTTGGTTTTTCCCGAACAATATGCGCAAAAAAAATTGAAGCCTTGCTTGAATTAGTGGACCTCAAAGGTTCTGAAAAAATCCAGATGCGTCAGTATTCAAAGGGCATGTTGCAACGCATCGGGCTTGCGCAAGCTTTATTCAACGATCCTGACCTTGTGATTATGGATGAGCCGATGTCGGGTCTTGACCCTGTCGGCCGGAAAGAAGTGCGAGACATTATTCTTTGCTTGAAAGGGGAGGGAAAGACGGTCTTTTTTAGCACACATATTCTTTCTGATGCGGAGCTCATTTGTGATGAAGTCGCGATCTTGATTCAAGGAAAACTCAAAAATCAAGGGAGGCTTGAGGACCTTTTGAATCCAAAAATAAAGTCAATCGACCTGTGTTTGAAAGGTGCTTCTGAGGCAATGTGCCAAAAAATTAAAGGGATGAGCTCGTCCCTTAGTGTTCACGGTGAAAACATCCTGATTTCCATTGAGAATGAAGAAAGTCTCGAAAAACTACTGGCCTGGCTTTCTGGGCAAAAAGCACAGATTGTATCGATCATCCCCAGAAAAGAAACCTTGGAGGATCTTTTTTTGGAAGAGTCCAAAGTCGGGGTGAGTTTATGAAAGCCATCCGTGCCATCGCGGTGAATACCTTTCGGGAGGCCGTGCGCAACAAAATTTTGTACAGTCTCGTCTTTTTTGCCTTGGCAATGATGTTGTTTTCACTTGTCTTGGATCAGGCCACTGTCGGGCAACGCAATAAAATTATCAAGGATTTGGGTTTGGGCAGTATCAATATTTTTGGTGTGGTGATTGCCATTGTTGTGGGCATTAATCTCGTCTATAAGGAAATCGAAAAACGCACCATCTATCCGATTCTGGCGAAACCAGTGAGACGCTCTCAATTTTTAATCGGGAAATATTTGGGAATTTTACTGACTTTGGCGGTCGAAACACTTTTGATGTCCTCTTTTTTGTTTCTACTTGTTTTGTTTTATGAAGGGGTTTTTGATCCACATCTGCCACTGGCGCTGTTTATGATTTTTATTGAACTTGCTGTGGTTTCTGCGTTTGCCGTCTTTTTTTCATCTTTTTCGACTCCGTTTTTAAGTGGCATGTTTACCTTTGCGATCTACGTTATTGGTCATTTGACCCCTTATTTACAAGAATTTGGGGCGAATTCCGGCAGTGCTGTGCTGAAACATCTGACGACTTTTTTTTACTATGTTCTGCCGAATTTGGAGCGATTCAACTTAAAAGCCGAAGCGGTTTATCAGCTTCCCGTAGAAAGTGGTAGGATTTATTTAAGTCTGCTCTATGCTTTTTTGTATATCGTCATGATATTAACCCTTTCTGTTCTCAGTTTTGAAAGGAGAGATTTCAAATAGACTGCAAATACGACATCAGAAAAAAAGTCGGAATCGCTTTTTTTTGTCTGCTTTTTTTATTTCTTCTGGTTTATACGAAGGTCTACATTTCTTCCATGAACGAATTTAAAATTGCGGAGCAGGCTTTTTCGCAGAAAGATTATGCCAAGGCGATTCAGCACTATGAACGTGCCATCCTTTGGTATGTGCCCTTGGGAGGCTACGTGGAGTCCTCTGCCCAGCGACTTTGGGACATCGCAGGGATATTAGAGAAAGAAGATAAAAAACTGTCCCTTGAAACCTATCGCATGCTTCGCAGTGCTTTTTATGCCACGCGGAGTTTTTATACCCCGGGGCAGCCTTGGATTGATAAGGCCAATCCAAAAATTGCAGCACTGATGGCCGAAGAAACCAATTATTCTAAAGCCGACCGAAAAAAAAGCATCGCGCAAAAAACAGAAGAGGCCTTGGCGGTTTTAGAGCGGCCGATGTCTCCCGATCCATTTTGGTCCATGATGGTTGTTCTGGGTTTTCTGGGCTGGGCCTCGGGTGTGCTTCTGTTTATTTGGCGGGCCTTTCGTGAGGGCAGCACCCAAGTCATGCTCAAACAAGGTCTTTTGTGGGGAAGCGTTATCGTTGTTTTTTATGCCCTTTGGATTATCGGTATGAGCAATGCGTGAGATTGTAAAATGGTGATCGTCTACAGTGTCGTGGTTTTTGTCGGTTTGTGTGGTCTTATTTTTGGTCTTTGGGGGCAGTATGCTTTAAAGCCTCCTTATGATACGCTTGCTGCTATTTTGCTACCTTTAAGTCTTTTTCTGGGTTTGGGAGCTGTCCTGCTTTTGTGTGTCCCTCATTTTTTTTCTGATTTCTTTTCGTTCTTCCTGAAAATACAAACCTGATTTTATTCAGGTCCTCTTACAGAATGACTTCCAGGTATCCTTGTGCTAGAATTTCAAACAATTTTTATGTCATTAGAAGGGGAATCTATGCGTGCATTTATTCGAGAAATGGAAGAAAAAGCGATTGCCAATAAGGGCTTGTCTTATAAAGAAGGATGTCGGCTGATTCAAGCGGAAGGGCCGGACATCATTGATTTGATCTCCTCAGCCAATCGTGTGAGGCAGCACTTTTGTGGGGATCAGATCAATCTTTGCTCCATCTCAAACGCCAAGTCTGGGGATTGTTCGGAGAACTGTACCTTTTGTTCTCAGTCGGCTTATCATGGTACAGATGTGGATACCTATCCGCTGACCAGCTCGGAACAACTGGTTGCAGAAGCGAAAACCGCAGCGTCGCAGAATGCCGAAGCCTTTGGTGTGGTCGTTGCCTGGTGGGGCTTGCGTGAAGGTCCGGATCTGGATGCCATATTAGAGCGGCTGCGTGCGCTTTCTGCGGCAGGGCATACACGGACAGATGCTTCTTTAGGCATCATCTCAGACCCTAAAATTGCCTTCCAACTCAAAGAAGCGGGGCTTGCTTTTTACAATCACAATTTGGAAACGGCCCGTTCTTTTTTCCCCAATATCTGCACGACACATGCTTACGAAGAACGCATCAAGACCATCGAATATTGCAAAGCAGCGGGGATTAAAATTTGCTCGGGTGGCATTTTTGGTATGGGGGAATCCTTAGATCAACGCATTGAATTGGCCCTAGCCTTACAGGACTTGGATGTAGATGTGGTGCCGCTTAATTTTTTGAATGCGATTAAAGACACCCCTCTTGAAGATCAAGCACCGCTTCAGCCTATGGAAATCTTAAAAATTATCGCGGTATTTCGCCTCATGTTGCCCTCTAAGGATATTATGACTGCCGGAGGCCGGGAAATGCATCTGCGTGATCTTCAGTCCTGGATGTTTACGGCAGGGGCCAGTCACACCCTGATTGGGAATTACCTCACGACATCGGGGCGTAAATCCGAAGACGATCTGCGCATGATTGAAGATTTAGGACTGAGACACAGCGCCTCCTGTCAGGAAAAATTGTTAGAGGTCCAATAAAAATAACGATCTGTTTTTCAAAATTATTATATTTATTTTAAAAGGAGTAAAAAGATGGGCCCCAACCTCAGAAAAGAGAGTCAGACCATTCATGACGGTGTTGACCGTGCCCCAGCACGTGCCATGCTCAAAGGCATTGGGTTTACCGATGAAGATCTGGCCAAGCCGATTATTGGTGTGGCAAACACCTGGATTGAAACGATGCCTTGTAATTATCATCTGCGTCGGCTTTCAGCAAAAGTGAAAGAAGGGGTTCGTGCGGCGGGTGGCACGCCGATTGAGTACAACACCATCGCCATTTCCGATGGTATTACCATGGGGACGGAGGGCATGAAGGCCTCGCTCATTTCCCGTGAAGTGGTGGCAGACTCCATTGAGCTTGTGGCCCGTGGTCATTTTTTTGATGGGGTGATTGCACTTTCAGGCTGTGATAAAACCATCCCTGGTGCGGTGATGGCTTTGGGGCGTCTGAATCGCCCTTCTTTAATGCTTTACGGCGGCTCCATTGCACCTGGTCATTTTCAGGGACATGATGTGACCATTCAAGATGTTTTTGAAGCTGTGGGTTCGGTGGCAAAAGGCAAGATGTCCACCGATGATCTCAAGATGCTTGAAGACAATGCCTGTCCCGGTTCCGGTGCCTGTGGTGGACAATTTACGGCGAATACAATGGCGACGGTCTTTGAGGTGATGGGCATTTCGTATATGGGCAGCGGCAGTGTACCTGCTGAAGATCCGAATAAAGACATTATCGCTTTTGAAGCGGGAAAGCAGGTCATGGCGGTCTTACGTCAGGATATTCGACCCGATCAAATTATCACACGCGAATCCATTGAAAATGGCATTGCGGCTGTTGCCGTAACGGGAGGGTCGACCAATGCGGTCTTGCATCTTTTGGCCCTTGCACGGGAAATGGATATTCCTTTAGATATCGATGATTTTGACCGCATTAGTACAAAGACCCCGCTGCTTGCGGATCTAAAACCAGGGGGGAAATACGTGGCGACAGACATGCATGAGGCCGGGGGGGTGCGTCTCATTACGAAGCGTCTTCTTGATGCAGGGGTGCTGCATCCTGATGTCATGACTGTGAGTGGTAAAACGATTGGGCAAGAAGCGGCTTCGGCAAAAGAGACCTCAGGTCAAAAAGTATTGCTCCCGCTCTCAAATCCGCTCAAGTCCACAGGGGGCTTGGTGATTTTAAAGGGCAATCTTTCACCGGAGGGTTGTGTCATCAAGGTTGCAGGATATGAACGATTGTTTCACCAAGGGCCTGCAAAAGTTTTTGATTGTGAAGAGGCGGCATTTGCCGCAGTGAAATCGGATCAGATTGTTGCGGGCGATGTGGTCGTGATTCGTTACGAAGGCCCAAAAGGCGGGCCGGGCATGCGTGAAATGCTGGGTGTGACGGCGGCCATTGTCGGTGCGGATTTAGGCAGTTCGGTCGCCCTTTTGACCGATGGCCGTTTTTCCGGTGCAACACGGGGTTTGATGGCCGGACATATTTCACCGGAAGCCGCCGTGGGTGGGCCGATTGCGGCTGTAAAAAATGGGGATATCGTGACCTTTGATATTGAAAAACGGACATTAAGTGTGAATTTGAGTGAAGCCGAATTTCAAACGCGTTTGAAGGACTGGAAGCCGCCGATTCCGCGTTATAAAAAGGGTGTGATGGCAAAATATGCCCGTCACGTTTCATCCGCGTCTGAAGGCGCGACCACAAGCTAAGCGACAATAACCCTAACCCAATTTGAAAAGTAGGAGGCGATTATCAATTTACCCCAATCACCCGGTTCCTGGCATGTATGTTCTTCCCTGACGCTTGCACGATCTCACCCTGCTGTGGCCGTTTTTGAGGGAAAAATCTATTCTTTTGGCGGGGGGGGCGATGACTTCAAAAGTTTAGATTTATCGGAAGTCTATGATCCAAAGACAGATCAATGGGCATCGCTTGCACCCATGCCAACTTTGCGTTCCGGTGCTTTAGCGGCAACCCTTGGGGATGCCATTTATGTCATGGGCGGTGGTTTCAAAAAAACGGATGGCAGGTTTAAATTTCTCACGACGGTCGAAGCCTATTTTCCGAAAGAAAACCGTTGGGAGACACAGCCCTCATTGCTGGAACCCCATGATTATCCCGCTTCTGCCATTGTGGATGGTTTGATTTACATTATTGGGGGACATCATCCGGATGCCACAGAAGGCGGGCCCCAAACGGATCCGGCATTTTCTTTTACGGAGTGCTGGGATGCTTCATCAGATTCCTGGCAGGCCGTTGCTGAGATGCCCACACCGCGTTTTGCCGCTTCCGCGATTGAAATCGATCAGAAACTTTGTGTGCTCGGTGGTGTTGCGGCCTCTCCCAAAGGTTTTCATGAATATGATCTTATTGAAGTTTATGATCCCAAAACTTCAACTTGGTCTCAAAGTCCATTTGTGATGCCCTCTTCGTCCGCAGGACAAGGAGCGGTGGTCTTTAACAATAAGCTTTATGTCTTTGGTGGTTTCCGAGAAGGTCTCGGTATTTGCAAACAGGGCTCTGTTTTGGATCTCAAAAACAAAAGCTGGTCTAGCTTGCCCGACATGCCCTTAGATCGGGCGGCAATGGGTGTTGCCCTTGTTGATGATACAATCTACCTCATCGGTGGCTGGCGGGCAAATCGCTCGGTCAAAGATTCTGTGATTTGTTTTAGCGATGGGTGATAGAGTGGTCTTCGGAGAGAAACGATACTGATAGAATCATCCGCATTTTAAAATTGTTGCTGGTTTGCATATTTAAGGTAGTTTCTGTATGGCCATTTCCAAACAATCCCACAAGATTTGTCGGCTTGTCGCATTTTCGTGAGGATATTTTTTCCCCGTCAATTCCGCGTAAAGATTTTTTCCTTGTTCCTTTTTTGCTTTGACTCCCTCTAAGACGCGATCTGTCTGAAGTGAGATTAAGTCGGGGTAACCATTTTTGTCTTTTTTGATCAGAAAGGTTTCTCCTGTTTTAGATTGAAACCACATGCCAATATCAGTCATCTTTTCCTTTGTGTTTTTCTTCCTGAGAAGTCCCCATGCCGCATGAAACCATGATTAAGGAGACGATAAAGATAACAAAAGCCAGGGGAAGATAAAAATAGGAAAAACTAATGGCGATTGACATAACAATGCCAAAGATGCCAAAAAAAACAAGGAAACATCCACCCAACTCCTTCATAATTCCTCAAACAGCGCTTATTAAAAAGCGTCCGCTTATACATGAACATGAGGTCTGTTATTTAGGATGGATAAGGGGCGGACGCCGACGTGCCTTAATGTCTGGACTTTTCTGCTTCTTCTTGTTTGGTCTTGCAATCAATGCAGTAGGTTGTGACCGGACGGGCCACAAGCCTTGGCATTGAAATTTCTTCTTCGCACTCCTCACAGATCCCGAAAGAACCTGTTGAAATACGCTCGAGTGCGCCCTCTATTTTTTTGAGCAGTTTTTGATCCCGTTCCCTGAGCCGCAATGTAAAGTTTTGTTCGGCTTCCGCCGTCGCTTGATCTCCCAAATCAGGAAAGGCTTCTCCCTGCTTGTTGCTGTCGATTCCAAGTCCTGCTTCAGCCAAAAGCGTTTCTTTCTGATCTTCTAATTTTTTTTTGATCTGATCGAAGCGTGTCTCTGATTCTTTTTGATTTTTCACAATCGTCGAAGTCTCCTCGTTTCCCATATAAACATCCCTACCAAAAGAGAAAAATAAAATTTATGAGTGAAGAAATATATCAAAATATCATCTTTGAGTCAAACCATCCTGCGCTTAAGATCTCAGAAGGAAGCGCCATTTAGGGTTGTTCTGTTATTGGTTTTTTTGTTGTTTTTTCAAGTCTTGTAAGGAATACCTGTGCGTCCGGTATTTGTTTGAGCAGTGTGGCAGAAACTTGGAAAGGGTAGGGCTGTCCCGTACTTTTTCCAAAAACCACTTGATCTTGTTGATGCCCAAACTCAATTTGCCCGAGGGATTGCCCGTCTTTATCGCTGATCTGGATACGAAGTGCAGGGTCATGTAATCCTGCGGTGGCAGAATCGGGACTTAAGTCGTCCTTAAAGGCCTTAAGTCGCATATGATAGATATCGGTTAAAAGTTGTGAGACCTCATTCGGGGCGCTTACTTTTTTCCGCTCCCCTGCATTTTCCAGCCACCATTGACCTTCTTTTTTACTTAAGGTGTATGCGCTCCGGGACTGTTTGATTATGACTGTTTCGATTTGATCCGGGTATTCGAGTGAAACGAGGCTGCGGTTACGATAGTTTTCAAACGCTTGGTCCATTGATCGTAAATCGGAATAGGCGATCTGGAAAATGGGATCAAAGTCATTGGTGACGACGTAAACGAGCTCAGGGTTTATCCCATCCTGGTGAAAACGGGCTTCAATCTCAAGTTTGCTGACTTTTAGGGTGAGCTTTATAATCGGGAGTTCAAAGTTTTTTTTCCACTGATTTTTTTTGAAATCTATAAAATCGTCACCCCTGAAATTGACGACACTGCCCAGTAAATTGGCAATTTCGCCACGGTCGCCGCGCACCTTGAGCGGCAGGCCACCTTCTTTTTTTGAGGGCTGGCTCTCCATCATCCAATTTTCACTTTTTTTGATAAATTTTATTTCCCCGCGTGTCGATGAAATCGTCATTTCGAGAATATCTTCGGAGGAAAAGGGGAAAATTTCACGTTGTCGCCATTGCGTTAAATCTTTATTCAGGATTTGTTTAATACTTGCAGGAACGAGATAAAGGCTTGTGCCTTCGCCCAGGCGGACATAAACATCGCTCCCTGTCAGGTTTTCGTTGCCAATTTCCAGGATCTCGGTGTTGTTTTGATTGAGGGTGATGAGCAC
Source organism: uncultured Nitrospira sp. (assembly GCA_964451325.1). Lineage (GTDB taxonomy): Bacteria > Nitrospirota > Nitrospiria > SBBL01 > JAADHI01 > JAADHI01. The sequence continues at coordinate 160,320 of CAYVHO010000004.1, read as the reverse complement.
ACGATATTGTGGCGGATCAAGGCCAAAATCCTTGAGTTCTGTGGGTTTTATTTCGACGAGGCGGTCAAAACTTAAATTCATAAGCCTTAGGCCCAATTCATGGGCCGTACTTTGGTTCGCGGTGGTTTCTATGGGATGAAAAATACGCCAGGGTGTTTTGGGATGTTCTGGGAAATATTCTAATTCGATATCCCCTTGTGGGCCATTGAGGGTTATCCGTGAGACTTCGTGCAGTTGGAAATTGTAGAGTTTGCCTGCTTTGAGTTGAATGTCTCTTTTTTTCTGCTCACTGGGCAGTTCAACCATGTAAAGATAAAATCCGAGCAGAATCAAGAAGATAGTGAGGAAGATGGTGCCTTTGAATCTCATAGCCGACGCCTTTTTCGCCAGATCATCAGGCCGATGCTCATGATGCCCAAGGGCAGGATGAGCACTGAAATGGTAAAAATGATCCCTGTTTGTTTGTCATTTAAGAGGAGGGTTGTGGTGGGAATCTCTTTTGCTCGGATTGAGACCAAGTCACCTTCGTTGGCCAACCAGCTGATAATGTTTTGAAAAAGGTCTCCATTCCCCGCAGCCCGTGCGATGCTGTTTGTGCCAAAATCCGAATCTCCAACGACGACCATGCGCATCTCTTTTTCCGTGTCCGAAGAAGAAGTTTTTTGAGTGAGTACTCCGCCAAAAATAATGGGGCCTTTTCGGTCCCGTTCGGGATCAACGATGAGCTCACCTTCGACGTGATCGGTCAACCAGGTTTCTGACCCGGATTGCAGAATCGGGCTAAATTGATAAAGATTGGCTTTTGAAGAATCAAATGAAACTGAGCGTGAAAGTGGAAAAAAGGTTGCGAGATTAAAGTTCTGTGTGATTTCATGCGGAGGATAAGCATCCGGATTAACCGTCGGAATGGCTGCGCCCATACCAGAGCTTGGATCTAAGATCATGTCGTCTTTCAATTGCAGACCCCAGGGGGCAAGAAAATCCTCAAAGCCTGTTTTGAGCATGGGATCAATGGCCAAAAAAAGACGGCCATTTGTTTCTAAATAGTGCTGGATGATCCCAAATTCCTCCACCGTAAAAGCCCGTGTTGGCCCCCCGATAATCACAACATCGGCGTCTTCCGGGATTTCCCCCGCGTTTAGAAGTAGGAGCTTTTTGATCGTGAAACCTTGTTTTTCGAGGGCATCTTTAATCAAGGCATAGCCATCTTTTTGAGTATCATTGATGCTGCGCTCGCCGTGTCCCTCAGTGAAGTAGAAGGTTTTTTTTGTTTTACGACTACTGCGAATCAGGGCAGAGGTTAAGGCTTCTTCGCTGATGTTCCGCGCAATGCTTGTGCGTCCTTCGGACTCTACGACGATTTTGTCGTATTCGGTGATGCCGTATTGTTTTGTTAAGGCCGGTTTTTTGTCGGGATCAATCAGAATATAGCTGACCTTTTTGTTTTCACGTTTGTAGTTTTCAAGTAAGTCTGCTGCTTTGCTGCGCATCTTGCTGTCATCCGTGAAAAAACCTGTGAATTTGACCTCATGTTTCAGTTGTTCCAGTACCTTCTCCGTCTGCGGTGAAAGTGAAAAAATTCCTGCATCTGAAAAATCAAACCGCACTTCATGTCGTGCCACAATAAAGTTAAGAATGGAAAGAATACTGATAAAAATAACGACCATTAAAATGCTGTTGAGGCCAAACTTGGTCGAGCGCTGACTGGAAAAATCCTTGAGCATTTCAAAATGTGTAATGAAAAAGAGGGTAAGTTGTACGAGGGCTAAAAGTTCAAGCGTGGTGTAGATCCAAACCTTTTCTTCGAAAAACACATAAACAAATATTCCGGCTAAAGCACATCCAAGCCCCAAAAAACCGAGTAATGCCGTGATACTTTTTTTTAGTGCCATGCCGTGATGCCTTCTATTTCCATCGTTGAGACTCCACCACACGATGGGTCAAAAAAAGGCCGAGGGCGGTCATCGAGATAAAATAACTGAGGCTGCGACTGCTGATGAGCCCCTTGACAAAGGGGTCGAGATGGCTGGACATTGAGAGATAATTTGCAACTTGTCCCAGCACAGATTCCCCCATGGTGTGCACCGAAGCCCCGGCCATCCAAAGACCGATTAAAATACCAAAAGAGATGACCGCCGCGATCATCTGATTGTCGGTTAAAGCGGATGCAAAGAGTCCCATGGAGAGAAAAACCGCGCCCATAAGAAAGAGTCCTAAATAGCTTGTAAAGAGCGGTCCCCATGAAATATCGACAGCGAGTGAAAGCATCAGTGGCAGATGCAGTGACAAAATGAGAAGGAGTGAATAAACCACGAGTGCTGCGATAAATTTTCCAAAAACGATTTCTGTAATGGTGATGGGCGAGGTCATTAAGAGTTCGTTCGTATGTTCCTTTTTTTCTTCTGCAAAGAGTCGCATCGTTAATAAGGGCATGATGAGAAGCAAAATAATGCTCATATTAAAAAGGGTCGGTCGAAAGACGGCGTCATGGATATTGAGCTCCGGCAGATTATTTTGAAATTGCATCATCCGCACGGAAAGCCCTGAAAAATATTGGATTTGGTTGTAAAAAAGAAAGTCGGAGACTGCGAGAAAAACCATGGCCACCACGTAGGCGATTGGAGATATAAAATAGAGCCGAAGCTCTTTTTCCACTAAAGTGAAGATGTTTTTCATTGTACCGCCTGAGTGTTGCTTTCGGATGCAGCTTCGTCCACAGCCTGCTCCTCCGTTGTGAGTTGTAAAAACACCTCCTCCAAACTTAAAACAAGTGGTTTCATTTCCAGCAATCCCCAGCCGGATTCCACGACCATTTTTGCCAGTTGTTCCCGAATGTCTTCCCCTAAGTTGGATTCAATAAGATAAGATGATTCATCTTTATTTGAGCTGTTTTGGGGGGTCACACGAAGCACGCCACCTAGAGCATTCAATTTCGCTGAGGTTTCTGGTGTGTCACGGCGAAGACGCAGTGCAATTTTTTCAGATTTTCTGACATGAGAAGAAAGCTGTTCCTGAGAATCAACCGCAACAATACGGCCCCGATTGATAATGACCACTTTTTGAGACACCGCTGTGGCTTCGGGCAGAATATGGGTGGATAAAATAAGGGTATGTTCCCCCGCAAGCCCCTTGATGAGTTCGCGGATTTCGATAATTTGTCGGGGGTCGAGGCCGACCGTTGGTTCATCTAAAATCAGGACATCGGGGTCGTGAATGAGGGCTTGCGCTAAGCCAACACGCTGACGATACCCTTTTGATAGGTTTCCGATCATGCGATGCGAAACATCGCCCAAACCTGTTTTTTCAAGCGACATGGCAAGACCGGATTTTTGTTGTGGTTTTGAAAGCCCTTTGATTTTTGCGACAAAGCGGAGGTATTCGGTGACCGTCAACTCAGGGTAGAGTGGGGGTGTTTCAGGTAAATAACCGATGCGTCGTTTGATTTCCATCGGATTTTCAAAAATATCGTATCCCGCAATACGTGCTGTGCCACTTGTTGCGGGCATAAAGCAGGTAAGGATACGCATTGTCGTGGTTTTCCCTGCGCCATTGGGTCCCAAAAAAGCAAGGACTTCCCCTTTTTCAACGGTAAAACTGACATCATCAATTGCGATGATATCCCCATAACGTTTTCCCAGATGTTGAACCGAAATCATTTCAGGAACAGACCCATTTCACAAAACCCCCTAAATCTGGGCACAAAGACCGACAAAACTACAATAAATAGGTCGTAGGCGTCAAGTGAAGGAGAGGGTTCAAAGTCAGGGATTGATTCCATTATCTGGATTTTGTCCCCCGCCCTTGTGTAGCGTAAGAACACAAGAGTCAGAATATGCACAGGGCCTTAAATATCTTTCTCTTGAATCCTTCGTCAGCTTGCAGCTCGGGGCGTAAATTGGTTAATCTTCCCTCAAAGCGTTACCCAGATAGCGGTTCTAATTTAAAAAGGAGTCCGAAGATGCACAAAAATAAGTGTCGAATTGGCTTAATCGGTGTGGGTCGTATGGGAGCCAACATGGCGCGTCGTTTAAAAGACGAAGGTTTTGTCATTACGGCCATCCATGATATTGATACAGAAAAATCAAAAAACCTTGCGGCGGAATTGAAATGTTCGGTTGCGGCAACGCCCGCAGTGCTTGCTGAGGAAGCCAATATTATTTTGACCGTGGTGACTGACGATGCCGCAATGCGAAGCATCTACTCCGAAGATGATCCGAATTGTCTGCTTCAATTTGCAAAAGACCGCCTTTTTATCAATTGTGCAACACTTTCACCTGAGATCCATGTAGAGATTGAATGTTTGCTCAATCAACACGGGGGTGAAACCTTGGAAGTCTGTATGGCGAGCAGTATTCCACAAGCCCGCGAAGGCACACTCTATCTCATGTGTGCTGGGAAACGTGCTGTATTTGATGGTGCCGAGGTATTGCTCAAATCACTCGCAAGCACCATTCGTTATGTTGGCGCTGCGGGGGAGGCGGCGAAGATTAAAGCCTTGGTCAACATGGTGATGAATATGAATACGGCAGCACTTGCCGAAGGTTTGGGTTTGGGGGCCTCGCTTGGCATTGATCTCGATATTTTGCGTGAGGTCTTTTCTCAGACCGGTGCGGCTTCTCGTGTTTTGAAGACGGATGGTCCAGACATGCAGGATCGGGATCATGAATGTTATTTTTCGGTCGCCCATGCTGCAAAAGATTCCGGTATTGCCCTAAAACTTGCAGAAAAACAAGGTTTGAGTCTGCCACTGGCTGAGGCCACGTATGCTCAGTACCGCCGTTTGATAGCCCTTGGAAAAGGGGAGTGGGATAAATCGGCGGTTTCGGAATTGACTTTTCTTGGACGAGGTGAATCTGAGTCATAAGCCCATCCTAGGCTTGGGATATTTTGATTTTCTAAGTCCGCTATGACATGAATGGCATCTTGAGATACCGTAAAAAAAAGTCTCAAATCATCTTTAATGTATCTATTTCTGTTTAACCGTCCAGAGCTTGTCCACAAATTCAGGGTTTTGCAGGACTCTGTTGAGTGGGGCGGAGGGGCTATTCTGCAATTGATTGGCACTTTCTGGGTAAGGTTGACGCCCATGGCGACTGTTTGTCGGAAGTGATTGTATTGGTATAAGTTTTATACACTGCCTTGTTTGTGTTATTGATGATAAAATCACAAACGTTCTGTTCTGGTCAAAAAACATACACTTTGAGATCTACCTATGAGATATTTTTTTGTCTCGATTTGAATTTCACCCTGACTTGAAACCCTCCAAGCCGCTCCGATTTCCCAAAATCAATTTCTCCTGAATATTGTTCAATAATGTCTTTTGTAATCGCAAGTCCCAAACCATGTCCTTTGCTGGATTCATCCAGGCGCACGCCGCGCGATGCAAGTTTTGTGAGCGCTTCAGGCGCTGCGCCTGGGCCGTCGTCTTCTACTTGTATTTGTATGAAATGGACCGTTTCTTTTGCTTCTAAGTTTACGCGATGTTTTGCCCATTTGCAGGCGTTGTCGAGCAGATTACCCAAAAGTTCTAAAAAATCTTCCCGGTCGATGGCGATCTTTAGTCCTTTGGGAATCTCATCAGTCATTTCCAGTTTTTTATCCTGATAGATTTTTTTGAGTGCGTCAAAAAGTGGGCCAATTTCTGAGTCGAGTTTAAGGGATTGTCCCGCCTGAGCAGCACCCGCAAGTCGTGCGCGTTTGAGTTCCCGATCTAATAAGTGTCGCAAGAGGCTGAGTTGTTGTGTGATTTCTGTGCGGAGTGCTGGAAATGTTTTTAATTCGTCTCGATCAGAGAGTTGCATCAACAGCGTGATAGGGGCTTTGAGCGCATGGGACAGGTTTCCCATTGCGTTCCTGGAGCGTTGCAAGCGTTGTGTCATGCCTTCTAATAAACGATTGATTTCTTGAACAAAGGGTTTGATTTCATCAGGCACGGCTTCGCTTAGTTTTTTGATTTCCCCACCCTTGAGGGAGGTCATTTCCAGTCGGCCCTTTTCTAAAGGCTTCAGCCCGCTTCGAACCATTTTTCTTTGAATGAAAATGAGAATAATAAGAACCCCAAATGAAAATAAGGCGTAACGCCATTGAAACTTTGTAATCTCGGCTTCTATCTTCGAAAGGTCTTCTGCAACGGCGATGACGATGTCTTGCTGTTGTTTTTGATAAGCGCTCACTTTCAGCAAAAGTTTTTGTTCTTGTGGCCCGATGGTGTGTGAGGTGAGGGATTTTCCGATATCGGGTGCTGAGAAGGTGAGGGCCTGATCCCATAAAGACCGGGAACGTAAAGTTCGCTCCTTGATTTGAATTTGGAAATATCGCCCCGAAAAAGGTCGTTTGTAAATGGGGGCGATGCGTTCGAGATTGAGTCTCATCTCGCCATTCTCTGCACTGTGATTGAGCGCGGCAAGTAGGACTTCGCTGTCTTGTTTTAGGCGAGATGCCATCTGTCCCTCCGTCAGTGTGCGCATAGAAGCACTGACAACAAGCCACTGAGTGACAAAAATAATCACAAGACTCACGACAAGGCCAAGCTCGAGTCGCCGTTGAAGCGATCCCATTATCGGATCTTCCTGAAAATGTACCCTTGACCGCGACGGGTTTCAATCAGGTCTCTCCCGATTTTTTGCCGTAAGCGCTTGATGTAGACTTCAATAAGATTGCTGTCTTTATCCGATTCAAAATCGTAGAGATGTTCGGTGAGCCGGGTTTTTGAAAGGATGACTTCAGGGTGCATCATCAAATAACGCAGGAGACGAAACTCGGTGCCGCTGAGGGATAATACTTTGCCGGAGGCCACGGTGACACATTGTTGGTCTTCATCTAAAGTGAGTCTTGAAATAAGAAGGGGGCCTGCACTTTTTGTATGGCTTCGGTGCAGCAAGGCATTGATCCGGGCGATGAGTTCTTCGAGGTGAAAAGGTTTGGCGAGATAGTCATCAGCTCCAGCTTTAAACCCTTCCACTTTTTCCTGCCAGGCATCTCGTGCAGTAAGAATGAGTACGGGCACATGAATTTTCTTTAAACGCCAATCCCGCAAGATTTCAAGCCCGGAGCGCCCCGGCAAACCCAAATCTAAAATCACCGCGTCATAGGGTTCGCTCTCACCCATGTAACCACCGTCAATGCCCTCAAAACTTTGATCCACGGCAAAACCAGCAGCGTTAAGCCTATTTTTCAGGCTGTCACTGAGTTTGTGATCGTCTTCAAGCAGCAGCAGTCTCATGGTTTATTTTTCCGCTTCAGAGCTCAGTAAAATTCCATTTTTGGCATCATATTTCATTTCCCAAACCCGGCCTTGGTCATCCAAAAGTTCCAGCTCATAAATGATTTTACCTGCCTCTTCTTCTAATTCAACTTCGAGCATCTGTCCGGGGTGTTCTTGTTCTGCTTTTTGAAGAATCTCAGACAGTGGCAAAATGTCACCCTGCTCGCGAAGCATTTTTGCGCGATCGTGATCTTCTTCGGAAAAAACGGCATGCGTCGCTCCGAGGGTGAAAAAAATGGCGATGCTGTAAAGAAGCATATTAGGCCATATTTTTTTTACTCGCAGAAAACTGAGTCGTCCCATTTACCCACTCCCGGAATGTGGATGGTGTTGTCTTCGTAAATGCCTTTTTCAGCTTGCAGCCCATTGGCCGACATCAAAAAAAAGCCCGATAATCAATAAGCCCATCCAGATTTTGACTTTCATTATATCCTCCCTATGAGGCATCGATAAACCAATGACAGAATTTCTGGCCGAATTTTGACCTGAATGACGGTGAGATTTGACTCCGTACTCGCTTCTCATTACTTTTTTTAGGAACATTAAAATCTACCCTTTTCAGCCACGGGTTGATGTTCGGTGGTTTCAATGGGTTTGTAGCCTGTGATCATTGATTTAATAAGGTTTTCTCCGTGGGCAAAACTGGAGAAGAGTACCCCCGTGACGTGAAAGCCCACCAGTGCCGCGATTAGACCGGCAAAAAGCTCATGTAAACCTTCTAAGGCTTCAATCCAAAAAGCACTCGTTCCGGCCAAAAAACTGGCAAAAGGTCCGGCCGCTTCTTCCCCGCCATACAAAGCCAAACCGGAAATCGAGATTAGAATTAAGGTGATAATAAGCGCAATCACCATACTGCCGCCTGCAGGGCCGTGGCCGATATAACGTTTGGCTTTAAAAGACACAAGATCTTTTAAATATTGAAAGACCACTTTGGGACGATAAAAAAACTCGGAAAACCGCGCATATTTCGGGCCAATAAAACCCCACAACACACGAAACACGATGAGCGCCAGCACCGCATAACCCGCCTGCACATGATATTTCAAAAAGTCTTCTCCCGTGGCAAAGGCCACCCCCACAAACAAAACCAAAGACCAGTGAAAAATTCTAACCACAGGATCCCAAACCTTGACTTCACCTTCATGTGTTTTCATGATTTTCCTCCCTTTTTTAGAATGAGAACAGACATTTGATCTGTTTACGGATTCAGTCTATCGAAGCAAGCTGAACTGAAGCTGAATGGGGGGAATAAGAAATTGTGGGTGCTCTGGATTTTGTAGAGCGAAGCGAATTGTGGTATTTGGGTTAAAGATGAAAAGAAAAAGACGTAATCACTTACCGAGATTCAAAGCGAAAGTCGCACTGGAAGCGATTAAAGGCGACAAGGTCTGTGTTTATTTCGAGGGGTTTCACATCCATTCTTACTTTTAAGCTTCCTTCTTTTGTCGGTATTTCATATGCTCCGTTTGAAACTATCTGGCAATGAAATACAAAAGAACAAGGTTAAGAACAATCAAGAACAAACACAGGCCCTTCCAAAAGACTGCGGGGTCTCTTTCGAGCAGGGGTAGCATATCCTTGCCCATGAAATTGGGATTGGGATGGCTTAGATCATACAAAAATTCAGAAAGCGCGGCGTAGCGCTGTCTGGGATCTTTATGCACGGCTTTTTGCAGGGTAAGGTCGAGCCAGTGGGGAATTTCGGGATCGTGTTTTCTTGCAGAGGTGTAGGGGATGCGGTTGAGGTTTTTGAGGGTCAGTGCTTCTTTGTAAGGCACTGCGCCACACAACATTTCGTAGGTGATGACGCCTAAGGAAAAAAGATCGGAATGTTCTGTGCCGACAGAGCCTGCGAGGTATTCGGGGGCCGTGTAATTTAAGGTGCCGAGCATTTGGCTCCGTTCCCAGGGCACATTGATTTCTTCAATCCCTGCAATTTTACTTGAGCCAAAATCAATAATTTTGACGGTACCGTGTTTGTCAATCAAGATATTTTCGGGTTTTAAGTCGCGGTGGATGACTTCTTTGTGATGAAAGGCCATGAGACCTGTGACGACTTGATTGACGATTTTTCGCACGTCAATGACAGAAGGCCGAGGATGATCAGATATCCATTGTCGTAAGGTCTCTCCTTTGACGTATTCGGTGACAAAATAAAGACAAGTACGCCGTCGACTTAATTCCTTAATTTTTAGGATATGTGGCGAATTGAGGCGTCTCCCGGTCCATTCTTCGTGCATAAAACGCTCGATGTATCCGGGATCATCCTCATAATTGACCGAAGGCGTTTTGAGCACGACCTCTTCTTTGGTCTCGGTATCCACCGCCAAATAAATTTGTGTTTGTTTGCTGGCGTGAAGCTCTCGCACGATGCGATAGCCGTCTAGGACCATGCCGAGTTCCAAGGGCGGTGGAAAAGGCAGTTCTGTGAGTTTTTGGTAGAGGTCTTCTTTATTGTGAAGCGGGAGTTTTTCGACAATCAAGATCTGGCAAGTGAGATTGTCGTGGCTTTCATTTTTTGCGGCTTGATCAATGATCTCCCGCACGGTTTTTTCAGGATCTTCGATATTTTTGAGTATGCCTTTAATTTTTTCTCGGGAGAGGTATTCGTGAACTCCGTCCGTGACGAGTAGAAAAAGGTCTCCTTTTTCTACGGGCAAGCTTTTGTAGTCGATTTGTAAATCCACATCAATGCCCATGGCACGCGAGAGATATTGTTTCTCAGCGCTGATGACAACCCGGTGATCGCGTGTGAGACATTCCAGATCGTTTCCGCGAAATCTGTAAATCCGAGTATCTCCGACGTGCAGCAGATGGGCGGTGGTGGATTTGATGACCAGTGCGCTAAAGGTGGTGACCATGCCTTTTGCGGAACCATGTTGTTGCTGTCCCTGTCCGCACAACCAACGATTGAGCGCACCCAGGACTTTTGCGCCTGAAGTTTTGACGGTCCAGGATTCGGGGGTGCTGTAATAGTCGGATAAAAACCCCAAGACACAGGTTTCAGCGGCTTCTTTCCCGCCTTCGCTACCGCTCATGCCATCGGCGATGACGGCGACGATCCCCTTGGTCAGCAGGAGTGCATCTTCGGGAATTTCTATCCCGCAGGAATCGTCATTACTGGGTTTGATGCCAGCAATGCTGAGTTGTCCCGCTTTGACTTCGAGTTTTCCTGACATTGTTTTTTCTTTCCAAAAGGGGTTCTGAAACAAAAGCGCTGGAGCGATCATAATCAAATCTCACCAGCGCTGCAAGCTTTGTGAGATGGTCATTTGTGTTGTGTTTTTGTGTAGGGGCGACCCCCTGTGGTCGCCCGGAACCGATTGATCGTATCGTTTGTTCCATGGGGCAGAATCAGGGCAGGCACGGGGGCCTGCCCCTACGGTTTTAAATCAAGAGACTTCGATCATCTGCACGGTGCCATCCGGCAGCACCTCTGCCATGTGACCTGCAGGTTCTTCAAAAAAGAACAAGACGATGGATAGGGTCAAAACGGCGGCAGCCGCAATCACGACAAAAAAGATTTGCGGAGAAACAAAGGAGAGTACGGTGAGAAATAAAACAGCCCCGACATTGCCATAAGCACCCGCCATACCCGCAACTTGTCCGGTGAGACGGCGTTTGATGAGTGGCACCATGGCAAAAACAGCGCCGTTTCCAGAGGTGACCAGGATTGCACAAGAAAATGTTAGCAGTACGGCCAAGCCAAGCGACCAGCTTGCATTGATCTGTCCCATCAAAAAATACCCAATGGAAAGCCCGGATAATAATAAGACCAAGGAGCGTTTCCTTCCAATTTTGTCACTTAAATAACCCCCCATGGGACGTGCAAACAAGTTGGTGAAGGAAAAACTTCCAGCGAGTAATCCTGCCGTCGTGAGAGAAACATCAAAGGTATCGAGAAAAAAGAGGGGCAGCATGGAAACCACGGCGAGCTCTGATCCAAAGGTGACAAAATAACTCAGATTGATGATGGCCACTTGTTTAAACTTGTATTGCTCGATTTCTGGAACCGTTTCAGAAAAAACATGTTTGTTGATTTGGTAAATTCGTAAACTTTGAAAGGCATAGATTCCAGTGAGAATGAGATAGAGGGTGTTGGTGGCTGTTGCGCTCAAGAGTCCCAGATTGGATGGGCCGAGTTTCCAGGCCAGGACGGCTAAGGCCGCACACATGGGAATATTGACGAGTAGATAAAAGAAAAAATCTTTCGGACTGGTGATTTCCATTGCCCCGCTTTTTTTTGGCTTGAAATAAGTGGCCCCTTTGGGGGTGTCACTGACTGAGAAAAAATAGATGACTGAAAAAATGAGCGATAAAACACCTGTCATCCCTGCAGCGTAACGCCAGGCATTTTCTCCGCCAAAAAAGAGCATGAGCAAAGGCAAGGTCATGGATGCAGTGGCGGAGCCAAAGTTCCCCCAGCCGCCATAAATGCCTTCGGCCAGTCCCACTTCTTTTGCCGGGAACCATTCGCTGACCATTCGAATGCCAATGACAAAACCGGCTCCCGCAAAACCCAGTAAAAACCGTGTGATGGCGAGTTGTTCAAAATTGTCTGCCATCGCAAAAGCAAAACAAAGAAAACTTGAAATAAAGAGCAGTGACGAATACATCCGACGCGGGCCGTATTTATCGACCAACATGCCAATGATGACACGGGCGGGGATGGTGAGTGCGACATTTAAAATCAAGATGACTTTGACTTCCTGATCGCTCAATCCCATCGTGTTTCGAATGGAGCCCATGAGGGGCGCATGGTTGAACCAGACATAAAAACTGAGGAAGAATGCAATCCAGCTCATATGCAGGATTTTCATTTTTCCTCTAAATGAAGAGAGGTTTAATTTTATTTCAGTCATTGAAATATTGCTTTCGGTTTAAGAGGATTTGAAATAATCTCCTGTAGGAAAGCAAATATCACGCCAAAATATTCGCAAAGAATTTAATGTATTTAATCAAACCTTTAGAGTTGTTTTGATTGTGAGTGTCTTGCGGAGGTGAGTTGCCAACCTGGCATTTTGCGACAATTTATTCTAAAACAAGACAATTATGTCGTATTTTAAGAACGCACTAAAATTGCAAATCGACTGTGATTTGATTAGAATACGGCCCCATGCAGATAAAACTCTATCACCCCACACGAGAAGTTTCATTTAAGGGTCCTAAGCCCGTTTCTTCTATTTTGTTGAAATTGGGTCTTCCGAGAGAGGCACACCTGGTCATTTGTGACGATACCTTAGTGACGGAAGACATCGTAATTTCAGATGATGCAGTGATTGAGATTCGTCCGGTTATTTCCGGAGGCCGCCAATGAAGTGCCGTAAATGTAAGGATCCTGCGGTCCTTAAAATGCCACGGCACAATACGGCCTTTTGTGAGGTCTGTTTTCAGGACTACCTCTTGAAACAGGTGCAAAAAGCCATTTCAGACGGAAAAATGTTTCTGAAGAATGCGCCGATTTTGGTCGCCGTTTCGGGTGGAAAGGACAGTCTTGCACTTTGGGATATCTTGATCAAACTGGGTTATGAAACGGTCGGTCTACATTTAAACCTGGGTATTGGTGCCTATTCTGCGACTTCTCAACAGATGGTTGAAAAATTTGCACAGACGCGAAAGCTTAAGCTGATTACGCATGGTTATCAGGAATCCTACGGCCTGGGTGTTGTGGAAATTGCCAAAGCCTCCGCACGTCCGGCCTGTTCTGCCTGTGGCACGATGAAGCGGCATCATTTTAATCGTATCGCCATTGAAGAAGGTTTTCCCGTTGTTGCAACGGGGCATAATCTCGATGATGAGGCCGCCAGGCTTTTGGGTAATCTTTTGAAATGGCAGGTGTCTTATCTTGAAAAACAGTCTCCTGTGCTTTCTGATGACAATGGCAGGTGGGCCAAAAAGGTGAAGCCGCTTTACCGACTGCCAGAGCGAGAAATGGCGGCCTACGCCATCTTAAACCGCATTGACTATATTGTTGAGGAATGCCCCATGTCGAATGGTGCAAAAGTCTTTACCTACAAGGAGACATTGAATCGACTTGAAGAGGCTTCTCCTGGTGCAAAACATCAATTTTATTTGGGGTTTTTAAAACAAAAAGAAAAATCATTTCCAAGCCCAGCCCCGGTGACAGACTCGGATGCCTGTCTGACTTGCGGGCAACCGAGCCAAGGGGAGCAGTGTGGTTATTGTCGTTTGATTGAACGTTCTGCGCTTGTGTCCTGATTGATTGTTTTATTTGATCTTATTCCAAGTCCTTTAGAACGGATTTTGCTTCCTCAAGGCCTCGGAAGTTTTGAGATAATTTTAAAGCCTCAGTCAGTGCCTTTTTTGCCAAGTCCTTTTTCTCTGCTTTAAAATAGGCCATTCCTAGTCGGAAATGGATGCCTGCATTATCCGGTGTTTTTTTTAGACTTTCTTCTAATAGTCCGATGGCTTTGAGGTAGACGTTTTTTTTGTAATAAATCCATCCGAGGGTGTCGGCAATGGCTGGATCGTTGGGGGCATTTTCTCTTGCTTTTGTTGCGAGAGAAAGTGCGATGTCGATATTGCCATCATGTTCTGCATATATCCAGGCGAGATTGTTTGCCGCGGCTGGAAAACCGGGGGATATGTCTAGGATTATTTCATATTCTGATTTCGCTTTTTCGTAATTTTCTTCTTCCTCATAGAGCATACCCAGCAAAAAATGGGCTTCTATGTTTTTTGGATCTGCTTTTTTGACGGTCTCGTATTCTTTCTTTGCCAGTTCAATTTTCCCTGTTTGTCGATAAAGATTACCGAGTATCATGCGTGCGCTGAAAAAGCTTTCATCCGCTGCAATTGCTTTTTTATAACTCGTTTCTGCTTTTGAAAAATCATTTCTCTGAACATGGATTTGACCCATGATTTGGTGGATGGGTGCTTTGAGTGTCGCAAGAGCGAGTTGAGATGCATTTCGTTCCAGTGCTTTTTGACTCTCTCCTTTTGCAAAGAGGATTTCGGAAATTTTGGCGAGTGACTCGACCTGATTTGCATTGATTGCAAGCGATTTTTCAAAGGCTTGAAGTGCCTTTTTTTCATCTCCTTTTTTGTGATAAATAAGCCCAAGGTTGTGGTGTACCCGATCCATATCCGGGCGGAGTTCGATGACCTTCTTATAGGCTTCCAAGGCGGGTTCAATTTTATTTTGCATAAATGCAGCGTCAGCGAGAATGAGTCGGGCGCCAAGGTTATTTGGCTTTTCTTCCAGTATGATTTGTGCGTCGCCTTCAGCAAGACGTGCATTTCCAAGATTAAGTTGAATCTGTGCCAAGGCGAGTTTGGCTGGGAAATAGTTTGGCGTGATTTTTAAGCTTGCAATCATTGCGTCCTTTGCATTTTGAAACTCGCCCAATGATAAAAAGGTGAGACCCAGGTAATGATGTGCAATTGCAAAATTGGGGGCTTTTTTTACAGCCTTTCTAAGGATTGAAACGGCCTCATTGAATCGTTTGTTTGCGGCATACCATCGTCCTTTAAGTGCCATCCCCTCCGGATCGTTTGCTGAGATCTCCAAAATTTTTGAAATATGTTCTTCTGCTAGATCTATTTGTTCCGTGTCGAGATAAAGTGTCGCCAATTTGACTTGAGGAAGACGGGCCTTGGATTGAGCGCTTATCGCATTTTTATACTGTTTTATTGCCTGATCTTGTTTCCCTGAGCTGAGGTATAAATCACCTAAAGCGATGCGTGCTTGAATATCTTTGGGATTGTTATTGATGACTTCGATATATTTTTTTTCAGCTTCTTTTTTTTCGTCGTTAGAGAGAAAAACAGCGGCTAACCTGAGATGTAAGTCCGTATTTTTTGGATCGCGTTTTATGGCATTTTTTATTAAGGTGATCGTGTTTTCAGGCCGTCCTGTCTGCTGATAAAAATTGGCCAATGCCAAACGGGCTTGTAGAGAATTTTCATCTAGTTCGAGTGCATTTTTATATGTTTTTTCAGCAGAGACCATGTCCTGATTCATCATGTAATATGAAGCCAGAAGTATATGGGTCTTTATTTGTCGGGGGTCAAGGTCGATGGCTTTTTTGATTTCTATGATGCCATCATTAAATGCTTTTTTCCCCACAAAGGCATTGCCTCTCAGCATATAGCCTTCTACATTTTTGGGTTCTTTTTCAAGGACGTATCTTCCTTTTTCGATGGCTTGATCGTATTTCCCGGCCATAAGGTAGAGTATGCCTAATTTGAGATGAGCATCCGTATTCTCTGGTTTAATTTCGAGACTTTCTTTAAGGACTTTAAAGGCGGCTTGCAGATTTGTTTCCCCACCGACCTTGAGGTGAACCAAGCCCAGTTTATATTTGACCTCTGCATCTTGAGGCCTAATCTGGATGACATTTTTATATTCAATGAGGGCTTCTTTATATTTTTCTTCATCAAAATAGGCTTCTGCTCGCGCAAGATGGTCTGCTCTTCTTGTTTCATCGGAGGCACAGGATGTCATGAAAAAAATGAAGAAGACTGCAAAGAGTACTGTCATTTTTTTTAATAAAGCCATGGAATCTTCTCCTTAATTTTGAATTTGAGCCTAAGCTTAACGTGGGTGCTTCCCCTTAGAATTATTACGTATTAAATAGAAGAGTCAAGTGATCGTAAGTGGAGCGTGCAAAATCCTACTCAGATTACTCAGAATGTCCTTAAACATGCAAGTGTCAGAGGTTTTGACAGTTTTTGATTGTTGTTTGTTATTTATTTTTATTTATAAGCTACTGAAAGTATTGAGATGATAAGAGGTTTTGACTCTAATAGAGGTGTCTTCTTTATGACAGAAAAATTGACAATAAACGCCTTTGTTGTAGATTGATAAAAAAGAGGAAATGGGTTTTTCCCTTTAAAATCAACTCGTTATGATTTTAAAGGCTGAAGAAAGACTCACTTATTTTTTGGCATAGTTATTGTATGAGTATAAACCCGTATTCTTTCTGAATCTTGGAAAAAGTTTGGAGAAATTGATTCTAACTGGAACAAATGTACAAGGAAAGGAAATAAAAATGAAGAAAATTGCGATTTATCTGGCAGTCTTTGCACTTGCCGCACTTGGAGGTGGCATGGCTCATGCCCATACCACCTCCATTGGTTTTGTTTCTGCCGGTACGCCGGGCAGTGTGACTTTCTGGACGGGGTCCTACCACTTTAACACCCTGAATGAAGGGGATTTGACCTTGGCCGGCATTAATGGCAATTCTTTTGCTTCGACGACGCTGGCCTTTGATTTGCTCCCTCCTGTTCAGGGGGTCAAACCTGTGGGTCTTGTTGATGGTACCAGTAATTTTTATTGGACAACCCCAAACTTCTCTGGCCCTTTAGACAAATCCCTGACCAGTGATCCGGGTGTTTTAGGTGGTGTGAGATCATGGCAAGGTGTAACTTTTGCTGGTTTGACTGCAGGGGATTATAGTTTTACGTGTGGCGCGACTTGTGGTTCTACTTTCCGTTGGAACTCCTGGAGTAATGGCAATGGTACGCTGACCCTCACCGGAGCAGTTGTGGGCAATCCTGCGCCCGTTCCTGAACCTGGAACCATCGTGCTCATGGCAAGTGGTTTGATCGGACTTGCGATCTGGGGACGTAAAAAAGGTATTGCTGCAAAAAGCTAATATTTTAAGTTCCTCATCGTATTAAAATTCGAAAGCCGTTCGTTGGGGATTTCCTGGCGAACGGCTTTTTTTATTTACACACGATTTTTTCTTTTTAAAAACCTTCAATCCGACCTTTTTAAATGAGGGGGGCTAGGAGGCTCTTCAGTCGATATCAAGTTTAGACCTCCGTCTTCAGATTTAAGCGCGTGTTACGAATTCCGAATTCCGAAAACTGTTTTCAAAAATGAAACTGAGAGCACCTCCATTTTTGAGTAAACTCGAGTAAAGGCTTGAAAAGTAATCACTTTTATTTGGGTATGGTTTTTGCTTGTCAATGAGGTAAAAAAGAAATTGTTTTGAGATAGACAATCCCTCCCCCTCTTTTGGGGGGATTGTCTTCTTCAAGTTGTCATTGTAGGCTTGTTTTATGGCTATTTAGTTATTTAATTTGTAAATTAGTATCTTTAGGAGGAAGAAGATGGCTGCAAAAAAATCTATTAAAATGATTGGTTTTTCTGGCTTATTCTTGCTTTTGATGGTTTCTCAGTCACGGGCAATGGGTATATCTGATTTCTTCGAAGCTGGTAGTGCCTACCTCACTCATATTGTTGCTCATGAAACAGGGCATAACGCGATGGCAAATATGGCGGGGGGGCGAGATGTGCAAATGGATTTTTTTCAGCAAAAAAATGGCAGTTTTTTTGCTGGGGTAACTTCAGTCGGAGAGATAGAGCGCGAATCGGTTTTGCCCTTCAGGGCCGCAGGACTTGTTGCTTCAAATTACACTTTTGATGTGGCCTTGTCGAGTTACCGTGCACAACCCTCGACTTACAATAAGTCGCTTCTTTTTTTCTCTGGAACAGATTTTCTCTGGTATTCTATTTGGTCTTTTTACATTAAAGGCAGTAATGATCCAGGGTACGACCCTGTTGGTCTCTCCCAAGAGACGGGACTTTCTAGTGAAACGATTGTAAGTGCCGCACTGCTTCAGACGGTTTTGAATGCGTTCCGTATCTACTCAGGCCATGACAGCTATGTCCCTTACATTTCGGTTGAAAATGAAAGCATGGGTATGGGGGTGCGTGTCAGGTTTTAATCTCCTACTTCTAATTTAAGAGTGAAACCGCTGAAATTTTTTGTTTTTTTCAGCGGTTTTTTTATTTCATTTTTTCTTGAGAGAAACCTTGCATAAGTCATGAATTGTTCTTAGTGGGTTTATGCTTTTATTCTTGTCTTTTTCTGGATAAGCCACGGTATATTTGATATCTTATGAAATTATGCGAGCGCGCATCCTTCCTTTTGCAGCCTACATGGCTTTTATTGCCATTCAGTCCTTGGTTTTTCCTGATGAAACACCTCTTTGGTTTTACCCGATCCAAATCGCTTTTGTTTCAGCCCTTCTGATTTTTTATCGAAAAGACTATTTTGAATTGAAAAACAAGCTTGTCGCCAACATTGCAGAGGGGATACTTGCGATCGGTGTGGGTGTCTTGGTTTATTTTGCATGGGTCCGTATGGATTTCCCTTGGGCGCTGCAAGGAGAATTAGGTGAAGGTTACAAGCCTTTTCAAGTGGGTGCAGGGCTCGGTATTTTTTATGCAGGAGTCCGTTTGTTTGGGGCCTCTATTGTTGTCCCTTTGATGGAGGAGATTTTTTGGCGTTCATTTATCTTGCGTTATATTATTTCACCCGATTTCCTTTCAGTTAAGTTAGGACAATTCACACGCCTTTCGTTTTTAATCACAGTTCTTCTATTTGGGGTGGAACACAATCTATGGTTGGCGGGCATGATGGCGGGTGTAGCCTATAATCTTTTGATGTATCGTACGCGACGCCTCTGGCCTTGTGTCATTGCCCATGGGGTGACAAATCTAATGCTAGGAGCACATGTATTACTTACCGGAGAGTGGTATTGGTGGTAGATTGGGTTTTCTTGACAATCGCACAGCATTTGGTACCTTTTTATATGGGTTAAAGTCGGTAGGACTGCGCTGAAAAAGATTCTAATGTGCCCTTATGTTAAGGCTTTAAAAAGGGATCAATCGGTTTTCATGTAGAGGGGATACGATGTTTGATGAAAATTTAAATTTTAAGGAGAGGCTTTCGATTTTTTTCATCGTCTCTTTTATTTTATTTCTGTCGACCCCTTTTGCAAAAGCAGACGGTCTTGCGGTAGAGGAAGCCAGACCGACGGCCCCGCCTTTAGGTGCTGTGCCGCCGCCCTTGGTTGAAGAAGAAGGGGATCTCTTTTTACCTCCGGAGCCTGAGGAGGTTGTCGCTGAGATTCCTGAGCCGCCCAAAGAAGATTTATGGCCGCTGGTTTCGCAAGGCATGATTATTCGCAAACTGGGTCATGCGGGTATTATTACGGCTTCGGAAGATCAAAAGCAGATGTTAGGCCAGGGAGATCTTATTTATTTAGCGACTCATGATGAACCTTTTTTCCCTGATCAGGAATGGGTTGTTTTTGAGACGATCAAAGATGTTATTCATCCTAAAACCCAGGCTCCGATGGGAGAATTGGTTCATGTATTGGGTCTGGTCAGGGTTATTGACGTTGCCGAGGATGTCGCCACGGCCAGGGTTATGCGCTCCCATGCGCCGATGAAGATAGGAAACCCGATTACTTTTATTGAATCCTTCATCCCTCTGGGTACCGAAAAAGGAGTTTCGCCAGAAAAAGGGAGTGAGGCTTTTGTCATTGAAGTGAAGGATGCTCGCGTGAATAATGCCCAACATGACGTTGTATACATCGACCGTGGCAAGCAGGCGGGTATCTCTCGGGGTGATCGCTTTATCATTGTACATGAAGGAAAACGCAAGTCTTTTTCAGAGACTGCGCTAGAAGACATGACTTTGCCTTATCGTGAAGTTGGGACGATGGTGGTCCTTGCCACACAAGCCCATACGGCGACAGCCAAAATCATTCAAAGTATTGAACCCATTGCAAAAGGAGACACCGTGCTCTTTGAGTCTTCTGAAGAATAGTCGGTGTTTTTTTGTGTGAATCGATTTAATTTTTTTACCCATTCCTTCAAAAATTCTCTTTAAATTGAATTCATAGAGTACTTTCGGGCGATTTTCTCTTCAGCACCGATTCTGGTGTTTTCCTCCGCCAGATGGTCTTCTGTTTTTCCTCGAAGCTTTCTTATCGTGTTGTCATTCCCGCGTAGGCTTAGAATCCAATGAGAGAAAGCGCTCGATGTCCGCTTTCGCGAGCATGTCGTGTTACTAAAAATTCAAACTGAGACACGAGCAAGTCTTTGTTTTAGTTGAATATCCACTAAAAATACGGTAGGATTCTAAGATTTATCGCAGGGAGGTGTTGGTTTTTGACACAAATGGATCCATTGACGCAGTATCGAAAAGAGATTGACCGAATTGATGCGCAGTTTTTAAAACTGTTGAGTGAACGGGGGCAGATTGCATTAGAGGTCGGTAAGGCAAAACGCGCCCAAAAAGCTGATCTTTATGATCCTTCTCGGGAACAGCGGATTTACGAGCGATTAGAAAAATTGAATGCGGGCCCCTTTGATACACAATCGATCTCTCTTATTTTTCGTGAGATTATCTCCGCCTCTCACGCCTTACAGGAACCCATTAATGTGGCCTACCTTGGGCCAAAGGCCACCTTCACGCATCTGGCGTGTTTGGGGCATTTTGGGGCTTCTGTGACCGACCGCGCGGTCAGTAGCATTAAAGAGGTCTTCGCCGAGGTTGAGAAAGGTTTATCTGATTTTGGTGTGGTTCCCATTGAAAACTCAACAGAAGGTGTTGTGACACGCACGCTGGACCTTTTTTCAGAATCACCCTTGAATATTTTTGGCGAAATTATACTGGATATTACCCATCATTTACTCTCAAAAGCCAAGACACTCGCCGATGTAAAGCAGGTCTATTCTCATTCTCAGGCGATTGCACAATGTAAACACTTTCTTGATGAAAATTTACCGGATGTGATCTTAAGCAGCGTTTCAAGTACGGCAAAAGCAGCCGAACTTTCTCAAAGTGATCCCAGCTCTGCAGCAATCGCTTCAGAAGCGGCAGGTCGCATTTATAACATCCCGACCTTGCAGAAACGAATTGAAGACAGCATCGAAAACAGCACGCGTTTTTTGATTATTTCAAAAAAGAAGAATAAGGCGAGCGGCGCAGATAAAACCTCAATTATTGTTTCTATTCAGGACTCGCCGGGGGAACTCTATAAAATTTTACGTCATTTTTCAAAACAGCAGATCAATTTGTCAAAAATTGGTTCCAGGCCCTCTAAAAAAAAGGCTTGGGAATATCTTTTTCATATCGACATGCTTGGACACATTGACGACGTGGCCATCCAAAAAGCCTTGGAAGATCTGAGTTCTCAAAGGGGCTCTATCAAAGTTTTGGGTTCTTATCCCGTGGCAAAAGAACATCAGGTGCAATAGTAAGATGATTAAGGTCAGCAAAGACATCTCGCAGATCAAACCCTATAGTCCGGGAAAGCCTATTTCTGAATTAGAACGTGAATTAGGTATTAAGGGTTCGATTAAATTGGCATCGAACGAAAACCCCTTGGGACCTTCAAAAAAAGCGCTGCGTGCAATTCGTAATGTCTTAAAGGAGATTGCGCGTTATCCCGACGGTGCCGGTTTTTCTTTGAAGGATGCCTTGGCTTCGCACTACAAAGTTGGACAAAATCAGATCGTACTGGGAAATGGTTCAAATGAGATTATTGAACTCTTAGTGCGCACCTTTGTGATGCCGGGGGATGAGGTCGTAATGGCGCATCCGAGTTTTTCGGTTTATGGTTTGATTGTCCAGGCCGGACATGGGACGTCCGTTAAAATCCCATTGATTGAGGGTGTACATGACCTTCAGGGCATGGCGAAGGCCATTACCGAAAAAACGAAGTTGATTTTTGTCTGCAACCCTAATAACCCAACAGGCACGATTGTCGGAAAAAGAAGCGTCGATGCTTTTTTGTCCAAAATTCCAAAAAATGTGCTCGTGGTTTTTGATGAGGCCTATGCGGAATACGTCACGGATGAAAACTATCCTGATACGTTTTCCCTTCTGAAAAAAGGTGCGCCGATCATTTTGCTACGCACTTTTTCAAAAATTTATGGCTTGGCAGGTCTTCGTATCGGCTACGGCATCAGTCACCCAAAAATTATAGGCTATTTAAACCGCGTTCGACAGCCCTTCAACAGCAATCTACCCGCGCAAGCGGGGGCTTTGGCTGCCCTTGCAGATGAAGGTCATTTTCGAGCGTCCCGTGTGATGAATGAAAGTGGTAAGCTGTACCTTTCTCGTCAATTTGATGCAATAGGGCTTTCCTATTTTCCCACACAGGCCAATTTTATTTATTTTTATTTACAGGGTCAGTCGTCGTCTACAGGCGTGCAGATTCAAGATGCACTTTTAAAACAAGGAATTATCATTCGGCATTTGGGCGGGCACTTTCTTCGAGTGACGATAGGACGTCCATATGAAAATAAACGATTTATCAAGGCTTTAAAGTGTATAATCTTAAGTTTAAAATGAGAAAAAAACCAACTTTAAGGTTTTAGGAGAACACAAATGATTATTGTATTAAAACCAGGGACTTCGAAGGAAGAAAGAGAACGTATTGTTGGGACAATTGAGGATGCGGGGCTTTCTCCGCATGTTTTGATTGGGAAAGAACGGACGGTTATTGCTGTGATTGGGGATGAGCGGAAACTTCGGCAGCAGACCCTTTCAGCAATTCCGGGTGTTGAAAAGGCCTTGCCTATTCTTTCGCCTTACAAATTGGTCAGCCGGGAATTTAAACAGGAAGATACGATTATTGATGTGGATGGCGTCAAAATTGGAGGGACTCAGATTGTGATGATGGCGGGGCCTTGCTCCGTTGAGACGAAAGATTTGTTATCTGGAATTGCCTCAGAGGTCAAGGCGGCAGGTGCAAGGATTTTACGCGGCGGTGCTTTCAAACCACGGACTTCTCCTTATTCGTTTCAGGGGCTTGGGGAAGAGGGTTTAGAATTTCTCGCGGCGGCAAAAAAGCAAACGGGACTGCCCGTCATTACCGAAATTATGGATCCGCGAGACATGCCCATGATTCTTAAACATGCGGACATTATCCAAATCGGTGCACGAAACATGCAAAACTTCCGTTTGTTATCGGAAGTTGGGAAACAAAACAAACCCGTCATGCTCAAACGTGGCCTTTCTGCGACGATTAAGGAGTTTTTGCTTTCCGCAGAATACATCCTTTCTGAGGGAAATGACCAAGTCATGCTCTGTGAGCGGGGTATTCGGACTTTTGAAACGGCAACACGAAATACGCTTGACCTTTCGGCCATTCCGGTACTGAAACAACTGACACATCTTCCCATCATTGTTGATCCCAGTCATGCCGTTGGAAAAACCCATTTAATCCCTGCCATGTCAAAGGCTGCCATTGCTGCGGGTGCGGATGGTCTGATGATTGAGGTGCATTCCAACCCGATGGAAGCCTTTTGTGATGGTGATCAGGCCATGCTGCCACATGATTTCAAGTCGCTGCTTGTTGATTTAAAACGAGTGGCTGCTGCTGTGGATCGCAGTATTTGAGTCAAATGAATCGATTGCAAGTGACAAGGAGTTTGTGTGTTATTTAAGCAAATCACCATCATTGGTGTGGGATTGATCGGTGGTTCACTCGGTCTCGCCCTCAAAAAGAAAAAAAATGTAAAAACGATTGTAGGTTATGGTCGTCGTCGAGGCGCGCTGCATAAAGCCGTTGCAATCAATGCCATTGACCGCTATTGCCTCACACTTTCCAAGGCAGTAAAAGATGCGGAACTTGTGTTACTGGCGACACCCGTTGGCACATTTGAGTCCCTTTGTAAACTGATGAGCCCTCATTTACAAGCGGGAACAATCGTGACCGATGCCGGGAGTGTAAAGGGCGATTTTGTCGAAAAGCTGAGCACCTTGTTGCCAGAGGATGTTCATTTTGTGGGTGGACATCCCATTGCAGGTCGTGAAAAATCAGGCATTATGTCTGCAACGGGAGTGCTCTACAAAGGCTGTCGGACTATTTTAACACCCAACATTAAGACAAATCGAGACGCTTTGAAAAAAGTCGCCGCGCTTTGGACGTCGGTGGGGGCAAATGTTTCGGAAGTGAACCCTTATGATCATGACCGCATTTTAAGTTTTGTGAGTCATCTGCCCCATGTTGTGGCTTATGCGCTGATGGAAACGCTGATGCATCCCCGTATTTCGGGTTTGAGTCCTGTTGAATATTCAGCCGGGGGCTTGCGCGATTTTACACGCATTGCCGCCAGTTCTCCCGAAATGTGGCGTGATATCTTTTTATCTAATAAAAAATCCGTCATCGAAAGCATTGATACCTATCAGGAAACGATAGAGACCATCAAAAAGAAGATCCTGGGTGACGATGGTGAGGGGCTCGTCGAAATATTTAGACGTGCAAATGATATTCGTGAGCAAGCGACGCGATGAGTGCGTCTTCTCAAGCGCGTCCTTTAAAAATAAGCCCTTTACGGGGCAATGTTTCAATACCCGGTGACAAATCTATTACACATCGCGCCATTATTTTGTCGGCTTTGGCCCAAGGCCGGAGCCGTATTCTGGGGTATTTATCTTCTGAAGACTGTGAAGCCACACTCAAGACATTTAAGGCCATGGGGATCAATATTCTTTCCGAATTACAAGCAGGTGTGCCGACGCTTGTTGTGGATGGCAAAGGCCTACAGGGACTTTCTGAACCCAAAGATGTGATTGATTGTGGCAATTCAGGGACGACCTTGCGATTGATGACGGGTCTGCTTTCTGGTCAGTCCTTTTTCACTGTTTTAACGGGGGATGCTTCACTGCGCTTACGTCCCATGGCCCGCGTTGCCATCCCTATTCGAGCGATGGGGGGAGAAATTCATGCCTGCGCGGATGGCAATAGAGCCCCTTTGGCCATTTCCGGCAAAAAATTGTCTCCCATTGAATATCAATTACCCATTGCCAGTGCACAGGTTAAATCAGCGATTCTCTTGGCCGGTCTTACGGTGTCGGGGACAACGACGGTCATTGAGCCGGGGCCTTGTCGTGATCATACGGAGCGTATGTTTCAGTCTTTTGGCATTCCCTTCAAAAAAGAAGGAAATAGGCTCAGTGTGACGGGTGGTGCTGATTTTCCTGCGCGAACCATTGAGGTACCGGGTGATATTTCTTCTGCGGCCTTTTTCCTCGTGGCCGGATCAATTGTTCCGGGTTCTGAAATTAAGTTGTGTAATGTCGGGGTCAATCCAACACGGGCGGCTGTATTGGGCATCCTCAAAAAAATGGGTGCTGATATTACGATTATTTCCCGTAAGACCACAGGAAATGAGCCTCTTGCGGATCTTAAGGTTCGTGCAGCCCACTTAAAAGGCTGTGTTGTTGAAGGGGTTTCAATGACGGCTGCCTTGGATGAATTTCCCATATTGTGCATTGCTGCGGCACGTGCAGAAGGTCGGACTGTTTTCCGGGAAGCCGCAGAGTTGCGTGTGAAAGAAAGTGATCGCATCGAAATGATGGCCGCTGCCTTACGTGGGATGGGGGTTGCCGTCGAGACCTTTCCCGACGGTCTGGCGATTACCGGAAACCCCAACTGGAAGGGGACTTTCTGTAAAACTGCCGGAGATCACCGGATTGCGATGTCTATGTTTGTTGCGGGTTTGCTCGCCGAAGGTGGTAACCAGATTGATGACATGGCCTGTATCAATACTTCTTTTCCTGATTTTGTGAATCTCTTAGAAGGACTGGCCAAATCTGCATGAGGACATCTTTAGTCTATAATTTTAAAAAGCCCCTGGTCATTGCCATTGATGGTCCGGCGGGTGCGGGTAAAAGCACAACCGCAAGGGCTCTGGCGGCAGAACTTTCTTATCTCTATCTCGATACAGGTGCGCTGTACCGTGCGATCACCTGGAAAATGATTCAGGAAAAAATTGACCTGAATCATCTTTCGGAGGTCGCCTCACTTTGTGAGGGTATTGATTTGAGTTTGACTGTGACAGGCGAAAAAAATCAAGTCTGGGTGGATGGTGTGAATGTTACAGCCTTTTTGCGAGATCCGGCGGTCACAAAACTTTCTTCCACTGTTTCTGCATTGGCGCCAGTACGTAAAAAGCTACTGGCAATTCAACAACAAGTGGGTCAAAAAGGAGGCATCGTTGCTGAAGGCCGTGATATTGCTACGGTTGTTTTTCCAGATGCAGATCTTAAGTTTTATTTTGATGCGGATGCCGATGTGCGTGGATTGAGGCGATATAAAGATCTTAAAAAACAAGGAATTAAGACAAATATATCAAGTACAACTCAAGATTTGAAAACCCGTGATTCAAAAGACACATCCAGAAAGCTTTCCCCCTTGAAAAAGCACGATGACGCCATCGTTCTTGATACAACAGATTTGAATCCGGATGAGGTATTGCAAGCCATCTTAAAAGAGGTTGCGCGCGTAGGCGAAGTCCTTTCTGCAAGCGTTTCCTGTTCTGATTAAGATTTTTTCAAACCCAGATGCTCTATCAAATCGCGCACATTCTTGTTTCTTTGTTTGCAAAAATCGTCTTTCGTCTGAAGGTGGTCGGGGTGGACAATGTGCCGAAGACCGGTGGCGTGATTGTTTGTGCGAATCACAACAGCTATTGGGACATTCCTTTACTCGGCTGTGCGTTGCCTCGCCCGGTGGATAACATCGCAAAAAGTGAATTATTTCGTAATAAGATCATTGCCTTTCTCTTCAGAAAACTGGGTGGTTTTCCGATTCGTCGTGGAAAAATAGATCGTTCCGCCATGAAAGAAGCAGTGAGTCGCCTACAAGCAGGACGGATGCTCTCCTACTATCCTGAAGGCACGCGCAGTAAGGATGGTCGTCTTCAAAAACCAAAGCCGGGAGTCGGCCGGGTGGTCCTTGAATCAAGGGTTGTTGTGGTTCCCGTTTATATTTATGGGAGTCATTGTCCCAGGTTTTTTCGTCAAGTGACTATTTCTTTTGGCCCACCCATTGATTTTAAAACGGAAATTGAAACATCGGAAAAAGAGGGCGTGCATGCAAAAATACTTTATGCTACAATCTCTGGCAAAATTATGATGGAAATTGCTGTGCTTGAAAACAAATTGATGGGTCGTCTGTCAAAAAATATCTTGCACCGTAAGGGAGGTTCTTGATGGAAGTGGTGCTTGCAGAACACGCAGGATATTGTTTCGGTGTCAAACGCGCGGTCAAGATTGCGGACGATGCTGCGGAAGGGAAAAACGGAAGCGTGAAAACCCTGGGGCCCTTGATTCATAATCCCCAAGTGGTCGATCAGTTGGCTGAAAAAGGGGTGGGCCGAGTTGAGTCACTTGATGAAATTGATTCGGGTGTGGTGATTTTTCGCTCTCATGGGGTTTCCTCTCCGAAAGTGATGGATGAGGCCTTAAATAAGGGACTCACTGTGCTTGACGCGACCTGTCCTTTTGTAACGAATGCGCAACGTGATGCCAAACAGCTTGTAGACGAAGGCTATCAGGTGGTTATGGTGGGAGACCGTAATCATCCAGAGACAAAAAGTGTACTGGGGCACGCCGGAGAAGAGATTCTTGTTACGGAGTCTTTTGAAGAAATTAAAACCTTTCTAAATCGCTTCACAAAAAAGCGTTTGGGGATTATTTCTCAGACCACTCAGACCTATGGAAAGTTTTCTGAGATTGTCGTACAATGCCTTGAAATCTGTGAAGAAGTAAAGATTTTCAACACCATTTGTTATGCAACAGAGGATCGCCAGACCGAGGCGAAAGCCTTGGCAGAAAAAGTCCATGCCATGGTGGTTGTGGGTGGAAAAAATTCCGCCAACACAACACATTTGGCTGACATTTGTCGGGGATACGGAATTCCGGTGTATCATATAGAAACGGAAGAAGAAATTGAGTCAAGCTGGTTTACAGAGATTGAACGGGTGGGTGTGACTGCCGGTGCCTCGACGCCAGATTGGATTATTAACAATGTTATCGATTCTTTAAAGAGAATATAAGGGACGCTCTGGTTAGATCTGAGTTTTCTGAACGTTAAGGGAGAACAATCTTCTCATGTCAAAAGTAAAACGAAAAAGAGCATTTGAAGTAGAAGCCATCACCGAGGAAGAACGTCAAAACCATGCAGCGCAGGAAGCGCTTTATGCTGAGACCTTTAAGGACAAGGCTGAAGGCAGTGTGCTTGAAGGAACGATCCTTGCCTTTGAAGGGGACAATATCCTGGTGGATGTCGGATACAAATCTGAAGGAATGATTCCAAAAGAAGAATTCAAACCTGAAGAATATGCTGAATTGAAAGTCGGCGGTCTTGTCACCGTTTATTTAGAAGAACGAGAAGATGCCGATGGGAATGTTGTTCTCTCAAAAGAAAAAGCCGACCGGATGCGTATCTGGAAGGAAATTGAAGAAATCTACAATAACGAAGCGATCGTGGAAGCAAAAGTGCTTTCTCGAATCAAAGGTGGCATGATTGTCGATATCGGGGTGAAGGCCTTTTTACCGGGTTCTCAAATTGATTTGCGCCCTGTCCGCAATCTTGAGCGTTTAATCGGTGAAACCTATCCGATGAAAATTATTAAAATGAATCATAAACGCGGCAATATTGTTGTTTCCCGCCGTGTACTTTTAGAAGAATCTCGTGATAAACGACGGGCCTTAACCCTTTCCTCTCTACGCGAAGGACAGGTGATTGAAGGTGTTGTGAAAAACATCACAGAATATGGCGCCTTTATCGACTTGGGCGGTATTGATGGACTCTTGCACATTACGGACATGTCCTGGGGCCGGGTGGGTCATCCTTCCGAACTCTTCATTGTTGGCGACAAGGTTTCTGTTGTTGTGCTCAAATATGACAAAACATCGGGCCGTGTTTCATTGGGCACAAAACAAAAAACGCCTGATCCCTGGGGCGATGTGGAAAGCAAATATTCCCCTCAGACCAAGGTTCTGGGTAAGGTCGTGAGTTTGACTGATTATGGTGCGTTTGTTGAACTGGAACCCGGCATTGAGGGTTTGGTCCATATTTCTGAAATGTCTTGGGCGCATGAAGTCAAACATCCTTCCAGACTGGTTTCTGTCGGGGATGAGGTCGGCGCGGTCATTTTAAGTGTTGATCGCAAGGCCCGTAAAATTTCATTGGGCATGAAACAGATTGAGCCCAATCCTTGGGATCTGGTCGAAAGACAGTACCCACCTGGAACGGTCATTAAAACCAAAGAAATCAGAAGTATTACCGATTTTGGTGTGTTTGTTGGACTAGAAGAGGGCATTGATGGCTTGATCCATATTTCGGATATCTCCTGGACACGCCACGTGAAACATCCTTCTGAGGTTTTTAAAAAGGGACAAGAGATTGACGCTGTTGTGCTGAAGGTCGATCGGGATAAAGAACGAATCTCGTTGGGCTACAAACAATTGACATCTGATCCTTGGGAAGATGACATTCCGAAGCGTTTCCGAAAGGGAAGCATTGTCAAAGGTAAAGTCACCAAAATTACAGATTTTGGTATTTTTCTTGAACTGGATGAAGGCGTCGAAGGGCTTGTTCACATCAGCGAAACCGGTGTTGAGCCCCCAAATCGCCTTGAGGATGTTTTCCACATTGGAAATGAAGTGGAAAGCAAGATTGCACGGATTGACTTAGGGGAGCGAAAAATAGCGCTGACGATCAAGGGTTTAACCCGTGATTCGGACAAAAGTGCCTTGGACACCTTCCACCAAAGCCAAGGGGATCTGGATCAATCCTTGGGTGCAATGATTGCGAGAAAAATGAAAGAGACAACTCAAGGGGAGTAAGGGTACTTTCTATCCCTTGAACGAATGAGGAGAAGGTGAGCCAGATTTTATCGTAGGCTTTGGTTCGCCTTCTCGTTTGTTTTTCTTTCTCAGACCGATCTTAATTGACAGATAGGAACACGTGTGGCGCACCGTAAATCGCTTCTTGTCGGTGGTTTTTATTTCCTCATTTTTTCAGGCCTTTTTTTTATTTTTGCCTATTGGGTGACTGTAAAAGAAAGCGGTAATGGGGGCTGGGGATCCCAAAATAAAATTGCGCTTATTCGAGTTGAAGGCGTGATCGTTGATTCTCGAAAAATTGTAAAAGCACTCCGTCGCTATCGAAAAAATCCAGACATCAAGGGAATTTTAATCCGAATTGATAGCCCTGGAGGCGGTGTCGCTCCCTCTCAGGAAATCTACGATGAACTGATCGAAATTCAACGAGAAGGCCTGAAAAAAGTGGTTTCTTCGATGGGAACTGTTGCAGCCTCTGGCGGATATTATATTGCCAGTGCAACAGATCTGATCGTGGCCAATCCGGGTACCTTGACGGGCAGTATCGGTGTTATCATGGAGCTCACCAATATTGAAGGGCTTCTGGATAAAATCGGCGTCGAGGGCATTACGATCAAGAGTGGTAAAAACAAAGATGTCGGCTCGCCTTTTAGAAAGATGCAAAAAGAGGAACGGGCTCTACTTCAGGGTGTCCTAGATGATGTGCACAGTCAATTTATTGAAGCGGTGGCTGAAGGCCGTTCGCTTCGTATTGATGAAGTGAGACGTTTGGCCGATGGGCGTGTTTTTACAGGTCGGCAAGCACAGGAAGTGGGTCTGGTCGACGAATTAGGCAGTTTGCAGTGGGCCATTCAGCGATCAGCAGAGTTGGCGGGGATTGAGGGCAAACCGCAAATCATCGAAGCAGACGAAAAGACTATCTTGAGCGAATTCTTAGAAAATCGGTTTTTTGGACAACTAAAAAACATGCAATTCCCCGTTTCTTCCGTTGGATTACATTATCTACTTTCGATGTAAATGTTGATGACAAAAGCACAGGTTCTAGAGGGAAAACGATGACAAAGGCTGAATTAATCGACAAGGTTTCATTGGATTATACAACATTAACCCGGCGTGAGCTCGAGATTTTGATCAATACCATTTTTGACAGTATTAAAGAAACCTTGGCAAAGGGCGATAAGATCGAAATCCGTGGTTTTGGTAGCTTCCGCTTAAGGCATCGACGGGAGCGGGAAGGGCGTAATCCAAAAACGGGAACAGTTGTCACCGTTCCCCCCAAAAAAGTTCCTTTTTTTAAGGCAGGAAAAGAGCTCAGAGCGCTCGTTGATCATTAAACCGGGAGATGTTTACTCCGTAATCAATTGAATGATCTTTTCTTCTGCTGCGTTTTGCATCGGTGTTATTCTAAGTCTTGTGTGATTGTTTCGATATCGACTCTCTAAAACCCTTACACCCGCCGAACCATTCAACAAATTATTTTCTCCCTCTCTCATTTAAGGAAAAACAACCAAGAGCGGCATTTGTTTTTATTCTCTTTCAAATTCTTTTACAAAGACCTCATACCCTTCTTCTTCAAGGGTTTCTTTTGCAATAAAACGCAGCGAGGCCGAGTTGATACAATAACGCAGCCCGGTCGGGGCGGGACCGTCATCAAAGAGGTGCCCTAAGTGGGCGTCGGCATTTTTACTACGGACTTCTGTGCGAACCATAAACAGGCTCTTGTCTTTTTTTTCGATGATGGCATTTCTGTCGATGGCTTTTGTAAAACTAGGCCACCCTGTGCCAGAATCAAACTTGTCTTTTGAGCTAAAGAGCGCTTCTCCGGAGACGATGTCCACGTAGATTCCTTCGACCTTATTATTCCAGTAGGGGTTTTCAAAGGGCGGTTCTGTGCCATCTCCCTGCGTGACTTTAAATTGAATGGCACTGAGTTTTTCTTTGAGTTCAGCATTTGTTGGTTTTTTGAAATTGCATTGGCCTGATTTTTCTTCTGATTTATCTGACCAGATTTCTTTTAAATAACGATCCCGACCTGATCCGCTGCGATAACGTTGGTAATGGCTCGGATTTTTTTTATAAAAATCCTGATGATAGTCTTCTGCTGCGTAGAA
Organism: uncultured Nitrospira sp.; assembly: GCA_964451325.1. Taxonomy (GTDB): domain Bacteria; phylum Nitrospirota; class Nitrospiria; order SBBL01; family JAADHI01; genus JAADHI01. Next base: position 128,533 of record CAYVHO010000004.1, on the reverse strand, counting down.
GGTCCCTGCCTCTATAATCTCGGTCACGATCGGCTGGTCGTAGCGTTTTGAAGCATCGCCTTTGTCTTTTGAGTTGAGGGCTTGTATTTTTTGTTCGTTGTTGTGATAAAAAATGGCACTGCGGTAATGTGGACCACGATCTACAAAAGATCCGCCTGCATCCGTCGGGTCAATTTGCCGCCAGAAGAGATCAAGCAGTGTCTCATAGCTTATTTTTTTTGAATCATAAATAATTTGAATGGCTTCAAGATGTCCTGTTTGCCCAGAGGCGACCTCTTCATAAGTCGGATCGAGTTCTGGTCCGCCCGTATAACCTGAAACCACATCAATAACGCCTTCTTGTTCTTCAAAAGGCGATTCCATACACCAGAAACAACCCCCGGCAAAAGTGGCTTTTTCGCTTATTGTTTTTTGCATGTCCATCATTAAACCCCTTTAAACCCGCCATTCCCGCTTTAGCAGAAATGGCATTTATAAAAAATAAATCTCCCCACTATAAATTGAACGATACCTCAAGTCTCGCTGTCAAGGATATAACGCATGTCGGAATATTTTGCCGCCTTTCTCTCATCCCACCCGGCAAAAAAGTCCATATCCGAGCTGGTTTTGCGTTCTTTTTTTCAGAATACGCGACTAAGCGAGATATGGATGTCTTGGTCCGAAACTTGCTCTTCCAAGCAGGTCGGATGTGGAGTTTTACATGAAGAGGTTGTTATGAATTCAATTTATCCCGTGCTTTCGGGGGCCTTGGCTCAGGAAAAACGTCTTGAATTGATTACCAATAATTTGGCCAATGTCAGCACGAGTGGGTTTAAAAAAGATATTGCTGTTTTTGAAGGCCTGACCCCATTGCTGACAGATGCGGCAGGCACGACGGTTCAAGCCCAAACAAGACTTTTGGGTTCGGATTCAACCTTTGCTTTATTGAAATCGGTGAAGACGGATTTCTCAGCGGGGGCAATCCAGGTTACAGATGAACCTCTTGACCTTGCGATTCAGGGTGAAGGTTTTTTTGCGGTGCAAACTCCAGAGGGTCTGCGTTATACGCGAAATGGACGTTTTACCTTAGATTCAGATCGACAGATTGTGACCACTTCTGGTTATCCCCTTTTAGGGAGTGGAGGGCCCATCTCTCTGCCCCCAGGAATTGTTTCGATTGATTCAAATGGAGGTATTTCAGTTCGGGGGGCTGAGGCAGGGGCGACGATTACGGCTGTGGATATTTTGCCTCTATACACCGTTTCAAATCCGGACAATTTAAAAAAAATGGGTGCTAGTCTTTTTGAAGTTGTGAGTGGTACGGCGCAACCATCGACTGAAGGGCGCGTACTGCAAGGGGCCTTGGAGGGCTCGAATGTGAATCCGGTGCAAGAGATGGTGGCGATGATTACAGTGATGCGGCTCTACGAAGCGGCCCAAAAAGCGATTCAGACAGCAGATGATATCGCCGGGAAGGCCGCCAATGAAATTGGGCGGATAGGCTAGGGTTAAGAAAATTTTATATCGGTTTTCTGAGGAGGTCTTATTATGATGCGGGCACTTTCAATCGCAAGTACAGGTATGGCGGCACAGCAGTTATCGGTTGCGGTTGTGGCCAATAATCTGGCGAATGTTTCGACAGTCGGTTTTAAAAAAGGACGGTGGGATTTTCAGGATTTGATGTATCAGACCTTAAAATCACCGGGTATCACGACGCCAACGGGTCAGGTGCCAGTGGGCATTCAATTGGGTACAGGGGTCGATGCGGTTGCCGTTTATCGTGGGTTTAGCCAGGGAGATTTTCAGCAAACCGATGCCCCGCTGGATCTTGCGATTGAAGGGGAGGGGTTTTTTCAAGTCACTTTGCCGGATGGGTCTACGGCTTATACACGCACAGGTTCTTTTAAGATGGACAGTGACGGGCGGATCGTAACGTCCGAGGGTTATACCGTTTTACCGGACATCAGTATTCCAGCAGATACTCTTACTTTAACCATTACGCCTCAGGGTGAAGTCAATGCAGTTCAACCCGGAAGCACAACCCCGACATTGCTCGGCACACTTGAACTCGCACGTTTTACAAATTCAGCAGGCTTGAACAGTTTAGGTAAAAATTTGTATCAGACGACCGCAGCTTCAGGGGATCCCACTGTCGGATCACCTGGGTTAGATGGTTTTGGTACCGTCTTGCAGGGGGCCCTTGAAGGCTCAAATGTCAACATCGCAGAAGAAATGGTCAACATGATTATTGCGCAGCGTGCTTATGAATTAAACTCAAAGGCGATACAGACTGCGGATGAAATGCTGGGCATTGCGAATAACATTAAACGGTAAGCTGATGAAACGATTCCTATTATTTTTGATGTTTTCTCTTTGTTTTGGAGCAATGGCCGGTTTTGTTATGGCCGAAAAGAATGAGACTGAAACCGCCGTGCAAGACCCGAGCAAGGCCATTCGTCTTTATGTTGCTGAGCAACTTTCGGTGGATGTCTCTGAAGTTGTTGTCGAGGGTTTGAGTCCGTTGAATGGGCAGAAAGCCCTTCGGGCAGGCAAAGTGCTTAAGGTCAGAGCCGCGAATCGAAACCGTGTATTGGGACGTGCCGTGTTTGTTCTGAGTATGCAGGGCTTAAGCGGAAACCCCTTTGAGCAGTGGGTGAGCGCGGATGTTTCCCAGAGAGTCGAGGTGTTTGTGGCCGCACGGAAACTGCGCCGACTGGATGTGATTGAAGCAGAAGATCTTCACCTTCAGTCTATGCAGATTCGTCGTCTACGCAGTCCTTATCTTTCCGACTTGCAAGCGATTTTGGGAAAACGTCTAAGACAATCACTGCGGAAGGGGATGCCGATTCGAGGGAATCAGCTTGAAATTGCCCCTTTGGTGCGGCGGGGAGATCGTGTCACGATTACCCTGCGTTCGCAGGGTTTGAAAATCGTGACTTCTGGAAAAGCCAAACAGGATGGTCAATTGGGCGAGATGATTCGGGTCATGAATTTAGATTCCAAAAAGAGCATCTTTGCCGAGGTGGTTAATGCAGGCGATGTCCAGATTATCTTGAGCGAACAGGAGTAGCCGATGTCTAAACACTTAACCCTTAGCTTGCAGGTACTCATTCTTGTTTCGATTTTTTCGGGTCTTTTGAGTGCCTGTGGTGCCAAAAGTTTGATCAAAGTGAGTAATAAAGAATCGCGTTTGAAAGAGCAGGTTTCTACCCCAAAAAAGATGCCACCTAAGCCCCTCGTTTTAATGAAGCTGAATGTGAATCCGATTGAAAATGACACAAAAGGTTCCCTTTGGAATCAAAATCAAAGTCGCAATTTCTTTTTCCAGGATGCAAAAGCGAGCCATGTGGGTGATATTGTGACCGTACGAGTCGTTGAGAATGCGAGTGGTTCAAAAACGGCAGGCACCTCAACCTCACGCACTTCAAATTTGGCTGCGAGTGCGACCCCTTTTTTTGGTTTGCCTGCAAATACCTTGAGCAATTTAGGGGCTACGGGAAATTTTCAAAATTCATTTGATGGGGATGGCACAACGACACGCCGCGGGAGTCTTACGGCAGATGTGACGGCCATTGTTGTTGCTGTTTATCCAAATGGGAATATGATGATTGAAGGGGAGCGTGAGGTGCTCATTAACAACGAAAAGGAGTACCTCTCCGTCAGTGGCATCGTGCGACCGGAAGATATATTGCGAGGGAATACCGTATTTTCGACCGTCATTGCAGATGCGAAAATTGAGTATTCCGGCACGGGTGTTGTCAGCGACAAACAAAGACCGGGCTGGTTCGTCCGTATTCTCGATTTTATCTGGCCGTTTTAGAGATAGCCCTGTATTTTAAAATGCACAAAATGGTATTCAGTCCATCGCGACGAATGTCAAGATAGTTGTCCAAAATTCTAGGCTGCATTCTCTTCAATTTCGGCTTCTTTTTGCTGTTGATTTTCCGGGTTTAGCCATACCTCACCAAGGGGTGTCCAGTTTCGGGTTTGTCGACTCCATCTGTAGATGTCCATGATGAGGTAGAGTCGGTAGAACAGTCCTCTGATATTTGTGGCCAAATAGGTGATGTCCCAACTTCAGACTTGATTGGCTCCTGTGGCTTGATACGCTTTGGGTTTGCTCGCTTTTCGCGGTGAGTCGGCTCTTCCTCGACAATGCTGCTGATTGGCTTCTTTTAGTATCCGATAAAAACTCGATTCTGACCCAATATAGATGTTTTTGTCGGCTAGGGAGGGGACGATCTGTGTCGGCGGCAGGCTCCGGTAGCTTTTTTCGTTACAGATCTTGAGGATCTGATCGCGCTCCTCTGGTTTGAGTTTGTTCGCGGATTCGTTCAATGTGGTACTCTCTACCACTGCGGCAAACTTATCGGCAGAGCTCCAGCTCTGCGAGCTGCGGTCGCAATCCGGCATGAGCCGCCCTTTTGACCGTGCTGATTTTCTCCAGTTGTAGAGCGTCCCCTCACAGATCCCTTCTTCCTTCGCTATCGTCGGGATTGCCTTATTATTCGGTGGCAACATCTTTCTCAGTACGGCTTCTCGCCGCTCTATCGGATATCCCATTTTTTGTCCTCTCGAAACCCCCTTTTTTTATTGAAGTTTTATTCTATCTAATGGACTTCTATCCTGACACAGGGGGACAGGCCTTGAGCCTCAATGCCATCCTTGTCAGCAATAATCAAAAGCACTTTACGCGGGTGAAGGGTTTGAAATTGGAAAATTGGGTTTAGGAATTTAATCGCTTCCCAGTTATTTTTGAATTTCAAGTTTTTAAACCCAGTCATCACTTTAAAATTAGAAATAAAAGACACGAAACGACCTCAATTATCCTTACTTATGACGGTTGACGTTATGGGCCACCGAAACTATACTGATCCATCGCACGTCGAAAACTTCGTATGCTGAACAATTCAAAGACGCTTGATGAACTACGGATTCCGCCCTCAACCTCCCTTGACCTTAAAAGGGAGCAGGAAAGGCCAGCACAGTATACGCATCAATAATCAGTGACGGATCTGTTTTTTTGGAGCGATGAGGGTGCAGAAGCTGTTGAAATCGTCGATTACCACTAGGAGACCGTGATGAAAGAAACTAAAAAACTGCCCAATATTCATCCGGGAGAAATCTTATTGGAAAAATTTTTAAAACCGATGGCGATTAGCCAGAATGCCTTGGCAAGAGCGATTGACGTGCCTCCGCGTCGCATCAATGAAATCGTTTTGAAAAAACGCGCCATTACCGCCGATACAGCGTTACGCCTTGCCCGCGCTTTTGGTACCTCCGAACAATTTTGGATGGGTTTGCAGACCGATTATGCACTGGAAGAAGCCAGAATGAAATTGTCGCAGACGCTCCTCAAACTCCGTCCTGTGGCCGCTTAAATGAATAAACAACAACTCAAACAACTTGAAGCCGATCTTTGGCGCAGCGCGGATACCTTGCGGGCCAATTCGGATTTAAAATCCAGTGAATATTCTACACCGGTGCTGGGGATCATTTTTCTCAAGTTTGCGGATAACAAATATCGGCAGTTTGAAAAAGCCATCGTGGATGAATATGCAAAGCTGAAGGGGACGCGTCGGGAAAAGCCCCTTTCGGAAATTGCCATTGAAAAGTGCGGGTTTTATTTGCCCGATCATGCGCGTTACGATTATCTGCTCAACTTGCCGGGGAAAGAAGACATCGCCAAGGCCATCAAAAAGGCGATGGAAGCCATTGAAGAATATAAATCAGAGCTGCAAGGGGTGTTACCGCAAGATGAATATTTTCGATTGATTCAAAAAGACGACAGCAGTATTCCGCAGCAGTTGCTCAAGGACTTCTCTGATATTCCTCAAGATGCCAGCGGGGACATGTTTGGTCAGATTTATGAATATTTTCTGGGCAAGTTTGCAAAAAGTGAGGGACAGAAAGGCGGGGAGTTTTTCACGCCGCGCTCAGTGGTGCGTTTGATGGTGGAAATCATTGAACCGCATCGCGGGCGGGTTTTTGATCCGGCCTGCGGTTCCGGCGGCATGTTTGTGCAATCGGCTCATTTTATTGAAGAGCACCGCAACGAACTGAAGGACACATCCGAGGCAGACCTCTTTGTTTGCGGGCAGGAAAATACCCTGGCAACCGTAAAACTGGCCAAGATGAATCTTGCAATCAATGGTCTGCGCGGTGAAATCCGAAAAGGCAATACCTACTATGAAGATCTCTTCGACAGCTTCGAAAAGTTTGACTATGTCTTGGCGAATCCAAAGTTTAATGTGGACGAGGTCAGTTTGAAGCGTATCGAGGACGACAAGCGTTTTAATACCTACGGCATCCCACGAAACAAAACCAAGCTCAAGAAAAAAGACGAAGGCAAAGAAACCGTCCCCAATGCCAATTATCTCTGGATCAATCTCTTTGCAAGCGCTCTGAATGTCAAGGGCCGCGCCGCATTGGTAATGGCAAATTCTGCGTCTGATGCCCGTCATTCCGAGGCGGATATCCGACGCACTTTGATTGAAAACAACCTAATTTACGGCATGCTCACCCTGCCGTCGAATATGTTTTACACCGTCACTTTGCCTGCGACACTTTGGTTTTTTGACAAAGCCAAAACGGATGAACGCATTCTTTTTATTGATGCACGCAACATCTTCATGCAAATTGACCGCGCTCACCGGGAGTTTTCAGAAGCGCAGATTCAAAACATTGCCATCATTAGCCAATTACACAAAGGGCGGCGGGGGCGATTTATTCAACTCATCGACCGTTATTTTGCTCAGGGTATGGACAAGCTGATTGAAAATCACAAACAAGTCGAACCCGTCTGCAAGCAGTTATTGGAGGTGCTGGAAGACAGAGCGGGCAATCAGGCTGTTGCAGACCTACTGAAACAGTGGTTTGCCCTGAACTTACTGAAAGATAAATATGAAGTCTATCGTCTTAAACATGACAAGACCGAGGCGGTGGACAAACAAAATATCGCCCAACAACACTTGCGTGAGGCCTTTGATCCTTTTTTCACTGCGCTGCACGCGGGTTTGAAACAACTCGATAAAATCGTCCGTGCACACGAAAAAGCCAAAGCGGAGGCAAAAGCCAAGAAACGCAGTCCGGTGGATCGCAAAACCAAGGCCCTGAAAACCGCACTCGAAACCCTGCACACCGAAGTAAAAAATGCAGAAAGCGACTACAAACACATCCACTGGTTGCAAGAGCGTTTCCCGAAAGCTGAGTACGAAGATGTGACGGGCCTCTGCAAATTGGCGACGCTGGAAGAGGTCAAAGAACAGGATTATTCCCTCAATCCGGGCCGTTATGTGGGTGTGGTGATTGAGGAGGATGGCAAGACGGAGGAGGAGTTTATTGCAGAACTAATTGATGCGTGCGAAGAGTTCGAGACACTAAATACACAGGCTAGTGAGTTGGGAGAGATCGTAAGTGGGAATATCCATACTTTGATAAATTAGAATGGAAAAGTGGTCAACGCAAAAATTAGGTGACATTGTCTCACATAAGAAGGGTTTTGCCTTTAAGAGTGATTGGTTTACTCATTTGGGTGTTCCCGTGGTTAAAGTTACAAACTTTAATGACGGTTCTGTCGACTTAGCAAATTTGGTGTATGTTCACGAAAATATTGCAATAGCGAAGGAAAGCTACAACCTTGTTGGTGGAGATGTCGTTATTCAAACCGTCGGATCATGGCCCAGCAACCCAGAATCCGTTGTTGGAAAAGTAGTAAGAATCCCGAATGTTCTTGATGGGTCATTATTAAACCAAAACGCGGTTATTTTAAAACCTAAACCTGAAATTAGGAATGATTACCTTTTCTATCTACTGAAAGACCGTACGTTTAAAGGGTTCATAATCAATACGGCTCAGGGTGCTGCCAATCAAGCTAGCATTACTCTAGATTCAATATTTAGATTTGAGTTTTATTTACCCCCATTCAAGACCCAACAAAAAATTGCTGCCATCCTTTCTGCCTATGATGATTTGATTGAAAACAACAAACGCCGCATCACGCTGCTGGAAAAAATGGCCGAGGAAATCTACCGCGAATGGTTCGTGCGTATGCGCTTTCCGGGTCATGAAAAAACAAAGTTTGTGAAGGGTGTGCCGGAGGGGTGGAAATTAGAAAAAATTAAAAATGCTTTTGAGTTTATAGGCGGGGGAACGCCTTCCAAAACCGAAGCCCGCTATTGGGATCAAGGTGATGTGAATTGGTTTACTCCCTCCGATATTACGGCGAGCAAAGGCATCTTCCTGTCAGTGTCCGGGAATCAATGTACTGAAGAGGGTGTCTCTCGAAGTTCTGCCAAAATATTTCCCCCATATTCAATAATGATGACGAGTCGAGCAACAATTGGCGCGATTGGAATCAACACAAGCCCAGCATGCACCAATCAAGGGTTTATTACATGTATACCCAACGAAGAATATCCTCTGACCTATTTGTATCAGTGGCTAAAACTCAGCAAAGTATATTTTGAATTGATTTCAGGTGGCGCGACATTTTTAGAGCTCATCAAATCTACTTTTAAAAAAATAGAGATACTTTCTCCTCCTAAAATCTTGGTTCAGAAATTCGATCAGCAATCTCTCCCATTATTCAATGAAATTGAAAATCTGCTAAATCAAATCCACATGGCTGAAAAGACGAGAGACGCTCTTCTCCCGCGTCTCATCTCCGGTAAACTCTCCGTCGAAAACCTCGACATTCAATTGCCACCGAGCATGAAAGAAGACATCGCGCCGGAACGAGTGGAAACCGCCCATGCCTAACTTCATCTCTGAAGATCAGATCGAACAGGCCATCCTTCAAAAATTGCGCAATGACCACCACTTTGAATTGCTCAATTGTTTCACCGCCGACCCCGAAGACCTCAACGACCGATCCGGGCGGGGCAATAAAAGCGATGTCATCTTTGCAGATCGTTTAAAAGCTGCCGCGCAGCGACTCAATGCACACATCCCCGAACCTGCCATTGACGAGGCCCTGGCCCGATTGCACGACAAACGTCGCGCCCTGTCGCCCATTGCCGCCAATCGTGAAATCGATGCGCTGATTCGAGACGGCATTGCCGTGTCTTATGAAAATGCCGAGGGCGAAACCCAGCGGGAACGGGTGCGGGTGATCGACTTTGATGACAGTGCTCAAAACGACTACTTGGCCGTCTCTCAATTATGGATCAAGGGCGAATATCGCTTCCGCCGCCCGGATATCCTGCTCTATGTCAACGGCCTGCCGCTGGTGTTTATCGAACTGAAAAATTCAAAGGTCAATCTCAAAGTCGCCTTTGATCAAAACCTCGTGGATTATAAAGCCGACATTCCCCAGCTTTTTCTTACAAATGCCTTTTGTCTGCTCTCCAACGCCATCGAAACGCGCGTGGGCAGTTTCACCGCCGCTTGGGAACATTTTTTCTGCTGGCTCAGAAGTGCAGATGAAAAAGAAAAAATAGACCGAAAGAAAATCAAAGCAGAAGGCACCAGCTTAGAGCGCGCCATTGCCGGACTCTGCGCCCCCAAACACCTGCTCGACTACGTCGAAAATTTTCTGCTCTACCACAAAGAAACACAAAAAATCATCGCGCAAAACCATCAGTTCATCGGCGTCAACCAAGCCTTCGAGCGCTTTGAAGATCGCAAACATTTTAAAGGCAAGCTGGGGGTCTTTTGGCACACCCAGGGTTCGGGTAAAAGTTTTTCGATGATTTTTTACGCGCGCAAGATTTCCAGAAAGTTAAGGGGAAACTTTACCTTTGTGGTCATTACCGACCGAGAGGACTTAGACGGCCAGATCTACCGCAATTTTCTCAACACAGAAACCGTCAAAAAAAGTGATGCCGCACAACCCAAAAACAGCAAAGAGATGCGCAAGTTTTTAGGCCAGAATAAACGCATCATTTTTACGCTGATTCAAAAATTTCGCTGGGACAAAGGCAAAGACTACCCGGTGCTCTCCGAGCGGGACGACATCATTGTCATCGTCGATGAAGCCCATCGCACCCAATACAAGTCCCTGGCCGAAAACATGCGGGCAGGCCTGCCAAATGCACAGTATCTGGCTTTTACCGGAACCCCTCTATTGGGCCGCAAACGCCAGACCAACCAATGGTTTGGGGATTATGTTTCCGAATACAACTTTCAGCAGTCGATGGAAGATGGCGCGACCGTGCCGCTTTTTTACGAAAAGCGTGTGCCGAGTGTCTTGATCCAAAACGAAGACTTGGGCGATGAGTTTTACGAGATACTAGAAACTGAAGACTTAGACGAGGTGCAGCAGGAAAAACTAGAAAAGAAGTTTGCCAGAGAAACAGAGGTGATTAAACGAGACGACCGCCTCGAAACGATTGCCAAAGACATCGTCTATCATTTCCCGCGCCGGGGTTATCTGGGCAAAGGCATGGTCATTTCGCTGGATAAATTCACTGCCGTAAAGATGTATGACAAGGTGCAATATCACTGGAAGGAGTCTCTCAAAACCCTGCGCGGACGCATCAAAAATTCATCAAATGAGGTCGAAATCGCCCGTTTGAAAAAAATTGTAGAGACCATGCGTGCTGTGAAAATGGCGGTGGTGATCAGCGAAGAGGCGGGAGAAGTCGAAAAATTCAAGGCGCAACACTTAGACATCGCCCCGCATCGTCAACGCTTGAATACACTGGATGCACAGGGCCATGACGTGGAATACAACTTTAAAGATCCGGGGCATCCCCTGCAATTGGTTTTTTTGTGTGCCATGTGGTTGACCGGTTTTGATGCGCAGACGGTCTCCACGCTTTACATGGACAAACCCATGAAAGACCACACCCTGATGCAAACCATCGCCCGCGCCAATCGTGTGACCGCGTGGCAAATCAAGGGCGTGAGCAAAAACAACGGCGAAATTGTCGATTATTACAATGTCTTCCGAAATATGAAGAAGGCCTTGAAGGATTACGCACAAGGGGAAGAGGGTTTAGAAGCGCCCCCGGTGCAGGAAAAAGCGGCACTGTTTAAATTGCTGGATGCGGCCATCGAAGCGGGCCGGGGTTTTTGTGAGGAAAAGGGGATTTTGCTGGATGAAGTGATGGCGCGCGACGAGGTTTTTAAAAAGCTCTCGAATTTCAAGGCCTATGCCGATATTTTGCTTTCAAAAGACGAATGGCGCAAATCCTTCAATGTCTATGAAAATACCATTTCTTCTCTGTACGAAGCCTGCAAACCCGAGGTCTTTTCGCAGGAATCTGTACAGCATGTTGCTGTTTTTCAATATCTGCGCGGCGTGATCGATAGCATTGTTGAACAACAAGACATTGATGTAGCGGCCTTGCGGATCGCGGAATTGTTGGATGAAAGTGTCGTCGTCAACGACAGTGAAAGCTTCCTCGTCAGGGAACACGAATCTGAATATCAAATCATTCAGAAAGGAAAAACCTGGGATCTCAGCAAAATTAACTTTGAAACACTTCAAGCGGCGTTTAAAGATGCACCTTACAAAAATATTGAAATCATGGACTTACGGGTATTTCTTGAACATAAACTCAAACTCATGCTGGAACAAAACGTAACACGAGCCGATTTTGCTCAACGGCTACAAGAAATCATCGACCAATACAATTCAGATAGTTCAAGTGCCGAAAATTATTATGAAGACCTCGTCAAATTTACCCGTGACCTCCAGGCCGAAGACGAACGGCATCTGCGTGAGGGTTTAAGTGAAGACGAACTAGAATTATTCGATCTTTTGAAAAAAGAAAAAATGACAAAAGAAGAATCGCAAAACGTAAAACTGGCCGCGAAGTCGCTTTTGCACCGTTTACTGGAAGAGCACCCAAAGGTGCTCATTCAGGACTGGCACAAAGATTCTCAATCCTGTCTCACCGTAAGAAAAGCCCTTGAAACGGTACTTGATGAAAATTTACCCGAGAGTTATGACAGACTGATTTTCAAAGAAAAATGCGATAAGGTGTATAACCTGATTGTTGATTTTGCTGATCGCGGCCGGAAATGGGCCGCTTAGGCAGGTAGCTGAGTCGTTACAAGGAATATAGAAGAACATAAGGAGGAATAAATGCTAAACATCCATATCGACAATCCAGAGCTTGAAAAAAGCCTGAAGCAGACCTATGGTGATGACAGCCAATCTATTGCCAATGCCTTTTTGAAATTTGTTCAGCAAGAAAAAATCAAACGAGACATCGGCATTTCAATTGAACAACTTGACGCGGGGGAAGGTGTGCCTTTAAGCCAAGTGATGCACGAAACCAGAGAAAAATATGAGTCCTAAACAGATCATATTTTCTCCACGTGCCCAGCAACGTTTAGAGGAAATCGCAGCCTACCTGTCACGACAACAGCTATCGAATACCTTTGTACGAGATTATTTAAAACGATTTGAAAACTATTTGCTTTCTGTCCTGAGTCAGTTCCCGGAATCGGGGACACGAATGCCTGAGTTTGGCAAAGATGTAAGGCGTGTCGTTTATCAGGAATATAGTTTTCTTTATCGTATCAAAAAAGATGTAATCGAAATCCTTACAATTTTTAGAGAAAACCGACCATGAACAAATCCCATCCTTTTTCAATCCGCATATTCGTTTCCGATGGCGACCCGGACGGTCTTCGCCTTGTTGAACGCTCTAATTGGAATGGGCAAGCACTTATCTTTCCCCGCTCGCTATTACCCAAAATCAAAAAACGGGATGCCTTTGCATCGACGGGCATATACCTTTTGCTTGGCCCACAAGAAGAAGGTGACGGGGAAATCCTTTACATCGGGGAGGGAGATCCGGTTCGACCTCGCCTTGAAAATCATTTTCTGAAAAAAGATTTCTGGACTCGTTGTGCCTTTTTTGTCACCACACAATCCAGAGCTTTAAACAAAGCACATGTGCAATATTTGGAAGCACGTCTTATTTCACTGGCACAGGCAGCGAAACGTGTTTCATTGGAAAATATAAACAACAAATCCTTGCCGACCCTCAACGAAGCAGATCAAGCCGACATGGAAGTCTTTCTCGAACACATGCTGCAAATCCTTCCACTGCTCGGTATAGGCGCTTTTGAAATGCCAGCAAAAAGAACGCAGCGGAAAAAGCTACTCCACATCGAAGCAAAAGGCTTAAAGGCCACCGGCTACGAATCAACTGAAGGTTTTGTGGTTTGCGAAGGCTCTCAAATCGTGTTGGAAGCGGTACCTTCCCTATCAAAAAACATCGAAACCCTGCGTCAAAAACTCCTGACTTCTGGCGTTATGGTTCGCGAAACAAATCACTACCGGATCACACAAAATTACAGTTTCAGTTCTCCTTCAATGGCTGCCACCGTTGTGATGGGTCGAAGTGCCAATGGTCGAATCGCGTGGAAAGATGAGTCGGGACAAACCCTGAAAACGATACAAAAGCTACTTTCGGAAAGTTAAGAAAGCGCTGATTAAGTATCGAATACGAGTAGTGGGGAAGAAAAAATGACTCAACAACAAAATAATATAGCGAGTAGGTCCTAAAAAATGAGGAGTCATTATGTTTGAACGTATATCCATTAACCCCGAGATATGTCATGGGCGAGCCTGTATCAAAGGAACACGTATTCCCGTCCATCAAATTTTACAGATACTTGCCAATGGTGATACTGCGGAAGCACTGCTTGAAGAATACCCTTCCATTAAAAACGACGATATTTTAGCCTGTCTGGAATATGCAGGGTCACTTGCGGAAGAACAATTATCACCGCTTGAAGTTTTAGAAAATAATGCATGAACATTTTGGTAGATGAAAATATTCCCAAAATGACAGTCCAGTCTATTCTTGAAAAGGGTCACGATGTGAGAGACATTCGTGGATCAAGCCTAGAAGGCCTCTCAGAATCGCCTTAAAATTCATCATCGTGTCATGAAAGCCATTTCTCAGTTTAGTGAAATAGAATGGAAGGGCTTAGGGGAAATGGGCCACAATGGACTTTTCGCAGTAGATTCATCCTAAGTCCGACAGGCTCCTAAAAATAAAAATACGTTTAAGCCGCAACCTGGATGGAGACGTGCAAGCCAAGTCGGTGCGCCATGTCCACAAGACTATCCAGCCGAAAATCGTTGATTTTTCCCTGGAGTAATAAACTGACGCGGGGTTGTGTCATCTGTAAAACTTTTGCAGCTTTTTCTTGTGTGAGTTCTTGGTTTTTTATTTTTTCTGTGATTTCGATGAGCAAAGCAGATCGGAGTTTTAAATTTTCGATACGGATCGGGTCATCTTCCAATGCGTCCCAAACAAATTCGAAGCTATTTTTATTTTTCATCTTTGATTCCTTTCATACGCTTTTTTCAAAGCAGACATTGCGGTCTCAATATGCTGTGTTCGCGTCTTTTGTGTTTTCTTTTGAAAAGCATGCAGGACATAAACCGTATTTTTCAACTTTGCAATATAAATAACCCGAAATTCCCCTCCCACCTTGATTCGGATCTCGTGTACCCCGGAACCAATAGACGACATCGCTTTCCAGTCAATTGGATCATAACCACGTTGTACCCGATCAAGCTGATGCCCCAACTCACGTTTTACTGTAAGGGGAAAACCACGAAGGGCTTTAAGGGATCCACCAATAAATTCAACCTTTTTCATCTTCTCAATATACGTTTAGAAGTATACTTATGCAAGTAGAGGGATCAAATAAAACAAACAACGTTTTGACGCTAAAACGTTTTAATGCTAATATTCTCTTAACGTTTAGGAGGTGACCTTATGACAATACAAAATAAACGGGCCACAATCTATCTAGACCCGGACTTACACAAAGCTCTGCGGATGAAATCCGTCGAAACATCCAGATCTCTGTCGGCACTGGTTAATGATGCTGTGCGAGAGGCACTCACAGAAGACGCCGAAGATATTGCGGCCTTTGAAGAACGGGCTGCTGAACCGACCCTAAGTTATGATGAGATGTTAAAACGGCTACAAAAAAATGGCCGAATATAACATTCATTTTAAAAGTTCAGTCGAAAAAGATTTCACTCCTATTCCAAAAAAAGATCTCAGGAAAATACTCGACCGAATCGCTTTACTCAGCGGAGATCCAAGACCCGCAGGTTGTGAAAAACTGAGTGGACAGGAACGATATCGTATCCGCCAGGAAAGATACCGCATTATTTATGCCATTCAAGATCAGGTTTTAACCGTGTGTGTTGTAAAAGTCGGCCATCGCAAAGATATTTATCGCTAAGCCAGATTTAATAAGATTGAATGCCCCCCTCCTAAAAGCGCTTCAGATTACGCAAGATAGAATCCAAAGCCTGTTTTTGATATAGTTTCCTTCCTAAACCATGGACTTACAAAAACAAAAAAGCGCTAAATCGCCTCAATCTCTCAAAATTATCCCGTTTTATACTGGAATTCAGTCGCTAGAAGCGACCTTAGATCATCCCGCCAGCCTGAGACTGCTTTGGCTGGAAATTCTCTTAAATGGCGATTTTCCTTGGCAAACACATCGTCATCACAGCGAAGTTGAAGCGGCCTATCAAAAAGCGGCGCTTTGGTACAGTCACTACAAAACAATGATTGATGGTCTTGTGGGTCGCCGACCGTTTGAAGCAAAACAGGGAAAAATTGATGAGAGAGAAGTCCGAAAGTTTCAGGAGGCCTTAAATTTTGTCTCAGATTAAGCTGGATGCGACGATGGAAAAACTCAAGCTTTTCTCAATACAAGAGCAAAAGCCGCTTCATCTGATTTTACTGGGTGGTTTGGCGCTTGACTATTATGGGATGGAAAATCGAAGCACGATTGACCTTGATGCTGAAGTGGATGGCGATTTGGAATCACTCTTCTTGTTTTTGAAATCGCAGGGGATTCCCTCTGATCTGAGCGAAAATATCTCAGGATGGTCCGTCATCGCCATGCCACCAGGCTATCGTAAACGGGTCATCACATTCTTCAAATCTGAATTTCTAGTGATCTGTGTCTTAGATCCGGGTGATTTTGTGATTTCAAAATTACGTCGTTTCAGTGAAGAGGATATTGAGGATGCGCTTTTTGTGGTTAAAAAATATGCGATCAAAGCAGATCAAGTCACCCGTTTGGCAGAAGCGGCACTTGAGCACTCGATCAAGGACACCACGCTTTTTCTTTTCAAAAAAAACCTCAAGCTCTTTCTCAAAAAAATCGAAGAAGACGCCCAAAATGCTTAAAAATAATCATTACCTCTAAAGGGAAGTGGCGGTTTTTTTCCGCCAGTGCAGGATGAATCGAAAATATAAAAATATTGACTATACACTCAAGCGCAGTAAGCGCAGGACTGCAAGTATTCAAATCGAGCGGGACGGTCAGGTTTCCCTGCGCGTGCCCATGCGGATGTTGATTCAGGACATTGAAACACTTATCGCGGAAAAAGAAACTTGGATTTTACGTCATCTTGCTGAGCGGAAAAAGAGAAACCTGCGAAAAAATGAGCGGCATTATCTGGAGGGGGAACGCTTTCCTTATCTTGGAAAATCCTATGTTTTAAAAATCGTCAGAGAGCAATCAGAACCTTTGTTGCTCAAATCCGGTTCTTTTTGTTTGCAAGCAGATTATCAAACCAACACAAAAGCGGCTGCGGCCTTTAAGGCCTTTTACCGTGAAAAAGGTCTGATTCAAATTGCGGAACGGGTGGCGCATTTTCAGGCGATGATGGGGGTTCAGGCCAAGCGGATCCGTATGGTTGAAACAAAAACACGCTGGGCTTCTTGTTCCTCTAAAGGGAATTTAAACTTTCACTGGAAGTGTCTGATGTTGCCCAAAAAAGTTTTTGATTACATCATCGTGCATGAGGTGGCGCATCTTGTCCATCTCAATCATTCACCTCGATTTTGGAAACAACTTGAAAAAATCATGGGCGACTATAAGGAACATCGGGAATGGCTACGCCGAAATGGGGCAGAAATGGAGCTGTAAGGGCAAAGTCTTGCTTTAAAGTCGCCGTTTTTGTTTGACTCCATCGGGCGCAGGCCGTAGAATTGCACCCGTTAAAAATTTGGATTTGGGAGCTTTCATGCACAATGTCAAAATAAAAGATTTTTATGTCGGGACCAATGAAAAGCTCTGTGTGATCGCAGGGCCCTGTCTGCTCGAGAACAAAGATTTAGGTCTTTATGTGGCCGAGCACATGATGAAACTCGCCGAAAAATACGACTTCAACTATGTCTTTAAGTCTTCTTATGAAAAAGATAACCGGGGCGCAGCAAACAATGACCGGGGTTTGGGCATCGATAAAGGCTTGAAAACCCTTCAGGAAATTGGTGCCGCCTTTGACATTCCCCTGGTCAGCGATATTCACCGCGAAGCCGATTGTGTGCCTGCGGGGGAAGTCTTGGATATCTTGCAAATTCCGGCCTATCTCTGTCAGCAGACCTCTTTATTGCTCGCAGCAGGGGAGACAGGGCGTGTCGTGAATGTTAAAAAGGGACAATTCCTCGCCCCGGAAAATATGACGGCGGCGATTGATAAACTGACTTCGGTGGGCAATCACAATATTTTGCTCTGCGAACGCGGTTCTTCTTTTGGCTACAATCGTCTCGTCGCCGACATGCGTGCTGTGCCGATTATGGGTGAATTGGGTTACCCCGTAATTTTTGATGCGGGTCATATTGTGCGTATTTATGGGATCAGCTCCAAAGACCCGCGTGGCGGTGAACCTCAATTCATCCCCACACTCACCCGCGCAGGCATTGCGGCGGGTGCACACGGTCTTTTTGTTGAAACCCATCCCAATCCACCGGAAGCCCATTGTGATGCGGCATCCGTGATGGCACTTGATAAGATGGAAGACCTTGTAAAACAAGCAGTTGGAGTGCATAATCTCATGCGTTCCTGGAATATTAACTAGGCCTTTTTTGTCACAAGCTTCCGATAAAACAGAATCCATTCCCGTGTCATGCTTAGAAAAAATGCGTGCGATCAAACTGATCGTGCTGGATGTAGATGGGGTCTTAACCGATGGGTCTATTGTTTATGGCGGCGGGGATTTAGAAATTAAAGCCTTTAATGTCCAGGATGGTTTTGGCATTACGATGGCACAACACGCGGGTTTGAAATTTGCCATTTTGACGGGTCGGATTTCGGAGACGGTGGCCCGTCGGGCCAAAGAGCTTCATTTTGATTATTATGAAAGTGGTCATTTTTATAAAAAAGACGCACTCATTGACATGATTTCTAAGGCCGAACTCACACAAAACGCGGTGCTCTACATGGGAGATGACATCCTTGATCTGGTTTGTCAGCCGCATGTCGGGCTTTTTGTCGCACCGGAAAACGCACGTGCGCGCGTTAAATCAAGTGCCGATTGGGTGACAAAAGCGCAGGGCGGTCGGGGAGCTGTGCGTGAAATGATTGACGCATTACTTGAAGCACAAGGCAAACTAAAAGAGAACGAAGACTATTTTATGAGTGCACAGGGATTGGAGCAAAAAAATGAAAATATATGTGGATAGTGCAGATATCGCCGAAATTGAAGCGGCACAGGCTTTAGGTTTATGTGACGGGGTCACAACGAACCCGACCCTGATTGCAAAGACCGGAAAGTCAATGCAGCAGTCTATTAAAGACATCTGCGCGATTGTTGAAGGCCCGGTGCATGCGGAAGTTTTATCACTGGATGTCGCAGGCATCATCAAGGAAGGCACGGAGCTTGCGAAGGTTTCAGACAGCATCGTGGTTAAAATTCCGATGTGCCATGATGGCTTAAAGGCTGTGAGGCATTTTTACGATGAAGGCATTCCCACAAATGTGACTCTTATTTTTTCGGCAAGCCAAGCCATTTTGGCGGCAAAGGCGGGCGCGAGCAATGTCTGTCCTTTTGTCGGACGTTTGGATGATATTTCTGTTGCGGGCGCCGATTTGATTGAAGACATCGTGACCATCTTTGATAACTACCCCGAAATTGAAACCCAGATTATCGTAGCCTCTGTGCGTTCTCCCATGCATGTTGTGGATTCGGCTTTGCTTGGCGCAGACATTTTTACGATTCCCGGCAAGGTCTTACTGCAAATGGAAAAACATCCGCTGACCGATATCGGCATCGCAAAATTCCTAGAAGACGCCAAAAAATTCACCTAGGAGCCTGTCGGACTTCCTATGAAAATTATTGGCTGCATCCCCAGCCGTTATGCTTCCACACGTCTGCCTGGAAAACCGCTTTGTATGATCGGGAACAAGCCGATGATACTGCATGTCTTGGAACGCGCAAAAAAAGCCGAAAGCCTTGATAAAGTCGTCGTCTTAACGGATGACGAACGTATCTACAACGTTGTGGCGGAAACAGGGGAGGCCGTGGTTATGACAGACCCTGCCTGTGCCAATGGCACGGAACGCATTGCAAGCTATGCGCGCAGCGAGGAAAACGGTCATGTTTTTGTCAACATCCAGGGCGACGAAGTCCTGCTAAACGCGAGTCATGTGGATGCGCTGGTGGAAGGGTTTCTGGCAAGGTCTCAAAGAGAAATGGGGACACTGGCGCACTGGGTTGATGATCCGAAGGTCTTAAATTCAGCCACGACCGCAAAAGTGGTCACAGATTTTGCGGGAAATGCCCTTTATTTTTCTCGAAACTGTATTCCTGTCACACAATCCGCTGGGCTTCCTGAACGTGCCCTGGTTCAAATTGGTGTTTATATCTACACGCGTAAAACACTCTTGTGTGTTGCAGCCCTACCCAAAAGCCCACTTGAAACGACTGAAAAATTGGAACAACTTCGTGCCTTGGAACAGGGCATTGAGATCAGTGTCACCGAAGTAAGCGATTATCAAAGTCTCTCTGTTGATACGGAGGCTGATTTACGCAAGGCCCAGGCACTTTTCCCCGCTTCCTAAAATATGGCCTCTTGACCGCTTTCCCCTTTTTCTCCTCGCTTACTTTTGGAAAACCCTGTAAAATCGAGCCAAAATCTCTGAGGACAAGAAAAATCCTTGTTCGAAATCAAAAGAGTCGGTATAAGTAGTTTCATTCATTCCGCCTTATTTTTTCATGTAGAGAGATCCACTTTAGTGCAAGGGTGTGAAGGTCACACAATGGTTTTGCGGGGGCGTTCAATGAAGGTATTACGGGGACATGGCTCATGACAGAAGAAACGAAATACATTTTCGTGACCGGCGGCGTTATTTCATCTTTGGGGAAAGGGCTTTCTGCGGCAGCCATTGGCAGCTTGCTTGAGTCACGCGGTCTTTCGATTACCTTCATCAAGCTGGATCCCTATATCAATGTCGATCCTGGCACCATGAATCCCTACCAACATGGAGAAGTTTTTGTTACCGATGACGGGGCTGAAACCGATCTGGACTTAGGACATTATGAGCGTTATAGCACGACCACAATGGGGAAAAAAAATAACTTCACGACGGGAGAAATCTATTTCAACGTCATTTCAAAAGAACGGCGGGGGGATTATCTTGGCGGCACGGTACAGGTTGTGCCACACATTACCGATGAGATTAAACGCTCGATTTTGAATATTGCAGACACAAAGACAGATGGTCGTTATGATGTCGTCATTGTTGAAATTGGAGGAACGGTCGGAGATATTGAAAGTTTGCCCTTTTTGGAAGCCATTCGGCAGTTTCCTTTTGATCTCGGCAGAGAAAATGTGCTCTACCTTCATCTCACGCTGGTGCCTTATATCAAAGCTGCGGATGAGCTGAAAACAAAACCCACCCAGCACAGTGTGAATAAAATGCGGGAAATCGGAATCCAGCCGGATAT
Source organism: uncultured Nitrospira sp. (assembly GCA_964451325.1). Lineage (GTDB taxonomy): Bacteria > Nitrospirota > Nitrospiria > SBBL01 > JAADHI01 > JAADHI01. The sequence continues at coordinate 107,874 of CAYVHO010000004.1, read as the reverse complement.
TTTACTGTGTCGGACAGACCGTTTTATCTCAGACGATTTAAAACGAAAAATCGCGCTTTTTTGCAGTGTTGAACAGGAAGCGGTTGTTACGGCCAAAGATGTGGAGACGATTTACGAGCTTCCGCTTGTCTTTCATGAAGAAAAATTAGATGAAATCATCATTAAAAAGCTTGGCATTACAACACCGCCCTGCAAATTGGAGAAGTGGAAAAGTATTGTTCAGACCATTCAAGCCCCGGACGGGGAGGTCACGATTGCGCTGATCGGAAAATATGTTGATCTGAAGGACTCTTATAAAAGTCTTTATGAAGCTTTGATGCACGGCGGTATCGCAAACAGACTCAAAGTCAATGTGCTGTGGATCAAGAGCGAAGACGTTGAAGATCAAGGGGTTGATGCCCTTTTATCCGAGTGCGATGGTATTTTGGTGGCCAGTGGTTTTGGAAAACGTGGCATTGAGGGAAAGATTTCAGCCATTCGTTATGCACGAGAAAATAAGATTCCATTTTTTGGCATTTGCCTGGGCATGCAATGTGCCGTGATAGAATTTGCACGTCATGTTGCAGGATTGACTGAGGGAAACAGCGCTGAATTTGACCCGGAAACCCCACAACCCGTAATCGATCTTTTGCCGGGGCAGCGTCATCTTCGAGACAAAGGCGCGACCATGCGTCTTGGGGCCTATCCTTGTCAGGTGGATAAAGAAAGTGCCGCTTATGAAATCTATCAAAAACTTTCGATTTCAGAACGTCACCGTCATCGCTATGAAGTCAATAATACCTATCGTCCACAATTGGAAAAAGCGGGACTTACTTTTTCGGGTCTTTCTCCAGATGGTGAGTTGGTTGAAATGGTTGAGGTTCCCGCCCATCCCTGGTTTGTGGGGGTCCAATTTCATCCAGAGTTTAAATCCCGCCCCCAATCACCGCACCCTCTCTTTGAAGGGTTTATTCGCGCCGCACAAGTGGCTGCATTGCCGCTTGCCTTAAAATCTGAAAAATCGCGTTTCCGTTCTTAAATCGCTCATGTCGAATGAAATTTTAGAAGAGGGCATTCGTGTCCTGCGTATTGAATCTGAAGCCATCTCGGGTTTGATTAAACGTCTGGATCAGCGTTTTGTTGATGCGGTCAATCTTTGTTTTGCGTGCACGGGCCATGTTGTGGTGATTGGCATGGGAAAATCTGGATTGATCGGAAAAAAGATAAGTGCAACTTTCGCAAGCACGGGCACGCCGGCTTTTTTTATGCATCCTTCGGAGGGGATTCATGGCGATCTGGGCATGATCTCCAAGAATGATCTTGCGCTTATGATTTCAAACAGCGGCGAAACAGAAGAAATTCTTCGCATCCTGCCCTCCCTTAAACGTCTCGATTTGAAACTGATTACACTCACTGGGGAAATAAAATCGACATTGGCGAAACACAGTGAGGTGGTCTTGGATGTCTCCGTTGATGAAGAGGCCTGTTCCCTCGGTTTAGCCCCTACTGCGAGCACAACAGCGACACTTGCGATGGGTGATGCCCTGGCGGTGGCTTTACTTGAAAAACGGGGCTTTCGCAAAGAAGATTTTGCTTCTTTTCACCCGGGGGGAAGTTTGGGCCGTAATTTATTGCTCAAAGTTGAAGATGTCATGCACACAGGGGAGACGATTCCAAAGGTTTTTGAAAATACCCCCATGAACGAAGTGGTGCTTGAAATGACGGAAAAAAAATTAGGGATGACGACGGTACTTGATGATAGAAATAAGTTGATTGGTGTGATAACCGATGGGGATTTACGTCGTTTTTTTAAATCGGCCGCTCAAGAATCAAGCAATCTATTTTCACTGCCCGCAAAAACCGCGATGAGTTTGGAACCAAAAACGATACAAAAAAATGCCTTGGCCGCAGAAGCGGTCCACATGATGGAAAATGCCTCAATTAGTGTTTTGATCTCGATGGATGAAACAGGCGATGTTGATGGTATTCTTCATATGCACGATCTGATAAAAAAAGGGGCTTTGTAGTTCTTTATCGCGATATTGATCGTAGGACACTATCTTTTTATATCACTAGCAAATATCATTGACATAAACCTTTCTAAAAAACGAACAGATACCTCATGAAGTATTCTAAACGCTTTGTCCGAAACTTCTTATTACTGCTGCTAAAGTTGCTTGGAATTTTTACACGTCTGCTTCCCTGGCGTCTGGGTGTGCATTTTGGTGGTCTCTTAGGGATACTTGCGTTCTATTTGCTGAAACGCGAACGAAAACGCTCCCATGAGGGATTAAAAATCGCATTCGGGACAGAAAAGTCTGATCGGGCTTTGAGGATGATTGCGAGAACAAATTTTTCTAACCTCGGAAAAGGTCTGATTGAGATTCTAAATCTGCATACTTTGAATAAAAAACAACTTGAAAACTATATTTTCCTGGAAGGGGAAGAATACTTAAAAGCTGCGACGAAGTCGGGTAAAGGCATTATCTTGATTACCGGGCATATTGGTAACTGGGAACTCATGGCCGCAGCACTTTCGATGCGAGATTATCGACTGCATGTTATTGCAGCACCACTTTATGATCCCCGAATTGACGAACTCATTATCCGTCTTCGATCTGATTTTAATGTTGAAACCATTAGTCGCGGCAGCCCTTCTTCTTCGAGGAGAATTTTGTCTGTCTTAAAAAGTAAGGAAATTTTGGGGCTCTTGATTGATCAAGACACCCGCGTTGATGGGGTTTTTGTGAATTTTTTTAACAAAAAAGCCCACACACCCGCAGGTGCAGCACAACTGGCCTTACGGAGCGGGGCGGAGACCATGATGTGTTTTGTGACTCGTCTGCCGGGGGATCGACATCGCATTGCGATTGAAAAGCCGATGCATCTCTATCGCAGTGGGAATAAAGATCAGGATATCGAAAATAACACCGCCATGTTTACCGCCCGCATCGAAGAACATGTCAAACAATATCCTGAGCAGTGGGTCTGGATGCATCGCCGCTGGAGAACTAAACCGGAAGAAACCTCAGAGGATCAGTCGACACCATGAATCTGCCTAATATCCTCACGATTTTTAGAATTGTATTGATTCCTTTTTACATTCTGGTGTTTTATGAGCGGTCTTTTGATACCTCAGTTATCGCAGCAGCCATTTTTACCATTGCGTCTCTGACTGATTTTCTCGACGGATATTTGGCCCGAATGCGCTCAGAAGTCACACAGTTTGGTAAATTTTTAGATCCCATTGCGGATAAACTCTTGATCTTGTCTGCCTTGATTCTCTTGGTGGGCATCAACCGCGTTCCGGCTTGGTTGGCCATTATAATCATTGGACGAGAATTGACCATGACGGGTTTTCGTGCGATTGCAGCTTCAGAAGGAATCGTTATCTCGGCTGAAACGACGGGAAAGATAAAGATGTTTTTTCAGACGGTCTCCGTCATTATTTTGACAATTGATTTTGAAAATCCGCTTTACCACCAGACAGGAATATTTTTGCTCTTACTTGCGATGGCTTTGGCGATCTTTTCTGCCTTTCAATACTTTTTCAAGTTTGGTCGAAGTCTGAAGTTGATGGATGTGAAATAACCGACTCCTGTTTACTTAAGGTTTCTATTGACTGGGGAGATTCTTCTTATTATGTTTTTAGCTTCTGAGTTTAATCGATTTTGATTTGTTTTCCAATCGAGAAACCCGCTTACAAATCAAATTCCCTTCTTCCTTTTTTATTCCCCTATCCATATAAGTACGCTAAGACCCCCAAAGAAAGAAAGGAGCTGCTATTCTTAAAGTCGGAATGATTTTTGCAAACTATTTGGTTGGATCGCTTCCTTTTGGTTTAATCGTCTCTAAAATACTTCGAGGCAGTGATCCGAGAAAACAGGGGAGTGGCAATATTGGAGCAACCAATGTCTTGCGTGTTGTCGGGAAAAAAGCCGCTGGCCTCACATTGCTCTGTGATTTACTTAAAGCACTCCCCCTGGTCATCGCTGCACAGCAAATGGGATTCAGTGAAAGAACAATCCTTTTAATTGCAGTTGCAGGCATATTGGGACATGTTTTTTCTGTTTTTTTAAAATTCAAGGGAGGAAAAGGGGTTGCGACCAGTTTTGGGGTCGTCCTTGTCCTAGCACCTCATCTTGCCTTGATTGGATTACTGTTGTGGGGAGGTGGAATATTTTTTGGGAAATATTCTTCAGCGGGGGCTTTAACGGCTTTTGGGCTATTGCCTCTTATTGCCTTTTTTTCCGATGTAAGCCCAGATCTTTTCCTCTTTACAGGTTTTGTGAGTCTATTGGTTTACTTTCGACATTTAGGAAATATCCGTCGTCTCATTCAAGGAACAGAGGAAAAGATTTAGCCCTATCGAGAAAATTGAGTGGGCAAAGCGCAAGGTCTTCTTTCTGGCACTCTTGTCCTATTTCTATCGTATTTTTGTTCATTTTTTCTTTTCAATCGCAGGGACTCGCACAAGAGACCAATACTCAAAATCAAATATTTCAAGAAAATTTTTCAGATATTCTTCCTGATTCCCAGGCCATTTCCGGTTTCGAATCCCATTTTTCCAATGATTTAAAAATGAGTCCTTCAGATCTCCCTCGCGAGACAGGGGAGGACAGCCTTTTTATCTCTCCTTTTTTAGAAAAAAAAATCGAAGATGCCGCAGAATCGTATATTGAAAATTTCACCGCGCAATCTCCCAATACTGAAAAAAAAGCGCAGGAGCCTCTTGAACTTCATCCAGAAATACCGCTTACTGTCCCAGAAGTTATCCCAAATTTTGAGCCTGAATCTCCTCAAAAAGAACCACTGGTTTTAGTGCCACTGGAACCGCTTCTTATTCCTCCAGAACCAAGAAAAAGAGCACCCCTCAAAAAAATCATTTCTAAAATGAAGATTCCCACAATAGAGCAATTACTTAATACAGGAGATTTGGATCAGGTCATTGTTGAGCAGGGGATAGAACGCTCGGATCGGATCGCAAGTTATCTCTTATTAGAAGCAAAAACAGCGCTCGATCGAGGAAAGGACAAAAAAGCCCTCAAACTGGGAGAGATGGCTGCTTCTGTTTCACCCCTTTCTCCCATTCCTTCTTTTTTTATGGCGAAGGCCATCTGGCAGACCCAGCCTTTTAATCTCATCTCTATTTTGGCGCATTACATGACGGGACTTCGCTTATTGTTTGGTGATTTTTTATTCATGATTCCCATTCTAAGTCCCATGCTGCTGCTTCTCTTGCTTGCAATTGTTTTCAGCATGCTTACTTTTATCCTTTATTCTCTTTTTTCTTATGTATCCATATGGGTTCATCAGATGACTGAAGTCTCTCGGGGCTATCTGCATTTCATTCCAGCGTCTTTGATTTTTGCCCTTTTATTCTTCATGCCCCTTCTTCTGGGTTTTCCGGTGCTTTGGTTCTTCTTTTTTGCGTTTATTTTCTTCTGGGGATTTTATACCCGTCTTGAAAAAATGCTCGTTTTTGGCTTTATTGCGATCCTGGGAACCAGTACTTGGATGCTGCCTTTTTTACTCACCCTATTTACAGCGAATGGATCACTTTTGCTCAATGAAATGTCCCGAAACCATCATTCTGATTTTCTATGGACACCGCCACCGCTTGAATTGAAAAATGCCGGTTGGGAAGGATTATTTATTCGTGCATCTTATGAATCACAGCGCAGAAATTATCAAACTGCGGCAGGCTACTACAAAAATGCCCTGGAAACGGAGCAAAACTCATCTAAAATTCTCAACAACCTTGGAAACCTGTCCTATTATTCAAAGGATTACGATCAAGCCATCCTTTATTATCAGCAAGCCATCGAGGCTGAACCTTCACTTGTTTCTGCCTATTATAATTTGAGTCAAACCTATAGAGAAATGCTTCTTTTTGAAAAAGGAGATGCCCTTTTTGAGAAGGCCACTCAGATCAGCACACACAAAACAGAAAACTATGCGATGAAATCAGAGCATTACCCCGACTATCCCGTCATTGAAGAACGTTTTACAAAAGCGGATCTTTGGAACCGTCTCCTGAATGAAAAGGGGAGTGAAGTGGGTTTTGATCAACGCATCTGGCAAGGCATGCTGGGTAATATTTCATTGAGTAACGCACCTTTTATCAGTATTTCATGGATGTTTGTACTGAGTTTATCCGGTTTTTTATATGCAAAATTTTTGGGTGGAAAACAGTGTGCTTTTTGTAAAATAGCCGTTTGTAGGCGCTGTGTAAAACGCCTGTTTAGTTATCAGGTCTGCCGTCCTTGTGAAATGCGTTTTATGACCGTGAGACGAAAAAGTGATTTTGCCAGTGTAGAAAATGCAATAAAAAAGGTTCCACCCTGGATGTATCCCATTTTTTTAATCCCAGGAGGTGGACACTTAGTCATTAAAAAAACAAAAACGGGGTTTTTCTTGCTGGTGCTCTTTTTTCTTGCATTAAGCACGATCATCTTTGGAGAATCTCTCGTTCCACCGACCGAATGGTATTTGCATCGTACAGGATCTTTATTCCCTAAGATTGGCGTTTTTTTGATCTATTTTGTCGCAGTCCTTGATCTATCTCTTAAAAGGAGCGCGAACAAATGGCTCTAAAAGGTTCCATTCAAGAATTTGGTCTATCCGAAATATTCCAACTCATTGCTCACCAACAAAAGGAAGGAGTGCTTCTCCTACAAAAAGATGCCGTGAATATCTCCATTTGTTTTAAAGAAGGGAAGATTATCAAGGCTTATGAGGGAAATTCTGATGAAGAACTCGGAAAAAAATTACGCAAAGCAGAGATTTTGACGGAAGACCAAGTCGTCATCGCACGTTACCGGCAGGAAAATACAAAAAAATCATTAGAAAGCGTCCTTGTCGATCTCGAATTTCTCCCGGCGACAGAATTAAAACGACTGACCCGTCTATTTACAGAAGAAACGATTTTTAGGCTTTTTGACTGGGATTCAGGGGAATATGCTTTTGAACAAAAAGATATTGATGTGAATCCACGTATTGTGCACGCGATGGACACACAATTTATTCTGATGGAGGCCGTTCGTCAAATTGATGAATGGCCCATGTTAATCAAAAAAGTCCCCTCCAGAAAATCAGTTTTTGAAAAAATAGAAGCTTCGACTGAAGTAGAAGAAACAACGAAGAAGGAAGAGCGTCCTGAGTCAGCAGAAGCTGCCGATGATTTTTTTGGTGATTTAGACGATGATGACGAAGGAGGAGCTGAAAATGAAGACCTTGCCTGGCTATTTTTGCAAATAGACGGGGAACGAAGTGTTCAGCAGATTATTGACCTGGCCCACTTTGGTGCCTTTTCTGTCTATCAAACCCTGGTCGAGCTGCTTTCTGAAAAAAGAATTAGAGAAAGGAAAGATGAATCAAGTGAGCTTGATTTCACTGAAAATAAACCTGCGATTTCAAAGAATAAAATTCTTAAATGTTCTCTTGGAGTGATAATTTCCCTTGTGGCAATCGGCATTTTTTTCCTTTCTGTGCCCTCAGTAGAAATGACATCACTTCAAGCCACACGCTCTTTAGAAGCGGTTAAATTGCTTTCCGATAAAAATGAACGATATTTTATCCGCTTTGCACTCGATCTTTACTATTTGAAACATAATCGGTATCCTGACACACTCGATTCTTTGGTTGAAGCGGGGTTTTTTGGTGACAAAAAAAATATGATTGCAAATTTAAAAAATTGGTACTACCGCTTAAAAAAGGGAAAAGGGGATAAATTCCATCTTGTCCAACAATAGTTTACATAATATACATTATCAGACGTTAATATGGTAGAAACATGGAAACGTGTGCAGCGCGATTTTTCATTGGTTTTGACTGGGGTTCAGGAAACCGTGATCGCCGTTGCAGATCATGTGAGTCAACATGTTCAAAAGGTCAAACTAAAGTTAGATACGGCGAGCTTAGAAAGAAAAATTCAGAGCCAACAGGCACTTTTAGGACAAAAAATTCATGCTGAACCCGGATTGAGTCTCTCAGAAATTTTTGAAAAAGACGAAATCCATATCGTACTTGAGCATATTTTAAGGGACGAAAAAAAATTAGAAGCCAATGAAGGGATCGTTTCACCCCACGAAGCCTTGCATGATTTTGAACGTCTTTTAATCCGATCTGATTTTGTTGTTCAAAATGTTGTGATCCGGGATGGATATAGCGGGATTGGGAAAAGCATTCGAGCGCTTTCGCTCCCTCCGCAAATGATGATTTTTTTTATTAAAAAACAACAAGAAATCGTGCTTGCTTACGGAAAAGTTTCTATTGAAGCGCGCGATGAAGTGACTTTTCTCTGCTCAAAAGAGAAGATTCCTGCTTATATTTCTTTTTGGAAATAGGGTGTTTTTATCGTTCTGATTTTGTTTCTATCTCTTTTTGCTGTTTTTTTTCTTCAACAATAGATTGAAGTTCCGAGAAGATTTCCTCTTCTGTGACCAGTTCTTTTTTGACCAATAAACGCATCAAGGCTTCAATCATATTATCCTTTGCTTCATTTTCTATTCTTTTGATGGTATAAAATCCATTTTCTGATTCCGGCGCACGCTCGGCCTCTGGTCTTGTTTTTGAGGCCAATTTTGCAATAATGATGATTATAAAAATAACAATAAAAAAAATGACCAAGAGAGACATATTTATAAATAATCCTTTTTTATCAATTAATTAAGACATCATCCATTAAGCTTAAGTTGAGTTTATTCTGTGCACTATCACAAGAAATAAATATTTCCAAAAATCCAGAGCTATTCATTAAAATCCTTGCTTCTCCCTCCCCGCCCGTACGATAGTTTTTTTTAAGTCCCTGGAGATTATTGTCTTTTATCTTGGCAGAAAATATATCTGGATTTTGCAATTTATGCTTCAAAATCCTTTGGCTTAAGTTGGTAATAGCATTACCGAAATGGTCGAAATAGACAATTTTCCCAAAAATGGCATCCCCCTTTTTTTTGGGAAAAAGGGCCTCGATGCAAAGTGCATCTGAAATTTTTTCTCCAAGTTCCTCTGGGAGATGGCCATTTGCAAGCAATACGGCAATGGGCGCAAAATGATCACGACCCGCAAAGGTCGGACTTTTTTTGAATTGAAGCAATGGGCCAGCTTTGACTTCAAAAACCTCGCAGTCCTCAGACTTTAAAAGATAGGACAATAAACCGTTATCAGGGGCGACAAAAAATTGACCGCCTTGTTTTGCAATGAGTTTTCGTCGCATTGTGCCAACTCCCGGGTCGATAATGGCAAGATGAATCGTGCCCGCTGGGAAATGCCCCGATATTTCTTGAAGAATAAAAGCACCACTCGCCACATCATGTTTGTCTACAAGATGTGTGATATCGATGACCTCTGCCGCCTTTGATTGGGAAAGCAAGCCCTTAAGCACACCGACAAAATAGTCCTTCAAACCAAAATCACTGGTCAGTGTCACAATAGGACCATTTTCTTGAAACATGTTTAAGGTTCCTTAATCAGTCCTCAAAGAAAATACGGGTGAGTTCGTATTCGATTGTTTTCGCGGGTGTTTTGACTTCGACAAAATCACCCACTTCACGGCCAATCAAGGCCTTTGCAACAGGAGAATGCACTGAAATTGTCCCATTTTTCATGTCAGCTTCATCAACACCAACAATACGGAACTGTTTTGTATCATCGGTATCAACATCAGTGACTTCCACTGTTGTACCAAAAACGACCTTTTCAGTTGAAAGGTTATCGGTCAAGATCACATTGGCATCGGCCAACTTTCCCCCGATTTCTTGAATCCGTCCTTCGATAAAACCCTGTCGTTCTTTCGCCGCACTGTATTCTGCATTTTCGGAAAGATCTCCGTGTGCCCGCGCTTCGGCAATATCTGCAATATTCTTGGGGCGTTCGATTTTTTTGAGGAGGGCTAACTCGTCCTTCAACTGTTTGTGGCCTTTTTGTGTCATGGGTATCTTCACATTGTCCTCCTAAATATCGATGAATCTTAAAAATACAGGGATCTATTGATGGTAGTGCTGTAAGGGAAGTGTTTGAATTTCACCTTTTAATATCGCCTCAATGCCGTGAACGGCTGCCCTTGCCCCCGCAATGGTTGTAAAATAAGGGATGCTGTCTTGCAACACAACATGCCGAATTTCGCGAGAATCGGTCTGTGACAGTTTGTCTCCCACGGTATTGATGACCAGGTGAATTTCTTTATTTTTTAGGGCGTCTACAATATTAGGACGTCCTTCCTGTATCTTTTTTATTGTCGTCACCTTTAGACCCAAACGATTAAGATAATCGGCCGTCCCCGCTGTTGCGATCAGTCGAAAGCCAATTTCTGAAAGCTGTTTGGCAATTACCGACAAGGCTGCTTTGTCATGATCTTTCACACTCACAAAAACCTGACCTGAAGTGGGTAAGGCATTTTCGGCCGCAATCTCCGCTTTTGCGAAGGCTGCACCAAAACTTGAATCGATGCCCATGACCTCCCCGGTGGATTTCATCTCAGGTCCTAAGATTGAATCCGTTTTAAATCGTTTAAAGGGAAAAACGGCCTCTTTAATCGTCGTGTAATTAATCGTTGTTTCTTTAATGCCTTGTTCTTTAAGGCTTTTTCCCAGTACGGCTTTCATGGCGATCTTAGCAACAGGCTGACCGATGGTTTTACTCACAAAAGGTACGGTACGTGAACCTCTCGGATTCACTTCCAAAACATAAACATCCCCATTTTTAACCGCAAATTGAATATTCATGAGACCCACGACCTTCAATTCTTTTGCCAGGGCGATGGTCTGTTCACGCACTGTTTTTAAAGCCGCTTCGCCAAGGGAAAAAGGCGGCAAAGCACAAGCCGAATCCCCTGAGTGAACCCCCGCCTCTTCAATGTGTTCCATAATGCCTGCGACAAAAATATCCTCCCCGTCTGAAACCGCATCGACATCAATTTCAATCGCATCCTGCAAATATTTATCAATTAAAATAGGATGGTCGGGGGAAACAGTTAAAGCATGGCTCATATATTTTTGAAGGCTGGCAATATCGTAAATAATCTCCATCGCCCGCCCCCCCAGGACATATGAAGGCCGCACCAGTACCGGATAGCCAATGACTTCGGCGACCTGTTCGGCCTCAGAAACAGACCGTACGAGACCATTATTGGGCTGTTTAAACCCCAATTTATCGATCAGGGCTTTGAAGCGTTCCCGGTCTTCGGCACGGTCGATCGCATCTGGAGAGGTGCCGAGAATATGCACGCCTCTTTCCAATAAAGCATCGGCTAATTTTAAAGGCGTCTGACCGCCAAATTGCACCACAACACCCATGGGTTTTTCAAGCTCAATAATGTGCATGACATCTTCTAAGGTCAAAGGCTCAAAATAAAGACGATCTGAGGTGTCATAGTCCGTGCTCACCGTTTCGGGATTGCAGTTGACCATGATGCTTTCGTAATCCATTTCTTTTAAAGCCAGGGCCGCATGCACACAGCAATAATCAAATTCAATGCCCTGCCCGATGCGATTTGGCCCACTTCCGAGGATAATCACCTTTTTTTTATCCGTGGGTTCGGCATCACATTCTGTTTCATAAGTGGAATAAAGATAAGGGGTATGGGCCTCAAATTCAGCACCGCAGGTGTCTACTCGTTTAAAGACGGGTCTTAAGCCTTCTTTTTTTCGCCATGTCGTGACTTCTTCTTCAGGTGTGTTTGTAATTTTTCCAATTTGGCGATCAGAAAAGCCGGAGGATTTTGCGAGGTGCATCGCTTCCAATTGAAGCCCTTCATTTTTTAGACGGGCTTCAATTTCAAGCACCTCTTTAAATTGGTTTAGAAACCAGGGGTCGATTTTTGTGATTTGATGAACTTCTTCAATCGAGACGCCGAGACGTAGGGTATCAAAAACCTGAGACAACTGATTAAAGGTCGGAATTGAAATCTTCTTTTTGAGTTCACCCAAATCATCTGCGGTGTAAATTGACTCAATGCCCTGCCGATTGACCTCCAAAGAGCGGTAGGCCTTTAATAAGGCTTCTTTAAAATTACGCCCAATGGCCATGACCTCCCCGACCGACTTCATTTGCAGTGAAAGTGTGCGATCAATATCGGGAAATTTTTCAAAGGCAAAACGGGGGATTTTAACCACCACATAGTCCAGTGTGGGCTCAAATGACGCTGGCGTCACTGAAGTAATGTCATTTTTGATTTCATCCAGTGTCAATCCCACGGAGAGTTTTGCTGCAATCTTGGCGATGGGGAACCCCGTGGCTTTTGAAGCCAAAGCAGAACTACGTGAAACACGTGGATTCATTTCGATCACACGTAAATCCCCGTTCTCAGGATTTAAGGAAAACTGGATATTGGATCCACCTGTATCAACTCCCACCCCGCGGATAATTTTGATCGCCGCATTTCGCATGGCTTGATATTCTTTGTCTGTCAGGGTTTGCACGGGTGCAACTGTAATGGAATCCCCCGTATGCACACCCATGGGATCCAAATTTTCGATGGAGCAGACCACGACCACATTGTCATTCTTATCGCGCATTAGCTCTAGTTCGTATTCTTTCCAGCCAATAACAGATTGTTCAATCAGGGCTTCGCTGACAGGGCTGCTTTCCAAGGCAGCCTGAACTTTTTCTTCAAATTCCTCGATATTGTAGGCAATACCGCCGCCGGTACCCCCCAAAGTGAAGGAAGGACGAATAATCGCTGGAAAACCCACCTTATTTAAAATTTCTTTGGCTTCACTGACAGTCGTTGCCGTGGCACTTTCTGTGTATCGTAATCCCGCGTCTTCAATGACCCGTTTAAAGGATTCTCTATCTTCTGCGCGTTTAATCGACTCATAATTGGCCCCAATGAGCTCAATTTTGTAGGTACTGAGAACCCCCGCATCTGCGAGTGCGAGTGCCATATTTAAGGCCGTCTGTCCCCCCATTGTGGGAAGCAGGGCTTGCGGGCGCTCGCGTTCAATAATTTTAGTGATGGACGCGACGGTAATCGGCTCAATGTAAGTCGCATCCGCAAGATTAGGGTCGGTCATAATGGTTGCGGGATTGCTATTGACCAAGACCACTTCATAGCCTTCCTCACGTAAAGCTTTACAGGCCTGAGTCCCCGAATAATCAAACTCGCAGGCTTGACCAATGACAATGGGACCAGGACCGATAATTAAGATTTTTTGAATATCTGTTCTCTTTGGCACCTTGTTTCCTTATCGCTGCATGGAAAATTTAATTCGCTAATTTGAGGTAAGCGTCATTCCCACGAAAACAGGAGTGACATTCTATTAAGGCATCCAGAGATACAAAAATTTAGGGGATCCACCCAATAATAATTTCTTTGCATTGACGCCCCAGGCTGAAAGTGCCGTTTCTGGTTTTTGTAATACCTGAGAGTAGATGTTGTTTTTTGTCCCTTCTCCCCGACTGTATAGAATCACCTTTGCATCAGAAATGCCGACTTCGGATTGTGTGAGTTCAATCGCCTCGTGCAAATAACCGATAGAATCCACCAGCCCAAACTTTAAGGCCTCTGATGCGGTGTAAACCCGTCCGTCTGCTAATTTTCGTATCTGATCCGCACTCAAGTTTTTGCGATTTTCTCCAATGACCATCAAAAAACGTGCATACATATCATCAATGACCCCTTGAAGTACCGCCCGGGATTCAGAAGAAAGTGGTCTTACCGGTGTACCCATGTCTTTAAGTGGACCGGATTTGATGGCTTCGGCAGAAACACCGACCTTTTCCATTAGACCTTCAAAATTGACATGCATCATGATCACACCGATGCTTCCAATGACCGAGGTCGGATGCACAACAATTTTATCCGCCGCCATCGCAATATAATACGCGCCAGAAGCCCCCAAATCTAAAATCGAGACAATGACCTTTTTTCCCGTTTTTTTCTTGAATTGTAAGACCTCGTGATAAATCAAATCAGAAGCTGTAATCGTCCCGCCCGGGCTATTTACCCGGAGCAAAATGGCTTTGACCTTCTCATCCTTCGCCGCAGCCGTCAGTTCTTCTTTAAGCCGAGAAACCATATCGGGTTGAGGAATCAGCCCCGAGGGTTTTTCCTGTGAAATAAAACCGGAAATATCGATGAGAGCAATTTTATGGATGCCCTTTCCGCTGACCACCGTTTCACGCAAAGGGCCGACTTTTGGAAACAGTGAAATATTGTAGATACATCCTGAGAGCGATAATAGGATAGGGGCGACAAAAAACCAAAGTATGCGTCTATTTTTTAAGTTCATATATAGCTCCAAGAAATTGAGAAGTTATGGTTTTGTTGACTTGAAGAGATTTTGATTACAACTCACAATTCGAGTGCAAAACTAATCGCGTGTTTCACTTCGACTAAACTATCGTCAGAAAGGGTAGAGATCAGCGCTCCAATCTTGTTTTTTTTGACCGTTTGAATATGGTCGAAGTTGATAACACATTCTCTTGGCATGCCGTTATTTTGGTCTAGAAAAATTTCACTAGGGATTTCTCGAATGTTTGTCGTGACGGGTGCAACCGTAATTTCACCGAGGTATTCAATAATCGAGTTACGCGTAAGAATAAGAACCGGTCGTTTTTTGTCAGGAGCTTTAAATTTATACCACCTAATTTCGCCACGTTGCATTATACTCCCCAAGCCTGTTCATCTTCCCAAATATCAAATTCATCAGATTGAACAGGCTGGGATTGATATCCCTCTTGATGTTTTTTTTCCAATTTCTTCATGTTGTAAGTTGTAATCGCCTGCCGTAGCGCACTGCGAGTAAATGCCGATCTTGTGGTATGGAGATTTCTAACAACGGCATCTACTGATTTAATGAGCTCTTCATCCAGCGTCATTTGAATCGTTCTCATAAAATACTCCCTCTCATAACACACTCGATCATAGCTAGTTTAATCCACATAATTATCAATTGCAAGAAACACATTTGGTGACTAAGGCCTGTGCGCCTTCAGGGTGAAATTACAAGGTGCGTTTATTATTTAAGATCATATCTGATTCCAAAAAGATGAATTGAATGACATCCCCCGATCTCAAAAAGTCTTTTTTTCAAGTTCAAGGGATGAGAAGCCAAATTCGCTGAATGTTTTAATCATATTTTCCGCATTTTTTTCATCGACCCGGATCCAAATATCAATATCTTTCGCATATCTGGGGTATCCGTGAAAAGCGAGGGCATACCCCCCACAAGCAAATACTTCACTTTATTGCTGTTTAATAATCCGATAAACGCTTTGAAATCCTTGTTGATCATCGTACTTCCATTGGTTGTATTCTGCCCTGATTGTCTCCAAAGCGCTTAATCTTGCTTCCACAGACTGCTTTACCCAGTATAAAAAATTACTTTTTTCATCTTCTATTCGAATTTTTCGGACAAGCGTTTTGTCCATCACAGTCCCCTATTTTGAAAAAGAATCGACAAATGTTTTAAAAAAGAAGGCTGCATCATGCGGGCCTGGTGCACCTTCAGGATGGTACTGTACAGACGAAACCGGAAGACTACGATGACGCAAACCTTCAAGCGTTTTATCATTTAGATTGATGTGTGTTATTTCAACCTCGTCTTCGATTTCGGAAAGATCAATCGAAAACCCGTGATTTTGCGCGGTGATTTGAACGCGTTTTGTTGCCAAATCCATGACGGGCTGATTGCCGCCGTGATGACCAAATTTCATTTTATTGCACTTTGCACCCAGGGCCAAGGCCAGGATTTGATGACCGAGGCAAATCCCAAAAATCGGTTTTTTGTCTAATAAAGCTTTTACATTTTGGATCGCATAAGGAACACCCTCAGGATCTCCCGGCCCATTCGAAAGGAGAATGCCATCAGGATTCAGAGCCAAGACCGCATCCGCTGTGGTATTGGCGGGCACGACAGAAACGCGGCAATGGAGTGCACTCAGCATATTAAGGATGTTGTATTTTACCCCAAAATCGTAAACCACAACATGTGTTTCGGATGATGTGGTTTCGGTCTCCAGTGCACATTTTTCGCCGTTTTTCCAAAGATAAGGACTTGAAGTCGTCACTTGTGATACCAAATCGCGTCCCTCAAGACCTGGCGTTGTTTTTAATTGTTCAAGTAAAACTTCAATATTGTCAGTTCGGGTTGAAAGAATCGCCTGCATCGCCCCCTGCTCTCTGATTTTTTTTGTGAGCAAGCGTGTGTCAATTTGATCAATGGCTACAATACCCTGACGTTTTAAGAGTTGATCCAAGGGTTCACGCGCACGCCAATTACTGGGAACGCCCGTGTATTCTTTGACGATAAAACCCTGTAGCCAAAGTTTTTCTGATTCATTGTCCTCTGAATTGACCCCGTAGTTTCCAATCAAAGGATAAGTCATCATAACCAACTGACCGCAATAGGAGGGGTCGTATAAAATTTCTTGATAACCGGTCATGCTGGTATTGAAGACGATCTCCCCGGCCGACTCCCCTTCTGCACCAAAAGACCGTCCTTTAAAAACAGAACCGTCTTGCAAAACTAAAATGGCTTGATTGTTCATTTGCGTATGCCCGCTAGATTAAAGACTTTCGTTTTCAATGACTTTTCCGCCAACAATTAAAGTCGTCGCACGACCTTTCATTCGTCGTCCGATAAAGGGCGAATTTTTGCTCTTTGATTTGATGTGTTGCTGCTCAAAGGTCCATTCAACATCAGGATCAATGAGGGTCACATCCGCCGGATTGCCAATGGCCAAAGCCCCCGTCTTCAGCCCAAGCACCCGCGCAGGCTCTGATGTGAGTTTTTGAATAACCTGCGGCAAGGTCAGCACACCCCGTTCGACCAAGGCCAGAGAGAGTGGCAGGGCTGTTTCAAGCCCGATAATGCCAAAAGGTGCACAATCCAAGGCCTGTTCCTTTTCATCCGCCGCGTGTGGTGCGTGATCGGTCGCAATGAGATCAATGGTGCCATCGGTCAAACCTGCGAGCACTTCGGCTTGATCTCGTTCTGCTGCTAAAGGCGGTTTCATTTTTGCGTTGGCGTTAAAACAACCCACGGCTTCATCCGTGAGTGTAAAGTAGTGAGGACAGGTTTCAGCGGTGACGGAAATCCCGCGTCGTTTGGCATCTCGAATTAAATGGACGGAAGCGGCGGTACTGATATGGGCCAAATGCACCCGCGCGCCTGTTTGTTCGGCCAATGCAATATCACGGGCCACCATAACGGATTCGGAGGAGGCGGGAATGCCACGTAGCCCCAGTCGTGTCGAAACATCGCCTTCAAAAATAACCCCGTTATTGGTCAGATCCAGATCTTCACAATGGTCAATGACGGGCACGTCAAAAATTTTGGCATAAGACATGGCCTGCCGCATAACCTGACTATTCATGACAGGCAAACCGTCATCCGAAACAGCCACACAGCCGGCTTTGACCAGTTCACCCATTTCAGCCAACTCGCGTCCTTTTGATCCCTTGGTGATCGCCCCGATAGGTAGCACACGCACCAAACCTTCTTTTGCGGCCTTTTCCAGTATCAGCTCAGTGACGGACTGATTGTCATTCACTGGATTTGTATTGGGCATGCAACAAATCGTCGTAAACCCCCCGTAGGCTGCGGCAGCCGTGGCGGAGGCAATGGTTTCTTTATATTCAAAACCCGGTTCTCGGACATGGGTGTGCAGGTCGATGAGGCCAGGGCTCACAATTTTACCTACGGCATCAATTACTTGTCTGTTTTTTACAGTGGATGAAATAGACGGTGCAATTTCTTGAATGACACCCGCTGAAATCAGTAAATCGCCCACTTCGTCTCTGTTTTGGGCCGGATCAATGATACGCCCTCCTTTGACCAGAATACTTGATAATGCCTCAGGCATGTTTCCCTCCCGAAAGTAAAAAAAGCAGGGCCATGCGTACCGCAACGCCATTGCTTACTTGTTGTAAAATGACAGAAGAAAGGCCATCCGCGACATCAGAGGTGACTTCCACCCCGCGATTGATCGGCCCCGGATGCATGAGCAAGGCTTCTGAGTCGGCCAAAGCCAATCGTCTTTGATTTAGGCCATAAAGTTCAGCATATTCACGAAGTGTCGGAAAATAGCTCCCTGCCTGGCGTTCGAGTTGAAGTCTCAAGAGCATAATCACATCTGCCCCGGCAAGTGCCTCATCCAAGTGGTAATGGACTTGAACCCCCCAGCGTTCAATCCCTGTAGGAATCAAGGTCGGTGGTGCGACCAAGTGCACATCAGCGCCGTATTTTTTGAGTGCATGAATATCGGAATGTGCGACACGACCATGCAGGATGTCGCCGATAATGACCACTTTCAAACCCTGGATCTCTCCTTTATTCTCCTGGATCGTCAATAAATCAAGCAAGGCCTGGCTTGGATGTTCATTTGCACCATCACCTGCGTTGATGACCGCACTTTCCACGGAACGGGCCAAAAAATGCGGCACCCCGGAAGAAGCGTGTCGAACGATGATAAAATCGGAATGCATGGCCTGAATATTTCTGACCGTATCCAACAGACTTTCCCCTTTTAGGGTGCTACTGGAACTAGAGGAAATATTGATAACATCCGCCGAAAGCCGTTTTCCCGCCAATTCAAAGGAGGTTCGTGTGCGTGTGCTGGGTTCAAAGAAAAGATTAACAACTGTCTTCCCGCGTAAAGCAGGGACCTTTTTGATGTCACGATTCGACACTTCTTTAAAGGATTCGGCCGTTTCCAGAATGAGGTCGATTTCTTCTCGATGCAAATCAGCAATGCCGAGAATATCTTTTCGTTTAAGCTGCATGTCGAAACCTGTTGTTCATCCTCGATCTTTTCCCCATTTTTCTCGATGCAGAATAACACGATCTTCCTCACCTACTTCTTCAAGAAGCACTTCAACTTTTTCATGAAAGGACGTGGGTAAGTTTTTTCCCACGTAATCGGCACGAATGGGAAGCTCTCTGTGTCCACGATCAATCAAAACAGCCAATTGGATTTCTTTTGGACGTCCTAAGTCTATGAGTGAATCCATTGCGGCACGAATTGTTCTACCCGTAAAGAGCACATCATCCACAAGAATAACCTTACAATCATTCATATCAAAAGGAATCTCTGTTTTCTGAAGTTTTGGATAAGCTGTTCGTCCTGCCAAGTCGTCACGATAGAGCGTGATATCTAATGCCCCTGTTTGAGGTGGAGTTGTGCCTTCGATTTTTCCAATTCTACGTGCCAAACGTTGGGCTAAAAAGACCCCCCCCGTCTGGATACCGACCAGAACGAGTTCCTTCGCACCTTTATTTCGTTCAAGGATCTCATGAGAAATTCGCGTTAAAGCACGTAATATTTCATCAGGGTTTAAGATGTCAGCCATCGTTTCTCCAAAATAAAGAGGCTTAGATCAAGAAACAAAAAAACCTTCTTCCGAGTAAAAATCCGAAGAAGGTTTAGACGAGGCAAAAATCCACGTTTTCTCCCCTTTCCGGCTTCACGGAACCAGTTTAAAGGAACGCGTTATTTTATTCAGAACAAGAAAGGATGTCAAGAAACAAAGGTCGTTATTTATTTTTCAGGGATGCGGCCGTAAATATCTTCAAATCGCACAATATCATCCTCACCGAGATAAACACCGCTCTGCACCTCAACGAGACGAAGCGGCCGATCTGTGGCATTTTCAAGGCGATGTTTCACGCCCATCGGCACAAAAGTGCTCTGATTCGTTTGGATCGTGTACACACTTTCGCCGCAAGTCACCGTTGCAACTCCCTCAACCACGACCCAATGTTCGCTGCGTTTGTGATGCATTTGAAGGGAAAGCTTCGCGCCTGGATTCACCATGATTTTTTTAATTTTATAACCCAAACCCTCTTCGAGAACGGTATAACTTCCCCAGGCCCGGATCACTGTTGGGTGAACACGATGTTCATCTCCCTTTTTTTGTTTCAAAAGTTCGACGACTTTTTTGACATCCTGTGCGTTGTTTTTATGACAAACAAGCGTTGCGTCTTCTGTATCCACGACAACAATATCCTGTAAACCCACAGCCGCAACAAGCCGTTTTCCGGCATAAAGGGTGCTATTTGTACTGCCAACATTGAGGACATTTCCTGTAATAATATTGCCTTCTTTATCTTTTGGAATCACTTCATCCAATGCATTCCAAGAACCGACATCTTCCCATCCCATATCTGTCGGAATGACCACAAGACGATCTGAATGCTCAAGCACACCATAATCAATCGAAGTTGAAGGGACTTGAGCATAGACCTGTTCAAGTATTTCTTTTTCAGAATCGGTGCCCATCGCCGTTTCAATTTTTTTGAGTCCAAGGGCAAGCTCAGGCAAAAACCGATCAATTTCAGATAAAATAGCAGATGCCTTCCAAACAAAAATGCCTGTGTTCCAGAGTGTGTTTTCATCTTTCAAGTATTTTTCAGCATCCGCACGATTAGGTTTTTCAATAAATCCTTCGACACGAGAAACAGACTCAAAACCAGGTAATGTCTTCCCTGAGCGAATATAACCATAGGCCGTCTCAGGCCGCATGGGTTTTGCCCCTAAAGTGACGAGCGAGCCATCTTGCGCGACCTTGGCAGCAAGACGAAGTGTTTTGATAAAACCTGTTTCATCTTTAATAAAGTGATCCGCAGAAAGAACCGCCATCACCGCATCAGGATCGCGTTTTTGTAATGTCAGTGCAGCGAGGGCAATCGCCGCCGCTGTGTTTTTCTTTTGCGGTTCTGAAATGTAGTTGGCCTGAGTGGGGTTTTCCTGTTGCGACAACTGGAAACGCATTTGCTGTATTTGCTGAGGACTCGTTACAATAAAAAGATCTTGAGGCAAAATCAAATCCGAAATTCTAGAAACCGTCGCCTGGATTAAGGTTTGATCTCCGAAGATTTTGAGGAGTTGTTTAGGATATTCTTCACGGCTCAAGGGCCAAAACCGCGTGCCACTTCCGCCCGCTAAAATGATGCCGTACATGAGGTGGTGCTCCTTTAGGTTAAAGTGACCATTTTTACGAGATCTCCCCTATTTTTTTTGCTCGATTGGCTGCGCTGGAGACAAAAACCAGGAGGGTCACACAATAAAGATTAACAATGGTATTGCGATTGACCCAGCTCTCGCTCACGCCAAACCAAGCAAAAGCAAAAAGAGAAATCAAAGCAAGGAGGCTATAAAGATGAACAGATTTGTCAGATGTTTTTTTCCATAGACCAGAGACAAACCGATACGGCAGAACAAAAAGCACAGCAAGCAAGAGCATCAGCCCAACAAGCCCGCCTTCAGCAAGCAGCATAAAATAGATATTGTGAGCATTTGTCGAATGAACCGCAAAATTACTTTTGAAAGAGAGCCCTTTTTCTAAAAGCAAAATAGAGTCATGCTTGAAATCACCCAAACCTGTGCCAAAAATGGGAGAATCTTTAAAAATCAAAAGACTGTTTCGCCACATGACCAGTCTTTCTCCCACCGTCCCACTTGCGGTCTCTTTGGTAAAAGTATTTGCACGAACGGATAGTCCTTCTAAACCGGCTTTCAATCTTTTTGGTTGTGCAATGCCCACAAAAAGAGAAGTCATGATTAAGGTCAGAATGAGAATTTTAAAATTTTTATGACTTAGACGTTTACGGTAAAGAAACAAAAGAAAGACAATAATAAGGGGAATAAATAGCCAGGCGGTTCGGGATCCGGATAACAAGGTAAGGTAGAGTCCTGATCCAATCGCCAATATTGCGAAGGTCGCATATTCCCACTTTTTTCCATAAAAGAATAAACCAATTACAATCAAGACCGTAAACAAAATTGCGGAAGTTCCCATGATAATTTTGTTATAGGCGCCATTGGCTTGATAGGCATTGAGAAAATTGATCTGGTAAAGCCCTTGAGCAAGCATCACAAATATGGCGACGATTGAGCCCGCCAAAAAGGTTCTTCCTGATTCGAGTGCTTGTCCGCGCAACATGCAATAGATTGGAATAATCACTAAAAAACGGGCATAGCGCTCCAAGCGCTGCACACCCACACGTAAATCTTCAGTCAAAAAAAGTGATAAACAGGCCAGAAAAAAAAAGACAGCAAAACCCACAAGAAAACGCTTTTCTTTGAGACTCAGTACTTTAGTTCCTTCTCGGAAATGGAAAAAACTCAATAAAGTGAGTATCGCATAAATTGTACTACCAGCATGACGTACCGTCGCAGTCAAAATAGGAAAAAGAAAAATAAGAGAGAAGAGTATTTTATTTTGCCAGTCCTGATCTAAAACAGAGGTTATTCTCCGAAAAGAAAAAGCCTCCATGGTTTCAATTTTTTCGTTCATTTTAGAATATTCCCGGACAACACAAAAAACCTCTTAGATGCCTGATGTGGACAAAATGAGCTGTCTGTATGTAAAAAAGAAAAGTAGCTCTATAAAAACAGAAGCATCTTAAAACATTTCTGATATAAGTTGAAGTAAATAAATTTTGATTTGTTTAACTTTTTAGCGAAGTTGTTTTTAGATGGGCGGTTTTTTTTACGGCTTGAAAATTAGGCTGCGGACACGCCGTTTTGTATTGATATTTTGGGATCAACTCTTTCAAAAGAGACTTGATTTCCTCTAAACTTGTATGGTTATTCATCTTAGCGAAGCGCTCGATATAAGAAGGAAGATCAACTGAAACCTTTCTCTTTTTAGCCAAACGAATTTTATCGTGTTGCGTCTGTTTGACCTCTTCCCCTACTTCAAAAAGCCCTTCATGTAGTTTTTCTCCAGGACGAAGACCGATGATTTGAATTGGAATATCACGTTCTGGAGAAAATCCGGAGAGGGTAATCATTTTTTTTGCAAGATCAAGAATCTTAATCGGTTCCCCCATATCCAAGACAAATATTTCTCCCCCTTTTCCCAATAGAGAAGCTTGAAGTACGAGTTGTACCGCTTCCTTGATAGAAATAAAATAACGTTTCACATCTACGTGGGTTACCTTAACAGGGCCACCTCTTTTGATTTGAGATCGAAAGAGTGGCACAACACTGCCTGCACTCTCCAAGACATTTCCAAAACGCACTGAAACGAGTTTGGTTTGACTTGAGGAATCAAAATAACGAATCATCATTTCGGCAATGCGTTTTGTCGCACCCATGACACTTGAGGGAGAAACTGCTTTATCCGTCGAAATTAAAACAAACTCATCCACACCATATAAATTTGATTTTGAAATCATTTGATGTGTGCCAAGAATGTTGTTTCGGATCGCATCCAAAGGGCTGCGCTCCATCATGGGAACATGTTTGTAAGCCGCAGCATGAAAAACCATTTGAGGTCGAAATTCGGAAAAAACCTGATCCATCTTTTCAGCATCACAAATATCAGCAAGAATTCCCTCGATTTTCAAGCCCGAAAAATGCTCACGTAAGTCCATTTCAATCTGATAGAGATTGTTTTCATGTCGCTCAAGTAAGATAAGCTGCTTCGGTTGCAGAACCGCAAGTTGCCGACAAAGTTCAGAACCAATGGATCCGCCTGCGCCCGTAATAAGTACCTTTTTTTCACGAATTTTTTCAGAAAGTGCAGGATCATCAATTTGAATCTCGGCCCTTCCCAGCAGATCCTCAATATCAAGACTTCGAATATCCATCATTGAAAGATTGCCTCCGAGCATTGCGGCAACATTCGGCAATGTTTTTATTGGGAGATTCAGTACCTTGCAATAACCCATTATTCTTTTTATTTCGCCCGGTTTTGCGGAAGGGATTGCAATAAGAAGCTCATCAGGACGGACCTTAGCAACAATTTTTTCCATTTCCTCACAATTTCCCGCGACTGGAATATTGTGAATTTTTTTGAAGCGTTTATCCGGGTCATCATCAATGAAGGCAAGAGGACGACATCCATAGCGACGATCCTGACACATATCCCTCGCAATCATTTCCCCCGCGTTTCCAGCACCGACAATCAAAATCCGACGTCCGCCGACTCCCGTATGGGTCAAAATACTGCAAACCCTTTTAGGGCTTCTAAGCATTGCAAAAACAACAAGTAGAAGCACTGTGTCAATCAAATAAATGGATCGCGGATAGCCCTGCCAGGGCAAGAGTGTGATGGCACCCCAGATGAGTACAGTCCCCGTCACGACAGAACCGACAATCGTCAGTAAGTCCCGAAGTCCCGCATAGCGCCAAAGACCGCGATTCAATCCAAATAAATAAAGCACCCCCATTCGGACGAGAAAAACCAGGGGGATTGTGCTCAAAAAAAGATCAAATGTTTTTGCAGGAATATTACCATCAAAACGTAACCAAAATGCTGCGTAGTTACAGAGAATAATTGCAATTGAATGAGCCACAAAAATAATCTGTGCGCGGGCATTGAAAATAACAGTACGAATCTCTTGCTTTCCTGGTGTCCCTTTTTCCCTAAATGGAGAAGGAAATGAAAGAACAAAATTCAGGAAACTTGCAGATAAAATTTTCAAATCAAGCAGAAAAGATCTTTCTCCAACATAAGCCAGTGCCAGTTTTGTTTTTTTTGGGAGGACAAAATGTGTATCAGTTGTTTGAGTACGATCCGAGACAGGCGGGATAATCGTCTCATTAATAAAGGCAATTGAAGCCAGATCTGTGATCCCCGGCAAAATTTTAAAAATCGTCTCATATTCTTTTTGAAATAAAGCAACGTAGTCAGAGTCTTCCGGGCGTGGACCGACAAAACTCATTTCACCTTTTAAAATATTAAATAGCTGCGGGAGAAGGTCAATTTTGAGATGTCGCAAGCGCCTTCCAAGTGGCGTCATCTCGACTTCGGCTTTACCACCAGCCAAAGATTCAGCCTTCAAACTGTTTTCTTGAATCGTTCTGAATTTATAAAGAGAGAAAGGTTTAAATCCCTTCCCAAGCCTTTTGTGTTTCTGAAAAATGGGACCAGGAGAGCTTGACTTGATCATTAGGCTAAGGACAAAAAAGAAAGGAAAAAGCAGAACAAGACAAACAAACGCCAAAGCAAAATCAAAAAATCGCTTTCCCATGCTTAGAACTCTTAGTGGATGATGATTGATAAAATGGCGATGCGGCCCTAGGTGCAGCGTCTATTCTATAGACCTTGCATCTATTTTGATACCATGAATTCCTAATTTTTTCAAGGGCAAAAGGCTAAACCCCGCTAATGTTTAACTCCTTCTGAACGCATTACTTTAAATGGGGTCATCAATAAAATTTTAAGATCGAAAAAAAAAGAGCGATGATTGAGGTAATAAGTATCAAGCTCAACTTTTTTGGGAATAGGCAGATCATCTCTCCCGTTAACTTGAGCCCACCCAGTTAAACCAGGTTTAATTTTATGGATTCCTTGTTTTGTCCGAAGTTCAATTAGATCTTCCTGATTGAAGAGAGCTGGCCTGGGGCCTACAAAACTTAGGTCTCCTTTTAAAATACTAAAAAGCTGTGGGATTTCGTCTAAACTTGATTTTCTTAAAAAGCGACCGATTGGGGTGAGGTATTGTTCTGAGTTATATAAGAGATGAGTTGCTACTGCAGGTGTGTTTATTTTCATTGTTCTGAATTTAGGCATTCTGAAGATGGTATTGTTTTTTCCAACTCGATCAGACCAGTACAAGATCGAGCCTTCAGAGGTTAATTTAATCATTAAAGCAATGACCAAGACGGGAAGAAAGAGAATCATTAACAGGAACAGAGCCAGAATCGAATCGAAAGGACGCTTCGCTCTGCTCCAATAATTCATGATAAAAACATTTCTTCTTATGACGACGGCCTTTCAATACTCACACGTCATCAAGATAAAAATTTTTCCCAGGAGAATCAAGAGTCAGTATGAGTCGCCTAGTTTTGAATTCCTAGACTCAAAATATTCATGAGCCGTTTTCTTAAGTTGCTCATCCATCGAAGTAACGGTTCGCCATTTTAATAAGTCTCGTGCTTTTGAGCTATCAATTTGCAAAGAACCAAAAAGACGATGGGCCATATCTTCTTTGCCCATCAACCGAGCAACGGACCTCATAAAGACCACCGAAATAGGGATAAGCAGTGGTTTTTTACCAAAAGCTTTACCCACTTTTCGAAGCAACTCGGTCGTGGAAACATCCTCATCATCAGAAATTAAAAATGTTTCATTTGCCGCTTGCGAACTCTTCTTATAATCAGCGCAAAGAACAATGAAATTCACTAAATTATCTAATGCCACCAAAGAGCGTCGATTATACACTGAACCAAATGGAAGAGGTACACCTTTCTTTACCCAATCGACCAAACGACCAAAATTACCTGGCGCTTTGGGCCCATAAACCAAAGGCGGACGAATAATTACAACTTCTAAACCTGTTTTTTCTGCCAAAACTCTCAACCTGACTTCTGCCTCATATTTCGATATAGCATAAGCTCCTTTTGGATGAGGTGAATCAGACTCCAAAAATGGTTGATTGTTACTATTACCCATAACCCCGATTGAACTAATAAACACGAAACGCTTAACACCTGCATCAGCCGCCTGTTTCGCCAAACTTAGAGTGCCTGCCGTATTGACTTTTCTAAACAACTCTAAAGCGTCTGCAACGCTCTCATTCACTACGTGTACTCTAGCGGCGCAGTGAATGACGACCTCTATCCCTTGCATGTCTTGAGAATTTTCTAGCACAAACAAATCGCCGATATTAACAGGCACCACATCCTTGGGGATACCAGAAACTGAGTGACGAACAGCTGGAACAACTTCAATTTTTTGGGCCAAAAGCACTTCAAGTAAAGCTTTACCAAGAAACCCTGTTGCCCCTGTTAAAAGTACGTTCATAGAATAAATTTGAGATAAGCTCAGATGGTGTTGACCATATAGTCAAAATTTTTTATATTTCTGTATTGCATGTAACACATAACTGGTGAAACAGTACATTGAAGTTACTAGCCCCAGTTCCTCAACACTTCGATAAGTTTTCCAAACTTGTATTGCTGAGTTTATCTTATTTCTGGAGACTGATGATGAGGCAACACGGTATTTAACTAAGTCTTCATCAATGCTATGGGCCAAATACCCCCGCTTCATAACTTCAAGCCAGCACGCATAATCATCATAATAGGTGTTTTTCATGTGAATCTTACCTACGGCATCAACATCAATAACAACGGAAGAAGTTACTATTGCGGTATTTCTGAGTAATTGAGCATAGTTCAACTGTGCAGGAACACTAATTTGTCTGCCTGCCACCATCCCATCTTCAGAGATACGATGATAGCCCGTGTAGGTAAACACAGACCCTTTTTCCTGCATGGCACCAACCTGCTTCTCTAATTTTTCAGGTAACCAAATATCATCGCTATCTAAGAATGCGATAAACCGACCATGCGCTCGATTTATCGCATTATTGCGGGTCATTGCTGGTCCTAAATTTACTTCATTATAAAAAAGCTTAACTCTGATATCTTCTTTAGAATATTTTTCCACAATTTTAGCCGTATCATCAGGAGAACAATCATCGACTATTATCATTTCCCAATTTCGATACGTTTGGGCTTGCACTGACTCGATTGTCTCAGCGATGAAACGTCCCGCCCGAAAAGCTGGTGTAATAATCGATACCATACTATCACTTATCATGCCAGCGATCCCCTCTTGGTAGCTTTTCACGCAAACCATCTAACCAACGCAAAGACCATCGGCGTCCAATATCCAGAACCCGTTTTGAATTCATTTCATCCCCAAAAGCCGAAATTTCATCCCACCTTTTCTCCATAATCAAAGAAAGAATCTTGGTCTCACCTTTGTCGTCCGGGGCAATCTCTGTATCATCAGCCTCAAGAAATCCAGATTGGAGCGCTTGTACAATTTTGTCTGGATCAGCACCTGCAAAGTAGCGATATCGCGTTGGAGATATCGCTTGGACATAATCGACATACTGAGCAAAGCGTCGGGCCATTGTATAACCATAACGTAAGGTCCGACGAATCACTTCCGTAGGATCATGGGACTCTAGATGTTTCAGCTTATTGTAATCGCTTTTACCATTCAAATGTACAGCAATCCCCGCTTCTTGATATGCAGAGTGTCCGAGGCAAATAATCTTTTTACCAGATGCGCCGGCTTCAAAAGCAGCAGTGCTGCCGTTGACAAGGAGAATGTCACAATCCTGGATAAGATCAAATGTACTGGCAGTTTCTTTGCTGCCTATGGAGTAGATCCCTCGGCTTGCCGCCCAGAACGCATAATAGTTTTCCGAATTTGATCCATCTCTAAGACCAATTTTTTCTCCCCAATTCGGATGGCAACGCAATACAACATTTTGTATGGGAACTTCAAGTACATCAAGTACCCACTCAAAACCCTCTGTGTAACTACTCCAAGAATCGATATAGTCTGGGTGACCTTGAATCTCATTTCGACTACTAGGCAAGATCAAGACCTTGGGACCTGTTACAGCATTAGATGGCCACTCAGTATGAGTCGGGTTAAGATTATATACCCGCCATTCCTTATGATTGGCACGGACAAAACGCGAAGCAACGAGCTGAGCTGCACGGCGTGCCTGCCGCTCGGTCAGAGGGATATCTCTATACTGCAAACTTAGGCGATCCACCTCCTTTAATGAAAGGCAGTTTTCTTGAGGTATAAAATGCAGACCATCGCTGAACCATGGTCGCTCGAATGTAAGGTAAGAAATGGCTAGACGCTCACATGCGTAAGTGATGGCCCTCGTCACTTCCATTCGACCGTTGAAGCAAACGATACCATCAAGCCGATTAGCTTCAATCCAATCGACTGCGTTACCATAAACAGTCTCAACAGTACCATGAAAGATTTCCCTTAAAGATTTATATGCAGGTGAATATGTATCTTCATGCGTTTCTGTTCTCAAAAGAGTAGATATGCTAGACGAAACAATCATGTTGCATTCATCGTCACTTAGAGAAATTCTATTTTTTTGCTTGATCGAACTGATATTGGAGACAGGAAAAGAACGAACTCCGCCAGCTACGCATGTCAGACACTCTGTAAGCTTGGAAGTACCTTTAAGAGTTCGCGCGTAACAGTTTTTTAAAGCACTATCACAGGTAAGAAAAAATAGTTCGTGACCCGCCTCTTTCAGCAAACTAGAAATATAATAAAGGTGTTCTACATGTGGTCGAAATGAGTAGAAGGAAACAAGACCTAAACGCATTTAATCACCAATCTGATCCTTATGAAAATTATTCCAAACATTATAAACTCTAAAACAATGAATGGGAAACTCAATATATCACCAACAAAAAGCAAGGGGGACAAAAAGAGCGTCGTATAAATGGACGAAACAAATCCAAGCTTCAAAAAAGAAATTTTACCTGCCCGAACATAATAATTGGCAATACCTGTCAAAAAACCCAGCGTTAATGTGCCAGTGAACAACAAAAGATATCCTCCATCGTGAAATAGCGCCCCTGGCAACGATGGGAAACGTCCAGACATGAACCACTCTGTATTTTGTTGATCGATTAGCCCCAATTTCGAGAGTATTCCACGGATATGATTCAACAATATCATTGAGTCTGTAGTATATTCTGATTGATGCTGCAAATACTCGGCAAAGGTAGAAGCGCTATGGGATAAATAAGTTACAGCCAGCATTGCGAATACGATTACCGTACCAACTCTAGGAAATGCATCTACTAGATCTGCAGGCCATAAAGAGCTACGCATGCCCATGTAAGTATGCATTGATTCTAAGTAAGTAGATGCTATAACGCCACCATGCGTGGCACTTGCTCTGGATTGAAAGATATACAAAACATATGAGAGCGATACCAACAAGAGTATCGATAACCCCATTTTTTCTCCCCTTGAAAAATGGTATTTTCTTCCTCCTCGTTCTAATCTAATCGAATAAAATGCGAATGCAAACGCCATTGTGATTAATATAATTGACCTTCCACCAATCAAAATGGAGTTCGCCATCATAAGGAAAAAAAGTGCCATTAGCGATATTCTAATTCTTTTTACTGAAACCTGGTCTGTGTTCATCACAATCGGAATAAGTGTTATTATAAAACTTGAAGATAATAAATAACCAATCATACTGTACAAAGAGGAGGCTCCCTTTCGCGCCTCTCCAAGCCTACGCCATTCTTCTCTCGCTCCGGCTAACCCATCTAGATAGTTAATTTTTTGTATTGCTATTTTATCAAAAATTAGAGCCATCAAACCGATCAAAGCTACGAGCAGGGTTAGAGTAAGAATCCGTCGTGAAAGGATAGATGAAAAACCAATAGAATATTTTTTATTATTTTTGATTCCAAATAAAAACTGTAGACTAATGTGCGTTAGAATTGCCACAACTGAAATAATGAGGACAAATAACATATCCAACAACAGCACTTGCCCCATTTCTGAAGTCAGAGAATGAGCAGGTGTGATTGTCCAAAATAAAAAGTAAAGGAACCAAATTCCGATAAATGCTCGAAGGCTATAAGGCATATTTTTTAATTTTAAGACAGTAAAATCTTGACAAGCAGAACGACAACACATGGTGCTTATTTTTTGTCTGATACCTTTTTTTCAAACGACGGTTTTCCTCATTCTGAGTCTTTCATCCGTTTCGTTATTGACACATCCATCCCAGCGTACTGTGAGCGCCACTTATAAAATATCGCATCACTCACATGCTGACGGCAGAGTCCCACCATCAATACCCCGGTCTCTGCTCCCTTTGACATCCCTATAATTTGTAAATTTTGATCTCTTCATCGTAGATTCCCCTCCTGCAATTATATAGAAAAATTCTACTTCTGAGTGCTTTTATTTTTGGAAGGATTGCCGATCGTAGATGCCACTATTTTAGCCCGAACTGTAAACAGGTCGCTGACATCAAACCCATTAAACTCTGGCGCTAGATGCTGCAAAATTTTCTCCTGAGACGGCTCAATGTCAGTATCAATACTGATTGGTTTTAGTCCAGTTTGAAGAAATAAATCGACATATTCACTATGTCGCATACGGTTGACATACTGGAACATGCTGTTAAATTGTGACCACTCTTTATCTGTAAAAATTAAAAAATTAAACCGCGCGGATGTTTTGTCATTACCTCTAGCATAATGGTCGCTATAGTCGATGAAGTGAATCGTTATCGCTCCCAAATTTAGGATTCTGTGAGCCTCTAGAAGAATGTCTTTAAGGCTTTCACGCGGAATGTGTTCAAGAGTATCTACGGAATAAAAACAATCAACCGATTTGGACGCGAGTTTTAAAGTGGATAGGTGTTCTGGTGCAGAATAGGTAATACCAAATTTTTCCAAGTCTTCCCATGTTTCGATTAGAGGACACGGTTTTCCAAGTTGTGCTGCCATGTGACGCGCTGCATTGTTAATCAGAAATAGTTTCGCCAGTCTGGAAATATCAACGCACGTAATATGTCTGACACCCATTAACCTCAGCGCAACAGCCACTGCCAAATCCCTCCCGCAGCCAATCTCAAGAAATGATGCGCTTTCAATGTCAAATTTGGAATTCACCTTGACATCTTCGTGTAGTTTCTTTGCTGTGACTAATAACTGGTCTAGATATTTAGATCTGCGCGGGACCTCTCTAGTAACATACCGTTGAAGCATGTAATGTATTTGAGAACCAAATGGTACAGTTGACAGTATTCGAAATACTTTTGCTTTTAATTTCCAATGCATTTCTAATTTCCTACTTGGTCTGCGTAATATGAAAAAACGAGCTATGTTATTGTAGCTCTTGCCATCAATGCAGTTACAATATAATTCCCGGCAGACAAAAACAAAGCCAACAAGGCAAAATTTTTCGGCACGTGCTGTACCTCAGATAGTTCCATTAAGCTGAGCCAGTAGTACGTAATAGGAATTAGAATTAGTAGAAACTGCAGCACCAATAAACTCTTCTGACGATGGATTATGATCAAAAAACTAGACCAAAAATCTGAAACCCTAAAAGCTGCTGCCAGGAGTAAGGGGAGAAAGAAAGGTAAAGTACTTACGTATTTTGGATACCAAATAGGGATAGCCCAAACAGCCAAGGCATTAGCAATAAATGCTGCAATCAGTCCAATAATTAACAAGCCTCCTGAGAAAATCGCCGTCAAATGCCACACTTTTTTATTCGACTCAGTAACTCGTTTCCGTGCAAGTAATGGAAAAAAACCTGCATTCAGAAGTGCTTGTATAGATAATGCTGCAGACAATGAAATCCAGGCAAATGAATACAACCCAAAATCTTCACCGGAAAGAAAATTTGCTGCAAACCAACGGTCGACACTGACACTTAAAAAAGATAATACTGCGCCTGCCAATAAAACCACTGAAACATACCACTCTTTTTGATTGTACCCTTTTTTTGATAGCCTGAAAAAGACAGAGATGGATAGATGAGCCGCATGTAACGAGCACCTAATTATTTTCGCCGAGATCAATACTGTAATGATCATTTCTGAGAAAACAATACTTATAGCATCCCCCCCCAACATTAGCACAATGACTGTGGTAACAAAAGATAGAAATGTTCTTGCTAAAACCTGCAGAGAATAACGGGTCATTTCTAGACGACTTCGACTATCGATAAGAACGAGCATGAATATCTGTTGTCCCCAACCGTGCACTACAGCAAACATAAATGTCAGAGGGGGTACACCCAACAAAGAAAAGCCAAACAAAGGAATAAAGCAAATGGCTAATGCCGTTACCGAAGTAACGATACCGGCCTTTCCCAAAATGACAATACCTTTACGATAGCGTCCTGCTGCAAACTCCGCAGGAAGATCACGTTGGGCTAAGTGTTGAAATCCACAGCTTCCTGCAACGGAAAAAAAAAATGAAATCAACAGCAACTTAGATAGTAAGCCAAATTCATTCACATCAAGAAAGTACGCATAGATAGCTAACTTGATCATAGCTATCAGTGCCGCAAACCCGAGTATTGGAGTGTAGAGGAAATGAGTAAATTGTTGAGAAAACCGTAAGAAGATATTAGGCGAGACTTTCAAATGTTAACTCACGCGATTTATTTAAGGGCATCAGCAGGTATTTAGTTTATAGTTCTTCCAGGGTGCTTAATAAATGCTCCTTTAGGGATAATTAAGAATGTGTGTGCCACATTGCCGCAAGGCAACGATAGAATCCGAAAAGAAATAGAAACATCAAAAGAGGCAGATATCCTTCGAACTCATCGCTCACTTTGCACTAAATACATTTATTTCTCGTTCAAGGGACGTTGTGTCTCGTGGGCTATTCAACCTAATAATTTCCATGATAAAGGGGTTCCCCGGCTAACATCACTGGTAACTCGCTTGCCGAAAAAAACATCAAAAAACTTTATTGGTAATCCATAACCCGGCCTAATGGCTCGCACATTATCATGCGTGAACACATCTCCAACCTTGAGATCTTGCACCACATAGAGTGAGCGACGAAACTGGAGGGATTTTTTTTCCGCTTCAGTCGGGCCATAACTCACTTGTCCCAGTGCCTGCCAAGCGCGTTCCGTTTCCAGAACTAGTTGAACCATCTCACTTGGTTCTATGGAAAAGGTGCTATCCACACCACCATCGGCCCGGTTGAGAGTGAAGTGCTTTTCGATAACGGTAGCACCCAAAGCCACGCTGGCCACAGACACACCCACACCCATGGTGTGGTCAGACAAGCCGACCTCGCAACCAAACATCTCTCGCAGGTGTGGGATCGTTAGTATGTTGGTATTTACTGCCGTGGCGGGATAGGTACTGGTACATTTGAGTAGAATCAAGTCATTGCAGCCTGCTTTACGTGCAGCACATACAGTTTCATCTAGCTCTGCCACAGTAGCCATACCTGTAGAGATAATCAGCGGTTTTCCTGTCGCAGCAACGCGACGAATCAACTGCAGATCAGTGTTTTCAAAAGAAGCAATCTTGTAGCACGGCACATCCAAGCTTTCAAGAAAATCTACTGCCGTGTCGTCAAATGGGGTACTGAAGGCTATAATGCCCAGTTCAAGTGCCCTATCAAAAATTGGCTTATGCCATTCCCATGGAGTATAGGCTTTGCCATAGAGTTTGTAGAGTGATGTTCCTTCCCACAAGCTATTTGAATCGCTGATATGGAACTCACGCTCATCAAGATCAAGCGTCATTGTATCAGGTGTGTAGGTTTGAATTTTTAGTGCTTGAGCACCTGATTTCGCTGCAGCTTCAACAATTTCTAGTGCCCGATCTAGCGATTGATTATGATTTCCAGATATTTCGGCAATAATAAATGGAATGTGGTTTTGGCCTATTAACCTACCAGCGATCTTGAGTTTTTCGGTCATTTTTAACGGAGGCTCTTTAAATAGCAAGTTGATTTAATTTGGTAGCCTGTCTTCAGAAAAAGACATTGAGAAGGCTTATTTCTATTGAGAACATGGGCACGAATTTTAGTTACACTTGGACGATGGCTTATCAACCAATGCTCCGCATTCTGTAATAGTTCTTGTCCTAACCCCGTTTTCTGGATATTTGGCACAAGGTAAATAGAAACCTCCGACTCATTGCCTTGCACATCGAAACGCACAACCCCCACTGGAACATTATTGTGTTGACCTATGAGTAGCAATCTGTCGCGATCACTCATAATCGAGGTAAACCATTTTTGGTGACTCTCCCAAGTGATTGTATCGCTATTCCGAGAAGCGACTCTAACAGTGGGATGGTTACGCCAATTGAACAAGTTTTGCGAATCATCATGCTTGGCAACTCGAATTTCTATATTGTTGCAACCCAATTTCCGTATGATTCGTAACACCCCACGCCCGTCCACAGCCTTCATGCCATTGTGGGAAAGAAAATTCCTTAGATAATCGTTTTCTATGAGTGTTTTCAGATGATCTCTCACGACGAAGATCAACTTGCCTTTCAAATTTGGCGCATAAAGCAAACCCTCAGAGGCAGCGTCAGCAATTTGTTTGCGTTGGTTCTCAGCCGTACAAATGGTCAACGTGGGTAACCCCAGACAGCAACGCTCCCAGGTCGTTGAGCCGCCAGCACCGATTGCCAAATCCGCCACAGTCATCAACTCGGCCATCTGATTGGTCTGCACATGACAGAAAAATTTGCGATCCGCGCATATCGATTCAATTTGCTGGCGGTGCGTGTGTTGCGCACCAATCACGACATCCACATGCAAATCGTGGCTCACTATCTCGTCTAGTGCCTTGATAGCGTGCGTTGTGTGATTGTCTCTATCTATCCCACCAAAAAAAATCAATATGCGCTTAACTGCCCCAGTGTGCGGTTTTCTTTGTTCATGCAGTTGTCGGAACTCGTCACGTAATAGTGCATAATATGGCCCCAGCAGTAGCTGGCAATGGTTGGGCACTTTACCCATGTATCTAGCATTCATATCCGTATAAAAATTCTGATCCAGAAGCACATCGCAGTTATGACGACGGTCAGCAATATCATCAATGACCAAGATATTCTTTGCTGTTTGACGAAGTAATGATTCCCACCGATAATCTAAAGCATAGTGGTCGACAATAACCCAGCCCCAGATTTGATCAGCTAGCGCCTGTATCGTATTTTGCGCGTCAACGTGTTGGCTGGTGTCGAGCCAGTGAGAATGGGAGAGGTCACCAGAGCTTACCTCACTTAGGCTGTTATCGAGCATCATAAACTCATGCCCTCTTGTAGCTAGCAAGTTCTGAAAATGCTTAGGCATCTGGGAACTGACAAAGCGAATTTGTAGTCCACGTGACTTCAATGCATCCGCAAGTGTCAGGCATCGCATAAGGTGTCCTGTCCCTATTTGGGCAGATGCATCAACGCGAATCGCAATATTCATCTTAAAGTATTACCGGTAAAATTTCTCCGAACGGGAATCCCTGAGGCATGCATTGCGAATTTAGCTCCTGCGGGCGTCAATTCCGTAAAGTGAAAGATACTTGCTGCTGCAACTGCGGAAGCCCCAGCCTGCTTTACAGCATCAATCATGTTCTGATAGTTCCCAGCCCCGCCAGAAGCAATCACAGGGACTTCCACTGCGCTCACTACTCGCTCTATAAGATCCAGGTCGTAGCCAAGCATAGTACCATCTCGATCAATGGAAGTTAGAAGGATTTCTCCAGCTCCTCGAGCTACGAGCTCTTTAGTCCACTCAACGGGATCTTTACCAGTGTCAACTGTAGAAGAGTGGCTGAAGCAACGATACCGGCCATCTTCAAATCGACGGGTGTCAACGCTGGCGACCACACACTGCACCCCAAAACGACTCGCTGCTGCTTCAATGAGGGCGGGATTCGAATAAGCTGCGGTATTGATGGAAATTTTATCGGCTCCAGCATGCAGAAGTGAGACGATTTGCTCAAGCTCGGTTATCCCCCCCCCTACTGTAAGTGGAACAGTACACTCCTCCGAGAAGTCGTTGATTGAATCATGATCAGGATCATTTCCTTCTTGCGATGCCATGATATCAACCAGAATTAATTCATCTACATCTCGCGAGTTATAGACCTTAAGAGTTGGAAGGACGGGCCCTACTCGTCGCCAACTATCAAATCCAGTACCTTTAACCAAACCAAAATTTTTCCAAAGCAAGGTTGGGATAACTCTGACTTTCAACATGGGGAATAGTCCATAAAATTTTTCAGAAGCTGCCTCCCAGCCCTTGAGCTTTTTTCAGGGTGAAATTGACAACCAAAAACATTATCGTTCCGCACAACCGCAGCCACATTGCAATCATAGGGTGTCGTAGCAATCAAGTGCTTGTCATTTTTGGGAACAAATGCATAACTATGAACAAAATAAAAATCTGATGCATCCGGGATTTCACTAAAGATCACGTCTCTACTCTTATATCGGAGCTCATTCCAACCCATATGCGGAATTCTTAGTTTACAGCCTAGTAAATCTAATCTTTTAACCTCACCAGGAATAAAACCTAGTCCTGGTGTCAGCCCACCCTCGTGGCCGACAGAGGCAAGCATTTGCATTCCTAAACAAATGCCAAGTAGAGGCTTACGCTCTTGAATAACAACATGACGCAAAGCATCGATCCATCCATTGCTGTTTAAAAATTTTACGCCATCAGAAAAAGCACCTACACCAGGAAGTACAACTCTGTTTGCTTCGTAAATGGTAGAAGGATGATTGGCAACAAACACCTCGGCTCCAATATCTTCAAAAGCTCTGCGGACTGAACCCAGGTTTCCCATACCGTAGTTGATAATTGCTATCCTCATGGATTGTCGTAATTCAATTTTTCCAAATTTCCACGTTTGTCCTTAATCAAAGCGCCAGATCCATCTCGCTTAAATATCTTCTTGTTTGTGAAACGGTCGCAGACCTTGATAAATTCATCAATTGAAAGATTCAGTGGTACAAGAACGTCCTGCAATGATTTACCAAGGTAGGTCCAAGGGAATTTTCCATCACGCGCTTTTACAATTTCCATCGCATCCTGCCGTGTAATACGCCCACGTCTCACATGCAAACAAGCGATATCTGTTGCACGAGAAAATCCAAATTTCAAGAATTTAAAGTAATCATGTATGCCTGTTTGACAATTATCTAAGTTTTCGTAATTGACCATGGACCCTTCCACAGACTTATCAAAAGTTGTAAACCCATTTGCTTGGGCAATAAGTGCGTTTGACAAACCATCCCAAGGCAAATAATACCCTAAGAAAAGTCCCGTAACACCTACGCGCTTTAGTTCCTCTTCGTCGGGATATTTATAGGGGAAAAGGTGTCTTTGCTCAATGCCATATGTCTCGGTGAGATCAGATACGCGCATGCCGAGAAGACCGCCAAACTCTTCAAGCCATCGCCTAGTCAGCACATTATTTTCTGAAGCAGCAGCAGGCCCACCGTACTCATTTTGGGAATTTTCGCCCCAAACAATGAGCTGCACATTAAATTGAACAGCAGCACGCACCGGTATAGTGAAAATTCCAACGTGCTCTGGCCAAGAAATGTCTCCAACTTCTGTTAATCCAATACGATTTAACTTCGCTCTGACAATTGGATTGGGAGAAAACTCAACGTAATCAACACCAAGATTTTTGATATTATCAATATTTTTTCGGCCTATATCAGAAAGATCACAAGTCGTTGAAGTCACGCAAAGCGGATTGAGTCCCAACTGTAGCATGCGAACGACTTGGTATGTGCTATCTTTTCCTCCACTTACGGGGACGATACAGTCCCAATTACCCGCATTTTGACGATACTTTTTGAGAAGGGTTAGCAGCTTTTCTCTGCGTAGTTCCCAATCAACTTTTTCTCGTTCTTCCATGGAACGGCATGCATTACAAACACCCTCTTCATCAATACGAAGATCAGGTTTCGTGTGTGGCATTACACAATGCTTACAATACTTCAACATTTCAGTTCCTCTTTTCCATCAAGAACCAAGTGATATCATCTTGTGGAAATGCAATATCTCGGTGATACGCAAAACCATAATCAACGAGCCATAGGTCAGGATATCTATCTAGCATCTCACCAGCGAAATCTCGCTTAAACAGGCGATCTGCATGACCACGATAAGGGATTGCAACAGGCGAAGGGTTGTAGTATTCACAAACTAGAATATACTGGCTTGAGCTTTGGTATAATTTTTCATATACAGCACTCAAGATTTCAGGATTAATGTGAATCAAGACTCCTTTTATCAATGCTAGATTGACTTGAACGGTTACAGGATAATCGAGTATCGAGCCTTGGTAAACATTATCTTCACCTATTAGGTCCCTAAGTAATTTAGCTGCATCAGGGTTGATTTCAACCCCTTTTAGTTTTATTTCGGAGTAAAGGAACTGAAGTACCTTTAAATTCATACCAATATTGGCACCAAATTCCAAGCAAGACGAGATCTTTCCCGCTTGTTTTAGGGCCTTGGTAAAGAAGTTCAGGTTAGATGCTAAAAGTTGCTTGCTGTCGTTTCGGCCGATGTATTCTGTCCCGAAATCTCCCGCCCAGAATGTTTCCTGAGGTGTTACATGTTTAGATGTGTCCGTCATGTTTTCTTGGCCTCTAATTGGTTATGAATAAGCTCTGCTCTAATCCAGTCATCCTGAGTGTCGATATCTTGCACTCGCCAGCGCGGGATGGCGATGGGTACTGAATGCCGGTCAAAAATCTGTTTGCCCTCCATCCAAGCTGAAGGACGTCCCCAATAAAACTGTCCTGCATCGTGTATTGCATTTTGGAAATCTTGGGAGCGAGTTGAGAAATGTTCGGGGAAAAACATCTCGACTCCGCCTTCAGAATGTTTCCGGAAAGACCGAAGTATAGGTGCAGCAAAGTCAGTTACCGTGAATGCATATGCCCAGTCGCCGGATTCTAGTGCTTCTAAGCCCCGCTTGAGGTCTTCAACTTGGATGAATGGCGCAGTGGCATAGACGCAACATACTGCTGAGACCATCCAACCCTGCTGTAACCCCCACTGCGTAGCATGAGCAATAACTTCGACGGTATTCGCATGATCATTAGAAAGTTCAGCAGGACGCATGAAAGGAACCTCTGCCCCCCAAGTTTTCGATACGGTGGCGATTTCAGCATCATCTGTTGATACAATAATGTGGTCGAATAATTTAGATGCTTTCGCGGTTTCGATAGACCATGCGAGCATAGGCCTACCGCAGAACTCCTTGATATTCTTTCTTGGAATACGCTTACTCTTACCACGGGCCGGAATCACGGCAATTTTCATGGTTTGATTGCCTCTATTAGAGCAGTTAGTACCTCATTCTGCTGTTCATCGGTCAGCATCGGATATAACGGCAAGCTAATTGCCTCTGCGTAATACTGCTCTGCTGTTGGACAGTAGCCTGGTTTAAACCCCAGATCGACGTAATAAGGCTGAGAGTACACCGGGATGTAATGCAGGTTTACACCAATAGAAGCTTCTCTTAGCGATTTGAATACCTCACGATGTTTTTTTTTGATTTCATTGAGTTCAAGACGAACCACGTAGAGATGCATTCCAGAATAACTTTCTGGATGCTGCCAAGGCCTGATAATTGGCAAATCGGCCAGTAGTCTATCATATCTTCGAGCGATATCATGTCGTTTGCTCACAAATGTATCCAGACGTTGCATTTGACTTAAACCCAAGGCGGCTTGCAGATCTGTCATGCGATAATTAAAACCCAAATCGACCTGTTGATAGTACCAAGGACCCTCTGATGGGTGAGTCATATCTGCCTCATTTCGGGTAATCCCATGGCTACGTAATCGCTGCATATGTTTGGCTAGTTGAGAGTTGTTAGTCAAGGCCATACCACCCTCTCCGGTTGTAATGGTTTTGACGGGATGAAAACTAAACACAGTGATGTCGCTGTAGTCACAACTACCAATCGGCTTGTCCTTATATTTACCGCCAATAGCATGAGATGCATCTTCAATGATTCTGAAGCCATAGCGTTGGCTCAAGGCATGGATACTGGCCATCTCACAAGGATGTCCGCATAAATGTACTGAGATTACTACTTTTGGGAGACAACCTGATTTCTCAGCCTGTGCTAATTTTTCTGCTAACCGTTCAACGCACATGTTGTATGTACTCAAATCAATGTCCACAAAATCAACCTGTGCTCCACAATAAAGTGCACAGTTTGCACTCGCCACAAATGTGATGGGACTGGTCCAGACAATATCGCCTGGGCCCACACCAAGAGCCAAGCAAGCAATATGCAGAGCGCTCGTGCCACTGTTGACCGCTACCGCATGCTCTGTCCCACAGTAAGTGGTGACGGCTTTCTCAAACGCTGGGACGACGGAACCCTGCGTGAGAAAATCAGAGCGTAATACGTCCACCACGACCTGAATATCAGCTTCCGAGATATCTTGACGACCGTATGGAATCACACGCATGGAATTAAACGCTATGCTCAGGGTTGACATGCGTTTTAATTAGATTGCGTAGCTCATCGACAGTCAAATAATCGGTATTGCTGCCACTGTTGTAGCAAAAACCTGGTTCCACTAGTTTTGCGCCTGTTTTAATGCAATATTCTGAAATACTGTAGGTACCTCCAGAAGGTAAAATTGCGTAATAAGCACCTATGTCTACAGTATTGAAACTATCACTGGTGGTAATCATTTCTTCGTGGATTTTTTCGCCAGGGCGCACGCCAATTATCGGATGCTCACACTCTGGGCCAATGGCATTGGCGACATCGGTGATGCGGTAAGACGGGATTTTGGGCACTAAAACTTCCCCTCCCCAGGCATTTTCCAGCGACCACAACACCATGTCAACACCTTCTTGCAGGCTAATGTTAAAACGCGTCATAGCAGGATCAGTAATGGGCAATGCCTTACTGGGGCGTTTTTTTAGGAAGTATGGAATCACTGAACCACGACTTCCCATTACATTCCCATATCGAACTACACTAAAGCGGATATCTCGATGACCTTTAATGTTGTTAGCAGCAATAAATAACTTGTCCGAGCAGAGTTTGGTGGCACCGTAAAGATTAATCGGTGCGGCAGCCTTATCGGTAGAGAGTGCTACTACGCGTTGCACATCGTTATCCAGACAAGCTTCGATCACGTTCTGTGCTCCGAATACATTGGTTTTGATGCATTCAAAGGGATTATATTCAGCAGCTGGCACTTGCTTAAGTGCAGCAGCATGGATCACCATGTCGATACCTTCCATTGCTCGGCGCAGGCGATTTTGGTCACGTACATCTCCAATGAAATAGCGAATCCCTTTATGGGAACTTTCTTGAAACTGTTGAGACATCTCGAATTGCTTGAGTTCGTCTCGGGAATATACGACAAGACGCTTGATATCTGGATAGCGACTGAAAACAGTTTTGACGAAAGCTTTGCCAAAAGAACCCGTGCCGCCAGTAATGAGTATTGATTTGTTATTTAGCATAAACTTCCCTTCATTAGCATTGCGAATCTGTGTTCACTTATAGAATTTAGGATCGTTTCGTTTACAGTAATACACCTACACAACCTTAAATTCTTAATGCCTAATTATGCCTAAAAAGCCAACTCCAAAACAATTTTCGAAAACTCACGAAAATCAGGAAGCCGCTTTTGAATAATATTTCGCACAATTTCAAGATTCAACTTTCGGTAATCATGCACTGCGATATTGCGAAATCCAACCATGGTCTGAAGTTGATCAGATAAGCTGACTGGCAAGATCCCTGCTTCGCTCAACAAAAGAAAAGCTTCTCGGCTATCTTGTGGATGCCCAGATTCCGCAGGCGCACAACATGCGTGGCTGCATCTATTGATGCTTCATAGGCACGTTGGCTGTTGAGGATTATTGAATCCTGACGGGTATAATTTCTGTCAAGTTCGTCTTCATGTCCACGATATTCTTCGTCAATACGATGCAGGCAGCGTTCAATAATTCCAACCTCGTTGAGTAAAACGTCATTGGGCATATACGCGCCCTCTGTCCCGGATGTCCGACAGGATTTCACGCCGTTCCTCGTTCAATCTTGCATAAGCAGCGTAGACCGTGGTTTCAAATCGATTGGTCATCGCCTCATCAGCGCAATAAATTCGCTCCCCATAGGCCACAACCTGTAATCGCATCACCGTTGATGCCCCGGATAGATCGACCAGATCAACATCACGGGAAATGACCTGTGCAAACTTTTGTGACAATTCCCAGCGATCGAGGTTGGATAATTTCTGCCCAGACAGAATTTCCAGATCAATGTCACTGTCGCTGCGCACCTGTGGGGTACCCCAGCTTCCAAAGCGATAAACGACTATGATATCCGGAAACTGGTCGAGCAATGTGTGAATGACATGGGTTCCTAATGTTTCATCCATTTAGAAGTTCCGATTGCAGTGATGCAGCGCTATTTGATCGAAGAAGCACTAAGTGCGCTGCAATTTCTGATTACGAACAGATTCGAGTAAAAATACCGATACAACTGACAAAAAAAGGCCCATCAAAAATGCGAGAGAGATGATGAGTTTTTTTCGTGGTCGCAAGGGATATTCATAAACAAGGTAATCCCCAACGACCTCAGCATTTTGTAAATTTTCTTTCGAAATATTGAACTCAAGGGTTTCCATCTCTTCTCTCAGTTTAGCCGTTTTTGCCTTCAAGACAATATTCCGTCGATTTTCCAGCTTTCTGATTGTTTCGTTTTGTATTTTATTTTTATTCCTTTGAAGGTTTGCAATGCTTACATTTGAAATATTTTCTTTTTGCATCACAAGATTTTTTATATCGACATTCAAAATGTTGTTTTTCCTAATATTTAAATCTTTGATACTCACTTTAAGAATATTCTCTTTTTGTCTTAAGAGTTCGGGAATTGTTTCGTTTAAAATAACACTCCTGTTTAATTTTAGATCTTCGATGTCTTTTTGAGCGTTTAAAATTAAATTTTGATAATTCAGCATTTGTATGGAAGAAATCATCGAAGATGTTGTGTCTGTTTCTTTGAGGCTGTTAATTTCTCCGACAGAATGACTGTATTCATTCAACTTTTTAATTTGAAAGTCAATTTTGGCTTGAAGAGATACCAGTTTCACTTTTTGAAAAAACTCAATTTTTTCGTCAATTTTAAGGATATCCTGTGTTTTTAGGCGATGTATTTTTTCATCAATTCTAACAACATCCTGTGTTTTTAATCGTTCAAGGTTTTCATCAATTTTGACAAGGTCTTGGGTTTTTAGACGCTGAATTTCTTCATCAATTTTAACAATATTCTGTGTTTTTAGGAGCTTGATCCGCGCATCAATCTCTTTTATCTCAACAGTACCAATATGGACGATCTCTCTTTGAATATTCCTTATTTGGTTTTTATTTCTTAGGATATATTGGTCAATTTTGTTCTGAAAACGATCCTGAACATATTGAACAACTTCCTCATTTTTTTTGAGGGCTTCATTTTTGGATAGACCTTCTGTTTTGATACGCAAAAAATTTTCAGCGTTTTTATCCAAAGAAATACTCGACACGATCAAATCATTCACTTCATCAGAAGTCGGTCTCTCAGGATCGACCTTAAAAACAATTTTGAGGGTTCTTTGCAGTACTTGTGGTGCTTCAATCAAAGTTTCTCCGATGTGCCCGATTTCCAGATTTGATTTGACTTCGTAAACAGGCGTTTGTGAGAAGGAAAATACAAACCCTGAAATTGCGGCCAGAGAAGTCGTCCAAAAAATAACTTTTTTTCTTTTTACCAATACTCGCCATAATGTGAGTAAGTCAATTTCATCTTCCTGAAGGTCTTCCGGTTTATAGAAAGGCTTGATTTCCTTTTTATATTTCAATTCATTTCCCAAGAGATCTCCGAATACAAGCAGATTAACACAGAATCAAAAGAACCTAGAAAAAGACAAAAAAATCATGAAACTACATCAACTCACTAATCTTCCTCTTTTCTCTTTTTTTCTTTCTTAAGTTTATAGATTCAAGTTCACTTGACCTTACCTGCTTCAAATATTCCAAGAAAAAAGCGAGACAGAGTGCGCTAAAAAACCCCAGTACCCCGGCCACGGCAGAAAACAGAAAAATTCGAGGAC
This sequence comes from uncultured Nitrospira sp., assembly GCA_964451325.1. Taxonomy (GTDB): domain Bacteria; phylum Nitrospirota; class Nitrospiria; order SBBL01; family JAADHI01; genus JAADHI01. The sequence goes on along the minus strand of CAYVHO010000004.1, from coordinate 63,532 downwards.
CAACAGGTTTTGTCGGAATAATCGGCGCAGCAATTAAACGGGTATTTTCTGTTATTATTTTTGAGTTGTTATTGATTCGCGTATCTTTTAGTTCCCGTTTAAACTCAAGAAGCTGTACATTTTTCTGCTCCAGTTGAGATTGCAAGAGAATGACCGAAGGTGCATTGACAACGGGTTTCATCTGCTGCTTTTCGATTAAGACTTCAAGCCCACGAATGGCTGTTTCAATCTGCGCTACATTCTGAGTCAGGCTCTCTTCATAGACCTGATGTTCCTGAAGCCGTTCCTGAAACCTTGCGTGGTGCTTTTCGATTAAAAAACGGGAAACGGTCTCGGCAATCTTGACCGTCTGCTGCGGGACTTCACCCTGAACACGCAGAGAAAGTAAAAGCGGCACCTTTTTCCCAGAGGGACCACTTTCTAATACTTCGGCCTGAATCCGCTTTTTTTCTCTCATTTCTTGTGGCGTGATATTTAAGTTGAGTTTTTCAATGATTCTTAATAAAAAAGCATCACTCCCCATCCATTCTCGTGTTAAATAAGGGTTTTCGATTTCCTTTTCCCAGACCCGTCCGATTTGAATCAGCGCGGTTGTTTCGTATTTTTTGGGAAGCATTTGCATGCCCACGCCAGCGATCAGGATCAGGCTTAGGGTTGTAAGGATAATAAAGTAACGACGGGCCCAAATCGTACGAAGCAAGTCAATGAGCTCAACCTCATCCTCACTACTATTCGAATCGTCCACAGATCTCACTGAGATACTCATCCTCCGTCATTAACAATTGAAACAAGTTGTATCACTTATACCAGAGGAGGACCTAACCTTCAAGATAAGGGAATGCAGACAGAACTCGCACAAACACATCTTCGCTAAGAAACACCTGCTTTTTGAAAATAGTCGATCGTTTTCTGAAGACCTTCTTGCAAAGGGATTTTTGGTTGCCAGCCCAGTATTTTTTGAGCCACGGTAATATCAGGCCGTCTGCGTGTGGGATCATCACTGGGAAGTGGCTGGAAAACAACTTTTGAGCCTGATGCCGTCAACTCAATGATTTTTTCAGCCAGAACCAACATATCACATTCATTTGGATTGCCCAGATTGACTGGCCCCGTAAATCCATCAGGACTATTCATCAATCGTACAAAAGCATCTACCATATCGCTTGCAAAACAAAAAGAACGGGTCTGTTTTCCGTCCCCATAAATGGTAATCGGTTCATTTCTAAGGGCTTGCACAATAAAGTTTGAAACCACCCGTCCGTCATTTTGATACATCCTCGGGCCATAGGTATTAAAAATTCGTGCGACTTTGATTTCTAGACCGTGCTGACGATGATAATCAAAAAAAAGTGTCTCGGCACATCGTTTTCCCTCGTCGTAACAGGATCGAACCCCAATCGGGTTAACATTCCCCCAATAGGATTCTATCTGTGGATGCACCAGTGGATCGCCGTAAACCTCAGAAGTTGATGCCTGAAATATTTTTATTTTGAGCCGTTTGGCCAAACCCAACATGTTAATTGCGCCATGCACGGATGTTTTTGTGGTTTGAACCGGGTCCGATTGATAATGAACGGGTGATGCTGGACAGGCCAAGTTGTAAATTTCGTCCACTTCAATATAAATCGGAAAACAAACATCGTGACGTATCAGCTCAAAATAGGGGTTTGAGATTAAATGGGCGATGTTTTCTTTGCTGCCGGTATAATAATTGTCAATACAGAGTACTTCGTGCCCGTCGTTAAGCAAGCGTTCACATAAATGCGAACCCAGAAAACCCGCGCCTCCGGTTACTGCAATGCGTTTTTTTTTCATTTCAAATTTTCCAGAAATTCTTTTAAAGCCTATCGATTGCGGATGAGTTAATGGCTTCTCCGCCCACCCATGGGGTTTTGAGGAAGCACTTCATATCTTTTTTTGAGGTCTGGGTGAGCATCAAGAAACGCACTTACACCCGCCTTGTCTGCAAAAACATCAGGGCTTCTTTTCTGATATGTTTCGATGGTGAGTTCATGTTTCGACAAGATATTTCCGACGAAGGTATTGATTTCATCGGTCAATTTTTGCAAAGCCTCCATAGAGGGGCCGCCTTCAGGGCCAAATTGAGGTCGTTCCCGATTTTTGAAAAATGCACCGATGTTTTCACCCATATCAATTCTTGCACGCACATACTGTTCAATTTCAGCGGCTGAAGGGTTTTCGGCCTGTGCATTCATGACCGAAAAAGACATCAAAACATAAGTGGCAATCAGGAAGGTCAAAACAGTCCATATCTTTAGGGATCGTATTATTGCAAAAAACATCTCGGACCTCTCGTGAAAGTTAAACAGGAAGTGACGCGACAGTCTACTGTTGCATCCCTCAGAAAGCAATAGCAGAAAAGCAGGAATATCGGTCTTGAATGATCAAGTTTGAGAAGTTTGCATGAAACGATCCAATAAAATCACTTCTCGCAAATCATAGTCTGAAACAGAAAGAGGTTTTCCTTATTGATCCGAAAGAGACTCAGGTGGTTTTGAAAAATCTGATGGCGGCGTATTTTTTGTCGCAGCGATTTGCGCCGTGAGCTTTTCTTGTTCTTGGAGAAGGCTGTCAATTTTTTGAAAGATTTTATTTTTTTCTTTCTCGTCCAAATTCTGTCGATGGTTCCAGTGATCCATACTTTTTTTTCCCAGTCTTAGATAAACCAAAGAAAGTTTTTCTTCGATCTGTTCCAGTTGCCGCCGAAGCCGTATGGTTTCAAGCTCAGAAAAAGAACGATCGGCCAGAAAAACGCCTCCCGTAAAAATCATGTGAAATCCCCGACTGAGATCGTCTTTCCAAGTTGTGCGGGCAGTCAGACGCTCAATGAGCGCCAAACCTTTATTCGTAAAGGTACTAAAAGAAAATTTCATCTCTGATTCAGCTCTACTGATTTTATTTTAGGCAATGGAAAGCCATTCTAACTTGCCGTGCCACTTCCTTTCAAGAAAGGCTCGAATGGGCTGGCTTTCCACATCTTGAAGCATCGGGTGTTTTAACACCCAGTTAAAAGCCTCTTTTCGCGCAATCTCTAATATTTTAACATCTCTCATCAAGTTTGCCACTTGCAGTTTGGGAAGCCCCGACTGTTTTGTACCAAAGAATTCCCCTGGCCCACGAATCGACAAATCTTCTTCTGCAATCTTAAACCCATCTGTCGTTTGCACCATGGCCTTCAAACGCCGCTTGCCCTCTTTTGAGATGGGATAATCCGCAATCATGAGACAATAAGACTGCTCCCTTCCTCGGCCCACGCGCCCCCGAAGCTGATGCAGTTGGGACAGACCAAAACGCTCCGCATGCTCAATCGCCATGACCGTCGCGTTTGGAATATCAATACCCACCTCGACCACCGTTGTCGCGACCAGTAAATTAATTTTTCCGTCTTTAAATGCAGCCATGACCGCTTCTTTTTCATCTCTTTTCATTTTCCCATGTAAAAGCGCGAGACTGAGCCCAGGAAAAACCTCATTTTTAAAATATTCAAAACGCTCTGTTGCGGCTTTTAGATCCAGTTTTTCAGAGATTTCTACCAAGGGGCAAACCACAAAGGCCTGTCTCCCCTTTTGAATCTCAGTCGCGATAAAACGATAAACCACATCCCGTTTATTGCCATAATGCAAACGTGTGTGAATCGGAGAACGACCCGGAGGCAATTCATCGATGACCGAAAGACTCAAATCTCCATAAAGCGTCAGGGCCAAAGTTCGGGGAATGGGAGTCGCCGTCATAATCAATAAGTCAGGCTGTATGCCTTTTTTGAGCAAAGTCACACGCTGTAATACGCCAAATTTATGCTGCTCATCCACAACCACAAACCCTAAGTTTTTAAAATTGACCGCTTTTTGGATCAAGGCATGTGTGCCAATCAATAAATCACAATCCCCTGCTGCAACAGCCCCCAAAACTTCATCTTTTGCCTTTTTTCTCATATCACTGGTGAGTAAAAGCACAGATTTTCCTAAGGCCTGCAAATACGTTTTCAGCGCGAAATAATGCTGCACAGCCAGAATTTCTGTTGGGGCCATGAGTGCGGTTTGTTGGAGATTGTCAATCGCAATTAAGATGGACATCAAGGCCACAAGCGTTTTGCCGCAACCCACATCTCCTTGGATCAGCCGACTCATCACAAAGGGTTTAGACATATCGGCACGAATTTCAGAAAGAACACGTTCTTGTGCGTCAGTCAAAGAAAAGGGCAATAGTTTTTTAAGCGATGTGGGTGAAGGCGTATCAATTTTAAAAGCAATACCTGAAACCTGTTCAGACCTCCCTTTTTTCCGCAAGGCCAAGCCCGTTTGAAGAATAAAAAGCTCATCAAAAATCAGCCGTCGATGCGCCGGCCCCCGGCCCTGATTTAACAAAGAAACATCGGTTTCTTTCAAAGGGAAATGTATTTCTTGAATGGCTTGAAAAAGCGGAAGCAGGCGATATCTTTCGATTAAAACTAAAGGCAGCATTTCAGGAATGTGATCTGCGTAGCGTTCTAGTACCTGTTTCATCACCGACCGAATTTGCTTATTCGTGAACCCTTTGATTTCGTGATACACTGGGACAATGCGATCCATGTGTAGCGCCTCATCAGCCTCAACCCGCTCGTAGATGGGGTTTTCCATTTCGATGGTGCGCCCGCCGAAATGATTGGCTTTTACAAGGCCGGAGAGCATCACGCGGTCGCCTTTTTTGAAGTAGTTTTTTAAATATTGCTGATTAAACCATTTTGCATGCAAAAGACCCGAAGTATCTGAAATCGCTACATCCACAATTTTCATGCGTCTGCGTGGCGTTTCAGTCAAACTGACCGCCATGACCTCCCCTTCAACCGTTTCGATTTTTCCGGCTGTAAGCTGGGCAATCTTTTTGAGTTCGGCCCGATCTTCGTAACGAAAAGGCACAAAATAGAGAAGATCTTCTAAGGTAAAGAGATTGAGTTTCTTGAGTAGAAATGCCCGTTTTGGACCGATGCCTTTGATGTATTGCAGATCGGTTTTCCAGGGGAATTGGGATGACATTTTGACTTAAAAACCCTCTTCAGAACAAGTTGTTTTTATTTAAAAACCTATCTTTTTCTCAAGTGCAAACCACTGATTTTGATTCACAAAATTCACTTGTTAATCAGGGGGTCGCATGTTATCATGTCTGTCTTTTGCGAATCAATTTAGGAGAATTAAAAATGGCCAGAGTATGTGATCTTTGTGGAAAACGCCGTCAGGTCGGAAACAACGTCAGTCATGCACATAACAAAACAAAGCGTGTTTTTCGCCCGAACCTTCAGCACGTTCGTGCCCTTATTGGCAAAACAATTAAAAAGATACGCGCCTGTACCCGCTGTATTCGCTCCGGAAAAGTCGTCAAAGTGGGTTAGACAAGTCGCGCTCTAGGGGGTTATGAACAAATAACTCCCCGTCTTTGCATCTCATCTTCAGACTGTCTTCACCCGAGCTTCATTCACAAAACCATTAAAGTATATTTTCTAAGTCTCTAAGTTAAAATTTCTGTTTGTGTCAGCAGTGCGGCCAAAATCAAAACCCCGGTCACAAAAAAGACGCTCGGGCAATTTTCTTTTTTTTGAAATATAAAACGGCCAAGACCATCGGTAGGCCTCCCTCAAATTAAACCAATTATAAATGTTTTAGGATAAGAGGGAAGGAGCCTTACTCCTTAAAGACTCGGATAATCAATGTATCCCTTTTCATTTCCACCGTAAAAGGTGTCTGGATCTGGGGTGTTGAGTGCTGCACCTTTTTTAAAACGTGCAAGCAAATCGGGATTGGCAAGATAGAGCTGGGCAAAAGAAACCATGTCAGCGTTACCGGATATAATCGCATCCGTGGCACGTTTTTGGTCGTATGCCGCATTGGCGATGTATAAACCTTCGAAGTTTTGTCTCAGTTTTTTGTAATCAAATGCAGAAACCGATTCAAGTGTTTCAACGATATGCAGATAAGCCAGCGCCCGTGTGCTGAGTTGTCTTGCGACGGTATTAAATGTTGCTTCGGGGTTTGCATCCGACATATCGTTAAATCCACCCCCTGGTGAAAGACGCACGCCAACACGACCCACACCCCAAACAGAAATCACGGCGTCTGTGATTTCCATCAACAGCCGCGCACGATTTTCAATCGATCCCCCATAGCGGTCTGTCCGTTGATTTGTGCCGCTTTTTAAAAACTGGTCCAATAGGTAGCCATTGGCTCCGTGAAGCTCAACCCCATCAAACCCTGCAGCCAAGGCTTTTTCAGCCCCCTGTTTAAATTGATTGACTATGCCGGGTATTTCATCGGTTTCAAGGGCGCGAGGTGTCACAAAAGGTTTCAGACCCTCATAGGTGAAGGATTCTCCAGCGGGTTTGATGGCTGAGGGGGCAACCGGCAGAGCAGCATTCTCCTGATAGGAGGGGTGAGAAATTCGTCCGACATGCCAAAGCTGTAAAAAAATCCGCCCGCCTGCTTCATGCACGGCTTCTGTGACTTTTTTCCAGCCTGCAAGCTGTGCTTCGCTGTGAATACCGGGGGTGACCGGATAACCCATACCTTGCGGGGATACCTGAGATCCTTCCGTGATAATCAAACCCGCATTCGCCCGTTGTCGGTAATAAGTCACATTCATTTCTTGTGGCACGTTTCCATCTGCCGCAGCACGGTCACGGGTCATCGGTGCCATGACCATGCGATTTGAAAGTGTAAGAGGACCCATTTTTAATTCTGAAAAAAGATTTTTATTTGAATCCGTCATTGTTTTTCTCCCTTTAAATTCAGGATTAAATCGATCTCGATTGCAGGCTATTTGACAGCAATAATCTCATTTTGCACGGCGTCGCACAAGCAATGATCAATGTAATCTTAAAAGCAAATAGAGTTGTCCGGTTTTTATGGGTCTCCTATACTGCGAGAACCCTTAGTTTTGTTTCACAAACCGTGCCACTCTTAAACCATTCGCTACCGCTAAGAGTTCGCTGGCTTCATGAAAAAAGACAACCGCAGCGATACTCAAAAAACCCCCAAGTGCCGATGGGATTAACAAACCCAAGACAATCAAAGAAAAAACAATATTTTGTTTGCTGATCCGACGGGTGACGCGTCCTAACCGCAAGGCAGCTTCGACTTTTGAGAGATCATCAGACATCAGGGCAACATCTGCGGCCTCAATTGCCGCATCGCTTCCTGCGGCCCCCATTGATGCGCCGCAGGTCGCTGCAGCCAGAGCGGGCGCATCATTGACCCCATCCCCGACCATTAATACCGGCCCATAGCGTACTTCAAGTGCTTTCACAGCACTGACTTTTTCCTCAGGAAGCAAGGCTGCGTAAATAGCGTCGATCCCAAGTGAGTCGGCAACCCTATTTGCAGTCAAGACGTTATCTCCCGTCAGCATTGCCGTTTTTATCCCCATTTTATGCAGGCCTTTTATCGCAGCACAGGCCTCAAGCCGTGGCTGATCTTGCAAAGCAATGATGCCGTATAAATCTGTTTCCTTCGCCACCAAGACCACTGTTTTACCCGATTTCTGGAGTACTTCGATTTCCTTGCAGACTGTATCCGAAAATCCTCCCATTTTTTCAAAGAGACTGGGTTTTCCAATCATCCAGCATGCTCCATCCATACGGCCCTTAGCACCTGCGCCAGTCAGGGCCTCGAAATCTGTCACTTTTTTTAGCGAAAGCCCCCTTGATCGGACACTTTCAACGATGGACTTTCCCAATGGATGTTCAGAATATACTTCTAAACCAGCGGCAACGGAAAGCCAAAAATCTTCTTGGCCTTTTAGTGAGATGATGTCGCTGACCTCGGGTTTTCCCTTTGTCAAAGTACCCGTCTTGTCAAAAGCAACGACTTTAATCACCCCCAAATGCTCCAGATGCACACCACCTTTGATCAATATGCCGCGCTTCCCTGCCGATCCGATACCCGCAGCCATGGCAACCGGCATCGACATAATCAAGGCACAGGGGGCTGCCGCCACGAGTAGGACGACGGCTCGCTGAGACCAGGATGTCATTGAAAGTCCTAAAACCCAGGGAACGACGATCATGAGGATTGCGGCAAGCAAGACCAGCGGAGTGTAACGACGGCCAAAACGGTCAATCCATTGTTGCGCCTTGCCCTTTTGTTCCTGGGCTGCTTCCACAAGATAAATCATCTTAGAGAGGGTATTGTCCGCGAAGCGTTTTGTCGCCTCAACGTCCAAAGCGCCTTCTTGATTCAATGAACCCGCAAAAACCTTCATGCCCACACCTTTGTCAATTGGCAGGGGTTCTCCTGTAATTTGAGATTCATCTAAACTGGATATGCCGACACGGATTACACCATCCGTCGGGATAGACTCACCCGGTCGCACACGAAAACGGTCGCCGGGCACAAGCTGCTCGGCAGGCACGACCGTTTCTGCTCCATTTTTAAGCAGACAAGCTTCTTTCGGGGCCAGGTCAAGTAGCGCGCGAATGGCCGAGCGGGCACGGGCATGTGTGTACTCCTCCAACCCTTCCGCCGCTGCATAAAGAAAAACGAGAAAAGCCGCTTCATTCCAAAGTCCCAGGATGGCGGCACCCGTCGTCGCGGCAATCATCAGTAAATCAATGCCGATTTCTCGTTCCGAGACAAGTGTTTCAATCCCCTCGCGCACCCAATACCATCCGCCGATGGGGATGGATAGCATGTAGAGCATGTTTTCCAGGGGCTGAGAAATAAAACCCAGATATCCTAAAACGAAAGCAATACTCGCCAAGACACCAGCGATTAGACCGTTGCGCAAAGGCGGCCATTGCCACCACTTTCCCTCAAAGTGTGTGTCGTCGTCCATCGCTTCCATCATTTAGTGCATCGGTCCCGCTTCCGGGTTGACGATAATAGGTAAACCATCTCTTCCGGTCGGCACATAGATGAACTTTGTATTGGGGCTTTCAAAGGCCTTGAATTGCAAGAAGCGTGTTGTCAGGGTTTGATCAATAATTTTCTGAGATTCTGCTTGACCGGCTGCTCGAATCTTCTGGGCCTCCGCTTGCCCAACGGCACTGATCTGAAGAGAATCGGCCGCGCCCTTTGCTCTGACCCTGGCAATTTCAGCATCCTTAACCGCTATTTCAAGCTCAAAGTCCTTTTGAACCATTTCCTGCTCCTTTGCAAGTTTTGTCTCAATGGCCCGCAGTACCCCACTGGTGAAATCAATATCACTGATGGTGACATTATCAATTTCAAGATGTTTTCCCTTCATCCGTTCAACCAAAGCCTGTCTTATCTTGACTTCAATCTCCGGACTATTTTCTGGAATTTCAACGAGTAAATAGTTTGCCAGGGTATTTCTGGCAACAGTGAGAAACTCCGGCTTTACGACGCTGGGGTAAAAATTTGATCCGATCATCAGTTTCAGTTGGGATAATTCCTTGACCAGCGGTTTGACCCGCACGGAAGCTTCTATTTCGATGTGCAAATCATCCTTCGTCAACACATCAATGCGCTCGGTAAAACTCTGCCATTGTACCGACATAATCAGAACGTCGTTCCAGGGCATGTGTCCATAAAAACCCTCTTTTAGCGGTTCTTTGCCTAAACCGGAAGTTAGCGGCTGCCATCGAAGCCCCATTTTCCCAGGGGCAACGGTGGAACCGCAACCCATCAGCAACAAGGCGGGAAACAACACAATTGCAATCAATCTGATTTTTGTTTTCATGACATCCTCCTCACTTAACAAGAAGATTTCAAACGGCATCTTCTCCTCGTTCTCCCGTTTCAATACGCACGGCATTTTCGACAGGACTCACATAAATTTTCCCGTCCCCGCGTAAACCCGTATAAGCGGCTTTTTCAATGATCGCGATCACGGTATCAACTAAATCATCTGTACAGACGACTTCTATTTTGACGTGTGGGACATAGTCTTTCAAGCCGTAGTTTTGTGCCCGGCTTCTCCCGTAACCCTTTGCGTCAATGACACTCATGCCCGTCAACTCAGGTATTTTGTGAAGGGCCAAGGTCACTGGTGAGAGTTTATGCGGCTTGATGTAAGCTTTAATTTCTTTCATTCTTTCTCCTTATTTTAAGGCTGACGGAACAAATCCCCAAATCAAGTGATCGCACCCTCTGGTTTCAAGGGAAGTACGGGTTGTGCTTTCACAGCATGTTCGGGTTTAACCGCAAACCACTTGTAAAATGCCGGGATCAACAGCAGGGTGATCACCGTAGAGGTCACCAATCCTCCGGTCACAACCGTTGCAAGTGGACGCTGTACTTCGCTTCCTGTGCCTGAAGAGAGAAGCAGAGGAATCAGCCCCAGGGCGGTCGTCACCGTGGTGATTAGGATAGGCCGAAGTCTGAGACAACCTCCTTTAATTGAAGCTTTATCCTGCTCAACACCGTCTTTTGTCAGTTGATTCAGATAGGTGACCAAGACCATGGCATCTTCCAGGGCAATACCAAACAGGGCGATAAAACCGATGGATGAGGGCACCGAGAGGTTTTGTCCCGTCAGCCATAGGGACACGCCTCCCCCGATCAAGGCCAGAGGAATGACAATCATAATCAGGAGGGCACTTTTTAGAGAATTGAAACTACTAAAGAGCATTAAAAAGACAATCAGTATGGTAACCGGGACAACTAAAGCAAGACGTCGATTGGCCTCTTGTTGTAATTCGAATTGTCCTCCCCAGCTCACAAGGTAGCCCGGAGGCAGTTTGACCTGAGCATCAATGGCCTCCTGAGCCTCTGCCACAAAGGAGCCCATATCCCGACCACGAACATTTGTTTGAACCGTAACAAAGCGATGATTGTTTTCCCGGGTAATTTGTCTCGGACCCACAATTTCTTCAATAAGGGCCAGATCCATCAAGGGCACCATCGGACCTTGCGGAGAGGGAATGAGAATCTGACGGATGACCTCAACCCGGTCCCGGTCCTTTTTTGCATAACGCACCAGAATATCAAATCGCGGAATGCCCTCAAAAATCTGACCCGCCTTTTCTCCACCTACGGCGGTTCGAATGGTCTGTTGCACATCATCAACATTAATGCCATAACGCGCAATTGCCTCGCGATCAATGATAATACGAAGCTGCGGGGTCCCCGTGAGCTGATCTTTTTGAACATCTGCCGCACCTCGAATACCTTTGATGACCTTTTCAATCTCGGCCGCTTTGTCCTGAAGTACATCCATGTCTTCCCCGAAGATCTTGATCGCCAGCTCAGCCTTTGTGCCGGTTAAGAGTTCATCCACGGCTGCGGCAATGGGCTGGGTAAAGTTAAACCGCACACCGGGAAAACTTTCAAAGGCTGCACTCATCTTGGTATAGAGTTCTTCCGGTGTCTTCGCAGTCGTCCATTCTTCCTGGGGTTTTAAGGCGACAAAGGCTTCGGCGTTGTTGACCGGATCGGCATGTGCGCCAACTTCCCCACGACCGACACGCGTGACCACACGAATGACTTCCGGAAACTGCTCCTTTAAACGGCGTTCAAAACGGGTGATGGTTGCCGCCGCTTCATCCAATGAAATTGAAGGGGCCATCGTTGCGCGTACCAGTAAATCGCCTTCATTCAAGCGCGGAACAAATTCAGTCCCTAAACGGGGAAAGATCACTGCACCAATGCCAAGCACCACAAAAAAGACAAGCACCGCGACCCAACGATTATTCACAAAAAAAGTAACCAATGGCCGGTAAACAAACAAAAGCCCTCGGGTGACGAATCCTTCCGGTGCTTCACCGGAGGGAGTGGACACAAGCCCCTTAGGGCGACGCATCAAAATCTGTGCTGCCACGGGGGCCAGGATCAGCGCATAGATGAGGGAACCCACCATGGCAAAAGCCACCGTGAAGGCCAGGGGTTTAAAGGTTTTCCCTTCCACGCCTTGCAGGGTCATCAGGGGAAGAAAAACAACGACAATGATGGCGATGGCAAAGAAAATAGGCCGGGCAACTTCTTTGCAGGCCCGTGCGACCACATGAATACGTGGCTCTTCCGGATCAGACTCTCGCAACAGTCGATCTATATTTTCGACCACGACAATCGTACCATCGACCATCATCCCAATGGCAATCACCAGCCCCCCCAGGGACATAAGATTTGCCGAAAGGTCGTAGAGATTCATCAGAATAAAGGCAAAGAAAATCGAAAAAGGAATGGTGACGGCCACGACAATGGCAGGACGCACCGCACCCATAAAGACCAGTAAGACCAGAATCACGAGAATAATGCCTTCGAGCAGGGCATCGGTCACGGTCTTGATACATTTTGCAACTAAAGTGGCCTGATCGTAATAAGGCACCATCTTGATACCGGGCGGGAGGATTTTGTTGATTTCCGCCATGCGGATTTTGGCGTCACGGATCACGGTTGAAGTATTGGTCCCGATGAGTTTCAGCACCATGCCGACGACCGTTTCTCCTTCGCCATCCATTGTTGCCAGTCCCTGGCGGACTTCTCCCCCGATTTCAATATCTGCAATCTGTTTTAAGAAAATGGGTGTGCCGTCTACGGACTTCACAATGATGCCTTCCAAATCGACAATTGATTTTGCAAGACCGACCGAACGGACAATAAACTGTTCCGCCCCTTTGACAATGTACTGGGCACCCACATTGGCATTATTTTTTTTGACCGCATCAACGACTTCTGAGAGCGAAAGTTTGTATCGAAGTAGGTCCGTCGGGCGAACCAAAACCTGGAACTGCTTGACTTCTCCCCCCAGAGAGAGAACCTCTGTAATACCGGGAACACTCTGAAGGTTAAACTGGATGATCCAGTCCTGGATTTTCCGCATTTCCTCCGGACCACGTTCTTTTGTTTCGTCTTCGACAAAAAAGAAAAGAACCTGTCCCAGTCCGGTTGAAATCGGCCCCATGGAGGGTTCTCCAAAACCCTCCGGAATAGAATCGCGGGCAAGCTGAAGACGCTCGTTGACAAGTTGTCGGGCAAAATAGATATCGGTACCATCTTCAAAATAGATATTGACGACAGAGAGACCAAAGTTTGAGACCGAGCGAATTTGCTTGAGATCGGGCAAACCATTCATAGCCACCTCAACAGGATAGGTGACGTAGCGTTCAATTTCTTCTGGGGCGAGTCCTTCGGTTTCGGTAAAGACCTGAACCAGGGCAGGCGTCACATCGGGAAAAGCATCCACAGGGAGTTTCAAATAACTGGCGTAGCCTGCAGCCAAAACCAGACAGGCCAAAACAATCACCATGAGGCGATTGTTGAGCGAAAAATCAATCAGCTTCTGCATTCTGTTGTTCCTTTATTTTGCAAGGGGTCTTTTTGAAATGGCGACATCGACGGAAAACAAAACCATTAATGATTGTGTCCATCATCCAGGTCTCCAACACCCATCTGGGCGCGTAGCGTAAAGCCACCTTCTACGACATAAGTATCGCCCCAATTGATGCCTGCTGTAATTTCGACATGTGTTTCATCGCTCCGACCCAGTTTGACCAACTTTGGCTCCAGGGCGCCATGCGCCATGACAAACAAAATATCCTCATCGTTCATTTTTTGAATCGCCGACTTCGGGACAATCAGATCGGATTCTATTGTGCCCACCGCAACCCGTGCGTTAATAAAAAGACCAGGCCGCCATTTCCCATCCTTATTCGTAAGTACAATACGTGCAAGCGCCGTTCGTGTGTCTTCTCCGACGACCGGCCCCAGGTAGGAGATCTTCCCTTCTGTTTTGATGTGCTCCTGCATCGTTTTAATCACAACAGACTGGCCTTCTGAAATTGCCTCTAGGTCTTTTTGATAGACACTCAAATCCACCCAGACCGAGCTTAAATCAGCAATGATAAAAGCACTTGTGTCGTCTTTCAAGACCTCGCCGAGCGTGATGTGTTTTTCGATAACCGTACCGGAAAACGGTGCCACAATTTTGTATTGCGTAAAAGACTCTTCAGGATGACGAGAGAGGTCTTTGAGGTAGCGATTTGAAAAACCCAGGGCATGTAGTTTCTGCTCCGAGGAACGGCGTTCGATTCGCGCTTCGGCCAAGACTTGTTTTGCTTCAAGGTATTCTTGTTCCGAGGAGATTTTTTTCTTCCAAAGCGATTCTTCCCGTGTAAAGTTAAGTTCCGCCAGCCCGACCCGTTCACTCGAAGCCAAAAAGTCGGCCTTGCTATCTGAAAGTTCACGACTGTCCAATATCGCCATTATTTCGCCTTTTTTCACACGGTCGCCTAAACCCGTAAACACTTTACGGACAACACCAGGGACCCGCGGCACGATGTGCGCCAGTCGATCTCCATTTGCACGAACTTCTCCGGGTAAATCCACATAACGGCTGAGTGTGCCCGAATCCGCCTTGACGGCTTTGATGCCAAATTCTTTCATTTCGGCCTCGCTCAGCTTAATTCCCCCTTCTTCACCATGTTCGTCCTGGTCGCCGTGTGCGTCTTCACCTTCTTCATCTTCATCGTGTCCGTGACCATCATCAGAGGCATGGTTTTCTTCGCCATTTGCAAGCGGTGTACGCGCTCCATCTTTGCCTGACCAAAACCAAAATCCGGCAAGCAGGATGGACACCACCACTAAAATGGGAATAAGCGGCGTCCGTTTTTTTTCATGTGTTTTTTCTTCTGTACTACTTTCCATTTTAAAATCTCCTTCCGGTGATATGACTCACCCCTACTTTAATTTTTCCGCAATCAAACGCTCGACATCAGAGACTGCTTTCTGATAATCGATTTGCGTTTGCAGATATTGTGCACGGGCTTTCGAAAGCGTGCGTTGTGCATCTAAGACATCCAGCAAATCAAATTTTCCAAGCCGATAACCTTCACTCACCGCGTCAAAGGCCTTTTGTGCGCCGGGCAAGACCTCGTTTTTCAGCCCTTCGGCTTCCAGGTGTGTTGTGGACAAAAACCGATAGGCCTGCGCCAAACCGGTTCTTAAACGCAACACCGTCGCCTGGCGCGCCGCAAGTGCTTTTGAATGTTGTGCGCGTGCTTTCTGAATATTGCCCTGGTTTCGATCAAAAACAGGCAAGTCGATTGAGATACCGGCAAGTAAGGCGCTATCATCGGTTTCATTAAATTGACGGAAACCTGCACCAAAGGACACATCAGGAATCGCATTCGCTTTTTCCAAATCGAGCACCGCAGTCCTTTGTGCCAATTCTGCATCCCATCGCGCCAATTCCGGATTTTGAGAAAGATGGGGAGTCAGCTCTTCAAAAGACTGCAAATGTGCATTGGGTTTGAGTTGACCCGCGACCGATTTAAACTGAGGATCTGTGCTACCCCACATTGCGGCCAAGGATTTTCGGGAGGCAATGAGCTCGCGTTCCGCTCGGCTCAATTCAATTTTTGATAACGCAAGGGAAACCTTCGCTTTCACCGCTTCGACGGGAGAAACCTTACCTGCATCCACCCGCCGCTCAACGACATCGACCACTTGTGCCGCAAGCGCTAAGAGATCCTCTGCCAGTAAGACTTTTTCCTGATCGCCTAAAACTTCGACAAAAATTTGAGAGACTTCTGTGAATAAATCCAGCCTCAGGGTTTCATAATCCCAGCCAAATAAGACACGTTCCAACTCGGCAACTTTTTTTCGTTTACTCCGCTTGTCCGCAGTCTCAAAACGTTGTTCGACCGACAGTGTTGTTTCTGAGGCATCGGTACCACTGAATGCACCGCTTCCGATAACATTTTCGATGTCAAAACCGAATACGGGATTTGGCAATAAACCCGCCTGAAGTCTCGCCGCGTCACGCGCACGGAGTTCCCAGGAAACGGCAAGCAGCGCCGGATGATTCATTAAAGCGAAAGCCTGTACCTGCTCTACCTTAATAATCCCTGTCGGTTCACTGAAAGTTGAGGGGAGAATCGAGTCCTTATGGGCATCATCCGCTTGGATACTGCGAAGTCCGCGTGCAAGCGAAGGTGATTCAGGAAGGACAGACGAATCCTGTGCCCATGAAAGATCTAAAGATGGCAGAAAAATAAATAGGGCAAATGATAGTACGGTTATAACAATAGACATGTATTCCTCCAAAAAAAGGGGCAGCACGCCCTTAGCCCTAAGAGAAAAGGCTGGCGTTCGTGATTTTTTTTGGAAGAATCAGATTAGGAGGATGGTGCTGGCGTGAATTTCATGATATCGCGAAATATCAGGCGGAGATCGCCCTGAAAAACGCGTTATTTTTTGCGCGGAAAAAAATAAAGGAGTCGATTGCACGAGGGGTTTTTGCAAGACCTCAGAGAGAAGATCCGTTTTTGCGATGACTGAAAAAATATCTTCGGCGGCGGATATTTCAAACTCGTGATCACTGTGTGAAAGCCCCTCCTTTTCGGAGATGGCCATAACACGGTCTAATAAATCGTGCTGATGTTTTGTATGTTTCCTGGGTTCATGCCCATCCTGGTTGCCAGGGTGATGCAGAATAAGCCGAATGCGATGTGAGTCGCTTGAGAAAAAAACAGGATGGGCGTGTGCGATTGCGGTAAAAAAAATGGGAAGACCTTGAACAACGCCGATCCCCGAAAATAGAAAACTCAACAAAAATGAAAAAACAATGAATTTTTTTGTTCGCAGTCCTAAGATCAAGACGCTCATTTTTTCTATCCTGATTTTGAAGAAGTCGTACTCAAGCCAACTCATTTAATATAACATGTGGGTTCGATTGAGGCAATTATTTGAAAAATTCCTCCGCGTTTCTCACCTTCACAGGTTCAAGTTTCATCGGTTTCTTCGCCCGGCACACGATAATCTCCTTCGGCCCAATGTCCGAGGTCGATCAGTTTGCAATGTTTAGAGCAAAAGGGCCGATCTGGATTTTCCTCCCATTTTGCTTTTTTTTGACAATTTGGACAGGTAACTTTCATTTTCTTAAACCCCATAAAAATAAAAAACCCCAGTTTTTTATAAAGTAAAAACTGAGGTGGATAGCTTGTTTTTTAACTTTTTTTTACTGAATATCTGCCTTGACCTGATAGGTCGGCGTAGGTGACTCTGAAGATTCCAAAACGGCGGTGATCGAACCAATTTTAATCTTTGTTTTGATCAAAACAGGAATATGTCGTGCATCGTCGGTGAGCCAAAGGGTGACATCCCCCTTGTCCATAAACAGGCCTTCATAACGGACGTAGGCTTTCACCTTAAAGGTGTTAAAGGTTCCAAGTGCTGTTGTAATTTTTTCTCTGGCAAGGACTTTGATCTCAAGTTCCCAGTTTTTATTACTTTCATGCACATCAATGAAGGTCGACTTTCCGACTTCAAAAACCGTCTGACGCCTAAAGTGATATAGCGAGCTGAGCGAATCCTGAACCCTCGGAGGAATTTGAAATGTTTCGACTTTGTTATTCTTAAACTGTGTCGCGCGGTGACGCACTTGGTCAAAATTAATCACCTTGTCTCTTTTTTTGCGCCCCTGACGTTGATTAATTTTAATCCCGTGAGAATAACCATCTTCGACGTCAATAAGGGTTTCGATGCGATCTTTGACCGGATAAAAAGCAGAGACAAACTTATTCGACTTCACGGTTGAAAGCACAGGATACACGGGCCGACCATTCACATAGGTCTTTTTTAAGACCTCCATGACGGCACTGCCTGCGGGTACCCCCAAATAACTCAGCTTGTAAACAAGACGTTCTCCCGGGCCGTAGGCAACATCCGAGGACTCAGTCCTAGCAGGAGTCTCTGAAGCAACTAAAGTGACGTAGCTGGAGAAATAGAAAGAGAGAAAGGCTAAAAAAAAGAAAAAATAACGATTTTTCACAAGGCATTCAGGTCGCAATAGGTTCTTTGATCAGGGCTTTCTTTATAAAACATAGTTAAACTATTACCAAACTTTATTTGCTAGGTCAAGGACTTAGACCTTTTTTTTTGAAAAAATGCACATTTTTTCACCTGTTTTTTACGGGTGACTTTGCAGGGACTTGAATCACTTCAAGCACCTCCCCTATTTTCAATCGACCTTGTGCAATTAAAACAACTGCGTCCCCTGTGTTCAGACCTTCTTGAATCAGCACACGATCTCCCAATACCTTGCCGAGTTTTAGGGGTCTTTTTACGGCCTTCTGATCTTGGACTAAAAAAACAAAGGGGGTATCGGCCTCTTGATGAATCGCCATCATCGGAATAATGATCTGAGCCACATGTTTTTCCCCCGAAAGTCGAAGACGCGCGACCATGCCCGGTAAAATCGACCGCTCAATATTTTTCAATGTCACTTCAAGCGGAAAAATCCCCCGAGTCGGAGACGCATTTCCAGAAATTCGTGTAATTTCTCCTTTGAGTTTATGATGACCCAGGGCATCAATTGTGACAGGAACCACATCACCCAGGTTCAAATGAGGCAATTCCAAATCAGAAACGCCCACATCAAAGCTGATCCAAGTTGTATCGGCGATACGTGCAAGCGTGGTTCCCACTGGGATGACTTCTCCCCTATCGTGGTAATCCTCTAGAATCATGCCGTCAATTGGGCTTTTGAGTACCGTTAATCGCACATTACGCTGGGCTTGATGCAATGCAACCTGGGCTTGATTTTTTTGTGAAATCGCAGAGGCCAGATCAAATTGAAGTTTCTCCCAACCCGCCTGAGAGAGCGTCTTGGATTGCAATAAAGGTTTTTTCCGTTTGTGCTCTGCGCGCATAAAATCCAACTGAGCCACTGCACGCGTCAGTGCCGCTTGTTTCTCTTTTAAAATCAGTGAAAATTCTTCCGAATCGATTTCAAAAAGGGTCTCTCCTTTTTTGACCCTCTGCCCCCATTCGGCATGTTTTACTTTGAGGAGACCGCTCACTTCCGTGCTGACACGATATTCCATGTGGGCAGCGGCCACGGCAGAGGTCACAATCGTTTCTTCAAAGTCCTTTGCTTCAACAATAAAAACCTCGACTTTTTTTATTTTTTCTCTGGCCGCAGGTTTATCGGGAACAGGTTCACATCCCACAAAAAAAGTGGCGCAGAATCCATAAAAAATAAAACATAAGATGTTATTTCTGAAATGATGGCACATACAGCTTCCTCATTTTTACGACGATGTTTTCTAGCACAATAAAATGATCGGCTGCAACTTGCGAGTGTGAACAACAATCGGTTATGATCGAGACAAATTTTAAGATTAAACCCCCATGGACGATATAACCGATATCCGTTTTCACCGTAGCCGAGAAGCGCTTTATAACGGACAATCGTTGCTTGCCGATCCAATCCATAATTATATCCCCTTTACCGTCCCCTATGAATCAGCGGATGAAGTCACGGAAAAAGCCCTCATCGATTCCAAATGGATGCAACGTCTGCGTTATATTTATCAACTGCAATCCGCCCGTTGGGTTTATCCCTCAGCGGAACACAGCCGTTTTGTGCATTCCATTGGGGCGATGCATGTCGCAGGTCGATTCGCAAAACATCTTTACCCCTCGCTCAAAGAAGTCGTTCCTGATACCCCTTCGGCCGCTTTTATCGAAGCATTGCTTCGTGTCGCCGTCCTGCTACATGATATTGGCCACGGGCCTTTTTGTCATTTTTTTGATCACAACGTCCTGAGAGGTTTTGGACTCACCCATGAAAAATTAGGACAGGAAATTATCTGTCGGGAGTTAGGCCCTCTCATTAAAAAAATAAAACGCAGCCCGGGTGGGGCCTTCGCAGCAGGTGAATATCTTGACCCAGAGCAGGTCGCTTTTCTCATTCACAAAGACAAAAAGTATCTTACGCCGAAACACTACCCTCGTTGGCTCGTCATTCTAAAACCCTTGCTCTCCGGCATGTTTACCGCCGATAACTTCGACTATGTCTTGCGCGATTCTTTTATGTGTGGGATCTCCGTTGGCCCGGTAGACATCAATCGTCTCATCCACTACAGTTTTTTTACACCGAAGGGGCTTACTTTACACAAGTCGGGTCTTTCAGCCCTCACCATGTTTTTAAATGCACGGTCTTTCCTTTATTTTAATGTGTACTACCATCGCACGACACGTGCACTTGATGTGCACATGAGAGATATTTTCTATAAAACCATCAAAGCCGTCTTTCCTCACAATCCGCTTGACCACCTTGAGTCCTATGCCGATTTAACCGACTGGTCACTACTGCTTGAAGTCAAATCCTGGCGAAAAGCACGATCTGTCGTCAAACGTGGGCTCTATGAGGAATGGGAAAATATTCTTCTGAGAAAGGTCAAATGGAAAATGGCTTACGACACAACCTTAAGCCCCAGCGAAACAGATAAACAGCCAAACATCGATCCGCAGACACTGACCAGAACCATTCGACACTTTTTACCCAAAACACTCAAAAAGCTTGAATTTCGCGTTGATATCGCAAGTCAAGACCCCCGACCAGGAGATCCGCTGGAAATGGGGGAACGTCAGCTCTTTGTTTATACCCCTTCCACGGGAGATGTCTCTAAAGATCCTTTAAATGAATATGTCAGTCCCTTTCCGGTCAGCCTGTCACAGTGTCGGATTTATGCACTCAATCACGTGCATGACGCGGCCCTTTCACATGCCGCAGAAAAAGCTTTGGCAAAAATATTAAAATCCTAATATGCTATATATGGGTTAATAAAACACAGAGGATGAAAACAATGCGAATAGACCTGTACTTTTCCAAACAGATACGCTTAATCTTTACGGGCGTTTTTATTTTCCTTTTATTCGGATCTTTGTCTGCTTATTCGGTTTATGCTGCCGAAGGCCCGGATCGCATTCCACTGGAGCATCCCAAATATCAGGCCTTGATTAAAGAACTCACTGAAAAACACAATTTTAAGGCTGATGAATTAAAAGCCATTTTTAAACAGGTTGTCTTCAAAAAAGACATTATTGATAAATTTAATCGCCCCGCAGAACACCTCCCTTTTCACCGCTATCGTAAAATTTTCATCAAAAAAGACATGATAGAAAAAGGCCGGGCTTATTTGGCCGAACACGATAAACTCCTCTCAGAAGTTGAAGCGGTCTACGGGGTTGAAAAGGAAATTATTGCAAGTATTTTGGGTGTTGAAACCCGTTTTGGAAAACCGGGTATCGAAAGGTATCGGGCCTTTGACGTGCTCAATACGGCTTTTTTTCTTTACCCCAGACGCGAAAAGTTTTATCGGGGCGAAATCATCTCCTTTTTAAAACTGACACGCAAAGAAAAGCTCGATCCCTTTTCGATCAATAGTTCTTATGCAGGTGCTTTTGGCGTGCCGCAATTTATCCCCAGTAGTTTTTTAAGATATGCAGTTGATTTTGATCAAGATGGAAAAGTCGATCTCTGGAAATCTAAAAAAGATATTTTTGCCAGTGTTGCGAATTATCTTAAAAAATTTGGCTGGGAAAAAGACAAGCTACTTTATCTGCCAGCTCAAATCTACAAAGACTCCCCCGAACTGCAAAAAATGCTAAATCGTGGTTTTCGAAAAACGATTTCTGTAGCAGAAGCCATCAAAATGGGGGTCGAAATCCCCTACCCTGCAAAAGCAGAGACCCTCACATCCTTTTCGTATTTTGAACCTAACCCGGATGAAAAGGAACTCATCGCACTTTTTGGAAACTTTCGCGCCATCACACGCTACAATACCTCCGTCCACTATGCCCTTGTCATCGTTCATCTCTCACGACGACTTATTATGTGAAAAGATTAGAATAGTGGCGGAATTTAACGTTCATTTATTCCCACACACTCAAAAAAGGTTTTTCGCTCTGTGGTGACAAGCTGATATTCCAGTACAGGAAACCCAGCCAATTATTGACAACAATTGGCAGAAAAGACTATTTTTCAAATAAGAACAAGTCTTTACTACGGAGGTATATAGATGGCAACACTTAATATTTCCATACCTGAAAACATGCGTGAATGGATTACTTCTCAAATTAAAACAGGTAAATACACAAGTGCAAGCGATTATCTACGAGATTTGGTACGCAGCGACCAAAGGGAGCAAGAAGACCTGGATACTTTGTTGTTGGAAGGACTTCATAGCGGCACAGCGATAAAACCGGATGATGCTTTTTGGGAGAATAAAAAGAAGGCCCTGAAATCAAGAATAGGGCATTAAATGCTGTCCTATAGGATTCTTATTGAGGCAGAAAAAGATTTAGATGAACATGCCTTCCATATTGCTAAAGATAATCTCAATGCGGCATTAAGGCTGTACGATGCAGCAAAAGAGACCTATCGGATGTTATCTGAGCAAGCCAAAATGGGAGAATGTTATCCTTCACAAAATAGCTTGCTCTCAAATATACGATTTTTCCCGATTAAGGGATTTAAAAAATACCTTGTCTTCTACCGGCCAAGCGGCGAGGAAATTGAAATCATTCGCATATTGCACATCTCAAGAAATATCAAAAATATCCTCTCGTAGATGAATCCAGTAACTTCCGCTTGCAGATTTGCAGTAGCCCTGTCATTTCGAACGAGGAGAGAAATCTTATCATTTTGGATTAAAAAGCCAGAAGACAACATAAGATTTCTCCTCATTCCTCGTCGAAATGACACTTTTCCTGCGGATTTAAAGTAAGGTAATTTCCTAAGCGGGAGTGACTGAAATGGACTAATGCCCAGAAGACAGAATTACTCATTTGGATACAATTCTATTGGATTATTCCAACACACTCAAAAAAGGTTTTTCGCTGTGTGGTGCTAAGACAATATTCCATTGAAACAAGACCTCAAGGCCGTCATCGGCATTGTCTCTATCGAGGTGACGTGCCTCTATTTGCAAACGGCCATGCGCACTGTAATACCAACTCGCGTGCATACTGCAGGCTTCTGACTTCAGAGATTGATCCAACAAAACCTCAGTCGATTCAAAACCCAGACCGACATGATAGGCGGGCATAAATTGAAAGTCTGCGACGGCCCAATAACCCAGCGCCTCATTGCGCGTACCCGTCGTTAAGTCGCGTTGATTATAAAAGACTGATTGTCACCTTTGCCATTTTTAGGTTGACCCACCATATCCTAATAATATATTTTGGCCCCTTTATGCTTGCGTCTTTTTCACAAGATAAAAAAGTCTACACACGCTTTTTTACAACACTTCTCTTGCTTTATTTCCTCGTCTTCTCTTGTTTTGCCCTTTACCATGCTTATTCTGAGAACGAAATTCTTGATTCCCACGAATGTGCCATCGGTCTTTGGGTGCAGCATGGACAAGCCACGCTCACTTTTTTTGCTGCACTTGCCGTTTTCTTGTTGGCGGTATCGTCAAATCCGATTCATCGGCGCTCCTTTATATTTCAGTTTCAAGCCTCTCAGATTTTCCCCCGGGGACCTCCTTTTTTCTCCTGACCATCCTAAACACAATCTTGTAATTGCGTATTGAGCCACCTACGACACGGGGCAACCGTGGAGGTGTGCATCAACCATTGGCTGTAATAGGCCTGTTTGCAGAACTCTGTATGAATCAAGGAGAATGCTATGAATAAAAATACCTTAATAGTATGGTTTGTTTTAATGTTGTCCGGCCTCTCGGGAATCGCGACACCTCTATTCGCCCAGGAGGGGCTTCAGCCCCGGTCTCAGGCCATGCGGGTGCTGCGTGCCAACCCTGATATCTCATTGAACGGATTATTTTCTGTCGGCTATTTTTCCGAATCGGATCATCTTCAGTTCGGCGCGCATGACCCGGCTACAAGAGGATTTACATTGCAAAACTTGGAGCTGTCCTTCACTAGTGTCGTCGATCCCTTTTTCCGTGCCGAGGCGCATTTGATCTTCGGACTCGAAGATGGAGAATCGTTCCTGGAGGTTGAAGAGGCCCACATGACAACAACGGGACTTCCTTACGGTCTTCAGGTGATGGCCGGACAATTTTTCACACGATTCGGGCGGAAGAATAAACAACACCCTCACGCATGGCAGTTTATCGATCAGACCATCATCAACACCTTGATGTTTGGGGGGGATGGCTTGAGAAATCTGGGTGTTCAGGTTTCCACACTGCTTCCTCTTCCTTTTTACTTTGAACTCATTGGATCTGTGCAAAATGCCAAGGGAGAAACCGCCAGCAGTTTTCTCTCTTCCAGCGAGGAAAGTTTTGCCGGAAGACCCATTTTGGATCAAACCATTAATGAGGGGAATGACCTGCTGTACATGGGGGGGCTGAAAACCTCGTTTGATGTGAATGAAACGATCACATCTGTTGTTGGTACCTCACACCTTTTTGGTTCCAATGGCACAGGGCTTGATACCAGAACACGGATTCACGGCATCGATTTTTTCATCAAGTGGAAACCGACGCTGGCCCATAGCGGCTGGCCCTTTCTTATTTTACAGGGGGAAGCCATGCAACGATCCTATCAAGCCGGTGCGGCACTTGTGGACGGCAGTCTGCTTTTGAGAGAAACCTTCAAAACAGAGGGCCACTACATCCAGACGCTTTACGGTTTTAAACGACAATGGGTCGCCGGACTCCGCTATGGCGCGGCCAATGCGACAGACCCAAGCGATCCAAGAACCGGGGATAGATGGCGGATTTCTCCAAACCTCACGTTTTATCCTTCTGAATTCTCGAAGATCCGATTTCAGTACAATTATGATCGATCAGACGAAAGGAAGGATCCAATTCACGCGGTTTTCCTTCAATATGAATTCTCGATTGGCGCACATGCCGCCCACACTTTTTAAGGAGAAACGGTATGAAAAAAATCATTTTTCTACTGATGTGGGTTCTTCTTATTCAAAATCCTCTCACTGTTGAGGCACGGAAAATTCGAGTGGTCACAACAACGGAAGATCTTGCCGCGATCACCAGGGCAGTTGGGGGGGATCGTGTTCAGGTTGACTTTATTGCGAGAGGCGCACAAGACGCGCATTTTATTGATGCCAAGCCGAGCCACATCTTAAAACTTTCAAGGGCCGATCTTTTTGTGCAAATCGGCCTGGGTTTAGAGGTTGGCTGGGCACCTTCTTTGTTGATGGGTGCACGAAATGCCAAGGTTCAGCGGGGCGGACAAGGTTATGTCAATGCTTCCGAAGGCATAAGCCTGCTGGATATTCCCACCGGCAGAATAGACCGCTCTGCCGGAGATGTTCATGGAGAAGGGAATCCGCATTATTGGCTTGACCCGATGAATGGGCGACAGATTGCGCATAATATTGCTTCCGGGTTGATGAAGATCGACCCGGAAGGAAAAGAGCGCTATGAGCAAAATCTGAAACAATTTTCAGAAAAACTGGATCTTGCGATCACAGGCTGGCGGGAAAAGATGAAACCTTTTAAGGGGGTGAAGGTGGTCACCTACCACAATAGCTGGGTTTATTTTCTGAAGCACTTCTCCTTAGAAGCCGTCGCCTATATTGAACCCAAACCGGGGATTCCACCCTCGACCGCTCATCTGGCACAATTGATTCAAGGCATCCGGGACGAGCAGGTCAAAATCATCATCGTTGAACCCTATTATGATGGAAAGGTCTCACGCTTCGTTGCCAGGAAGAGTGGCGTGAAAGTCATCCTGCTCCCGCCCTCTGTGTCAATCGCAAGTGGAATCAGCGATTATTTCGAGCTTTTTGAGCATTTGATTTTCACCCTAACAGAGGCCTTAAAAAAACAGGAGCGATGATGCTTTCCCTTCTTATATTACCCTTTATCGCTTGCCTCATTCTGACCGCGATCCATACCTATTTGGGAATCCATGTGGTTCGGCGCGGTGTCATTTTTGTGGATCTGGCCCTGGCGCAGTTGGCGGCCTTTGGATCAACCATTGCGCTTCTTTTCGGATTCGATCTGCACGACAGGGAGGCCTATTTTATTTCCCTTGGCATGACTTTTTTAGGGGCGGCCTTTTTTTCCTTGTCACGCCAAGGCCGGGAAGTGATTCCTCAAGAGGCGATCATCGGTGTGACCTATGTCGTTTCGGCTGCCGCCAGTCTCATTCTGCTTGATCGGGTGCCGGGTGGCGCAGTACATATCCGTTCCCTGCTCGTCGGGAATATCCTGACCGTTTCTCAGGATGAGGTCATGAAAACCGCCCTCCTGTATACCCTGATCGGCATCGTTCACTGGGTTTTTCGACGACCCATGATGGCGATCTCCGTTGATCCGGAACAGGCAGGGATAGAAGGCATCCATATCCGTGCCTGGGATTTTCTTTTTTACATGCTCTTCGGACTTGTTGTGACCAGCTCAGTGGCCCTTGCGGGCATACTGCTTGTTTTTTCCTACTTGATTGTCCCCGCCTTGATTTCCCTGATCTTCACAAAAAACATCCGCATCCGCCTTGCGATAGGATGGGGGATCGGCTTTCTGGCAAGCCTGGGCGGGCTCTACGCATCAGTTGTCCTGGATACACCCACCGGAGCTTCCATCGTCTGCGTCTTTGGTTTGCTCTTTTTTACTTTTTTTATTGGGAGTCAGGTGAAAAAGCAGCCACATTGATAGGGGCGACCATTACGGCTTATGCCCATATTCAAAATCATAAACTGTGCTGTAAAAACCATTGTCATCATGACGATAAAGAGGACGTTTACTGAATGTGGCCTCTTCATGGTGATCTCATTTCTTTTTGCTATTCTCACAAAAACCTAACAAAGATACTGTATCCTGTTTTGACGCTGCCTTCACCATCGGCCATTGTAGAATAAGGAAGGGCCTGAACTTGAAAAACAAACAAGGTATCCATGTCATTGAAGATGAAACGGATATCAGCAAGCTGATTCAGTATAATCTTGCCTTAGAGGGCTTCGAGGTCATTTGCTCTTACAGCGGTGAAGCGGGTTTAAAGGCGATTGAACAATACAAAGGCGATCTTGTTTTATTGGACTTGATGTTGCCGGGCATGGATGGACTTCAGCTTTGTCAGAAACTTAAAGCGAAGCCCGATACGGAACACATTCCCGTCATCATGGTCACGGCAAAAGGTGAAGAAGAGGACATTGTCAGAGGCCTTGAGTTGGGTGCCGAAGATTACATTAGGAAACCTTTTAGTCCGAAAGTGCTCATTGCCCGTGTGAAGACCGTGCTTCGCCGTTCGGCTCAGGGCACGACAAAAAAAGGCGATGTCATTGAAATTCGGGCACTCAGTCTTCATCCCGGCAAACATGAAGTCCTGGTTTCAGGGGAAAAAATCGGGCTAACGCCTTCTGAGTTTCAGATTCTACATTTGCTGGCGAGAAGGCCGGGCTGGGTTTTTACGCGGGACCAAATCGTCGATGCCATCCGGGGTGAGGGCTACGCGGTCACAGATCGAAGCATTGACTTTCAGTTGGTCGGACTTCGGAAAAAGTTATCTGTGGTGGCTGAGGACATTGAAACCGTGCGGGGCATCGGCTATCGCTTTAGGGAATAAGGGTTTGAACGGAAGTTGAAGATGAAACGTCGCCCGCTTTTCTGGAAACTTTATCCCTCCTTTGTTTTCATTTCATTTGTCTCCCTGCTTGCCGTTACTGTCATTGCCTGCCTGTCATTTAAGACTTTTCATTACCAACAACGGGAACTCGATCTTGAGGTTCGAGCAAAACTCGTGAGAGCGGAATTTGCCCGACTGATTCAAGACGGAAAATTTGCAGAGATTCAAGATCGCTGTGAAAAGTTGGGAGAGGAGACCCAGACCCGCATCACGGTTATTCTGCCCTCTGGAACCGTGATTGGAGACAGCAAAAAAAACCCGATGGATATGGACAATCACCGGGAGCGCCCTGAAATTTCAGAAGCCCTGCAATCGGGGCGAGGTGTCTCAATACGATACGGTACCACCTTAAAAAAAGAGTCCATGTATTTTGCGATGCCCATCACTGCGACAAATACGGTGCTTGGCGTTATTCGCACCTCAAGGCCTTTAATCGCAATCCAGGAAGCCCTTTGGCATATTTACACTCAAGTCGCCATTGGATTTTTTGTCTTTATTCTACTCATTGCCCTCTCAAGTTGGTGGATATCAAAGAGCCTGAGTCGCCCTCTGCAAGCGATGGAAGTGCAGGCACAGCTTATCGCACAAGGCGATTTTTCCAGCCGGGTGCAACTCACGCCCTCCGATCCTTCCGAACTGGCCTTGCTCGCGCAGGCCATCAATGAAATCGCCATTCAATTGAATCAACGCATTGAAACCGTGCTGAATCAACGCAATGAACAGGAAGCCGTTTTTTCCAGCATGATCGAAGGCGTGATCGCCATCGACACCAACGAACGTATACTGCGCATCAATGCTGCGGCCTGTCAGATTCTTGATATTGCCAAAAAAGAGGTTGCAGGCATGGCGGTTCAGGAGGTCATCCGAAATGCCGAGTTACAAAAGCTCGTTCTGTTTTCATTGAAACAAGATGCGCCGATGGAGCGAGAGATCGAAATTCAGCAAGAAAAGGGTCCTCATCTTTTCATTCAATCCGCCCCTCTGTTGGATATCCAGAAAAATAAATGCGGCATTGTCCTTGTGATCAATGACATCACGAAATTAAAGCAGCTTGAAACACATCGGAAAGAGTTCGTCGCCAATGTCTCGCATGAATTGAGGACACCCCTGACGACGATTCAAGGTTTTGCTGAAACCCTGCTCAATCCGGCAGTGAGCGATCAGGAAGAAAAAGACGCGTTTGTCAAAATCATCCATAAACAGGCGACACGACTGGGTACAATTCTTGAGGATTTGTTAACACTGTCCAGACTTGAAAAGGAAGGTGAAGACAAGGAAATTGCCTTAAACCATCAAAAGATTAAACCGACACTGGAGCGTGCACTGTCGCTTTGTCAAAGCCGAGCCTCTGAGCGAAATATCAATATTGAACTGGCTTGTGCTGATGACTGCACGGTCAGACATAACGCCCCCTTGATCGAGCAGGCTGTCGTGAACCTACTGGACAATGCAATCAAGTACAGCAACAGCGAAAGCCGGATCATGCTCAATGCCGGGACAACAGAAAAAGGACTCACGATCTCAGTCTCAGATCAGGGTTCTGGCATTACCAAGAAACATCTACCCCGACTCTTTGAGCGCTTTTATCGTGTCGATAAAGCACGAAGCCGAAAAATGGGCGGCACGGGGCTTGGCCTCTCCATTGTCAAGCATATTGCATTGGCTCACGACGGTAGCGTTGAAGTACAAAGCACACTCAATCAGGGGAGTATTTTTTCCATCCATCTGCCTGCCTGATTTTTTCCAACTAATTTCAGTAACTTCCGGCTACAAATTTGCGATAGCCCTGTCATTTCGAACGAAGAGAGAAATCTTATCCTTTTGGATCAAAAAACCAGAACACCGTATTAAGATTTCTCCTCGTTCCTCGTCGAAATGACATTTTTTATTAGGATCTAATGTGGCGCAATTTCCTAACCGGAAGTTACTGAGCTAATTCTGGATTTATCACACTTCTCGTCTTTCAGAAAAGTTTATCTTGATTAAAGATTAATTTCTGTAAAAATGTACATAAATGGATTAGTGATATTCATATAAACCGCTCTAAGGATGAAAACCCCCATCAACGGGTTGTTCATGCTTAAAGGCTCTTGAGGTTTTTTCCTTTCTTTCTCCGAGAAGGCCGGACTCTGATATAGATTTTCTGCAGGCTGATCAGTTTTCCTGTCTTTCTTTCTGAAATGTTGGTTTTTGATTTTCCTTGATTAATCCAATGTTTCAATCCGTATTCGCTAATTTTGAATAGAAATACGCATTGAAAAAGATTCCTAAACGATGTAGATTTTATTCTCAGTTCTACATCGTCATCATTTTTTTTCTTTTCCGTTAGACTTGTTGTCGGGAGTTGGACTTATCTGGATGGGCACGAATTTCTTCTATTTGCACTGGCTACATACTCTTTACATCACGAAACACATTAGCCTTGAATCGTGGAGTTTGATCCATGCATGTAAATGACAATGCAGCTGTAGAGCAGTACCCACAAACAAAGTTTTTTCAGGCCTGTCGTGGTGTATTCGAGGGAGGGGGCTGTCGCGGGGCGGGTCACATCGGAGCCTACGAAGCTGCCATTAAGTGCGGTGTTAATTTTTCCGAAGTTGCTGGTACATCTGCAGGATCCATTATCGCTGTTCTTGTTGGAGCTGGCGCAAACGAGAAATTTCTCTACGAGAAATGCGCATATCTTAAATTTAGCACACTGCTGGCAGAACCCAAGAAACGTATTTCGACATTTTGGTGGGGTCGCGCCGGGAGCCTTTTTTTTAAAGGGAAGAATGAACTTTTTGGGAAAATTCTAAAAAACGGTTCGGCGTACTCATCTGAGAAATTGGAGGATTGGCTGGATGATCTTCTTTCCGAATTACTTCCAAATAAACCACGTCCCATTAAGTTTAGTGATCTAATTCTTCCGACGTGGGTAATTGCAACTGACCTTGCTGGTCGACGTCCTAAGATTTGGAGTACGAAAGACACACCCGATGCAAAAGTTGCAATGGCCGTTCGCAGCTCTTGCTCGATTCCCCTCTTTTTTGAGCCAGTGGAATCTGGAAATGATTTCTTTGTCGATGGCGGAATGCTAAGTAATCTTCCATCGTTCGTGTTTGATGATCAGGGAAACAATTCACCGGCACTTGGTGGCCGTATTCTCGCTTTTCGTCTTGTAGAGCATCAAGAACCGAAAACTGAGTGGACACTAAGTTGGCTAGTGCATCGTTTGATTGACACAATCATCAGCGGAGCGACGGATCTGCAGATCAAGATGCAGAGCAACATTAGTTCAGTTAATATCAATACCGATGCAGTATCCAGCATAAATTTCAATATTTCTACGGAAGAAGTTAAATTATTGCTTGATTCTGGACGCGCTGCTGTGAAGGACTTCATCCAGAATGAACACTCAGAACTCAACGATTCATTGGCGTCCGATGTTGCCCGGTATAGTGAAGACGAGCTGTTTGATGATCTCGTTAGAGAGATGGTAACACCAGGGAAACGCCTTGTTGTCTCCTGCTCAGGTACAAAATGGTACTGGCGGCTCTTCCCTTCAATCGCCCACTGGATGTTTGCAGGTGCTGAAGTTGATATTCTCGTAAAGTCAGGATCTGGTGATACCCGGGAAAACCACCGGAGAGACCTGCTTAAAAAAATGGGCGCGAAAGTTATTGAGACTGACCAGATCCCACTGAACTGCTTTCTTCTTAGTCACGAAGACAATCGTCACAATTCAGTCTTTATCCAAGACATCAGTGCAACAGAGTATTCCCCTAGAGGTGTGGTTTATATCGGAACGAAACATCGCCCCATGATCGAGATTCTCCTTAAGCAGCTGGATCAACTACTCGGTTCTGGCGGGCACAGCAGACCTAAGCTAACTCTGGAAGAGGACGACTCGAACAAACTTATATCCTTACTGAAACAAGGAGTTCATCAATATAGAGACCCGAAGGTCAAGATCGAGATACAACAAGTGTCTCTAAAACAAGAGACCGATCAAGCTGTCAAAATGATCGTTCGACGAGTTCGTTCTTACAAGTATCGTCAAATTGCCCATCTAGCAGTGTTGTACGAAAAATACGGAATACCATTCTGTAAGCCAGCGAAGATAATGGCGGATGGACAATACGTCTCATCTGTGACCCCACCGGTCATGGAAAAGTGGGGAAATAATCTGGTTGTGATAGAGGGAAACACGCGGGTTTTTTATCTTAATAGAATGGGAGTGGATTCTCTTTACAGTTTGGTCGTAAATAATATCGCGGACCACCCACTTCCAGGCCGACCAATTAATCCCCGTGAAGCTCTGTTGTCAACTTATCAGTTGCCTCATGAAGAGCGTATCAGTGAGTTTAATTACGAAAATTTTCGCTCCATCGAAGGTGCTGTACGCCCAACGAAGCAAGAAAGTTAGAAGCATTGTATTTATGCTGAGACAGTCTGAAATAGATGAGCTTATTGGAAAGCCAGCCTCGCTGGCGTATCGGACGCTTATTCTTGCGCATCAGAATATAGAGAGATGCACCATCTTCAGGTACACGTCACCTCCACTTCTTCAAGAACGCATTGAGATCAAGGAATTCGAAAAAACGATTATCGAGCAGGCTCTTTCAATTCGAAAGGCCACGAAGGTTCCCTTCTGGGAAGCGATTTTTTCCGCCTGCATGAAGAGTGGGGAGTGTACCGCTGCATTGTTGAAAGCGACATTTTTTCACCAAGGCCAGGGGCAGTCCATTGATTACTATAGACGAGATCTGGAATCAGATATCCTCGTGAAAGTTACCGAGGGAAACACTCTCAACGTGAGTCTCTGTTCTGAGGTAATTGACACGCACGAAGAATCTCACCATTTAAATTTTCTAGATTTTCACTGTGAAGTCTCTAAAAACAATACACGAATTGTCCACAGTGTATGCAGAGAACTCATGCCTCAAGGATTTTTGGTACTTGATTCTGGGGACTCCTATCATGCATCCTCGCTAAATCTAATGTCTGCCGAACAAAGGATTCATGTTTTGGGCAAATCTATTCTGGTTAGCCCCATTATTGACTCCATATATATTGCTCACCAGCTGCAACAAAGTTCTAGTTCAATACGCATATCCGAGGGTGGAAAAGCCACCAAACTTCCAACCGTGATTGACGGTTGGAGTCCAACCTCTGGCTAAGGCGAGATGCAGCAAATATTTTGGTTTGCAAGCCTGAGTATTTGACTGAAGTCTATAAAAAATGATCTTACTAGAACTGGGACGGTACTGTTTCCCCTATTCTCTGTTCCTCCTCGTATTTCTCAAAATATCTCATCAATAAAGCTGTTTAGTTGTAGATGTCGTCAATGCCGCTCCCTGTCTTCCTGTACTCGTGGTTTTTGAATTTTTCTTATTTGTACAGTCTTTCAAATCGAATTCCACAAAATTCTAGGGAAGCGGCATTGACTCAATCAATCTAAATCACTATGATTCATTTAGACTGAAAATAAAAAGAGGTACTCCATGGATAACAAAGTCATTACGGCTCATGTTCCTCTCTCTCTTGCGGAAAAAGTCGATCAGATAGCCTCTCGGCTAGAACGTTCACGGGCTTGGATCGTAAAACAAGCGCTCAGCGCCTGGGTAGAACAGGAGGAAGAACGCAGACGACTCACTTTAGAGGCACTTGCAGAGGTTGATGATGCTGTAATTGATCACCAGGCTGTTCAAGCCTGGGCGGATAGCCTTGATACCGATCAGCCCTTGCCGCTTCCAAAGAAATGAAACTGAAATGGACGAGAAAAGCCCTGTCGGATTTGGCCCGGTTGTACGAATTTTTAGCTCCAATCAATAGAAAAGCGGCTGCGCAGACGGTACAATCTCTTGTCACATCACCTACTCTACTCATCAAACAACCTCGTATTGGCGAAAAACTTGAAGAATTTGAACCGCGTGACGTTCGCCGTCTACTCATCGGTCGTTATGAACTGCGTTACGAAATACAGCAGTCGAATCTTTACATTCTGCGTATTTGGCATACGCGGGAAAATCGATAAGCCACCTTCTTCCTGAATTCGATAAGACACTTCTTTACACTCTAATCAAGTTCTCATCATCCCCTCATTATTCCCCAAAATCACTATCGTAAGTTTGTCTTGCCGTTAATAAAAACGGATTTTAAAACAAGATAAATTGGAGGAATACAAAAGTGAAGCTTATGAAGAATCGTCTGGCTGTCATGATGGCTGTTGGATTATTTGTCCCGATGTTATCGGGAAATTCAGCCGCCTCTGCCGAAGAAAATGAAGTGCCCGATTGGGTTAAAACAATCAACCTCAAAGGAGATTTAAGGCTTCGTTATCAGCTCACTACAAAAGATGAAACCGGAAAAGAAATCGCAGACCGAAGCCGTGGCAGACTGAGAGTTAGAATCGGTATGGATGCAAAAGTTGCAGAGGGGATCAAGGTCGGTATTGGCTTCGCGAGTGGTGGAGATGACCCACGGTCGAGCAATCAGACCCTTGATGATGGGTTTTCATCCAAAGGTTTTCAACTGGATTACGCCTATGCCGCTTTGAAGCTCGCCAAACCCTTAACGGTCTATGGTGGAAAATTCGCTCGAAAAAAAGCGGTCTGGCATCCTTCTGATTTGCTTTGGGATTCGGACATAAATGTTGAAGGTGCAAGCATCACCATTGAAAAGGGTGCGCTCTTTTTGAATGCAGGTGGATTTATTCTTGAAGAAGGAAAAAGCAGTTCAGATCCCTCTTTGTATGTCGTACAGCCCGGCCTCAAAGCAAAGGCGGGAGATCTCTCTTTCAAAGTCGCCCTGGCCTACTATATCTTCGGCGGTGTGCAAGGTAGAAGCATTGACTTCTCTTCCGGTTCAAACAGCGTCGTTGACCCGACAGACCCGGACAGCGGATTTTAACTTTAAGTATTAAGTATTTAAAAAACCATCCCCCGCAATCCTAACCCAATCCTCACAATGTTCTCATCATTCTCAAAGACAGGCATTGTAAGCTTGTTTTGATCCAACAGGGAGAAACTGAAATGAAAAGAGATTCGATTTATTCAAAACTTTTAAAAATATTAGTGTTTTTTGCCTTTCTCTCCACGGCTTTTGTCAATGACACCTTCGCAAAACCCTTGAGAGGAACGGTTAAAATTGACGGTTCCAGTACGGTCTTCCCCGTTACCGAAGCCGTTGCAGAGGAGTTCGGTCACAAATACCCCAGGGTGCGCGTGACCATCGGTATCTCCGGTACAGGCGGTGGTTTTAAGAAATTTTCTGCAGGTGAAATCGATATCAATAATGCATCGCGCTTGATGAAAGCGAGCGAGATTAAAACTGCCGGAAAAAACGAGGTCGCCTATCTTGAGCTGCCCATTGCTTATGACGGCATTGCTGTCGTGATCAATGCTGAAAACACCTGGGTCGATTTTTTAAGTGTCGCCGAATTAAAAAAAATCTGGCAGCCAGGAAGCACCGTCAAAACCTGGCAGGATGTCCGTTCCATCTGGCCGGATCGTAAGATTCGCCTCTACGGGCCAGGGACGGATTCAGGCACTTTTGATTATTTTACGAAGGTGATTAACGGTAAAGCACACGCCAGCCGTTCGAACTATACCATGAGTGCAGACCCGAATGTCCTCGTGCGGGGGATTGCTGGTGACCGAGATGCCTTAGGCTATTTTGGTTTTGCTTATTATTTTGAAAACAGACAACTCGTCAAAGCGGTTCCGATTCAGGATAGCGCAGAAGCCGTGTCACCCTCTGAAAAAAACATCAACGATGGTAGCTATTCTCCTCTTTCCCGTCCCATCTTTATCTATGTCAGCTTATCTGCACTGGGGCGGACCGAAGTGTTTGAGTTTATGAAATTTTACCTGGAGAATGCGCCGCTGCTTTCCAAAGAAGTGGGTTATGTGCCACTGCCGACGGCACAATACGAAGACGGCCTCAAACAAATCCATCAGGCGGGAAAGTAGTCCATTGCCGATATTGACAGATAAAGCAAAATGGATCGACCACGGTGTTCACCTGACACTCCTTCTTTGTGTTTTGGTGACTGTCCTGACGACCGGAACCGTCGTACTGATCCTGGGCAGAGAGTCTCTGAATTTTTTCTCACAGGTTTCCCTCTTCGAGTTCTTGTTTGGCACACGCTGGGAACCCCTGCTTGAACCCAAGTCCTTCGGGGTGCTGCCCCTGGTATCGGGAACGCTTCTCATTGTCGTCGGGTCGATGTTGTTGGCAGCGCCTGCCGGATTGCTCATTGCAGCCTACTTAAATGAGTTTGCTTCAAGTCGCTTTCGCGCCATCATCAAACCGACACTTGAGATTCTGGCGGGCATTCCGACCGTTGTTTACGGTTATTTTGCCCTGACTTTTGTCACACCCATCATCAAAACGGTCTTGCCTGACATACAGATTTTTAACGCACTCAGCGCTGCCATCGTTGTCGGGATCATGATTCTGCCGATGATTTCTTCGCTCTGCGATGATGCCTTTCGTGCTGTTCCGGGAGACCTGCGTGACGGGGCTTATGCCCTTGGAGCGACGCCCTACGAAGTCACGACCCAAATCGTGTTGCCTGCGGCCAAGTCTCGCGTGGGGGCCTCCATTGTTCTGGCCGTTTCCAGGGCAATCGGCGAAACCATGGCCGTCACCCTTGCAGCGGGGGCGACCCCGACCCTGACCCTGAACCCTCTGGAGAGCATTCAGACCATGACGGCCTACATCGTACAGGTGAGTTTGGGAGACACGCCGGCGGGTGGCATTGAATATCTGACTATATATGCCGTGGCGACACTGTTATTTGTGATGACCCTGAGCATGAACATGTTTGGGAATTATCTGATTTCTTCAGACAAAAGAAGGGCGATATGAACAAAGGATGGCGACAAACAAGAGAGCATCTCTTTTTATTTCTGTGTCGGAGTGTCACGTTTTGTGCGGTGGCCGTTCTGGGCATTCTGCTCTTTCATATACTAAATGAGGGCCTGTCCTGGCTCAACATGAACTTTTTAAACAGCTTTCCTTCAAGATTTACGCATAAAGCCGGAGTGAAATCCGCCCTGTTCGGCAGCTTGTGGCTCATTTCGATGACCACACTTTTTGTCGTCCCCCTGGGTGTCGCAACGGCATTTTACTTAGAGGAATATGCCCCCAGGAAACGACTGATCCGATGGATAGAGATTAATATTTCAAACCTGGCGGGAATGCCCTCGATTGTCTACGGGCTCTTAGGGCTTACGATTTTTGTGCGTTTCTTTGATCTGGATCGCAGTCTCTTGGCCGGGGCCTTGACCCTGAGTCTGCTTGTTTTACCCGTGATTATCATTTCTTCCCAGGAAGCCATTCGAGCCGTGCCGAATGCCATTCGAGATGCGGCCTATGCCTTAGGCGCAAGGCGCTGGCAGGTCATTATAGGTCAAATCCTGCCTGCTGCACTGCCCGGCATCATGACCGGCTTGATTCTTGCCATTTCCAGAGCGATTGGAGAAAGCGCCCCGATGATTATGGTCGGTGCATTGGCCTATGTCGCCTTTGTTCCGGAAAGCCCTTCAGACCCCTTTACGGTCCTGCCCATTCAGATCTTCAATTGGGCGGGAAGACCTCAGGCCGATTTTCACGGACTGGCCGGGGCAGGCATCATTGTTTTATTGATCCTTCTGTTTACAATGAATCTCCTTGCCGTTCTTATTCGGCAACGCGCACAAAAATATAAAATGTAAAGGGCAAAGTACTCATGGAAAATAATCAGGCCGACATTATTTTAAAAATACAAGATCTTTCCATTTCCTACGGTGAAAAGTGCGCGATTGACAAGGTCAGCTTTGACATTCAAAAAAATCAGGTGACGTCGATCATCGGGCCTTCGGGTTGCGGGAAAAGCACCCTGCTTCGCGCAATCAATCGCATGAATGATTTTAATCCCGTTGTTGTCACCTCGGGCAATATCCTCTGCTGCGGGAAAGCGCTCTATGGAAAGGGCATTGACCCCACCAATATGAGGCGTCAGATCGGCATGGTGTTTCAAAGGCCCAACCCTTTCCCTAAATCCATCTACAACAATATCATCTGGGGACCAAAAATAAACGGCTTCCTGAAAGATCCAGATGAACTGGTTACAATCTCACTCAAGCGGGCGGCGCTGTGGGATGAAGTCAAGGATCGCCTGCATGATTCCGCACTGGACTTGTCTGGAGGTCAGCAACAACGTCTCTGCATCGCGAGAGCCATTGCAATGCGTCCCGCCATTATTCTGATGGACGAACCCTGTTCAGCACTTGACCCGAGATCCACCGCAAGAATCGAAGACTTAGTCGGGGAATTGCGCTCACACTATACGATTTTGGTGGTCACACATAATATGCAGCAGGCGGCAAGAATTTCAGATGAAACGGCATTTCTCTATGAAGGCCGACTCATCGAATTCGGGCCGACAGAAAGAATTTTCACAAAACCTACAGAAAAGAGAACGGAAGATTATATTACGGGACGCTTTGGATAAAAAATCTCAGGAGAAAGCACAATGGCCTTACATCTACAAAATGAACTGGAAAAATTAAAGAAGAAACTATTGTCATTAAGCGCCCTCGTGGAGGGCACGCTTGAAAAATCGATCCGGGCGTTCTCTGACAGAAATGAACAATTGGCCGTCGAAGTCATCGCATATGATGACACCATTGATGCCATCGAAGTGGAAGTCGAAGAAGACTGTCTCAAGATTATGGCCCTGCATCAGCCGGTGGCGATTGATCTTCGCTTTTTAGTCGCCGTACTCAAGATCAACAACGATTTGGAGCGCATCGCCGACCTCTCCGTCAACATCGCAGAACGCGCGCTTTATTTATGCCGGGAAAGTTCGATGACAACCCCTTTTGATTTTGAAGAAATGACAACAAAGACGCGTTCAATGTTAAAGCGGGCCCTGGACTCACTGATTCAGCAAGACCCTGAAATTGCGTACCAGGTCTGTGCCGACGATGATGAAGTGGACAACATTAATCGAGAAATTTACATTTTATTTTACGAGGAAATTCGTCTTACCCCCCATCACGTTGAAGCGCTCAGCCATTGTCTCTCGGTTTCAAGACATCTTGAACGCATTGCCGACTATGCAACGAACATTGCAGAAGTGGTAATTTACATGGTGGAAGGCAGCATCGTTCGACATCAACCGGAGAGTTATTAGAGTCAGAGGAGATAGTCGCTCAATTGTCTATGGTTTATGTCTTTGGTTGTCTATTTTTCATTTTTATGATTGGAAGTCGGGTACAAAAAAGCCCCGGCGACTGAATTAGTCGCCGGGGCTTTTTTCGGCATGATTCTGTCGGAATAGCATTCAAGACTTAATTCCCTGAAAAATTTGCACCAAGGAAATGTCCTGACAGACTGAGAAAGACATACAAAGTCTGTTTCTCTTTGTTTTCCATCTTGGGATTATCAAAGGTGACCACCCATTCCGGATCTTTTTTAAAGGTTTTTTGTATGATTTTTTCAGGTTTCACGGTGCTCCAGGAAGCATCAATTTTTTCTTTTTTCACCATGTCCTTTAAAACACCGGACGCTGTTTTCAGGGCTTTCTCCTCTGAAATGGGTTCAGAGGGTTCATGAGAATGATCGCTGCCAGGGCCAGCAAAAACCAAGGCATTTGAAAACACAAACAAAACCAGTAAATAGATTGGTAACTTTTTCATTAAATCCCTCCTAAAAAATAGACTCATGGTGTCCTTGTTGCTCTTCTTGTATTTTTTCTTCCATCTCTAAATGTTCGTGAAAATGATTATCCGAGCTAAACCCAAATTCATCCGGATCGGTCGTATGGGTGTAGCCATGCATTTGCATTAAAAATAAAAATGCACCCGCGACAATCAATCCGGCATTGGAGACCGTAGTGAATTGCGCAAATGATTTGGTCCGACGCCAACCCGAAATCAAAATTAGCATGACCGTTAGGGCCGTAATCTGCCCTAATTCGACACCAACGTTAAATGAAAGGATACGCATAATCAGGCCGGTGTCTCCCAAAGGCAATTGCTGAAGCCGTGTGGAAAGCCCAAAACCATGAATCAGGCCGAAGATAAAAATCACCCACATGAGATTGGGGGAAGGCATCTTCAGGTATTTCTTAAAGCCATCCAAATTATCAAATCCTTTGTAACAAACACTCAGGGCGATGACGGCATCGACCAGAAAATAGTTGGCCGTAATGCCCAATATCGTGGCAAAAACGAGTGTCAGACTGTGCCCCACGGTAAAGATGGTGATGTATTTAACAATATCCTTAAAGCCAGTCAAAAAGAAAATGACCCCGAAAATAAACAGCAGATGATCATATCCCGTCAGCATATGGCTCGCGCCGAGCCATAGATACTGAAGATAACCCCCGCTTAACATCGCGGCTTTGTCGGCTTCGGAAATACCGTGGGCCAGTGCAAGTACCGGAATGAGCAGCAGAACGAACATGCCCACCGTAATTTTTAGATGCTTCAACTTCATTTTAATCTCCTTCTATATTTCGCCAAAGGACTGAATATCACTCACAAACCAAATTCCGATTCGGGCGCGATCCACATCATCTGTCAAAAAGCTTTCCTTGAGCGCGTTAATAACGCCTTGCACCCTGGCATCCTCCAGAATAATATCTACGCGCGCCCGGGGCACATAACCTACCACACGGTCCCGGACGCTTAAAAAAGCATCGTGCTGTGTTTCCGAGCCATGTCCTTCGCAGGGCAGCATCGTGAAACCTTCAACTCCCTCGATATTTCTGAGTTTGTCCGCTAGGTCACGCTTCGCGGATGCCGCGACGATCAAGGTCAAACATTTCATCATCTACTTTCTCCTCTTCAAGCTTTTTTCTTTTCTTGAGCGTTCTTTTACTTTCGCCGCCTGCTTCAAACCAGGCGTAGAGTGTCGGTAATAAAATCAGGGTTAAAAGTGTGGAGGTCACAAGCCCTCCGATCACCACAATCGCCAGGGGTTTTTGCAGTTCAGAACCCGGTCCCGTTGCAAGTAATAAGGGGATCAAACCGAGACCGGTGGTAATCGCCGTCATGAGCACGGGGCGAAGTCGCCGTTCTGCGCCCTGAAGCACAGCCTGTTGAAGACCTAAACCTTCTTCCCGAAGCTGATTAAAATAACTGACCATCACAATGCCGTTCATAATCGCCATGCCAAAAAGAGCGATAAAACCCACCGAGGCTGGCACCGAAAGGTAGAGCCCTGAAAAAAACAGGGCAACAATGCCGCCAATCATGGCAAAGGGAATATTCAGGATGATGAGTCCTGCTTGCCGAATGGAATTGAAGGTGCTGAATAAAAACAAAAAAATGAGTGTGATGGCGATGGGAAGCACAATGGCCAAACGTTTTGCCGCACGCTGCTGATTTTCAAACTGGCCGCCGAATTCCACAAAAAATCCGGGTGGTAGCGTGATTTTTTCATCAATCGTTGCTCGGATTTCATCCACAAAACCCACAATGTCCCGGCCTTCCAGGTTGGTCTGAATCACAACCTGTCGCAATATCCCTTCATGAACCACCTGAACCGGGCCATCCACATCTACAATATCGGCCAAAAGACTGATCGGTACTTTGTTTCCTGTGGGAGTGTCCACCAGGATATTGCCGATGGCTTCTGCACTGTTTCGCATGTTTTCAGGATATCTCAGCAAGACAGGGGTTCGTCGTACCCCTTCCTGAACCTCAGTGACCACTTTTCCGCCGACGGCAATGCTGATCAAGGCGTTAATGTCTTCGGTATTGATCCCAAAGCGGCTCATGACTTCCGAGCGAAGCCGTACTTCCAGGTAGCGCTGACCGGTAATGTCTGTTCGGAAAACATCCACACTACCCGGAATTTCAGCCACAAGGGCTTCGATCTCTTTTCCGGTTTCCTCCAACAAAGCCAGATCTTCCCCGTAAAGTTTCACGGCAAGTGCCGCCCGCACACCGGACAACATCTCCGAAACACGCATGTCTATCGGTTGCGTAAAAGCATAGACAATCCCCGGAAACTGATCCAGAATCTCCCGTATTTTTACTTCAAGCTCAGCCGGGCCATCCACCGTCCATTCAGATCGGGGCTTGGTCAACAGAAAGTTATCTGTTTGGTACAAACCCATTGGATCTAAACGCTCCTCGTCCGAACCCATGCGGGCGGCCACGCCTTCGATTTCGGGCAGGGTCATTAAGGCGCGTTGGATGTCTCCATCTATTTCCAAGGAACGTTCGAGGGAAATAGATGGTAGTTTTTCGACAATCACGACCGTCATGCCTTCATCCAATACCGGCATGAATTCCTTTCCGATTAAAGGATACAGCGCAAGCGCGCCCGCCAGAAGTAGGACAGAAAACCCTACAGCCAGTTTTCGATTTTTCAAAGCATACGCAACCGCAGGGCGATGAATGCCCTTCAATCTTTCGATTAAAGTACTTTCCTTACTCGGACCGCGCTTCATTAAAAAACTCGCCAGCACGGGGATGACTGTGAGTGCAAGCACCATCGAAACGGCTAAAGCCAGGGTGATGGTGATTGCCAGCGGGCTGAAAAGCTTGCCTTCAATACCGCTCAAACTGAGCAGGGGCAGGAAGACCACGATGATAATCAGGGTACCGGAAACAACCGGTTGCGCCACTTCAAGCACCGCACGGTAAACGATGTGCAGCGGATCGACTCCCTTTAAACGGCGCGCAAGGTGGGTCTGGATATTTTCCACAACCACAACCGCAGGATCGACCAGCACCCCGATGGCAATGGCCAGCCCGCCCAGTGACATCAGGTTGGCCGAGACCCCGGCTAAATACATGGGGATAAAGGTCAACAAAATGCTCAAAGGGAGGATGGCCGTGACCGTAATGGCTCCGCGCATGTAACCCAAAAAGACAATGAGCACAATCATCACCAGAACAAGTGCAGCAAGCAAGGCTGTTGTCACCGTCCCGATTGCGGTATTGACCAGGTCCGTCCGGTCATAAAAAGGCACGATTTTCACATCGGCGGGCAAACTCTTTTCGATTTCCTTCAGTACCGCTTTAACCCCTGCAATCGTCTTGCTGGCATTGGCCCCCATTTGATTCAGCACGATGCCTTCGACAAATTCCCCTTCACCGTTCTTCGTCACAGCGCCATATCGGGTGAGCGCCCCAATCTCAACCGTCGCAAGATCTTTAATATGGATGGGCTGGCCGTCGCGCGTGGCGACGGTGATGTTCCGAATATCTTCACCGGACTCAATTTGCCCGACGGTACGCACCAACAGGACTTCGTTGTTTCTGACCACCCTATCCCCGCCCGCGTTGCGGTTGTTGTTTGCCAGGGCTTTTTCCAGATCTGCGATATTCAAACCCATGGCCAAGAGTGCAGAAGGATCGGGCGTCACATGATAGCTTCTCACTTCGCCGCCCAGGGCATTCACTTCAGCAACCCCTTCGACCGAAAGCAGGCGGGGGCGGATGACCCAATCCAACAAACCGCGGAGTTCAATATTGCTATGCCCCTCCCCTTCGACCATGAACATATAGGCTTCGCCCAAGGGTGTGGTGATGGGTGCAAGGCCGGCCTCGACACCGGCAGGCAAGCTGCTCCACACCTGATTCAGTCGTTCAGAAACCTGCTGACGTGCCCAATAGATATCGGTGCCTTCTTCAAAATCAATGATGATGGAAGAGAGCGCATACTTAGTGAGAGAACGCAGCACCGTTTGTTTTGCGATGCCATTCACCTCGACCTCAATCAAGCGGGTAATGCGTCGTTCCACTTCCAGCGGTGCCATGCCGGGTGCTTTCACAATGACGACCACTTGTGGTGATGAAACATCAGGAAAGGCATCAATGGGCAACTGAAAAAAGGCCCAGGCCCCTGCGACTGAAAGCCCTAAAGCACACACCAACACCATCAGCCGTTGCGTTAAAACAAAACGAATGAGATGGGCGATCATGGTAACGCTCCTTTTACAGGCTCACTTTGCGGTAGTTCACCACCCTGATTCAGCCATTCAGCCTTGATGACAAAACTGTTTTGGGTCACGACCTGTTCTCCACCACTTAGACCTTTGAGAATTTCGACCCTGCGTCCATCGGAAACACCCAATGTTACAGGGCGTAGCTCAAAGTCTTTTCCAATCTGAACAAAGAGTACAGCCCGATCCCCGATACGCTGTATCGCATCTACAGAGACGGCCAGATCAGCCAAGACTGCTTCCTGGCTGAGATTAACGCTAACAAAAAGTCCGGGCCGCCATTGTCCCTTTTGGCTTTTAAGGGAGTTTTGAACCTCCAGACGAACCATGCCCATCTGGGTGGTTTCGTCAAAGCGTGAGCCGATATAAATCACCTCGCCTATTGTATCTAAGCCTGCATTTTTAGAGGTGACTTTTGCCTTTTGCCCGACCTTGAGCCGACTCAAGTCCTTGGCATACACCTTAGCATCCACCCAGACGGAAGACCTGTCGGCCAAGACAAAAAGGGGTGTTTTTTCATCCACCGCAGCACCCAGGGTGACGTTTTTTTCGATCACAATGCCATCAACCGGGGAACGCAGCGCATAACGTGTCAGGGACTGCTCGGAAAAGGTGATCCGACGCTTCTTGCCCTTTGGCACAATCACAAGTGCAGAGAGATCGGCAGGGCGCAAACCCAGTGCAAGTAACTTATGTTTCGTGACCTGTTTTTCCAATTCCGCTTCCTGCATGTTTTGACGACTGGCGAGATAGTCTTCTTTTGCCGATATTTTCTGTTTGAGCAACGCTTCTTCTCTCTCAAAAGAAACTTTGGCAAACTCAAGGCGGCTCAAAGCTTCGATGTAGTCACTCTTGGCATTGGCGAGCTCACGGCTTTCGATGATGACAATGACTTCATTTTTTTTAACGATATCTCCAAGGGTTTTTCGGATTTCTGTGACAAGACCGGAAAGCCTGGGAACCACCTGCGCCACCTTGTCCGTATTCAAGTTCACCTGTCCTGGAAAACGTAAACCGCTTTTAATTTGAAGCTGAGCGGCAGTTTCAAGTGTGATTTGTGCATTGGCGATTACGGTGTCTGTCAGCGTCATAACAAGCAGCGGCTCGGCACCTTTGACCGGATTAACTGTGCCTACTGTGGTAACAAACAGAGCAAGTAAAATACTTAAGATCGTTATAGGCTTATTTTTCATTGCATTCCCCCTTTGAGGTCATTCGCAATTTCTGGCTCAGATAAAATCGACCCGCCAATCAATCGTTCCAAATCCGCGTGTGCGAAGTGATAATCTGTCAGTGCTTCCAGATGTTGCACTTTGGCATCCGAAATCGTCCGCTGTGCATCCAGCACATCCATCAGGCTGAATTTTCCTAAACGATAGCCCTCATTTACTGCATCAAAAGTCTCTTGTGCACCAGGCAAAACCTTTTGTTCTAATGCCCTTAGCGCCTGATGTGCGATTCCAAGTGTGTTATAGGCATTTGCAAGCGCTGTATTCATTTGTATTTCTGCCGCACGGCGCTTTTCTTCCATTTCTGCGAGTGTGTAACGCGCCTGCAAAATGCCACCCTGGTTCCGGTTCATTAAGGCCAGCGGGAAAGAAAGCCCCAACACAAAAACATTTTCGTCCGGCC
Source organism: uncultured Nitrospira sp. (assembly GCA_964451325.1). Lineage (GTDB taxonomy): Bacteria > Nitrospirota > Nitrospiria > SBBL01 > JAADHI01 > JAADHI01. Next base: position 18,670 of record CAYVHO010000004.1, on the reverse strand, counting down.
CGCTTAAACTCCGCAGTCCGCCGCTCAGAGTCAGATTGGGAATGGCTTTGCTCTTCTCCACTGCGATGATGGCCTGACGACTTAAAATTTCAACCGCCCAACGTGCAAGTTCTGGATTTTTTGCCAGGCGTTGCCGCAATCTGTCTTGAGAGGGAAGTTCAGGGACGGAAGCGAGGCGACCCACGACCCGCTCAAAACGCGGGTCGATACTTCCCCATGTTGCGGCCAAGGTCTTGCGGGAAATATTTAAAATTCGCTTGGCCCGCTCAACTTTAATTTGTGTGGAGGCCAGGGCGACCTTGACTTTAATTTCCTCAACCGGAGAAACCTTTCCGGCTTTGACTCTTGCAGAGACGGTTTCGACAATCTGTCTTCCGATTTCCAGAATATCTTCACTCAAGCCCAAACCTTCTTGCGCGCTTAAGACGGCAGTGAAGGCCTTGGAAACCCGAGTGAGCACTTCCATTCGCTTGATCTCATAATCCCAGCCGCTCAGGTCCCGTTGACGTCTCGCCGCATCGGTTCTTGCCTGACGTTTTGCACCCAACTCAATCACCTGGCTCAATCCGATGGTTGTTTCCGCCTGGTCTGCGCCACTAAAGGCCCCCGATCCCGCAATGTTTTCGATATCAATTCCGATTTCGGGGTTGGGGCTTAAGCTGGCTTGAAATGTGCCGGCTTCACGGGCACGCATTGCCCAGGAAAAAGACTTGAGTCCCGGGTTGTGACTGAGTGCCAGTAGAACCGCCTTTTTTAAGTTCATCTCGCCTTGAGAATTTTTTCTGATTTGCTCTGAGGATGGCTTAGCCTCATCATGTAACGCAGGTGTTACTGAGATTGTTTCCGGTCTTGCGGGTGGACGAATTGTTGCTCGCTTGTGATCCGACATCGTTTCACGCTGGGCCACACACCCGGCTTGTCCCGTGATGAGAAGAATCGCAAATACAATAGGGAGATTAAAACGCATAACATTCCTCCGCGTTCTACAAAAAAACACGTTTTTTTGGATAAAAAAGGGCAAAAAATATTACGAATTAAAGATTTTTTGTCTCAGAAATTTATGCGAAGAATGGAGGTCCACGCAGTGAAGGCGGTGAAAATTGAGGTATTTGAGGCGGAGGGATGTATTGATGCTGTGAAATTTCCTTCTGAAAATAGAGCAATATAGAGGACTCAAGTGAATTTTGAGCCAAGGCGGTAAGTTGTTTTTTTAAGATTGAGGAAAATTGGAAAGATTGAGGGATATGAGGGGAAAGCAGATCAATTTCAGAAAACGCATCGTGAGAAAACACGATTTCTGAAGCAATATCTCCGAGATTTTTTTTGTAGGCTTCAGGCCCATGTGTTGCATTCGGGAAAAAATCGGCGTGAACGCGTGCTTGATGCACTTCACCCTGCACATGCTCTGATGCCGGATGAACATGGATCATCGGCAGAAAAAGCATCGGAAAAAATAATGTAAAAACCCCGATACGTTGCATCAATAATAAAACGTTCAAGATTGTTCCTTCATCAAAAAAGGTTTCTCACTGTAATTTGTATCATAGTTTTTGATAAAAAAACATAAGCCTGTTTCATTGTTTCTGTCCTTCGTAAGAACGAGCGATTCAAATAGAAAAAAATAAAATCATTTTGAGGAGGTTCCTAAGGTTTAGAAAAGTGACGAATTGTCATGAACCTTTAATGCGAGATTGGGTGCGATAAAGGTACACTCTCCTTCTGTACTACATTGCAAATCGGTGACACGATACCAGGCGTTTGCATTGGTGCTGTCTTTGTCACTCAGCAAAAAAATTCTTTCAGGGAAAGTGAAAAGTTCTTTTCCGATTTCGATCGTCACACTCACGGTTGTGCTGCCCACCGACTTTAGATCAAAACTATTGACGGCAATCACGTAGTAACCCAGGGGCAGACCTCGAATACTAACATGTTCTGGTCCACGTGCACTGCAATCATCAATATCCAGAATGGCCTCCACGCCGCCAAATAAACTGGGCGCTCGTGCAGCACCACAGTCATCTCCGCCTCCTGAATGCCAGGAGACCAGGGCATTGGCAAAACCTCCGCTCGGCGCGGGATCAAGATAATAGCCCACATGGAGATCCATATCACTCGCTTGCAGAAAGCTTGGCGTATCCACCCAGGTCAAGGTAATAAATTGACTTTCTCCTGTGGCTTTTGTTCCAGGAAGCCCATTTTTGGACAAAAAACCGTTTTGAAAATTTTCAAAGGCGCAGAGTGAAAAAAAATCTTCACAATCAGAAAACGTTTTTTCTCCTCCAGCGGCAGTGATGGAAAGACTTTGCTCTGCATTCACAGACAAAGCCACAAGCCCGGAAACCGTGTTTAAACTGAGTTGGCCTGAAACCGGACAACTTGCGCCGTCGATGTATTGCAAGGGTGAGATGGTCTCAATTGAAAAATCTCCCTGAATCACACAGTCACGAGACGAAGAATGCAATGTGAACCCTCCGCGATAGGAGAGGTTTTTTGTTTCACCGGTTATTGTTATTCCCACTTTTGAGATCACAAGAACTGATGTTGTGCTTAAATTATTGTAAGAAAGTATACTCAGACGCACACCCGCCCCTGCAATATCTGAGCGATTGGATTGACGCATGACACCATTGAAGACGGAATCCGTGATCATCGTTATTTGACTTGTATTGGGTGTCAGTGTCGTATCGATGACCTCGGTGGTGTCAATGACGGTTTCGCTTTTAAAATCAATGAAAGTGACGGCTACTTTTTCTGTAAAATCATCAAAAATGCCCTCTCCTGAAACATTGAGTCCATAGCGGTCGATGATATTAGACTGGGTTTGAAATCTCAGCCTCAGCTGACCACCAAACAAACTTTTGAGATGCCCATAGACTTGGCGGTTTACCGTTTGAAAATTTTGAATTGAAAGTTCGTTGGAGTCATTTCCCAAACGGAGATCCATATCAAGCACCCCTCCTGTAGCATCTCGAATGCTCGAAGTTCCGGTGGCTGAAGCAAGGCCATCAATCTGAATCCCATTTTCTCGGCAATTGCTGAAGGCCATCTGAAAATTAAAATCGCTTACACTGGCATCAAAACCCGTCACGGTCATCGTCCCCCCATCACTACAATCAATCGGGGTCGATTCCCCAGAAAAGGGGGAACTAAGCGGACGACTTAAACCAAAAACATGTTTTCCGACCCCTTGTGCCACAGTCGCAAGTATTACGGAAAGGCCACGACCCGCCTCTGCTCCCGTGATGGTGGTATTCATGGCACGCGCCCCAAAATCAGGATCAAACGAGGCACCTGCCGACTGAGGAGTCACATTGGAGGAACAGCTATTCAAGAAAAAAAGATAAAATGGGAGCAAAATAAGGACACGAAAGCATTGGATTTTAGGGCTAATGTGCATATTTTGCTCTATATTGCGTGATAGATCGAAGGTTTTCCTAGCGGTTCAATCTATCGAACAGCCTTGAATTAGTCAAGAAAAGTAGGACGAGAAGGAAGGAGGAGGTATTTCAGGATGGTTTCAAGAGAATAAAGCATTCTGGGTATTGTTGCGCTGCGTTCAAAAAAGGCCAGGTTGCAAGTCTGTAATCGCCTTTTGCAGGAAATCCCGCGCTTCCACATCGGGGTCTATAATTTTTCCGTTCCAAACCAGAATATCCAGATCAATGGTGCGTGGGCCATTTTTATTTTCAGTGCGAACGCGACCCAATGCATCTTCCACTTCTAAAAGCCAGGACTTAAGTGCCTCTGCGCCCAAATCCGTTGTAAAACGTACTGCCCCATTGCAGAACCGGGCTTGATTTTTAAATCCAATGGGCTCAGTAAAGATAAATTCAGAAACTTTTACATCGAGAAAACGTGTTTTGATTTGCAAGAGTGCTTTTTCAATATAGGTCGTGGGATCAATATTTGAACCCAGGCCCACGATCACATCATTTTTCATCCCTGCCTTTTTGAGCGCTCAACCGTAATGGAAACCGAATCTGTTAAACGCAAAGCCCCCGGTTTATCGACTTCGACCCAAACCGTTTCTGCCAGGGGAAGTGAAAGCGCAATGTCTGCGATCTCGGATGCAATGCGCTCAACAAGATTAAAATCCTTGTTTTCGATGTGTTCGATAATCTTGTTTCTCAGGGATTTGTAATTGATCGTGGCATTGATATCGTCTGTTTTGGCGGCTTTTTCGCCATCAAACGTCACACGTAAGTTGATCGTAATTTCCTGCTCTTTTTTTTTCTCCCAGTCGTAAATGCCAACGATAGTCCTGAGTCGTAGATTTTTAATACTGACAATCATTTGTTCCCCCACAATAAGATGGCCGTTCAGCTCAGACGTTGCCCGCCATCGACATAGAGAATCTCACCCGTAATATAATTAGATTCCATAAGATACCGCACGGCATTTAAAATATCTTCAAGCGTTCCCGGGCGTTTCATCGGTGTTTTTTCCGCGATGGCCGCGAGATACTGATCCCCTTGATCCTCAGGGGGCAAGATGGGGCCAGGACAAATACCATTTACCCGGATATTGGGGGCAAGTGTCTTTGCTAAAAGTAAAGTCAAATCCTTCAAACTCTTTTTGCTGAGCGTGTAAATAAAAGCATCTTCTGCATAAGAATCCACCCCCGAATCCAGCATGTTGATAATCGCCCCACTTTTACGATGTGAGGCATAGGCTTGGGCTAAAAATAGCGGCGCTCTGACATGTAGATCAAAATAATCGTTAAAGGTTTCTTGCTGGGAATCTTTGAAACGAATTTTCTCAAAAATAGAGGCATTGTTAATTAAAAGAGCAATTGGGCCGAGTGTCTCAATGACTGCGTCAATACATCGGGTGTAAAAGGAGGGATCTCTGAGATCGCCCTGTATACAGAAACAGCGTCGGCCCAGGGCTTTAATTTCAGATTGTATTTCATGCGCATATTTTTCCGAAGCGTGGTAATGCAGTGCGATATCATAACCCGCTTTTGCCAACATCAGCGCCATCTCACGTCCCAGCCTTTTTGCGCCTCCGGTGACGAGACAGACAGGATTCAAGATAAGCTCTGAAAAACACAAAAAATCGGGATATAAGTCATTCAATCTCGCCCAAAAACTGGCTCAAGACCCAGCCTTGTTTGGTATCTGAGGTCATCACTTCTGTCCAGGTACTCTCATTGTCTTGAAGAACACGGACATAAGATCCACGTGGTAAACGGGAGATGAGTTGGGTTTTTGCTTTGGGTTCTGATCGCATATTGAGCACATCCGCACGGGTTGTTCTATAGATTTTTTTTGCGTGGGCCGAAAAAGGACTTGAAAGCACCAGATCTTTAAATGGAGACTGGCCTTGCAAGGGATCTTTAGGTCGAACCATCACCTTTAGGGTCAGATTATCTAAGAGTAATGGATTGAGCAAAACGGCTAAGGTCTGTTTTGTCGGGTTGCCAGGAAGCCTGAGTGTCCTTTCAAAAAATCCTTTTTCCCTCCCTTTAAAAAGCGCATAAAGCTCATCTCCAATTTTAAGTTGGATGGATTCAAGATCTCGTGATGAAAGACCTTGAATAAAAGTCGCAAAATAAAATTGATCCCCCCCGGAAAGTCGCATCTGGTCAAAGTGCTGAGAGGGAATGGGGATACTGGCACGGCCCTTAAAACGCACAAGCGCTTCGTCTGGTCCACGTGCAGACTTTCCGGAAAGTTTGAAAGCGGCTTCGAGCGATTTCAGGTGATGCGCTTCTATGCCTTCCGCACTCTCCGATAAGTTCTGATTGGCTTTGCTCAATCGCATTTGTAATTCAGCAATATCCAAAGTCTGTTTGGAAATACGGTCTTTGTGTTCGCCATTCTCTATTTGCAAATTTTCGATGAGCGCCACCTCATCACGCAAGGCCTGTTCTTTCATTTTTTCCTTGGCAACGACACCTCCGATGGCAACCGAAAGACAGATTAAGGTGATCCATCCACGGGCTGTGACTTTTCTGTACAAGGGCGCATGCGTGTCCGTCCATTGATCTCCACCAAAAGCAAGTGCTGAATCGCCAATGGTTGTGCCCGTAAATGCAAGCGATATCGAGAAGAAGGCAAAAACCCCAATGAGGATATCAATCCACGTCATTTTTCTTTCCTATTCATAAGTGCGGGATAAAACATGATCAGAAGATAGTATCAGGTATTTTATAAATTTCAAGATTTCAATCTTCAAATATGAACAAATGGCCTTGTAATGACTTATTTCATTCAGGGGATGATTTTAAAAGGATATTTTCGTTCGATGGCATGACTTGAAAACAGGGTTTGAATCTTTTCGACCTTACCTGCAAATGCATAGGCATAGAGCCAGCCTTTGGAAACGCTATTTTTTGCAAAGCCCTTTTTTTTAAGTTGTTTTCCTGTTTTATCATAAGCCAAGGTCGTAAGATAAGCTTCTTCCTTACCTTGATAGCGGATTTCAACCCAGCTGTTTTCGCCATTGAAATTCAGATTGCTCAAACGTGCTGCAGATGCAATACCGGGAACATCTTTTTCCTTTTTAAGATCCGATTTTTCAAAGGTAAGCCAGGTCAGTTCCACGGGCAGGATAAAAACAACTTCTCCCGAAATCTCTTGAACGACGCGGAGATCACTCCCCTGATTGAGGTGGAGTTTGCTGATAAAGGTTAGGGCCTCATCACCCGTGATCTCTTGAAGCGATTGGCGGGAAACGGCTTCTCTGTCGTAAAGATCATTTTTTTCAAGATCCCAAACATGGTGAATCACAAGCTTGAGTGAGACTTGATTATCCAATTCAATATTAGGCAGCGCAGCAACACGAACCCAATATTCAAAGTACGGCGGACCGTCATGCACAAGGTCATCCAAACGAATGGACACAGGCCCCAAATCTGCGCCACTGTTTTTTGAAACACGAAATCGATCAGGAAAATTCACATCCGCAGCACGCAAGCGTTTCTCATATTGAGAAGCGGAATAATTTTTCCAAATTTTTCGGCCTTCCTGGAAGGAAAGTTGCGCACTTGCCATCGAAGGAAAAAGAACAATGAGAAGCACCCAGAAGAATATGCTTTTTGTCACGATATTTTTCCTGTTCGCAAAGGATGAAATTCAAGAAATGCAGATGGCGTCAAAGGCAGACTAACAAATCATGATCTTATTTGATAGAAAATCTAGGGGGCGTTCTTAATCAGATGCGATGAGCCTTATCTTTGTTTGTTTTAAAGGGGATGTGTTGTTGTCCATTTTTCAGCCCATTGCAGGATTTCCGCTCCTGGAATGGGACGGGAGAGAAAATAACCTTGGACTTCATCACAAGACAATGCCGAAAGACGGTCCATGGTTTCTTGATCCTCAAGCCCTTCCGCAATGACTTTCATGCCAAGATTGTGTGCCAATTCGATAATGGAAACGACGATGATCTCATCATCCCCCTCTGCCATCATATCTAAAATAAAGGACTTATCGATTTTGACCGCACTGATCGGTAATTTTTTCAAATAACTCAAGGAAGAATAGCCCGTACCAAAATCATCCAAAGCGAACTTAATCCCCTCACTGCTCAGGCGTGTTACAATTTCCATTGCGCGGGTCGGATCATCCATAATAATGCTTTCAGTAATTTCTAATTCCAGGCGATCGGCTGCAGTTCCTAAACTTTGAAGAACCTCAAGAATCTGATCACTCAGTTTAGAATCCCGCAGACTTCGCACAGAAAGGTTTACGGCCACCCGTAAATCAAGCCCGGCCTTTCGCCAGAGCAATTCCTGATTTAAGGCTTGTTTAAGGACCCAAATGGTCAGGGGTTTGATCAAACCCGTCTGCTCTGCCAAGGCAATAAATTCATCTGGAGGAATCGTCCCAAATTGAGGGTGTTTCCAGCGAACCAAGGCCTCCACGCCCATGACCTGATTTGTTTTCAAATTTACTTTTGGCTGATAGAGCAGGAAGAGTTGTTCATTCTGAATGGCCTGACGTAAGTCATTTTTGAGCACAAGCCCTTTGAGACTATATCGATCTTTAGAAGCATTGTAGACCATAATCCCGGTTTCTGCACTCTTTGCCATATACATGGCAATGTCTGCCATTTTAAGCAAACTATGGACTTGGTCTCCGTGATCAGGAAAAAGGGAAATACCGATGCTGACATCAATATCAAGCGAGACATCCTCAATGAGAAAAGAAGGTTCCAGAACCTGATGCACCTTTTCTGCAAATTGTATGGCGTCTTCCGCAGTGACTTGCCCCATGAGCAATATTGCAAATTCATCGCCGCCTAAACGTGCGAGGGTATCGGATTTTCTCAATATTGTAGTGATGCGTGAACTCACCTGCCGAAGAAGGATATCTCCAATACGGTGTCCTAAAGTATCATTTACCTCTTTAAAGCGATCAAGATCCATTAAAAGCACGGCAAATGACTTCATTTCTCGCCGTCCCAAAAGAATGGCCTGTTGCAAACGATCCAAGAGCAATACACGGTTGGGCAGGTTGGTTAAACCATCATGTAGGGCACGATGTCCTAACAAAGCGGCCTGTTCATGACGTTCCGTGGTATCCCTAAAACTCCAAACGCGCCCAACATGTTTTCCCTCGACCCACTGAGGCTGGGAATATCGCTCAAAAACTTTGCCATTCTTGAGTTCAAAAACGTCGTAAGTCACTTCTTCGGGTGTTTCATAAAGTTGGGTCATTTTTTCAAGAAAGCGTTCGGGTTCTTTGAGTTGTTCCAGTACCCCCAGAATCATTTTTTCATGACCCTCAGTGCTCACAGATTCCTTAATGCCCCACATCATCACAAAGTGCTGATTAAACCGCACAACCTTTCCATGATGATCAACCACAAGGATGCCATCAGTCGTCGCAGCCATGGTTGCATCAAGTAAAGAGAGTGTGCGTTTCAGCACAATGTCCAGTTCTTCATATTTTCTATCTTCTTTTTTGAGGGGTTCTAATCGATCTCGCACGCTAAGAATGGACATAATAAGTCCCGCCAGGCGATGAAGCCCCGCACGCTGCGCTGCATTTAAAAATCGAGCTTCTCTGTCCATTACAGAGAGTATTCCAATGGTAATCCCCTCTTGTGTCGTAAGCGGAACGCCTGCGTAATGGCGAATTTTAGGATCTGAAATGACCCAGCTTTCTGTCGAAAAGTGTTTATCTTTTAAGGTATCCGGCACTTCAAAAAAACCGTCTTCTAATAATGTATGTGAGCAACAACCAAGATGCTGTTCGGAAGACTCCAGACCCATGATTGACTTCCGCCAAAAATTTTCTGAATCAGTAAAAACAATTTGGGCAATGGGGGTCTGGCACAGCACTGTCGCCAGCGCAGCAATCTCTTCGAAAGAAGCGTCCAAGCTTGCATCCAGCACCTGATAACGCCGAAGACACTCAAGTCGCGTCGATTTAGTAATTGAGGAAGGATTCAAACCAGTTCACCTTCTCTTTTAGGGCAGAAGAATACTACAATAAACTATATCTTGCCCTCTAAATCCTGTCAATTTATCAGGGTGATTGAAAAATAAGACATATTTTATGGAAAATATATGGATAAAGTAGTAGAAATTCTAAGAAAAAACTTTAAACACAGATGGTGCTTAGCGCCTGGCGTCGTTCCCACCCCGATGTAAGCGGTTTAAACGGTGTTTAATCCGGTCTTGTCGATGTCGATCTCTTAAATTGGAAGGATTTCGGTTGTTGCGATTTTTTTTGAGTCGATCTCTAAAATGATGCCGTTTTTCTGCGGGGAGTTTTTTCCATTGCTCACGGAGGGTACGACGGTGTGCAGGTGGAAGCTCATTGAATCGTTTCTCCTGAGAAAGAAGGGTGGCACGCTCCTTGGCACTTAAGGTGCTAAAATCTCTAAAACTTTGTCGAATTTCTAAACGTTTTTTTGGCGAAAGTTTCTTCCATCGTTTAAGCTGTTTTGCCACCTGCCGCCGCTGTTTTGCGTCCATGGACTGCCAACGTTTTGCCCCTTTTTTTAAACGGTGCTGACGTATGGCCGGAAATCCATCCCACTGAGATTCTAAAGGTTTGAGAATCCGCTGTTCTGTCTTTTCCAAATTTGTCCATGGGATAGACTCGGGTGCTGAAAGTGCATGTGTCGGCATGAACAACAAGGTGAGTAAAATTAAGGTCTGTAAAAAACCTTTCATTTTTCTTCCTTTCTCATGCCTGAGACCGAGTCTTTCGTCTCACCTTCCAAAAGAGCATCTCCCTTTCCCTGCATTTTTGATGGTTTTAAATCCTGCGTGCGCAAAACAGACTCTCCTTCAATTGCAGCGGGGTCTTCAACAAAAACATCATCAAAAAGTGCTGGATCAAGCCAGGCCCCATCATCACTTTCCCAGCCCCCCAAAAACTCGATTAAATCCATGTCAGAGGGTCTGAGTTCTTCCATTTCTGTCGCCATCGCATTGTTTGCAAGGAAGCACAGGCTCAAGAAACCCACTGCAATGCAATTAACCCGCGCCTTCATGTTCGGCCAACCAATTATAAAATTCGAGATCATCATAAAACTCAATCGGCGCAGACGACGCAAGCAGCTCGATATCCTCCATGTCTGAAAGCACTTCTTTCGACCCAGGTTCCTTCAAAACCAGGAAAAAAGCAAGGATCACCGTACAGGCCACGGCCACCCCTGCCGCAGGCCACATCCAAGAAATGGGGTGTCTACGGGACCGAAGGGATTGAAGCGCCGCATAACGACCTTTTCGAAGACGGGAACGGGTCTCTGGATCAATTTCATCCGCACGTTTATTCAAAAGATATTTTGCAGTTTCTAAAAAAGCCTTGTCTTTTTCAGTCTCTTTCATGGTGCAAAGTCCTTTAACAAGATACGCAGTGCGCGAATCGCCCGAAAATAATGTGTTTTAACGCTGCCAACGGAACAAGACATCGCCAAGGCCGTCTCTGCCGTGTTGTACCCTTCGTAGGCCCGTAAAAAAAAGGCCTGGCGTTGACGCATCGGCAGCTGATGCAGCGCCACTTCCAATTCAGAAGCCGCATCTTTTGTTGCCACCTCATCTGAAAAATCTCGAATGCCGGGGTCCGGTATCGTTTCGATGGGGTTTTCATCTGAATCCGTTTCATCATTTTTCCTCGGAAACCAGGCTCGCCAACGATTTCTCACCCAGGTTCTACGATGCCAATCTTTGATGCGATGCTGGAGAATACGGTAGAAGAGTGGCCCCCACTCCGAGGGAGCTTTTGACGCATAACGCTGTACCAGTTTGAACATGGCATCTTGAACAATATCCAGAGCCTCTTCGGAATTTTGTGTCGCAATGCGCGCCATTTGGAAGGCACGTGTTTCGACCTCGGCCAAAAATACATCCAAGTCCTTCGATTGGTTGTCCTGTGACACCGTCTATTTTACCCATGATCTTTCCAGAAATTATAACTTTCAGTAAACCAGGACGCAAACATCTCTTATGATCATCGCGATCACTCTTTTTACATGCATTGAAGTCTCCTCATTATTCAGAGCTTCCTAAGATGACCTTTTACTGACAACAACGCACAAACAAAGAATCGGTTGACATCAAAGATTAAAAATAAGCTGAAGACCGCTGATTTCTATTTTCAAACGGAAAGAAAATACGGGGGCAAAATCATTCAGGACGTTTTGCAATGACGGAAATGGTGCTGTAGTAGACGGACCAATACCGAGGATCTCTGCTATTGGCAATGTACTGTTGAATGTCCGTGGCTTCTGTTTCACCCGTGGCGATGTACTTTTCAGCCAAAGCTTGACACGAACTGCCCATGACTTTTGCGACGGGAGCGTCGCCGGGAGCAAAATGGAGTTTTGTTTGTACATCTACAATTTCAAAACCAAAGTGCTGGAGCTTTTGAGGTAGGCTCAAACCATAGGCCGGGTTTAAACCTAAACCCGTAAACAGACTAGAAATAGCCCTATTCACGCGTTGCTGGGCTTTATCATCTGAAGGGTTTAAAAGCATCGCGCAAGTAAAATCGGGTTCTTCCAGAACGACAAATCCACCGGGTTTTAAACTGGCCTTTATTTTGGGGATAATCTCTGTTTTCTCTGGGTTGTGAATCAGCACATATCTGCAATGCACGAGATCAAAACGATTTTCAAAGGCCAAATCTGTAAAATTTCCTTGAAGTACTGCATAAGGTATTTCGGCATAAACATTGATATATTTTGTGTTTTTATCAATCCCAAGGACACAACCTTTAGATCCGACTTGTTTTCCCAGCCAGGAAAAAATTGAACCGGCACCGGGGCCGATTTCCAAACACTGCCAGCCTTTTTTGACCTGGACTTGATTCAAATACCGTATCGAATCAGGATCAAAAGCCGCCTCAATCAATTTTAGACGAAATAACTCCTGGTCTAGCTGTTGCTCATCAAAAATATAATCACTCATTTATGTCTTTAGTGCTCATGATCATGACCATCATCTTCATCCAAAGGGACTTCGCTGTTTAAAAAGAGGTAATCCAAAAAAGTCATCTCTGGGAGTTCCTGAATAAAGGAAACCATCTCCCAAAGCTGCTCGTCCGTATGTGTCTCTCCCCAGCCGGGCATGCCCGTCATACGGATGCCATTTTTGAGGACCCAAAAAATTTCTGCGGGCGTTTTTTGGCTTTTTGCCAAATCAGGCGCTTCCGGGTTCAAACCCTGGGCCATCGGCGTCGGGTCATCTCCTGGTGGCGTATGACAACCCGCACACATGGCACGAAAACTCTGAAAGCCCTTTTTGATCTGGTCTTCACTGCCCAAGGCTGGAACTTCTATATTTTTTGCACGAGATGCGACAGAATTTTTACTGGTCGTTGCCAATATCCACTGGATCAGTGCGGGGTCTTTCCAGGTTGTAGCAACATTAAACCAACCAGCGAATACCACCATAAGACCCAAAAGCGCAGAAAGTACGGCGCTCACAATGAGTGTCGAAATTACAGTCTTCATCTACTGTCCTTTTTCATAATGCATCAAGTTCTGAGTCCAAAGGTGAGCAGCCTTTCCCTAAATGATTTGGGGTCGTCACTAATATTAAAACATTAACACTTAAAAATGAAGTGGCCTGAGATACCTTTTTTAATTCATTTTTATACTTCAAACATTCTAAACGCTCCCCACTATCGTAACTTGACCCCTTTTTAGGAAGACTGTAACATGCGACGAATACCATGACAAATCATCCCATAATTCACTTTTCTGGAAAAAACCCTATTCGATAGGTCTCTTCACTTAGATTATCTCGCATTGAAGCTATTTTCTGAAAAAAAAATATTTAAGCTTTCAGCCGTAACATCACTCATCAGCCTGGGCCTGCTTGCCTTTCTAATGCTCAGCTACTTTCAACTTAAAGAAACAATCACGACTCCGGCGCAACAAAAAATCCGAGAACAAACCATCGACCTTGCCGAAAAAATAGAGACCCTTCTAGGACAGTCCCTCCCTATTGCAGAAGCACTTTCAAAAGATCTTTCGAATATCCCACTCAAAGACGCGCAATTAAGCGAACGACTCAAACGTGTTTTAAACATCAACCCCGATCTCATTGGTGTTGGTTTGGCTTATACCCCTTTTGCCTATGACCCCGATGTACGTCTTTTTGCGCCTTATTTTACGCGACAAGCGGGGGAATTAAAACGGGTCCAGATCGAAAATTTACTGGATTACACGGTTGGAATTTATGACTGGTATCATCGTCCTCTGAAAAATGGCGCACAATGGAATGCACCGCGTTTCAGTCAGGCTGCGGGGCAGAAGGTCATTGAATATGCCCTCCCCTTCTTTCAAAAAAATCCGACAACAGGACGACAAGAAAAACGAGGCATTGTCTTTCTACACTATGCTTTAAACGATATCTTTAATGAAATTAAAACCCTTAGGACGGGTAAAACAGGTTACGGGATGATGCTTTCTAAAAAAGGGGAGATTCTCTCTCATCCGAATAAAGAATACGTCGATGCACGAGAGAATATCTTAAGCCTTGCTCAGAAGACAGACGATCCCCTGCTTGAAAATATTGTACGACATGCGATTTCAGGAGAAAACAATACCTTACAAGGCAAGAGCATTTTGACCGGGACTGAAACCTGGGCCAATGTACAACACATTCCCACGACGGGATGGACGCTGGCCATACTCTATGACAAAACAGCGCTGACAAAAGGAAATCAGGCCCTTCGACGTCGTTTGATTTGGATCGCAGTGCTCTTTATTTTATTTGCCTTGAGCCTGATTTTGATGGATCTCTCTCGAAGAGAGACTAGGACAATTTCGCTCATGTGGCTCCGTGCATTAAATGCCTCAATGCTTTTTATGTTGGGTATCGCACTCATTTGGTTTTTGGCCACGGACAACGTGGCCTGGAAAAACACCGAACGAACGGTCATTCTGAATCAAAATGATCTGAGTACCTTCAAAATGAAACATATTCGTACTGCCCTGGGTGATCGACAGCCACTGCCCATCTACATCCCCACTGGGGTTTTTGTGCAATCCATTGAATTTACCAGTGCGAACAATGTGATCCTAACGGGCTACGTTTGGCAATTTTACAATCAAAACGTACCTGACGACCTCTCGCGCGGCTTTGTACTGCCTGAAGCCGAGTCGGCAAAAATCGACCCCGTTTATCGCCGTAAAGAAAAAAATGGAGAAGTCATCGGTTGGTATTTTCATGTGACTTTGCGTCAGGATTTCAATTACACCCAGTACCCCTTTGATCAACAGACGGTCTGGATGCGTTTATGGCACAAAGATTTTGATAAAAATGTTGTGCTGACACCAGCACTCGATTCCTATGATATGATCCATCCCGAACGGCTTCCAGGGATTGAGCAGGATTTTGTGCTGCCCGGCTGGGAGGTCTACAGCAGCTTTTTCAACTATCGTTTTAATAGCTATAATACGGATTTTGGCATTCCGCGTTATGTCGGGCAAAACAGATTTCCAGAATTGTATTTTCAAATCGGCGTAAACCGGCGTTTTTTGAATCCTTTTATCTCAAATTTAACCCCGATCATTGTTGTGCTCTTGATGTTGTTTGCGGTACTCATCACCAGTTCAAAAAAGACGGACAAGATTCAAGTGCTTGGATTTAATGCCGCGACCACACTGGCCTCAAGCTCCGCCCTGTTTTTTGTCGTCTTAATTTCCCATATCGATCTGAGAGGCTCACTTGCAGCCAATGAAATTTTTTACATGGAATATTTTTATGTCGTCACCTATGCCACAATCCTTTCCATTGCGATTAACGCAATTCTCTTTACCTGGAACATCAATATTCCCTTTGTGCAATATCGTGACAACCTCTTACCCAAGCTTTTTTATTGGCCGGTGATTACCCTGACGATGCTGGTGGTCACACTTATTAAATTTTACTGATTGCGCTAAATTAGAGATGAATCATTTTCTCCGAACCCTGATAAGCCTTTTGTTGATCCTGCTGATACCCAACGAGGGTTTCAGTAATGAAAAACAGCCTTTGCAGATCGGCATGACCACGGCTTTAAGCGGCCCGGCACGAGACCTCGGCCTCTCCATGAAACGGGGCATTGAAACCTATTTTGATCACATCAACAAACAGGGAGGCATCAAGGGTCACCCCTTAGAACTTCTGACCTTGGATGACGGCTATCAACCCACCAGTGCCGCAGTCAACATGCGGCGTCTCGCCAAAAACCGCGAGATACTGGCGATTATCGGAAATGTCGGCACACCCACGGCCATGGTCACTGTCCCCATCGCAAATCGGGAAAAAGTGCTGCTTTTTGGCGCTTTCACCGGTGCAAATATCCTCAGAAAAACACCGCCTGATCGTTATATCATCAATTTGCGCGCAAGCTATGAAGAAGAAACCGCCGCCATGATTGACGGCATGCTGGATCGTGGCATCAATCCCGACGAAATCGCTTTTTTTACTCAAAATGATGCTTATGGGGATGCGGGTTATGCCGGGGCAATCAAAGCATTGGAAAGCCATGGATATCAAGCGGCACGCAAGCTGCCCCACGGCCGTTATACACGCAACACCCTCGACGTGGAAGACGGGCTACTCAAGCTTCTGGATGCTGCAATAAGCCCTAAAGCGATCATCATCGTCGGCACCTACTCCGCCAGTGCAAAATTTATAAAATATGCAAAAACCATTTGGCCCAATACACATTTTTTAAATGTCTCTTTTGTGGGCAGTATCCCACTGGCAAAAGCCCTTGGGAAATCTGGCGAAGGGGTTATCGTGACACAGGTCGTGCCTCATTTTGAATCCACACTGCCCGGTGTGGCCGAATACCGGCATTTACTCAAGGCATACAGGCCTGAAGCCGCGCCGGATTTTGTCTCACTGGAAGGATTTATTGCGGCAAAAATTCTGGTGGAAGGACTACAACGCGCCCCGAAAAAGATCACACGCGAAAACCTGATTGATGCCATTGAATCGATTCAAGACCTAGACATCGGCATCGGCGTTTCGATCAGCTATAGCTCAAGCGAACATCAGGCCTTGCATCGTATTTGGGGAACTAAAATTAGGAATAAACAATTTGTCCCCCTCAATGGAAAAGATGCCAGAGATTGAAAATTTTCGAGGTGAGACAATCGATGGTTTTAGTCAGGGGTTTGTTTTCTGAAGAATGACATCATTTGCACCCGAATAAACCCCTTCCAATGGACTTCATCAAGATTTTGAATGGAAGCTTGGTTTCTGCTTCACTCAGCCCGAAAGATAGAAGTTTAGCATTTTTCTTCTAAACGGTAGTCTTTAAGATTCATCAACTTCGGGCGCTTGATTTCCATTTCGCACAAAGGAGTATTTTTGATAGGCAAGTTATTATTTGAGAATGTGTCTCCTTTTTCAACTAGGAGACAGAGGCTTGTAACCTGTCACTTGTTTGGTTACAATAATCCTTGTGATTACAGACTTCAAACACAAGGGTCTCGAAAAAATTTTTCTTCATGGGGTGAAATCCGGCATTCAAGCAAAACATTCAGGACGCTTGAGGCTCATCCTTGGCCGTTTGAATGCATCGACTTGTCCCAAGGACATGAATCTCCCTGGTCTCTTTTTACATGAATTAAAAGGCCGGGGGAAGGGGGTTTGGGCTGTTCGCGTTAGCGGAAATTGGCGGGTGACATTTCGATTTCGGGGGAAGAATGCAGAGCTTGTTGACTATGAAGATTACCATTTGAGGTGTGATGATGTTAATGCATGATCCTCCCCACCCAGGGGAAGTATTAAAGGAACTCTGTTTGGAACCGTTAAATATTACCATCACAGAGGCTGCTGTTGCTTTAGGGGTGAGCCGAAAGACCCTCTCCGCGATTCTTAATGGCCGTTCGGGGATCAGCCCTGAAATGTCTGTTCGTCTTTCCCTTGCCTTTGATACTTCGGCGGAGAGCTGGCTGAATCAGCAAGTTCAGTACGATCTCTGGTTTGCAGAGCAAAAACGCGAAGGACTCAAGGTTACGAGATTAACGGCAGCCTGACCAAGTCAGTTCTTCCTGTAGGCCTCAAAAATTTTTCTAGCTGGAATGGGGTGGAATTCAAACGGACTTCATTAAGACTTTGAGTGGAAGCTTGGTTTCTGCTTCACTCAGCCCGAAAGCTAGGAACTTATAATCTTTCCTCTGAACTGCAGTGTTCAAGATTTATCAACTTCAGTCAGCCTTGGGGTACACCTCTCTTTGCTAAACAAGCGATTATTCAGTTAAAGCCTTTGGGAAGATTTAAGGCCTATATAAAGAATGAAACAAAATGATGGAGTGAATGCCCCCCAAGAATTTTACGCCTTCTAAAACATTGACTTAATCATAATCAATTAATATTATTAATTATGATTAAGTCAATTGGAGAATTGTTTAATGGAAAATAAAGTTATTACAGCTCACGTGCCGGTGCTACTTGCGGAAAAAGTCGACCAAATGGCTACTCGTCTTGAACGCTCATGCGCTTGGATCGTAAAACAAGCATTAACCGTTTGGGTGGAACAGGAGGAAGAACGCAGAAGACTTACTTTAGAGGCCCTTGCGGAAGTTGATGACAATGCGGTGGTCGACCACCAAGCTGTTCAAACATGGGCGGATAGCCTTGGTACCGATAAGCCCTTACCCATTCCAACGGAATGAAATTAAAATGGACGAGGAAAGCGCTATCAGATTTGGCTCGTTTATACACATTCTTAGCTCCGAGCAATAGAAAAGCGGCGGGGCAGACACTACAATCTCTTACCACAGTACCAACGATACTCATCGAACAACCTCGTATTGGCGAAAAGCTTGAAGAATTTGAACCGCGTGACGTTCGCCGTCTACTCATCGGTCATTATGAAATGCGTTACGAAATTTGCCAATTAGATCTTTACATCTTGCGCATTTGGCATACTCGAGAAAACCGGTAAGCCCACCTCCTGAAGTCGATAAGATCTCAGCCTGTCAACAATAATAAAGGCTTGAAATGGCATTCGTCAGATTTAGACTCCAAGCCTCGGAACCTTTTCTAGCCGGAAGTAGGATGGGGCTTCATTTCGCACAAAAGGGTATTTTTGATTGACAAATAAAAATGACTTGGATAGCCTTCGTTTCATAACCTTCACAATTTAAAGTACTTAGGGTTTGCTGAAAAAGTCAGGCTGGCAATCTCACCCAAAGAGGTTCAGTAATTTCGAGCGAATATTTTCTTCCAGTCCCAGCAATCTGATCCTTTATTAGTGCC
>CAYVHO010000003.1:0-262268 GCA_964451325.1 uncultured Nitrospira sp. | reverse complement strand
TGAACCTCTTTGGGTGAGATTGCCAGCCTGACTTTTTCAGCAAACCCTAGATATCATTGTTCACAACAACATTGCGATTGTAATCATTTTTCATGCAAAGATGCAGAACGATAACTTCTAATCAAAATTCACAAAAATGACTACATATAATCAAAAATTAGGAAGTATAAAGGGTTTTCACGCTTTTCCAGGGTTAGAAGAGGGGGTGAGGTATGCGGGTTATGCCGCGTTAATTGCTGGGCATGAGTTACCTGTCCCTGCGCCGGATACCCTTTGTGCAATAGACATAAAACACAGAAAGCTTGAGAAAGGCCCTTGGCAACTGTTCACGCCACGCCATAAGCCCAAGGATACGTTGCAGGGCCATCTTACCTTTGCACTCAAGTATGAAGGCATTGATCTGGCGGTTCTCAAAGCCTTGTTTGATGATATTGATCCTCAGGAGATTGTCAACATCGTCAGGGCAGCGCCAACAGGTGCCTATAGCCGACGCATTTGGTTCTTATATGAATGGCTGGGTGAAACTAAGCTCGAACTAGATGACGCGCAGCAGGGGAATTTCGTTCCCCTGATTAATGACCGCTTGCAATACGCAGCAGCTCCCCGTGATTCCAAACGTCATCGCGTTCGTAATAACTTGCCGGGGACTCGCGAGTTCTGTCCACTGATCAGACGAACTGAAAAGCTTGATCAATATATTGCCATGAACCTTTCACAGGTGGCGGTAGATCATATGGGCAAAACACACGCCGATTTACTGAGCCGCGCTGCGGCGTTCCTGTTGCTCAAAGACTCCAAGGCGTCTTATCGCATTGAAGGGGAAGCCCCGCCTTATAGTCGTCTTGAACGATGGGGCAAGGTTATCGGTGAAGCAGGACAGCGGAAATTAAGCGTCGATGAACTTGAGTATCTGCAATCTATTGTGATTGCCGACAATCGTTTCATCATGCCAGGATGCCGTATTGAAGGTGGTTTTGTTGGTGATCATGACAGAACGACGGGAATGCCAATGCCTGTTCATATCTCTGCACGCGCTGATGATTTGGAAAGCCTGCTTTCAGGGCTAATAGAGACTTACCAGCGATTAAGCGATAGCGATTATGACGCTGTGCTCACAGCAACGCTGATTGCATTTGGCTTTGTATTTATTCATCCCTTTGAAGACGGTAATGGCCGTATCCATCGCTATTTGTTTCATCATGTTTTGGCCGAAAAAAGATTTGTTTCTAAAGGGCTGGTCTTTCCAGTCTCAGCCGTTATTCTGGATCGTATTGACGCGTACAAACAGACATTAGAGAATCACTCCAAACAAAGACTTGATTTGATCAAATGGCGTCCTACTGATAAAGGCAATGTTGAAGTTCTGAACGAAACAATCAATTTATACCGCTATTTTGATGCAACAAAACAAGCAGAGTTTTTTTTTGAATGTGTCGAAGAGACCGTTAATAAAACGCTGCCTGAAGAAGTTGATTATCTTACGAGATACGATCTTTTGAACGATTTCATGAAGAACTACATTGATATGCCGGACAAGCGGGTTGATTTGCTGATCAGGTTTCTGAACCAGAATAATGGTAAATTATCAAAACGTAGACGCGAGAAAGAATTTAATGCGCTGACAGATAAAGAAGTACAGGCTATCGAAAATAAATACGATGAAATATTTTATCGTGGTGAATCGCCGCAATCCCTGTTTAAATTTTGAGTTGTGTTTTGAATAGAGATTGAAAGATTGCCCTAAGAAGACTTATAATAGAGGTGGATCAATAATCCCATGTTTTCGGAAGTAAGTTTTTGGGGGCGACCGGAATCGACGGGGATGGGAGGCCATAGAGCGCATGTCGAGGTTCCATTGGGCTCGTTAAACAAATGGAAAACTATTAATTGCTAATGATCAACCATTAGCCCTCGCTGCCTAATACGCGGCGACATCGACCTTCCGGTGTCTGTGCGGGAGTAAGATGACATTTAGCAGGCTGCGACGCTTTTTGTGTTTCAGGGGAAGCGCCTAAGACAAACTGGAGCTGGCGGATCATGTCGCTCGTCTTTGTGTGGCATTTGACGCGAGACTTAAACAGAGACTAAACATGTAGTGGTCTTTGGTTGAATATTTTCGGACGCGGGTTCGAATCCCGCCGCCTCCACCAAAAAAAAGCCCGGTTGAAAAACCGGGCTTTTTTTATTTCTTTTGTTTTCTAGTATAGTATCCTGCTCTACGTCAGATCTCAATAAAACAAGGATTCAATGTTTTTACAACAACTGATAAACGGCCTGACCTTGGGCAGTGTTTATGCCCTGATCGCCTTGGGCTATACAATGGTCTATGGCATCTTGGGGCTGATCAACTTTGCGCATGGTGAGATTTACATGATCGGGGCCTATTTGAGCATTATTTATTTGGGTTTGTTTACGGTTTTGGGTTTGACGGAATCCCACCTTTTGTTGTCTCTTTTTTTTGTTTTTATATTGTCCGGCCTGACTTGCGCGGGGTATGGCGTGATGATGGAGCGCATCGCCTATCGCCCTCTACGAAAAGCGCATCGACTGTCCCCGCTTATTTCTGCTATTGGTATGTCTATTTTTTTGCAAAACTATGTGATGTTGGCACAAGGCTCTTCCGACAAGGTTGTCCCGCATTTGTTTAGCGCCGAGGCGGTGCTTGGCACCCATTTTCCGATGAGTCCAATCCAGGGTTTTATTATTGTCGCGTCTTTTTTATTGATGGCGACCTTGCATTTTTTTGTACGTAAAACACGGCTTGGCAAGGCGATGCGGGCCACCTCGCAAGACAAAACCATGGCCGCACTCTGTGGGATTCCCATTGATCGTATCATCGCCATTACGTTTATCATTGGTTCGATCCTGGCGGCGGCTGCAGGCGTGATGGTGTCTGTTTATTATGGGGTGGTCAATTTTTATATTGGATATGTTGCAGGTTTAAAGGCCTTTACCGCAGCGGTTTTGGGGGGCATCGGGAATTTACCGGGAGCGATGTTAGGGGGCCTGCTGTTGGGTCTCGTGGAGAGCTTGGGTTCGGCCTATATTTCAACGGAATTTAAGGACGGTTTTGCTTTTTTGATTTTGATTTTAGTTTTGATTTTTAGACCCACGGGTTTGTTGGGGGAAAAAGGCGGAGATCGGGTTTGATGAGCAATCCTGCCGTGTTAAAAATACGTCTCAAACAATTGTTTTTGCTGCCGCTTTGTTTTGCTTTGCTGGCCTGGCCTTTGATGGGTGCTGTGGGTGCGCTGCAATTGGCGGGGACACTTATTGCGGGTGTTTTGTGCATCTGGGCTATTTTGAGCCTTTCTCGTTCGGAGGGCTTTAAAAAGATAATCGTTGCATCGGCATGTCTATTTCCTGCTCAGATTTTAGAGGTGCAGGCGGGTCTTTTTAAGAAAGTTTTCATGGCGGGTGGTGCTGCGCTTGTGCTTATCCTGCCATTTTTTTTGAATAATTATTATGTCGATATCCTGGGTCTTGCCGCGCTTTACGCCCTCTTGGCCATCGGTCTCAACATTACCGTGGGTTATGCCGGATTGCTGGACTTGGGCTATGCCGCTTTTTACGGGGTCGGGGCTTATACCTACGCCATTCTCTCAACGGGTTTTGGTCTTTCTTTTTGGTTGGGACTCCCTTTGGGGGCGGCGATTGCGGGTCTTTTTGGTCTCATTTTGGGTCTGATTACTTTAAGGCTTCGGGGTGACTATCTGGCAATTATTACCTTGGGGTTTGTGCAGATTATTTATCTTTGTCTGAATAATTGGGATGCAGTGACGCAAGGCCCCAACGGCATTATGCAGATTGCGCGCCCCGCACTGGGAGGTTTTGTTTTTCGCACGCCGCTCCATTTTTATTATCTGATCCTGGTGTTTGTGGTGCTCGCCGCACTTGCCGTGCATCGTTTGCTTCACTCTCAAATTGGCCGGGCCTGGATTGCGATTCGAGAAGATGAAACCGCGGCAGAGGCCATGGGCATCGATACCACGCGTATAAAAACACTGGCCTTTGCGCTGGGGGCCGCGATTGCGGGCATTGCGGGGGTGCTCTTTGCAGCACGCTACACATTTATCTCTCCTGAAAGTTTTACCTTTTTAGAGTCTGTTCGTATTTTGTCGATGGTGGTCTTAGGGGGCATGGGCAGTTTGCCCGGTGTAATTTTAGGGGCCTTTCTTTTAACCGTTTTGCCAGAAATGCTGCGGGGCCTGGCGAGTTACCGGATGTTGATTTTTGGCATCGCGCTCGTGGTGATGATGGTTTTCCGTCCACAAGGGCTACTGGGAAAACGATCGTAGGAGGTTTAACTTTCGATGAAAGCGATTGTGATTCAATGTCCGGTGAAAGGGCAGTGGTCTTTTTTGAATCCCCCGGGTCATCATCCTGATGCAAAAGATTTTGTTGCCGTGGATGAAAATGCAAAACCCTACAAGGGATTGGGTCTTCTGATGCATCTATTGGGTCGATTGAAGGCCTCGACGGTTTTTTCATGGGAGGAACCCGTGCTTTCGCCTTTTGATGGAACGATTATTAAAATTGTGAATGATTGTGAAGACCGCATGCGCTTGAGCCTGATTTCGGATGTGTATTCAGGGCTCTTTCTTGGAAAACAAGAGTATGCAGAGGATGCGAATGAATTTTTTGGCAATCACGTTATTATGCAAGCTTCCAAGGGGGTGTACGCCTTGTTTGCCCAACTGAGACAAAGCAGTATTCAGCTAAGGGAGGGTGACAAAATAAAGACGGGCGCCTTGATTGCCAAGATAGGAAATTCTGGCAATAGTGTTCAGCCGCATTTGCACTTTCAATTGATGAAAGAAAATAAACCTCTGACTGCCGACCCACTGCCTTTTGTTTTCTCCAGCTATGAAACACAAAAAGACGGGTTTTGGACAAAAAAGAAAGGCGCTTTGCCTCCGAATCGCTGTGTGTTTAGGAACCCCTAAAGTGGACGACGAGGCATAAATTGGCGGCTCACTGTACCCAAATCCATTTTCTGATCTGTTGTTAATTTAATTTCTGCTGTATCGACAATCTGTTTTTTTGCGGGAAGGCTTTGCATGAGCTGATTCATGACTTTTTCTGCGGTGATCCGGTAGGTCGTGAGTTTCCCGCCATAAATCGTGAGCAAACGAGGCTGCAAGAGCACATCCGTTTGCAACACTGTTTCGCGTGGGCGTGCACCAAAATGTTCACTGCCCTTGGGCAGTACGCGACATCCGGCAAAAGCAGATTGAATATTTTGTTTTGTGAGCGTCTTAAATTGTGGGAAATAGGAAGCGAGTGTTTCAAGCAGGTAGTCTTTTTCTGCATCTAAGACCTCAATTTCCGAAGGATTCCCCTTAAAGACGGTTTCTGTCGTGCCCACCATCAACTGCCCTTTCCAGGGCATGACAAAAACGGGCCGTTTGTCAGATGGTGCTTCCAAATAATAAATGCCCTGAGTCACTTTTTCTTTGAGCAGAATGTGTGTGCCTTGTACGAGTGCTATTTGAACTTTGGGAGGCATGGGGGTGATGTGCTCTAGTACGCTGTCTACCCAAGGGCCTGCGGCATTGACGAGTGTTGTGGCCGTGCAATTTTCTTCTCCTTTTTCTCGGAGGTAGTTGACTTGGTAGTGATCTTTTTCTTTAACGGCCTTTTGAAAAATTGCGGGCATGTGCAGTTTTGCGCCTAAGTCCAGTGCGCTGTTGAACACGGCTTGTGTCAGGGCGTGATCGTCGGTTTGTGCATCCCAATATTGATAAACGGCTGAAAGATGTTCAGTCCGTAATCCATCTAAATTTTTCCAGTCCGATTTGCGCAGTTTGCGAAAGCGAAACACTTTTTTCAGTCCCCCTAAAAGTGCATAAAGCGAAAGACCGCAACGGATGATGCCAGGGCTGCGTGCTGAATTTTTGTAAACAGGGATATAAAAGGGGGTGAGTTTCACCAAATCAGGTGCATTTTTGAGCAGGAGTGTGCGCTCGTGCAGGGATTCGTAAACGAGTGAAAGCTGGGCGGTCTCGAGATAACGCAAACCGCCGTGAATGAGTTTACTGGAGCGTCTCGATGTGCCGCTTCCGATGCCATGTTGCTCAAGGACGAGCACGTGATGACCTCGTGCGGCAGCAGCTTGTGCGACGCCTGCGCCGTGAATTCCGCCCCCGATGACAAGGACATCGTAGTGTGGGATGCTCAAATGACCCTCTTCTTTATCCTAAGACGAGGGTCGGCAAGCATTCCCGCGATATCCATCGTTTCAATCAGTTCCGCGCCCCGTGCGTGAAGTTTTAGGGCCAATTCAGGATCGGTGACTTCGTAGAAACACCACTGCCAGGGGCCCGACCAGAGAGGGGTCGAAGCGTGGGGAATTTTTTTGTAGTTGCAAATGAGGTAGTTCGGCATCAGTTCTTTAGTGGTATCATGCTGTTGATCTGACCAGGTCTTTAAGACCCAGCCGATCTTTTGTACTCCCATCTTACGCGCGGCGCGAAGCGCTAGGTCGTCATATGAAATGACGCAACATTGTTTCAAGATGGGCGTGATACAGGTTATGACGGTTTTTAAGACTGCAGCAATGCCAAATTGTGTGAGGCTTTCTGTTTTGATTTCTACAAATGCGGTGGTTTGAGGCCACTCTTTGAGCAGGGAGACGACTTGTGCAAGGCTTGGAATTGTGATGTTCTGATCGGAAAATTTTTGACCGAAACGTGTGGTTTCACAGGCTGAAATGTTTCGGATCTTTTCGGAGGGTAATTCGAGGAGATTTTTTTGAATGCCGGTTGTGCGCTCAAGAGAGGCATCGTGAAAGACGACCGGGACGCCATCGGCAGTACACTGCACGTCAAATTCCACAAAATGGGCGCCGACTTTTAAGGCTTCTTCAATTGATAACAGGGTGTTTTCTGGAAAACGTGTGGCATAACCACGATGGGCGACCAGTTTTGGGATAGACATGTTCTGTGTCTCGTAAAAATCAGGGCTTCTCTAATATCAGGGCTTCCCCATATTAGGGCTTCCCTATACCAGGGCTTCCCTATAATAGAAACACCGAATCAGGTATTTTTCAAGTTTTGGCTTGAAGAAGGTTTCGTTTAGAATGATCAAAGGGGTGCCCTTTTCATAAAAAGTTGACAAGCAAGCAAGCAATACATTACTAAGTATGCTCCTAAAACCGAAACCTTTTAATGTTGAGGAAAAAGTATGATGACACAAAACTCAAAAATTATTTACACCGATACCGATGAAGCACCGGCACTCGCAACCTATTCTTTTCTCCCGATCATCAAAGCCTTTGCCGCGCCCTGCGGTGTCAGTGTTGAAAAAAGAGATATTTCCCTTTCAGGACGCATTATTGCGAACTTCCCTGAAAACCTCAGTAAAGATCAGCAAATTCCCGATGAGTTGGCTGCATTGGGTGTGTTGGCAAAAACCCCCGAAGCCAACATCATCAAGCTTCCGAATATCAGTGCGTCCATTCCCCAGTTACAGGCCGCCATTAAAGAATTACAGGAAAAAGGCTACAACTTGCCGGACTACCCGGAAGATCCTGCAAACAATGCAGAAAAAGAAATTAAAAGCCGCTATGCCAAAGTATTGGGAAGCGCTGTCAACCCGGTTTTGAGGGAAGGCAACTCCGATCGTCGTGCTCCCACTGCGGTTAAAAATTACGCCAAAAAGCACCCGCACAGAATGGGCGCCTGGTCTTCAAATTCAAAGACCCATGTTTCACATATGGAGGGCGGCGATTTTTTCTCTAATGAGAAGTCTGTCACGATTTCTGAAGCGACGGATGCCCGAATCGAATTTGAGGATGGCGCGGGCAAGATTACTGTCCTGAAAGCCAAGGTTCCGCTCTTGGCAGGCGAAGTGCTTGACGGTACATTCATGAGCCGGAAGGCCTTACGATCATTTCTTGAAGCACAAATCGTCGATGCCAAAGAAAAGGGCGTGCTCTTTTCGCTTCACATGAAGGCCACGATGATGAAAGTCTCAGACCCCATCATTTTTGGTCACTGTGTTTCTGTCTATTATAGGGATGCACTCGAAAAACACGCGACCGTTTTAAAGGAGCTGGGTGTTGATCTCAAGAATGGCCTGGGTGATGTTTATGCCAAAATAAAGACCCTTTCAAAAGATAAACAAGCAGAAATCGAAGCCGACATTCAGGCTGTTTACAAAAATCGCCCTGAGCTTGCAATGGTGGATTCCGACAAAGGCATTACCAACTTACATGTGCCGAGTGATGTCATTATTGATGCCTCCATGCCCGCGATGATTCGTGAATCGGGAAAAATGTGGGGACCGGATGGTGAACTGAATGATTGCAAGGCCACCATTCCAGACAATAGTTACGCCGGGGTTTATCAGGCTGTTGTCGAATTCTGTCAAAAAAACGGGGCTTTTGATCCCACGACAATGGGCAGTGTGCCGAATGTGGGTTTGATGGCACAAAAAGCCGAAGAATATGGTTCTCATGACAAAACATTTCAGGCTCCGGGAAAGGGCACGATCCGCATTATCGATGCCGCAGGAGCAACCTTGTTCGAACACAATGTTGAAGAAGGTGATATCTGGCGTGCCTGTCAGGCGAAAGATGCGCCGATTCAGGATTGGGTCAAGTTGGCTGTGACACGTGCAAGGGCGAGTAACACCCCTGCGGTTTTCTGGTTGAATGAAAATAGAGCCCATGATGCGGAGCTCATCAAAAAAGTCAATGCGTATTTGCCGAATCACAATACAGACGGTTTAGATATTCGGATCCTGCCCCCTGTTGAAGCCACACTTTTTTCCTTGGAACGCATCAAGGAAGGCAAAGACACCATCTCAGTGACAGGCAACGTGCTGCGGGATTACAATACCGACCTTTTCCCGATTCTTGAATTAGGCACCAGCGCAAAGATGCTCTCTATTGTCCCCCTCATGAATGGCGGTGGATTGTTTGAAACCGGTGCGGGTGGTTCAGCCCCCAAGCACGTGCAGCAGATGGTGAAAGAAGGCCATTTGCGCTGGGAT
Organism: uncultured Nitrospira sp.; assembly: GCA_964451325.1. GTDB lineage: Bacteria > Nitrospirota > Nitrospiria > SBBL01 > JAADHI01 > JAADHI01. Next base: position 253,271 of record CAYVHO010000003.1, on the reverse strand, counting down.
TCTTTGGGTGAATTTTTGGCCCTGGCAGCCTCTTTGGAGCATTTAAGCAAGGTCACCAAAAATGAAAAAGCACGTATTTTGGGTGAGACTTTGGATCGGGCGACCGGAAAGTTTTTGGATGAAAACAAGTCCCCGTCGCGCAAAGTAAATGAAATTGACAATCGCGGCAGTCATTATTACCTTGCGACATACTGGGCGGAAGCCTTGGCAGCGCAGACCGAAGACAAAGATCTTCAAGCCCATTTTTCCCCGATTGCACAAAAGCTTTCGGACGGTGAAGTCACAATCACGAAAGAGCTGCTTGCAGCACAAGGCGATGCCGTTGAACTTGGGGGGTATTTTCGACCCAATGCAGAAAAAGCGAATTCTGTGATGCGTGTCAGTGCAACACTCAGTGCAATCGTAGATAGCGCTGCATAGATAACGGTCAGGAACGATGATTTAAAAACCCCTGAGACAGAACTGTCTCAGGGGTTTTTTTGTTTGAGCGATCTCGCGCTGACTTATTTTGTAGGCGCCCGCCAACGCGGACGAGGTCTTCTAAAATACCGAAGCAGAACCATGCCCGCAATAAACCCCCCGATATGCGCAAACCAGGCCACGCCTCCCCCCCCTTTTGGAGTGGAGAAAACCCACATAAATTGTCCAAGCACCCAGAAGCCCAAAACGACCATGGCGGGAATGCGAACCGTGGTGATAAAAAAACCAATGGGCAATAAGGTTAATATTTTTGCACGGGGAAAAAGCAGAAAATAAGCACCCAAGATACCGGAAACCGCACCGCTCGCCCCTACCATTGGCACTTTGGACGAAGCGTCAATCAGGGCGTGGGAATAGGCTGCGATGACACCACAGATAAAATAAAAAAAGAGAAAACGTAGATGTCCAAATTCATCTTCGACATTGTTGCCAAAAATCCAAAGGTAGAGCATGTTGCCGCCCACATGAAAAAAACCACCGTGGATAAACATCGAAGTAAAAATGCTTTGTACAACAGGCGCGGGAAGGCCGTTTACACCAAAACCATGTACCATGTGATAGGGAATCGCACCGTGAGAAAAAAAGAACTGCCACTGATTGGGGCCGAGCGAAAGTTGGTAGAAATAAACCCCTACGTTAATGAGGATGAGCAGAAAGGTCATAATGGGGACGGTTCGTGTCGGTAAATCCGCCTTTAATGGGATCATGTATTACCCTTTCCGTCGTGTTTCATTCTATAGAGAAGAGGCATTATGTCATGGCGTAAAAACCAACACAAGGCCCAGTGGGGAGATATAAAATACTTAAAGTTTACTTGAAAATTCGTGGAAATCAAGCGCGTATTTTAGGCAAATGGGCGGTTTTCAAAGAAAAACTTGAAAGAATCTGTGGACTTGTAGCACACTGTGTCTGCGAAAGAGGGAGGCTTTTTTTATCTTTAAGCCCTGAAAACAAAAGGAGTAATTTATGGCTTCAAATTGTTCATTTGATGTTGTTTCAAAGGTTGAAAATTAGGGTCAGGTCTAGTTATTTGATTATGTTTGATCAGCCTGTTAGCAAGTGACAAGACCTAATCCTAATGCTTCTGTTTAGAATCATAAGCTTACTAGTTTTTCAGTAAACCCTCTGTAAAACTGGTAAACTTGCTAAATCGCGGGTTATCAATTAAGATAACTTATGTATGAACTGGAAGGTAACATTTTATAATTCCAAAGTAGAGGCTCAGGTATTAAATTTCCCTTCTGGAATTTTGGCTAATTTTCTTCATATTGCAGAAATGATTGAAAATTTGGGGCCAAACTTAGGCAAGCCGTATGTCGGATCATTGGGTTCTGGCTTATATGGGATTCGGGCAAAAGGGAAAGAAGGAATTGGGCGTTCCATGTACTGTACGGTCGCGGGAAAAGAAATCGTGATATTGCATTCGTTCGTCAAGAAGTCTCAAAAAACGCCAAAGAAAGATTTGGATTTGCCTAAAAAACGTATGAAAGAGGTTTTGAAATGACTCGGCCGACGCTTTCAGAATTTAAGAAAAAGGCACTTAGCAAGGCATCTGTGAATAAGGAATATGAATCTTTAGCGCCAGCGTATGAATTACGAAAAAAGTTAATCGCTTTACGTCAACAGGCGGGACTTACTCAAGAACAAATCGCTAAGGTACTTCATACTCAAAAAAGCAATATTTCGCGTCTTGAAAATGTCAACGCTCCAAATTCCCCAAAATTATCAACAATTGAGCAGTATGCTCATGCGGTGGGCTATGATGTTGAAATTAAGTTTGTTCCAAAGAGTCACACATAATCTGGTCCGGTAGTCTGAGCCACTGTTTTATTTGTCCGAAAAATCAAATCGAGTTTCTGTAAGTTGGAGAGAAAACTTAGAGTCAAGGGCGGGCCATCTACTCAAGACGCATGGGCCTCATCGAACCTGTCTTTTCCAATAGCTCACCCTTCTCGTGATGCTAAACACTGCACTAATTGTATAAAAATCGTCATTCCCGCCTTTGCGGGAATGACGGGCCGGGTTTCAGGCAAACTTGAGCTTCCTTAATTGAAGAAAGGCTTGAAAGATCTGTAGACTTGTAGCACACTGTGTCTGCGAAAGAGGGAGGCTTCTTTTTATCTTTAAGCCCTGAAAACAAAGGAGTAATTTATGGCTTCAAATTGTTCATTTGATGTTGTTTCAAAGGTTGAAATCCAGGAAGTCAAAAATGCCATTGAGATTGCTTCAAAAGAGCTGTCTCAGCGTTACGACCTAAAAGGCTCGAACAGTAAAATTAAATTTCAGGATGATAAGGAAATTGTGATCAGTTCTGAGGATGAATACAAGCTGAAAGCCGTTAATGACATCCTTCAATCCAAAATGTTCAAGCGAGGGATATCCCTCAAATCACTTGACTACCAAAAAATAGAAAAAGCCTTAGGTGGCACCGCACGACAAAAAATAATACTGCAGCAAGGCATTGACTCCGAAAAAGCAAAAAAAGTCAGCAAAGCGATCCGAGACAGCAAAATCAAAGTCCAGTCCCAAATTCAGGGCGATCAGTTACGGGTCACCGGGAAAAGTCGGGACGCCTTGCAAGAGGTCATTCAATTGCTTAAATCAAAGGATTTTGAAATCGATTTGCAATTTGTGAACTACCGATAAACTCCCGCCGTTTTGATCATTCTCTCTATCGAAAGCTCCTGTGATGAAACCGCGATTGCCATTCTTAAAGATGGCAATATCATCCTGGCAGATTTACTTTCTTCCCAAATCGACCTGCACAAAACCTATGGTGGGGTCGTCCCGGAGTTGGCCTGCCGTCGTCATATTGAAATAATCGGGCCACTTTTAAATGAAGCCCTGGCAAAAGCCAAAATCACCTTAGATGACATTGATGCCATTGCAGTCACCGCAGGACCAGGCCTGATTGGTGCATTGCTCGTTGGGGTTTCGTATGCCAAGTCTTTGGCCTATGCACTGGAAAAACCGCTTTTAGCGGTTCATCATCTCGAAGGCCATATCAGTGCCGCTTTTATCGAACATCCAGACGTTGTCTTTCCTGCGGTCGCATTGGTTGTCTCCGGCGGACATACGAATCTTTATGCAATGTCAAAACGGGGCAGCCATCGTCTCATTGGTCGAACGGTGGACGATGCTGCAGGCGAAGCTTTTGACAAAGGGGCACGCATGTTGGGTCTGGGTTATCCAGGGGGGCCGATGATTGATCGCCTGGCTAAAAGGGGCGATATTAAAAAATATCCCTTTACACGACCCTATCGCTCGAAGGAACATACAGATTTTAGTTTCAGCGGATTAAAAACCGCCCTCAGACAACGTTTGGAAAAAATGCCTGCCGCAGAAAAAGAAAGACCAAACTTTCAAGCTGATGTTTGTGCCGGGTTTCAAGAAGCCATTGTGGGCAGTCTTGTAGAAAAAACCCTCTTGGCCGCCCAAAAAGAAAAGGTGGAAAGCATTATTGTTTGTGGGGGTGTTGCATCAAACAGCCTCTTGAGAGAACGCATCAAAAAAGAGGCCACAGGGCGTGGCCTCGCTGTACATATTCCTTCTGCACGCTACTGCACGGACAATGGTGCCATGATCGCCATGGCGGGTCTAAAACAATATGAGAACAAGATTTTTGCCCCCCTCAACTTAAATCCTTCCCCAAATATGGCACTGCCCTTCGTATCCATTTAAAATCTATAAACCACGTAATTTGAAGCCCCCGCTTCAAATTAAGCAGAAAAAAATAATGTACGAAATATGCGAACACGCAGGCTAAGGTCCAAAATTTCAGCATAAAAAGTTGAGGAAATATTTATGATTATATGTATTTTATTCATTTTTTTGACGTAAGATGAGTGCTTAAATCTTTAAAATTAAGCACCCACTCAGCCCTCTTTTTCTGTAAAGGGCCTCATCAAAATTACAGAAGAGTTACATCGCAATAAGCATAAAAAATATATATAAAACAGTAAGATAAAAGAAACGTCCGTTCAATAAAATAAGCTAAATCCCCCCTAAAAAAATTTTTCTACAAAGACACATTCTTGACATTGGGACTTTCTGTGCTATTATTTTCTAAACCGTAACACGGATAGCCCAGCGAGACAGGTGATGATGGAAATATTCAGAAGAATAGGGAAAACCGACTCAAAGAAAAAATTGACGTTTTTCATATCTTTCTTGCTTATTTCTTTTTGTGTTCAAACCTCTCTTCCCCGTTTTGTCACCGTCCACCACAGCCATGAAGGTGGGACAAAAAAACACCAGCATGCTGAACTTCAGTTGAAGTCTCCCATAAAATATCAGCATGATGAAACAGATCATCCCCGCGATGTACATCAAAGGTCTGATGCTCACACTCCGACACAAGTCGATTCAAAGACCGGGAAAGGATCTCTCCTCTGGGCTTCGGGTCATACGGGACATGATCATCACAACAGCTTCTTTCTTGGAGAATTTGTTTCCGAAACTCCCTTTCAAGAAATAATCTTTTCTTTCCGATGGAACAACACGGGTGACGATCAAAATCAAGCGTCAGCACATCGACTCGGTATCCATATCCGAGGCCCGCCGCTTCACCTCACTTAAACCGCAGTGTTATTTTTTAACAACATACTGATGATTTGGTAGACAAAACCCTTATTGTGGGGTTCCATTTCAAATGAAAGTGGAGGATGCAATCTATGAAGTTTAATCAATTTATGAGCGGTTTTCTGGGTATTTTTCTGGCAATGAGCGCCACACAGGTTTGGGCGCATGGCGAGTCAATTCGAGGTGGAGGCGGGGGAAGTATCAATACCATCGGCGCAGCCATTTTGGAAGAACCAGTCTTTGGTCTGCGTTGGGATGCACGACGTTATGAAACCTTTAGTGACCAGGAATTGGCAAATTTTCGAGGACAGGGCGAAGACGTCCATATGCATGAGAGTGAGAATGCTTATTTTCTTTCTTTCGGTTTTCCAGTGAATGAAGACATGGATCTGAGTCTGATGCTCCAGTACAACAACTTCACAGGTTTTAAAGACAACGGCGATGCTGATGCCATCGCCTGTTTTGATCCAGGTAATACAGGTAGCGCGACAAATTTAAGCCCCTCCTGTGTTTCACCGACCGACAGTTCCCCCGGTTTTGGGGATATGTTAATTACGGGCCGATACCGCTTCTTTAACGACGGCGACAATCAGTGGGCTTCTGTTTTTGGTGTCATTCTCCCGACAGGGAAAATCACCAACACCACAGATCGGGGAGAAATACTGGGTACACATAACCAGCCCGGCAGTGGCGCAATCACTTTTCAAGGGGGTGTGGCTTACAGTGGACATTTGTTCGGTGAGTTTATTGCGATGGATGCTGATTTGATCTATCGCTTCGCTACGGAAGGGGCAAAACAGTTTCGTTCCGGCAATTCCTGGCAGGCGGATGTTGCATTTAGTTTCAAACATCACGATAAAATTGTACCGGTCATCGAGTTCAATGCCATCTTTTTTGATCAGGATATTGAAAATGATGAAATCAAGAAAAACAGCGGAGGTGATGTGATTTATGTCTCTCCCGGTCTGAGCTTCAAAATCAACGAAAAACAGGGCATCTATGCCAACTTCTCCTATCCGATCATGCAGGAGTTGGGTGGAATTTCCAACGACGAAAAGTTTCGATTTAGTTTGGGTTGGGCAACCGCACTTTAATCATAAGGAGAAGATATGAAGATGGCGATATTTAAACGAACGGTTCAGCCCATATTGTTCTCACTTTCCTTGGTCTTGTTGCTTGGCGCATTTGCGCCGAGCATGGCTCATTTTCAAATGATTATTCCATCGGACGAGATCGTTTCTTCCGCAAAAAAACGTAAAATCGGACTTGAGCTTGTTTTCACACATCCTTTTTTACAGATTGCCTTAAACTTAAAGCGCCCCGAGGTTTTTGGGGTTTGGGTGGCCGGGGAAAAGATTGATTTACTGAGCACCCTGGAAGAAAATCGCTCTCAGGATCGGGTGGGCGAAACCATCTCATCCTATACAACTCAGTACAAGATCAAAAAGCCGGGAGATCACATCTTTTTTGTACAACCTCAGGCCTATTGGGAAGAAACAGAATCCATTTTCATTGTCCATTACACCAAAACGGTGGTGAATGCCTTTGGTGTCGAAGAGGGTTGGGATCAGGAGTTGGGTCTAAAGGCGGAGATCGTGCCGTTAACACGCCCCTATGGTCTTTGGGTTGGTAATGTCTTTCAGGGCATCGTCAAGCTCAATGGCAAAGTGGCTCCTTTTGCGACGGTAGAAGTGGAATATTACAACAAAAAAGCAGAGGTCAGTGCTTCTTCCGACCCTTTTATCACTCAGGTCGTTAAAACCGACGCCAATGGTATTTTTACCTATGCCATGCCGCGTGCGGGTTGGTGGGGTTTTGCAGCTTTGCTTAATGATGGTGAAACGATGCAACACAAAGGCAAGGCCTATCCGGTTGAATCCGGTGCCGTGCTTTGGGTGAAAACGAAGGCCATGCAATAGGGAATAAACAATGACGAAGTGACTGTGGATTCCCGCCTTCGCGGGAATAATGTTTGACAGCAGGCAGAAAGGAGTCATTATGAAAAACTTTAAAGAACCACAAAAAATACTTAGATTTGGTGTCATCTCACTTCTTACCCTTCTTGTGATGGTTGTGAGCTTTTCGCCCCAAATTGCGGATGCCCACAAAGGACATGCCGGGCCGATGGTCACCTTTATGAAGAAAAAAGCGGTACTCAAGGCCATGTTACCCGCAGGGGCTCGGCTCGTAAAACGGAAACAACCGCTGCCTGGGGCCGCCGCGACTTGGGCCAAAGAGACGTTTTCCGTTGAATTAGAAACAGATCGACACAGCTACTATCTCGCCAGCGATAAAAAGAGCAAAGCAGTCATGGGGGCGGCCTATATTGTCAAAGTGGGTTATCGTCATGGCGATATCAAGTTGGCGGTAGGGATTGATGATCATCAGCACGTCACTCAAGTCGCCATTATGGGCTTGAATGAAAAATATGTGGTCGATTTTGATGGCAATGTCGGCACCGGATTGATTGCAGACTACGCCGGTTTATCGTTGAAGGAACTTGTGGCAAAGGCAAAATCACTGGAGTCCTCTGACAAAGCCACGCGTGAATTTGCGCTGGCTGTGCGTGACGCAGCGGTTTTATTGGAAGCCTTTATTTACAGCGCACGGGGATTATAATTACGCTCTGGATTTGATGAAGAAAAAAGGGGAAAAATAATGAGGAGAGTATTGATCTTTAGTTTTTTTATGGCAATGTTCGCGATTCTGCTTGCTGGGGGGCCTGGAAATGCCCAGGCCGAGAAACTTAACATTGTTACAACGGTATCCCCCATTACCAACCTGGTCAAAAACATCGGGGGAGATAAGGTCGTTTTGCATGGGATTGTACCAGAGGGGACCAATTCTCACACCTTCGAGCCTTCTCCTTCTGATATCAAATTTTTAGCGGCGGCCGACATGCTTATTTACAATGGCCTGCAACTTGAAATTCCGACGGAAAAGCTGGCCAATGCCAACAAGAAAAAAGGGGCGACTTTTATAAAATTGGGTGACGGCACGATTTCTAAAAAAGAATGGCAGTTTGATTTTAGTTTCCCGGAATCTGATGGCTATCCCAATCCCCATCTTTGGCTCAATGTTGCCCACGCCATGAAGTATGTTGAATTGATCCGGGATGCCCTGGTTGAACGTGATGCTTCAAATACAGGCTATTATACGAAGCGGGCGACTTCGCTTTTGAAACGTCTGGATCATTTGGACAAGGCCATCCTACAAGCGATGGCCACTATCCCAAAAAAGAATCGTAAACTCTTAACCTATCATGACTCCTGGGCCTATTTTTGTCCACGTTATGGTTGTGAAGTGATTGGTGCGATTCAGCCTTCTTCTTTTGCGGATCCCTCCCCACGGGAAATGGCGCGTTTGATTGATCAACTCAAGGCTCAGAAAGTTCCTGCGATTTTTGGTTCAGAAGTTTTTCCCAGCAAAATCATGAATCAAATCGGAAAAGAAGCGGGTGTGAAATTTATCTCCACCCTGAGGGATGATGACCTGCCCGGTGAAGACGGCGCGCCGGAAAACAGCTACATCGGCATGATGCTCGAAAACGTACGCACCATGACTCGCGTACTGGGTGGAAATGCAGATGCCTTAAAAGGGATAGACCCAAACAATCAGTAAACATCGCAGTATACTTAAATTGGGTCTTCCACGTTTAATAAAAAGAGGGAGAAGCGTCAAAGGAGTTCACTATGGCTAAACTCATTCGTTTCGGGGTCTCTATTGATGAAGAACTGCTTAAAACCTTTGATGACTATATCGAACGAAAAAAATATACCAATCGTTCTGAGGCCTTAAGAGACTTGATTCGAAATCATCTTGTTGAAGAAGAATGGGATGATGACAAAGAAACCGTGGGCACGATTACGATGGTGTATGACCATCATGTGCCTGAATTAAGCGAACGTCTCACCCACTTGCAACATGAATACAATGAGCTGATTCAATCCACACTGCATATCCACCTGGATCACGACCGCTGCCTGGAAGTTCTGGTCGTTCGGGGTCGAAGCAGCCGAATCAAAGAAGTTGCAAATGCGCTCATTGCCACAAAAGGGGTCAAACACGGAAAGCTGACCGCGACCACCACAGGGAAGGATTTGGGCTAGTGGCATATCCTGCATTATCTGAGGTGGACTCAAAAGCCCTCGTGACTTTTTCAAAGGTAAGCTGTGGTTACAAAGAAAAGATCGTTTTTCAAAACCTTTCTTTGAGGCTTTTCCCACGTCAATTTGCTGGCTTGGTGGGTCCGAGTGGTGCGGGGAAATCGACCTTGCTCAAAGCCATTTTAGGTCTGATCCCCGTTCTTTCAGGGAGTATTTCTGTTGCAGGTCGATTGATCAAAGGTCGGGTTCCTGCAGAAGTCGGTTATGTACCGCAGATTGAAACCGTGGATTGGGATTTTCCCGTGACCGTAGAGCAAGTTGTGGCAATGGGGCTTTATCGAAAATCCACACGGCTACCCTGGCTGACAAAAGGGGAGCGTCGTACGATTCGTGATTTGCTGGATCGGCTCCATATCGAAAATTATGCCGACCGCCAGATTAAATTGCTCTCCGGCGGAGAGCAACAGCGTGTCTTTCTTGCACGTGCCTTGGTGGGCAATCCCAAGTTATTGATTTTAGATGAGCCCACTTCGGGTGTGGATGTTAAAACCCAGCACGCTATCCTGCATTTGCTTGGAGAAATTAATCGCAAAGGCGTGACCATATTATTGACCACACATGATCTCAATGCCGTTGCACGTCATTTGCCCTGGATCATTTGTTTTAATCAGAAAATTGTCGCCCAGGGTGATCCGGATGAGGTTTTTACCTCGAAAGTACTTTCTCAGACCTACGATTCTGAAATGTCTGTGATCCGCCAAGGGGATATCATGATGGTCGATGACAGTCCCCATTCGGGTCATCACTTTGAAAAGCATAGCCATGCTTCGCAGCCCTCCGACCGTGGAGACCACCAACATTGAGTTTTTTTACAGATCCACTCAAATATGAATTTTTCATTCATGGGATCTTAGCCGCATCGCTGGTCGGTGGTATTTGTGCGCTCATCGGGGTTTATATCGTACTGAGACGCATGAGTTACATCGGGCACGGGCTTTCCCATGCCGTTTTTGGGGGGGCCGTTGTGAGCACCGTCATGCAGTGGAATTTTTATCTGGGTGCGGGGGCCTGGGGTTTTCTTTCCGTGTTGTTGATTAACGCCGTTGCGCGCAAAAAAAAGGTAGGGGCCGACGCCGCCATTGGGGTGATTACAACGGCCAGTTTTGCAGTCGGTGTGGCCATTATCAGTCGCTACAGAAAATTTACAAAAAGTTTTGAGGCCACCCTCTTTGGAAATATTTTGGGCGTCACCACGGAAGATCTCTGGATCATCGCTATGGTTGTCCTGGTTTCCAGTCTCTTGATTTTTATCTTTTATCGGCAATTTTTATTTACGACCTTTGATTCAGAAGTGGCGCGTATCTATGGTGTCCCGGTCGACTGGATTGAACGTCTGTTTTCGCTTATTTTGGCTGCGGTCATCATTGTGTCCATGCAGGTCATGGGGGTGACGATGATTGCTGCAGGCATTATTATGCCAGCGGTGACTGCACGTGTGCTCACAGACAGTTTCAATAAGATGGTGTTTCTTTCGGTTCTTTTAGGGGTGCTGGGCGGCATTTTTGGTATGTACGCCAGTTTTTATTTTGATGTGTCCTCAGGTGCAACCATTGTCCTGGTTGCCGCGAGTTTCTTCGTCTTGGCCTATTTTTATCAAATGATCCGGGAGCGCACGGGGGCACTCAGAAAAAAAGCAGAAATCCTCTCTGAAACAGATAGCGAGACCCATGCCCATTTACATGACGAAGACCACGCAGGCTTCTACCATGTTCACGAACACAGTCACGAAAACCCCAATGAATCCCAGACACAGAAACCTTCTTGAGTTTCCTTAGAGAGATCTCAAAAAGCATGTCCCAGTGTGAAGTGAAAGGCGGACGGGCTTTCATCGCCTTCTCGATTGAGTTTGTAGCCCCAGTCCAGGCGAAAGGGGCCGATGGGGGTATTGTAGCGCAGGCCCAGGCCTACCGTGGATTTAATCTCTGAAAACTCGAAATCCTGATAGCGTCTCCAGACATTTCCGTGGTCAAAAAAGAAAACAAGTCCAAAAGATTTTGGCAAGCCGTAGCGCAGTTCTTCATTGAGCACGAGCATGCCATTCCCGCCTGTGGGTGCATTGTCCTCGAAAGTAATCCCTAAAATCCCTAATTCATCCTCGTCGTAGCCACGCACGGTGTTTCGTCCTCCGACAAAAAACCGCTCCGCAATGGGAATATTGTCTGTTTCTCCAAAACGCTCTGCAAGACCGACTCGGGCCGAAAAGGCAAAAACCCATTTTTTAGAAAGCTCACGATAAGATCGACGTTGTAGGGTGAGCTTGACCAATTGAATCTCAGACCCCAGAATTTTGGCTGCGTCACGAATGACAAGACTTGTGACGGAACCCGATCTTGGGTTAAAAGGGTTTTTGCGTGTATCGTAAATTAAGGAGGGGTTGAGGCTCCCGATGATAAAACGTTCTCGATCCTCATCTGTTTGGATGGCTTTTGGGGCGACATTTGAGGTTTGTTTTCTTTCGATTTGGTAGAGCAATGCGCCAGAGAGCCGACTCGAAAAAGTTTTTTCAATCCCGGCCACAATACTGAAGGTTTTTAGATCAAAGGCGACTTCCTGTAAATCGACATAGGAGGCCGTAATGCGCCCCGTAATACTTTCATCAAAAAACCAGGGTTTTCGATAGGTCAAAAAATACCGTTCTTCCACTCGGCTCCGTTGTAGTCGTGCACTGAGCGATTGCCCTGTCCCCCAAAGGTTCTGGTGTGTGATCTCAATAATACCGCGTGTCTCTTCACGGTCGGCATATCCAATCCCAAAATCAAGTGCGAGCCTGGGTTTTTCTATGACACTGACTTGTAGGTTCTGTCTGCCATATTTGATATTTTCTTCGGGCTGTTCGGGATCTGTTTTATTTGTATCGTCTGTTTTTTCTTGAATCGCTTGAATCCGGACAGAGGAAAAATAGCTTGTTTTATAGAGATGTTGTTGAGATTTCAAAATAGCGCCGGGATTGTAGGGGGCATCCGTCTCTATTTTCAGCTCCCGTAAAATAACCTCATCTTTTGTAAACACATTGCCTTCAAGCACGATTTCCCCAAAAAAGGTTTGTGGTCCTTCGGTGACATGATAGGTCAAGTCAGCGTTTGTTTGATCCAATGAAAAATGCAGCTCCGGGCTAATTTCAGCACGCAGATAGCCTTCACGGGCATAAGCTGCGATCAAGGCACGCCTCCCTTCTCTGACCTTGCCGGGGGTGAAAGGCGTCTGCAGTGCAAAGGGGAGGGCCTTATTGAGGATATAGGCATCAAGGGCAAGGTTTCCATGTAGCGTAATGGTGTGAATTCGGCTGCGAATGCCCTCGTCTATCTTAAAAAGAAGGCTGGTTTCGGTTTTTTCGTGATTCCACTGGAGTTCTGGTATGACAGAGACATTTTGAAACCCTTCTTCACGGTAGAAAAGCGTGAGTGCTGTGGCATCTTTTTCGAGGGCATCTTGTGTAAAGTAGACTTTATTGAATCGCCCTGATGGGCTGAGGGCAATTTGTGCAAGCAGCTCTTTATTCAAAAAGGCGTAATGGCCTGAAAAATTTATTTTTTTAACGATGGCTTGCGCCCCGCTGTTGATTGTAAAGGTCACTTCTTCACGATTTTGATTGGTATCGGAGCTCAAATGAAATTCAGTTTTTGGAAAGGGATAGCCTTCACTCAAGTAGAAGCGGGAAATCTTTTCTGCGCTGCCTTCAAGTACCTCCGAGGCCACACTGCGTTCTTTTTGGATGAGCAGCAGGTCTTCTAAGACGGCTTGGCTGTAAAGGTTTGTTCCTTCAAAAAAAAGCGCCAATCGTTCATAGGGCTGAATCGTAATGTCAATGTCGACCTCATTCGTCTTTTGATCGTAAGACACGGCCGTCGGGCCGATGACAACACGGAAATAACCTTTTTTTTCATAAAATTTTTTCAGGCGAAGGATATCTTGTTCGAGCTCGTTAAACAGATAAAATTCTTTTGCCTTGGAATACATTTTGAAGCCAAGATGGAAATCGGAGAAAATCGGCTGACCCAGAAAATGAACCTTACGAATCCGCGTCCGCTGACCTTCCTTTGTTGTAATGCGTAGATCGACAGCTTGAGGGTTATCTCTTGAGGTTTTCAGTGAAGATTTAAGTTTTATTTGGAAATACCCGGCCCTCCGGTAAAGCGTGCTGATGTTGGCCAGGGTTTCTTCAAGCGCTTGTGGGCCAAACCAAGTGCCTTCTCGTAGGGTGAGGCCTTCGCTTAAGGCTTCGTCGTTTAAAAAATGGTTCTTCGAAAAAGAAATGGAAGCCAGAAGGTTTTTTTTCAACCAGTGGAAACGAAGTACCAGTGATTTTTTCCCCCGTGCAGAGAGGCTGATGCTCAATGTTTTGAATTGTCCTGTTTCATAGAGCTGTTCGATGGCTTTGCGGCTGAGGCGTGCCTCATAGCGGTCTCCCGGTTTGAAGCCAATGAGGGCGTAGAGCGTTTTGGCATCATAGGGGCCGTCTGCATCAAATTGAATCTCATCAATCAGTCGGTTTTCCCAGGCGTCTCCCGAAGGTTTTATAAACCCAGCTGCATGAGCGCTTGCAGTGAAATAAAACCCGAAGAAAAAAAGAATGAGAACTGGGAAAAGATGAACGCGGATGTTTGAATAAGACCCTAGCGGATTTCGAAACGGAATCGGATGTCCCCCCCTAACTGCCCATCCTCTTCTCGTTTTCCGACCAGAGAAATATGTTTGTTAATCTCGTAAACCATGCGAATGACTTCTTCTTCTGAGGCATCCAATGTGGTGGTGTAGATCACAACCAGGCGGTCGTTCATGAGCCGTTTTTCCGCAGTCAAGCGTGTTCCGACGGTTGCGCTGGCATTGTTTCCTCCAAGAGAAGGCTCCACACGAATATTGTCAATGCCCGTAATTTGTTCGACAGGCTCCCCAACAATGCCTGTGATTTGATCTACGGGCTCGGCTAAAAACTCAGTGACGACGAAGTTTGTGGCCTCCGTGCCTGCACTCCCTGTTCTTTCCAGGGCCAGGTCGGCTGTTGTCTTTCGAATGGCCAGTAAAGAGAGAATATCGGTATCTGAGAGTGCAGGAAAGGCATTCCAGGTCAAGGTGACTTGGGAGAGGGTGCCTGCTAGATTTAGGTCGATGGTATAGATTCGGTCTGTCGAAATATTTCGCACATCGGTTCGCGCCGTGAATTCAAAATTGGGGTCGATTTCCTCTGGATTTAAAAAATTGACTGAGCCGGAAACGATTTTGAAGGTATTGTGCCGAAAGTAGAGATCGCCTCCTGCAATATCAATCCGACCCAGTAGCCTGGGCTGATCAAATGATCCTTTGAGCAAGAGATCAACCGCCATCGGGATTTTAGCCAGATTGTTTGCGATCCAGAGTTCTTTGTCTCCAAAAAGGTGGATGTTTATCTTTGTGCGTCCAATAATAGGGGTTTCTTCAGAGAGCGTATTTCGTTTTTTTTTGGCGAAATCCAACACAAACTGACGCAGGTTCATTTTTTTTTCATAGATAACATTGTTAATTTGCAAGTCCCCTTTGAGGGTTTGTTCCAGTGCTTTCTTTTGAAAAAAGAGCTCTCCTGAAATGGTGGCAGGCAGGTCTTTGGCCAGGTCGAGCCTCACCTTGGCCAACTCAAGCAAAAAGCCAAAATCATTCACCTTAAACCCTGAAAGTTTCGCTTGACCTGTGGCGTGAAAATTTCCCCCACCGATACGGCCTTGGAGGTTTTCTAATATAAGCTGTCTTTCGTTAAATAGAACGGAGAGGTCTGTGACCGCGATGGGCTGGGACAGGCTTGTGACACGAAAATTCCCGGCCTTCATGCGGAGTTCCCCCCGCAATTGAGGCGAAGACCAGGTGTCGGAAACTGAAAGATCCAAGTGCACAGTCCCTTTGCCAGAGGCAATTTTTTTTGAAAAAAAGGTAAGGAGATTTAAGTCGGCCTCCCCTTTGAGAAAAAGGTTCCATTTTTTTAAGATATCTAGGTTTCCGTTTAAAGTTAGCGCGGTATTTTCCCCTTTGAAACGTGCATTTTGAAAAATGAAGATCCCGTTCTGGGCCAGAACGGGAAGGCGTCCCGCGTTTTCAAGTCGATAACCGCCAAAATCTGCAGTGATTATATCTAAATGTCCTGAAAGATTGAGGCGCTCCCAATCAAAAAGCAGTCCATTGCCACGCAGTTTTCCTGATGCACGGATTTGCATGTTCTCCAGAGGACCCGTGCCGCTTCCTCTGAAAAGAGGGTCGATCTGAAAGGCAAAAAATTCGCTGTTAAAGGAAAAAGGATAGGACGGTTTCAATTGCACGGACCCACTGGCGGAAATTTTGTTCTCTGGAAATTGTGCTTCAAAATCTACCCTACGATTGACCCAGTCGCCTTTAATGGTTCCACGGACACCTTGCAGGTCGCCGTAACTCAGGTTTCTGACGGCCCCAATAAAACGAAGCTGGGGTTCTGAGAAACTGCCTCTTCCTGAGACGACCAATCCCACCTGTGCATGCAGTGATTGTGGCATCCAGTGGAGAAAGGCCGTATCTTGTACCTGGAGACGATCTCCTTTAACAGACAACCAATAGGTCTGATCGTGGGATACCCCTCCTTTGCCGCTGAGGATACTTTTTTTGTGAACTAATATGGCATTTTCAAACAAGACTTCTTTTTCTGTTACCGTGAGATCCAAGCTGCCTTGATCGAAGGTTTCACCGTAAAGCGAACCGCTTGACATTGTAAGGGGGCCTTTTATCAAAAAAGAATTTGGCGTGCCTTGAATCAACAGCGCGCCATTTGCCCGTGTGTAAAGCGGAATCTCTAAATCGAGAAAATGGAAGACTTCCTGGGGATTGCCATCTTTAACCTCGACCTTCACATCAAAACGGGGTTGTTTTGGCAGATCAAAATGGAGTACCCCTGTCGCGGTGTACAAGCCTGCCGGACTGGGGAATTTTTCAATCTCGTTTTTGGCGGGAATATTCAGCACCGCTTTTTTTATTGCAAGTGTTTTGTTTTGGAGCGTGATTTCAGAAATAAAGGTGCTAAAAAATTGTCCCTTGAGTGTGCCCGATTCAGCGAGCAGGATCCCTTCAAAGGCGGGGGCATCTTGATATTCCGACAAAAGTCCGTTTATGTGGAGTCGTCCGGTTAAAGGAAGATGTAGTGTGTGGGCGACTTCTTCTACCTCGTCACTGACCAAGGCCGTTTCAAAGGCATAGCTTTTTGAGGGATGCCATTGACCCTGTAAAGCCAATTGTAAATCGGGAAAATCAAGCGTGGCTTGACTGACAACGAGACCACCGGAAGACCAGAGCCATCGGATTTTTCCGGTCTTGAAAAGGGCGACAGTCTTTTGAAGCACTTTGGCATCTTTCAAGAGTGGCGGGGAAAAAAGTGGAAGACGTTGGATTGATGCAGTGCCCTTGGCTTGTAGATCCTGCACGCGCATCTTGGGTAGCGTGAGTTCAAGGGCTCCGCTGAGAAAGAGTCCCTTCAAGGAAGGGGCTCTTTCCTTATCGGAGAGGGGGAATATCTCCATCAGTCGGTCTGCAGGTAGATCCTTGTATTGCAGCGTTGCTTGAAGTCCCGGAGCGGCTTTGCCTGCGGTTTCTAAATTGGGCGAGGGAAGGGTCGTTGTCAGTGTGCCGGAAAATGTTCCCGAAAAGAGTTTTCCTGAAATATCTGAAAGCGTGACTTGATTTTTTTGATACACCAGCTTTGTTTTAAAGCCGCCAATTTCTTTCTGTTTTGCGCTTAAGTTTGGCAGGGCCAATGTGCCTTCGAGGGCAAAATCGGGTGTTGCACCCGTCATTTGCCCTGAAAAAATCAAGTCGCCTGAAAAGGCCTGTGTGCTGAAGTATTTTTCAATTTCTGAACCCAAAGCAGAGGTCAATTCCGAATCGAGTGGTAAACGAAGGCCTACAACAAGGGAAAAGGGTTTTTCCTGAGAAAAATCTATGGTGCCATGGGTGCTCAGCTTTGTTTTTCCTGAGCTTATTTTCCCCTTCTTGAGGGAGATTTTATTATTGTTAATTTCGATCTCTGCTTCAAATTGGTCAATTTTTTTGCTGAAATCCTTTGTTGAAAAAGTCCCTGCTTTTGCAATAAAGCCCAGTTCAAAATGACGCATACCGAGATCCGGGTTAATTTCAAGTGCAAGTCCCGAAAGAGTTGCCTCTTTAAGCGCGCCCTCTCCGGTGTAGCTTATCTCTCCCGCATTGATTTGAATCTTTCGCAGGACAAGCGCTGGAAGTGAAGGGTTTTTGATCTCGGGTTTGTTTCCTGACAAGCCTTTTTTGAGTGCGGAAATCTCGGCAATGAGTGCGTCTGTTAATACAATTTCAGGTGCATCGATGGTCACCTTTCTGATGACGAGGACTTTGCTAAAAAGAGATGAAATACTGAAAAAGGCACGCAGGGATTTTGTAAAAAAAAGCGGATTTTGGTCGTTCAAGTCTCGCTGAACCGAGAGACCCTCAAGGTTTAAGGAAGCGTTTAAGATGTCCAGTTGGGCGTGGGCAACCTGAACCTTTTTCCCAAGGGATTTTTCTAGGGTCGTTTCGACAAAGCCTACAATTTTTTTTGAAAAAAAGGAGCTTTGAAGAAAAAAGTGTGCGGAGGCCATCAAGACAAGCAGCACAAACAGTATTGAGAAGACCCATTTTTTAGACAATCAGGGCTCCTTAAGATTGCACTAAATTCATTCCAAAGCAGAAGAGGTGGAGGTCACGAAAAAATATCCTCCAAATTTGGAGGGAAAAACTATACCTGGTGATCCTGCTCTACTGAGATACACTTCATTCTCAAAGTATAGAGCAGTCGTTGTACCAAGCTTTCTTCTTCCTGGGTCAAATTCCCTCGGGTTTTTTCTTCCAAGAGTGTCAAGAGGTCTATGCTCTGACGTGCATTGGAAAGATCGACCGATATTTTGCCAGAATTTGGATCGGCTTCCTGTCCAAGGTGGACCAAAGCGGAGGTGGCAAGAGAGAGGATGAACGAGGAAAAATTTAGCGAACTTTGATGCACCGTCTCTTGATTTTCTTCTGCCGCCAGGCTTTCTTTTTCTACCATGACCACTCCCAAAGTTAGAAAAAATTTTAGCATAGCCCTCATTCTAATGCAATGATTCCAAGGTTTAAGCAGTGTCTCAGTTTGATACAGAAACCGCGATTTCAACATTGTTATTCCCGCGATGTGAGCATGATGTGTTACTGCTAATCCGGCGATTAAAAAGGTCTATTATGCTGCATAGGAATTTTTGGGTGCTTAAAATAACTGCTGACTCTTGCCGGTAATTTTTGCAATTTCATCATGTGTGATTTGACCTTCTCTAATGAGATAGGAATAGCGGCATCAGAAGGTTATACTGAAATTGAAACAATTGTTGCTGTTAATGAACAGGGAGATGTTGTATCTCCATGCGGAATGTGTAGAGAAGTAATATCTGACTTACTCTATAGAAAGACGCTAAAGTAATAATTCAAGCGGATTGGCCATCTGGCTGACCTTCATTCATCGACTACCTGAGGGGTAATTTATGAGTACAATTCTAGTTCTTGGAGCAACGGGTAATGTGGGGCGTGAGGTTGTCGCGCAGTTGTTGGCGAAAGAGGAGGTGGTTCGAGCCGCAACGCGGAATCCCACTGCGGCCAAGCTCCCCAAAGGCGTATCTGCAGTGCAAGTATCCCTAGAGCGAAAAGAGGACTTACGAAACGCGCTCGCAGGTGCTGACCGGCTGTTTATGTTGGCGCCGTCAGATGATATCGAGCCAGACAAAACGGTGGCCCGGGTCGTCGAGGAGAGTAAGACGTCGGGAATCGATGCGATCGTGCTCATGACTGCATTGGGCGTCGAATAGAGCGACAATCCGTTCTCGCGTGCTGAGCGTATTGTCTCGGAGAGCGGACTGCGACACACCTTCATTCGTCCGAACTGGTTCATGCAGAACTTCAGTGTTGGGCTCTTTGCTCAATCTATCCGCGATACCGGCGACATCTCCCTCCCCGCCGCGGACGCAAAGGTCAGCTTCGTCGACACTCGAGACATTGCGGCCATGGCTGTCGTGTCGTTGACTGAAAGCGGGCACGAGGGCAATGCTTACACCGTGACTGGTGGCCGTGCCATGACACACAGCGAGGTCGCAGACATTATCTCCAAGGTCTCCAAAAAATCGGTGACCTATACGAGCATCTCTGATGACGACTTACGGGCGTCCTTTGCCAAAGAGGGCACGCCGGAACCGCTGATCGAGCACTTCGTATCCTTATTTCAACCGATGCGGGACGGACTGGACGAGCCTGTTTCGCCCGACGTGTCGACGGTCTTGGGTCGGCTCCCGATTACCTTCGAGCAACATGCTCAGGAGTTTTCGGATCGCTGGCGCGGCTAGCATGGCAGGCAATACGTGACGAGTGGGCTCTTGGAGAGCCATGGGACATTTCAGGAGACGGTAAACCATGCGAGCGAGCGCGGACGACACAGAGCCTTTCTGAAAGCATGAGATGCGCTTGTAGTGTGTCGGCTTCGGCGACGCTCATCGCAAACCAATCACCTGACTGTCCGCCATTGGCCTTAGCAGTGTCTTGGGCAGTCCTTAAGCGAACACAAATGGAGAAACATCATGGTTCAAAAACACAATCAGCCTGCCGCTCATGTTTGGAACCAAGGCGGGCGTGACTACGATTTCGTGAGTTTTAATATTTCAGATGCTCTTGTGCATGCAGCCCAGCGGCTATGGCCACGACCGGGAGAGAACATTCTTGATGTTGCCACCGGCACGGGATGGTCCGCGAGAAATGCCGCCTTTTTAGGTGCGAACGTTACGGCTGTTGATATTGCTGACGATCTGTTGGACGCAGCCAGAGATCTGGCTGCGCACATCAAGCCGGAGATTGCATTCCGGAGTGCCGATGCTGAAGCACTTCCTTTCGATGACCATAGTTTCGATGGAGTGATCTCTACATTCGGGGTGATGTTCGCAGGGAACCCTGATCAAGCTGCAGCAGAACTAGCCCGGGTTTGTCGACCGGGAGGCCGCCTGGTTCTTACAACATGGGATCCCGATCCCAATGACTTCGCGAGTCGATTCTTCTCCCTGATAGGCAAGTATAGTGACGGCCCTCCTCCGACGCCGTCGCCGCTTGACTGGGGCCGCCCCGAGCGCGTCAAAGAGTTGCTTGGAGCTCACTTCGATCTCGACTGCAGCAGCGAAGTCACTACTTTCTTCGCGCCTGACGGTGAAGCGATATGGGACAAGTTTTCTGTGGGCTTTGGGCCAATCCGATTATTGGCAGAGCGTCTTAGTGGGGAGCAGCGCTCAGCCTTGCGCGCTGATTTCATCAACTTCTGCGAGGGGTATCGTACCAAGGGCGAATTGCGCTTTGACAGGAAATACCTACTCACTACAGGCATTCGCCGCTAGGGACGTGAACACAAGACGCAAGGGAAATGTGAAAGCAGGATGGCAATCCCAACTCCTGCGTATCATAATAATATCTTTTGGTCGTGTGTTTTTTAATTTTGCGATTAAACATTTCAACCTGCCCATTCGTCCAGGGATGCCGAAATTTCGTTAGTTTGTGCTTAATTCCCGCGAGAGAGCAGGCCCTATCGAATATGTGAATTTTATTAACTTGGCCTTAGCAGGGTATCTATTGCCAAGTTAATAAAATTCAAACTGAGGCACGAGCAAGCTTTAAGCTCTGCCGTCATCTCTTCCTGAATATTGACAGTTTTTTGGTGATTCTCTACAATCGCGCATATGTTTAAAACGGTGGAATGGAAAGACGGTGCCGTTCGGCTTATTGATCAAACGCGGTTGCCGACGGAAGTCGTCTATCTTGATTGTAAAGATGTTGAGCACGTTGCCGAGGCCATTAAAGCACTCGTGGTGCGCGGTGCGCCTGCGATTGGCATTACTGCGGCTTACGGGCTTGCGCTTGCTGCCCGACTGATTCAGTCCCAGGATTTTGACTCTTTTTACCGCGAATTCCTCAAAAATTGTGCACAGCTTGCCGCAACACGTCCGACAGCCGTCAATCTTTTTTGGGCCATTGAACGCATGAAGCAGTGCACACTTGTGTTGCGAGACGAGGGGCTTGATGTCATTCGTGAAAAACTGCTTTCAGAAGCCCATGCGATTCTTCGTGAAGACATTGCGATGAATCATCAAATTGGCGCTTTTGGTGCGAAGCTCATTCCCCTTGGTGCGGGGGTCTTGACCCATTGCAACGCCGGGGCCTTGGCGACGGGCGGTTATGGGACGGCTTTAGGCGTGATTCGCGCTGCATGGGAAAAACACAAAAATCTCATGGTTTACGCCGATGAAACCCGACCCGTATTGCAAGGGGCGCGTTTAACGGCTTGGGAATTGGATCAAGATCATATTCCCACAACACTTATTACAGACAACATGGCCGGTTATTTTATGAAAAAAGGACTTATTCAAGCGTGTGTGGTGGGCTCCGATCGCATTGCATCCAATGGGGATATTGCCAATAAAATCGGGACTTACGGTGTTGCTGTTTTGGCAAAGGCACATGATATTCCTTTTTACGTCGCTGCTCCCAGTTCCACGATTGATTTTAAGATGCCCACCGGAGACGGTATCCCTATTGAAGAGCGAGCGCACTCTGAAGTCCGCGTGATTGGTGACCGAACGATGACGGCCGAGGGGGTTCAAATTGCAAACCCGGCTTTTGATGTGACCCCGGCAAAATTGATCACTAAAATCATTACCGAAAAAGGTGTGTTTGAGCCCTCCGAAATTCACACGACCGAATAAATGACACCCCCCATTCCCCGATCTAATATAATCTTCTTCAGCAGTGGACAGCACCGGAGTGGATGCGTTAGAATAGAAGCTTTGGATGCACCCACCTTTAGAAAAGATCTTGTCCGTTTTTCTTAGAGGAATACCGCAGCCTCCACTTTTTAGATATTAGGAACACACCATGTTGACTGAACAATCTGCTCCTCCAGAAGTACAAGTCCGTTTTGAAGATTTTGATCTGATTCCGCCCGTATTTAAAGCCCTGAGTGATGTGGGTTACGAAACGCCCTCCCCGATTCAAGCGGCCATGATTCCACACATGCTGGCGGGAAAAGATGTTGTGGGCCAAGCGCACACCGGTACCGGAAAAACTGCCGCTTTTGCGTTGCCACTTTTATCAAGAATTGACGTGAAGAACCGAAATCCACAAGTTTTGGTCTTAGCGCCCACACGGGAGTTGGCGATTCAGGTCGCGGAGTCCTTTCAGACTTACGCCGCCCACATAAAGGGTTTTAACATTTTGCCGATTTACGGCGGTCAAGAATACCAAGGGCAGCTCCGTCAACTTAAACGGGGTGCACAGGTCATCGTTGGCACGCCGGGGCGGGTGATTGATCACCTCAAACGAAAAACAATGGATTTAAGTCACCTACGCTGTTTTGTGTTGGACGAAGCAGACGAAATGCTTCGTATGGGTTTCATTGACGACGTAGAGTGGATTTTGGAACAGACCCCGGAAAAACGCCAGATTGCGCTCTTTTCCGCAACAATGCCCTCCCGTATTCGCCGTATCGCCCAGCGCTATCTTGAATCGCCCGTGGAAGTGACGATTAAAACACGTACCTCGACGGCGACGACCATCCGACAACGTTATTGGATGGTGAGTGGTTTGCACAAATTGGATGCTTTAACACGGATTCTTGAGGCGGAAACCTACGAGGGCATCCTTATTTTTGTGCGGACAAAAACCGCAACCGTTGAACTGGCCGAACGTTTGCAGGCACGTGGTTATTCGGCCTCCGCTTTAAATGGCGATATTCCGCAAGCGGGACGTGAGCGCACCATTGCCCAATTGAAAAGTGGAAAGATAGATCTCTTGGTCGCCACCGACGTGGCTGCACGTGGATTGGATGTCGAGCGCATCACGCATGTGATCAATTATGAAATTCCCTATGACACGGAAGCCTACGTGCATCGTATTGGTCGGACGGGACGTGCGGGACGCACTGGAGAGGCGATTCTCTTTGTCTCGCCTCGGGAAAAACGTTTGCTCAAGGATATTGAACGGGCGACAAAACAAAAAATTGAGTTGATGCCTTTGCCCAGTCCGCAAGACATTCAAAACATCCGTGTGACCCGTTTTAAACAGCAGATTACGGATATCCTTGCGCCAGAGGAAGATTTGTCCTTTTATCGCACGCTTGTGACTCAATACCGTGAGGAACACGAGGTTTCTGATCTCGACATTGCGACGGCTTTGCTCAAGCTTGCCCAGGGAGATCGTCCACTCTTGATGAAGATCAAACCCGTCTCAGAAAAGCACGCTGATTTTGATCGGCCACCCCGTCGCTTGAAGTTGGCCTCAAAAAAAGAGCAGGGGCGTTTTCGGGAAGTGCCTGAGGACATGGAGCGCTTTCGCATCGAAGTGGGGCATCAAGATGGCGTGCAGCCCGGCAATATTGTCGGTGCGATTACGAATGAAGCCGGACTCAGAAGCAAGAACATCGGACACATTAAAATCTACACCGATTACAGCACGGTCGATTTACCCAAGGGAATGCCCTCTGAGACCTTTAGTGTGTTGAAACAATGTTGGGTGTCGGGACGCCAGCTTAATATTTCACGTTTTGGCAAAGCAGTCTCAAAGGAAAAAGCAAAGGTCAGGCGGTTTATGAAAGTAAAAGCCAAAGCAACAAGAGGGCATTAACCTTTTCTTCTTGCAAGCAACATAACTGCTGTGTGCGTTATGTACGTCTGGTTTCGATAAAGGATCAGGCTTAATCAGGGCTCCCTTCAAAGAAGGCCACCTGCAAAAAAGCGGGTGGCCTTCTTTGAATTTGGGCAAAAAAGGGTGGGTGCACGTCCATCGCGGTGCACTATGTTAGGATTACACCATGCGTCTTATTCTGATCAATCTCTTGATTGGGCTGCTTGTGGCCGTCATTGCGCAAGGCAAAGGATATTCGTTTATCCCTTGGTGGGTCAAAGGTTCCATTTCGGGTCCCTTGGGTCTACTGTATGTGATTTTTATGAAACCTCAAGAACCACCAAAAGGCGAGGAAAAGAACGCAAGTGCCTGTCCGCATTGCGGCGGCATGATCTCGTTAGGCCTGAGTCTTTGCCCTCATTGTAATAATAAGATTGACATTGTGGATGTTTAGAGAAATAATACCCATTAGTTTCTCTTTCCTGCTCATATCCCTTGTCTAAAAATAGTGGATGTCGGTAGGTGTTTACATAAATATTGGGTAAAAGCTTACCCTTAAGATCGTCTGAATGTCTCATTTTTGTTCTCTTAAAACACCCTGGGCAGTTTAAATATTAAATAATAAGCGTAAAAATTCCTTTTTTTGTTGGGAATGATTCATGAAGGCATGTAACCTGCTTATACCTCAGGAAATTCAATTTGGCTTCGTCCTCATACACTGATCACGATTATTTTGATCTTTTTCTTCTAAAGAACCTGCCAAATTCAGAATGGTCGTGGCAAAATAACGACACTCAAAATAGGGCTTCATTATGATAATTCGATTTTTATATGGAAAGCACCTAAAAAGAAAACATGCTTTCTTTTTAGGTGCTTTTGTTTTTATGGGGTTATTTTTCCCACTTTTTGCCCCTGCAAGCGATTTTTATGTCGACAATGCGGTGAGCGGAAGTGGCACTGGCACTATCGCATCTCCCTTTAAAACAATTCAGGAAGGTATTAACGTGCTGTCTCCTGGTGATCGTCTGATGATTCGGGGTGACAGTAGTGGACAGCAGTATACAGATCCCATTTCACTTCCCATTGACGGCACAGGAGGCAATCCCATTACGGTGATGGCCTATCTGGATGAAAAGGTCATTCTTCTGGGCACCTCGGGGGAACGTCTCAATATTAATAAGGATTATTGGGATTTTGAATCCCTCATTTTTGACCAAGCCAATGTTTTGGCCGATGTGATTGCGGTTAACGGGAGTCAGATCAATCTTCGTAAGCTTGTTGTGAGAAATGGTCGCCGCGAGGGCATCTCTATCGAAAAAGCCTCTTTTGTGACGATAGAAGATTCGTATATTCATAACTTCATGTGGATTGACGGAGGTCTGCGGAAAGATGCGCACTGCATCATGATCGATACCGACCGAAGCAGTACCATTACGGACATTAAAATCCTGAGAAATATCATTGAAGGGTGTAGCGGTGATGGCATACAGATCTATGGCGATACAGGGCAATCCATCGCAACTTACGCAAAAAATATTGAAATTACAGGAAACACCTTCATTGATGGGACAAGTGCACAATCAGAATTGACCGAAAATGCCCTGGATTTTAAAGCAGGTGATACCGTGCTGGTGAAAGACAATATAATGCGGGGCTATACGAACAACAAAACCATTGTTGTGCAGAAAGGGTGTCGAAATATCACGATTCAAGGCAATACCATCAGTGATGGTGATCGTGCGATTGAGATGCGTCAGGAGGGCGGGGCGGATTTCATTCAACTGAATAACAGCATTAAAAACAACGTGATTTACAATATGGCGTCCTATGCACTGGCATTTGATGGCGTAAAAAATATCAGCGTTGTCAACAACACTTTGGTCAATATCGGGGGGAATTCCTTTCGATTTGAGTCTACGCTTGGCGCCTCAAGCCCAAGTGTAGATGGGGGTATTATAAAAAATAATCTGGTTTATCAAAGTGGATCGCCAAGAATCAAAGATGCATTTTCAAATCTTGATATTGCATATAACGGCTGGTTTCAGGCCAGTGAAGGGGGGATGAGCCAAGGGAGTGATACGACAGGCTCAAACCCTTTATTTATTGACGAAACCATAGATGATTATCGTTTGCAGTCCATCAGCGCCGCAGTCAATGCGGGTGTTAATGTCGGCACGATTTTTTTTGAATCCGCGCCTGATTTGGGTGCGTTTGAATACAATCCCGGTGGAGATACCACACCACCGGATCCACCCTCGGGTGTCAGTGTTGAATAAATTTATTACGGAGGCAGTATATGAGGACTTATTCCATACATTATTTCTTAAAAAAAACCTTAGTTCTTCTTGGCTTGACAGCGGTCCTATTTTTTCCGGGGATGACGCGGTTCACTGAGGTGCATGCACAACAAAGTCTTTTAGAAGCAACATCTATAAATATCAATGGAGAAGCCTGGACTTTTCGGACCCCGCCCCCTCCGGCAAACCAACGAACGGTTATTTCTTCTCATCCCCGACTATTTCTAACTCAGGCAAATTTACCGGAGATGAGGACAAAGCTTGCTGATTCGGTTTATTCGGCTGATATTACAACCTTAAGAGGGGACGCCGATAACGGCGACGCAATCGCCAACGCGTTTTTATACCAACTTGAGGGAGACGTCAGCAGAGGAAACGTTGCTAAGAATTGGCTTTTGTCTGGATCTTTTGATCCGGTTCCTCGCCTTGACAAAGCGGGGCAGTTGGTTGAACCCATTCTTGTCTTTGATTGGGTCTTCCCTTTGCTTTCTAGTTCAGAGAAAACAGCTGCGTTTAATCGCCTTAAGTCAAACTTCAGCTACGATCATCGAACAGCCACTGATCGAGATGTGTCCCGGTACTGGAACGATGTCTGGTCTCGACATCAAGAATTACACTATCCGATCATGGCGTTAGCAATTGCAGGTGACGGAATTGATGATGGTTGGGCCCAAGAGGTGTTAGACTTGGTCTACAATGAAAGCCCATTGCTGATGGGACCCTACGGACCTAACAGGGGCTCCGGTTTTCTCGATATGCTGGCTTCTGTTTCTCTGGATGATGGGGGAGGTGCCCAGGTCGGTTCTTATGACAAATTGGGAAACGGTTATTATGCGATGTTCCTGCATGCTTTTTTACCTATGGCATCCTGGGAAACTGCCACAGGCCAAGCCATGTGGTCGCGGAGCGATTATTTTAGGAAACTCCCTTTTTACTGGGCTTACGAAAAAAGCAAAACACCAGAAAATTTAGGTGTTGCGTTGCCTGAGATGCTCACAGGGATCTATCGAAATATTGATCCGGATGCGGCTGCTTTGGCACGATGGATGATGAACAAATGGGATAGACATAAATCGGCTTTAGTCTATCGATTAATCCTGGGTGACTTAAGAGTTGCGCCAAAATCTCCACAGGAACTGGGTTTGCCAACAGCAAAATACATTCGTGGTGCAGATATGTTTACAAGTTCAAGAAGTTGGGATGAAGATGCTGTTACCCTGACAGCGTATTCAAGGTATTTGGATACAGGCCGCTTTGAACCAGACAGTGGTGCTTTTTCTATCGTACGAGGACTCGAACCTCTGGCCGTTCAAGCTGAACCGAATAAAACAAAGATATCGGAAGGGTATTTATCAGGTCTTTGGATTTATGACTCGAGCGATGTTGGTGGCACACGTTTTCAGAAATCGACTTATCAGGATGATCCTCGCGCCTTTGATGCCTATACGGCTGTGAGTAATTCAGCCTATTTCCCTGGTGGCCCGGACAATATCATTATTAATAGCACTTATCGCGCGATCAGTACGGAATATTCAAAACTATCGAAGGCACCGGGTGTTCGAACCGCGCGGCAAACGATTGTTCATATCATAGACCCTAACAGAGATTTTATCGTGGTCTACCATTACACCGATGTGCCAAGCAATCTCAGCCGGGCTTGGTCTATGCGTTTAGCCGTAACCCCCTCTATCAATGGAAACGCCTATTCAATCCCCGGAATGTACACAACCGTTGTAGCGCCTACCAATCATACGATGACCTGGGTCGGGGGTCCAAATGATGAATTTAAAAGCCCGCCCCCAGAAAAAGAATGGTATGGAAATAACAGGTCTGGCAATGGGCCAGGTTTTGCGTCTGACCCCGGAAAAGCAAAAGCCAATGGCATCGGGAACCTTTTTGTTCAAGCCCAAAATCCCCCAGAACAATTAGAGTTTTTGGTGGTCATTGAGGCGGGCACTCAAAGCCCTGTTACGGTCGCTCGTATCTCTGATCGTGAAGTTCGTTTTGGGGATTGGCAAGTGACATTCACTTCAGGTGGAAATGTTACTGTTGTGAATACAGGATCGTCTCCCCCAGATACGACAGCGCCTGATCCACCATTAAACTTTGGAGCACAGTAATTATTTAGTTGTTATGGCAGAAGATATTTATGGACAGTGGAACAACAGACCTGATGGAAGGCTTCCCCCGCCTGATGCCAAGAACAATGTTCTCTGACATATAAGGTGGCTTTCTTGCCTAGGTTCGTTCTGGATTGACTCTCTTTTTGCATCTTGATGATTCTTTTGCTAAATGCGAAAGGTTCATCTTCCAGTACGATATTTTCCTCGTTTGTTACGGTAAGCCCTTCGGCCCCGATAGACGTTGAGATAATGGCTTTTCCCATTGCCATGGCTTCGTAAATTTTCATACGTGTTCCACCACCGATCCGTATAGGGATGATGTAAAGCGCGGCCTTCGCAATGTAGGGACGCACGTCGTCTACCCAGCCCGTGAGCTGGATCTCGGGTATCGTGGTAAGCCGTTTTTTTAGACGAGGTGATGGGTTTCTGCCAACAACAGTTAAATGGATGTCGGGCAGTTCTTTTTTTAAGAGAGGCAGGATTTCATTTGCGAAATAGAGGATGGCATCTTCATTGGGTAGCCAATCCATTGATCCGACAAAAACAAGACTTGAGGGGGTCGGAGGAACATCCTGAGGCACAAAATGTCCAATGTCTACACCTGTCGGGATCGTTGCAATATTGTCTAGTTTATAGAGCGCATAAAAGGTGTCACGGTCTTGTTCTGAAACGGCAATGACGGTCTCAAATTGACGACAAGCCCTTTGTTCAAAAAAAAAAGTTTCTGCCACTGCAACCACCAAAACAAGCGACTGATTCTCCCAGCAGCCCGCTGATAGTGTCTTTTGGCAATCTGGGATTCAACATTGTGCTGAAATAAAATAGACGGCGTCCCCGTAATATTTTTAAAATTGAGTGCCGACTGCACAAAGTCACAAATCACAAGATCATATTTTTGCCTGAGATGCTCTGTTTCGAGGCAGCGTCTTAACTTACGCGAGCTGTCATTGAGCACTGAAACAGGGGTGATGGAAAACATTTGAACCATCAGTCGGATAAAAAAAAGCACTGAATACTTAGGCACTTCCTTCCAAAATACAGGCAAAAACCGGGAACAAAAACGACTCATCTCCGGCAGGAAGCGCCCATCTTTTGAAGATTCGACGTTAGAGATCAAAGTAATCTCATGTCTCTTCGACAAGTATTCTAATATCTTTCCAGTGCGGATTTTCCCGCCGGTATCCATCGGAAGTAAAAATCGCTGGGATAAAAACAGAATCTTCATTGTTACCAGCAAACGCCCTCATATCCACGAGAAAATCCATCCAACTTATCGGAAACTCTGACCAAGTCATAAATTTTTGTGTCCTCAGAAACCTGTTTAAGTACCTGGGATGCTTCTTCCGCTTTATTGCCAATGACCACTAAATCCGAGTGCTGGACGATATCCTCAATTTTACCTGTCATGAGCTTTGAAATATGGGGAATCTCCTTTTCAATGTAATCCTTGTTTGCACCCACGAGACGTGCAAGTGACACATTACGGTCAAAAATTTTGATATCAAATCCTTTTCCGATAAGGGCTTCAACCAAAATAACAAGTGGAGATTCCCGTAGGTCATCGGTGCCTGCCTTGAAGCTGAGCCCGACAAAACCGACCTTTTTAAGACCCATCTGCACAATTTTTTCAATCACACGCTCAATCTGAACTTTATTGCTGGTGATGATTGATGCAAGCAAGGGCACATCCACATCGTTTGATTTTGCCTTGTAATTTAAAGCCCGTAGATCCTTTGGTAAACATGAACCGCCAAAAGCAAAACCGGGTTTTAAATAATATGAGGACAAATTCAGTTTGTCATCCATGCAGAAAATTTCCATGACTTTGTGGCTATCCACCCCGATCGATTTGCAGATGCCCCCGATTTCATTTGCAAAGGTGACTTTTGCCGCATGAAAACAGTTGCAGGCATATTTCATCATTTCAGCTGTTTTGATATCCGTTTTTTCCAATCGGGCATCCAGAAAGTGATACATCTTTTCCAGTAGGTTCCCGCTTTTTTCGTCATATTGACCGATCACCGTCATCGGCGGATTAAAAAAATCATAGACCGAGGTACTTTCCCGTAAAAACTCTGGATTCATCGCTACGCCAAAATCTTCTCCGACTCGTTTTCCGGAGGCCGCTTCCAGTTCTTTCAAAATGATGTCTTCCACACTGCCAGGCAACATCGTGCTTCTGGCAACAACAACATGATAATCCGTCTTTTTTGCAAGGGCCAAACCAATTTCATGGGCACACCGTTTCACATAGTCCAGCTTCAAACTGCCATTTTGATTGCTGGGTGTGCCAACACAAATTAACGAAATTTCCGATTCGATCACGGCTCGTTCTGTATCGGTCGTTGCTTCGAGTTTTCCTGGGGCATAGTCATCTGATTTGACGGCCTTATATAAAATCTCACCGATATCTTTTTCGACAATGGGGCTTTTTCCTTCGTTCATCAAGTTGACTTTCACCTGATTCACATCAACTCCGATGATCTCATGCCCGACTTTTGCCAGACAAGCCGCCGAGACACATCCAACATATCCCAAACCAAAGACTGATATTTTCAAATTTCCCCCCTCCGATTCAATGTTCTTACATCTAATTAAGTGATATTCACTGGTGTGTTGCACAACTAGATTAAGAAATCTCTTCCAATGACAATTTAGTCGTCTTGATACATTTTTTTCAAAAGTGCATTTTTGTGTGCTTCAAAAATGTCTAGCTTCGTCTCTCTCAAAGTCTCAGCTTCCAAATTGAGTTTTTCTAAATTTAATAATGCCGCGGCAATGCCCTGGGTGATCCCCTCCACTGAATTATCAACAAATACCGCAGCTTTTGGAAAATTCTCTCTCAAAACGGCCCAATCTGAAGTGACGACTGGCTTTCCATAATAAATGGCCTCATAGGCCCCGCGTTGCATGGTATGGTCTCTTGTTGTCAAAACCACGATTAAATCAGAAGCCTGTAATAAACCTGCATAGTCTTCTTCAGGTAAGAAATCAGTAAAACAAACGTTATGCAATTTGAGGTCAGCATAATGGCGCTGCTTTTTCCCCAGTTTTCCCGTCACGTAAAATTGCACTTTTGGTAATTTTTTTGTTGCGTCCAAAAATTGAAGGATGGGCTCATCTGTTGCAAAAGTATTGACTAAGGTAACATTGTCTTGTCCTTTTAAGTCAGGCAGTACTGCAGCCTCGCATTGGATGGGAACATCAGGAATGATGAGATACTTTGCCTGCCAACCGTCTAGAATTTTTGCAATTCCTCGATTTGTAATAATGGATAGAATGGCATTTTTGCAAAAAAACTTTTGCAAAAACATTACTTTTTGCCACATGGGGTGATCAAAGGCTCCCGTATGGGCATCAATGACATAACGTGCACCAAAAATCTTGCAATGTAAATAAACGGGAATTGTTGCAAAAACAGAAGGGCTCATCACAAAAACAACATCAGGTGAATCCCGAAATAATATAGACAATGTTCGGATCATTTGGGCCAGGTATTTTAGGAGGATTGTAAAATAATTGCTCCCAAAAAAATCAAAATACACCATGTAGGAAACGCCGCCCAGCTCTCTGGCCGTATTGTCGCTTCGACTGCAATAGGGTGCCCAGGAGATGTAGACAATTTTAGGCATTGAGCTTTTGTTTTCCACTAAATCAATACCTTTTTCAGTAGGGTGATTTCTGTTGTAACTGTATCTTCTACAATAGGGAGCACATGGTTTTCATTCATTGAATCAATGTGCTCTAGGACATGTGCGACTTTTTCTTGCAGGTCATTTGCATCTGTCGCAGTATAGCTTATGACACCCTTTGGTCGCCGCCCATTTTCGCTCGCGATGACTTGAGTGCCAACAGAAAGGGCTTCTAAGACTGAAGATGCGACCCCGTCTGACGTGGGTGTCCTCAAATAAATATCGGCCCGTGCCAAAAGACTTAAAAATTCGTTATGGTTGAGAGATTTGGCAAGCAGGATGACGCCTTCTTTTTCAAGCCGACGTAGTTTTTGATAGAGATTCGAAATTTCGCCATCCTCTATTACTCCGATCCCCGTCAGAATGACACCGATATTCCCAGTTAAGCCTTCTAAAAATTCGAGTAAGGTCTCAATATAAAACCCTTTGCGAAGCACGATGTATGAAACAATAAGGCATTTTTTATTTTTTACGAAAGTTTCTATTTCTTCGGCCAAAGGGATTGTTTCATAACGCAGATACTGTTTGCTAAACGCAGGAATGGGATGGATTTTTTTTGCTTTAATCAAGGGACCGTATTTTTCGATTTCTGATTTGATTGCCTCATCGTTACACACAATCGCGCTCGCAAGAAAAAAATTGAGCCAAATGATCGGATACATCTTTCCGCCATTTTGTTTCGGGTAATAAAGCTGTTGCAAGCCCCCATGAAAAGTCAGGGCCGCACGACTGAAGCTCAAAAGTGAAACAAGGTGGGCCATCAAACCCAGAATCGGGCCTTTTACGGCTTGCGCATTCACATGAATATGAAAACAGTAGCCTTTCAAACGCATACGCAGGAGGCTTTTGAGATAGTGGCGACCCCCTTGTACATCAATGTATTCCGGGCTTTTTATTTTTCGATTTTTCCCCAGATTCAAAACTTCGCAAAGGTCACCGGTTTCTCGAAAAGCATCCCGGATATATTTTATGCGTACGCTCCACCCCGAAAATGGCGGGGGATAAGACCCGATTTCAAGGATTTTAAAGCGACTCATTTCGAAATCGAAGCTCCATTACACAACACAGAAGGGCTGTCATCTTTATGAAATGAAATCTCGTAGTTTTGCTCATCAAAGGAAAATGTGCTGCTGTAAAGGACATTTTCTTTTAAACCTGAAGGAGCATCTTTTTTCGATGAAAAAATAAGGGGCCCCATTTTCCAAGGCAGTAACAGCAAGGGAAACAGTACCATATTTTTTGATAGGGGAATGGTAAAAGACAAGACCCAGGTCGGTTGTCTGTGACCATAACCCACAGCTTGCCACCCGGTCTCTGGCCCTGTGTTTTTTTCTCCGCGTCGGGCTTCGACTTCGTAATTTTCAAAATATTGAATCAAGAGTCCGACTTCTCCATTTCTTGCAATAATTTGTTTGTTTTCACGATCTATTTCAAGTTGAACCGAAGCATCGAAATGAAAATAAGCCATTGCCTTTTCATTTCGGTCTGAACTTTTGAGTTGATCACACAAGACCCAGAACTTGGATTCTACAGAAAGTATTTCCCGCCGGTGGGCCGTTTGATTATTATAAACGATCTCACCGCAAATGCGCTGAACCTTGTTCTCTGGTCGCCAGTGATGTAATTTTGGATTGATCACTGACTTCCAGGTCAGCCGCCCGCAATATTCGGCCTGTTTGTGTCCCCCCATTTTAATGGTGTTGTGGGCCGCCTCTTCCCGAAAATAGCGATGCCAGGCCAGGGGACCAAAATAGGTATGAAAACCCCCTTCGGCTAGGATTGGTTTTCCAAAAACAGAAAGCTCAAAAGACAAGGCATCTGCATGACCGTGGGCTGCAGAAGGCACACCGTCTTGATGTAAACCTGCCGCCATCACTCCGCAGTCAAAACAAAGATAGTGGCTGTCTTTTCCCCAGGCAGATCTCATCACATAATAACCACTGTCCGACAAGGCCTTTGATGTTTCTGCGGGCAAGGTACTTTGCATCGACTCAAAATTTTCAAGCGAGATGTCATCGCAGAGCCAAAGTAATTCTTCTGAAAACCCATTGCTTTGCCGCTTAAAATCGGAACGGTCAAACAGGGTCGCGCCAAGGCTTAAAAAGCCCCTAAAATCCCAAGAGTGCTCCATATTAAAATACAGAGATCGCGCATTGTCGATGTCGCCGATGGTGGGCAGTTTTCCATTGGGCTGGGTGAGGTGCATGGAGACATCAAGCGCTTTTTCAATACCCGACAGCACTTTTTCTGAGACGGATTTGTTGTTCATTTTCCGAAGTAGCGTGGCTTGCAAATAAAAGCCTAAGGTGAAGTGATGGTAAAATGTTGCTTGTTCGACACACATGCCATCATCAAAAAACTGTTTTTCGATATTGATTTCAAAGATAGACCAGCCCAGTGTTTCCCAGGCCTGTCCTGCCTTGAGTTGAGAAAAAAGACTGCCAATCATGTGAAGTCCGGCGGCCTCTCCAATTAAATGGTTATAGGGGCTCGAATAATAAGAGAGGTGTTGCGCCATATGGAGGCCCTGTTCGTAAATGGACTTTAAAAACATGAAGTGAAATGCCACATTCATATGCCGAGAGCCCTGGCAGAAAAAATAGGCCCAAATCCAAGAAATGCTGCGTACGGCCAATTCAAGCGAGCTGGTCCAGTTGACACCCGAATGGTAAGGGTTATCTGAAATCCAGGATGCGATGATCTCAGATACTTTTTTAGCATATTTTTCGTCGCCGGAAATCCAGTAGGCTTTGCCCAGAACGATGAGGTATTGGTGGCGATTCATTTCCCAGACATATTTGATATCCACTGTTTCGCTGGGTTTGGCTTTGTTGACTTGTTTGTAAAAAATACGTGGCCATTCGCAGTTTTCAAGTGGATCTTTATGCCATTCCCCCGTCTGCGCCAAGGACACACCTTGTCCCAAAAGACAGAGCTGCCCTTCACAAATTTGATCCGCTGCAAGTAGATAGTCCTGGGTATTCAGATATTTTTCAATCAGCAGCGCACGGCTTTTTTTTGAATAACTTTCGGTAAAAAAATGGTCTCTTGTTCCAGAATAGAAATGATCAAATAGTTTCTGAGTCGCATTTTTTTCAGTGGAAAGACCACAATGTTTTCGAATAAAATCTTTATCTTCCAGTTGATCTTTTCCTGAAAGATGGGCTTGATATTCTCGTTTCTCAAGACGCCGTTCGGCCATGCGAAAAAATATTTCTTCTTTTGGCATCACCAGTAGTTTTTTGATTTTGTTCATCAACATAACAATATTTAGATCAGTTTTTTTCAACGATTATCTTCAGATTGCACAAAGAAGAACGATATTGCCACTTTTGGTATATTTTTTTTATCAAAGAGAGATGATTCGTTCTCGAAAGATCAAGCAGTTGATTGACGCTATTTCGCACGTAATAGGCCAAAAAAAGTGGCTTTTCTCGTATGGAATCTTCCTGATAACCCTCAAGAAAAGCATCTTGTAATTGAATAATGGTTGATTTTAGAAAAAATGGGTTTGTTCGAAAATCATCTAAATGTTGATAGAAAAAAGCAAGATCGAAATATGATGTGCCTTTTCGATACATTCCTAAATCTAAAAAAACCACGTACTCAGGCGAGATTAAAACATTGCCAAGACTGAGATCTCCATGCACACCGCAAAGGGTTAATGTCGTTTTATCAATTTTTGAAAGCTGTTTTTCAATATAATGCAAAACATGGAGCGATTCACTTGTTTTTATGAAACCGGAGTCAGACAAAAGCTTCAATCTCAAATCAATATATGCGATCAGGTTTGAGGGCAATTCATCTCGCCCTGTATCGATGAGAGGCATTTTTTGGAAGACCCTCAGTGCATGTCCAATTGAATAACAAGCTTGTTTGAGTAGATTCAGGTCTTTAGAACATGGCTTTCCTTTTGCGGAGCCCACGATGAGTTTCATTAAGGGAAGGCCTTCTTTTTCTTTTGTGACGACAGCCAGCTCATCTGGAAAAAAAGCGACCACATCAGGGACAGACACCGCGTTCTCCTGAGAAAAAAAATCGGAAAACTTCTGCATCACATCTATCTCTCTTGTGGTATTCCTTAGGATGCGCTCATGTTCGCCTTCTTTCTTTTTTTGTACAAGAGAGAACTTAATGTATATGCCAAAATTTCTTTGAGGCCATTGGACACGACATTGAACGATATCGGAAAAAGGGCGACTGAAAATACGCACGATTGAAAAAATAGGGGGATTTTGTTCTCCAAAATAATGTTCTGATTCCTGAGCCAATCGTGTCGTGACACGCATATAGGCTGCTTTTCTTTTTTTGTTTTGGAATTTGGGTTCTTTAAGTCGATTGCGTTCCATTGGTTTTTTTTGTATGGGTGAGGTCACTACAAATGGGCCTTCTGGATCAAAGATCGATACAACATTTCATATGTTGAGACCATTTTTTTTAAATCAAAATGCGAGAGTACTCTTTTTCTCCCTTCGCTCCCCAAGGTTTTTCTGCGGTTTTGATTTTCAATAAGCTGGCCCAATGATTGGATCAATGCGGGTTCATCTTCAGATGAAATCATGATCCCACTTTTGTTGTTTTCAATGACTTCAGGGACGCCCCCGACTTTGGTTGCGATACTTGGAATGCCGCAGGCCATGGCTTCTAGTACGGCATTAGGCATGCCTTCGCTCAAAGAAGGGAGCACAAAAATATCAAGGGCATTCATAATCTCGTGGATGTTCGACTGGCCCCCCGTGAAATGAATT
This sequence comes from uncultured Nitrospira sp., assembly GCA_964451325.1. Taxonomy (GTDB): domain Bacteria; phylum Nitrospirota; class Nitrospiria; order SBBL01; family JAADHI01; genus JAADHI01. Next base: position 216,520 of record CAYVHO010000003.1, on the reverse strand, counting down.
TTTTCCGAAAGTCGTAGGGATTTCACTGCTTGTTTGAGTTGAGATTTGAGCGGCCCTTCTCCAATGATTACGACCTCAACATGATCAAAGCGAGCCAGTATTGTCTTGCAGGCTCTGATTAACAGCATTTGATTTTTAACAGCCCTCAAACTCCCGACAGTCCCGATGCAGATACTGTCTTTTTTAAGGCCTAGTTTAGTCCGAATTTCGTTTTTTACCCCTGGATTCGGAGAAAATTTTTCCGTATCGACTCCATTGACAATGGGCCTGATCTGCTCATGAGGGTAGCCCACGATATTTGTCATTTTTTTCCGGTGTGCTTCAGAAACCGAAAGTACGCGATGTGCTTGCCCCCATAAAAATCGTTGTAAAAAAGTGTTGCGTTTTTTCTCTTCAATTGTGCCACGTTCTGCGTGGATGATGCTTTGAACACCAGCCAGTTTCGCACCCAAAATACCTTCTAAGGCAGTTCCCCAATTGTGTGTCTGTACAATATCGGCTTCTATTTTTTTGAGCAATCGGCATATTTTGTAAATCAATAGAGGGTTGTTGCCGCGATTTTTATTGAGGGAAAAGACCTGAACACGATTGAGATCAACACGATTATTGAGGGGTTTTAAGGGGGCAAAACTGATAATCGTCGACGCGAAAATATGAGAGTCCAAACGGTTCACGAGGTTTGTTACCATATTTTCTAGGCCTCCAAACCCGTAAGTATGAACGAGAAAGGCAATGTGAATTTTTTCATGCGTCCGTTTTTTCAAGATGATCGTTTTAACTTTTCGAATAGGGGCTTGAGGTCCACTAAAAACTCTTTCATTAAAGCAAGAACCGGGGCTGGACGCAGAACAAAAAAGGCACTGATATAGGTTATGACACCAACGGCAACAGATAAAAAAAGTGATGGAAAGGAGTAGGCCCCACTTACGTCAGAGAACCAATTCTGAAACAATAGTACCATACCGTACATAAATATCGAAGCAATAAAAGGAGCGGTTTGTGGACGCATGAGGGCGAGGTAACTCAATTGAGTCAGTCGCCCAAAATAGAGGGTTGTCGCAATAGAAAGAATCCCACTTACAATGGTGGCTGCGCTTGCCACACCGATGATCCCCCACTGACTGCCAATCCAACAACCCACGATGAGGAGTACAAAGGCGACCATGCGAATCCAGGCCTCAACTTTTACCTTTCCCATGGCATTCATGACGATACTTGTGACCTTCAAGTGTAAGCGTAAAAGACCTGAAAGACACATGATTTGTAGGGGGATCACACTCGGCATCCATTTTTCTCCGTAGAGCAGGAAAATAAACGGCGGAGCAACAGAGGCGAGACCAAAAAAAATAGGATAACTAATCAATGAAAAGGTCAGAAGCACTTTGTTGTAAGCGGCAAGAATCCTCCCGCGATCATTTTGAATCTTTGAAAATGCCCTAAAGAGTACAGGCTCCATTTTATCGCCAAGCTCTTTAATGGTCATATTCATGAGATTATAGGCTTTTTCGTAAAATCCAAGCGGGGCGGTGCCGAGACGTTTGCCGATAATCAAAAAATCCACCTTGTCCGCGCCGTAAGTCAAAATTCGTTTAAAAAAGATCGCGATGCCAAAGGCATACAGATCCTTCATGGCCCTATGATGATACGAAAAACTCGGCCGCCACTTTGCGTACATCATCAGCACCACCAGACTGACTGAGGCTCCCACAAGCTCTGCATAAACAAGGCTCCAAACCCCAAATCCGTGCCAGGCAAGAACAATGGCAGAAAGGACGCCCAGAAAGTGTTGTAAAGAACCCGCAATCGCCGTGCTTTTAAAGGCCATTTTACGTTGAAGGAGGGCACGCGCAACGGATGAAAAGGGTTTTAAAAAGAAAAGAAAGGCCAAAACAAACAGCACTTCCCCGGTCTTTGGGCTATCGAAATAGACTCCAATTTCGGGTGAAAGCCACATGAGCAGTACTGCGATCGTCGAAAACAGACACAAATTAACGACAAAAAGGGAGGAGACATGGGCGTCTTCGATCTCCTCTCGCTGAACCAGGGCTAAACCAAAACCGACATTTCCAAAACGGGTTGCAAGCCCTGTGAAAAGAAGGGCAATACCAAAGACCCCAAAGTCTTCCGGTTCGAGCAGGCGTGCTATCACAATGCTGCCCCCCATGTTAATCAAAAACACAAGGAAACGGCCTAAAAAGGTCCAAACAGCCCCTTTTTTTACAGAACGCGCGAGTTGATCTGAGCTGGGTTTGTGCTCTTCTTTGTCTACAGGCAATTGTTATCCGCCACAAGAAGGTGAACGGTAGTTTTGTTGTCTTGACCACGATAAACGATACAATTAGAAATATGTGAGAGAAAGGATAAGGCATTCTGATCCTTTTCTCTTTTTAGTTTTGCGATGCGAAAAGGGTCTGACAAAAACCAAATCCGCTGTGTTTTGTCCTTCGACAACAAGTCGGTTATTTCAGAATGATTGATCATTTTTGCATTTGTATCATTAAGGAGCGGGCTGAAACGTACTTCCCCCGTTCCCTGCCAAATATAGTCAATTTTTTGAACATAATAGAAGGGAATCAGTTCACGCATACTGACAACAATATCTCCAACAGAGAGGTGTGATTTAATGTAATTAGATGTTGATTTATAATCAGGATAAAAGGTGTAGGACTTTCTGCTCATGGGGATGGGTCTTTCAAACGTGTCCCCATAGCCTCGAAAGATTATATTGCCAAGATGGCTCAAGCGCGTATCACTCAATGCGAAAAAAAGAACAAACAAAAAAATCGGAATCATCACCATTTTTTTGTTTGCAAAAAAATGGTGACCGATAAAAACAAGCGCATAGGCCTCAAACATCAGCAGGAAGGGAAAGAGGTGAAAACTATAACGCGCAGAGTTATCGTTTGCGTTTGCAAAACTGAGCAATAAAATAGGCCCGACGAAAGAAAGCAATGCAACAATGCTTTCTTTCTTACGATATAAAATAACTGACTGCCATAACAATATCCCTCCGATGCCTGCAAGCAACATTTCGAGTGGCCACCCGGGCAGATAGTATTTTAAAAAGCGATCCTTTAAGTAAGGATATTGTAGTGTTAGGCTTAGAATTTTACTTAAGTGAAACCCTTGAGATAAGCCCCAAATGAGCCAGAAAAAGAAAGCGCTGATACAAATGACACACCCGATCAGAAAGGGCTTTTCCCGCCATGATCGTAAGTCTTTAAAAAAAAGAAAGGTGTAGCCAAAAATAAGCACCGAAGCCAGTGCCAACTGGTTCAAAAAACTTGCGATTAGGATGAGGGTGAGATAAAGATATTTTATGCGGTCTCCTCTAGACCGAAAGCTTTGATAGATTAGAAATAAGAGAATTCCCGTTCCAAGACCAGTGAGGATAAAAAAGGAGATCCCAGAATTTTTGATCAAAGTTTCGATTAAGTCGCTTGCAGGTCTTGCAATGGGGAAATTTTCTCCGCCGGATGGACTGCTTGTAAGCCCTCCGAATCGTAAATAACCTTGAAGGCGCTTAGCAAAGACCCATACGATTCCCACGAGGAAAATGCCAGGAAGGAATGCACACTTTTTTTTAAGGTCAAATTTTTGAATAAAGAAGGGAATCACGAGAATGCCTACAAGCGTAATACTCAGCTGGTGGACAAATATTGTAAAAACCCAAATTGGAATGACGAACCACTGATATCGTTTTTCACCTTCAATACAGCCGCGATAAAAGACATAAACGCTGAGCAAAAAAAAGAATTGAAAAAAAATGTACATTCTTGCATTGCGTGAAAATTCAATTTCCCAGCCAGAAAAGGCCACGAGAACGACGACCACAAGTGCGACGTTTTGTGTAAACAAGCGCTGGCTGAGTTTATAGGTGAGGATAATTACCGCAAGCCCCATGAGGGCGACGGGAAACCGTAAGGCAAACTCATTTAAACCAAAGATGAAAACAGACAGTGCTTCGAGATACAAAAAGGCTAGGGAGCGTGGGTAGATTCCACCCGAGGGAAGTCGTGGATATCCATGTTCCAGAATGGCTTGCGCGGAAAGTGCGGAATACCCTTCGTCTCCCCATAATCCAAGCTGACCTAGATTGAACAAGCGAAAAACGGCCGCAGCGCCCATCACAAAGAACCAAAATAGGGACATCTGTCGTTTAGACTTGGAAAAAGAAAGGCGGCCTGTTCCCAACATTTATTGATCTGCCTCTTTCTGTACCGCTTCCAAAATTCCTTCAAGCTGTTTTGTTAAAGCCCCTGCATTAAAATGTTGCAAGGCACGAACATATCCTTCAGAAAGTGGCTTAATGTCAAAACGTCTTTCATAAAACTGAAGTAAGGCCTTCTTAATGGATGTGATGTCCATCGGCGGTGCAATCGCACCCAGTGTATAATCCCGTACAATGTTTGCTGTTGCGCCATCGTCGGTCAATGCCAATATGTTTTTTTTAAGCATGATGTATTCAAAGATTTTTCCGGGGATCTGAAGTCCGGTTCCGGGTTGAATGAGGAGAAGCAGATCTGAGGTTGCGATAGCCTCTAGACTCTCTTCATGTGTAACCCAGGCAATACGCTCGACACATGAAGAGAGCCCCAGTTGATCAATTTCTTTTTGAACCCCTTCAATGTCACATCGTCCGATGAGCCGGATCTTGATTTGTTCTTGTCGAATTTTTTTTTCGTCAATCAATACACTCAGCGCTCTGAGTAGGCCAAGGGGGGTTCTTTTTTTATAGAGTGAGCCCGCATGGGTGACGGTAAAGATCTTTTCTCTCTCCGGTTTTTTTGGAGAAGAAAGGGTGTCTTCAGGGTCAAAACCGTTATAGATTGCCGTGAACTTTTCTGGAGGGAGGTCGCCGTAAAAGGCTGAAAAATCATCCCGCATTTCATTTGTGTTTAGAATGACTCGGTCGGCAACAGCAATCACACGACTTTCCAAAGCCATTTTCCAACGATGATGCCATGTTTTTTTCGTCTCTTCCTCAATCCACCCCTGGCGTGTCCAGGGGTCTCTGAAATCGGCAACCCAGGGAAGACCCGTCAGTCTTTTAAGTGCCCAGCCCACAAGATGGCAGGAATGCGGTGGGCCAGAAGTGTAAAAAACGTCTATCTTTTTTTGTTTATAGCTCTTCAGCCCGCACAGGATGGCCCAAGGCACCCAGCCGATTTCGGCATCAGGAAAACGTAGGAGTGTCGAAATAAAATCTTTTAAGTTTTGAAAAAGAGAGGGTTTTTTCGGTTTTTCTTTTTGAGTGGTTGTGCTTTGTTTGTTCTTTTGAGGTGGCGTCTTTTCTTTCGTTCCGTCTCTGAAACGTAAAAGTGCTTCCAGAATCCGCGTTGCATGTGCACGCTCGATCTGGACGCCCTCCGGAATCTGCTGCAAGAGCGCATCATCACGCGGGAGGTTTTTTCGAATACAATTTTCCCGAATGCTTAAAACAGAGACACCCCACCCCAATTGATCCAGGTGACGGATAAAACGGAGATTTCGGTAGACACCAGAGCCAGCATACGGCGGAATGCTGGGGGTAATCATCATGACCTGTTTTTTCATCCCGGTTGAACCAGTTCCGTCGTTTTTTCTGATTCAATGACTTGGAGGTTTTTGAGTGCCGCCGCGAATGCGGGCAGCCAGTAAGTAACCTCGGCCATCAATCTAGAGGTAAACGCTCCTGCGGTTAAGACCCCGACATAGCCCAAAGTGATGGCCAAACTGATGGTCCATATTTTCCGGCCTTCTTCCGTTTGTGGGGCATTTTTTCGAATATCATGTAACTCGTAGAAAGCGCTCAAAATAAATCCCATAAAAAAAATAAACCCTTGTATTCCATAATCGGAAAGGACCAGGAAATAAGTGCTGTGGACATTTCTGCGACTTCCGCCATGGGCCTCTACAATATGGGGAATGTAAATCGGACTCAAATAGACAAACCCGCCTCCGCCCACGCCAAGGGGATGATCCTTGACCAGTTCGATTGCTGCTTTCCACGAGTCAAGTCGACCTGTTGCGGATGAATCCTCTGCGTAGTCATCACCCACCTTTTGACGTTCAATAAAAGTCGGGTCTACCAAGAAGAGAAATAAGGCTCCGCCCGTAACCATCATGAACAACACATTACGTCGCATCTTTCCCTTTGAGATTTTTAAACCCACAAGTGCTTCCATGACCAAGGCGATCATGCCTCCTCTGCTGTTGCAAAGAATAAATCCGTTTAAGGCAAAGGCCGCAGCGCCACTGGAAAAGAGTTTTGCCCATTTTTTTCCTGTTAAAAATGTCGAGGCGATAAAGGGCAGAATTGCAACGAAAATGGACGAAGTCGAATTATCATGGAGAGAATCGGGACCGCCAATACCATATAAACGGCCTCCTTTTCTCTTTGGATTGTGAAAGGCTGCCCATCCCCATGAAAAAATTCCAAAAATGTGCATATAAATCGCGTAGCTAAAATGCTCTTTTGTGCGAACCGTCCCGATAATAATGAAATACAAGATGCCGTACTTTAGAATTTCAATTGTATTTTCCCAAGATTTATCTTTCCAAACGGCCATGGTTGCAGAGACAAAAAAAGCATTCACAATAAGAAGGATCAGCCATTTTGTCTGAGGGTGTTTTTTGATCCTCAAAGCGGGCATACTGCGTTGTCTCAGTGCATATCCGGCCATTAGTATCAATGAAATGATCAAGGACCAGCGCAGATTCGGCAAGGCTTTTTTCCCCCACCAGCGCAATTTAGGGAGCTGATAATAGGTTAAAAAATAAGCCAGCAAACCGTAGATGGGATGGACAAAGGCCATTAGCGCGCCACCCACATAGGCCGCAAGCCAGATAATCGCGGTGGATGACATCTTAAAATCCCTTTGGATATTTGTTTAGCATATTTACTGTTGTTATCTTTTTAAAAATCCCAAAGCATTTCGGAGAGATTCTCTGTTGCACGCATTCGGCGGATTTCAAAAAGATCACTTTTAAAACCAGGTCTTCCGGCTTTTGAGGTTGTTGCGGAGTGAAAACCAGCTTCTTGTAATATTGCTTTGGTTTTATCATCAAAGTGAGCGACGCTCCCGCCATTTGGATAGGCAAAATGATTGACCGGGGTTTTGAGTTGTTTTTCTAAAAGTGACTTACATGAACAAATTTCTTCACGGGCTTCTTCTTTTGTGGCGCTGGGAAGATTGGGGTGGGTCATGGTATGTCCTCCGATCTCCATCCCCATCTCTACCATTTCCTGCAATTGAGACCAATTCAACATTAAATTTGAGGGAAAAGCCGGTGTATCATTCAGTGCAATCCGAAAGGCCTTCCGGAGACTCTCTCTTGTTTCAATGGTGACCGATTTGAATAAACGTGTCATTTTTTTGATGGTCAATTCCCGATCTGATTTATTGGAAAGCGAAAGACTCGATTCTCCATCAGGAAAAGGGAGTGTCATTTCTTTTTTATTTGTGTTTTCGATCAAATGACGGACTTCAGCCACCCAAAATGCCTCATCTGTTTCAATGCACCCGGCCGTAATATAAAAAAGGCCCGTGAGTTCGTATTTTTTCAGTATCTTTGCTGCCTCAAGATTATCGGCATAACCATCATCAAATGTGAAGACAAGCGCATTTTTAGGAAAGGGCGTCTTTTTTTTTATGGCGTCAATTAAATCATCCATCGTGATGACTTGAAAATATTTTGAGAAATAGGTTACTTGCTCTGTAAAGGCCTCAGGGCTAATCAGGATGCCTGGGCTAATTAAAAGGTTCTGGGAACAGACGGAATGATAACGGATAATCACGGGAGCAGTGGCAGGTAGAAAGCGGCGCTTGAGTCTGTCAAGGCCACTTCGATAGATCATGGACTTGATGATAGCTGCAATTTTGCTTTTGAGGGATCTCATTTAAGGGTGCCCCGTCGTGTATTGTGTTGTGGATTGTTATAATTTTTCATTTTTTTTTGGATTTCTCGTAGATTCAAAAAGTGTGTCAATGGCCGCGACAACCGATTGGTAGTTTGTTTGAAAACCCTCTAGCCCACTCCTATATGGATCCTTAATTATAATGGCTTTCTGGGGAGAAAGGGCACCTAAAAAATAAAGCTTCGGTCTAGCAAAAGGAAAGCGCTGCGAAATGATCTGTTTATTTTCTTCATCAAAGATAAAGGCCACATCGGCCTGTTGTAATAAGGCTTCTGAAACGAGTGATGATCGGTGGGCACTCAGGTCAATCCCAAATATCTTTGATGCTGAGACGGCGTGCTCTGGGCTCTGGCGGTTTTGAATGGGATAGTAGCCACAGGAGTGAATTTGAATATTTTTTGGAAAAACAGTGCGGGCATACTGTTCAGCAAAGGGGCTTCTACAGATATTTCCTTTACAAATAAAAAGCACATTTTTTGCTATTTTTACTTTGCGACGGACTTTCTGTGCGTATCGGCTCCGGTTAAAAGGGTGGGACAAAAAACGCATTGTCATTTTATTTGAAAGCCGATAGGTATAAGTCCTAATCAGCTGTTTGATCTCTAAAATTCCGGGCTTCATATCATCCCAAACCAGGGTATCATTTTTTTCCCTCATCTTAATGAGATTCAAGATGCTCTCTGTAAAAAAGGCCAGAAGCGGGAGATGAAGATGTTTACGTTCTGAGGGTTTCGCACGGACTTGATCCAGCAGCCATTGAAAATCTTTTGAGGTATTTCTGCAAAAAATATTTTGACGATAACCCTGGGTAAAGTCTTTCTTATTCTCCACGAGTAATTGATAGAGGGCGTAAGGAAAGTCCACGCCACTGGCAATGGCTAAAGGCAAGGAGCCCCAAAAACGACCGTTAATCTCAACAAGAATCCAATCTTTTGTTTTTGTATTGACCATAAATTCAACCATGGCGACGCCAGTATAACGAAGGGCTTTCATCAGTTGTGTTGTCGTATTCAGTAATTCAGGGCTCAGTGCCACACTCTTACGATAAGAGCTGCCTCCGCCCCCGATGGGTTCGTGAACCCGTTCATGTTGGAAGGAGAGTAAAATCTCTCCTTCGGAGGCCAGGACTTCTACCCCCACCCCCTTTCCCGTAAAATAGGATTGGGCCTGTACTGCTCCGGAGTGAAGCATGCCTCGTACGAGATTCTTAGCATCCTCTGCGGTATCTGCGCGACGCACATGATTTTTACGGCGGAGGTTTCCAATCCGAAAGGATGCACTGGGTTTTAAAATGATGGGCAGGCCCAATTCTTTTGTGACGGAGTCGACTTGGTCTAAGGCAGTCAATGTCTTGCTTTTTGGAATCTTAATCCCTAATGTCTCGGCGAGTGTCGTGAGCCGGGTTTTGTCAAAGACCGTTTCAAAAACATCGTCCGGGAGTGTGTAGATTTTGGCCAGGTCTTCAAAGACTTTTTGGTGGTGTTGCAGTGGCAGAATAGTGGGATCACTACAGGGGATGACCAGCGCGTAGTTTTCATGGCTTAAAATAGAGACCAGCTCTTTTTTCCAGGCATCGTCATCGGGGGTATAGGCTGGGATGTCGTGGATCTTTTGCACATATTTTGAGTGACGGACAAGGGAGTCGGGTGAGGCCCAAGCCAAATGCACGGTTAAATTTTGACGACCCAGCGACCGCACGACGGTCAAACAACTTCGATTATCCTGCCCGAGCACGAGAACTTTTCCGTTTTCTTTCATTGGCGATTCTTCTCTGCGATGTTCACAAAACTCCAGCCTATTTATGCGGTTTCAGGATACTATAAAAAGGCGCTTACTTCAGGTGTTTTTCAGAAATATCATTCACATCACCATTTTTAAAATGTCGTTCCCCTTTGTCCCATTTGACGGATTGGCTGTTGAGTAGACCGCGCCATATTCCCAGCATTGCGGCGATATTTTGGATGGCCCAATAATAAGGTGCGGATAAAATAGAGGCAGATCTTCCGACAAGATGGGCCAGCAGGGCCATCGCATAAAATCCGAGTTGAAAAATGAAAAAATGCCCATACAGTGGTTCTTCGAGCAAAAAGCCATTCACAATAAAGAGTCCTAAGAACTGTAGGGGCAGGAGCCATCGCAGGACCTTGTGAGAAATAAATTGAAAAAGCTGCATCCCTTGTTGAGGGGATGGCATACCCAAACCGGTTTTTATCGCTTGGATGCCTCCGGCAACCACACGAACCCGTGTCCAAAAAGCCTCGCTTACACTACCGACACTGTGTTCTGTTCCTTTTGCTTCGGACTCAAAAATGATGCGTTTTCCTTTTCGGAGAATATTCATAGAAATAACTAAATCATCTAAAATTACATGCTCTTCCACTGTTTGGTAATCTTCTTTTCGTATCGCATACATTGCTCCATCTGCCCCGGTGACAGAACCTGTTTTAGATTCCAGCGCCTTGACCCGGTTTTCATAGCGTTGATAAATCAAGTCCAGTGTTCCGACAGGACTGTTTGTTTTAATCAAAGAGACATTTCCAGAAACGACTCCGACTTCTGGATCTTTAAGGTGTTGCACCAAAGTGCGAATGGCCTGTTTGTCATACATCACATTTGCGTCGGATAAAACGACGATTGCATCATGGATATGGGTCATGGCCTTGTTAATGACTGAAATTTTCCCGCTGCGTAGCGGGTGAGACCATAAAAGAACGCCCGCTTGTTCATGTGAGGCAACGATGGTATCTGTTTTGTCGGTGGAGCCGTCGGAGGCGATGATGATGCGTAGTTTTTCTTTGGGGTAGTCCAGGGCAAGTGAATTTAAAATTTTGTCCGAAATAACCGTATCTTCATTATAGGCGGGAATGAGTAAAGTGACTTGGGGCAGGAAATTGGGCTCTTGTGTGGATTTTTTTCTCTTGCGGTAAAAGAGTGAAGCAATGAGCCATAAGACAAGCGCATAGCCTAAGATCGTATAAAAGATAAGAGAAATGATGATCCAAAAGGCGTATTCCACGGTTGAGGTCTCAGGTTTACCCTGTGGTTTTTCTATCTTAAAGGATACCAGAAAAGTCAGGGGGCGCTTGCAGCCCTCACAGGGTCTTGTGCTTTTCGTGAGACTTCTTTTTATCTCTTTCCGGCTCCCAGGTCGTTGGAGCACTTCCTCGAAGGGACTTCCACATTCCGTGGAGCGACGCAACATTCATGAGGCAAAAATAGTAGGGCAAGTAAAACATGCGAGAGCGGATGCCGATTTTGCTCAAAGAGAAGCCAAGGAGTGTCAGGAGATAAAAGAATCCCTGCAATAAGCCGATGGTTTTATACAGGGGGGCTTGAGACCAGAGGACAATGTTACTCAAAGCAAGAGAGAGGATGAATAATGGCGTTAGCCAGCGCAGCAGTTTGTGTGAAATGAGTTGTATAGAATAAAAGCCGAAGCGAAATGGGTTTAAGAGGATTGAGACACGCATCAAGCCACGCAGACTTCTGGAAACGATCCGTACCTTTCGACGGTATTCTTCGCCAAACTGGTTGACGGTTTCTTCATGACAAATGGCTTCGGGTTCAAAAATGCCTCGAAATCCTAAGGCAATAATCTGCAAAGGATTCACAAAGTCGTTGATATCCGTTGATCGTAATGGCGTGTAGAGTTCTTTCCGAATGGCGTAGAGCGCCCCATCGGCACCAATCATTGAACCGAGTGAACTTTCCAGGCCTTTAATTTTAAGATCATAGTTCCAATAAAGGTCTTCACACCATCCAACAAAGGAGGTCTTTGTTTCAACATACAGAGATGCGCCAGTGGCATAACCGACTTTTTGATCAGAAAAATTTCGGACCAATTTTTGAACCACCTTCTCGTCATAAAAGGCATTGGCATCTGAGAAGATAAGGATATCCCCTTTTGCGATAGAGACGGCATGATTGAGCCCAAGGGTTTTCCCTCCCCGCTGTTCCATGCGAAGCAATGTAATGCCTTGGGCCGCATATTTGGAAACAATCTGATCGGTTTCATCCGATGAAGCATCGGAAACGACTAGAATTTCAAGTTTATCGCGGGGGTATACGAGGGCAAGACTGTTCTTTATTTTTGCTCTGATGGTTGCAGCTTCATTGTATGCGGAAATGATGAGGGTGACATGGGGTTCAAAGTCTTGCTGTTGTATGGGGGTAATGCCTTTGATGGCACGGACAAGAAGCAACAAAAGTGGATAGCCCAGATAGATATAAAATAGGATTGCAAAAGCACCCCAAAACAAAATGATCATCAAGGCTTGCTGTCCTTTTGTCGATGAAACCACTCAAAAATGACGGACACAATGCGGCCGGAAGCTTTACCATCCCATAAATCAATCTGTGTGTTTTTGGGGGAGCCCTGATTCAAGACCCTTTGTGCTGCGGTGATAATGCGTTGTGTATCAGTGCCGACAAGCTGATTTGTGCCTTTAGAAACCGTAATGGGACGTTCCGTATTTTCCCGGATGGTGATACAGGGGATATTTAAAATGCTTGTTTCTTCCTGAATCCCTCCTGAGTCGGTCATCACAATGGCCGCGTGCATCATCAGTTGCATAAAATCGAGATAGCCCACGGGTTCCAATAAATAAATCCCTTTTTCAGATGCTGTTTTGCTGGTATGAACATCCAATTTAGCGATGTGTCCGCGTGTGCGTGGATGCACGGGAAAAATGATCGGGATGTCTTTTCCGATTTTTTCCAGGGCATTCATAATGCCACGAAAAACCGTCTTATCGTCTACATTGGAGGGCCGATGCAGGGTGACCAGTGCGTATGGCCTGTTTGGGATACCACATTTCTGCAGTACATCGGAGCGCGCTGCTTGTTTTTTTAGACGGAGCAAGGTATCGATCATGGTATTTCCGACAAAAAAAATCTTTTCGCGGTCTATGCCCTCGCGTACAAGATTATCTTCGGCTTCCGGTGAAGTCGTCAATAAAATATCCGATAATACGTCTGTCATGAGTCGATTGATTTCTTCAGGCATTGTGCGATCAAAGCTGCGAAGCCCCGCTTCCAAATGGGCAATGGGGATATGAAGTTTGCTCGCGGTCAAACTACAGGCCAATGTGGAATTAACATCGCCAGGGACAATCAGCAGGTCTGGGCGATCTTCCAGCAGAACGGGTTCGAAGGCCGACATAATCCGTGCCGTTTGTTGGGCATGAGATCCAGAACCCACTTCCAGATCAATGTCCGGTTTGCACATACCCAGTTCATCAAAAAAGATCTGGGACATTTTTTCGTCATAGTGTTGTCCGGTATGAACGAGGGTCTGTTTGATTTCTGAATGCTCAGCCATTTCTCGGATAATGGGAGAAACCTTCATGAAATTGGGTCGTGCACCGACCACATGCATGATTTTCATCAATTACTCAAACGCCTCCTAATATAGGGCCCGATGAGCTTTGTCAGGGGAAGTGGCAGCTTACGCCATGTTTTTGTGACAAGATCATACCGTGAATCATCGGCTTGAATCATGGCCCCTTGTTGGTCTCCCTTTTTTGAATAATAGCCCCAGTGTAATGGCTCGACCTCGGCACCCCACTGCATTTTAAAACGGTAGGTGCCGCTACCGGGGGACGAACGACCGAAATCAAAACGTTCATACCCTGCATCAGAGGCCCAGCGGATGGTTTCCCAGTAGAGCAGGTTGTTTGGGCAGAGCTTGATATAGGACTTTAAGGAAGAGGCCCAGGGAATTTGAACGGTATTTTTGAAATAGAGGCAAATGCCACCGCCGATCGTCTTCTCCTCTTTTTTCACGAGGATGATTTTAGCACTTTCTTTGAAGGTCTTTAAAATCTCAGCAAAAAACTTCAGGCTGTGCACAGGAGAGCCCAAGGCTTTCATGTTGATGGCAAAAACATCGTAAAAATCCTGGAGACCCTCCAAACCGTGCCAAGAGGCGGTCAGGCCTGATTTTTGGGGTTTACGAATCTGGTTTCTAAGCTTGGCATTAAATCCTTTCCACAAAACATCGGGGTCTTTTGTGAGTTTGAGTACCAGCGTGACCTTCTCTCCATGTGCGGGAATATTCAGGTGACTTGCGTAACGATGTCTAAAGTCGAGCGAATCAACCTGAGCCGTACTGGCTAAAGCCAGTGCCTTTTTATAGAGGCCTTCTTTTACGCTTTGTTTGTCGGCGCAAATCCCCCCGTCATCTAAAAAAGGAAGCGAAACAAATGACCGGGAAAATCGGAGGTTTTGCATGGAAATAAGGGGAAGAATCCCATTGATGATGCCATCGTTTTCGTCCCAAAGGTACAGAGACTGATGCCCATAGCTTTTCGAGATGACGTATTGCCAGCCACTGAGATGGCAATGGTCTGCATTTGTATTTTGTGTGACAAAATCATCCCAACGCTTATTGTTTTCTTGCGAGGGAGGGCATAAGTCTATGGGCATAACTATTTCAGAACCTCCTTGACTTGGTAGTCTTTGGTTTCAGAGGCATGTGTGAAAATAATAATTTCTCCCAATAGACCAATTGAAAAAAGCTGAACCCCCAGTACCATCAGCAATACCCCCAGGACGAGCAGAGGGCGTCCCGCAATACCGCCCAGTCCCATAAAACGGTAAATGGCCAGATAGGTCGCAATAAGCGCACCTGTGCCAAAAAGGGAAGAGCCGACCAAACCAAAAAAACGAAGGGGTTTTCGTGTGAATTTAAATAGAAAAAATAGCGTGAGAATATCCAGCAGCCTACGCAGATAAATCCCCGGGTTTTGGAGTCGGCTTTTTTTGTCCTGAATGTTTTGTCGGACGGGGGTTTCAATGACACTGAATCCTTTTTGATAGGCCAGCAGGGGTAAAAAACGATGAAGGTCGCCATAAAGATGGACTTCTTCAGCAACTTTCCGGCGCATGATACGAAGGCCACAGCTGACATCGTGATATTTTGCGCCCGTCAACAGGCGCATCAAGACATGAAATACACGCGACTGCAGGCGATTTAAAAATGAATCAATACGGGGAAACCGCCGGGTGATTACAAGGTCATCTCCCTTTTCTTCAAAAACATCAAGAACTTTCGAAAGCGCTTCGGGCACAACCTGAAAATAGGCGGCTAAAGTGATGATATTTGCCCCGCTTGTTTGTTCAAATCCGACCGAAAGGGCCGTGGCTTCGCCAAAACTTCGATTGAGTACGACAACCTTAATATCAGAATGGGATTGCATCAGTGCGTTTAAAGTTTCAAGCGCTTCTGGATGTGCACCGTCCACGATAAAAATAAACTCGAAGCATTTCCCTTTTTCTGTAAGTATTTTTGCGTATTGTAGATAAAGTGCCTTCAAATCATCGTGGCGTTCACAAATGGGTACCACGACTGAAAAATCGTAGGTTTTCTGAGGGGACGTTTTTAGCGTGGCCGCCTCTTCTTTCTGGATCATGGTGTGATGACCTTCCTTGTATTGGAGCTAAGGGTTTTAATATTAGGTCGTAGGCCTTTGCTGGGTCTAAAATCTCCCGTTTTCATTGAAAGTTCTCCGATAATACCCAGTGCAATGAGGTGGGTACTGAGAAAAAAGAATAAAAGGCCTACGGTCGTCATAACCAACCAGCTTTCAACCGTCAGGCCCAACCAACTTTCAACGCTTTCGACTACGAGGAAGTTTCCCACGGCAAAAAGCGAGACAAAACCTGCAATGATAAAAGGGAGAGAAAAGAAACCAAACCATCGAAGCGGTTTCGACGCAAAACCAATAATCATTTTTACGGTAATAATATCGAGAATGACACGCCAAACCCGGCTGATGCCATATTTACTTTCTCCAAATTGACGTGCGTGATGTTTGACGACAACCTCGGTCACCCTTGCCCCGGTGAGTGTTGTCATGGCGGGAATAAATCGATGCATTTCACCATAGAGAAAGACATTCTTTATAATGGATGCGCGATAGGCTTTTAATGAGCAGCCATTGTCATGGATTCTGACCCCGGTGACACGACCGATGATCCAGTTCGCAATGATAGATGGAAAGCGACGTGACCAAAATTTATCTTGCCGATTTTTTCGCCAACCGCAGACCACATCATAGCCTTCATCCATTTTGTTTAACAACATTGGGATGTCCGAAGGGTCGTTTTGAAGGTCTCCATCCATACTCACAACGCGCTCCCCCCGGGCGGCATCGAAGCCTGCGGCCATCGCGGCGGTCTGACCGTAATTTTTTCGAAATTGAACGCGTCTAAAGTGAGGGTCGGCGTCTTGAATTTCTTGCAAAATTTTAGGAGTGCGGTCTGAACTGCCATCGTCCACAAAAATAATTTCGTAGGGTTTGTTGATGGACTCACAGACGGAACGAATTTTTTCATAAAGCAGGCGAACGGAGTCTTCTTCGTTGTAGACGGGAACGGCAACAGAAAGGTAGAGCGGCGTTTTCAAATAAAGACCTTCTTTAGGATTCATGTACGCCTGACACGCGTGTTTATTGAAGGCTCTTCCTTCTTAAAAAGAGGAGCAGATGATCCCATAATTTTAATTGATTTTAATAGAAAAGCAAGGCTTTTGAAACCTAATGCCCCCTCACGCTACTCCGACAAGCCCCTAGCGGAGCACTTCTTCTGAAAACGATGTGCCATTTTCGCGTACTTGTTTTCGGATCATGCGACTGATTTTTAAACCAAGACACATGACGATAGTACCAAAGACCACATAGAGTGGGGCCAAATAAATCTGTAGGGGGGTCCCGTTGATGCCGTTAGGGTTTTTTAGAAACAGGAAGAAACGGTAACCCCAGATACCGAGTAAAATTGAACCCGAGCGGATGAGGCGAATCGCCTTTTTTCGGTTAAATTCATGTTTTTCTAGACCGATTTTGAGCAGAGAATAGGCAATCCAGGCTGAAAGCGATGCACCCAGTAAATGGGGTGCAAAAAGCGGGTCTTCTTCATGCATCCGAATCACACGGTAGAGCCGAATGATGCCGAGTACGAACAAAATCCCACCTGAAATAACGAGAAAACGGTGTATTTTTTTTAACATTTTGAAAGAGACCATCTAAAAAAGAAGATCACTCTAGCATCTCTTTTTAAACGAAGACAAGTAAATCCGTCGTCTTTTGCCATTGTCTTCCCTCGTTAGGAGGGGGAACACACTCATGTTCAGGGAGGTTCTGGTTTTGTCTGCGTTGACAAAAAAAGGGCGGATGGTTAGAATCAGCCCCCATGTCACGCGTCAATTACAAGCACTGATCCATCATCAGCCCATGAAACAAATTGGAATCGCCCTCAGACCCGAACACCCTCAAGGCAAAGAGACACTTGATCAATTAAGCCAGTGGCTTGTGGCGCAAGACAAGACCGTTGTTTTGTTACAACGTGGCGACCTAAAACCGCCTCCTTCACTGGATCTCTTGATTGTCTTGGGCGGCGATGGCACCTTTCTTTCAGCAGCGCGACAGGTCGCAGGGCGAGATACCCCCATTTTGGGGGTTAATTTGGGCAGTCTTGGTTTTTTAACCGAAGTGACACTTGATGAGCTTTATAGTAGTCTGGAACGGATTTTTGAAGGTGGTTTTGAAGAAGATCATCGGCAAACCCTGACCAGTTTTGTTTCGCGTGGGCACATCGACCATCCTCAGCCTACCGTTTTGAATGATGTGACCATACACAAAGGTGCGCTTTCAAAGCTTCTCCAGCTTGAAATCACCATTGATTCGCAATTTGTCACGGCAATTCGGGCTGATGGACTGATCATTTCAAGTGCAACGGGCTCCACGGCCTATTCCCTTTCTTCGGGTGGCCCCATTGTTCATCCTTCAGTGGATGCAATGTTATTGACCCCGATTTCACCCCATATGTTGACCAACCGTCCTTTGCTTGTGCGAAGCGATGCACAGGTCTGCGTTACCTTAAAAAGTACTGAGGAAGGGCCAATTGTGATGTTTGATGGTCAAGAGGTTTTTTTTTTGAAATCGAACGATGTGGTCCAGATTACGGCCGCTAAAAAACGCTTACGGATGATCCTTTCACCCAATCGTAGCTACTACCAGGTCCTACGCCAAAAACTCAAGTGGGGAGAATTTTGAGACTTTTGTGCAAAGCGCTTATTTGGGGTCTAAGCCTTGTCTTTTTTGTGTTCCAATCTCTGGCCCTTGCTCAAATGCCACCGCCTCTATTGGATATTCCAAACCCAAAATGGACGAGTTGGTCGATTGGGGATGTCGTGATTCGGGGTTTGGCCGCAGAAGGAGATATCCTCTGGATCGGTACTTCAAATGGTCTGATCCGTTTTGATCGCAAGAAAGAAGAACCGACCGTATTTAATGTCAAAAAATCCGGGCTGCTTTCCAATGTGATTGTTTCCATCACACCGGATAAAAAAGGCAATGTCTGGATCGGTACTTATGGGGGCGGTCTTTCCCGTTTTGATGGACGCACATGGGAGGTCTTCACCCCTTATGGATATGGGCAGAAAAGCTATGGCGCAAATTGGACGGCCTATGGCCCGAAAGAAGGTTTGGGGGATCTTTGGGTCTATGACTTGTTATTTGAGCCCGATGGTTCCATGTGGGTCGCAACTTGGAAAGGAGCCAGCCATTCTAAAAAAGAGGGTTTTCTGACCTATACAATGGACGACGGTCTGGTTGATAAATGGGTCTATACCGTCGAAAGAGAGGCCTCTGGTGTGCTCTGGTTTGGCACAGAAGGGGGCATTAACCGTTTTGACGGGACGACCTGGCAGTCCTGGACCCATAAAGATGGACTCGGGGCATCCATCACCCAGGCCTTAAAACGTCCAAAAAAAGAAGAACCCTATACCGAAGATGAAGATCACCACTTGCAGAGTGGCCGTGAAAATCAAGAGACCAACCCCAATTATGTGGTTTCATCTGCGATCGGCCCCTTGGGTTATAAGTGGTTTGGGACCTGGGGCAGTGGTTTGTCTCGTTTCGATGGCAAAACGTTTCTTAACTTCACCACAAAAGACGGATTGGCTGGAAATATCATCAACGCCATTGAAGTGGATGCCTCAGGCATCTTATGGATCGGGACCAACAAAGGCGTGAGTCGTTTTGATGGCGAAGTCTTTACAACCTTTAGGCAAGAAGATGGCCTATTGGGAGACTATGTTTTTGCGATTGCCATCGACCCTGATGGACACAAATGGTTTGGTACCTTTGGTGGCGTGAGCCGTTATACGGGTCATTAAAATTTCAGGTGCACAAACATGGGAGCAGGTTTATCGTAATTTCAAAGGGCTGATCTTGGGTTCGTAGAGGATTTGGATCACATTGCCGTCGGGATCGGCCATGTAGAAAGAGTAGGCCTGGTCACGATGCCGTTTGACGGGTTTGACGATGGGGACCTGGGCGGCTTTCGCCGTTTCAAAGATGGCGTCAACATCTGTTTCGTTTTCAGCAATAAAACCTAAGTGATCAAGGCTTTGTCCTTTTAGGTCGAGTGTTTCTCCTGTGGTAATTTGATGTAGTGCGAGATTATCGCAGCCCGAAGAAAGATAAAGGCTGTAATCATCCGGTTGCCAAACCACGTACATACCGAGTAAGTCTTCATAAAAACCACGGGAACGTGAAAGATCACTGACACGAAGTGCAAGATGTCGCAGTCCTTGAAGTGCCATAGGAACGATTCCCTCGGTAAGAAGTGATTGGCTTAAGGCTTGCGGGAGCATACCGCATTTTTGGGCTTTTTTTCAATAAATTGCCGGAACCATCATTCTGGGATTTTATAATTTTGTTTATCAATTGACATGACTTAAAAACTCCGTAGAATGATGAGATGTGGCGCACACTTTCCTGGCTTTCAGTTCTATGGATTCCTCTCTCTGCTTGTATCAATACTGAGCCTCCCTCCAATCCTTTTCGTGAACCGATCCATTATGCTGTCGGCGAAAGCCCCTCTCACATGATTACGGCCCACCTTAATGCTGATCAGGCGGTAGACATCATTATTGCCAATTCAGAGGACAACAATATTTCAATCCTGTTCGGAAAAAATGATGGCAGTTTTCCCAATATCCGAACGCTTAAAACAGGAAGACAACCCCGATGGATTATTTCGGGAGATTTTAATGAAGATCAAAAAATAGATTTGGGGGTTGTGAATAATGGTGGTGACAACATCGTCATTTTGATCAATCAGGGCGGTGGGAACTTTCTTAGAACCAGTAAAATAAAAACCAAGCGGGCTCCACAGTCTGCAACCGTAAACGATTTTAATGGCGATGGTCATTTGGATATTGCAATTGTTTCTCGTTTTGATTATTTGCTCGTTTTACTCGGTGATGGCAAGGGTGGCTTCAGAAGGAAGAAAGAACTGGATACGGGTGCCATTCCCACGGAGATTATTTCAGGGGATTTTAACGGAGACGGCTTGATTGATCTTTTGATGGCAAATAACGGGTCACCCAGCAGTGACCTTGCGTTCTTTTGGGGGAAAGGTGAGGGCAATTTTGTTGAAGGGACCCATTACCGCACGGGCATGAATCCACTGGGCGTGATGACTGCCGATTTCAACAAAGACACCTACCCCGACCTTCTTGCGATAAATGGGCTCGGCGACTCTCTGACGCTTTTTGTTTCAAATGCTGATGGCAAGGGTTTTGAAAAGGTCAGCGATTTTGGCGCGGACGGGGGCCCAACTTCCGCGATTGCACATGACTTTAATGGGGATAAACTGCTGGACTTGGTGGTGACCAACACCCGTAGTAGCAATATTTCCTACCTCACGGGAAAAAAAGGGGGACGTTTCAATCATCCTCCCTTAAACCTCTATACAGGCAAAGCACCATTTTATGTTGTGATTGGGGATTTTAATCAGGACGGGCGTATGGACATCGCTGTTGCAAATAACAACGAGGCTTCCATGTCGGTTCTTCTCGGAAAACAAGAAGGTTTTCAAAAAGGCTCTAATTAGCGTTGTCTTACGTTCAGGTCTTTTTGCACACATAAAGTGTGATGACGCCATCGGTTTCGCTGAGCGAAATCAGCGTATTACCGGTGTTTTTACACCAGATGGGCATGTCTTTTTTGATGCCCGGATCATCAGACAGGACTTCGATAATTTGACCTAAGGCCATTTCCTTCATTTTTTTTGAAGTCAAAATGACGGGGATAGGGCAAAACATGCCTAAGGTGTTGAGGCTGAAGTCTGCTTCTGTCATGTTTGCACCATTTCTGCGAGTCGTTCGGTAAAAAGTGGGGAAACCTGACGGATACGCGAAACACAGCCCGGAAAAACCGAAATCACCTGTTCAATTTCTGCGCTTGTGGTGTGCAAACCCAAACTAAAAACAATGCTGCCCTGAGCAATATTGCCGGGTAGGCCCATCGCGGTGAGTACAGGAGAAATTTTTAGGGCGTCTGTACTGCACGAAGAGCCGCTGGCTGCGAGAATGCCGTGTTGCTCCAACGATTTAACCAGGGCAGAGCCATCCAGGTATTCGACCGCAAAACTCGCAATATGGGGCAGCCTGTTCTCCTTTGCTCCGGTCAGATGCATAAAAGGCACTTTAGCCAAGAGACCCGCAATGAGTTGGTCTCGTAAGGCCCCCAAGCGCGGGACCTCTTTTGCCATACGTGTATGCGTGGCACTTGCGGCGATACCCATGCCAACAATACCGACAACATTTTCTGTCCCTGCCCGGCGTCCTTCTTCTTGGATCCCGCCTGCAATCAAAGGGTGTGTGCGTGTGCCGCGTCTCAAATAAAGAGCCCCGACACCCTTCGGCCCACAAAAGGACTGGGCTGAGAAGGCAGCCAGATCTACGGGAAGACTTGTGCAATTAAAAGGGATGACCCCGATGGTGGCAACAGCATCCGTGTGCAAAAAAATACCGGCTTGTGCGGTCATGTCTGCAATTTCGGCCAAAGGCTGTATTGTGCCGACTTCATTATTCGCGTGGGCAATTGAAACCAGGATCGTATCGTCGCAAATGGCATCTGAGACCGCTTGAGCGGAAATGCGTCCCTCCTCATCTACGGGCAGCCAGGTGACGGTATACCCTGCTTGTTCCAGGTATTTGATGGGATGGGCCACAGAATAGTGCTCAATTTCCGTTGTAATGATATGTCGCCCGCGTTTGGGGTAGGCTGCAAGCAAACCCTGGATCGCCAAATTATTGGCTTCACTGCCCGATGCAGTAAAGATGATTTCTCTGGGTGCACAGCCAATCATTGACGCAATTTGTGTGCGTGCGTCTTCGATGGCTTGACGGGGTGCAGTCCCAAAGGCGTGTCGGCTCTGGGGGTTTCCAAAAAAATCTAAAAAGAAGGGTTGCATCGCAGTCTGGGCTTCCTGCAAAAGGGGGGAAGCGGCGATGTAGTCGAGATAAATCGGATGCGGTTGTTGATCTGCCATCAGGGCTCAATTATTAAAGATACGGTGGGTTCTTTTTAGCCAAAGAAGTGCGCATCGCGCTGAAGAAAAAACACTTGTTCCTTCAGCGCGATGCGCTATACTTTTTTGGCTGATCCGATCAAAAAGAGGCTAAAAATAAGCCATTTGGAAGGATCGAAGTTGTACCATTTTGGGCCATTACGGTAGTCGCGTGGAAAGTTATGATGGTAGTTGTGATAACCCTCGCCAAAAGTAATGAGGGAAATCCACCAATTGTCGCGGCTGGTATTGGCATCGCCATAGGGTTGAGTCCCCCAAATATGGCAGATCGAGTTGATAAAAAATGTTGAATTCAAAACAAGGAAAAGTCGAAGCACACCCGCGAGTAAAAATGCAGAGGCGGCTCCCACCCATCCACGGTGCAAGAAGCCGAGCAAGACAGGCAAGGCAAGCCCGGAGAGCACAACCCATAAATAGTTGTTGTGCTGCCACATGATCCACTTGTCTTTTCGAAGTACGGTTTTATATTTCTCTCGGCTTGGAAGGCTTTCAGCCGCATCCTTCTTAAAAATCCAAACGACATGGCTGTACCAAAAGCCTTGTTTTGCATTGTAGGGATCTTCATCCGTATCTGTTTTTGCATGATGACGGATGTGGTCTGAGCACCATTTGAGTGCGGAGTTTTCCATCGCCCAACCGCCGGTAATTAAAAAATAAAGTTTTACCCATGTTTTGCAGGTAAAACTGCGGTGAGAAAAAAGACGATGGTAACCCACTGTGATTCCCAAACCGGTGATAATGTAGAGGGTCACAAAAAGCACCCAATCAAAGGTGCTATAACCAACAAAATAGCCAAAAAGCGGCACGCCAACAAGGGCGACCAAACAAATGAGGCTGAGCAGGATGAACGTGGGATAATCAACAACCTGTTTCATTTTAGTGGGAGCGGATTCTGGTGAGACAACTTGATTTGTTACTTGTTCCATAAATGGTGTCCTCTGTGACTTGAGGGCCGTCGCAATCGGCGCAGATTCAATTTTAAAAAGGTAAACGCCCTCATTTTATAGAGATCCCTGTGTGAATGCAACTGGTGCTTTTATGCATGACCCACAATTCAACTCCCGTTTTGTAGCGCCCAGATGCCGATCTAGATGATAAGGACAATACGAAGGCTCCGATTTCTGGCGCAAGCGGAGTCACGGTGAGTCTCTGGATTGACAAGTTCTGTGCTTTTAAATAGAATCAAATTTTTACTTATTTTTTAAAGCTTTGGAGAGCATTGTGCACGAATTTCCACGAATCAAGCGGCTTCCCCCTTACGTTTTCAATGATGTGAATGCCCTCAAAATTGCGGCACGTCGTCGCGGGGAAGATATTATTGATTTTGGCATGGGTAACCCCGATCAACCCACTCCCTCTCATATTGTTGACAAGGCGATTGAGGCGATTAAGAACCCCCGTAATCATCGTTATTCTGCATCCAAGGGCATTACAAAATTGAGGCTTGCGATTAGCAATTGGTACAAACGCAGGTATCAGGTCGAATTAGACCCTGAATCTGAGGCCATTGCGACCATCGGTTCAAAAGAGGGGATTGCGCACTTGGCGCTGGCCCTCGTGGGGCCGGGAGATATTGTGATGGCCCCAAGTCCGACCTATCCCATCCACACTTACGGGGTGATTATCGCAGGAGCAGAACTGCGTTCGATTCCGATGCGTCCCGACCGAGATTTTTTTGAAGACATGGCCAGTGCCACAAAACAATCCTGGCCACGCCCTAAAATGCTGATTCTTAATTTTCCGCACAACCCGACCACTCAGGTGGTTGATCTTGATTTTTTTGAGAAAATTGTGGCCTTTGCAAAAGAAAACAATCTAATTGTGGTACATGATTTGGCCTACGCAGATCTTGTTTTCGATGGTTATCAAGCACCCAGTTTATTGCAAGTTCCGGGTGGAAAAGATGTGGGGGTTGAGTTACTTTCCCTGTCAAAAAGTTACAATATGCCGGGCTGGCGGGTGGGTTTTTGTGTTGGAAACCCCGAAATTATCGCGGCGCTGACCAAGCTAAAAAGTTATCTCGATTATGGGATTTTTCAACCCATTCAAATCGCGTCGATTATTGCCTTAAATGGCCCACAGGATTGTGTGGACGACATGGTTGCACTCTACCAAAATCGGCGCAATGTTCTGGTGGACGGACTCAATCGCATTGGCTGGAAGGTTGAAAAGCCAAAAGCCACGATGTTTGTCTGGGGAGAAATTCCAGAGCCTTTTAAAAAGGAAGGTTCTATGGCTTTTACCACACATCTGCTCAAAGAAGCCAAGGTGGCTGTCTCTCCGGGTATTGGTTTTGGTGAATATGGGGACGAGCACGTCCGTTTTGCTTTGGTTGAAAATGAACACCGCACCC
Source organism: uncultured Nitrospira sp. (assembly GCA_964451325.1). GTDB lineage: Bacteria > Nitrospirota > Nitrospiria > SBBL01 > JAADHI01 > JAADHI01. The sequence continues at coordinate 191,885 of CAYVHO010000003.1, read as the reverse complement.
GTCAGGCCATTCAAGGGATTAAACGGGCGCTCTCAAAGGAAATTAAAAAAGCATGAAGCAGTGCATAAAAATTGGTTTTATCGGTTTTGGTACGGTCGCCACAGGCGCGGTCAAAATTTTACAGGATCAGCAGGAGTTATTGGCGCGGCGCATTGGTGCAAGTCTTGAGATTGTCAAAATTGCCGACCGTGATATTGAGCGGGACCGAGGGATTGTCCTGTCTGATGGGGTTTTGACCTCAGACGTTTCAGAAGTCTTAGGGCATCCGGATATTGATATTGTCGTGGAATTGATCGGCGGCACCACCCATGCGAAAGATTTTTTACTTGAGGCTATTGCCCAGAAAAAGCATGTGGTTACGGCGAATAAAGCACTGGTTGCAGAACATGGAGAGGCCATTTTTGATGCTGCATTCTCGCAAGGGGTTGATGTGGGTTTTGAGGCCGCCGTTTGCGGTGGCATTCCCATTATTCGTGAAATGAAAGAAGGTTTGGCTGCAGAAAAACTTCGTTCCATTTACGGTATTGTGAACGGCACTTGTAACTATATTTTGACAAAGATGCGGGATGAAGGCGGTGATTTTGCTGAAGTCCTAAAAGAAGCACAGGACTTGGGTTTTGCAGAAGCCGACCCGGAGCTGGATATCGGAGGTGGGGATTCTGCACATAAATTGGCTATTTTAAGTAGTTTGGCTTTTGGCACACCTGTGAATTTAAAGGAAATTTACACTGAGGGTATTGAACGTGTCAGTCCCATCGACATCGCTTTTGCAGGGGAATTGGGTTACGACATCAAACTGCTGGCCATTACAAAAATTGTAGATGGCGAAATTGAAGCGCGTGTGCATCCCACCATGATCTCAAAAGAAACCCTGCTTTCAAAGGTGAATGGTGTTTTTAATGCCGTTTATGTGGAGGGTGAAACTGTCGGGGGCTTGTTGTTTTACGGCCAGGGGGCAGGCAGTCTGCCTACGGGCAGCGCTGTGGTGAGTGACCTGGTTGAAATCGCCCGAAATATTTTGAGTGATGCGCATCGACGTGTGCCTTCAGCAGCCTTTGTGCCTGAGGCTCGGAAGCCACTGCGAATTCGCCCCATAGCAGAGATTGAATCCCTTTATTATCTGAGGTTTATGGTTGAAGATCATCCGGGTGTTTTGGCCGGTATTTCGGGTATTTTGGGGAAAAATGGCATCAGTATCTCGTCCATGATTCAAGAAGGCCGAAAAATCGAAGACGGTGTGCCACTGGTGATGATGACCCACAAAGCAAAAGAGCGGGATTTACAGACGGCACTTGCGGAAATTGGCGAACTGGACTGTATTCTGGGTTCGACCCTGCTCATTCGTGTTGAAGGGGAGGACCCCTCATGAGCCTGTCTGCCATGAAGTGGCCGGGCATTATTGAAGCCTATCGTGCCTTTTTGCCGGTCAGCGAAAAAACACCCGTCATCACACTGCACGAAGGGGGAACGCCTTTATTGCCTGCGCCTCGTTTGGCTGCGGCTCTGGGTGTTGAATCTCAGCTTTATTTGAAATATGAAGGACTTAACCCCACAGGTTCTTTTAAGGATCGCGGCATGACCTTGGCGATCTCAAAAGCAAAAGAAGACGGTGCAGAAAAAGTCATCTGTGCTTCAACTGGAAACACCTCTGCAGCAGCAGCAGCCTATAGCGTGCGGGGCGGAATGAAAGCCTATGTCCTGATTCCCAAAGGGAAAATCGCCTTGGGCAAATTGGCGCAAGCCCTGATGCATCAGGCCAGTATTCTACAAGTTGAAGGAAATTTTGACGAGGCCCTGAAATTGGTAACCGAGGTTTCTAAATCTCATCCCATTACTTTGGTGAATTCGATCAACCCCTATCGTTTGCAGGGGCAAAAAACAGCCGCGTTCGAGGTTTGTGACCAATTGGATACTGCGCCCGATTATCATTTTTTGCCTGTGGGCAATGCTGGAAATATCACGGCTTATTGGATGGGCTATAGGGAATATCAAGAAGAAGGCAAAACCACATCTTTACCTAAAATGATGGGGTTTCAGGCGGCGGGGGCTGCACCCATTGTCTTAGGCCATATTGTCGAAAAACCCAGTACCATCGCGACCGCCATTCGCATTGGAAACCCGGCAAGCTGGCAACAAGCCGTAGCCGCGGCAAAAGAGTCTGAGGGGCTCATCAGTATGGTCAGTGACGAAGAAATTACCACAGCCTATCGACAGATTGCCGGGCTTGAAGGGATCTTTTGCGAACCCGCTTCGGCGGCGGGTGTGGCAGGACTGGCTAAATTGGCAAAACAGGGTTTTTTCAAAAAAAGTGATCAAATTGTCTGTACCCTGACAGGGCATGGTTTGAAGGATGCAGATTTTTGTTTGCAATCTTCTCAAAAATCCACCGCAGTGGTGAGGGATAAATCCGACCTATTGAAGGCCTTGGGTTTTTAAAACCCTTCCGTGTGATTTCCAAACTGAGAACAGATTTTTTAATGAGGTCATCTTAAATTACTCGATAAATGTTGGATAGACGTATAGTGTCTGTAAGGAACATATATGCAAACGATTAATTTTGATATAAGTCAGTTGCTAAAAAAAATTCGAGCCGGACATTTTTTGATCCCGCAATTCCAAAGAGACTTTACATGGAAGGAAGGCCAAACGCGTCTTCTCGTAGATTCAATAGCTAGAAATTACCCAGTTGGTTCTCTTCTAATTTTAGGTAAAAATGAAGAAGTTCCATTGAAGTCTAGAAAATTGGATGCGAATTACCCACCTAAAGTCGGGGATGAAGTATCTCCAGAGAGTTTTGATGAGCCAACGAGCGAGTCATATTATGTTCTAGATGGGCAGCAGAGACTAACATCAATTGCACGAGTATTTTTAGATGCTCATCCTAGACGAAATTACTACTTTGATTTGAATAAAATGCATCAATATTTCAAGGATGAAAACCCATGCTGGATTGTAAGTCGGGCCAGGGGAAAGAAAAACCCGGACAGGAAAGATAATAATAGGCTTATTAGAACGGACATAGCAATAGACCAAGCAAAATGTGATGTATATATTTCTGAGTATATTGAAGATTCCGGAGATTTTCCCGAGTTCCAAGATAGCAGAACTGAGGCCAGACAAGCTGCGGCGAGATTGAAGGGTATTTTTGAAACAATACGAAAATTCTCAATTCCGTTTGTGGCATTAGAAAATGATGCTCCTTTAGAATCTGTATGCCGGGTGTTTGAAACAATAAATTCAACAGGTACGAGACTAACTACGTTTGATCTCGCTGTAGCAAGGTATTACCCAGAACCTGATTTAAAAACACTGTTTGAAAACTCAAAAGATAAACACCCAATTATTAATGAGTATGAAATTGACGGAGAGAGAATCTTACAGATACTATCCTTGTATCACCTGAGAGAGATTGACAAATTTCCTGAAGCAACTCGCTCAGTTTTATTGTCGTTGGAGCCGAAGTTTATAAAAAATACATGGGATAGTGCCGCATATCATTTGGCAGCGGCATGTGAATGGATAAAAAGTTTAGGAGCGACTCCTAAAACACAACCACCTCATGGTGTGTTGGTGTCAATTGCAACGACTCTGATGTGTTTCCCTGGAAGTTTAGATAATCCTAGATTCTCAGCGAATTTAAAACGATGGTATTTTTGTACAACATTAGCGTCAAATTCATCACATGCGAATAATTACAAGGTTGGTGATGATTTTAGGAAATTCTGTAATTTTTTGGAGTCTGATTCACCGCTTCATTATCCCAGAGTATATTTTACAACCAGTGAATTGATTGATATAAAGCACACATCTAATAGCAGCTATAAAGCCATTCAGGCACTAATGCGTACTACCGTGAAAGAAGACCTGCTAACAGGTAATACCTTAGATGATAATCTTGAAGATCATCATATTTATCCATACTCCTTAAATAAAAGTGGCCTTAACAAGGGTAAGCTGAACTCGATTGTTAATAAAATACTTGTGTCACGAAGTACAAACAGAAGCATTAGTAATACCAATCCTGATAAATATCTTTCCGATATTTCTAGGTTGCACCAAGAGAATGGAAGCACTGGAGATTTCGACCGTCGGTTGATTGCCTGTTTTATACCGTATACATCTTCTGATCCCGACTTTGATAGTAAATTTTCAAAAGATGTGTTTGATACATTCTTGAATGATAGAGCAGAAATGCTGATATCAAGAATAAAGGAAGTTGTTGGTGAGTCATGGCAACGCCCACCTTCTGGGGAAGTCAACCTTGAAGATGATGAGTTTGTAACAACGTAATCTAACAAATAGCTCCATCGGACAATTTAAAGCTGCACTTGTTTTGCTTGCGCAAAAACCTGCTACTTTAAATTGCCGCTGAGCAAAGCGTATAGGAAAACATGGCGCTTATTGTTCAAAAATATGGGGGGACTTCTGTGGGTGATTTAGACCGTATCCACAATGTCGCCCATCGGGTTGCCCAGCGTGTGAAAAATGGAGATGCGCTTGTGGTGGTGCTTTCCGCAATGACAGGGGAAACTGACCGCTTGACAAAAATGGCACATCAGATGACCGCCCAGCCCAGTCAACGTGAAATGGACATGCTGCTTTCAACCGGAGAACGTGTGACCATCGCTTTGCTTTCAATGGCCCTGCAAGCACAGGATTTGTCTGCACAATCTTTCACGGGCAGACAAGTGGGTATTTTAACCGATGACGTGCACACTCGGGCGCGTATTCGCTCAATTGATGCTAAACGATTAAAGGATGCGCTTTCAAAGGGCATCATTCCCGTTGTCGCAGGTTTCCAGGGTATTAACCATCGCTCGGATGTGACGACTTTGGGGCGGGGAGGCTCGGACACCACGGCGGTCGCATTGGCGGCGGCCTTGAAAGCAGATCTCTGTGAAATCTATACGGATGTGGATGGGGTTTATACGACAGACCCCAATATTGTTTCTGAGGCAAAACAGATTCAGAAAATTTCTTATGAAGAAATGCTTGAAATGGCAAGTTTAGGTGCGAAGGTACTTCAAACCCGGTCGGTCGAATTTGCAATGAAATACCGTGTCCCTATTTGTGTGCGTTCGAGTTTTACAGCGCGAGAAGGCACCTTGGTCACGGAGGAGGACAATGATATGGAACAAGAACTTGTTTCGGGGATCACTTATGATAAAAATCAGGCAAAAGTCACGCTGGTGGGTGTGCCAGATCGACCCGGAGTCGCTTCTACCATCTTTGAAACCATCGCCAAAGAAAATATCAATGTGGATATGATTATTCAAAATGTCGGACAGGCCGGGCTGACGGATCTTTCTTTTACAATTCCGCAAACGGATGCCGTACAGGCCAAGGCGGTCTTGAGCGGACTGGCTGCGGAAATTGGCGTCGCCGAAGTGCTGCTCGCCGAACAGATTGCAAAGGTTTCTATTGTAGGTGTGGGCATGCGCTCTCATACGGGGGTTGCGGCAAAAACTTTTTCATGTCTTGCCCGAGAGGGCATTAACATTATGATGATTTCGACTTCTGAAATTAAAATTTCATGTGTGGTCGAAGCAAAATATACGGAATTGGCGGTGCGCACATTGCACAGCGCCTTTGAATTAGGAGCATGAGTTCTCCCTCAGACCAGTAGCTTGCAAGGAAAATTGAGCCTTTTTATGGAAACACAGCCGACAATACAATTGTACGATACCAGCTTGCGGGATGGCGCGCAGTCCGAGGATGTCTCTTTTTCCGTTGAGGACAAACTCTTGATTGCCAAAAAATTGGATGAACTGGGTCTGCATTTTATCGAGGGTGGATGGCCTGGTGCAAATCCGAAGGACATTCTCTTTTTTGAAGAAATGAAAAAAGTCCATCTTAGGTCTGCACAACTGGTCGCTTTTGGCGCAACCCGGCGCTTTCGCGGCAAGGCTTCAGAAGATTTGACCCTTTCAAATCTACTGAATGCGGGGACGGAATGGATCACGCTTTTTGGCAAGAGCTGGGATTTTCATGTCACCGAGGCCTTGGGCATCACGCTTGAGCAAAATCTTGAAATTATTTCTGATTCCATTGATTATTTAAAATCCAAAGGCAAACGTGTTTTTTATGATGCGGAACATTTTTTTGATGGCTATCTCTCTCAGCCGGATTATGCCTTAAAAACCTTGGCGACTGCACGAGCGGCGGGTGCGGAGTGCTTGATTCTGTGTGACACCAACGGGGGCATGATGCCCTGGGAAATCAAAGAAATCCTGAGGGTGGTACTGAAGGAAATCGGAAATCCCATTGGAATTCATGCGCACAATGATTCAGAAATGGCCGTCGCCAATACCCTGACTGCGGTTGCCTTGGGGGTTAAGCAGGTACAGGGCACCATCAATGGTTTTGGCGAACGCTGCGGCAATGCCAATCTCTGCTCGATTTTGCCCAACATGAAACTGAAGATGGGTCTGGATGTAATTTCAGACGATCAACTTCAAAAACTACGAGGGATTTCACGTTATGTAAGTGAAATTGGAAATCTGCCTCACAACAAACACCAGCCCTATGTGGGGCGTTCGGCTTTTGCGCATAAAGGCGGGGTGCATGTGCATGCGGTGCGGAAAAACCCGGCAACGTATGAACATATTGCCCCTAAAAAAGTGGGCAATCAGCAGCGGATTTTAATCTCGGATTATGCGGGTAAAAGCGCGCTTTTAGAGAAGGCCAAGGCCTACAATATTTCGCTTTCTAATGACGACCCCCAGGTCCAAAAAATTCTGAATAAATTGAAGACGCTGGAGTCTGAGGGTTTTCAGTTTGAAGGGGCGGAGGCTTCTTTTGAATTGCTCATGAAACGCGCCCTCGGCACGGAAAAAAGCTTTTTTAAGTTGATTGGTTTTCGTGTGATTGATGAGAAACGGCGCAGCGATGTGCACGCCATTTCAGAAGCGACTGTCCGTCTTTCGGTGGATGAACAAATCGAACATACTGTGGCGCGTGGCAAAGGGCCGGTCAATGCCCTGGATTCTGCCCTGCGCACAGCGCTTGAAAAATTTTATCCCATTCTCTCAGAGGTCAAGCTGCTGGATTACAAAGTCCGTGTTCTTACGGGAAAACGGGGAACCGCTTCGCGAGTCCGTGTTTTGATTGAGTCCGGTGATGGTCATAAAAAATGGGGGACCGTTGGAGTGTCAGAAAATATCGTTGAAGCCAGTTGGCGGGCCTTGGTGGATAGTATTGAATACAAGCTCTTAATGACCAATGTTTCATGATGCTGCCCGTTTGGCATTAGGGCTTCCTAAAGTACCACTGGCGAGGGGCTATCCCTCACGCTGTCTTTTGTCATTTATAATGCTCCCTAACAAAGTGTGAGCGCTTTTTTCTCGCGCTAACAACCAAAGGAAAATGATGCGGCATTCGGTCTCGACTGAAGGTCAGGGGAAAACACCGCCTTTATGGAACCGTCTGGCACGACGCGGTATTTCTGTCGCGCTTTCGGTGGCCCTATTTTTTTGGTTACTTGAGGCGGTAATAGACGCATTCATTTTTGGGGAAGGTGCCGTTCTTGCTCAGATATTTCCTTCGGATCTGGATGAGTTCCGTATGCGTTTTTCCCTGGCTGTGCTCACCATTGCTTTTGGGGCCTATATTCAAGCTGTTTTTCGACACAGAGCGAGTCAGGCCCACGCCGAAGAAATCGAAGCGCATTTTGGGGAGGTGCTTCAGATTTCAGGCAATGCCATTATCATGACAGATGCCGCGCACAAGATTATTTTGTTTAATCCGGGTGCGGAGCGGGTTTTTGCTTATCAAACACATGAAATGTTGGGGCAAGCCTTGACCCTGATCTTGCCGGAGCTTTTTTCCGAGTCTCATGCAAAAAATCTTGAAATTTTTTCATCCGGGGAGAATTCCCCCCTGGCGGACTCGGATCGTCTGTTTGATATTTCTGGTATTTTTGGGCGACGAAAGAGTGGAGAGGAATTCCCAGCGGAAGCCTCTGTTTCAAAACTTGAAAGAGATGGGGAGACCATCTTTACCGTCATTGTGCGTAATATTTCGACTCGGGTCGAAGCCGAGGCGACCATTCGCTCCTTGGCCTATTACGATCCCATCACGCGCCTGCCTAACCGCACTTATTTCCGAGAGCACCTGAGTGCCATGCTGGAAGAAAGTGCTGAAAATCAACAGCCTTTTGCGCTCTTACTGATCGACTTGGATCGCTTTAAAGAGGTGAACGATACGCTCGGTCATCAACGCGGGGATGTTTTACTGCGAGAAGTGGGTTTACGTCTGCAAGGCCTTACTGATGTGAGCGATCTTGTGGCACGTTTGGGAGGGGATGAATTTGCACTCTTGTTGTCAAATACAAAGGAGGGGGATGCGCGAAATGTTGCAAACAAGATCACGTCTGTTTTGAGTAAGCCCTTTAAACTGGATGGGCTACCGATTCCACTTGAAAGTAGTCTTGGCATTGCACTCTATCCTGAGCATGGCACCGACTCTGGGCTCTTGTTGCAACATGCGGATGTGGCCATGTATGAGGCCAAAACAAAAGGCACGGACTACCTTGTGTACTCTTCTGAAAAAGATAAACATACGGTGCGGCGTTTGGCGCTGATGGGGGCTTTACGAAATGCAATCAAAAGCGATGAACTCTGTCTTTATTATCAACCCAAGATTAAACTGGGTTCTCGGGCGATCTTTGATGTGGAAGCCTTGGTGCGTTGGGAGCATCCGGAAGAAGGGATTCTTGAGCCTGAGCACTTTATCCCATCAGCAGAGCACACGGGTTTGATCAAACCCTTAACGGAATGGGTCCTCAGAGAGGCCGTTCATCAGTGCAGTCTCTGGCATCGGCAAGGGCTGCAAATTGGTATTGCCGTTAATCTCTCGGCCCGCAGTATGCACGATGTGCATTTACCTGATCTTGTGATAGATGTGCTGGAATCCTATGAATTTTCTCCCGTTTTTTTGGAGCTCGAGGTGACGGAAAGCGCTATTATGGCCGATGCAGCCCATGCCCAGGTTATTCTGAAAAAATTGCGAGAAATCGGTGTGAGCATCGCCATTGATGATTTTGGTGTCGGACATTCTTCTTTTTCTTATCTTAAAAATTTGTCGGTTGATGTCATCAAAATTGATAAATCGTTTACCCGAAACATGGTTGTTAATAATAGTGATGCGGCTATCGTGCGGTCGATTATTGAATTGGGCCATAACTTAGGCTTGAATGTGATTGCCGAAGGGGTTGAAAACCAAACCACTTGGGATGCCTTGTTAAAAATCGGTTGTGATGCGGCACAGGGATTTTTTATGACGCCCCCCTTGGCATCGGCCGACTGTACACAATGGCTTCAGAAAGGTGCGCCAGAAAGAGGATGGTTTGTCTAGGAGTTTAGTTCCTTAGGGGACCTCTGATTAAGTCTGGGTTGAATTTTTCATGAGACAAAATTTCCTGATTCAAGGCGCAAATTGCAGAAAATAGCTCGTTATTTTCAAAATTTTGAACACAGAAGCTGGGAATTTTTACCCTGAAAAAACAATTCATGACTTGATCCGAGGTTCCTTAGGTACTTATTGAGCCATTTCATCCTCTTTCAGGATAAATTCAATTTGGACTTTTTCTTTTAAGCGTTTAAGGTAGGTTTCTATTTTTTCGACTTCTTTTTTTGCGCTTAAAATAAAGGTGATCTGGGTTTCGATGACTTTGATCTCTTTTCCAATAAAGTCGTTTAAGTGACTCAGATGATAGGATTCAATGGCTTTGGGGCTAATAAAGATAAAATCCTTAATCCGCTCCTGAAGTAGTTGATTGATCCATAAATGCAGTGCAGTTTCTTCCTTGAGTTCCGGTAAATTTAAAGCCGATTCCTTGAGGGCCTGCTCAAATGCTGCCTCTGTTTGAAAGCGCTGGCGGAGGTCTTTTAGACCTGCAAGGATCTCGGGTGGGTCTGGTTTTTTTGTTGCAAAACGCAGGGCTTCTCTCAAAAAGAGTTCTTTTGCGATGACTGCATCACGGAGTCGAATGAAGCCAGCGCTTTTATTCGCCGCTGGGTTATTTTGATCTTTGATTGTTGTATTTTCAGGGCCTTCAAAAAACAGACGGTAGCGTTCTAAATCTGAAAGATAAATGACAACCTTGTCTGCTTTTCCCGTTTCAAAATTGAGTACGGCAACAACGGCTTCGACGCGTGTTTCGGCTGTGCTCGTCAAAGGCATCAAAAACAATGATAGAAAAAAGAAATACGAAATGAGGGGCTTGTTTCGTTTCACGGTATCCTGGATTTTAAGTCGGCTTTAAGGGGCCAACATGACTTGTGTGCCCGTCAGGAGGTCATGCAAGGCACGTTTTTTAGGTTCAATAATGGCCAGCAAAAACCCTAATCCAAAAAAGAGATGGGAAAGAGAAAGGCCCAAGCTGCGCATCAGTGCGCGGAGATGAGAAGGGGGCAGGCCGTCTTTGTCCAGAACGATAATCCGTAGAATCATTTTTGCGGGGGTTTGTCCACCATAGGCGTGAAAGAAGGTAAAATATCCGGTGTAAAGAAAGACAGAACTTAAAATCAAGAGGTTTCCTGTGCTTGAAAGCAGGGTGAGATCAATGTCACCGGAGGATTGCATGCCCATTGCGCCCCAATAGATAAAGATAAGAAACAGGACGAAAATGATGCCCAGATCAATGCTGTGGGCAATGGCGCGGCGAATAAAGCCTGCAGGACGTGTTTCATTGATTGCATCCGCATTGTGGGTATAAGGTGGCCGGCGAGGAGGGGAGTCGGATCTGTCCGAGGGTGGATTTATAATTTCCATTGATTGATCTCATACTTCAGGATACTCAAACTTGCCAAGGCCGCCGTTTCTGTCCGTAAAATTTGCGCTCCCAAAGAAATGGGCCTAAACCCTGCTGATTCTGCTTTATTTTGCTCAAAAGAGGTCCATCCCCCTTCTGGCCCGATCAATATTGTTCCTCGCTGCTTCCCTGAAATGGCACCACAACTATTGCTTTGGCCGGGAAGCGGCATGTGGCGCTCTGTGCAAATCATTTGGAAGTGATCATTTTTTTCTTCCGATTTTTCTGATAAAAGGGCCTCAAAGGACAAGGGGGCATCAATACAAGGCACATCCCATCGACAAGATTGTTGTGCCGCTTCGCGGGCTATTTTTTCCCAACGTGTTTGTTGGTGCAAGGTCTTTTTCATCTCTGGGCGAATCACGGTGCGTGCGGTGATGAGGGGTGAAATCCTTGAAACCCCCAGTTCTGTGGCTTTTTGTACCAGCCAATCCATCTTGTCCTTTTTAATGAGGGCGACCGCCAAGCGTATTGTAGGGGAGTTCTGAAGTGGAGGCAATGTTTCAGATTCAATGGACAAGGCAATAGGATGTGGATGGCTTGCAGTCACGCGTGCTTCATAGCGTTTTGGATGTTCATCCACGAGGAGAATAGACTCCCCCACTTTAAGACGTAAAACATTACGCAAGTGATGCTGAAGGTTTTTGTCCAAGTGGACTTGATTTTGGTCGATTTGCTCGGAGCGGATAAAGTAGACAGGCATTTCAGCGTACAAACGCTCCCTCTGGGTCATCCAGATTGTATCATTATTCGAAGAGGTGCTTGACTTTTTCTAAGATGGTGCCCGACTCAGAATGCACTTCTTCTCCGCTGACCTTTGCGTAGTGTTCGAGAGCCTCTCGCTGTTTCGTATTGAGTTTTGTCGGAATGGTGAGACGGATTTTGACGACCTGATCGCCAATGCCATATCCTCGGATACTGGGAAACCCGAGACCTTTTAGGCGAAAAATTCTTCCATCTTGTGTTCCTGAGGGAATTTTCAAAGGGGTCTTCCCCTTGATGGTGGGAACTTCTATGGTTGCACCCAAGGCTGCTTTGACAAAACTAATGGAGGCTTCGTAGAGGATATGATCCCCATCACGCGCAAATTCGGGGTGGTCTCCCACGCTCAAGACGACATAAAGATCGCCTGCGGGACCGCCATTGGCCCCTATTTCCCCCTCTCCATTGACACGAAGACGTGTGCCAGAATCGACCCCGGGGGGAATTCGCACAGAAAGGGTTTTCTCGCGCTCGACATAGCCCTGACCCTTACATTTTTTACAGGGATCGGCGATGATGGCTCCTGCGCCACGACAGGCACTACAGGTGCGGCTCACTGTAAAAAATCCCTGCTGAAAACGAACCTGTCCCGCGCCATTACAGGTGGCACAGCGTTTTGTTGCCCCTGCCTTGGCCCCAGAGCCATCGCAAGTACTGCATTGTTCCGGTCGCCTGAGTTTTATTTTTTCTTCTTTACCCAAGAGGGCTTCTTCAAAGGAAACGCTAAGGTTGTAACGTAGATCGTTCCCCCGCTGTGCACGACTACCCCCCTGTGAACCCTGACCTCCAAAAAACTCCTCAAAAATATCTCCAAAGACGTCTGAAAAACCGCCCTGCGGGCCGCCGCCAAAACCGCCCTGCGCGCCTGCATGACCAAACTGATCATATTGACTGCGCTTCTGGGCATCCCCTAAAATACTGTAGGCCTCATTCGCCTCTTTAAATTTATCTTCAGCACCTTTGTTACCTGCGTTGCGGTCGGGATGATATTTGAGGGCTAATTTTCGATAGGCTTTTTTGAGTTCGTCTGTAGAAGCGGTTTTTCCAACACCGAGAATTTCGTAGTAGTCTCTTTTACTTGCCATGTACTTCCTTCTTTAGTCCGGACTGCAGGTTTTGTCTCGTACCCTAAAATTTAATTCAGGGCACAAGACAAAATTTTATTTGCTTGCTTTGTCAGTTTCTTCGAATTCCGCATCAACGACCGTTTCATCGGTGTCCGAAGTTGTGGCATTCTCGCTCCCTGCTGCTGCATCAGCGCCAGGGGCTGCGGGTTGGTCTTCTGCTGATTTTTTGTACATTTCTTCGGCCAGTTTGTGAGAAACCTTTGAAAGCGCTTCGATGGCTGAGCGAATGGCATCCACATCGTCGCCTTCAGCGGCCTTCTTACAGGTGGCTAATTCAGTTTCGATACTGCTCTTTTCTTCCGCAGGGATTTTATCGCCAAATTCACTGAGTGATTTTTCCGTCGAATAAACGAGGGTGTTTGCTTCGTTTTTTACCTCAACCAGGGCTTTTTTCTTTTTGTCTTCTTCGGCATGGGCTTCGCCTTCTTTGACGAGACGGTTGATTTCTTCGTCGCTCAAACCGCTTGAAGCTGTGATCTGAATGGTCTGTTCTTTTTGTGTCGCCATGTCTTTTGCGGCAACATGCACGATGCCGTTGGCATCAATGTCAAAAGTGACCTCAATCTGGGGGACACCACGGGGTGCAGCAGGAAGACCCACTAAATCAAATTGCCCCAACAATTTATTGTCGGCAGACATCTCGCGTTCACCCTGATGCACACGAATGGTCACAGCACTTTGATTGTCGGCTGCAGTTGAAAAAATCTGGCTTTTCTTTGAAGGAATGGTGGTGTTTCGATCAATGATACGTGTAAACACCCCTCCCATGGTTTCAATGCCCAATGACAAGGGTGTCACGTCCAAAAGCAGCACGTCATTCACATCGCCCTTTAGCACGGCCCCTTGAATGGCCGCACCAATGGCCACCACTTCGTCCGGATTCACGCCTTGGTGGGGTTCTTTGTTAAAAAACTTTTTGACAATTTCCTGCACCATGGGCATGCGGGTCATGCCACCGACCAACACCACTTCGTCGATTTCACTGGAGTCGATTTCGGCATCGGCAAGGGCTTTTCGACAGGGTTCAATGGTTCGCTCAACAAGATCTCCGACCAATTGTTCAAGTTTTGAACGACTCAGTTTAATCGCCAAATGTTTGGGGCCTGAAGCATCTGCTGTAATAAAGGGCAGGTTGATTTCTGTTTCTTGTGAGGACGAAAGTTCGATTTTGGCTTTTTCTGCGGCTTCTTTTAACCGTTGCAAAGCCATCTTGTCATTTTTAAGATCAATGCCGTTTTCTTTTTTAAATTCACGGGTCAGCCATTCTAAGATGGTGAGATCAAAATCATCTCCACCGAGGTAGGTGTCGCCGTTGGTGGACTTCACCTCAAAAACACCGTCCCCAATTTCTAAAATAGAAACATCAAAAGTCCCGCCCCCTAAATCGTAGACGGCGATTTTTTCGTCTTTTTTCTTATCCAGACCATAGGCGAGTGCAGCAGCCGTCGGCTCGTTGATAATGCGAAGCACTTTAAGTCCTGCAATCGCCCCGGCATCTTTTGTGGCCTGACGTTCGCTGTCATCAAAATAGGCGGGTACGGTGATGACGGCTTCGGTGACTTTTTCACCCAGATAGTTTTCAGCATCCTGTTTGAGTTTTTGCAGCACCATCGCGGAAACTTCGGGGGGGCTGTAATTTTTACCCTGGATCTCGACATGGGCATCGTTATTTTTAGAAGCGACAATCTTGTAAGGCAGACGTCCCTTGGCTTCGACGACTTCGGGAGAATCGGCCTTGCGCCCCATGAGGCGTTTGATGGAAAAAACCGTATTTTCGGGATTGGTGACCGCTTGGCGGCGGGCGACCAAGCCGACCAGTCGTTCGTCTTTATCTGTGATCGCTGCGACGGATGGCGTGGTCCGGTTGCCTTCCGCATTTGAGATGACCTCTGGATCTCCTCCACTGACGATAGACATGCACGAAAAAGTCGTGCCTAAATCGATTCCAATTACTTTACCCATTCTTTCTCCTCCAATTCATCATTAGGTCGTGTTGTATTAAAAATACTGTAAGTCCAATATAAATCGTATATTTTAGAAATCAAGACGATGGGGCAGAATCATCTGTCGCCTCGGTCGACACCGGCTTTTTTTTTGCGAGCATGACGAATGAGGGACGCAGCACACGATCATTAAGCATATAGCCTTTTTGTGCTTCTTCCGCGACGTGGTTTTCTTTGATTTCTGAATCCCCTTCAACCTCAAGCATGCCGACGGACTGATGGCATTGAGGATCAAAGGCTTGATTCAGGCTTTCAATGGGGCGGACTCCAAATTTATCCAAGACGCTAAGCAGCTGTTTTTTGACCATCTCTACGCCTTCGAGCATGGTTTTAAAGTCGCTGGTCTCATTCGAGTGGGAAATCGCACGCTCGAGGTTATCCATAACAGGCAGGGTCTCTTTGATGAGCGCTTCGTTTGCAAATTTGATTTGTTCTGTTTTGTCTTTTTGTGTGCGTTTTTTATAATTTTC
The DNA here is from genome assembly GCA_964451325.1 of uncultured Nitrospira sp. Classification (GTDB taxonomy): domain Bacteria; phylum Nitrospirota; class Nitrospiria; order SBBL01; family JAADHI01; genus JAADHI01. The sequence goes on along the minus strand of CAYVHO010000003.1, from coordinate 176,710 downwards.
ATGTTCTGCGAGTGTGCGAAGATGTTGGTCTTTTGCATCTTGCGCTATTTTTTTCTGAGTTTCGAGTTCGGCTTTCAGTTGCTCGATTTCGGAAGGCTCAGTCGTTTCGGTGTCTGCAACATCGTTTACAGGGCTTTTTTCTTTTTCTACGGTTTCTTCACTTTCGGTCAAAACAACCTCCTTAAAAATATCGTTACGATAAATCTTCTAACAAACGACTGACTTGTTTGGCCGTGGAATCCACAAGCGGGATTACTTTGGAATAATCCATGCGTGTTGGCCCGATGACCCCGAGCGCCCCCAAAACGCGATCCCCGCGTTTGTATTGCGAAACAACCAAGCTGCAGCCATGACGGCCTAAAAAACGATTTTCTGAACCGATAAAAACCTGAACGCCCTCACTGCCGATGTATTTGTCGAGCAACTGGATGACGGCCTTTTTTTCTTTAACCGCTTTAAGCAAATTTTTCATCACCTTGATGTCTGTGAAATCGGGCAAATCAAAAATATGAATGGCACCGTCGCTGTACAACTCTCCCGTGTCCCGGCTGTGCAAGCCTTGCATCGCCTGTTGCGTGAGTTCCAGGGTCTCCGATTCCAGATGCTCGTAGAGATCTTCCATTTTTTCCATCTGACGGCTCATTTTTTTTCGGATGCCATCCAGGGTCATGCCCTTGCAAAGGCTGTTTAAATAGTCTGACATGTTGTTGAGCGATTTTTGAGAGATGTCTTTTTCAAGATCAAAAAACTTGTTTTGTACAAAACCGGCCTCTGAAACGGTAATCGTCATAATGCAATTTGCCCTGAGACGTACAAATTCAATATGGTTGATGCGATCTTCTGAGATTTTAGGCACGGAGACAATGGCCATGTAATGGGTCAAATCGGACAATAGTTTGGAAGTATCCTGCAACAATTGGCTTGCATCTTCCCTTTTGACCAAGGACTCGGCTTCTGAGGTGATGTGTGTCCGATTTTCCAAAAATGTTTTCTCTTCAAACAAGGTATCAACGTAAAAACGATAGCCCTTTTCTGTGGGAATACGGCCCGCAGAGGTATGCGGATGGCTTAAAAATCCCTCGTCTTCCAGATTGGACATGATGTTCCGAATGGTGGCCGATTCGACACCAAAATCGTAATGTTTTGTAATGCTGCGTGAGCCAACAGGTTGGGCATTTTTGATATAAGAAAGCACAATGGCCCTCAATATAAGTCTGCTACGTTTATCCAAATTCACCCGTTTTAGCACTCCTGGCGATAGAGTGCCAGAACCCTAGCAAATCGCCGACTGGAGTGTCAAGGTTATGCCGTCTTAAGGTTCATCCCGTAGATAATCATGAGCCCTTGCAAAGTCAAGGTGGGGTGGATTTTTGAAATCCGGTGACATTCCGGTGCGATTAAAGGGGCGAGTCCGCCTGTGGCAATGACCTGGGAGCTTGTATCTGTTTCCGCATCGATACGCTGAATCATTTCATTGATGAGACCGATATAGCCAAAAAAGACACCCGATTGCATACTGGATACCGTGTCTTTTCCGATGGCGGTTTCAGGCTTTTTTAATTCAACACGGGGGAGTTTTGCCGCACGGTTGACCAGGGCTTCCGCCGAAAGTGCCATTCCGGGGGCAATCGCGCCACCCAAGTACTCCCCTTGTTGGGTGATGGCACAAAAGGTGGTTGCCGTGCCTAAATCGACAATAATGAGTGGGCCCCCGTAAAGATGATAGGCTGCTGCGGCATTCACCAAGCGATCTGCCCCGACTTCTTTGGGGTTGTCACAGCGGATCTGTAAACCTGTTTTTGTTTTTTCGGAAACAATCAGGGGGGTCTGTGAAAAATAAGATCCGATCATCTCCTTAAATATTGCCGTAAGCGGGGGCACGACACTGGAGAATATAACCCCGTCGATTTGTGTCGCCGCATCCGTTTGAATTTTTAGAAGTTGCAGGAGTTGCAGACCGTACTCATCAGCCGTTTTATGCAAGTGAGTGGAGATACGCCATTGTCCCAGTAAATCTTCTTTTTCGAAGAGCCCGGCCACAATTTCGGTATTTCCAATGTCGATGACGAGTAACATGTTTTTTCCCGATTATTCCGAAGTGTGTATTCCGGTCGTTTCGCGGAGGTGGGTGATGTCGCCCATGAGGATGGATCGCATGCTGTGGTCTCCCAGGCGTATTTGCAGCGCACCGTCATCTGAAAGACCTTCTGCCTGTCCTTCAAACACCTGACGGGCAGTCGAAACACGGACGCGTTTTCCGAGTGTGATGCAGTGTGTGCGCACTTCGTGCATGATGTCTTGAATTTCTCCGTTTTCCAGCCTATGGATCTCCGCGCTGATGGCATCAATGAGTTTCATGATCAGGGTGCTGCGATCAATCGAAGCCTTTAAAGGGATTTTCAAGGCCGTTGCAATCCCTTGCAGATCTTTCGGAAATTCGTCCTGATTTAAATTTACATTCAGCCCCAGCCCGATAACCAGGGGCTGCGCATATCCTCCCGCTCCACCCGAAACCAAGAGAAGACCCCCTACTTTTTTATTCGCAAGCATCAGATCGTTGGGCCATTTAATCCCGACATCAAGTCCGGTGAATGTTTTGATCCCCTTGATAACACCGAGTGCGGCGATGGGAGAAAAAAGCGGATATTCTCGCATTTGCACGGAAGGTCTTAAGAGCAGGGACATATAGATGTTTTTTCCGGATGGAGAAAACCAGTCGCGTCCCTGGCGTCCTTTGCCAGCGGTTTGGGATTCGGCCAAAATGGCTAAACCCTCCGGCATGCCGTTTCCGGCCATTTCAAGGGCGATGTCATTCGTAGATGAGACTTCATCAAATAAAAGGACCTCATGCACAATATCTCGAATGTTTGAGTGTGCGCGAAAATAAGCCGTGATTTTATCCGGATTGATGTCCATTAAGATGTTTGCCTTTCGGTCTCAAGACTAATATCGACCGCAGGTGCTGAGTGGGTCAGCGCACCCACGGAAATCAAATCGACCCCGGAATTTGCGATGGTTTTTACAGTGTCCAGTGTGACCCCGCCAGAGACCTCGATCAAAATTCCCTGGTTTTCGCTGCGAATACGTGCAACCGCTTTTTTGATTTGATCGATGTTCATGTTGTCGAGCATGATGATTTCGGGTAAGGTCGCGATGGCCGCTTCAAGTTCTTCAAATGTATTGACCTCCACCTCAATTTTCAAGGTATGTCCCGAATAAGCGCGTGCGCGTGTGACGGCTTCTTTGATGCCGCCCACCAAAGCAATGTGGTTGTCTTTAATCAAAATCAAATCACCCAGATGAAACCGGTGGTTGCCGCCGCCGCCCAAACGCACCGCCTTTTTTTCAAGCGCACGATAACCGGGGGTTGTTTTTCGGGTATCCACCACTTGGGCAGGCGTGCCTTTCACGGCTTCAACAAATTGACGGGTCAGGGTCGCAATGCCGGACAGCTTCTGCATAAAGTTGAGTGCCGTGCGTTCTGCTTTTAAGATGCTTCGTCCATCCCCCGTAAGCCTTGCAATGAGGCCGCCTTTGGGCACAAGCTGTCCCGGTGAAAAAACAGGCTCAAAACGCACGGTCGGATCAAGGGTTTGGAAGACAATTTCAAAAAGGTCGAGTCCGGCGATGACGAGGTCTTCTTTGGCAACCACATCGCCAATGGCATCAAAAGGTTTCGGAAATAGGGCTTCTGTCGTGGGGTCGCCGTAGAGCAGGTCTTCGGAGAGGGCTTGGCGAACCAAGTCACGGGCTAAAAAAGGTTCAATCATGAGGTCTCTGTTGGGTTTGAGAAAAAGTTTTCGAGATGTCGTAACTCGGCGGAGAGTCGTTCTTTATTTTCAAAACCCGCTTGCTGCTCGGCTTTTGTTTTTTCGACAACGGCTGCGGGTGCATTGGCGACAAATTTTTGATTGCCGAGTTTCTTTTCAAGGATGCCCAGGGCTTTTTCCGCCTTGTCCAGGCGTTTCTTGATCCGGTCGATTTCACTGCGAATACGTTTTTCATCAAGCGGCAGATAGATTGTGCCGTAGTCTGTGGTTGCGGTGGCCGACATCTGGGGTTTTTCAAGGTTTATATCGAGTCTGACCTCACTGAGTCGGGCGAGACGTTTGATGTAGGACATCTCTTTTTCAAAAGCGGTCACAGCGGCCTTATCTTTTGCTTTAATCAGAATGGGAAGGGACTCCGAAGGCGGGATATTCATTTCGCCTCGGATATTTCGCACCGCCATGATGGTGTCGATGACCACTTTTTGAATCGCCTCCTCTGCATGCACATCATTTTTTTTGGGATCAAATGCAGGGTATTGAGAAACCGCGAGACAGGCCGTATCTTCCTTAAAATAGGTGCGTAACTCTTCCGTGAGAAAAGGCATGAAGGGATGCAGCAGTCTCAGACACGCCTCAAAAACGTCTACGACCGTGGCATAGGTTTCATCTCGGGTGACCTCATTTTGCAGGTCTACTTTAGCCAACTCCAAATACCAGTCACAGAAGGTGTGCCAGGTAAATTGGTAGATGGCTTGCGCCGCTTCATCAAAACGGTAATTTTCCAAAGCACCCTGCACAGAAGCGACATTTTGATTGAAACGACTTTGAATCCAGCGATTGGCCGATGTTGTGGGTGCGGTTTTCAAAGCAGAACTTGTTTTGTCTGCGTTCTCCGGCCGATTCATGAGAATAAAACGCGCGACGTTCCAGAGTTTGTTGCAAAAATTACGATAACCTTCGATACGCGCTTCAGAGAGTTTAATGTCGCGTCCGGGGGAAGCCATGGCTGCCAGGGTGAAACGCAGCGCGTCCGTGCCGTATTTGTCCATTAAATCGAGTGGGTTGATGACATTGCCTTTGGATTTGCTCATCTTTTGTCCATCGGCATCGCGCACGAGGGCGTGGATGTAGACGTCTTTGAAAGGCACATCTTTCATAAAGTGCAGGCCCATCATGATCATGCGGGCGACCCAAAAGAAGAGAATATCAAAGCCGCTGACCAATGTGCTCGTGGGATAAAAATGTTTTAAGAGGGCTTCGGCTTCTGAGCGGTTTGTCTCATCGGCTTGCTGGTCTGCTGGCCAACCAAAGGTCGAAAAGGGCCAAAGCGCGGATGAAAACCAGGTATCGAGCACGTCGGGGTCTTGATGCAGATTGGTGGAATCACATTCTGGGCACCGCTTAGGATCGTCTCCTTGGACAATGGGCCTCGCATTGACTCCGATATAAACAACTTCTTCTGTCGCCTCGGGAAGCGCAGCACCTTCCCCGGCAGCGCCCACACCTATCCAAGAAATGAGCACATCTTCATCACACCCGTCTTCCTTGCAGTACCACACGGGAATTTGATGTCCCCACCAAATTTGTCGGGAAATACACCAATCTTCAATGTTTTCCATCCAGCCAAAATAGTTGGCCTCCCAGCTTTCAGGAATCAAGCGAATTTTTTTCTCGCGTACGGCGTCGATTGCGGCTTGTGCCAAGGAATTTCCCGACTTGTTGATCTTTACAAACCATTGGGGGGAGTCAAAGGGTTCCACGACAGATTTACAGCGATAACATTTGCCGAGGGACATCATGTGTTTTTCTGTTTTTGTGAGTATCTGGGCTTCACTCAGGGCATTCACGACAATTTTTCTGGCTTCCGTCATCGATTTAGAATCGAGGGCGTTGCAGAGCGACTCATTTACCTTTGCGTCATGAAGACAGTGTGAATCCATCTGACCGCTCCAATCAATGAGCGAAATTTTTTCAAGTCGGTGGCGTTTGCCTGCTTTTTCATCATTAAAATCATGGGCTGGTGTGATTTTCACTGCACCCGTGCCTTTTTCCCGATCCACTAAAATGGGGTCGCCAATAATCGGAATCTCTCGGTTGGTTAAAGGCAGCTTGATTTTCTTTCCAATTAAGTGATTAAAACGTGCATCTTCGGGATGTACCGCGACCGCAGTATCGCCCAACATTGTTTCAGGACGTGTGGTTGCGACGGTTAAAAATTGCGTGGGATCGTCGGCCAGGGGGTATTGGATGTAATACATCTTGCCTTCGATGTCTTCGTGTTCCACTTCGATGTCAGATAAAGCAGTACGACAGTGGGGGCAGAGATTGATGAGACGTTGATCGCGGTAAATCAGTCCTTCTTTATAGAGTTGCTCGAAGACCGTTGTGACGGATCGGGAAAGGCCTTCGTCCATTGTAAAGCGCTCTCGATCCCAATCGCAGGAGGCCCCAAGGCGTTTGAGCTGGTTTAAAATCGTACCACCGGACTCTTCTTTCCAATCCCAAACCCGTTCGGTAAAGGCTTCGCGGCCCAGTGCGTGTCGATCGGCTCCGCCTTCGGCGGCCAAACGGCGTTCGACCACATTTTGTGTGGCAATGCCCGCGTGATCCATACCTGGCAACCACAAGACATTGTCCCCACACATACGATGCCAGCGCGATAAAATATCCTGCAAGGTGCTATTTAAAGCGTGACCCAAATGCAGAGATCCTGTGACATTCGGCGGTGGAATCACAATTGAATAAGACGGTCGTTCTGATTGGGAATCCGCGTGAGAAATGGCGTCTTTTTCCCAGCGCTTCATCCATTTTTCTTCGACCTTTTTGGGATCGTAGACTTTTTCTAATTCTTGGTCTGGCATGAATTTCCTTCTGTAAGTAAGTCAAAACTTAAGAAAACAGGCAGGAATTTTCGCACAAAGCCGTGGGGGATGCAAGCGACACCGCTTGCTCAATTCTAGAGAATAAGGACTTGATACAGCATGAGGCTTCCAAACCTTTAAATTGACACACCCATAAAATGGGATACCCTTTTAATCAGGGGAAGACCTTCTTGTGCATTGTTACGCGCGCACAGAAGGCGGGGTTTTCAAGAAGAGCAGGGGAGCAATGGTTCCGTATTCAGCCAGTATACAGGTCACCGAAAGTACACAACTCACAAATACCTTGATGGACTTTCAGGTTGGGATTCGCAAAATCTCATTGTATGGCTTGTCTCATTCTATCGTTCCGAAAGTTGCCCGGAGTCTCAAGGAAAAACTGCTGGCCATTCTCGAAATAACCGATCCGCTGGTTTTGGTGGTCGGTAAAGATGAGCTGTTTCATCAGAAAGCGTCCATCGCACCGGGAAATAGTTCCCTCCAGGAATTATCCCGAACTCTGCATCGGCTGAATATCATCCAAGTGACTTTCAAAAAAGGACTGACAGAAGATGCCGTCTTAAAATTTTTGGCCTTCATTCTCGAAAACCGTGAAAAAACGTTTACACAGGACGATGTGCTTGTAAGGCAATTTCATGAAAGTGCGCCGACGATTTCACTGCGATTGGTAACCTTTAAGGATGCGATTTCCAATCAGGGTGCGGCAAAAGGGGGTGCAAGGCGTGGAAATGTTTGGCAAAACCTACTGAATCATACGGGGGATGCGCGGCTTCCAGAAGCGGTACGCCGACTGATTTCTTCCGATACAGACAGCCCCCCCAATAATGAAGCGATTGCGAATGCCATCAACGCACTTTATGACGAAGCAGGCTTGAAAAAGGAGTCTTACGAATCAACTATTTTGGAATTTTTAAAAGACCAAAATCCTCCTGATGAAGTGGAGCCTTCCTCCACCGAAGAACCGGGTGAGCAGAATTTGGCTGAGGTTTTTTCTAAGCTGCGCAGGGATGTGCGTGCGCAGGTCTTCAAGCTTTCAATGCAGACGCAAGACGATCAGGTGATGCCACTTGAAAATTTTTTATCACATCTACCGACCAGTCTTTTACCGGAAGTATTGCACGAGATGGATCTGTCTGGTGACAATATTGCGCCGCCCGCGTACCGCCTGCTTAAAGAAGTCGCATCCCTTGCCAAAGACAATGAGCAGATCAAGACTCAGATGGCTGAAAAACTTCAGGGGCATAAGGTCTTACATCAAGAATTGATCCCCGAAAAAATAAAAGGGGTCTCGCAAGCACAAGATTTTTCAAAAAAGAGAAGCTATGCGGAAGAGCAGGCTTTTTCTGATCAGGAAGTGACACATCAGCTTGCCTTGACCTTGCTTGAAATCTTGGCACAGCCGGGCTTGCCTGAAAGGCAATCGGAGCGATGTCTCACAATCCAGCAGGGTTTCTTGGTTCAGGGTATTGGTGACGATACACTTGAAGTCTTAATGGATACGATTCAGGTCTTGCTTAAAAATTTTGGAACCGCACATTCTGAGCGCAAACCTTTTTGGCGAACTCAAGTCCTCAAAATGCTAAGTCCAGAAATCATCTTGAAAATGTTAAGCGTTCGAGAAATATTAGGGCCGCGCGCCGACCTTGTTCTGGACTCACTGGGTTCGATGACCGGGGATGATTTTTTCCGTCTTGTATTGCATGTTCTGGAAGTGGAAAAACATCTCTCCACGCGAAAACAGATCCTCCGTTTTTTGGTTGCTTTTGGGGCCGACGTGATTCCCTCGACCGTCTCTCAACTCAAAAATCCAAGGTGGTTTGTTGTGCGGAACATGCTGGTGATTCTAAAAGGCGTGAACGCGGTAGATGAGGTGCTTGAGATTATCCCTTGTGTAAAACACAAATCAGAGCAAGTTCGTTTGAGCGCGCTACAAGCCCTCGAAACCCTCGCTCCAGAAACAGACCTGTTTGTAGATGCATTGGGCATCGCCCTGCATGATCAGGATGAAAATATTTTAAAAATAGCAATCCCCATGTTGATCTCCAGTCGTCATGCAAAAGCCTCCGTTGTTGTCAGCAATCTTTTTCTGGAAGCAGAGGACAAGGCAAAGTTGCGAGGACATCAGCTGTTGTTGTTGAAAGAAATGGGGAAAAGTGCTTCTAAAGCCTGGTTGCCAACCTTGTTTCAAACAAAAAAAGGGTTCTTTTTTATGCTCCTGCACTGGGGGCAGCAACGTCAGATTCAAAACGCAATCCGCAGGACCATTTCAGAAATTGAGAAAAAAGGACAGACATGACACAAGATCCCCAAGCCATTGACGCGCAAAGGGATATTTCCCCAGTCGCCAGAGAAACGCAGGCAGCGCCTTCCCCAAAATCAATTCAGGCCGCATTAGACTTGTTAAGAGGCATACTCAAAGTGGTGCGTGATCGATCTTTCTATCCACAAGCCCATCCTCAAATACTGGGTGGTATGGACAAACTCGGGGCCTTGATGAAAGATTTGTTTGCCGAGCGGAATGAACGCATTTTTGTCTTTATTGAAGAACAGGTTTACATTGATGACTTATTGTCTGGGGACGAGACCAATCTCTCTGAAATCGCAAAACTGTTCTGCCATAAAAATGTCGAAGCTTTGAGTCTGAGAAAAGGGTTTCCCATGAGTGAGTTTCAGCTCTTGGTGGACCATCTTGCGAGCCCCGAAGACAGCCCCTTAGAAAGCGTGCCCTTTCAAGCCCTGCATATTGGCATTGGTACGCTCATGGTGGGGGGAAATGGCGAAAAAAAAATTATCCCCCTCTTCAAAAAATTGGGTTTGAATATCCCCGGACAGGGAAAAAATAGTTCACAATTTTCAGATGAAATTGATTTGATGCGTGAGATCTATCGTGACGAAGAATCAATAGAAAAGACCCTGCTTGCTAATCTGGGAAACGTCATGCATCGATTGGAAACACGTTTGTTTGAACAGATTCAATGTGTGATTCCGCTTGCCGTTTTGGGGTCATTTGAGGAATATATTTATGTTCACGCCATCAATTTATGTCTTTTATCAATGGCGCAAGGGGAGGCCCTGGGTTATTCACGAGAGGTCATTCGTGCGGTAGGCATGGGCGCCTTATTACATGATATTGGCGAGACACATTCAAATTTAAAAAGGAGCCGCAGCGAATGGAAATTGTCGGCCGTCCAGGTTGATCAAATCAAAAGCCACCCGGTTCATGGGGCTGCATTCTTATTAGAGTTTCCCGAAATTCCACGCGTTTCCGCCCTTATCGTCTATGAACATCATCTTAAATACGATGGGACGGGCTATCCTGCGATGATTCAGAATCGTTCGCAACACATTGCCAGTCGTCTTGTCGCCATTTCAGATCAGTTTGACGCCATGCGCAGTCATCGGCCCGAACAAGCGGCGCTTCACCCGGATCAGATCTTGGCTGTGATGAAGGCCGAAAAAGGCACAGGCCTCGACCCCTACCTTTTCGAGCAATTTCAAACACTGATCAAGTCTCGAAAAATTGTTTAAGGAGGTCTGCTTAAGTTCCAGTCTTGTCTGGGCCGACAGTCTCCTAGATATCGACCGTCACTTGTCCCGCGTCCACATTGACTTTGTAGGTTTTGAGTGCTTTTTCACCCCGAATGACGTTGAGTAATTGAATGCCAGGCGGGAAGTTTGCCCAGTCGATCACCTCGCCTGTGCGAATATCGAAACGTGCTCGGTGAAAGGGGCATTGAATTTTACTGCCCTCTAAAATTTTCCCTCTGGCTAAAGACATGACGAGATGAGTGCATCTGTTTTGTGTGGCAAAAAAACCGTCGTCCAGATGAAAAATCAGGATTTTTTCGCCATTGATACGCACGACTTTTTTGCCATTTAAGGGAATTTCGTCTTCCGAACACACGGGCTGAAAGGCCATCTTAGTCCTCCTTATGTTTAAAACATTTGTTGTGCATTCCCGCTTTTTTCAGGGGGTGTTTTTCTCTAAATCAACCTTTTTTTTATGATCCAATTCTTTTCCTATTTTGTAGGCATCAAAAATACCAAAAGTCCAAACCATCATAATGACCATGGTGGCCATATTGGTGAGAAAGAGTTCTTCATTCGTGGAGGTTTTTTCAACCAAACCCGCAATTTCATCAAAGGTAAGATTCCCACTCTCCGGGGTGATTTTTTCAAAAATAACCTGTGCTTGTTTGATGGCCTGTGTTGCAATAACCACCAAAGCCGAGAGTGTGCTCATAATCAAGATGACACCCCGCCGATAGCGCTTCAAATAAAGATGTCCTGCACCCGCACCCAGCACAGCGGATAAAAGACCTGCTTTAAGTGATTTTTTCATAAAATGGGCTGTGAAATAAAAGAGTTCATGTTTTGATTCACTTTTTGTCAATTTGTGGTTTGTTTTTAGACCTGGATGCTACCACTTAGATGGCGGATTGTCGATCTCTTTGGGTTTGAAACCAATCCTGCGGTTTCATTAAGGAAACCCCAAAATGTGATCAATTTGTTACAAATCCGCAATGTTGACGTGAGTTTCTCCGTTTATCCTATTTTTGAGTCCAGTGTTTCCGTGGGGCTCTTCGATCCCTAATCGATTTTAAAAATGAAGGAGAATTCTATGAAAAAAATAGTGTTGGCTGCTTTTGCCGCCTTGATTTTTTCCACACCTGCGATGGCACAAAATATCAGTGTCAATATAACGAATTTAACAAACGCAATCTACTTCACGCCGCTGCTTGTGGCGACCCACCCGGAGAGCACACACTTGTTTCAAGGAGGAAGCACTGCATCTGCCAATTTACAAATCATGGCTGAAGGTGGTGATACCTCAGGTCTCATCACCGACCTCATGGGTGTTTCGGCAGATATTTCTGATAATCCCGCGGGAGGCTTGCTTGACCCTGGAGCATCGACAAATGCCACTTTCGTAAAGGGAGGGCAAAACACGCATCTCTCCCTGGTTGCGATGCTGTTGCCGACCAATGATGGTTTTGTGGGTTTAGACGCCCTTGAAATCCCAAGCGCGCCAGGGACTTATATCTATTTTCTCAATGCCTATGACGCAGGTACGGAAGCAAACGACGAAATCATCAATGGTGGCGGCGCACCGGGAGTTCCGGGTATTCCTATGGATCCGGGTGGCAATAGCGGAACAGGTGGCACAGGCGTAACGACGAGCGAAAACAATACGACCGTGCATATTCATCGCGGTGTGCTTGGGGACATGGACCTGGTCGCGGGCAAAAGCGACCTTACAACAAATGTGCATCGCTGGTTGAATCCCGTTGCAAAAATGATCATCACCGTTAACTAGGAGGGCGTATCCAATGAAACGAAATGCATATTTTATCGTCGCGACGTTTTTCCTTGCAACGATTTTTTTACAAGGCTGCTCGGACAATGATGATAATCCTGGTGCAGGTGCGACCATGCGAAGCTATGAGGTGACTGTGGTCAACCTCACACACAATCAACCCTTTTCCCCTGTGGCAGCCATTATGCACGGTGCAGCTTATCAGGGCATGACTTTGGGTGTTTCTGCAAGCACGGCTTTGGAGACCCTGGCGGAATCCGGCGATAACAGTGGTTTTCTCGCAGATGCAAGCGCAAATGCGGCAGTGAGTGACACGGCCTCCGGTATGGGTGTCATTGCCTCTGGAGCACAAGGCACGATGACGCTTACAGGAAGTGAAAGATTGTTAAGTCTTGCCAGTATGTTGGTTAATACCAATGATGCCATCGCGGCCTTAAATGGCATTGAATTGGGCAAGATGGCCTTAGACGAAATAATGACCGTGCATGCGAGTGTTTATGATACGGGGACCGAAGGCAACAGCGAAGCGGCTAGTGATGTCCCTGGCCCGGCAGCGAATGGTGAGGGATTTAATGCTGCGCGCAATGACCGGGATTTTGTCAGCGTACATCCAGGTGTCGTTAGTATAGATGACGGTCTCAGCACGTCGGCTCTGAGCGAAGCCCATCGTTTCGATAACGTGGTTGCAAAAATAATCATCAAACGGACGTCTTAGCCTCGAAATAAGCGTCTTCCGGTATTTGCCGGAAGACGCTTATTTCAGATAAGATCTTTTTGCCTAACTGTCCTATAGGCAAGCCCCCTTCAGCTTGCCTATATTTTGTCCAAGGGCAAGGCGCGAGACGCACAGAACCGGAGCGTATGTTTATACGCGAGGATTCGAGCAGCGCAGCAACGCCGACATTGAGCAAAAGATGGGCGAGATCAAGGGGGCGGCAAAACCATGCGGAAAATTCTGATCATCGAAGACAATCCAGACATCGCCAATCTGGTCGCCCTGCACTTGCGTGATTTTGGCAGCGAAGTTGAAATTGCCTTAGATGGCAATGAGGGGCTTGCGAAGGTGTGTTCTGAGAAATTTGACTTGCTTGTTTTGGATCTCATGTTGCCTGGCGTTGATGGTTTGGAGATTTGTCGGGTTTTGCGCGCACGCTCAGACTATACCCCTATTCTGATGTTGACGGCTAAAACGGGTGAATTGGATCGGGTCCTGGGTTTGGAAATGGGGGCCGACGATTATCTGACAAAGCCTTTCAGTGTGCGGGAATTGGTTGCGCGGGTCAAAGCCATTTTGCGTCGCACTGATTTGGCAAATAAAGTACAGAAACCCGAAACAAAGGCCGATTTTAAGACGGGAGATCTGGAGATTATCGGCGAAAAAAGACAGGTAACGCTGGCAGGAAAAATACTTGATCTGACCGCAAAGGAGTTTGATTTGCTTTGGTTTTTTATCAATCATCCCGGTCGGGTTTTTAATCGCAGCCAATTACTCGACAAGGTTTGGGGTTATGGTCACGATGGTTACGAACACACGGTCAATTCTCATATCAATCGCCTGCGTGCCAAAATTGAGGCCAAACCGGCAGAACCCCGCTATGTCCTGACGGTTTGGGGCGTGGGTTATAAATTCACCGATTTAGAAAACACATGAAAAAGAATAAGTCTTTAAAACGCGGCCTTCGTTTTGGAACGCTCTACCATAAATTAGCACTCGTCTTGTTTGTTTTTGCCCTTTTTAGCGGGGCGATTTTTTTATATGTCGTGCGTGTTTCGGCAACACTTTATTATCAGGAAGTCACACAAAAACTAAACTTAAGTCTCGCGGCCAATATTTCCAAAGAGGCCTTATTGTTGGAAGACGAACAAATCAACCATTCGGCCCTTGAAAATATTTTTCACATGTTGATGGTAATCAACCCGAGTATTGAGATCTATTTGCTGGATAATCAAGGCAAAATCCTGGCCTATTCTGCTGCGAAAGAAAAGATCAAGCGGGAGTTTGTGGATTTAAAACCCGTAAAATCTTTTATAGCCCAAGCCGACAAACCCGAAAACCTCCCCTTAAAGGCGGACGACCCACGAAATATAAATCGTCAAAAAATTTTCTCCGCTGCCCCCATTTCAGCCAAAGGCCTTAATGAAGGTTATCTCTACGTGATTTTGGGTGGAGAGGCTTTTGACACCGTGGTGGACATGCTCAAAGGCAGCGAAATCATGCGCAGCAGCGCGATGGGGCTTGCGACTTTTGGCCTCTTTACTCGGCGCTTGAGAGAGTTGGCCCTTGTGATTCAAAACTATACGCAAAGCCATTTCAAACGCAGCGACAAAACACGTTATCTTACCCAGGAATCCCCTAGGGATGAAATTGATACGCTCGGGCTGAATTTTAACATCATGGCCGATCATATTGATGAACAATGGGCCGAACTCAAACGCTCGGACGAAGCGCGTCGTGAAATGGTGGCCAATGTCAGTCACGACTTGCGCACCCCTTTGGCTTCGCTCAATGGGTATTTGGAAACCTTGTTGATGAAACAAAAAGATTTAAGTGAGGCTGAAAGAACGGAGTATTTGGAAACAGCGATGCGGCACAGCCAACGGCTGGGTGTGCTTATTGAAGAACTCTTTGAATTGGCAAAACTGGATTCGTATCAAAAACTCCTGGAGACCTCTTCTTTTTCGATGGGGGAATTGATCCAGGATGTCATGCAAAAATTTAAACTGGCCGCAAGCAACAAAGGAATCAAGATGAGTGCCGACTTTGGTCAAACCCTGCCTTTTGTGGTGGGGGACATTGCCATGATTCAGCGTGTACTGGAAAATTTACTTGAGAATGCCCTCCGTCACACCGCTAAGGGGGGTACAATTGCGTTGTCACTCATGCAAGGCAGCGATCCCCCGGGTCAAAATCGAGTTTTTGTGAAAGTGCAGGATAACGGAACGGGGATTTCTGAGATTGATTTGCCTCACATCTTTGAGCGGTTTTATCGTCATCAAAAAAGCCGTCAGGATGGGGGTTACCATGCGGGTTTGGGTTTGGCCATTGTGAAGCGGATTTTAGAACTGCACGGTGGTGCCGTTATTGCGCAAAACGAAAAAAAACAGGGCGCAATATTTACCTTTGATCTGCCTACGATGAAGGTTTAGCTCAGCCCACTCTACTGGTCATTCCCCCAATATTTTTAAGTTAAAGAAAAAAGGCGGTGAAATTTTTCACCGCCTTTTTTCTTAGGATTTATTTTCCCTCAGGGCTGAGTATGACGACGACCCGACGGTTTTTCTCGCGGCCTTCGACGGTGTTGTTGTCGGCGATGGGGCGTTTGAAGCTGTGGCCTTTTGTGGAAAGGCGTGTGGCTTTTATGCCAAAACGGGTCACCAGGGCATTTTTCAAGCTTTCTGCACGCTCAAGTGAGAGTCGGATGTTTAATCTTTCCGGCCCCGTGGTGTCCGTGTGGCCTTCGATATCAATCCCTGTCTCTGGAAATTTCTTTAAATAATCGGCAACGCGTTTCACTTCCCCCATAAAGTCTTCTCGGATTTTTGATTTTCCCGTTTCAAAACGAATATGGGATTCCGTTGTCGTCTTTTCTTTGATTTCCATTGGACAGCCGTTTTCATCGACCCGCGTGCCCAAAGGTGTTCCAGGACATTTGTCCAATGAATCTGCAACACCATCTCCATCGCTGTCTGCTTCGCTTCCAGCACTTTTAGAGAGTGGACACCCCTTTTCATCTACAGCGACACCTTTTGGTGTGTTGGCACAAAAATCTTTGCTGTCCGGCACGCCATCCTGATCTGTATCCAGGGTACAACCATTTTTATCTGTAATGAGTCCTTTGGGGGTATCGGGACACTTATCGCGATGGTCGGGTGTGCCATCTCCGTCGCTGTCGATGGGGCAGCCTTCTTTGTCCACGGCGATACCCAGGGCTGTACTTATACAAAGATCCAGGGCGTCCGGCACACCATCTTTATCGCTGTCTCTGAGGGCCGCAGCTCCGGCCGATGCAGGTGCTGTTTCTTCTTGAGCGGACTGTGAAGTGGCATTTGAGATCGGGGCACTGTCTGATTGTGCGTTTGTGTTGCCGCCTCTGCCCCAGGAAAACTCAAGCCCTACGGTGTAAACCATGTTGTGTTCTATGCTGACGTCATCCAGTAAGACTTGACGGACATCGGCTCGGAGGGACATTTTATCCGAATAGAGGTATTTTATGCCTCCCCCGTAATTCAGCATTAGATTATTATCTGCGCCTGTGTTGCTCCCCGATAGTGTCATGGCCCCGACCCCTGCGGCTAAAAAAGGGAGCCATTTTGTCTTGTTTGGAAAGTGATAAAGGCCGTCGAGGTGATAGAGTGTCCCACTGACTTCATTGTCACTGCCTACTTTTGTTTTGGATTCTGTGGGCACGTACAAGATCACCCCTTCCATTGCCCAACGGGATGTCAAATAACGACTGATTCTTAAGCCCACCAAGGCGCTGGATTTCAACTCTTGATGTTGATCAAAGGTATAGAGTCCAATTGTGGGGCTGAATGAATAGCTTTCGGGTTCAAACTGGGCATGGCTTGTGGTGGTGAAACCAAGTAATAACAATGTAATGAGTGCGATGAACTGTTTCAATGGTCTGTCCTCCTGATGATGACATGCGCCGTCTTTTTAAGATTCAATCGACCTGAGACGACGCATCATCTCGTTATGAATACTCTGGTTAGTGCGATAAAAATTCCTGCCTTAATACGACGACTTAGGGTGTGCGATCCAAAATCGTGATCGTTCCCGTCACATTGGTCAGATTAAGCCCATCTGTGCCAGCTGTCGCAGAAAGGGAGTCCAAAACAATGTCGACCGTGGTATTGCTCGCCGTGATTCCCGTTCCACCCGTCGCACCAATACTGCCGCCTGCGATATTCAGGATGCCACCACTGACGACCAGACCTGAGCCTGATTCAGTTATGATGTCCAAACGATCATTGAAAGACACCGTGGATGTGCCAAGCCCTGTTGCGGTTACACCGTTTCCGCTGCTGACCTGAATGTCGACCGGGCCGTTGAACTCAAGATCACCTCCGATATTAATGAATCGTATGCCTCGCGTATTTGAAGTTGAAATGATCGTGGCAGCGTCAAAGCGGATGAATCCGCCACTCGTGTCAGCGATGTCAATCAGCTCGTCTGTCTGACTGCTTGAAATGACCGAATTTCTCACACTGATCTCCGCATCACCACCGATGATTTCAAACCCTTCTCCCACGGCATCCACAAAACGCGAATCGGAAATATCCACGGTACCGGAAGCCCCAATCAGTTTGATCGCATGGCTTCCCGCACCCATTACATCAATATTTTGGATGTTTGCGTTTATAAAGTTTTCACCGAAAATGCCATCAGACTCACCTAAAGTCGAAATTGAAAAATCCCGCACTTGCACGTCGCTGGCAAGCATCAGCGCCGCCGAACCCCCGTTGTTGCTGAGTGTTGCGGCACCATTACCGGTCGGGTCGCTGATCGTATAGGCGAACTGCCCCAGAAACTGCGGGTTCAGTCCGGTAAAATCAAGAATGGCATCACCCGTGCCAAACCCGAGTAATTGTTGTTGATTCCGTAGTTGCAATCCATCTGTCGCAATAATATTCCCCGTCTCACCTTCTTCAACCAAAAAGATAATGTCACCCTCAGCCGCATTCGTTTCGACAAAATCGGCACTGGTGGGGTTATCCGGTGTGCCGGGGCCGTCTCCGGTGGCATCCACGAAATACATCCTGCTGCCAAATCCAGTTTCAAGGGAGAGATTGTTGTCCTTGATAAAGGTCGTCCCTGTGAAGTCGTAAGTTCCATTGGTGACCCCAACGGTATTCACGGG
Organism: uncultured Nitrospira sp.; assembly: GCA_964451325.1. GTDB lineage: Bacteria > Nitrospirota > Nitrospiria > SBBL01 > JAADHI01 > JAADHI01. The sequence continues at coordinate 158,883 of CAYVHO010000003.1, read as the reverse complement.
AATACCCGCGTTGATGAGGCCATTTTGAAAATTGAGTGTGGCATTTGAGTTGGCACCAAAATCAAATCCGGTCACAACATTTTGTATCGTGCCTGCATTGGTCACGTTTAAGATCCCGGTGGCACCACGCATATCGACCCCGGTGGAGCCCGCAGCCCCCGTTCCGGTGACATCCAAGGTGTTCATCGTCACATTTGCTGAAGATCCATTCAGGCTTAATCCCGTACCCCCGCCCAGATTTGTAAGATCGACATCTCCAAAATTAACCCCGTTCGTCGCACCACTCAAATTGATCGCAGGTCCCATCAATCCACTATCATTTACGGTGACGTTGCCAAAATTGAAGGTGCTGTCCGAACCGTTTAAGATGTCAATTCCCGCGTCTCCGCCATTGAGGGTGATTGGACTCGTAAAATTGTAGGTGCCATCAGCATCATCAAATTGCAGACCGTTTCCATTTGTGGCATTGATGTTTCCATTTTGAAAGCTCAGCATTCCACTGTGACCGGCAGTCACGGCAATGAGGCTAGCGTTATTGCCCTGATTGATGTCTCCGTTGAAGGTCATGTTGCTCATGCCGCCGATGAACTCAAATACGCTGCCACCCGTATTGACAAATTCGGTATTGCTTAAAGCAATGTTCGCGTCTCCGCCTTCGACACGAAGGCCGCTACCTGCTGAATCGGCAAAACGCGAATCTGTGATGATGATGGGGCCGCTGGCATTAATAAAGTTGAGGCTATTTTCACCTCCACTCGTATTGATGTTGCTGATAACGGCACCGTTGAAGCCGTTACCGCCAATGGCATCGGAAGGGATGTTGGTGACGATATTGAAGTCACGTACTTCGTTGTTATTAGCCAAAGTGAGGGCTTCGGTACCCCCGTTGTTGCTTAGGGTTGCTGCACCCAGGCCCGTGGGATCTGCAACACCATAACGGAAGGTTCCACGAAACTGTTCATTTGATTCTGTAAAGTCGACTTCGGTATCACCGCGTGCAAAACCAATCGCCCGTTGATTATTCTGAAGCTGAAAGCCATCCGTCGCCATGAGGAACCCCGTCCCGTCTTCAACTAAGAAAATGACATCATTGGGTGAGGTATTGGCCTCGGCAAAGTCAACACTGGCACGATCGTTGGCTGTGCCCACACCGCCGCCCGTCGCGTCGATAAAAAAGAACTGCCCACCAAAACCCGTTTGGGTTGAAAGGGTGTTGTCTTTTGTAATCGTACTGCCTGTGAAGTTATAATCGCCATTGATCACCCCGACGGTATTCACGGGAACACCCGCGTTAATGATGCCATTTTGGAAATTAAGGGTGGCATTTGAGTTTGCATCAAAATCAAAACCGGTCACAACATTTTGAATTGTACCCGGATTCGTTACGGTTAAGGCCCCAGTGCTACCACGCATGTCCACTCCGGTGGAGCCTTCAGCCCCTGTCCCAGAGATATTCAGGCCGTCGATTTCCACATTGCCTGAAGCGCCGTTCAGACTCAGACCTGTCCCGCTCCCTAAACCTGCGATATCAATATTGTTAAAATCAAGTGAACCGGATGTACCCGACAAATCGATGGCCGTGCCGCCGACCTGCTGGATTGAAAAATCAGAAATATCTGCAGACTGAATCATTCCCTCAAGATCCAGGGCATTGTTTCCTGCATTGATTACATTGATATCCCGGATGACAGGACGATTCACGTCAGTCCCGGAGATTGCCGTACCCGGTGAGACAATGTCGAAACCTCTGATCTGTGATTCGTTGGCCAAAGTGAGGTTGCCCTCCAATGTGGGACGAGCACCCAAGCCGTTGAGATTGATCGTGTCGCCACTCGACAGCGTGAGTATAATGTCGCCTTCGCCACCGACCACTTGACGGCGATCTGAACCCAAAGCACCCACGGTTGCCGTAAGGTCAATATTCCCCACGACGTTACCTGAATTGTCCACGAGCACAATCACATCACCTGATCCATAATTGTTGTCGCTCGCGACATCTGCAAGCGTACAGGGATTTGCCTGTGTACAATCCCCCGTCCCGTCATTGTTTACAACATAAACATTTAAGGTTTCACGTGACTGCGGATCAACAATGAAGGCTGCCGCCCCTGCCGCCCCTGCTGAGCCTGTTTCGTCCGTGTTCACCAGGGTCACCACATCCACATCCCGCTGGATAAATTCCATCATGCGTTTCTCAAAACCCCGTGCCGGAGCATCGACCTTCCCAATGGGAATACTCAGACGGGCTAAGACCAGACCGTCGGTCCCGCCGATGCTGTCCTTCCGTATTTCCGCACCCAGGGTGATTTCACTGCCCATCCAATCAAAAAGATCATACATGCGATATTCAGCGCGCACGCGCGGACCTGCAATTTTACGGGTTTCTGAACGGTCAAAGTGAAAATAACCCGCGTAGAGCCACAATGCGTGGTCGGGTAGGGTTTTAAAACGGACGCCGGCTTCTAGATCAAAACCGGGCAGCGCCCATTCCTTATCGACAATTGTTGTGGTCCCCGTGCTGGAGACGACTGTCGTTCCGAATAATGTTGTTCCGCCGCCACCTGGCCCTGAACGGATCCCCAGGACATCCCCCGTTGTGTCAGGAAGGTAGCCATTGCCTCGAAATGACCAATCGGGCGTGAGCAGTTCTGCACCAAAGGTGAGTTGAGAAAAATAATTTCCAAGCGCGGTTTTACGCCGGTCAAAAAAAGCATAGCCGCCCCAAATCCAATCCCCCCCGAAAATCAGCAAGTCATGCTGGAGCTTACGATAACCCAAACCTAAATTTCCTTCCATGCCGGGGCCGGAGGTATCAATGTAACGCAGGTCGGAAAAGAAGAGGGCATTGTGTTTCTGCCAAAGTGGAATGAGTGCGTCGAAACGCGCGAGCGAACGACTGCGATCCGGGCGGTACTCAAAGGTAAACCGAGGTGCCCACTTTTTGCCAGAAGTGGTTTCATCGGCAAAAACTCGGGCGGGAAATACGAACAAGAGCGTGATTAAAAAAATGACTGGAATGTATAAGGCTGCTTTTTCAGAATTCATTCTTAAGACCTACCTTTCCATTATTATTTATAAATTAGGGAGCTCTCATTGAGTTTGCATTGAAGTTTTCGAGAGATTGAATTGAGATTCAAGACGAAAATGACAGAAGCTGGGAATTTGCGTCTTGAAAGAAATATTCATGACTTGTTTAGGGGGTCCTTACTAAAAGGATTAAATAAGATAATTGTGTTTGTTGTACGAATTCTGACCTATTTAGGATATGTCAGGAAAATGTACCGGCTACAGAGCGGATTAAAATACGATGGGGTATCTTCAAGCAAAGACAAGGGGATTGTCAATCAAAAATTGAGGTAAATTGTGCCTTAATCGTGAAGTGGCTTGTTTGATTCTTCTGACAAGGCTTTTTGAATGAGGGCCGAGGCTTCAGGAGCTAGGGTCAGGCCCAATGCAGCTTTGTGGCCTTTTGGCGTCATCTTAAGCCAGGTTTTTTGTATGATGGGGATCATCTTTTTTTCATCCAGTGTTGAGGAAAAATCGCTGAAATAACTTTCAAGAAAAACCACACAAATGACATCCTCCATCATCTGCATCTCAGGGTTGTCTTTGAGGTGTTTTTTGAGCAGCAAACCTTCAACACGGTGGATGGTTTCATTGTCGTAGCCCACTTCTCGTAGAATTTCTGTTGCGGTTTTGGCATGGAAACGATTGAGGTTTGTGCGCCATTTGAGGTACCCTTTTCGATCCATGGGGTAGTCAGAGCGTGGAATCTTCCATCGTGCAATGTGTTGGCTGCGTGCGGCAAGTTGCAGGGCTTCAGGGGCCTCAGGCGCAATGCGAAGGAGCCAGGTGCTCATGCGCTCTGCGTAAAGTAGTTCTTTGGGAATGCGCTCGCCTTCAAATAATTCATGGTTGGGGTCTTGGCGATTGAGGTCGTCAAAACATTGGATGGCGGCCTTAAATTGTGCAGTTTCAATCATTCTGACTCCATCATTAGGAAGAGGGCTTAATGTGCCATCTGAATTCTTATATGCCATACGCAGGAAGACAAAGTCAAAAAAAGGCTGTTCACTTTACCCTAAAAGAAGTGCTGTGCTACCTTAAATTTTATGATTAGATTAAATAAAGTCAGCAAAGTATATCCCCATGCGACACATCCTGTTACGGCTTTAAAAACGGTTTCACTTGAAATCCCTAAAGGGTCGTTTACGCTTTTGATGGGGCCCTCCGGTTGTGGAAAATCGACCCTACTAAACTTGATCGGGGGATTGGATTTCCCCACTTCCGGGGAGATTTTTTTTGACGGCCAATCCACACGGTGTTTTGAAGACAAAGATTGGACGACCCTGCGTCGTTCAGAAATTGGCATGATTTTCCAGTTTTTTAATTTATTACCGATGTTGAGCGCACAAGAAAATGTTGCACTGCCCTTGTTGCTTCGTGGGGGTGCAACACATGAAGTAGAGCAACAGGCCCGTGAGGCTTTAGCACAGGTGGGTCTGAGTCACAGGCTGGATCATTTGCCTGCTGCCTTGTCCGGTGGAGAAATGCAACGTGTGGCCATTGCCCGTGCCGATGGCATTTCCCCCAAACTGCTGTTGGCCGATGAGCCGACGGGCAATCTGGATTCCAAAACGGGACAAGACATTCTAAAGCTCTTGGCTTCACACACACAAAAGTCAGGGCTTACCCTGCTGATGGCGACACACAGCATGCAAGCAGCGGCTTATGCGGATCAAATCATCCACATGAAAGACAGCGAAGTGGCCCGTGTTGAAAATTTGAGATGACACAACACGTCCTGCTCAAATTTATTTCTCTTCGCCATCTGTTCCGTGAAAAACGAAACTGGCTCACACTCATTGGCGTGGCGCTGGGTATTTCTGTTTTTGTCTCGATTCGCATCGCAAATCTGAGTGTCCTGAGTACCTATAAACAATCCGTCGACGCCTTTGCCGGGAAGACCACACTCGAAGTCGTGGGTCGCAGTGGTGCGATGGACGAAACAATTCTTACTCTGTTTCGTCAAGATCCTACAATCTCCCAGATTTCACCGCTGGTGCAAAGTGTTTTGCCGATTGCGACACCTTCTTCGGCTGCGGGAGAAGTCTTGCTTTTAATGGGGGTCGACCTCCTACAAGAGGGGGTTTTTCGGGACTATGAATTTTCGGGAGATTTTGATGGAGCAGGAGATGAAAGCACTTTGACGCAGGCTTTTGAACGTTTGTTGAATCCTGAGTCCATCTTTTTACCCGAGGTTTTTGCCAAACGCCATCACTTGAAGGTGGGTGATCCCCTCTCTTTGAGGAAAGAGGGCAATCTACTCAATTTTAAAGTGGCGGGACTTCTAGGAGGAGAAGGCATTGCGCGTTCGCGGGATGGCAATATCGGGATCATTGATATTGCCACGGCACAATGGCGATTGGAAAAACTGGGACAACTCGACCGCATTGATTTAATGACGGATGAAGAAATATCCCTTGAAACAATTATTACCCGACTGGATAAAACACTGGGAGAGCAAGTCCTTATTCGTCGTCCGCAGCAACGCAACAAACAAATTGAAAAGATGCTCTTTTCTTTTCAAATGAACCTCACGGCTTTGAGTGCAATTTCCCTTTTTGTCGGTCTTTTTCTTATTTACAATACCTTGCTGGTTTCTGTTGTGCATCGGCGAAAAGAAATCGGTTTGTTGCGGGCTCTTGGTGTGGATCGCAAACAGATTTTTAGGCTTTTTACAATCGAAGGCATTGTGATTGGCACGGTCGGTGGGTTTTTAGGGGTTTTGATCGGTGCCTTGCTTGCGCGCTGGGTCGTGCAAGTGCTTTCGCAAACGGTGAGCACGCTGTATGTTCCCATTCCCCCATCGCCCTTTTCTCTGCCCCTGGCCCTTTTTATCGAAGGGGTGGTCATTGGCGTCCTGGTTTCGACTTTTTCAGCGATCTACCCCGCGTGGCAGGCGGCGCGTCTCAAACCCCGTGAGGCCCTGGAAGGGGTCTTTGGCTCAGAAGCCGAGGGGCTGGCACCTCAACACCTTTTGAAGTGGAGCGGGTTCTGCGCATTATTGTCTTTTGGTTTATCTCAAATGCCGATTAACTGGGGTTTTTCGTGGAATGGTTATGCCGCTGCGGGTTTGTTGCTCATGGCTTTTTCCTTGATTGTGCCTTCGAGCATTCTCTTGTTTTCAAAAGGCGTCTACTTTTTATCTCGAAACGCGGCGCCTTCGTGGCGCTTGGCCCAGGGACATTTAGAGCGGGCTATACGCCGAAATGCCCCGACCATCTCGGCATTTATGGCGGCACTGGCCATGATGGTGAGTGTTGTGATTATGATTGAAAGTTTTAGAACCACGGTCGTGCTGTGGATTGATCAAACGATTCAGTCTGATATTCTTGTTTTTCCGGCATCTTATATGGTGGGTGATTCGGATGAAACCCTGCCCGACGGTCTGCGTGAAGAGATGCTTCAAGTTCCGGAAATTGAGGCGGTTGATGCTTATCGTTCGCGTTTTGTGTTGTTTAGAAACGAGTCTGTGGAATTGGTTGGGCGACACTTAGATATTCACGCTAAATACAGTACTTATCTTTTTCGCAAGGGCGATGCCACTCAAATCATGCAGCGTGCTGTCGTCGAACGAGAAGCCCTCATTTCAGAAGTCCTGGCCAACCGTTTTCAGCTTGAAGAAGGCGATGTTATTCCGATTCCAACCCCGCAGGGGAATGTCGATTTTAAGATTGGCGGGGTTTTTTATGACTACGGCACAGACGGCGGAAAGATTGTGATCAACCGTTCCCATTTTAAAAAATATTGGACGGACCACAAAGTTGACGTTGCCGCGATCTATTTGAAATCAGGGGCAGATGTCGGCCGCACACGAGATCATTTACTCACACGTTGGGGCAATAAAGCGGGCATCAGCTTTACAACACAAACGACATTTAAAAAAGAAATCATGGACATCTTTGATCAAACCTTTCTCATCACTTATGCCTTGGAATGGATTGCGATTTTCGTTGCACTGTTGGGTATCGCCAACACCTTGTTTGTCTCTGTTTTAGAGCGAAAACGTGAAATCGGCATCTTGCGCGCCATCGGAGCCTCACGGCCGCAGGTCATTCGTATCGTTTTGCTTGAAGCCTTATATATGGGCGTCATTGGAAACCTTATTGCCTTGGTTTGTGGCTATTTTCTTTCTTTGTTGCTTATTTTTGTGATTAACAAAGCGTCTTTCGGGTGGACACTGCAATTTTATTTTCCACCCGAAATTATTATGCACTCATTTTTCTTGGCGATTGGCGTGGCTTTGATTGCGGGTTATTTGCCCGCAAAACGTGCATCAAAAACCGATTTAAAAGAAGCCGTCGCTTATGAATAAAAAGCTTGTGTTGTTATTTTTTTTAATGGGGGTGGTTTTTTTGCCAAGGGCTTTTTCTCATGCTGAATCTGCGCGTTTCAACTTAGCCTTGCCCGGATACGTGTTTGAATTTCCACGAGATCATGGCAATCATGAGCGTTATTTAATTGAGTGGTGGTATTTCACGGGACATCTTAAATCAAAAGATGGAGAGGACTTTGGTTACGAATTGACCTTTTTTCGTCGAGGCATTGAAAACAAACACGCGGACAAAAATCCTTCAAAATGGGTCGTGCGTGATATTTATCTTGCCCATTTTGCCGTGACAGACATCACTGGAAAACAATTCTATTACGATGAATTGATCAGCCGAAAAGCTTTGGGGAAAGCAGGCTCGGAAAACGGTAAAATGCGGGTTTGGATTGATGATTGGTCTGCCACAGGAGCAGGTGAAGTCATGCATATCCGTGCAGGTGGCGCTGCCTATCAAATTGATCTAAAACTTGTGCCTCAAAAACCTCTGGTCATTCACGGTGAAAAAGGCATCAGTAAAAAAGGGGAAGCCGAAGGTGCTGCGAGTCATTATTATTCCTTCACACGTCTAAGGACTGAAGGCGTACTCATTGTTGGAGGAAAGGAAAAAACCGTATCGGGTTTAAGTTGGATGGATCATGAATTTGGCAGTGCATTGCTTGGAGAAGACCAAGTTGGCTGGGATTGGTTTTCCATCCAACTCGACGACGACAGTGAATACATGTTTTACCAAATCAGACAAAAAGACGGGGAAAAAGACCCCATCTCCAGTGGCACAGTGGTTTTTCCCGATGGAACAAAAAAACACCTCAACGCAAAAGATTTTAAACTCACACCGCTTAGACACTGGAAAAGCGAAAAAAGCGGTGCGAATTATCCGGTGGGCTGGGAAATCTCTGTGCCTTCACAGCAACTCACTTTAAAGTCCGTACCGCTCCTGGACAATCAGGAGTTAATTACAGATAAGAGCACCCGTGTGACCTATTGGGAGGGGGCCAGTGATTTTAAGGGAGAAAAAAATGGGGTAAAGATATCAGGAAAGGGTTATATTGAGCTGACGGGTTATGAGGAGGGATTGGAAGATTAGGATTTGAGCTGTTGTAAATATTCAACTAACTCATGCATTTTTGTTGTCGGATTGTCAGTCGCACCCTCCTGCGCCTGAATCAGCGTTCTTTTACTGTTCGTAATTGCCTCCCCTGTTTTACCCATCAATATTTTGTATAGCCCTGATTCTCCTTTGCTGTAATTGGGCAGGTATTGTTTCAAATTCTGAATCAAGCGATCACACGAGCTCTTTTTCCCTATTGCCAGAAATTGTTTGGTCGAAAATTTAAAATGCAACAATAACCAGTATTCAAAACAGGGCACCGAGTTAATCGCTTGAAATACATTTTTGGGTTTTGAATATGAAATTGTATTCAATGCCTGTTCATATTTCATTCCGTGTGAGTCTTTATCAAAAACGCAAAAAACTTTATCAAAAGAATCGCCTTTCTTTTTTTCTTCTGAGTATCGTTTCTTCGCGTATTTTACGACGCTTATGGGGCTGGAGCCACAGGAGCCGTCTATCTCAACATTTGCGGAGTTTAATCTCAGGGAATGAATCAGTTCGGCTAAGTAGTTTGGTTCGGTTTTTAATCCTTCACAAACAATTAACACACGATCATAGGGTGCACGTTTCGCTCGTTTTCGGGAAAGATCGTGTGCCGATTTTGCTCTTCGTTTATGGAATCGATCCTCACTTCCCACTCAAGACCCCATTGCCGCTTTGATCTCTTTCAAATAAGGCAATGCCCCGTAGCGTCCCGATAAATAACCCTTTTCTAAATTTTCTGTTTTTTTCCGAGGACTGAAGTCACTTAAAGGGTTTAGTCTCGAAGATTTGTCCCCGTCTTTTTCGCAAAACCAGACCTGATCCCGACGGAAGACTTCTTGATTTAGAATGGAGGTATCATGCGTTGTAAAAATCAATTGAGCGTTGTGTGGGTTTGTTTCTTTGTTGTGAAAAAGGCTAACGAGAAACTTCACCATTAGGGGATGTAGGTTGTCGTGTAGCTCATCAATCACAAGCACATATCCATGTTGCAAAGTCTCCAGCCATGGGCCAGCGAGGGCAAAAATTTTCTGTGTCCCATCGGACTCATCACCCATATCGAACAAAACTTGTTCTCCATTCGGTAATAAATGGGTCGTCATGATATTAACCACAACGGGCTTCCCTTTAAATTTAGCTTCGGTTTCCTTTTTTATCGCATCGGGCATATTTTTGGGTAACATGTTCGAATTGAATTTTTCTGTTTCAAGCTCGATATCTTCAATATCAAGATCTGCCGCTTTTAAAAAGTGAACGACCGCCATTTTTGTCTCTGCTTTTTTACATTGCTCAATGGAATAATCGTGATCCCACCCACCAATGCCAGAAACATGAAGGATTTTTTTAAACCAATTAAATACCGGTTTGAGTTGCTGGCTATTGAGCTGCATTGCTGTTGAAAGAAGCAACGCATTGTCTCTTGTCGCCTCTTGCCAAACTTGTTTTTGACCCGAAAGCTGAGACATTGCTCCCCAGGAGTAGGCCTGTGTTTTATCGTTATAGGTTCGCTCAATCCATCTTTGCGGTCGTCCCTTTGGGTAAGCCAACAACCATTCCTCACTAATACGTTCTTTTGTTGCTGCAAAACCGTATTGATAGCGAACCCCTTCACTGAAGAAGGTCACTTCAAATTCGCTCGGCAACCTTGAGTAACTGGGGTTCAAAAGAAAAGGGGTGATTGGGAGCGCTTCATTGGCTTGACTTTCGTGGGCTGATAAGAGAATCAGTGCCTGCATTCTTCTCAATGCCTTAATGAAATTAGATTTCCCAGCCGCATTTGCCCCATAGATTACCCCACTTTTTAGGAGTGTAGGTGTTGAGAGTGCTTTGGGGTCGAAGGTATTTGAATCCCTCAATTCCCCACCCTTTGTACTAATTAAGGAGAATGTTGTCTTTTCGCGAAATGAAAGGAAATTTTTGACGGTGAATTCGATGAGCATTATAGAAGCCTCTAGTCTATTTAAATGTTGATATTTGCAGCTATTATGCAAAAAGTATCACATGAATGCAATGTGCGCACTGTTTCGTGTGGATTTAGGTTGAAATTGAGTCCATCAGACTTCAATGCTCGGCGAGCATTGCACGAATTCAAAAATAATAGAAAAGTGTCATTTGCAGGAAGTCATCGTCTCTGAGCGCATAGAGAAAATCTCTTTTGGTTTGTTGGATGAAGGCGAAACCTTCGACTTCGATCTTCCAGTGATCGCTGAGGCGGCGGCTGGCTTCGATGCTGATCATTTTAGATGCTTGATCTAAATCTTGAATGAGACCCACGAGCACTTCAGTGCTGGCCATGTCATTGATCGCCAGACGAAGCCCTGCCATGAGATCGTCTTCAAAAGGGGATGGTGCGCTTTCTCCTCGGCTGTCATGCAGCCATTCACTGATTGCGCCCAAGTCCATTTGGGTTTCAAAAATACCGGTAAAAGTGTATTCAAAGCCGCCCGTCCAGGCTTGATAGCTTTTGCCTTGCCCGCTGCGATGGATGGCTTCCAGCTTCCAAAGCCAGGCTTCTGCGACCAGCTGGAGTTCGAGTCCTGTTTGCCCGATCTGGTCATAAAAAGGAATAAAAACAGGCTTGCCTGAGGCATCTGTTCCGATTTTGAAAGATGGATCGCGGCTGGTGCCCTGGAAATGAGATAAAGCAAGATCCCAATCACCGAGGGTGTGTGAGAAGCGCAAGGCATAATCCAGATGAGCCTGTTTGTCGCCGCTTTCATATTGGGCCTGATCGCTATCCACAACAAAAGCGGTGCGCAAGCGTCCTTTTCTGCCAGGGAAAGTCCGTTCACGAAAATAAGGGAGGAGAAAAAAGTCGAATGTACCCCAATCGCGGTCAATCGAGAGATTGACCATGGGCTGTCCTAATTTTTCTTCGCGGTCAGGGAACTCAACCAAGTCGGTTTGATTGATAATGTCGACCAGGTGTTGAGATTCAGTCACCCCCCAAAAGACTTTTCGGATACCAATCCCCAACTCGAATGTTCCCGGATACCAGAGATAAAAAAATTCCCGGATATCAAGATGGGTGCGTTTTGCATCGGCGCTGTCGAGACGAAAAAACGGCACGGCAGTAAAACTACTTTCTTTCCAGGCATGGTGATATTCCGGCTGTGCGGCAAGTGCGATTGACTGCTCGCGTTGTCCTTCATGCAGCGGATCTTGAAAAAAAAGACGGGATTCTGCGGAAAAATAGCCTGACCATTCTCCGGCAATCACTGGGAAAGCGACAAAAAGAACGACAAAAAGAGGGAGACAAAAGAGAAACAAATCCCCCCAACTCCCCTTAAAAAAAGGGGGGACTGTTTCCATGTTACTTTCTCTAATTTCCCCCTTTTTCGAAGGGGGATTAAGGGGGATTTTCCTTTTAGGATTTAAACAGAACATAGAGACTCTATTTAAACCTTACCGGGCTCGTTTCAGGCTGTTTTTATTAAAATCTTTCTCTGAAAGCCCTGTTTTGAATTTATAATCCTTCCATTTTAAAACGGTGCTTTTCCCTGTTTGTAGATTGACCATTTCCATGCGATCTGCCCGCCAATATCGCTCGAGGTATTGTTGGTAGTCGTGAAAGATTAAGGTTTTTAAGGGGGAATTTTTTCGGTCAAAATATTCGATCTTGAGTGGAATATATTCGGCTTTGTCTACCCAGACCAACTGGCGGGTATAACCCGAATTGGGATCGACAGGATCTCGTTCGACCAGAAAGGCGTCCTTGCCTTCGTAGGCTTCGTCTTTGAGCCAGCGGTAGGTGTATTTTTCGACCTCTTGGCTGGTGATGTCTTCATAAGCAAATTCACTGCCCATGAAAGACCCCGATTTATTGGAAGAACTGATGCGTTTCACCCGTTTGAGTGCGGGTAAAAATAACCATTGATCGTCGTTTTCCAGTTTGTGTGTAAAACTCAGAAAGGCCGTACCCTTCACATCGCGTGGATTATCGAAAATAACCAAGGTTTTGTCACCATCACCTGTGACTTCAAGGGTTTTATTTCGCATGACCCGTGTACTCTGCTCGCCATGTTTATTTCTCAAAATCATTTCAAGGTTTGAAGTCGAATCGCCAAAAAGGTTGTCGCGGCGATTCATTTCCACGGCGATTTCCAGACCCTTTTTTTCTTCAGGGCTCTGCGAAAATGCGCTGAGTGGCGATAATGTAAAAATCAGTAAAAAAAGGATGAGATGTTTCATCTATGAGACTCCTTTGTCTAAATTGAAGTGGCGATGTCGTCATTTAGAAAATACCTTAGACTGCACCCTCAACTTGTGGTTTTGAAGGGCTATCCACATTCTTTTCTTTTATCTCACGTTTTTCCATCAGCATCAACAAGGGGGGCAAGAGCAAAAAATCTGTTGCCAATGCAAAACCGATGGTGATTGCGGTCAACATCCCCATTTGCGCATTAATGGCAAAGCCGGAAAAAGTCAGGACAACAAACCCTGCCGCTAAGATCACGGAGGTCACCGAAAGCGCTGTCCCTACATTACGGAAGGCGTAAAGAACCGCACCGTGGCTGTCCATCCCGCGCTCGCGTTTTGCGCGAAGATATTTACTCAAAAAATGGATGGTATCATCCACAACGATGCCCAGACTCATACCCGCAACAATAGAGGTGCCGACCCCGATCTGTCCCACCATCAGTCCCCATAAACCAAAGGCCATACCTGCAGGCACGAGATTGGGAATAAGGCTGATCAGCCCGATTTTCATGCTCCGCAATGAAAAAATCAAAATCGCAGAAATCAGGACGAGTGCCATTGAAGAGCCAACAAGCATACTTTTTATATTGCGCTCCGAAATATGGGAGAACATGATGGTTGGGCTTGCACCGGGTACTTGCATTGTCGGCAAGCCATTTTCCAGAAGCCATTGCTGTGCTTTTTCTTCTAAGGCCAACATTTCGTTTGTGGTCACACTTTCCAAGGTCACGGTGAAACGTGTTGCCGATTTTTTGATATTGATTTGATTATTCAAATCCAGACCGTAGGGCAGCGACATCTCGTAAAGCAGTAAATACTGTGCCGAGAGTTCCCGGTCATCCGGTATTTTATAATAAGCGGGGTCGTCTCCGTGCATATTTTTATTGAGACGTTTCATGATGTCGGTCAGCGAATTGACATGGATGATCTGGGCTTGTTCTTTGTACCAGTTTGCAAAATCTTCCAGTTTTTGCAGGTATTCCGGATTGCTGACGCCGCCCTCATCGCCTGATTCAAGCGAATATTCGACAAGGTAAATCCCCGTGAGGTTCTCCACAATAAAATCGGTATCCGTTCTAAACGCGTAACGTGTGTCGAAGTATTTGACGAATTGGTCATTCAAGGTATTCATCGGTATGGAAAAAACAAAAAGGAGTGTCAACGACAGCATGCCTAAAAAAAGCGGCTTTCTCCGACGAACGACAAAGCGGCCCAAACGATCCATAAAGATATCAGGGTTTCCTTCTTGAGGCTTAATCCGTACAGGCACAATGGACATCATTGCGGGAAGAAAAAAGACGGAAAAGAACAAAGCAGCAATGACACCCATGGCGACCATGTTGCCCAAGTCTCGAAAAGGCGGCGAGTCACTGGTATTCATACTTAAAAAGCCAATGGCCGTTGTGACAGAAGTCAGAAAGACGGGTTGCAAATTGATACGCAAGGATTCGATGATCGCCGCTTTTTTATTCAAACCCCGTCGCATCTCCTGAAACATCGTGACCAAAATGTGAATGCTATCTGCCAAGGCTAAAGTTAAAATGATGGTGGGTGCACTCGCCGAAGGTGGCGTAAACAACATACCTGCCCAGCCAGCCAATCCCAAGGCGGTCAAGACGGAAAAGCCAATGACCAAAACCGCAACAAAAGTGCCCGAAATCGAACGCAGCAGAAAACCCATAACCAAAATCAGAACGAGATACATAATCGGAATCAGTTCTGCCATGTCGGTTTGGCTGGCCTCTGAAAAGGAATTATTCATCATGACCATGCCGCTGAGATATACTGAGATATCGGGGTGAGCGGCTTCGATATCGCTTGCCATTTCACGCACAAAGGCGACGACTTCCGGGACTTCTCCAAGAGACAAGCCGGGCAGATTGATGGTGACGTTTACACCCGTCACGTGGCCCGTGGGTGAAATAAGACGTCCTAGCATCAGCGGTTCTGAGAGGGCAACGCTTTTAATGCGTTTGAGATCAGCATCGGAAAGACTTGAAGCATTTTTAACCAGGTCTTCGACGATTAGTTCGTCCCCATTGGCCCAGGTGTGTTGAAAGTTTGAAATTGAATCAACACGAAGGGAATAGGGAATTTGCCACGAAGCCTGTGTCAGCGTTTCGACCACGGCAAGGGTTTCTCGTGTAAAGACCTCACCGTCTTTGGGTTCCAGCGCAAAGATGACATTATCATTTTTGGTGTAAGTGTCCTGCAATTTCTCAAAGGCCTGAAGCTGAGGATTATCCTTACCAAAAAAAACACGGTAGTCCGTTGAAAACCCCAGGTGTTTTCCGCCACTTCCTGCGCCCATCACAATGGCGATACTGCCTAAAATGATCCACCATCGAAAACGAATGACCCATTCCCCTAAACGTTTTCCGTCCATGTTTATTCCTCCTCAAAAGAAACTGAATAATAATTATTGAATATATTCTAAAGTATTTATTATAAGGTCAAAAAAAATCAGTGTTTTGCCAGACCTTGGATCAAGAGGGCCACAACCGCTTTTTGGGTCTGAACTAAATCCTCAAAAGAGAAGGTTGGCATCATGACCAAGGGTGGATAATAAAAATGCACCATGGCCAATAAGATGGTGTTTGCTGTGGAAACGATGTCCGCGACCTCGAATTCATTCTTCCGGTTGCCTTCGGCAAGGATCTCAGCAATGAAGGCCCGTAAGGTCTCTTGGTGTTGTTTTACCACCCCCACGTGTTCTTTGGAGATAAAGGCCACCAGTTCAAAAAGATGCTGATTATTGGCGCAAAGATCATGTGTTGCCTGTAGGATTTCAAAGAAAAAAGCCCCCAGTCGATCTCCAGCATTGAGGCCATCGCGTTTAAGTACTGCTCTCCCGATGGCCTCTTTTTCACTGAGACAATTCTGACAGATGATCACGCCAATGGTTTCTTTATTTTTAAAATAACGATAGAGGTTGGCGGCGGACATATTGCAGTCTTTGGCAATTTCCGCCATGGTTGTTTTGCCAAAACCGTAACGCCGAAAGCGGGTGTCAGCCACATCGATAATTTGTTGTTTAATTTCCGGGGTGGCACTCATGTGCAAAATATAACGGATGAACTGTGAATAGTCAAGAAAATATTCAGTGTTTAGGGCTTGTCATCTAACTGACGTTTTTCAAGCAAGTGTAGACATTTGTATGTGATTTTTTAAGAAATGACTTATTTGAGGGATGGTTCCGTCTGGGTTTTCACAAGATACTGATCCAGGACTGCCCGCTCTTCGGGTCTGAGGTCGGTGTTTTTGATCAAAAATGTTTTGTCTTGTGGTAAAGGCAGCGTGAGTTGTGAAAGCATGCGATCCAAGTCGTCGCAGTCCATCAGGGGCAAGGGCAGGGCCTTACACCAAAGTACGAGTTGTTTCCCTAAATCACTGTGGATGGCGATCGTTACATTCTTTGGAATTTCGATGGGGGTGATGCGATAGCCTGTCGCTTCGCGATCCACACGGATTTTTCCTGGGATTTGCTTTTTTTGACGGGGAATTTGAAAACGATCCTTAATTTCCTGGCGAAGTCCCAGCAAATCAATTTCCGCCAAGAGCCGCCCTTCTCCCTCGATTTCGGCGGAAAGCTGGATTTGATGAAGATCATTCTTTCCGTGTTGAATCTCAAGCGCATGACTGTAGAGAGTCAAACGATGCTCCGGAGACGAAAGCCGGATGATCAGCGGTCCGCTCTGCACTGTTTTAATTTTAGGGGCGACGTTTTCATAGGTTTTGTTGAGGCGGTCGAATTGAAGGTGTTTGGGAGGGGTTTCGGCCTTTGTTTTGGGAATACCCAGAGTAAGGGACAAAATAAGTCCTACGCAAAGAAGTGTTGCTATTTTAAAATAAAAAGTCAAAAGCGAAAAAACCCCCTATTCATAGACATATTTCAAATTTCGTTTTCCTGCAAACATAATTTCTCTGACGCCCCGTCCGCCTATTTTTTCTGCGACCTTCATTGAGGGGATATTTTGGGGCTGAATGAGGCTAATGATTTTTTTTAGTTTCATCTGTTCTCGCCCATAGTCTAGTATCATTTGTGCGCCCTCTGTGGCGTAGCCCTTGTCCCAGTCTTCTTTTCTGATGAGCCAGCCGATTTCCAAGCCCGGCCAGTTCAAGGGCTGATGAAAACCGATGCAACCGACAAATTGATGATCGGTTTTATGTTCCACAGCCCACATCCCGTAGCCTCTCAGTTGCCAATGTCCCAAAAAAAAGGCGATGTGTTTCCAGGTTTCTTCGCGGTTGAATGTGCTGCCCTTTCCGAGATATTGCATGACTTCGGGGTCGGCAAAACACTGGTGGTAGCCCCCTGTGTCTTCTGCTTTGAAGGCTCTGAATATGAGTCGTTCCGTTTCTAAGGTGGGAATCACAGGACAGGGTTCCTTAAATCGAAGATGAAAGCGCCTTAGCTCCCACCATTGCAGGACGGGGAATCAGAGGCGATGACATTTAAGCCCTCGGATAAAGCGAATGTTTCGCGGTTTTTATAGCGCATGACCAAATTCTGATCAAAAAAATCGGCGGTTTCTTGAGTTATTTTTTCTGTAAAACCAATCAGATAAGCATCAAAATATCTTAAGGTTGTTTGAACACGTTTTATTAGGGATGCATCACAGGATTCAAGGATGACGACTTCAAAGCTTTCGATTGGAAATGCGCTGTTGTATCGGAGTGGCGGTTCTTTTTTTGAAGTTTCTTGATTTCTCAGGAGATTGTGAAGATCTGAAAGTTTTGCGATGCAAAGCCGACTATCGGACGCAATGTTTTTTTGTAAGTGTTGCAGTGGAAAGGCTTCGGTAAAAGGGAGTCCGTCAATGGGTGGGATCTGTGTTTTTAGATCTGTTTCTAATTTTTGCGCGACTTTCTCAGTATGAACGAGCACAAGCACGCGCCGGGCATCGGCAAATTTAAGCAGACGTTCAATCATTCGAATAATAGGAACTGCACGTTCCGTGGCAGAGCGCAATTCAATGAGTGCGGACACACGATTTTCGCTTAAAGATCTTTCTGTATTTGAAATGGCTTTATATTGTTCTGGGGAAAGTCCCTCATCCGACAATTTAGGGAGGTTGATCATGATGCGTTCTTGAAAGCTACGACCACGTCTACGGTGCTCCGGGAAATGTTCTGCAGCCATGTCGCGTGGTGTTTCGCCCACCATGCCGTCTTCGAGCCAACGGCCTAGGGTTTCAGGGCGGTGAAATCCGATTAAGGTGCGGGGCTTTGGCTGGGGATCAAAGGCGTTTGTAAAGCAGTGTGTCGCACCACTGCTTTGATACAAAAAAGGCAGGGGGCGTGTAAAAAGACGTAGGGTGAAGGGCAAACCCCGGCTGTATTTTTGTGAATCGACTGCGAGCCCCTGCAAGGCGGTTTCTTTTGTTTGTAAGGTTGATTTGAGTTCAATGAGACCCACGGCCTTGCCTTCGAGAAAAAGTAAATAATCGATTTTTCCGTAACCACGCGCTAAGGGGAAATCCCGTACGGCGACCCCCAGTGATTTTTCAAGCGCGCATTTTGCGTGATCCTGGATGAACCAATTGGCTGCTTTTAATAATAATTCGACGTGTTGATGGACTTGATCTGATTTCATATTTCCCAATCTGTACTTTGATTAAAAATTGTAGGCCTTATTATCTTATGAAACCATCTGAAATACAAATGACGTCTTTGTGAGCAATCACTCAAATGACCGGAGTTGACAAAAGCACACAAAATTCAATAGTCTCCAGCCCATGATACGTTTATTCCGAAGCTGGGCCAGCCTCCATTTTTTTTGGGGTGTCGCTTTTTTTTCCCTGATCAGTAGCCAAGCCGCAATGGCACAAGGGGGACTGAAAGGGGAAGTCACAATCAATGGAACAAAGCTCCCCAATGTTGTGCTTTATCTGCTGCTGGAAAATGCAGAAATGCCCAAACCGCAGCCGATGAACGTGACCATTATTCAAAAAGACCTTCAGTTTTCACCCGCTTTTAGTATTGTGACCACTGGATCGACCATCCTTTTTGAAAACGAGGATGAGCATATCCATAGTATCCGCTCTGAAAGCGCGTCAAATTCTTTTAATATTGCTTCACATTTACCCAAAACAACAAAATCGGTTCTGCTTAAAAACAGTGGTCTGGTTTCGCTTAAATGCAAAGTTCATCCTGAAATGAAAGGTCTTATTTTTGTTTCCCCGACAAAGCTTTATGCGGCGACAGACGGATCAGGTCATTTTGAAATATCGAATGTTCCTCCCGGCAACTATCGACTCGAATCGTGGCATCAAAGTTTTACGCGACGGGAGCTGGTGGGCAATGTAAAAAAAATCAGCATAGGCGCACAGATCGAAAACATCAGGATTGATTTACGCGCTGCCGGAGGTTTGTCGCTGGAAATGACCCGCCATGCTAAACAGGACTGGGGCGCAGAAGTCAAGGCCGTAGGGCTTGGTTTGCACGAAGCATTAGGAAAATGGGAGCGCAACAAAAAACGTTCGGCTGTGACCAAGATGATGCGGACGCATTCTGCGCTTTTCATGGAGTCGGGGCTGCGAAACGCGATCGCCAAAAATTTTGGCGAGCCCCGCGCCCTTAATCAGGAAGAAGAGTTCAGTCAAATCAGAAAATGGATGCAAGGGCTTAAAGGGGAAACAAATGTTGCCGCCTTGGAAAAACAGATTGCCGCCCTGCTTTCTGCTCTGAAAAAAGACGCAGAAGCGATTAAAAAGCGTTAAAAAATCTTGTAGGAAATCTGCTTATCTAATAAGGCCAGCGTGGCCTTTAAAAATACTAGGCTTTATTTGGGGGGAAAATGCTCTCTAAAAAGGGAGGGAAGCTTTTTAAGCTTGCGGCTTTAGTCTGTGTGTTGGGTTGCTCGGTACTGCTTTATTTCGGACATTATTTTTTCAGAGACCGCGCAACCGCTTTTATCCTCTTTAATGCCTACATCGTTTTGTTGACTCTACTTGTGATCTTCATGGTCTATCGTTACATCAAAGCCTATATCCTAGATTGAGGCCCCTAACGGTATCTCGGAATACTTGGATCTGCAACCTGGGCATAAGCATCAATGCCCCCGGTGAGATTTTTAACCGTGCTAAATCCTTGACTCACGAGGATGCCCAGACCCGCTTGGCTACGCATGCCATGATGACACAAAGTGATAATTTCTTGTTTGGGATCGAGTTCATTGGTTCTTGCAGCGAGTTCCCCAAGCGGAATCAAGACGGAACCCTCTATTTTCGCTGTTTGATATTCCATGGGTTCCCGTACGTCTAAGATAAGAATATCTTCTCCATCTGCAAGTTTTTGTTTGAGCGCTAAGGGTGAGATTTGATCATCAGACACATCTGACTCCGTGACATAGGGTTAAAAAAATCATCTCTGATGATACGGTGCGAGATTGAGGATCGTCAAACCGTTTTTTTCAAGGAAGCTCGGATTCAGTCTGGAAGGCATTTTTTAAACTGACAGTATTGCTGACTTGCGATATACTCTTTTAATGTTTTTGTAAGGGTTTATCCCTTTTTTTTTTGACCTGGAACAAGATGTGGGGCGGCCGGATACTTTATTCCCCCTTGAGGAGAGAAATAGATGTCGGATACTTTTGGAATCCCAGATCGGATTGCACGGATTAAAGAGCTGGCCTATGATTTTTGGTGGAGTTGGGATCCGGAAGCAAGACGACTTTTTGAAATGTTGGACCGGGTGCTTTGGGATCGCACCCATCATAACCCGGTGGCCATTTTAAGAGACATTACAGCCGAACGACTCAAAGAAGCCGTCGAAGATCCGAGTTTTCTGCGTTATTACGACGGGGTCTTAAAACGGTTTGATCATTTGCACACCACAAAAGAGACCTGGGTGAATGATGTTTTTCCCGGACTTTCTGATCATCCCATTGCCTATTTTTCTGCTGAATTTGGTCTACATAATTCTTTACCCATCTACTCGGGTGGCCTAGGGGTTCTTGCGGGGGATCACTGTAAAGAAGCCGGAGAAATTGGTTTGCCCCTGATCGGTATCGGATTTTTATATCCACAGGGTTATTTCCAGCAGCGTGTTCAGGCGGATGGTTGGCAGGAGGCGATTTATCGCCCGCTTGATATGAATCGTGTGGCAATAGAACCGGTCAAATTTAGTGAGACAGGGGAACGTTTTATTCAAATTCCTGTGGGACAACGCATGATCTATATTGCGGCCTGGAAGGTGAAAGTGGGTCGGGCGCGTTTGTTTCTCATGGATACCAATATCCCGCAAAACGAGCCCTGGGATCGTGAGCTTTCCGCGAGACTTTATGCGGGAGACGAAGATTTAAGAATCCGGCAAGAAATCGTCCTGGGTATTGGTGGAGTCCGTTTGTTACGCGCATTGGGGATCTCACCCGCAGTTTGGCACTGTAACGAAGGCCATACCGCTTTTCAGATGTTGGAGCGTATTCGCGAGCGTGTCGCAGCGGGTGAAGATTTTGATACGGCAGCTGCAATCATTCGTAAAACGACCGTGTTCACAACACACACCCCTGTTCCTGCGGGCCACGATGCCTTTCCTTCTCATCTTGTTGCAAAGTATTTTTCAAGCTATTGGCCGGAATTGGGTCTGGATCAAGCGAAGTTCTGGGCTTTGGGAAAACATCAGGAAGATTGGGGGGAAGCCTTCAATATGACGGTCTTGGCCTTAGGGCTTTCCAAATGGAAGAACGCCGTGAGTGCCCAACACGGCAAGGTCAGTCGCAAAATGTGGCAGCATCTCTGGCCCGATTCTGAAGAAAAGGATGTGCCCATCACCTCGATTACCAATGGCATCCATACGGCCACTTGGATCGCTCCAGAGTTGATTGAGCTTTTTCGGCGTTATATCGCCCCAGACTGGGCCGAGCGTCACGATGATGTGGCGCTTTGGCAGCGTGCCTCCGATATCCCGGATAAAATTTTGTGGGAAATTCGCCAGCAAATGAAACGAAAGCTGTTGAATTTTATTAGAGAACGGGCGCGTATGGCCTGGTTACGTGACAGAGCCGAACCTGTGCAATTACTGGCTGCAGGCACCCTGCTTGATCCAGAGGCCCTGACCATTGGTTATGCACGACGTTTTGCGGGTTACAAACGGGCGAATTTGATTTTTCATGATTTGGAACGTCTCAAAAAAATACTGGGCAATCTCAGACGTCCGGTGCAAATTATTTTTGCAGGAAAGGCGCATCCGGCCGACGACATCGGAAAACGCCTGCTTCAGCAGATTTATAATCTTGCAAAAGATTCTAAAATGGCAGGACACATTGTTTTTGTTGAAAACTATGAGATGCACGTCGCACATTTTTTGGTACAAGGGGTTGATATCTGGCTCAATTCGCCGCGTCCACCACTCGAAGCCAGCGGAACCAGCGGCATGAAGGCGGCTTTAAATGGTGTGCCACAGTTGAGTATCCCCGATGGTTGGTGGCCTGAGGCCTACAATGGCTCGAATGGCTGGGCCTTTGGGGGGGCATCCGGATCTTCTCAGGAAGAGGCTGACGCCGCCGATGCCAATAGTTTGTATGAAATACTGGAAAATGAGGTGATTCCACTCTACTACCGACGGGATTCAGACCACGTTCCGCGTGGGTGGACGGCCTTGATGAAGGAAACCATCCGTACGATTGTGCCTCAGTTTTCGATGCGCCGTGCGGTCAAAGAATACACCACTCGGTTTTATGCCCCGGCCATCAATGGGGAAAATTTTGCTCAAACTGAGAAACAATCGCCCCAGACTTAATCAGAGGTTCCTGTAATGGATTTGACTGAAACCCTACTCCGGACAAAAGTCGTTTATCAGGGACGCTATTTGCGTGCAGAAGAGCAGATTGTACGTCAACCTGATGGGAAAGAAGCCAAACGGGAAATTATTGTCCCGCCTGATGCGGTGGGTATTCTGCCCATTGATGCAGCGGGAAATGTGCATCTCGTGCGTCAATATCGTCCTGCGATCAAACAAATTACTTTAGAAATTCCCGCAGGTGTGATTGATCCAGGGGAAAAACCGCTCGAAACGGCTGGGCGAGAATGCGCAGAAGAAATTGGGTATCGCCCGCAGCAGCTTGATTTTATGTTTATGTATTACCATTCTGTGGGTTTTTCGAGCGGCCAGATCAAGGTCTTTCTCGGGCGAGATTTAAGTGCACTTCCTGCACAGTCTCTTGACGCGGGCGAATTTATTGAAGTCGTGACCTTGCCTTTTGAAGCAGCCCATCAACAGGCACTTTCCGGAAAAATCGTGGACAGCAAGACCTTGCTTGCCTTTTTTTGGTATAAAACGCATTTTTTCTCTAAATAGAGACCTTATGGTACAATATCAATATAAAAATTGATTTTATGTTGATATTGTTACTTAATTGCCTTGTATTGTAAGGAGAAATGCAATGTCCCCAAGCAAGTTCTTGAAGCACTGGTCTTTTTTGTTGATCGGGTGGGTGTTTTTGTTTGTTGTGCTCTCTCCCTTTTCCTCATTCGCAACAGATCTGACCGTTGCGGACAGTATCTCCCCTGGGGACGACCGTTTGATGCCCTTTGGTTCCCTGGAAACGGCTGCGGGTGCGACGGCTGAGCAGACCGTTACCATTACCAATACAAGTGGAAGCGTAAAACCCTTATTTGCAATCAGAATTTCTGGAGAGGGCGCTGAGGCTTTCACGCTTGATCTCAATGGTGGTGGTAATCCCTGTCTATCGACAACACCTACCCTTGCCCCCAATGAGAACTGTACGGTTGCGATCCGTTTTGATCCCGAATTCACAGGGCTTCACACCGCATTTTTAAATCTCTCTCTTGAAGAAGAGAAAATTGCTTTTCACGATGCGACAACCAATGGTATCAGCCTTTACGGAGTCAGCTCCCAGGTCGTCAGTGTGCTCACGACGCAGATCAGTGGCTCCGCCGAAGATTTTCTCAGTTGGTCGCCCGATGGTGCTCAGTTGGTTTTTCACCGGGATGATGCTTCGGGTCTCCCTGCCGTCTATCGGATGCCGAGCAGTGGTGGGTCAGAAACGCTCATTTCTGATGATGCTTCGGGGGGGAGAGCGACGATGCCTGATTGGTCTCCTGATGGCAATAAAATTATCATGAGGGAGACCAGTTTGGGGGGGCTCTTTCTTTTCGACCTCAGTATTCCCCAATTCGAACAGGTTTTAGGTGTAAGTTCTGTTTCGGGGGAAGCCCATTCCCCTGATTGGTCCTCCGATAGTCAAAAAATTGTTTTTCGCCAAGCCATCCCAGGAGGGCTTCCCATACAAGACCCCAATAATATTTTTACTAAAAGTACCGATGTGGCAGATCAAAACCTGATTGTTTCGGGTGGGTTTACACCTTCCTGGTCGCCGGATGGGCAACAGATCGCTTTTATGGAAGATATGACCAATGGTATCAGCCGAGCAGATGCGGGAGGTGGTTTAAATACAACCGTTCAATTGACTGTTTCGCCATCCGGCAGTGAAGACAGCCAGCCCTCCTGGTCGCCGGATGGTGATAAAATTGTTTTTCGCAGGGCTGCGGGATCCGGGGATACGGACAATGGGATCCTGTTTATTATTGATTCTGAAACAGGCGTTCTGCTGGACACCATTCTTGGCACCACAGGCCGAACCCCGGCCTGGTCACCTGCAAGTCTTTCAAACATCACGCTGACTGGAACAGGCTTGGCCGCAGCGGGTGCGAACAATGCACCCACGGCGCCTGTCTTGGTTTCGCCTCAAAATGGGGAAACGGGGCTTGGACGTAACGTCGAATTTAAGTGGTTGCCCTCAAGCGATCCCGATGGGGATACGCTGACCTATGAGCTTTTACTTTGTAAGACAGCAGACTATGATCCTTTAGACCTCTCCTCCTGTCCTGCACCCACGGTGGTTTCAAAAACGCTGGGGGAACAAACGGCATTTTATGCCGTAAGTTCGGGGCTTTTTTTTATTGGCGTGGTTTTTATGTCTGCTCAAAGTGGGCGAAAAAAACGGTTGTTTTGCTTTCAGAGCCTTGTTCTGATTACAGGTATTCTTATTCTGAGCGCATGTAAGAGTGGCGGTGGGGGTAGCAGTAGCAGCACACCACCGAGCATAGACGGCGAGGGCACTGAGTTGACCTCAACTGTCGGAGGTCTACTTGCTGAAACCAGCTATAATTGGAAAATTACTGCAAAAGACGGAAACGGCGGCGTGACGGACAGTCTGGTTCGGACTTTTTCAACGGCTCCCTGAGGATATTAAAATCGTCATTCCCGCGCAGGCGGGAATCCACGGTTCTTCAATCGGCTTGTCCTGACTTTCTTAGCGATCCGCCCTGAAATATTTTGCCTCCGGGTGATGGAAGACCATCGCAGAAACAGAAGCTTCGGGGTCCATCATATGCCCCTCCGTTAAATTCACCCCAATCTCATCACTGACATTTAAAAGTCGGAACAGTTTTTCCTGATCAGACATCTCAGGACAGGCTGGATAACCAAAACTCACACGAATGCCCTGATATTTGTTTTTTAAGATGTCCCGAATGTTTAAGTCTTCAGGGTCGGCCATGCCCCAGCCTGCACGAATTTCTTGATGTAGGACTTCGGCAAATGCTTCTGCGGCCTCAATGGCAAGGGCTTGAAGTAGGTGAGAACGGAGGTATTCCCCTTCAGTTTTCCATTTTTCTGAAAGCGTGCGCACGCCCTGCCCCACTGTGACGACAAAAAGGGCGACCGAATCCCATTCGTTTGATGTCGTTTCACGACAATAATCGGAAAGACAGAGGTGTTCCCCGCTTTGCTGTCTCGGAAATGAAAAAGTTTCCAATACTTTTTCGAGATGATTCGGGTCGTATATCATGAGGTTGTTTCCCTCAGCCCGGCAAGGAAAATAGCGATAGAGTCCCTGGGCACTGAGGCTGTTTTTTTCAAGCACTTCTTTTTTCATGGCTTCAACAGATTCAAAAAGTTTTTCCGCCTTTTTGTCGCCTTCGGCGCGCAGCTTCTCCAGATTACCTTTTAAACCCAAGTGATTGCCATAAAGCATTGCGGGATTGATAAACGAAAAAATTTTGGAAAGTGGCCCATTTTGAGTCACATGGGGATCAAAATGGGGTGCCTTTGGAATCGGACCATCACGACGAACTTTTGAGTGCAGGGCTTCGGGAGCCGTTTTTGTTGATGGAAGTGGTTTTTTTTGTTTTGTTCCCGCCTCTTTGGCCATTTTTGCGGCTTCCACTTGAATGCGCTCAAGCAATAAGTCGCGCTCGGAATGATCAGAAAGCTGATTGGCGAGAGAAAGTCCATCCATGGCATCTTTTGCGTAGAGCACCGGCCCGGAATACGAGCCCGCAATTTTTAGCGTGGTAAAACGTCGGGTCAGGGCGGCGCCCCCGACAAGAATGGGCAAATCAATCCCCGCCTGTTTTAAGTCTTTGGCCGTCGTGACCATTTGATGTGCCGATTTAACAAGTAAACCGGAAAGCCCAATCATGTCGGGCTGGTTTTCACGCACGGCTTTGACCAGGGCTTCCGGGGGCACTTTGATGCCTAAGTTGACAACTTCAAAGCCGTTATTGGAGAGGATAATTTCCACCAGGTTTTTTCCGATGTCGTGTACGTCGCCCTTTACGGTCGCCAGAATAATTTTACCACGACTACTGGTGTCTCCTTTTTCCATCAGAGGTTCGAGGTGAAGTACGGCAGCTTTCATGGCCTCGGCCGATTGCAAGACCTCGGCAACGATCAGTTCATTGGCATTAAAAAGCCGCCCAACTTCAGCCATGCCGGTCATGAGTGGGCCGTTGATAATATTGAGTGCCGCCATTTCTTTGAGCTTTAAATTCAAATCATCGACCAGACCGTCTTTTGAACCTTCTACGATGTACATCCCCAGTCGTTCATCCAGGGGCAATTTGGGGCGGTCTTTTTTGGGGACTT
Source organism: uncultured Nitrospira sp. (assembly GCA_964451325.1). Taxonomy (GTDB): domain Bacteria; phylum Nitrospirota; class Nitrospiria; order SBBL01; family JAADHI01; genus JAADHI01. The sequence continues at coordinate 132,304 of CAYVHO010000003.1, read as the reverse complement.
CTTTTTTTGTTTTAAAATGGGCGGCAAAGGCTCCGACGGGATCATCGCCGCGCCAAAAAAGCAGATTTTCTGAAAGTTCACGTTCGTGTTTGGGAATGGAGGGATAACGTTCTAGTTTTTCCGAATTCACAATGGCGTAGTCGAGTCCGGCTTGAACCGTATGATAGAGAAAAACCGCGTTGAGCACTTCGCGACCCGCAGGTGGAAGACCAAAAGAAACGTTGCTGATACCCAGTATGGTTTTCACTTCAGGAAAAGCGGTTTTGATAAGGCGAATACCTTCAATGGTTTCTGCAGCTGAGCCAATGTAGTTTTTATCGCCGGTACCGACCGGAAAAACGAGGGGGTCGAAAATAATATCTTCTGCGGCGATCCTATATTTTTCTGTTAGTAATTGATAGGAGCGTTTGGAAATTTCCATTTTCCGCGCTCGGGTCACACCCATGCCTTGATCGGGGTCTTCGTCAATACATCCGACGACGATTGCGCCGCCATATTTTTTGAGTAGGGGTACGATTTCTTCAAAGCGGCTTTCGCCTTCTTCCAGATTGATTGAGTTGACAATGCACTTGCCCTGACAATGTTTGAGTGCGACTTCGGTGACTTCGGTGTCGGTTGAGTCGATCATAATCGGGGCTTTTATTTTTTTATTAAGCTCTTGAATAAAAATATCAATATCGGCGACTTCGTCACGGTCAGGATTGGCCATACAAACATCAATGATCTGTGCGCCCGTCTTGACTTGCGCGCGACCAATTTCAGCGCCTTCTTCAATTTTGCCTTCGACAATGAGGCGTTTAAACTTTCGACTGCCGATCACATTGGTCCGCTCCCCAACAATGATGGGTCGCATCTCATCTTCGATTTGCAGAAATTCAATACCCGAGACCGTCGTTTTTTTTGTGGGTTTTGCAATGCGTGGTCCACGACCTGCGACCATCTTTGCGATTTCTGCAATATGCGCTGGCGTAGTGCCACAGCAACCGCCAATAATATTCACCCAGCCTTCGTCTACAAAACGGCGAAGCTTTTCTGCAAGCCCTTCGGGTGTTTCTTCGTATTCGCCGTCTTCGTTGGGGAGTCCCGCGTTGGGGTAAACGCTGACTAAACAAGCGGCCATCTCGGAAAGCGCACGAATATGATCGGTCATAAATTCAGGGCCCGTCGCACAATTCAAGCCAATGGAAAGTAGGGGGAAATGTTCCAGCGCGGTGTAAAGGGCCTCAACGCCCTGGCCAGCCAACATCGTGCCTGTGGGTTCAATGGTTGCTGAAACCATAATGGGGATCGTCGTTCCGAGGGATTTTTGTGCCTTGCATATGCCAATGACGCCAGCCTTGAGGTTGAGCGTGTCTTGTGCGGTTTCGAGGAGCAGCAGATCCACACCGCCTTCAATCAAGCCTTGGGCTTGTAGTTCAAAATCGCTGAGCAATTGATCAAATGTGACACCGCCCGTGACAGTAATGGCTTTTGTTGTGGGCCCCATCGACCCTGCGACAAAACGCGGACGTTCAGGAGTCGAAAACTTTTCGGCGGCTGTTCGTGCGATTTGCGCACCGTATCGATTGATTTCCAAGACCTTGTTTTCAAGCCCGTACTCGGCCAAGACAATGCCTGCTCCGCCAAAGGTATTGGTTTCGACAATGTCCGAGCCCGCGTCGAAATAAATTTCGTGGATGGACTGAATGACATCGGGACGGGTTATGTTGAGGTTTTCGTTACAGCCTTCAAGCTCGGCACCGCCAAAATCGTCATCGCTGAGTGCTCGGGCTTGGATCATGGTGCCCATTGCACCATCCATAACCAAGATACGTTCCTGTAATATTGATTTGATTTGTTCTGACATTCGTTTATATCCCCTAATTACATGATTTCTTATTGTAACAAAGGATCAGGCACTCGGCTATCTTCTCTTCCTTTTTTAATTTTCAGGTCTGTTTCTTGACTTTCAAGGTCTGGGCCGATAAAATCCTCCGACATTCCCCAGTAGCTCAGTGGCAGAGCAGACGGCTGTTAACCGTCTTGTCGCTGGTTCGAATCCGGCCTGGGGAGCCATTTAACGAAGGCTGTTTTCCGGTGAGGGAAACGGCCTTTTTTATTGAGTCCGGGCTGCTCCTTTGATTGACATTATTTTGTGAATCAAGATACAATCCCCCTCCAAACTTGAAAGGGCTTGTATTGATGAAAGGCTTTCGATTTCCCTGGTTTCTGGTTTTTCTCTGGATTTCTTTGACGATGGTGGGCTGTAGCCGCTCAGGAAATGTGCTTACAGGAGCCACACAAGAAACGATCGAAAAAGCGCTGGGAAAGCCCGATGGTTTTCATCGGCGCTGGATGCCAAACAAGGAAACAAGGGAAGTCTGGATCTATCATGAACAAGGCTCGGTGATGAAAACACATCTCTACCCTGATACACGTGTGATTGTTTTTAGCAATGGAAAAGTGGTCGCAACCAACCCGAGAGACCCATACGCGCCCCTCAAAGAGTGACCTACTTAAGAAAGACAATCCCTATCTGCTCAATTTTTTGAAAAAAACTATCGGCGGCGTACCCAAGTGGTTAAGGGAGCAGTCTGCAAAACTGTCATTCAGCGGTTCGACTCCGCTCGCCGCCTCCAATTTTCTTTAATTTTTTAAAATGATGTTGGATGGCCCTGTGTTCCCGCTTTCGCGGGAACACAGGTTTATGACGCGTTATTTCCGAACACGGCCCCTTCAAGGCCATCCCAGAACTTTTTACGGTAGGCAAGTGATTGCATGGCCCCATCACGCAAGAGAGTTTGTCCTGCTTCTGTTTCAACATGTCTCACGATAAGCTTGTTGAAGACGACAGCGTGTTCTTTGTCTTCGATTATATGCATAGAGAAGTATTCCACATCCTCATCTGTTAGGGCGCTGTTGTTTTGCAAACCTGGCAGGATGTAGTCAAACATGGTGGGAATTGCAAATTCGTGGGCGGGGCCCACGGCCCCTAAGCCGATGAGGAAATCTGCATCCCGTGTCAACTGAAGGTGGGCCTCAATATATTGCCTGACTTCGGGAAGCGGTTTGACACGTCCCCAGGCATCATCGGGCAAACCCAAGGCTTTTAAGCAGTTGCGGTAGAGGGCGGGATGGCTTCTGAAGATGGTGTGTTGACCAAATTCATCATCAAACACTTTCCGAAAAAGATCCGCTGCGTCTCTGTCAGGTATTTTTGGCAATACGTTGGTCATGTAGTTGACGAAAATTTTGACGAGCTGGTAATGCTGGAGCGCGAAGGTTTGTAGTTGCTCCTGGCTCAGCTTCTCAGTGCTGAAGCGCTTGAGAAAGGGGTGATGCACCGCTTCATGGTTTGAAATTTCGTCTTCAAGCGCGGCAATGAAGGCTTGCGCCTCAGGTTTTGCTTCGCGATTAATAACCCATCCCCATAAATTTCTCTTTGGATTCTTCCATCATCGCGTCTGTAATTTCTGTTTCACCGCGTTCTTTGGCGATGCGTTCGATCTCTTTTTTCGCCATGGGACGGACAAAAGAGGGGATATTGTCAAGACGCGCTTCGGCACCTTTCGACCAACGAATATCGCCTGGGTCATTTTTAGATGCATCCATGACTTCCGGTGTGATGACTGAGATCCCGTTTTTCTGGGCATAACTTTCGACCCCCATTTTAATCATGGGACGCATAAAGGAGGGTACACCCTCTAAACGACTTTCGGCGGTCTCAGACCAGGATGCTGTGGCGGGTGCACTCTTTTCTGTCTCTCCGGTGGCCGTGCCACCCATTTGTGCGACCATACTTGAAAAAGGGCAGCCCCCGCCTTCGCCTTGTTCTGTCTTGGTGGTTTCTGCTTTTAACATGGCTTGTTGGGCCGTCGCAGAGGGCGTTTTGGATTCGGCCATTTCGGGTGTTTCTTTCAGGCTGTTACGGGTTAACTCCATGGGAGTTGCCGGAGCGGTCCTCCCGCCGAGCTGAACGCCCAAAGACTGAACCATTGCGGTTTCACCGGCATTGGTCACCATCGCCACTTGCATTTCACAGGTCGGACAGGTAAAGGTCACGCCCAGGGATTGTTCTCCGGGTGTCTGGACATTGTTGAAACTCATAAAACTTTCACATTTCATGCAGACAAATTTCATATCGTCCTCCGTATTGCGAGATAGGTTTTAATATTTTTTCGATTCTAAAAAATTGTGCAAATGGCTTGCGATGTCGCTAAAATTTTTAGAGATAGGGTGTTCTGCGTCCAATGGAATCCCTCGATCACAGGCATTGGCCAATTTCTGATCAAAGGGTACTTTTCCCAGGAGCGGCAAATCCATCTCCGCGCAAATATCTGTGCACCCGCCTTCGTAGAGGGTAACAGTCGTACTGCATTCAGGACAGATTGCGCCACTCATATTTTCGATCAGGCCCAACATCGGAATGCCTGCACCTCTCGCATAATGGATGGATTTTCTGACAACCGTTTTGGTCACTTCAGAAGGCGTGGCCACAACGACGGCACCGTCCAACTCAGGAATAAATCCTGCAATTACTGGAGGTTTATCTGCTGCTGCTCCGGGGGGCAAGTCCGTGAAGAGGTAATCCAATTCTCCCCAGGCAATATCGGCCAAGAGCTCCCGAATCACATTCATTTCCATGAGGCCGAGCCAGACAGGGGAAAGTTCCATGGGGCCTTTCCATTGCACGGGCGTGTCTTCCTGCTTGAGCAGGAACTCCATCGAAGCAATTTTCATCCCGTAGGGGCCGAGGGGTGGGAGAGCCCCATCTTCTGTGATTTCAAATTTGCCCTGAACTCCCAGCATTTTGGGGATACAGGGGCCGTTGAGATCAACATCCAGTACGCCTACTTTATGACCCGCTCTGGCAAACGCTAAGGCCAGGTTCGCAGTGGTCATGCTTTTGCCGACACCGCCTTTTCCGCTCATCACGACAATCTTTCGTTTGATGCGTCCCATTCGAATTTTGAGGTCGATTGACTGGTCAACAAGCTGTTTCTGAACTTGTGCATCGTCGCGGTATTCCAGGTTTTTTAGGATGCTCTTAAGGTCTTTCTCTGGCTTCATGAACAAACTCCGTAAAAAGGAAAATATAGTAGCCTAAGGGCAATCAGAATGTCAATTTAAAGGGGAATTGGAATTGAGGCTCTTTAGATTATTTGTTTACAAAGCGGAATCAAGCCCCTTACTATGTGTTACGAAGTTTGGAATGATTTAAACCCCTTATCACGACAAAAACACTCATGCCAAAAGAAGTGCACACAAACCGTCTAATCCACGAGACCAGCCCGTATCTGCTACAACATGCCCACAATCCAGTGGACTGGTATCCCTGGGGCCCTGAGGCATTTGAGCAAGCGAAACGAACAGGGAAACCTATCCTGCTTTCGATTGGTTATTCTGCTTGCCATTGGTGTCATGTCATGGCACACGAATCTTTTGAAGATGAAACGATTGCACAAATCATGAATACGCACTTTGTCAATATCAAGGTGGATCGCGAGGAGCGGCCCGATCTAGATCAGGTCTACCAGAATGCGGTGCAATGTTTTATCAAACGTGGCGGGGGCTGGCCTTTGACGATGTTTATGAGTGCTGAGAAAGTGCCATTTCACGGCGGGACTTACTTTCCCCCCGAAGATCGTTATCAACTCCCGGGTTTTCCAAAAATCCTTTTGGCCCTCTCGGAGGCCTATCAATCGCGACCTCAAGACATCATACGTGCAACGTCCGATGTGGAAAATGCCCTGCGTCGCGTAAAACGTGAGGGCTCAAAAAGTGAACTTGATGTTAATATTTTGCAGACCACGACGGAGCGACTGAAGAAAATTTTTGACGTTGCCCATGGCGGTTTTGGTGCTGCACCCAAGTTTCCGAGCACACCCGCTCTGACCCTTTTTCTGCATGAATATCAAAAAAGTGGCAAAACCCATTTTTTGAAGATGGTAAGCCACAGTTTGAAAAATATGGCCTACGGCGGTGTTTATGATCAAGTGGGGGGTGGTTTTCATCGTTATAGTGTAGACGAAGCCTGGCAAGTGCCGCATTTCGAAAAGATGCTCTACGATAATGCCCAGTTAGCCCGACTCTATTTTTTAACATATCAAGCTACGCAGGATGTCTTTTTTAGGGGAATTGGCATAGAAATTCTGGAATATGTGCTCCGGGAAATGAAAGACAAAGAAGGCGGGTTTTACGCCGCACAAGACGCGGACACTGAGGGGGGTGAGGGTAGCTACTATACCTGGTCTCCCGAAGAAATTGAGGCGATACTTGATCAGGATACGGCACAAATCGTCTGTCAACATCTTGGGATTACGGCAGCCGGAAACTTTGAAGGCAAAAGCATCCCCCATTGCAAGGCCTCCCTTAGACAATTGGCCGATCAAATCGGGGCCAGTGTGCCCGCCGTGACAGAGGTCTTAAGATCTGCAAAGGAAAAACTCTATGCAGCACGGGAAAAACGTTCCAAACCTTTTCGGGATGAAAAAATATTGACCTCTTGGAATAGTCTGATGATCGGGGCTTTTGTCTCAGGCTATCAAGTCACACGCGAGAGATCTTATTTGGATGCGGCACTTTCGGCAGCCGATTTTATCCTGAAATCTCTTTATGTTGATGGGCGGCTGCGGCATTGTTTTAAGGATGGTGTGGCAAAATTTGATGCGTATTTGGATGATTTTACCCTGCTTGCCGATGTGTTACTGGATCTTTATGAAGCAGGGGGCGGCGCAAAATATCTGGAGATTGCACAGACCCTGGTGGATAACTTACTCGAGCGATTTTGGGACGCAGAAAAAGGGGGCTTCTTTTTTACTTCGCACGATCATGAGGTACTGATTGATCGCATGCGTCCTTGTTTCGATCATTCCATCCCATCTGGAAATGCCGTTGCAGCCAAAGTGCTCCTGCGGCTCTTTTATTTGACGGGGGAAAAGCATTATTTCGACCGGGCCGAAATAACACTCTTGTGCTTTGCCCAGGAAATGGATGCAAATCCATTTGCACTAGGTTCTTTTATTGTGGCGGCTGATTTTTATTTGAGGCCTCCAAAAGAAGTACATGTGATTGGAGATGTGAGCGGGCTTAAAGCAGAAGCCCTGCTTTCTAAAATCCATCAGGGGTTTCTTCCGAATAAGCTCATCTCCTTTAATGATGTTCCAGAAGCACGGCGCTGGATGACACAAAAATCGGGGATAAACCTTGAAAACGTCAATGCCGCTGTGTCGGTTTGCGTCTGCCACAAGTTCAGCTGTTCTCCCTTGTTTACGGAGTGGGATGACATTCAAAAAATCTTGTTTCCAATATCGAGTGTGTCATGAGTCCGGACGTCCTTGATCGCCCCGACATTTTGACCACAACCGACGAGGCGACTGAAGAAGCCATTCCTTGGCAGGTCATTATTTTTAATGACGAAGTGCATTCCTTTGATGAAGTGATCGTTCAAATCCAAAAAGCGACAGGGGCGGCGCTTCAAGCGGCTTTCGAAATTACGGTGGAGATCCATACCCAAGGGAAAGCGGTCTGTTTTGAAGGTGCTGTGGAGGTCTGTGATCGTGTGGCGACGATATTACGAGAAATCTCGCTGAGTGTCGAAGTCATTCCCGGCTAGTCTTGTGATCGCAGTGATTTGAAACGAAGGGTTTTAGTGGTCTCTATGCACAACGTAGTCTGCAATGGTCATCAAGTCCTGGCGTTGCGGGGAATCGGGAAAAATAGACAAGACTGATTTTGCCTCGTTTGCGTAACCTTGTGCTTGTTTGAGGGCATAATCAATGGAGCCGTGAGATTGCATCAAGGCAATGACTTTGCTGAGATTATCTTGATCGAAATTTTCAGAATCCATGATTTTATTGAGCCAATCCCGGTCTTCTTTTTTACAATGTTTTAACAAATGCAGTAGCGGAAGCGTAACTTTCCCTTCTTTTAGATCTTCTCCGAGAGATTTTCCCAGGCGTTTTCCGTCTGCCACATAGTCTAGTGTGTCATCTGCAACTTGAAACGCAATGCCGATATTTTTGCCAAACTGGCCGAGGGCTTCTTTTTTTTCTTCTGAAGCTTTGGCAATAATTGCGCCAAGCCGACAACAGGCCGAGATGAGCATGGCGGTTTTCTGCTCGATAATCTCAAGATAGGTTGCTTCGCTAATTTTGAGATTTCCGTTGTGGGAGAGTTGCAGGGTTTCGCCTTCAGCCATACGCAAACAGGTGGTGGCCAAGAGCGTATTACTTTCAAAACTGTTCATCTGAACCGCGTGGCAAAGCGCGAGTGTGTAGAGGTAATCTCCAACTAAGATACTCGCCTGATTTCCCCACAAAATGCGTGCGGGCGCGATGCCTCGCCGGATTTCTGCATTATCAATGACATCATCATGCAGCAATGTCGCAGTATGAATAAACTCCACGATCCCGCTTGAAAGATAAATGCGTTCTTTGTCGTGGTAGTCACAGAGATGGGCGCTGATGATGAGCAGCAGCGGCCGAATACGTTTCCCTCCGCTGTTCAAAATATGATCGGTGACCTTATTAACCAGTGCGACCTTGGATTGCAGTCCCTTCTGAATTTGTGTCTCTGCTTCAGCTAAGAACGCTCTGTGATCAGACCACACCTGATCCATTTTTTCCACGTGCAATATCTCCCTAAAAAATGTAGGGAGATAGTAGGTCATGGCTCCCAGGATGTCAAGGGCAAGCCCTGCCCGCTCAGTCTGTAAAATCGTTGAATGAATGCCAGCACCAGAAAGGGGACTTCCCCAGAGAAATGTCTCGAAAATGGGCGCGAGATTCAAGCTTTTTCTCTATGATAAATATGTACTCATAAGCCTTTGGAGGTTTGTTTGAAAAGCTTTTTTTATCAGGAGAAGAACGCTTGTCCCGAAGAGAAGCAGCATGCCTGCAGCATCTCCCGGCCCAGGGGGTTTGCCATTACCACCAGAAGTTGGAAATACGATGCCACAACCGCCCCCGCCCCCCATGGCTTCCTCTGCGTTTTGAGCAGATGAAGGGGAAACTGTTTTTTGAACAACGACAGATAAGCCACTTTCGTTAGACGAGGTGTCAAAGGCTGTTAGCGCAAAGCGATGTGTGCCCTCAATGAGCCCCATCTTCGTGTAGTTTGTTTGACCCGCAGAAATCACAATTTTTTGAGTAAACTGCATCTTTGTCAGCGGAAGGTTATTCGAATCATCTTTGTAATAGAGCACATATCCTGCGAGATCTGGCGCGGTATTTGAGCTCCAGGATAGGATTGCCTGTCCCGCGAAGACCGGCGTTGTGGAAAGGAGGGCTGAGCTTACAATAAGCAGGAGCGCAAGGAAACATTTACAGAAAACTGAAATCAAGCTAAAAAACCTCAAGTAATAAGGGGGACGGCGATGTCCACGGTACTCAAAACAGACCAGAAATGAAATTTTCTGGCTTAGATCTGTTGGTCTATTCTAAATGTAAGGAAACTAAGGAAAGTGAGGTGCGAAGATACGCTGCTGACACAAAAAACACTCTTCTAGAATCCGGCTTGAGTCTTTTGTCCAGAAAATCTCATCTCAAGACCAAAACATCTAAGCCGAGGTTATAATAACACAAAGCATAAGAGAGAGCGACAAGTAATCTTACTTTTTTACTTAAATATTGCTTAATTTTTTAATATTATTGAATAATTTTGAGTGCTATTCGATTGAATGCCTAATGTTGGGCTTAAGGGAGCTGCACTTTTTTTGTGCGCTTACAGACGGATTGATTACGATTTGGTATAATGGGGCAATGCGCGCCATTCTTTTTTTGATTCTGGGGGTTCTGTTTTCTGGTACTGTATTTGCCAAAAATACTCTCTACGAAATCGTTGCCGATTACGAGGACGAAAACCACGAAATCGTGGGGGATGAACGCATCACCTTTTTTAACCAGAGTGCAAAGCCTGTCACGGCGCTCTACCTTTTTCTCTACCCGAACCTTTACCGGGGAAAACATCCGGACCTGGACATCTCTTTTTATCGGAAGGCCTATCCTGTTGCCTTCAATCCTGGCGGGGTGGATATTATTTCGATTCAAGATATGGCGCAACAGACACTCTCCTTTTTTCCTGTTCGTTATGAGAGAAGCATTATCATCAAAGTCGTGCCAGAAAAACCCATTTTGCCACAGCAAAAATTTCAATTTTCAGTGCACTTTAGGACAAAAATCCCAGAGAAATGGGGTCCTTTTTCGCATTACGCAGGTCTCACCGTTTTGCAAGGGGGTTGGCATCCTTATCTTGTTAATTTTGAGAAGGGTGAATGGCGTTTTCATGATAGCCCTCAAAAAAGCGATTATGACGTCCAACTCAGACTCAAAAAAGGTCTGCTGCTGATTGCATCAAGTCCACCGTCTTTGCAAGGTATTGAGGGAGATTGGCAAACATTGAGGATGGAAGGAAAGGATCTTGCGCTTTTTTCTCTTTCGATTGCTCGTGATTTTTTTGCCTACGAGGCAAAAGTTGGAACAATTGACGTGACTTACCATGCTTTGTCTAAAAACAAATCTTACGCCAAACAAGTGATGAGTCTAGCAGAAGCTGCTTTGCAGTTTTATATCAAGCGCTTTGGCGCACCCCCACCGATCTTGCTTCAGCTGGCGGGTGCAGGCCTGTATCAGGATTTGAGTCGGCCAGGCACAAATATACTTTTTATAAATAATAGGATTTTTAAGGTTTTTCCAGTCCTGAAGCGTTTTCATGAGGCCAGCTTGGCTTATGGGCTTTACCGTCTGCTTTGGCGGGAGAAACGCCCTGAAGAGGTCTGGTGGGTGATTGAGAGTCTGGCAAAAAGGGATGCAGAAGCCTTTATGCAAAATCGCCACGGAAAAGTCTTCGATTTAGAAGAATGGCTAAAACCCATTGCGTTTATTCCTGTAATCGATCAAATTCTTTATTCCCCAAGCCTCCCGCTTCGTCAAGTCTACTTTCGAGAATCGGTCACACCCATTGTGAGTGAAGATATTCGATTTTTTAATAATCCGCCTTCTGAAAGCCCCAATATTTTTTCGAAATTGAGGATTTTATTGGGAGATAAAGTGATGGATAGGGTCATTTCGGTGTATTTGTCTCAAAATCCAAAATCGCCCCTCTCCTTCAGAGCGGTTCTGGAAAAAACGAGTGGGCAGGACTTGAACTGGCTCATCAATCAGTGGCTCAGTGCGCGGCTCAAACTCGATTTTGAAATCGTGCATATCGAGACAGAAGAAATAGAGGGTATTTACGAAACTCAAATCCAAATCAAAAAAAATGGGGAAGGCATTGAGCCGCTTCAGGTGCGTGTTCAGCGTGTCGATGGCACGGAAATGCCGCTCATTTGGGATGGTGTGGGTGAAACCCACCGTTTTAACTTAAAAACGCGAAGTCCCATCAAAAGTGTGGAGCTTGATCCAGAGAAGCTGACCCATGACCCGAACCGTTTGAATAATCGCTTGCCACATCGCTGGAAGGTTTTGTTGGATCGGTTCGGTCTCAATTATGATTTTCAAACACAGTTTTTAAGTTACAATGTCGGCCTGCTCTTTCAACGATTATATGATTCCAAAAATTGGGTCAGGCTCTCATTTGCCCAAAACGATTCAAGTACATTTATTAACTTGGGTTATTCTCATGTTTTAAAAAAAAACCACATTATTTCAACAGGGCTGAGCCAGGAGCAGATCAAGGAAAACCCTGAGTTTGCACAAACAGGGGCAGAAGCGGGTTTTGTTTCTCTGGCTTATACCTATATTAGTTCGCGATCCCCACTCTTGACCGAGTCTCTTCAGCGCTTGACGACGACTTTTCCTTCTTTATCTGTGGGTTTGACTTATAATCAACAATTTACTTCGCAGGTCTATGACAATTCTCTTTTACTTAAAATTGATTTAAGGCGTATCGTGGCTTTTTCAAATTATCGAGAAATTGGAGCGAGAATGTTTATCGGCCAGTCTATTGGTCGCCTTTTTGAAGAAAGCCGATTTTATCTGGGAGGATCAAACGCGATGCGTGGTTACACGCCCCTCGTGTTTGAAGGGGAAAATATGTCGCTATTTTCTGTGGAATACCGCTTTCCGATTTTTTACGAAACGGATATCAATTTTATGAGTCTCATGCACACACACACTTGGCAAGGCGTGTTGTTTGCCGATACGGGCATGGTTGATGACGCCCACAATGTTTTTAAGGTCAGCCAGTTTAAGTCTGATGTGGGGGCAGGGCTTCGGTTTTTTGTGGATCTTTTTGGGGTTTATCCTGCGATTCTTCGTGCAGATCTTGCCGTGCCCATTGCCTCTCCACGAGAGGACGAGCAAAAAATCCACTACTATCTTAATATGGGGCAATCGTTTTAAGGTGTATAACCCGCAAGGTGAAAATCGGTATTCTCGCTGTTGTTTTGTGCGCGCATGCCGCCCGCGAGGATTGTGCCATTTGATAGGATGCGTAAGGCATGAATTTCATCCATGCCTGCGCTAAAGGGCGAAATCTCGATTCCTCCTACACCAAAGCTTGTGTCCAGTGTGCCGTCAGAAAGATAACGAACCAAAGAAAAATCCCCGAGCGTGACCGTTCCTGCGGAGAAGCCACCGACGATAATTTTGCCGTCTGAGTCTTGAATTTCCAAAGAAAAGGCTTGTGCAGGTTTTAGGTTGCCAGTGCTGCCGATGGGGGTGATGACAATCCCGTTGTTCCCAAAGCCCAAATCCAAACTGCCGTCCGTATTGTAGCGGGCCAGGGCAAATTGTGCGGGCGCTGTGTCGGAAAAAGTAGTGCCTGCAACGAGGATTTTTCCGTCACTCTGGATTTTAATCGCCGAGATAAAGTCATGCCCTGTGCCAATGGCTGTTGTGACGATGCCATCGCCATCAAAGCTGGGATCGAGTGTGCCATCCGATAGATATCGTGCGAGGGCAAAATCAAAAGAGGTGGTATTTTCTGTGTTTCCAATGACCACAATCTCGGCGCTTCCGGCAAGCAAAACCTTTCCATCATTTTGTACGGACATGGCCTCTGAAACACTGCTGCCTGTCCCAATCTGGGTGGTGACAATCCCGTCCGTATTGAAAGTCGTGTCCAGTATGCCACTTGCAGTGTAACGTCCCAGGATGAAGTTGTTATTCGATCCCGTAAAGGCTGTTCCTCCAACAAGAATTTCACCGCCACTTAGCAGGGACAAGGCGTTAATCACTTCATCGGCCCCAGCATTTGTGCGGATTTCAATGCCATTTGCGCCACTGCCAAAGCTGGGATCAGGGTTGCCGTTTGAAAGGTAACGGGCGAGTGCAAAATCATTGCTTTCGCCAGTCCCCCCGACATTTCCCCTTGTTAGCCCGCCGACCACGATGCTCCCGTTGTTTTGGATGACAAGGGCCTTGATGATGTCGTGTGCTGTTCCCAGGTTTCCTGAAAGAGAGGTTGTGACGTGCCCAGCACTTCCAAAGTTTGCATCCAGGGTGCCATCGGCCTCATAACGCGTCAGGGCAAAATTTTTGTTTTTAATATTGTCGGTGCCAAAGGAAAAACCTGCGGCAAGCATTTTGCCGTCGGTTTGAATTTCGAGCGCGTTGATTTCGTCACTTCCCCCGCCAAGGGCTGTTGTTGTGAAGCCATCCGTGTTAAAGGCTGTATCCAAGCTGCCATCGGCGGTATTGTAACGCGCCAATGCAAAGTCAATACGGTGGCCGTCTGCGGCAAACCCTGCTGCAAAAATTTTATTTGATGCAAGTGTAAGGGCGTGAACACCGTCAAAACCTGTGCTGATGGCCGTTGTCGTGATACCCCCCGAGCCAAAAGTCGTATCCAGAGCGCCTGCTAAATCATATCGGGCAAGGGTGAATACGCTGTTGTTTGTGCCGTTGAAGGAGAGGCCACCCACGATAATCCGATTATTGCTGAAAAATAGGCCATGAATTTGTGCGCTTCCTCCACTGCCAATAGAGGTCGTTACCATGCCGTCGCCGCTAAAATTTGTGTCCTCCAGACCACTTGCGGTGTAGCGGACTAAGGCAAAACTGTTGGCTGAAAATCCGCCTGCGACAATTTCTCCTGTGGTTTGCATGTCCAGGGCATTGACTCGATCTGTCCCGCCGACGGTTGTTGTGACAATGCCGTCTGTGCTGAAGGAGGTATCGAGGTTGCCATCGCTGTCATAACGGGCCAAGGCGAAATGATTGCCGGCCAAAGAGAATTGCCCCCCCGCGACAATCTCACCCGTCAATTGAGTGTCCAGGGCAAAGATTTCGGACGATCCTGTCTGGATAAGGGTTTTCACAATGCCATTGCTGTTACTTCCAAAAGTGGTGTCCGTAGTGCCATTTGCGTTGAAGCGCATGAGGGTAAAGGTTGATCGACCTAGGAAGAATTCAGGTGGGGTCGTTTGGGCCAGTGTGTTGGGTTCATAGGATGCGCCGCCCACGAGGATTTTGTCTCCTTGCAGGATCAAGGCATTCAATCTATTGTCATCTGTGCTGGGAAGTGCCGTTATTGTTCCGGTCAACGAGGGCCCAAAGGTGGGATCAAGGGTCCCGTTTGGCAGATAACGTGCGAGTGCAAATTTCCCATTTTCAAATTCGTGGGTATTGCCGCCTGCGACAATTTTCCCATCGGTTTGAATCGCAAGGGCGTTTACGACTGCAAGCCCACTTCCAAAAGAGGTGCTTACAACACCATTGACACCAAAGGTCGTATCCAGTGTTCCGTTGCTTTCATATCTCGCCAAGGCGAAGTTGCTTTTTAAGCCATCAATTGAGGCGCCTGCCACAAGGATTTTCCCGTCCGATTGTATTTTCATGGCATTGATTGTATCGATGCCGCCGATTGCGGTGCTAATGGTGCCGTTTGTGCCAAAACTGGCGTTTAGTGAGGTGGAAACCGTGATGATGGCCGATGCCGCCTTGCTTGCATCAGCCTGACTAGTCGCGACAAAGTGATAGGTGCCTGGAGTAAGCGGTGCGGTATAGGTGCCCCCATTTGTGCTTGAGATACTCCCTCCTGAGGCCCCTTCCAGTATGCTCCAGCTTACCGCAGTATTGGTGCTTCCTGAGACAGATGCGGCAAATGTCTGTTCTCCTCCGGGGGAGAGCGTTATTGTTTCCGGGGCGATGGTAATGGAAACGGTTCGGGCTGGAACAACCGAGCTGGGTGCACTTTTGTCGTCGGTACAAGCAACAAGAAACAAGCTTGCAAAAAGAAGGTAGGGGAGTAGGGTTTTCTTTTTAATCAAGGGAATACCCATATTTTTTAAGAAAAATACCTTACTTTACAATAAGAAAAATACCTTACTTTACAAGTGGAGAAATATCCCTACGTATAACAATTAAGATAAGGGGAAAAAATACCGAGAACTAGTTAGCATTCCTCAAAAAAAATGTCAACCAATAATCATTGGGTGGGATGGGGAGATTCATGAAGATGATCTTTCCTTGATTATCGAGATCTTTTCAATTTATACTGCCGGAATTGAGTGAATCTTAGGCTGGATCAAGATAATTAAGGAGCTTTACACGTGAGAAAAATCACATTTTTCGCCCTTTTCGCGCTGTTTTTTTCGGGGGTGGTTTTTACCCCCTCCCTGCTTTTGGCTGAAAAGGCACCCACTCAAACCGCATCGGGTTTGAAATATGTTGTGCTCAAAGCGGGAGAAGGTGCAAGTCCTAAAAAAGGACAAGGTGTGTTGGTGCATTACACGGGTTGGCTCACTGACGGCACAAAATTTGATAGTTCAGTGGATCGTGGTGAACCCTTTGCTTTTCGTGTCGGCGTCGGTCAGGTGATTCGTGGCTGGGATGAAGGCGTGCTCTCTATGAAGGTTGGTGAAAAAAGAAAATTTACGATTCCCCCCAAACTGGCCTATGGTGCTCGTGGCGCAGGAGGGCTTATTCCGCCAAATGCCACCCTTGTTTTTGAGGTGGAATTGCTGGATTTGAGATAAAGCAAAACAATCTTGCAAAACCCATTATCGTGTGATGAATTATAGCTTATGACAAATTTTCCACAAACGATGTTTGAAAAAATCTGGGCCAGTCATGTGGTGACTCAGGAGGCCAACAAGCCTTCCTTAATTTACATTGATCGGCACTTAATTCATGAAGTCACCTCTCCCCAGGCTTTTGAGGGCTTGAGGCTTGCGGGACGTGTCGTGCGTCGCCCTGAGCTGACCTTTGCGACAATGGACCACAATGTGCCGACAACAGACCGTTCTCTGCCCATTACCGACGAAATCGCACGACGCCAGATGGACGCCTTGTCTGAAAATTGCCGTGCTTTTGGGGTGACCTTGTTTGATTTGTCCAGTCCGCATCAAGGTATTATTCATGTGATTAGTCCAGAAATGGGGCTTACATTGCCGGGTTTGACGGTCGTTTGCGGTGATAGCCATACGGCTACGCATGGGGCTTTTGGGGCCCTGGCTTTTGGCATTGGCACAAGCGAAGTGGAGCATGTGTTGGCAACACAATGTCTCATTCAAGAAAAACCCAAGACCTTTTTGATCGAAATTGAGGGGACGCGCCCCTTTGGTGTGGAAGCAAAAGACATCATTCTCTCCATTATCGGAGAAATCGGAATGGACGGTGGGACGGGAATGGTGATTGAATTTGCCGGAGAGGCCATTCGGGGGCTCAGCATGGAAGAGCGCATGACAGTTTGCAATATGGCCATCGAAGCAGGTGCGCGTGCGGGCATGATTGCCCCGGACAAAACCACGATCAACTACCTGAAGGATCGTTTGTATGCCCCAGTTGATTTTGACCTTGCTGCTGAAGCCTGGCTGAAGATTCCTTCTGATCCGGGGGCTGTTTTTGATAAAACATTGAAATTGAGTGCGACCACGCTCGCACCACAAGTCACCTGGGGGACCAATCCAGGGCAGGTGGTGCCAGTGAATGCCAAAGTGCCCAGCCCCGCCGATTTTTCGGACCTGAACAAAAAAAAGGCGGCGGAACGTTCTTTGGAGTACATGGGGCTTGAGCCAGGGACGCCGATTGAGTCGATTGCGGTAGATCATGTTTTTATTGGTTCCTGTACCAATTCCCGGATTGAAGATTTACGTCGTGTGGCGCAGTTTGCGAAGGGCCGGCGGGTTTCTGCTTCGGTACATGCCATGGTTGTTCCGGGTTCTCAGGCCGTAAAAAAAATGGCTGAAGCCGAAGGACTTGACCGGATTTTGATTGAAGCGGGTTTTGATTGGCGTGAATCGGGCTGTTCAATGTGTCTTGCCATGAACCCAGATGTCCTTAAACCCGGCGAGCGTTGTGCGTCCACCTCTAATCGAAATTTTGAAGGGCGACAGGGCCAGGGCGCACGGACCCATCTGGTCAGTCCTGTCATGGCTGCGGCTGCTGCGGTAGAAGGCCACTTTGTTGATATCCGGCAGTATGGGCTGGATAAGAGTTAGGAGAGATTGAGGTGAAGCCTTTTGTGGTCGTTACAGGCATTGCAGCCTTGTTAGACCTTCCCAACGTTGATACAGATCAGATTATTCCCAAACAGTTCTTAAAGCGGATTGAGCGGAGCGGTTTTGGTCAATTTCTCTTTTATGACTGGCGTTTTACGAAGGATGGGAAAGACAATCCTGATTTTGATTTAAATGCCGAGCGTTATCAGGGGGCAAAAATTTTGGTTTCGCGGGCCAATTTTGGCTGTGGCTCCTCCCGTGAACATGCGCCCTGGGCGCTTTTGGATTATGGTTTTCGTTGTGTGATTGCCCCCTCGTTTGCAGATATTTTTTACAACAATTGTTTTAAAAATGGCATTCTTCCCATTCGTTTGACTGAAGAAGAAGTCGAAACCCTCTTCCAACACATTCGAGCGACGCCAGGTTATGCCTTATGTGTGGATCTTGAGCGTGAAGAAATTCGCAGCGACGACGCGCTGGTGTTTAAGGTCCAGATCAGCCCCTTTCAGCGTCTTTGTTTGCTGGAGGGTTTGGATGACATCAGTATGACCCTCGAAAAAGAGACACAAATTAAGGACTATGAGTCTCGGCAGCTAAGGGTGCCTCCCCCGCTTTTATAGACTCCTCCGTCGCATTGCGTCTTTAAATTCGTCTTGATTCTCTCTTGTAATTTGAATTCTTTGTATGCTACTATTTCGCCTTTCTGCGCTTTGTCGCGCAGGGCTTAAATACTCACGCTCCGGTGCCGGGCTTGGTCCCTACTTTCCTTGAATTTGGATAGAGGTTGCCCGTATCATTTTTAGGAAGAACCCAAAAAAAATCCCTTAAGTCTGGAGCGGTGGATTAGACCATAAATGGAGGAAACTGGAAATGCCTGTTATTGAAATAGAGGATTTGCTCAAGGCGGGTGTCCATTTTGGACACCAAACCAAAAGATGGAATCCGAAGATGGAGAAGTTTATCTTCGGTGAGCGCAACAATGTTTATATTATTGACCTCCAAAAAACAGCCAAGGCGCTTGCCAGGGCCCTGGCTTTTGTGCAGAAACTTGCGGCAGAAGGCGAATCCATTTTGTTCTTGGGCACAAAACGTCAGGCACAGGAGATCGTTCTTGAAGAATCAGAACGTTGCAATATGTTTTTTGTCAATCATCGCTGGCTGGGTGGTATGCTCACAAATTTCTCGACCATCAAGCAGAGTATAAAAAAACTCAAAAAACTTGAAGAAGCAGACAAAGACGGGACCTATGATCGTCTCCCTAAAAAAGAGGTGATCCGGCTCGAAAAATCTCGTGTTCAATTGAGCAAAACCCTTGGGGGCATTAAGAATATGCGTCAGCTTCCCTCGGCTATCTTTATTATCGACACTATTAAGGAAAGAACGGCCGTACTCGAAGCACGGCGCTTGGGCATTCCCATCATTGCGATTGTCGACACCAACTGCAACCCGGACGAAATTGATTATCCGATTCCCGGCAATGATGATGCGGTTCGTGCGATTCGGCTCTTGACCAGTAAGGTGGCCGATGCCGCACTAGAGGGTTTGCAAATTAGAGAAAAGGCTGCGATTGAGGCCACCCCACCCGCGAAGACACCCAAAGTCAATTCCCCCAAAGCGGAAGTAACAAAAGAAGCTGTGCCGGAAAAAGCGGAGCCTGAGGTGCCCGAGTCGGTGGAGAAAGTCGGAGAGTCTGCCTAGGGATAGGCGGGACATATTGAAATTGTTTACTTGTTTTGAGTTGAGTCAGGGAGGTTGAAATTGGGCGTAAGTGCAGCTGAGATAAAATCGCTGAGGGAAAAGACCGGGGCTGGCATTATGGATTGCAAAGCAGCGCTCAAGGCTTCGGAAGGCGATCTCACAAAGTCCATTGATTTCCTCCGGAAAAAGGGCCTTGCGACTGCAACAAAGAAGTCAGGTCGTGCCACAGATGAAGGCAGTATCGGTTCTTATATTCATTACGGTGGGAAAATTGGTGTATTGGTCGAAGTGAGTTGCGAAACTGATTTTGTTGCAAGAAATCCTGAATTTCAGGCCTTGGTCAAAGATTTGTCTATGCAGGTCGCTGGATCAAATCCTGCTCCACTGTATGTGCGAAAAGAAGAAGTCCCTGAAGACATCATTGAGCACGAACGTGCGATTTTCAAAGCACAGGCCATGGAATCCAAAAAACCCGAATCCGTCATCGAAAAAATTGCGGAAGGGAAAATCAACAAATTTCTTAAATCGATTTGTTTGATGGAACAGCCTTTTTTGAAAGATCCAGACATCACTGTTTCAGATCTCGTCGCACAAACAATCTCAAAGGTCGGTGAAAATATCCAAGTCCGCCGTTTTGTGCGTTTTCAGTTGGGAGAAGGCGAAGCTTAAGGCCTTTTTATTTTGGTCATCAACTTCCGTTTGTTGCATGATCTGATTTACCACCCTCTTGTTTGTGCAAAGGGTGTTTTCTCGATCGGGACGTATTGAGAAGTCATACCGAAACAACACGGCATGTTGTGCCTAAAAACAGTGCTTTTCACAAGGCCTGTTTTGCTGTTTTTTATTCATTCCTGCTCTTCGGCCTTTCGGCTTGTGGTGATACCACTGCGAAGCCCGAAGCCGGAATCCCCTCACAAACCGTCTCTGATAAAACACTCTACGTCACCAATGGCAACGGCGGAAAATTGCTCGCCTTTGATGTTCGCGTCCTTGGAGAAACGCTCACCGTGCAGGGGGAAAATATTCCGCCCACACGTCAATTTCCTGATACGGTGAGCAGCCCCGCAGGCATTTTTCTGGATCGTGCAAGCGACACCCTTTATGTCGCCAATCCAGGGCAAAATGCCATTCAAATTTATGACAATGCCAGCACACTTGGAACCCCCCTACAAGCTTCTCGCACGATCTCAGGCGGTGAGACTGAGTTGGATGAGCCTTTTGGCCTAAGCTTTGATGCCACGAGCAATCGGCTTTTTGTGGCCAATAAAAATGGCAACAGCATCCTGGGTTTTTGTCTGGGTGGAAGTCCAAATCGCGGAAACCTGAGTCCCTGCAATGTGTTAAAAGGGCATCTGACTCTCTTAGATGCCCCCAGGTCACTTGCAGTTGATTCAAGCCGAAAAAGGCTCTATATTTCAAACATGGGGAATAACTCAATCCTCGTGTATAAAAACAGTGACACCATTGGTGCTACGGCATCTGAGTGCGTTTCGGATTTTTCACTTTGCAATATTGTCCCGACTTCTGTGATTTCACCTCACTCGGAAGCCGAGACCGCCAGCCGGTTGGAGTTGCCTTTTGGCATACACCTCGACAGCATCAACGACCGTCTTTATGTGGTAAACACGGGCCAAAATAGCCCTGCTATCTTTATTTACGAAAGTGCCAGTACTTTGTCGGGGACTCCGATACCGGAACGTGTCTTAACAGGGCTGAATACGGACTTGACCGTGCCCGCAGGCATTGATGTGGATGAAGCAACGGGACGACTTTCGATTATCAATAATAACAGTCCTAACAACGTGAATGTCTCTGGTATTGCCAATACCGACAGCCCCTCTCTTTTGATTTTTAACGATATTCTGACTACCTGTACGGTCGCAACTCACCTCTGTGACTTAAGCCCGGACCGTCGGGCGGGGGGAGATGTGAGTGTCGAAAGCGGGACGACTTTAACACATCCTGTGGGAATTGCTTATGACCCAGGACGAGATATTACTTACGTTGCAAATACCGGTGGAAATAATATTATTATCTATTCTGTGGAAGGAGATGTTGCCCCCATTGATGAAAATAAGGGCTCGGTCACCTTGTTGGATGCGCCCAGCAGCTTCTTTTACGATGAAACTTTGGATCGGCTTTATGTGAGCAATGCAAGCACGGTTGCTTCCCCAGCACCCTTTATCGTTTATGATCAGCTTAGCAATAAAGATTTTGAGAATACTGCGCCAAGTTGGAGGCTTGCTGGATCATCGAATTTTGAAACACCGATGGGTATTCACATTGATAAAACACGGGAGCTCATGCTGTTTTTAAATGCGGTAGCTGATATTCGACATGGCCTCTATATTTATGACCTAACGCAGCCCTTTACAGAGCCGGATCCTCCCAATCCTCCTAAAGATATCGCCTTTCCTCTAAGTAACGCAGTGGGGCCAACGGGTAAAACACTCTTTCCACCCGGTCATCAAAGCAAATCGTTTTCCGGCTTGAGCGCTGGGAGTTCAAGCGGGATGACCGTTG
This sequence comes from uncultured Nitrospira sp., assembly GCA_964451325.1. Taxonomy (GTDB): domain Bacteria; phylum Nitrospirota; class Nitrospiria; order SBBL01; family JAADHI01; genus JAADHI01. The sequence goes on along the minus strand of CAYVHO010000003.1, from coordinate 110,721 downwards.
ACGAGACCCGTGGGCAGGTTTATGTGTCAAACAAAAGTAATAACAGTGTCGTTGTTTATGATTACAGCTCACCCCCGGGTAGTCCTGGGGGTGAATTGACCTTGCTTCGCACGATTACAGGTTTTGACAAACCCTCCGGTCTTTTTATCGACAGCACACGGGATATTTTGTATGTAAGCAATAACGGTGAGGAGCCGGGAGCCGTCGCAGACTATCGGGCCAATACGGTCTTTGTTTTTGAGGGGGCAAGTACAAAAGGAGACAATACAGGCGCTTGTCCATCAACCCCCTGCCCGCCTGACCGTATTATCTCCACTGTGGGTCTGACGGCGGGTGTGCAAAACAAACTCAAAGCCCCCATCTCACCTTTTGTGGATGTCATTGCGGATCGACTTTATCTTGTGAATTCTGCCTCCGATCAGAATGCGGTTTTTTCATTTAACACCGCAAGTACAATAGGTGACAGCTCGCCTCAATGTATTGATGGCGCTGTGGTTTGTAATGATACTCTTGCAACAAAAGTGCTTATCGGATCGCAAACCAATTTGAATTTTTCAAAACCAGGGGCCTTGTTTATCGGAGCCGTCGTTGTGTCCCGAAACGCGAATAACGAAACCCTCTACGTGGCAAGTTCTTGTTCAAACCCATTGGCCTCTCCCACTTGTACACAAGGAGGATTGCAGGTTTTTGGTACAGCCGGTCAACTCAAACCCAGTAAGGTTTGGACAGGTGGCGGCGGTTCGTTTACCACGGCTGAAGCTGTAGCAGTCGATTCAGTCAAAAATGTACTCTATGTTGCAAATCAGAGCACAAACACCTTGTCTGTGTTTGCGAATGCCAATACCATTGATGTTACGACCAATTCAACGACTGGAAAACGGGATTTGAGCAACATTCAACTGAATCGTCCCGCCGGGCTTTTTGTGGACACTTCCCGAGATCGTCTGTATGTCTCCAACAGTGAAGCTTTTGCGTGTACCCCGAACGTTTGCAACGCCATTTTGGTTTTTGATAATGCAAGTACCTTTGCTGACGGCACAACACCGAATCGTATTCTGAGGGATACGGCACTTAATCAGCCTGAGGGGCTTGTCTTAAATCCGACGAGCCAGCGACTTTATATCGCCAATACAGGAGGGGATTCCGTCTTAATTTATAACCAAGCCGATACTTTAAATGGATCGGTCACAGCCACTGCGATCTTAACGGGTTTTGATACGCCTTCGGATGTGGCTTTAGACCCTGTTCGTGATATTTTGTATGTCTTGGATAAAAGCGCTAAAAAAATTCTTGTTTTTGAGAACGCTTCAACATTGATCGGTGGCGAATCTGCTCCGCGAATGATCTCCGGCGACGACGGTTCGGGTAACAATGCTCTGGTCAACCCTTCGGCGATTTATCTTGATACGGAGAATGACCTACTCTATTTAGCAGACCCTGGCGCAAATTCGGTTTCTATCTTTACGAATGCGAGCACCGCAGAAGGTCAAGCCGCTAAAAAAACCTTTCTGGGGGACAAAACAGGTTTAAAAAGTCCTTCAGCCCTCACCGTCGGTTCTCCAAGACCTTAGTTTTTCTCCCGAAAATGCCACTCAACCTTTATCAAGAACGTTTCTAATCATGAATACCGTCTATTTCGATCTGGAGACTCAAAAGAGCGCCGAGGAGGTCGGCGGTTGGGGCAATAAACACATGATGCGTGTTTCGATTGGGGTCACCTATTCGAGTGAGGCAGAAACATTCAAGGTCTACGAAGAAGAGGATATGCCCTCACTTATTGCAGAGCTCCAGGCCGCCGATCTTGTCATTGGCTACAACCATATTGGTTTTGATTACTCGGTACTGTCCTATTACACGGCACTGGATTTTTCTAAACTTCCGACACTGGATTTGATGGTGGATCTCAGAAAATGTATGGGCACACGCCTCAAACTTGACAATGTTGCCCATGCAAGTCTAAAGACCGGAAAATCTGCCCACGGTCTCCAGGCCATTGATTGGTTTCATGCGGGGAAATTTGCGGAAATTGCCCTCTACTGCAAAGAAGACGTCCGGATCACGCGCGATGTACACCTTTTTGGTTGTGAAAACGGATTTATCTACTATCACGATAAAAAAAATCAACTCAAAAAAGTTGTCGTGAATTGGTGAATTTCTCCCTCAAGCGAGAGACGGCATTCTTCCCTTTCATTTTCCCTCTATGTTATATTGCGTGGCTCTTTCAACCCGGAATCCCAATAAGATGATCCCTTTTCCCAATATTGACCCCGTCTTCTTTCGCATTGGCCCCCTTGCATTTCGCTGGTATGGCATGATGTACGCCATCTCTTTTATCTCTGCGATGTTTATTATCCGTGCGGTTGCCTTACGTAAAAAACTTGCCATCACACAGGAGCAAATTTCAGATTTAATGCTTTATGCGGCCATGGGTGTGATCTTTGGCGGACGTTTGGGTTATGTCGTGTTTTATAATCCGGTCTATTATCTTGAAAATCCTGCCAAAATCATCGCAGTTTGGGAAGGCGGCATGGCTTTTCACGGCGGCCTGATTGGGGCGATTTTAGGGGGTATTTATTTTTGCAGGCGTTCTGGTTTTCCGGTTTATGCCGTAGCCGATGTCAGCATTGTGAGTGTGCCGCTGGGTTTAGGGCTAGGGCGGCTGGGTAATTTTATGAATGGCGAGCTTTTCGGGCGAGCCAGTGACGTTCCCTGGTGTATGATTTTCCCGGGGGGTGGAGATGTTTGCCGTCATCCTTCTCAGCTTTATGAAGCGGGGCTCGAAGGTGTTGTGTTATTTATCATTCTTTGGGTACTTTCAAAAAAGGCACTTGCGCCAGGGATTGTTTTTTGGGCCATGATTGCGGGTTACGGTGTTTTTCGTTTTCTGGTCGAATATACACGGGAGCCTGATGCACACATCGGTCTTTTGTTCGGGGGTGCTTTTTCGATGGGACAGCTTTTAAGCCTCCCCATGATTTTATTAGGTGGGTTTATGATATGGCGTCAGCACAAAACCTTTTCAAACACACGAGATTCCTAAAAAATCCCCGTGACGAGTTTATTCACGACAGGCACAACGTTCTGTAAAGTATAGGAGAGTGCGGGCAGGAGATAAAGGCCCAATAGCCATTCCAGGCGGATGATCCAGCGATAGTGCAATCTGCCTAAAAACTTTCCTTCAATATTGTGATTTCGATAGCCAATTTTTATCAAAATAACCGCACTGAAACAAAAAAGACTTAAAAAATGGCCCAGAGTATACTCTGGGCGTCCTGGAGAAACACCAATGTCCGACTTGACATAGTAGCGTTTTGGAAAATCGAGTACGCGTAATTTAAAGGCATCATCCGCTTTGGGCGAGCTGCGTAAGCGGCCGCCTAAAAAATAAAGGACTGTAAAAAAGAAATTGATGCCAAAACACCAGAGCAAAATCCAAGAGAGCCGCATGCCAAATCCGGTCGTTGCCCACCAAATGGCCCAAGTGGGTTGTGCAGAAAACCATTGCCAGACTGTTTTCCCTTCACGGATTTCATTCAGTTCAAGCGTTTTGAGGTCATAATAGGCATGATTGGCATCTTGAAGTTGCCGATGGGCACGGAAGCCAGCCTGCAAACCCGAAACAACATGGCTTAATTTTTCGATTCCTCCGAGTTTGACCCGCTCTTCTTTTTTTTCACCCTCTGCTTGCTGACTGCGCTCGATATCGAGAAAGCTCTGCATTTTTTTGTCGACATTGTTTTGCCAAATCTTGAGGGGTGGAAGTTGTCGCCAGGTTATTTTTAAATTTTTAAAAAAAGCATACGAAATCAAAAACTGTTGATTGCTTCGCAGGTCTGCATCGGTAAAATCAACAACCCCTTTAAACCGCGTATCGTAGAGCGCCGTTTGTAATCTAAACCGGGTTCTCAAAAAATAGACGTCTTGCTCAAAAGACACGTCTTTAAAAAGAATACGGATAAAAACCGCATCGGAAAAATCAATGTCCTGTTCAAAAAAAATGTCCTGAAAATGTGCATCGGAAATAATCGCACGTCTAAAATCCATACGTCCAACAATGACTGCCGGGCTTTGTGTGCTGTTAAAGTCAAGCTGTCCAATAATCGTATCCCTAAAATCAACGTATTCCCTGAAGTCGATCATGCGTAGTGAGAGTCGTTTATCAAAAACGGTGTTCGCAAAGTGTGCGAGCTTGTGAAATGTGCTGCGGGAGAAATCGGCTAATCCATTAAAAGTGGCATAGGAAAAGAAAGCATTTTCAACAAAAACAGCGTCTTTAAAACGCGCTTCGTCTTCAAAGGTTGTTACATTAAAAGACGTTTTTTGATTAAAAATCGCCCCCGAAAAAGAAGCTTTCCCTGTAAAACGGGTTTTGGCAAAAGAAACAGCTTGCATAAAACGGGTTTCTTTTTGCGCAATAGAGCTGTCTCTTAGTCTTAGCGCATAAGCGCTTTCTCGATTTTCTTGGATCTCAGAGCGAATAATTTCGATCTTATTTCGAACAAGAGGGATCTCTGTAAAATCCAATCCCTGTTCAATGGTCGAACCCTTAATACGGATATCATGGTCGGAAACCTTGATGATTTCGATCAAGTCCGCCCCGTTGATGACGACACCTTTGACTGTCTCTCCTCTTTTGAATTTCAAAAAGAGATCCTTTTTTTCGATACGTTTCTGGGTGCTTTCACGCGAAAAGGCTTCATTGGGAGTGATTACTGGAAATAATAGAAAAAATACGATGAGCAGGCGTTTAACTTTTATAGACATACGGTTTTATCCATACAAATAAGAACAGGCGGCGACGGCAGCCACAATCCCTGCAAGGTCTGCCGTTAAGCCTGAGGCCAAAGCGTGACGGGTTTTGCGTATTTGCACCGCTCCGAAATAGACGGCCAGTACATAAAAGGTGGTTTCCGTCGAGCCTTGAAGTGTGCTGACGAGATAACCAATATAGCTGTCCGGGCCAATGGCAGGGTTACTGATGGTTTCAGCCAGAAGGCCGTAGGCCCCGGAGCCGGAAAGCGGTCGCATCAAGGCCATAGGCAGTACTTCCGCGGGTAGCCCGACACGACTTGTAATGGGGCTGAGGATGTCAATGGCCAGCGCCATTGCACCGCTGTTTCGCAACATGCCGATGGCAACCAGGATGGCGACCAAAAAAGGGATGATTTTCATTGCAACTTGAAACCCTTCTTTTGCGCCTTCTACGAAGACTTCATAGATCTTTATTTTTCGCAGCAGACCAAAAGACAGCAGGCCTAAGGTTAAACCCGGTACGATCCAAGGGCCGATGGTTTTTCCGTATATCACGACAAGGGGAATGAGCAAGACTAAAATCACGAGCGCGGCATAAGAGGCATTCTTAGAATAGGTGTCTTGTGACTCATTTGGTAAACTTTTTTCGGGTTTTTTTTTAGTACTTTCGAGGGGTACGTTTGCGGTGACTGTATTTTTATGAGGTTTGAGTCTTGAAAATCGTTGATAGCATTTTGTGGCAACAATAGCGACACCTGTTGAACAAAGTGTTGCAAAAAGGGTTGTTGCGAGTATGCCAGCGGGATCACTCGAACCTGCCGACGCTCGCAGAGCAATGACTCCGGTGGGCAATAAAGTCACACTGGAGGTATTGATGGCTAAAAAAAGCACCATGGCATTTGTTGCCGTCCCTTTTTGTGGATTGAGTTTATCCAACTCCTGCATGGCGCGAATTCCAAAAGGGGTTGCGGCATTACCCAGTCCCAAAGCATTGGCGGAAATATTGAGAATCATTGCACCCATTGCGGGATGATCTGCGGGCACATCGGGAAAGAGACGTACCATGATGGGTCGCACCAGTCGCGCAATCATTTTGAGTAGGCCTCCGGCTTCGGCCACCTTCATTAAACCCAAAAAAAAAGCCATGACCCCGATCAAGCCCAAGGCTAACTCCACAGCAGATTTGGCCGATGCCATCATGCCTTCGGTCAGAAGCTGCATGGGGGAGCCAATCACTCCCGTAGCTGGAACCCCGCTTAATTCCTGGTAGCCCGCATAGCCAAAAGAAATAAAAATTAAAAGATAAAAAATGAGGTTCATGAATGACTCACGAGAAAGTGTCTCTTCCACATTATACCGACTCGACACAAAGGGGGAAACTTTATTTTGATTTACCCTTAAAGTTTGAGCTTAAGAAAGTGCCACGCCCAGGAAAGCGGGGATCCAGCCGTTTAAGCGATGAGGTCGCATCACAGACTAAGAATGAATATTATGATTTTGTTCTATTTTGGAATGATCAAGTTTTTTTGGTTTCCCAAACAAGAAGCCTTGAATGAGGTGAATACCGATTTCTTCGACCATGGCAAGTTCTTGCTCGGTTTCAATGCCCTCTGCAATGATGCCTTTTTGCGTATAGTTTCCCAGGGCTTTGACAAGGTCGGATAAAAACTGCTTGAATTCCTCTGAAGCATTTGCACGTAAAATCGCGGATCGGTCAATTTTGATATATTCAGGAACCAGTTGCGAAATAAAAGAAAGGGAGATAAAGCCTGCACCAAAATCGTCAAGGGCAAATTGGTAACCCTCCCGTCGCCAGCGCTCAGCTTCCTTTAAGTGGGACTCAATGTCGTTTAAGGCCTCTAATTCTGAAACCTCAAGGACAATTTCTATTCCGCTGGGGATGGGAACTACGTCCAAGTCACTGAGTAACTCAAAATCAACATTGATAAAAACGCTTGAAAGACCTTCTTTTTTAGCAGTGAGAAGCTGGGTTTTAAAACAGAGCTTTTTTAATTCCCGGAGTTGCCCAATGGCCTGATATTTTTTAAAAAGCGGGAGAATACCCATTTTTCCTGATGGATCACGGCTTAAGGCTTCATAGGCCAGCTTCGTCCCAGAACGAAGGTCAACAATGGGCTGAAAAACCACCGTGATCGCAGTTTCACTTAAATGAAACTCTTCTTCGCCGACATGAATTTTATCTCCGCCTTTTTTTGCAATATAGAGCGCGTGGTCGGCGACTCGGATTAAGGCTTGCGCATCGCTCCCATGTTCTGGAAAATAAGCCATGCCAATGCTAATATCCGTCGGGGCCTCGGCTCCTGTCTTAATCGATTGCACCCCAGCTCTGATTCGGTTTGCAACACCCACCGCACCATCTTCATCGGTCAACTCGGGCAATATAATGACAAACTCATCGCCACCCCATCGAAAAAGCAGATCGGCTCCCCGTGTGGCCACCTTGAGACTGTGGGCCACTGCTTTGAGGAGTGTGTCTCCGGCCTGATGTCCCAGGCTGTCGTTAATATCCTTAAAAAGATCAAGGTCACAAAGGAGTACGGCAAAACGGTTTCTTCTGCGAAGCGCCCGGGAGATCTCTTCTCCGATGCGGGTATCGAAATAGCGACGGTTGTACAATTTTGTCAGGGCATCGCGAATGGCCTGCTCTTCCAGCGCCTCTTCCGCTTTTTGCCTGGACAAACTCATTTGGTTGAATGTTTCTTCAAGTTCTCCCATCTCATCCTGCCATTTTACGAGAATTTTGGAGGGCCATTTCCCTTCAGAAATTTCTTTGGAGGCCAAGGAAAGGTTGTTTAAACGGGATAAAAAAATTTTTTTAAAAGAAAAATAGATAGAAATCCATAGTAGGATTCCCCCTGCGGGTGCGATAAAAAAAATCAAATTTCTCAGATAGGTCATCATGACGGTATAGACCCGCATGCTTGCGGTAATTGAGATGACAGCCACTGGTTTTCCTCCCGAAAAAATAGGGGCGTTTAGCCTCAGGATTTTTTGGCCAAAAATGACTTCTTCGGAAGTCGCATACCGACCTGTCCCGAAGGGAATCATATGTACTTTAGGGGCAGGGGATCCCATTTTATTTTGATCTGTCGCGGCAATGACCTCAAAACCCCCATTTTTGTAAGCATAGACCGTAATCCCTGTAATGTCTTTTCGTAAATTATTGAGTAAATAAACCCCATTTTGTATGAGGTGGCGATAGTTGAGAACTTCAGGTGAGCTGATGGTATTTTCTAACATCTCAGGGACGCTTAGGAGTTCATCTACCTGTCTTTGCAAGACCAAGCGATTAAACTCCATGACAAAAAGGCTCACGATAACGGTTACCACTCCAAGAGTTGGAAGCAGTGAAGTCAGGAGAAACTTCGTTCTAAGACTAAAGCTGTGTCTTTTGATCATCTCCCAGAACCTGTGTCCTCAACAATAATTTCTTTTACGGAATCATCAAGATCTTTGCGATCAATGTATGCAATTGCACTTCGATTTTTTTGTAGATAGGTTTTGACCTCTTTTGTCTTTAAGAAGATGAGGGGAGGCTGGCCCTGTCCTGAAAGTGCGCGTATGAGATAATAGTTCTCTATCTCTCCCAAACTCCTTTCGAGCCATTTTTTTGAAAATAGTTCACGAAGTGAATCCTGAGCGCTTAAGTGAATAGGCACAATGCGAAGACCATTTCCCCAAGTAATTTTTTTAAATAAATAAATGGACTGGATATCCCGGCCACTTAAGTGGGATACCGGGTTGGAAGGGTGTACGACCATGACGGCTTCGGCTTGGGTCTTTGTGGGAAAGAGCAGCAAGAATCCCACAAATATGATGGCGCGGATCATTAGAGACTTCACGTCTTTCTTCCTCCTAAAACGTCGCAATGAGTGCAAGGCGCAACATGTTAAAATTGGCGAGGCTGCTGGAAAGCCCCGTATCATCCACGATGCGGTGATGATGAAAACCTCCTTTAATCTGAAGGTTGGTCTTAAACCGATAAGCTAAGCCCAGGGTATAACGCTCCTGTCCGCGTTTCATGAGCAGGTGCTCTGGGTCTTTGAGAAAGTCGTAACGCAGATAGGGCAGCCATTGCTGTTGAGGAAAACTGGCCTGAAGATAGTAAGAATAGCGGGAGCGACGTTTCGAGTAACGGTTGACCACGTATTCTCCCTGGAGGGTGAAAGTAGATGAAGGGCTGAATGTCACATCTCCCCCAAAAAAACGTGCTCTTCCCTCAGCAGCACCCCGATTGTGAACGTTGTAGGCAGAACCGCCAACCTTTAAGACATCTCGTGTATTAATTAAAATCCGGCCGCCAAAACCTAAATCACTGTCTTCTCTTCCTCCGGTCTGGTTTGTGCCATTTGAGAGATAGAGATGGTAGCGAAAATCAATGTCCTGTTTTACCGTCCTCCCCCAAAACATGAGATTGCCATTTTCAGGTGTGAGTGGACCTAAGGCCTCAATCGCTTCACCTGTTTTCACAGCCTGACTGTAATTTCTTGGTGGATCATAAATTTGAGGGAGTACCACACTCGAAAAGATGGGGAGGATATATCTCACATCATTGTAGATGCCAAAAGGTGCCAAAAAAGAACCGGCTCGAATTCGGAGAAAATCCCTAAAAATATACTCGGCGTAGGTCTCTTGGGCTGTGATGGCATTTTGTGAATCACTTGGATGAGACCCGGCTAAACCCACATTATGGCCATGAAGATTGATGAGTACCCGCAGGTTTTCTTTTTCTGCAGAAACCAAGAGATTCAGATGGCTCAATTTAAGAAAAGACACGTCTGGCATGCTTCCAATTGTTTCTGCACCGTTAACATCCATGACCATGGGCATCTTGTCCATATAAGCATATTCAAAACCCAAAAATCCGTTGATGCCAAAAGTGAGATCTTTTATTCCGCGACTGGTTTCGAGGCGAATCGCTTCGGCAGAGTTGACAAACGCTAAGCAGAGTAGCACTAAGATTGCGTGGCACAATAAAACATAAGCCTTTTTCATCACTATTTTCCCATAGGAATTGCACGGATAAATCCCCTGATAGAAGTATAGCAGTTGTTTGAAAGGCGTCAATTTAAGGGGGGAGGCTCTTGTGGGTAAATTGAATGTGGACGAAAACCCAGAGACTGCCGCGAATGATCAAGTTGTTTCTATTCCCACACTTCTTTTTTCAAAGACGGTGAAATTGTGGATTGTATTGTTAGGCTTGTCTCAAAAGGCCTGCTCGCATAAAAACTGAGGGTTTTGTTTTTGTTTGAAGGTTTTTTTTCTTCATTTTTTCAGTCCTTTTCGGTATTGCGCCAAGGATTTTTTTTCGGTACAATGACATTTTGTTTAATTTCTGAACGTTTTTGAGTCAAAGGAATAAATGAAATGCTGACACGGAAAAAAGTGACGGTCATTGGTGCGGGGCATGTGGGGGCAACGGCCGCCCAGCGTTTGGCGGAAAAGGAAATGGCTGATGTGGTCTTGATTGACATTCATGAGGATATGCCTGCCGGAAAGGCACTTGATCTTGCGGAAGCTGCACCCATTTATGGGTATGACAGTCGTTTGATTGGCGGGGCCGATTATGAGGCCAGTGCCCATTCCGATATCGTGGTCATTACCTCCGGTTTGCCAAGGAAACCCGGCATGAGTCGAGACGACTTACTCCGTGTCAATGCAAAAATTGTAAACGAAGTGACCGCAAAAGCCGTCGCAAAATCGCCGGATGCGATTTTGATTGTTGTTTCAAATCCACTGGACGCCATGACCTATGTGGCGTATCGCACCAGTGGATTTCCTAAAAACCGGGTGATGGGTATGGCGGGTGTACTGGATGCGGCCCGTTTTAAGGCTTTTCTTGCAATGGAGTTGAATGTTTCTATCGAAAATATTCAGACCATTGTTTTGGGAGGACATGGCGATAGCATGGTGCCACTGCCGCGTTATACCACAATTTCAGGGATTCCCATTATGGAGCTCATTTCAAAAGACCGCCTGGATGCTATTGTGCAGCGGACCCGAGACGGCGGTGCTGAAATCGTTAAATTACTCAAGACAGGATCGGCCTATTATGCGCCGTCTGCCGCGATTGTTGAAATGGTCGAGTCTATTTTAAAGGACAAAAACAAAATTCTGCCTTGTTCGGCCCTTTGCACAGGTGAGTATAAACTGGATGAGGTTTTTATCGGTGTTCCTGTCCGATTAGGGAATACTGGCATTGAACAGATTTACGAAATCAACTTAAGCACAGAAGAAGCCTCCGCGCTCGCTGCATCCGCAAAAACAGTCCAAGATCTCTGCAAAATTGCTGGAGAAGTCCTCTAAGCTTTTTTCAAGGTCATTTGCGATCTTTTTAGGGAAGAAAAAAATTGACAAAGCTTGCCATTATTGGTGCGGGAAAAGGGGGAACCTCCCTCATTGAAATTTTACATAAAGACCCTTTGGTTAAGATTGTGGGTATTGCCGATCCTTATGCAAAGGCACCCGGGCTTGATTTGGCGCGTCGTCATAAGATCATTGCCGTGACAGACTACCACGAATTGTTGCAGGGCGATGTGGATCTTGTGATTGATGTAACGGGCAATAATGCCGTACGTGAGGCACTTGAAAAAGAGTGTGAAGGCATTGAGGTGATTGGCGGTCTGGCTGCGAAATTTATGTGGCAATTGATTGAAGAGCGCATCAAAAGCAAGATGATGCGTGAAACCATTCGGGCACGTTACTCCTTTGAAAATATGATTGGCAAAAATCAAAAGATGGAGTCCATCTATTCGCTCATCCCAAAAATTGCGACAACAAAAGCCACGGTCTTAATTGAGGGAGAAAGTGGCACAGGAAAAGAGTTGGTTGCCCATTCGATTCATCAGTACAGTACCCGAGAGGATAAAGCCTTTATCCGTGTCAACTGTGCGGCATTGGCAGAAAGTTTGTTGGAAAGTGAGCTCTTTGGTCATGTGCGCGGTGCATTCACAGGGGCCGTGGCGCACAAGTTGGGACGTTTTGAATTGGCCGACGGGGGGACGCTTTTTTTGGATGAGATTGGAGAAATCAGTCTTTCGACACAGGCCAAGCTTTTGCGCGCGGTGCAGGATGGGGAAATCGAAAAAGTGGGCGATGCGCGACGGGTTAAGGTGGATGTGCGTGTGATTGCTGCGACAAACAAAGATTTGAAAAAAGCGGTGGAAATGGGCGAATTCCGACATGATCTCTACTACCGTCTGAAAGTGGTCCCGATTCTCTTGCCCCCTTTGCGTGATCGAAAGGATGATGTTCCTTTGTTGGTGGATCACTTTATTGCACGCTTTAATAAAGAGATGGGTCGGAAGGTTACACAGGTCGAGTCTGAAGTGATGGCGATTTTAAATGCCTATGATTTTCCGGGAAATATTCGTGAATTAGAAAATATCATCGAACATGCGATGGTTTTTTGTACCGGAGATACCCTGGAAGCTGAACATCTTCAAAAAGAGATCCAGCCCGCGCAAAAAAGCGTCATCAATGCCGTGGTTGAAGATGAAGACCCCATTCATGCCATGGAAGAGGCCCTGATCCTAAAGGTGCTCACGCAGACAAAGTGGAATTATAAAAAAACGGCCGAAAAACTCAAAATGAGTCGAACAACACTTTGGAGAAAGATCAAAACTTACGGTTTAACGAAGCCAGGCCTTGTTTCTTAGTGAAACAATTGTTATAGTTTCGGTTCACATTGAAACGTGAGCGTGAAACGTTAAAAAACTGAACATATTGATTTAATGAGGTATTTCGCATGTTTATTTGTTGGCATCAAAATTGCTATAAGCTTAAGACAAACATCATTCTATCCAACAAGGAGGTTTAAATGAGTTGTCCCAGGTGTAGTGGTTTTATGGTTCCTCAGCGTTTTGAAGATTTAAGAAGTGATACCGGTGAACTTTCTTTTTCTGGGTTTCGATGTATGGCCTGTGGGGAAATTCTTGATCCACAGATCCATTCGAACCGAGAGAATCGTCCGCACCACCAGGCTAGAAATCGAAAATTGATGTCTTACTAGACATCAATTTTTAAAGAAAATTGCAAAGGTCGTATTTTTGGAAGAGACGCGGATATTAACGGAGAGAGATGTTTCCCTTGAAGCCTTGTGCTCCGTCCAGCCCTTAAGTTATGAGGCCTATTGCCTGAAAGGGGGCTATGTGGGGCTCTCGAAGGCCATGGAGTCACTCGCGCCTTCCGGTGTCAGAGACGCCGTGAAAGCTGCGGGTCTGCGTGGACGCGGCGGTGCGGGTTTTCCGACTTGGAAGAAGTGGGACATGGTCATGCAGCAGAGTGAGAAGAAGCGTTATCTTTGCTGTAATGCCGCCGAAGATGAGCCGGGAACCTTTAAAGATCGTTATTTGTTGCGTACAAATCCCCATCAGTTGATTGAGGGTGTGCTCATCGCGGCTTTTACGGTGGGTGCAGATGAGGCCTATCTTTTTATCAATTGCCGCTACACCGAAGAGCTTGTGTTTATGGATGAAGCCTTGCGTGTTTCAAAAGCTGAGGGGCATTGGGGCGAAGGTTCTGCATCGGGCATTGTGCTCAAGGTTTGTGAGAGTCCGGGGTCTTACGTTGCGGGAGAGGAGACGGCCTTGCTTGAGGTGATCGAAGGTCGGGAGGCCAAGCCGCGACAGAAGCCACCCTATTATCCGACCATGCATGGCCTTTATGGCAAGCCGACGGTTGTTAATAATGCGGAGAGTTTGTCGAATGTGCCTTTTATTGTCCGGGAGGGTGCCGCGGCATTTCGGGCGATTGGAGTACCCAGTTCTCCAGGCACCATGGTTTTTACCTTGACGGGCGATGTGAATCGTCCCGGGCTTTACGAGCGTCCATTGGGAACTTCATTGCAAGCGCTAATTCAGGAATGTGGCGGTGGAATTAAAGAGGGCCTTGCTTTAAAAGCCGTTTTTCCGGGTGGCCCGTCGGTACACGTGCTCCCTGCTTCAAAATCGGATCTTACATTGGATTTTGATTCATTGAAAGCAGCCGACACGGGCTTGGGTACGGGTGCGGTCATTGTGATGTCTGAAGAAGCCTGTATGGTTCAGGTTGCGATTCAATATGCCCGATTTTTTGCAAATGAAAGCTGTGGTCAATGTCCTCCCTGTCATTTGGGAACGCTTCATCTGTCCGAAATCTTAGAAAAAATCGAAGCAGGTAAAGGCACGGAAAACGATATTAAACAAGCTGAACAATCCTGTGAAATGGTCAAAGGGCGGGGACAATGTTTTTTATTGACTGGCGCTGCAATTGCGGTGGAGAGTATCTTGAGTCACTTTCGGCACGAATTTGAGGCTCATGTTGAGGTGGGGCGCTGTTCCTTGGTTTCTCAGCCTGTTCCTTAAGCTTTTGCAGCATTGCAGGTCAATTTTTTGATATAATGGGTCTAAGAGCGTATCTAGCGAAGACAGGAGTAAAAGATGGTTATTATTACCGAACGTGCGAGTGAAAAAGTAAAGGAAATCATGGCGGCTGAAGAAAAAGCCGGTTTTGGTTTGCGGGTTTATGTCGAAGGCGGCGGCTGTTCTGGTTTTCAATATGGGATGGCCTTTGAGGAAGCCGAAACGGATGAAGACGACGTGCTTGAAATGCATGGTCTGAAGGTCTTTATCGATCCCTTTAGTGCGCCGATGTTAAAGGGAACTGAGGTGGATTATTTGGATGACTTGCAAAATGCCGGTTTTTCGATCAAAAACCCAAATGCTAAAACAACCTGTGGCTGTGGACAATCTTTTAACTAAGTACCCTGAAGATTGCATCCATCTGATTATTTTTTCCACTGGCCTCATTCACCTTTGTAAAAATAAATCAAAGTAAGGCGCTGCCCGTTTTTTTATTGGCAGCGCCTTTTTTTATCCTTCGTCTCAAACGGATGGTTTTAATTTTATGCTTATCGAAGTTAATGGCATAAAACAGGAAATGTCGCCAAATTCAAATGTGCTGCAATTGTTGCGGCAGTTTGAAATTGCGGTGGATGGTATTGCCGTTGAGATAAATTTGACTGTCATCGACCGTCAAGCTTATGATGCCACAGTTTTGCGGGATGGCGACATCGTGGAGGTTATTCGTTTCATTGGAGGAGGAAAATAATGCCTGTTGATACACCCTTGGTGATTGGAGAGATTCAATTTCGTTCACGTTTAATCGTGGGTACGGGCAAATACGCCTCATTCGAAGAAACAAAAAAGGCCATTGAAGCTTCTGGGGCAGATTGTGTTACCGTTGCGGTGAGACGGGTGAATATCCTGGATCGCTCAGAAGAAAATCTGCTGGACTATCTTGATCCCAAAATTTACAAAATTCTCCCCAATACCGCAGGTTGCTACACCGCAGAAGATGCCATTCGTACCGCACGTCTGGCCCGTTCGGCGGGGGTTTCCGACATGGTCAAGCTTGAGGTGATTGGGGATCAGCGCACCCTCTTTCCTGACAATGAAGCGCTCTTAGAAGCCACCGAGGTCCTTGCAAAAGAGGGATTTATTGTCTTGCCTTATACCAATGATGATCCCATTATGGCCCGAAAATTGGTCGATGCCGGGGCTGCGGTTGTCATGCCACTGGCCGCGCCCATTGGCTCTGGTTTAGGCATCCGTAATCCCTACAACATTCAAATTATGATGGAAACTATTTCTGTTCCAATTATTGTGGATGCAGGTGTGGGGACGGCTTCGGATGCTGCAATTGCAATGGAATTGGGCTGTGACGGTATTTTGATGAATACCGCCATTGCAGGGGCAGACAATCCCATCCAAATGGCCGAGGCCATGAATCTGGGTGTAAAAGCCGGGCGTCTCGCGCATCTTGCGGGCCGTATTCCCAAAAAACTCTACGCACAAGCCAGCAGTCCCATTGAAGGCATGATTGAATAAAGGTCTTTTTTGATCGATCCTTCCTCTCTTTAGATTTTCCTATAATGAGATGACCTCTCTGAATTTTAAGCTCTACATGATTACGGACCGCCACCAGACGGCGGGTCGTCCCTTGCTTCAAGTCATTGAAGCGGCCGCATCGGCAGGGGTTTCTGCTATTCAATTTCGAGAAAAGGATCTTTCAGCGCAGAAGCAATTTGACTTGGCCGTGAAGGTAAAAAAAATCACAGATCATTATGGGGTGTCTTTGATGATCAATGATCGTGTGGATCTTTGTCTTGCCTTGGATGCGGCCGGGGTGCACTTGCCTTCGAGTGCTTTGTCTGTTGACGTGGTGAGATCTCTTGTCGGGCCTGATAAGTTGATTGCGGTTTCCTGTCATTCCCTTTCTGAACTCAAGCAGGCAGAATCTTTGGGGGCGGATTTTGCGGTACTCGGACCGGTTTATGAGACGCCTTCAAAACGCCCTTACGGTGCACCGCTCAGCCTCACATTTTTTAAGCAAGCCGCATTGGAAATTCAGATGCCTCTTTTTGCGATCGGGGGGATGAATCAAAGCCGATTCTCAGAAATTTTCGCAGTGGGAGCCGACGGCGTGGCGATGATTTCGGAGATTTCGACGGCAGGTGATATTCAGGCCCGTTGTAGAAATTTATTGCAAGCCTTGAGGACGCTCTGATTCTATTCGCTTTTCCGGTGACATTTGTATCACAACTGCTAAATCAGGTACATTGTCATACCAGCTCACCATAATATCGACTTGTTTGTCTGATCGAATGAAGGGGGGGGGAAGCACTTCATGACATTCGAAATTGCCTTTGTTTTTGTCCTCGTCCTGAGTACTGTTCTGCTTTTTGTCACAGAGCGATTCCCCGTCGATCTTGTGGCGCTCATGGTGATGGCGACGCTGTTGGTCAGTCGTGTGATTTCTCTCGAAGAGGGTATTTCGGGTTTTAGTAATACGGCGACGGTGACCGTCGCAGCCATGTTTGTGGTGAGTGCGGGTTTGTTTAAAACCGGTGCGCTGAGAGTGGTCTCTTTGACTTTGGAGCGCATTGGTCGACATAGTTTTTGGGTCGCCCTGATTTGCATGATGTTGGTTGTGGGATTCATCTCGGCTTTTGTGAATAATACAGCGACCGTGGCGATTTTTATGCCCATTGTTCTGGGAATCGCACGGGAAGCCAAAGTCAGTCCCTCTAAATTGCTAATGCCACTCTCTTTTGCTTCGATTTTTGGTGGTGCCTGCACACTCATCGGAACATCCACCAATATTCTTGTGAATTCAATCGCAGAACGTGAGGGCATTGGTTCTTTTGGCATGTTTGAGTTTTCGCCCATTGGCCTGATGATTTTTTGTGTCGGGATTCTTTACATGGTTTTCATCGGGGTCCCCATGATTCCAAATAAAGGCCTGGCAGAAGATCTCACGGATAAATTTGGTATGGGTGATTATTTGACTGAAATTATTTTGCTGCAAAAGGCAAAATCGGTCGGCAAAACCTTGAAGAATTCTCCCCTGGTACAGGATTTAGACATTGATATTCTGGAGGTTTTCAGAGGAGGCAGGCGTCTGCCTATGCCCTCTCAGGAGATAATCTTACAGGAATACGACGTTCTGCGTGTGCGGGCAAATGTGAGCAAAATTCGTGAAATTCAAGAACGGGAAGGCATTGTGATTAAGTCGGGTTTGAAATGGCGGGATAAAGACCTCGAATCTGAACATGCGATTTTGGTTGAAGCCGTGATCGCGCCGCATTCGATGTTGGATGGGAAGTCCCTTGAAGATATCGGTTTCCGGGATCGTTTCGGTGCCTCGCCGCTTGCCATAAGGCACAGTGGTGCGGTCCAGCACGAAAAGCTGGAAACAGCGGTTTTGCGCGGGGGGGATGCCTTGCTTATTGAGGTGAAACGGGATCACCTGGTCCAGCTCAAAAAACACCCCGCTTTTGTTTTTATTTCTGAAGTCGAGCAGCCCGTTTTTCGCAAACAGAAAGTTGTGCCTGCTTTAGCGGTGGTTTTTGGCGTCGTGATTACCAGTGCTTTGGGTATTTTTCCTATCGTCGTGAGCGCCATTGTGGGTGCGATTATTTTGATTTTAAGTGGGTGTTTGACTTTGGAAGAGGCCTATGAAGCCATCGACTGGAAAGTGATTTTTTTGCTTGCAGGGCTTTTGACTTTGGGCATTGCCTTGGAAAGGAGCGGTGCGGCGGCTTTGGTTGCAAAAGCCCTTGTAACTTACATTGGCCCCTGGGGACCGCTTGCGATGCTTTCTGCTTTTTTCTTTATTACCAATATTCTGACTGAAGCCATGTCTAATAACGCGAGTGCGGCCTTATTGGCTCCGATTGCCATTGTGGCGGCCGAGTCTCAGGGTTGGGATGCCCGCCCTTTTTTGATGGCCGTCATGTTTGGTGCTTCACTTAGTTTTATGACCCCTGTGGGCTATCAAACCAATACCCTTATTTACGGGCCGGGTCAGTATCGTTTTTCAGATTTTCTCCGGGTGGGGACACCGCTCAACATTATGTTTTGGCTGATCTGTACCTGGTTTATCCCAAAGCTCTGGCCGTTTTAGTAGACTGTCGGACTTGGGGGATTGTCGTGAGAGAAAGTGGATATGACCTCCCCCTAAAATTTCTAACCGAGCACTCACCTTTCTGCACGTTTTCTTCCTTTTCAAAAATCGCTATGTTACGATGTCGAGCTTTAGAAATGCTAAGGCGCAGACACTATTTTTGATGGAAATTAGAGGGTTTATGGGCAAAATTATTGTAGTGGCCAATCAAAAAGGAGGTGTCGCAAAGACGACAACGGCGATTAACCTTTCAGCCTCTCTGGCCCTTGCCGAAAAACGTGTTTTGATGATCGACCTTGATCCGCAAGGCAACGCAAGTAGTGGGGTCGGAATTGACTGTGATACACTCAAAAGCAGTGTATACGATCTTTTAATCGGCCGAAAATCTTTTTCAGAAATTAAGATCAAAACCGAAGTCCCTCACTTGGATCTCTTACCCGCGAGTATTGATTTGGTGGGTGCCGAGATCGAACTGGCCGACATGCAGGGCCGTGAAACCATTTTAAAAGAGGGTTTAAAAGACATTCGAGGGAATTATGATTACATTATTATGGATTGTCCGCCCTCCCTTGGATTTTTAACCTTAAATGCCCTCACGGCTGCGGATACCCTGCTGGTTCCCCTTCAATGTGAATATTACGCCTTGGAGGGTTTGAAGCTGCTTTTAAGAACGATGCAGCTTGTGCAAAAATCTTTCAATCCTGCGCTCAAAATAGAAGGCATTGTTTTAACGATGTATGACAGTCGCAATAATCTCAATCGTCAGGTTTCAGAAGAAATTACAAGTCATTTTACGACTCAGGTTTTTAAAAGTGTGATTCCGCGGAACATCACCCTGGCTGAAGCACCAAGTTATGGTAAACCTGTCCTGTTCTATGATGCCCTTTCTCGTGGGGCGCAGGCCTATTTGTCGCTTGCCAAAGAGGTCATTGCCCATGATTAAAAAAAAGGGGGGGCGTCGTTTTGCGTCTGTGGGTATTTTTTTGCTTTCCCTGTTTTTGCTGAGTTGTAGCACGAGCGGTGGTGCGAATCCGGGCTGTCTTGATGCATCGGCCCAGCTCCGTGGTCTGGGGCAGAATCGGGCGCCAGGCGCCATTCCGACCATTACTTCGATTTCTACACAGCGTGGCCCCGCTGAAGGGGCAGTGCAAGGCGGCACACCTGTTTTTATTCGAGGGACTAATTTTGGTGCGGACACCGTTGTTTCGTTTGGTGAGAAGGCCTCTCCCTGTACCCAAGTGCAAGATTCGAGTTTTATCATTGCAGAGGCGGGGCCAGTTTTTCTCTCGGGTTTGGTTGATATTACCGTGACGACAGGCGGACAAATAGTCGTCACGACCGAGGGATTTCGTTACACGCCTTTGGTGGCATTTTCCTCGGATCGCACGGGGAATTTCGAGATTTTTACGATGTCGATTGGCGGTTCTAATATCAAACAAGTCACCAATAATGCCCTGGGACAGCAGGGGCAGCAGCCCGGGGCAGATGAAATCAACGAATCCCCTGCTTTTTCGCCAGACGGAAAAGATATTGTGTTCGTTTCCAATAAAAGTGGGGACAAAGACATTTTTATTGCGGGTCGCACAGGGACAAATCCCACCGATCTGACTCAAAATAATGCCGCGACTGATATCGATCCTGCATTTTCCCCGGATGGAAATTCGATTGTTTTTGCTTCCAATCTCAACAGCGAGAGCTTCCCAAATCTGAACGGAGATTTTGAAATTTTTCGCATGAACCCAGATGGTAGCAATTTAACACGATTGACCGCAAATGCGGTGAATGACACACGTCCCTCCTATTCTCCGGATGGCAGCAGGATTGTTTTTGCCTCAGAGCGAACAAGTGGTGAAACGGATTTGTTTATCATGGATAGCCTGGATGGCGCGAATGAGGCAGCTCTTTCGGGTGGGAGTGATATTGATTTTGATCCCGTTTTTTCTCCTGATGGCACTCAGGTGATCTTTGCGAGAGATCAAAACCTCACAAAAGAACTTTGGGTGCTTAATAGTGATGGATCAGGTTTCCCGACACAATTGACCTTTGGGGAGGCGGATGCAGAGCGTCCTGTCTTTCTTCCGAGTCGTGGTGATGATAAAGTAAGGCTTCTTTTTCAGCAAAGAGCAGAGGCAAAGTCAGAAATATTAAGACTCACCTGCACCGGGACAAGCAGCCCGGTGACACGTTTTATTTTTCTCTGTGACCCGACGATTTTAAGTGACAACATTTCACAGCATGTGAATTCAGATAACGACCCAGCCGTTTCTCCTTAGAAAAATATTTGATCGGTTTTCCTACAGCCCTGTTAGCTTAGATGATCAAACCTCCAGTCTGCTCTCTAAGGTTTTAAAATTTAGTTTTTGATATAACGGACTTTTAATATCGAAAACATTGTGGTTATTTGACATAAGTGTCGGGTAAGGCTATATTTTCGATATTAAATAACTTTAATGTCGAAAATATGGGGTGTTTCTAACATAATATGGATGTTCAAAATTTTCAGGCTGGTGTCTATAAGCAGCAGTATCAATACAAAAGCTTTTCTCCAGAGCCAATCAATCATGCCTGGGAAATTTCCAGTGGGGAAATTCAAAGGTTGTTAAGTGATGCTGATCGTGCATTAGGTGAACTAAATGCCTTTTCGCAATTAATTCCCAATGTCGATTTCTTCATTCGTTTGCATATTACAAAAGAAGCGACACAGTCTAGTCGGATAGAAGGTACCCGTACTAATATAGAAGAGGCTCTTTTGCATGAAGGTGATATTGAGCCAGAGAAAAAAGACGATTGGCAAGAAGTCCAAAACCACATCAAGGCCATTAATGAAGCAATTTCTCAGTTAGAAACCTTCCCGCTCACCAATCGCTTACTCAAATATACTCACAAAGTGTTGATGTTCGGTGTGCGTGGTGAAACCAAGCAACCTGGAGAATTTAGAAGCAGCCAAAACTGGATAGGCGTAAGCCTGAAAAATCCTGTATTCATTCCGCCACACCAGGAAGAAGTCGTCGACTTGATGAGTGATCTGGAGAAATTCATTCATAACGAAGAACTACATGTTCCTCATCTAATTAAGGTGGCTATTATTCACTACCAGTTTGAAACAATTCACCCCTTTCTCGACGGTAACGGTCGGCTTGGGCGTTTAATGATTGCACTTTACCTTGCCAGCTTTGGCTTATTACATAAACCAGCGCTCTATTTATCTGATTATTTTGAACGGAATAAAACAGAATATATAGGCCGTCTTATGGCGGTGCGCGAAGCGAATAAAATGAATGACTGGTTAGTCTTTTTTTTGTATGGCGTGATTCAAACAGCACAGAGCTCAATTCAGGTATTTAAAGATATACTTGCATTAAAAGAGAGATTGGAACGTGAAGTATTGCCTCATTTTAGTACTCGCAGGCAGGATAATGCCCAAAAACTGATGCAGGCATTATATGAGGTACCCATTCTAAATATAAAATCTGTAGCCAAGCTATTAAATATTAATATAAATACTGCTGCTACAATGGTAAATGATTTTGTTCAATACGGTGTATTGAATGAACTAACGGGAAAACAAAGGAACAGAACTTTTTTGTTCGCAGAATATGTCATGATTTTTAGCCAACAAGATTGATGGGTTTGGGATATCTTCTTCGCCTAACGAGCTTTCTTAACTTAAACCATCGGCATGGAAAGCGAACGAATCAGGTAGAAGTGACCCCCAAAAAAGAGACAGCGGCGTAAGTGGTCTCCCTGATGTACTTTAAGCAGACAGAGGAGATAAAAATGAGACGAAAAAGACGGAATCAGTTCCTGGGCTTCAAAGCGAAAGTGGCACTGGCAGCGATTAAAGGTGACGAGACCTTAGCCGATCTTTCAGAATGCTTCGACGTGCATCAGAATCAAATTCAAGACTGGAAGAAACAATTTTCCGCATAAGGCATCCGTTCTCATTTGAGGAAATTCAATTGAGTCATTGGCTATTTTTTCAAGGCAAAAATGCCCAGCTTCTTCGTTAAATCAACAAACCATGATTTGGAATTCTGTTTTGTTGACGCTTTACTGCCAGAATCATAAAATATACCCATGATTCTCCATATTGACATGGATGCATTTTATGCCTCGGTTGAGGAACGGGATCGGCCCGATCTTTTTGGAAAACCCATTATTGTTGGGGGAAACCCGAAAGGGCGGGGTGTTGTTGCGGCAGCAAGTTATAAGGCCCGTACTTTTGGGGTGCATAGTGCCATGCCCATATCCAAGGCGCTGAGGCTTTGCCCCGAAGCCACTTTTTTCCCCCCACGTATTCTTTATTACG
Source organism: uncultured Nitrospira sp. (assembly GCA_964451325.1). Taxonomy (GTDB): domain Bacteria; phylum Nitrospirota; class Nitrospiria; order SBBL01; family JAADHI01; genus JAADHI01. The sequence goes on along the minus strand of CAYVHO010000003.1, from coordinate 88,193 downwards.
CAGAAATCTCTAAACAAATTCACAAGATTTTCAAGAAATACACGCCCTTGGTGGAGCCGCTTTCTTTGGATGAGGCCTTTCTTGATGTGAGTGGATGTGAAGCGCTTTTTGGCGATGCCGTCGTCATCGGAAAACGGATCAAAGCAGAAATAAAAGACAAAACAAAGCTCTGTGCTTCTGTCGGCATTGCGCCCAATAAATTCGTGGCTAAGATCGCGAGTGATCTCGGAAAACCCGATGGTTTTCTTGTGGTCGAATCAGGAGCGGTGCAGGATTTTCTTGATCCGCTGCCTGTCCGCCGTCTTTGGGGGCTGGGGAAAACAGGGGCAAAAATTTTTACCGAAAGAGGAATTTTTACCCTCAAGCAGGTTAGGCAGCAGAGTCGTGCAATGCTTCATGGGTATTTTGGAACTTGGGGGGATCAACTCTGGGAATTTGCGCGAGGTCAGGATGTGCGGGCAGTCATTTCTGATCATGAAATAAAATCAATCTCCAATGAAATGACTTTTCAGAAAGATGTTCATGATTTTGATCTGATTCAATCTCATCTGGTGGCACTGAGCGAGCAAGTGGCCTGGCGTTTACGGTGTCATGGTCTTTCCGGGTATACGGTAACGATCAAGGTCCGCTTTTCAGATTTTAAAACCATCACACGCGCTCGAAGTCTGAGCCATGCAAGCCAGACCACTCAGAATTTATTGCATATTGCACTTGCGCTTCTGAAAACAAACCGCCCAAAAAATCGTCCTATTCGTTTGATCGGCATGAGAGTCAGTCACCTGGTATCGGATGATGAGATTCAGGGAGAGCTTTTTATGGATGAAGATCGGCAGAAACAGAAACGTATTGATGCCGCGACAGATCTCATCCGATGTAAATATGGAGCATCGGCCCTTAAACGCGGTGGGGGAGCTGTTTCATCAGAAGTTCCTTAACGCACAATAATTTTCCCGCGCATGGTTTTGCCGTGAACGCCACAGTAATAGTTACAGGTTATGCGTTTTAGAAAGGTTTTCTTGTAGGTTCTTCCTTGATTGATCTCATCGGATTTGAAGGCACAAACACCTGATTTTGCATCGCCCACGATGGAATGGATGACCGAATCGTTATTTTTCCAGACGACGGTTCCTCCAAAATGAACGAGGATAGGGTTGGGGGAAAAAGCCGCATCTTCTAAGTAGGTTGAATTAGGCTGGATGGAGGCTTTTGTCATCTGAGGGTCGGAGAGTAAGCCACATGAAGGAAGTGTAATGGATAACAGGAGGTAAAAGACGAGACGGAGCTTGTTGAAAGACTTCTCAGAGTAAGCCATTGTTTTCTTGAACTAAAATCCAAAGACAACAAGCTAAAATACTACACGGAAGTCACTTGGAAATCAAACGAGCATCAATTACCGGACGATACAAAGGGGTACCCGGGCAAAAAAATAGCAGAGAGCATCACGATTCGGAAATCATTTTTGCTGACTGCTATTTTATTCCGTTTGTTGTGTGGGGCTTCACACAAATAGAACCAAAACCTTAAGCGCTTGCGGCCTCTGTCGTTGCCCGCATTTTTTGAACGATTTCTGTGAATCCTGCGGGATCATGCGCGGCGATTTCGGCCAGAATTTTTCGATTGAGGTTAATGCCCGCTTTTTTTAAGCCGTCCATCAATCTGCTGTAATTCAGTCCGTTTAATTTTGCGGCTGCGCTGATTCGCGTGATCCAAAGCCGTCTGAAGGCGCGTTTTTTATTGCGACGGTCACGATAGGCGTAGAGAAGCGATTTATCGACGGCTTCGGTTGCGGTTCTAAATAGTTTGCTTTTTGCCCCGTAATACCCTTTTGCCATCTTGAGACGTGCTTTGCGTCTGTGGCGGGTTTTGGGGCCCCCTTTTGCTCTTGGCATACTTTAACTCCTTCTAATCTGTATAAACTAAGCGGTGTTCCTTTTAAATATAGGGCAGTGCACGCATAAGGCCTTTGGCTTCCCCTTTAAAAACAAGGGTGCTTCCACTTAAATTGCGTTTCTGTTTTCTGGATTGGTGGGTGAGCAGATGCCGCTTTCCTGCTTTATTGCGTTTTAATTTGCCTGAACCTGTTTTTTTAAACCGTTTTGCCGCGCCCCGGTGTGTTTTAATTTTGTTCTTCATTCTAATCTCCTTTGAGCGATTTTGGGGCCAAGACCATAATCATGTTTCGCCCTTCAAACTTGGGAGCATATTCCCTTTGCCCCACATCTTCAAGTCTTTCTTGTACTTTGGCCATAATTTCCCAGCCTTTTTGTCGATAAGCCATCTCCCGGCCTCGGAACATCAAGGTTATTTTAACCTTATTTCGTCCTTCAAGAAAATCTCTCGCGTGTTTTATCTTAAACTCCAGATCGTGCTCACCGGTATAGGGGCGAAATTTGACCTCTTTGAGGTGTCCCCCTTTTTGGCTTGCTTTAAGGGTACGCTCTTTTCGGCTCTGCTCGTATTTGTACTTGCCAAGATCCATGATTCGGCAGACCGGGGGCTTGGCTGTAGGAGCCACCTCAACCAAATCAAGACCGTACTCTTCACATTTTGCCATCGCATCAAACGGTGACATGATACCAAGCTGTTCACTGTCTGGACCGATGACACGAATTTCTCTGTCCCGGATGTCCCGGTTTGCCCTCATTTTTGGTGTCTGTGGGCCTCTTCTATCTCGCTGCATTCCCCTCCATTAGACGGCTCGCTTTGAGGCAATTTCTGCCTCAATCTGTGTGACGCAAAGGTCTAAAGAAACCGTTGTGTTTGTCCCATTGCGCTGTCTGACGGAGACGCTTTTTTCTGCGATTTCTTTATCGCCGACAATCAGCATATAGGGAATTTTTTGTAATTGGGCTTCTCGAATTTTAAGCCCCATCTTTTCATTTCGGTGATCCACTTCACTGCGAATGCCCACATCTCGGAGTTTCTTTTGAAGGTGGTTCGCATATTCTTGATGGTGTTCTGTAATGGGTATCACTTTTGTCTGTACAGGTGCAAGCCAAGTTGGAAATGCACCGGCGTAATGTTCGATGAGCACCCCAAAAAAACGTTCGATGGAGCCCATTAAAGCGCGGTGAATCATGATGGGCTGGTGTGCTTTGCCATCATCTCCGCGATAAGTCATGCCAAAACGCTCGGGCAAATTAAAATCAACCTGGATGGTCGTGCATTGCCAGGAACGTCCCAGAGAATCTTTGATTTTCATGTCGATCTTCGGCCCATAAAAGACCCCTTCTCCGGGATCAATTTCATAGGCGAAGTTTTTTTGTTTTAAGGCCCCTTCCAATGCGGCGGTGGCTTGCTGCCAGCGATCTAAAGACCCGACATATTTTTCCGGACGGGTTGACAGATAAATTTCGTAGTCTACAAAACCAAAGGTCTTGAGCACATGTGTTGTAAAATCAAGCACCTTTAAAATTTCAGATTCAATCTGATCGGGGCAACAAAAAATATGCGCATCGTCTTGTGTAAACCCTCTCACACGCATCAGGCCATGCAATGCACCGGAGCGTTCATAACGATAGACCGTTCCGAGTTCACTCCAGCGCAGCGGCAGATCCCGATAGCTTCGCAGTTTGGATTTATAAATCATAATGTGAAAAGGGCAGTTCATGGGTTTGATTTGATAGGGAACGCCATCGACATCAATACCTTCGTACATATTTTCTTTATAGAAGGAGAGATGCCCGCTTTTTTTCCAGAGATCGCGTTTGGCCATGTGGGGTGTGGCGACAAATTCGTAATCGGCCTTGAGATGTTCGTCCCGCCAGAAATCTTCGATCACCTTACGCATGATGGCACCCTTGGGATGCCAAAGAATGAGTCCTGCCCCGATCTGATCTGAGGTGGAAAAAAGGTCGAGATCCTTACCCAGTCGCCGGTGGTCCCTCTTTTTGATTTCTTCCAATTTTTTGAGATGGGCATCAAGGGCCGCATGGCTTGAAAAAGACGTTCCATAAATGCGCTGTAACATTTTGTTTTTTTCATCGCCGCGCCAGTAAGCGCCACCTGTTGAAAGTAATTTGATTGCTTTCAATTTACCGGTAGAAGGAAGATGAGGGCCTCGGCAGAGATCGATGAAATCGCCTTGCCGGTAAGCCGTAATGGGTTCCGTTAGTCCATCCTCTACGAGCTCGACTTTGTAGGGTTCGTTTCTTTCTTTAAAGAGGGCGATGGCTTCTTCTTTTGTGAGCTCAATACGTGAAATAGGGAGTCTACGTTTGATAATTTCTTTCATCTTCTTTTCAATGACAATAAGATCTTCAGGGGTAAAGGGGCGTTCAAAATCATAATCGTAATAAAAACCATCTTTGATCACAGGCCCGATGGTTATTTTGGCCGAAGGAAAAATTTCTTTAACGGCCTGGGCCATGACATGGGCTGAAGTGTGGCGGTAGATCTCCAGGCCTTCGGCGGAATCAAAGGTGAGCAGTTCAAGCTCGGCATCTGCTTCGGCAGTTGCGCTTAAGTCTTTTTCAAGTCCATTGACTAAAACACCGACGGTGTCTTTTGTTTGGCCCAGCATTTTGACGACTTCAAAAAAAGGCGTTCCTGCTGGGACACGTTTTTCAATGTCTCCCTTAAGACGAAGGGTGATTTCTTTATTCAAAATGGCCCTAGACGGTGGAATGGACACAGAGATGTAAAAATGCCAACAGGCTCATCAAGGTGTATCATGAGGGGGATTTTATTAAATGGGTCACAAAATTCCAAAATTTTAATGGTAGGCACGGGCGGTTTTGAACCGCCGACCTCTTGCGTGTCAAGCAAGCGCTCTCCCCCTGAGCTACGCGCCTTCAAAGGTCGTATCAGCCTAAGACTATTCAAATATGGTTTTATTGTCAAGAAAAATGGATGCTTTCTCTGGGTCATCGGGGCCGGATTCGGGACTTGCATTGAAGATCGTGGGTATGCTTTGCTGCAATGATTTGTTTTTTGACGTTTTCCATCAAAAAACCTATTATTGTGCAGATGAAACGCGTATTTATTGTCATGTTTTTTCTGGTCGGATTGATCTTCTTCCTCTTCTGGCAAGCAGCAGATGAAGAAGAAGCACCGACTCGGGCCGTTTTCCGCATGAACCTCACAGCAGAGCCACCCACATTAGACTGGTCTTTGGCGACGGACAATGTCTCTATTCGTGTCATTGAAAATCTCATGGAAGGTCTAGCCGCTTACGACGAGGCGCTTCGTCCGCAACCCGCTATTTCTGAGCGCTGGGATATTTCTGAAAATGGCCGTGTCTATACCTTTCACCTAAGAGCGGATGTTTTTTGGAGTGATGGAAAGCAGGTGACGGCACATGATTTTGAGTATGCCTGGAAACGTTTGCTTAATCCTGAAACGGCTTCCGAATACGCCTATTTTTTGTATGATATTCAAAATGCAGCGGAGTACAACGCGGGAACAATAAAGGATGCCAATTTAGTTGGGGTAAAGGCCGTAAATGATCTTACCTTGCGGATTGATCTGAAAAAACAGGCGGTCTATTTTCCTTCGATTACCACCTTTACGGCCACTTTCCCCCAGCGGAAAGATCTTATTGAGCGTTATGGAGATCGTTGGACGGCGCCTGAAAACCTGGTGGTCTGTGGTCCTTTTCGTTTGGCGGAGTGGTGGCATGAATACCGTCTGCGTCTTGTTGCAAATGAGTACTATTATGGCGGTCGGCCTTCCTTGGATGAAGTGATTTTTTATGTGGTTTCCGAAGAAACCACGGCACTGACGCTTTACGAAACGGGTTATTTAGACCGTGTGAGTCTTCCGCCCATTGCCATCCCCCGGTTTAAAACACATCCTGATTATGTGCATGCCCCTTTTCTTCGAGGTTATTATTATGGGTTTAATACACAAGCAGCGCCTTTCGATCAGGTCAATATTCGACGTGCGTTTTCTATGGCCATCGACCGGAGCGAGATGCCTAAAATTTTAAAAGGCGGCGAAATCCCGGCGACCTCATGGATTCCAGAAGGCATGTTTGCCCATAATTCAGAGATCGGGCTTTCTTTTAATCCCGAAAAAGCGCGGCGTCTTTTGGCCGATGCGGGTTATGAAAATGCTCTGGGTCTCCCTCCTATTACGCTTGCGTTTAACTCAGATCCCACAAATCAACTCATTGCTGAAAATATTCAGGCCCAGTGGAAAAAAAATCTGGGTGTGAATATTGTATTGGATAATATGGAATGGAAGGTCTATTTACAGGGGCTTAGAGAAGAAACCCCTCAGATCTTTCGTTTGGGATGGGGGGCAGATTACCCTGATCCTGATAATTTTATGAACTTGTTTACAAGTACGAGCGGCAATAATTACACGCACTGGGCGAATCGGACTTATGACCAATTGATTTCCGACGCTGCAAGTGAGAGCGATCCCCAAAAACGTTTGACCCATTACAATGTCGCTCAGCGTATTTTGACCGAAAGCGATGTTCCGATCATGCCGCTTTTTTTTGCCGCGCAAAACCTGCTCATCCGTCCAGAAATAGAGGGTCTAAAAGTAAACGCCATGGATCTCATTCATCTTAAAAAAGTGCGTCGTCTCAACTTGCATCAAGCCGATGCACAGAAAGTAAGGCCCTGATGCTGTCGTTTATTGTTCGTCGTCTGTTGTGGGCGATTCCCGTTTTATGGATTGTGGCGACTTTGACCTTTCTCATGATGCACCTCGTGCCGGGTGGTCCTTTTGATCGTGAAAAAAAACTGCCACCTGCGATTAAAGCCAATATCGAAGCCAAATATCACCTCGACAAACCCATTGTCACGCAATATGAGCTTTATTTGAAAGGGCTTTTGCGAGGGGATTTGGGGCCTTCGTATAAATATCTGGGGCGTACGGTGAATGACATCATTTCCGATACGCTCCCTGTTTCGATTCAACTCGGCGCGCTGGCGCTTCTCATCGCCCTGATTCTGGGTTTAACGGCTGGTCTGGCCTCAGGCGCCTTTGCGCAAACGCCCTGGGACAAATTCAGTATGTTTGTTGCAACAGCAGGCATCTCTATCCCGAATTTTGTTCTGGGCGCATTTTTGATCCTTATTTTTTCACATCAGCTCAAAATTTTTCCGCCTGCACTCTGGGAAGATGCAAGAAGTGTTGTGCTTCCTGCCTTTGCGCTGGGTCTGGCTCCGGCGGCTTACATCGCGCGTTTAACACGATCCAGTATTTTAGAGGAGAAATACAAGGATTATGTGCGTACGGCACGCGCCAAAGGTTTGCCTGAAATAAACATCCTATTTAAGCATATTTTGAGAAATGCCATTGCCCCGGTGATTACCGTGCTGGGCCCACTGACGGCGACCTTGGTCACGGGATCTTTTGTGATTGAGTTCATCTTTTCTGTGCCGGGGATGGGTAAGTTTTTTATTACCGCGGTTACAAATCGAGACTACCCCTTGATTATGGGAGTGACCCTGGTCTACGCATTGCTGATCGTTGTTTGCAACTTGGTGGTCGATGTTTTTTATACGCTCATCGACCCACGTATTACCTTGGAATCGTAATTGATGAAACCTTCTCTTTTTTTTCTGAGATTTCGACGAGATCCGCTTGCACTGCTGAGCCTGATCATCATTTTGGGTTTATTGTTCATCGCCATTTTTGGAGAGATGATCACGCCTTACGCACATGATTTTCAGGATGCCGATCAGAGTCTCATTGCGCCGAATGCAAAATATTGGATGGGAACGGATCTGCTCGGACGAGACCTCTTTTCGAGGCTGATTTACGGCACACGAATCTCGATGGCCGTGAGTCTTTTGACGGGTTTTTCCGCATTAATTTTGGGTACCTGTTATGGCGCGATTTCGGGTTATGTGGGTGGACGGCTTGATCGTGTCATGATGCGGGGTGTTGATGTGCTCTATGCGATTCCCGATCTCTTGCTCATTATTCTCATTACGGTCGTCATTGGTCGTGGTGTGACAGGGGTTTTTCTGGCTTTGAGTTTGGTCGCTTGGCTTACCGTGGCCCGTTTGATTCGAGGGGAAGTCCTGCGTCTAAAGGAGAATGCTTATGTCGAGGCAGCCCGGGCTTTTGGGGTGAAGGATGCGCAGATTCTACTCAAACACATTTTGCCGAATGCCTTTGGGGTTTTGATGGTGACCCTCACTTTTCGCATCCCCTCCGCCATTTTAGCCGAATCGACGTTGAGTTTTGTGGGGCTGGGTTTAACACCCCCTGCGGCCAGTTGGGGCTCGCTCGCCAACGAAGGCTGGAAGGCCTTGAAATTTTATCCACATCTCATTATTTTCCCCAGTCTTGCGATTTTTATCACGGTACTGGCCTTTAATTTTCTGGGGGATGCTTTGCGTGATGCCTTGGATCCAAAGCAGCAAGGGAGGTTTTAGCCGTCGATGGGGACGGACTGCCAGGTTCCAACGAGGGGGGTAATGTTTCGCACACCGGGATAGATCCCGCTTGCAAAGTCATTGTTGTACCAAACTTGTAATTGGAAGGCATTGCGCCCTGTAAAGCCGCCAGTGCTATAGAAAGCACCATATATTCTGAAGTAGTCCCGAAGGTGAATTGTCTCTTGTACTGCAAAAAGACCTTCTAAGTTGATTCGGGTCAAATTAAGCGCCCTGCCTGGGAGGTCCATTATTGGGGGGGGCATTGCGGGGACAATGCGTCCTGAAACGTGTCCGGCAATGTCGATGCCTCCTGAAAAATAGAAATAGCCTTTGAAGCGGCCCAGTGTAATTTTCAGTTGGGGGGCTCCCGTATTTTCTATCCAAACCAGCTGATATTTATCTGTTTTTTCGTGAAACACCGCATCAAAACTATCGATGTGATTCCCATCTTCATCCAGAATATGTTGACCATTTTGCAGTAAGTGTTGACCGTCCTCCGATACCGTGTAGTATTCTCCATGTTTTCGGATAAAAGACTTTATTTGAAGAAAATCGATATCATCCAACTGGACACTGGAGCCTCCATTTTGAATCACATTATCTCTACTGCTGTAGCTGTCCCCGACTTTGTCGAGAAGTGGGGCTGTGATTTCATTTTCCACTTGCAACCTTAAAAATGGGTCAAAATTTGTGTCGTAGTTTTCCTCTCCGGTGCTATAACGTTCCCTGTTTGGCAAGAAGTCTGGGTCTCGTTGAGGAACGATCCGAATGTCTTCCCCCAAGTCGGCCTGGCCCGTATAGCGGATTTCACCCCAATGCACCCAGACCGGAAAGGTGTTTTTAGCATCCGGCTCACCTGCATCGCCATTCCCCTGGATGCCTGCGGTGATACTTCCCATGGGGTTTGTTGCAATATTGACCCGCACTTTTGCCCCTGCCCCTTGAGGGGTCATCGCTGTGACTTCCACGGTGCAGATGCCTTTTGTGAGATGGGTTGGGGTGTAAAGTTGAATGTCAGTGATTTTTCCAATGTCCTTGAGCTCCGCAAAGGGACCATTGTCTGGGTCGCCTAAGTAGGCGGGGAAATCTGGAAACGGCGCAATACGTAAATCCGCAGCGTTCGGAAAATCAGGGGTCTCTTTTGCTTGGTTACAATTATTTGTGAGTAAATTTCCAAAAAAAACAGGGTCGGGGGAATTTGCAGGGTCGTAGGCCCAGGAGACAACCTTTTCTACGCCGGATTCTGCCAAATATTGTACAGCAGCTTCACCTTCGGAGTAGCGTGCGATGGATAGATCCGTCGTGGAAACCTGAAAAGCCAAAAATGCGAAGCTTGTGCCGAGGCTGAGCAGCATGAGGGTGACAAGCATGGCGATTCCTTGTTGATTCTTTTTTAATGGGGATCGCATCTATAGATTTCTCAAAAAAATCTGGGTTTGCATCTCACGTTTTCTAGTTTCCCCTTGAAGGGCCTGTTTTGTTTGCGCGACCAGAGTGATGACGACACGTCGAATCTGCGTTCTTTGAGCCGCATTAAGCGTGACCTCGGGTAGTTGAATTCCGTCTTCGTCATAGTAGTTGAGGTCAAACTCGATAATATTCGAGGCGACAGGGTACATGCCCCCGCCGCTGTCTCGGTAGAGGGTGTAGGATGTGCGTTCTGTCCCGCAAGCATCTGGGTCCGTTCCAACTTTATTATCAGCGGCGCTGTCCCCAATCCACTCATAGCGGATGTGTTCTTGAGGATCGTTTTGCGGATTTCCTGCGTTACCCCCGTCTACTTCGCCATTCCCATTTAAATCAGCCAAAAAATGAAACATGGTGGGTGTGGCTTCGAAGACCCTTTCAACGTTGTGTTGAGTACGCTGGCAAGCCACACCATTAAAAACGTTTCGGTTTTTTGTCTGTCTTGCATTAGCAGGGTCAAAAAGTGTGCCTGTCGGGTCCAAACCTGCATTTCGGATCTCTTGCCAAAAGAGATCCGTTGTCACGCGGCTCTGTTGTTGGGTCTCTGCAATGGCTTCCTGTAGTGTGTAATTTTGATAAAACGAACCCAATAATTGATAAAAAGACGCAGAGACTGCGACGATAATTGCGATTGAAAGCAGGGTTTCAATCAAGGAGAGCCCTTTTTTATTGTTAATGACAGTGTTTTGTTTTTTGATCTGCATGCAAACCCTAAGCGAATTCATGCTTCTTTAACTCTTAAGAGGAGCGAAGACTTTTGAGGGTTATTGTTTTGTTCTGTCCCTGTAAACCATGCCAAGACACTTCAACTGTAATCACCCATATCATTGCATCATTGGGGCTTCGCAGAATAGACCATTGTCGTCGCATCCCGAGTGCCTGACCTTCAGGATAGGCGTTGCTTGCAGGGCCATTGGGCAGATCTCCCATGGGTGGATTAATTTGTATCATTGATCTCGAACGCAGCATTTCCATTTGATCTCTTGCAAGTTTTGTGGCGACGCTTCGTTTATCTCCTCCGTCGAGGGCTTTATAGCCTGCGCCAAACATAGCAATTAGACCCAGCAAGCCCACCGACAATACCGTGGTTGCGATAATGGCTTCGATGAGAGAAAAACCTTTATTGCTTTTTATTGCCATCGGGTGTTTTTCCATTTGTATAGACGGACTTGCCCCGTGAGGTTGACATCAATCGCAAAGGATTCGTGTTGTGGTGTTTGCGCTTGTGGATCGTTGCTGGCACTGGTGAGGTAAATTTGCCCGTTTAAGCCATTTGCTGTTCCGTTGGGTTGAAAGGAGACGCGTTTGTTGTTGAATGAAATGCCATCTCTTGAAAAGATGGAAAGATTCCCTCCTCTAGGTGTTTCGGTGACATTATCCGGGTAGCCAAATCGTACCTTGGATGGCAGTGTCTTTCTTATTCTGCCGGGGACGATCACGTATTCGTTATCCGCAACGGAGATGTTATCACCGTCAATTTGAATCAAATCATCATCATCTGAGAAATAGATGGTGGTGATTTGACCTGTTGTGATGGACTGTTGCCGGATGCCTCTGAGATGTGAGAGCATTTCTCGGCTGGCCTGACGTAATTGCGCGCGTGGCTTTTGGGCCAGATGGTTAGAAAAGGCAATGGCAGACGCGATGGCTACGATTGCCAAGACAACCATCAATTCAATAAAGGTATATCCCTTAGTTGAGCGCATGAAACCGCCAAGCTTATGCTTAAATTAAGAAGAGAAATTCCATAATATCAAAATAATTTCTGATTTTCTATAGCATAATCTTTTATTTTGGTCAATAGGGTTTTGTAGCTGACTTGAAGGATTTCTGCCGCACGACTTTTGTTTCCTGCGGTTTGTCTAAGGATTTTCCTGATCATCTTGCTCTCAACAATGCGACTGGCAGCATCGCCGACTTCATGGAGGGAGCCTTCCAGAGGGATGTCGTTGATGGAGGGCCTGGTTTCTGATCTTGTTCTGAGGACAAGATCGTCGGGGCAGATTTGATCACCATCGGATAAAATCGTCGCACGCTCAATGGCATTTTGCAGCTCGCGTACATTCCCAGTCCAAGGGTGATCCAGCAAAAGGTCCATTGATGCTTTTGAGAGTGCTTTGTTTTCTTTGTTCATTTCTCTGGCATAAAGTGCAATGAAATGTTCAGCAATGGCTGGGATGTCCTCCGTGCGCTCGCGGAGGGAAGGGATGTTGAGTGGGAAGACGTTGAGGCGGTAGTATAAATCTTCTCGAAACTTTTTCTCTTCGATGAGCTTATTTAGGCCCCGGTTTGTTGCGGCAACCACACGGACATCAATCGGCACACGTGTTGTGCCACCCACTCGCATGAGGATATCTTCTTCTAAGACGCGCAACAATTTTGCTTGTAAGCCGATCTCCATATCGCCGATTTCATCCAGAAAAATCGTGCCCTTGTCTGCCAGTTCAAATTTTCCAATTTTTTTTGCCCCCGCTCCGGTAAATGCCCCTTTTTCATGACCAAAGAGCTCACTCTCTAAGAGGTCATGCGGAATCGCGGCACAATTGATTGTCACCAAATTGTAATCCTTCCGTGGACTGAGCATGTGCACGGCACGGGCAAAGAGTTCTTTTCCTGTACCACTTTCGCCCAATAGCAGTACGCTGGTTTTACCTTGTGCGACCTTTTTGACCTGTTCCAATACATTGAGCATGATCTGGCTTTTCCCGATAATTTTGGGGAAAGACAACTGTGTTGAAAAAGTCTCTTTCAAAACCAAGTTTTCGGTCACTAGTCGTTGTTTTTCCAAGGCTTTTTCAATTTGAAGCAGTAAGTGGTCTGGCTCAAAGGGTTTGGCGATAAAATCAAAGGCCCCTTCTTTTACGGCTGTTACGGCGATTTCAAAATTACCATGGGCAGTCATGATGATCACGGGGGTTGCGGCGTGGTGGGCTTTTGCTGCCTTGAGCACCTCCATGCCGCTTTTGTGAGGGAGTTTAAGGTCTGTAACGATCAAGTCAATGCGATTTTCGCTGAGGGTCGCAATGCCTTCCCGTCCATCTTTTGCCCAAAGGGTGAGGTAGCCCGCATCGCTGAGTGCTTGTGAAAGCATTTTTGCAAGGCCCTCTTGGTCTTCAACGATTAAAATTGTTTCCATTCGGGCTCCTTCAATAGGGTTTGTTCTGGTTTAATGGGAAGAATAATTGTGAAGAGTGTTCCCTTCTTTTGTTGGTTTTCGACGGTGATGTGACCGTTGTGTGCCAAAATAATTTTATGCACCAGGGCCAAGCCGAGACCGGTGCCTTTTGTTTTTGTGGTAAAAAAGGGAAGGAATACTTTGTGCAGATCTTCTGCTAAAATCCCGTCCCCGGTGTCTGAAATTTCGATTTGCACCCGTTTTGCGGTACGTCGAAAAAAGGCCTTGATTGTGAGGCGCCCGCATCCTTCCATCGCATCCAAAGCGTTTTGAATGAGATTTGTAAAGGATTGCCGCAGCAGGATTTGATCGAGTTTGATTTCTGGAAAGTTGTCTTCAAAAGAGAGATCCCAGTTTATTTCTGGATATTCTCCTCCCGTATCAAACTGATCTTTGATCCGGCGAAGCAGGTCTGTGAGCAGGGTGGGTGTGGGTTCAATGACCGTTTTTTTGCTGTAAGAGAGCAACTCGCTGATGAGGTGTTCCATGGACAAAAGTTCGTCCGTAATAGATGCCACCATCGGCTGCCGTTCATCCCCTTCGTCCAGCTTTTTTTCCAGCAGCCGTGCAAAGCCCAAAATCGTTCCCATGTAACTTCTAAATTCATGGGCGACCCAGGCGGACATTTCTCCCATCATGACCAGTCTTTTTTTGAGCTCGACCTGTTCTTCAAGCATCTTTTTTTCCGTTAGATCGCTAAAAACAAGTGTTGCGCCGATTATTTTTTCGTGACGGTCACGCAGCAGAGAGGTGCTCAAGCCCAGCCACATCTTTTTGCCGGTTACTTGTTCAATCATGCAGTCCTGACGCAAAATGTTTTGTGCACTTTCCAGCGTTTTGTTGAGTAAATGCACCATTTTGGGATTATCTTCAAAAACGGTTTCGTAGGATTTTTCAAGGACCTGATTGGAGAGGAGGTCCAAAATCATTTCAGCAGCGGGATTGAAGGTTGTAATGATTTTCTCGCAGTTGAAGGTTAAGACGCCACTGGGTACACTTTGCAATATATTTTCATTGTAACTTTCGATGTCTACCGCGTGGTCTTCTGCGGCCTTTTTTAGGATTTCCAGGGCTTCTTCTTTGGCTTTTAGTTCCTGTATGAGCCCTTCAAAGGTGTTGATTACAAACTTACTGGGGCGATGTTGGCTGGCTTGTATTTCCCCTGTGACCCGATTAAGGAGTGATTTTTGAAAACGCGAAAAGATAAACAGGCCAATGCCTGCGACACTAAAAACCTTTACCAGTAAAAGGATGACATCCCCTGTTGTCTCTTCGCTCGCGGGGGTCAGCACAATAGAAATCTTAAGGAAAAGTACACTGAGCAGCGCCAGAATCAAAAAAAGAAAGGTGCCAAAACTGGTAAAGGTAAAGAGGCGACCTTGGGTACTTTTTTTATTAGAAATCAACATAGTGCGTGTTTTACTCTCTCTAAAGTCCGTAATGGGCATGGCTTGGAAAGACCTTTGTTTCCCCGTTTTTGAATTACACTTGCCCCAAAGAAAAATACCAATTAAGTATGTTGTTTCCCCAGAAAAGTGAGGTGAGTGCCCCAAAAACGAGATAAGGCCCGAACGGAATCATATCCGCACGACTTCTGCCTTTCATCATAATCATTGAAATTCCAATGATCGAGCCCGACAAGGCTGCCAAAAAAATGGTCAACAGCACGGCCTGCCATCCCAAAAAGGCACCGATCATTGCGATGAGTTTGATGTCTCCGCCTCCCATGCCCTCTTTTTTAAGGATGGCGACAGACAAAATGGCGACGAGATAAAACAGGCCACCCCCTAAAAATAGGCCGATCAATGAACTTTTTAATCCCGGTGGCAGGATTGTGGCGGCTGCAATGACGCCAATCACGATGCCTGGCAAGGTAATGGTATCTGGAATAATTTGATGGGAAAGATCAATGAAAATGACGGCCATGAGGGATGCAAAAAAAAGCAGATAAATGAGGGTCTCTAATGTCAGGGCAAATTCATAAAAAATAAAAAGAAAACCAAAACCGTGCAGCAACTCGACGAGGGGATAGCGCCACGGGATTGGGGTTTTGCATGTCCCGCATTTTCCGCGCAGGGCTAAAAAACTAAGTAAGGGGATGTTTTGCCAGGCCCGGATATTTGTTTTACAGTGCGGACAGTGTGATGCAGGGAAAACAAGGGACTCATCCCGAGGCAGACGGTAGATACAGACATTGACAAAGCTGCCGATAATCAGGCCAAACAGAAAGATCGTTGTGTTCAAAATAGGCATGCCTCCACAAGAAAATCATATCATAAGAGTTATGGGCCAGCAATATCACCGGAACGGAGTATTTTGATTGATTTGGGGCCATTTTTTTCTCAATTGTCCGACAGGCCTTGAGTCTCTGGAGCAGATTCTGACTCAGATGCCAATAAGAATCTGCTTTGTTTTTATGTGTTTTGAAGCCATTCAAGTTCTTGATAAAAAAAAGAAGATGTGATAGAAGGGGGCCTACATTGGGCGCGTGGCGGAATTGGTAGACGCAGCAGTCTCAAAAACTGCCGGGGGTAACCTCGTGCCAGTTCGATTCTGGCCGCGCCCACCACTTTCTTTAATTTTAAGAGGCCCGTCTCTACTAGGTGTGTGAATAAGCTTAGAAAATAGTAAGAAATATTGACTCAATGTTCCCATCTCTCCCCGTTTTCTTGACACAAAAATACCTTCATGGTAGGCTTTTTTAGTCTTTTTCTGGAGCTCTCGTATGGCGCAATCAAACGATTCTTACACCGTTGTTATCTTCTCAGGGACTAAAACCTCGGAACCCTATCGTCTTTCTGTTAGAAAAGGAGCAATCAAACTTTTTATTGGTTTTTCCGTTGTTTTCTCAATGGTTTTGGCTGCATTTTCTTTTCAATATTATCTGATGTGGGGCCAATTGGAAGACGTCACGAGTCTTCGGAAAGAGAATAAAACCCAAAAAGTTCAGATCCAGGGTTTTTCGAACACCATCGAAGACCTGAAAAATCAAGTGGTTCGTTTGGTTGAGTTTGACCGTAAACTTCGTGTCATGACGGATATTGGCCCGCCTAAAGGGAGTACGAGTGCTTTTGGCATTGGCGGCTCAGACGAGCAGCAAATTGCATCCTATGCGGCCTTGGAT
The DNA here is from genome assembly GCA_964451325.1 of uncultured Nitrospira sp. Lineage (GTDB taxonomy): Bacteria > Nitrospirota > Nitrospiria > SBBL01 > JAADHI01 > JAADHI01. The sequence continues at coordinate 72,082 of CAYVHO010000003.1, read as the reverse complement.
CTTTCAGGAGTGATTCATCGGGATTTGGAATTACTTCAATCTCATGTGGTGCAACAGGACAAAAGTTTTCAAGAGCTTGAAGAGGTTGTGCATGACCGTCAATCGCTCTGGGCATCGACCCCTTCGATCTGGCCTACCTCTGGCTGGTTAACCTCCTCTTTTGGTAAACGCATCTCTCCTTTTTCGGGGCGTCTTGCAAACCACAATGGTATTGACATTGCCGCGCGTCCTGGAACACCGATTATTGCACCTGCATCGGGTGTTGTGACTTATTCTAAATTTAATGGGGGTTTTGGTCGTTTTCTCAAGCTGAATCATGGATATGGTGTTGTGACCCACTATGGACACTTATCCAAAGTTGACGTGAAGGTTGGGCAGAAGGTCAAGCGCGGAGACGTCATTGCCTATGTCGGAAATACAGGGCTTTCCACTGGCCCACACCTCCATTACGAAGTTTCTGTGAATAAAGTGCCGATCAACCCGATGACTTACATCTTAAATTAACCGATCTGCAATACACCTGACTGTTAAGATTAGCGAAGCCTTATTTTTTTAACCCCGGCGGGTGTTCCCTTGTCGGGGTTTTTTTCCAATGGCAAGATAAAAAAGCCTATGCTAAAATGCTTTGAATTATTTTCAAAATAGGAGAGAAAAGGATGTTGGGGCTTGGTACGCTTGTCCGGAAAGTGGTCGGGAGTAGGAACGATAGAGAACTGAAGCGACTTGGGCCAATTATGTCGCAGGTGAATGAACTGGAGGCCGGGATCTCAGTGCTTTCGGATCAAGAATTAAAAGCCAAAACGGCTTCTTTTCGGGAAAAGCTGGGTATTCCCGAAACAGGCCCCCTGCCAGAGATTGATCTGAAAAAACTTGCCGAGGGGCTTGATGCGATTCTCCCAGAGGCCTTTGCCGTTGTGCGGGAGGCTTCTAAGCGTGTTTTGGGCATGCGCCACTTTGATGTCCAGATTTTGGGTGGCGCGGTCTTGCATGAAGGCAAGATTGCTGAAATGAAAACAGGTGAAGGAAAAACCCTCGTCGCCACCCTGCCCGTTTATCTGAATGCCCTCACGCGTCGTGGGGTTCATGTGATTACGGTCAATGACTATTTGGCAGAACGCGATTCTCAGTGGATGGGCCAGCTCTATCGATTTTTGGGTCTGACCGTTGGCATCATCCAGCACGATGAACCTGATACGGATCGCCAGGCGGCCTACGCGGCTGACATCACCTATGGGACGAATAACGAGTTTGGCTTTGACTACCTGCGCGATAATATGAAGTTTGACTCCAAAAATTTTGTCCAACGGGATCCTCATTATGCAATTATTGATGAGGTAGACAGTATCCTCATTGACGAGGCCAGAACGCCCCTCATTATTTCGGGTCCCGCTGAAGACTCCACCGACCTTTACACCCGTATTGATAAGATCATTCCCCATCTCAATAAAGAAACAGATTACACCGTTGAGGAAAAAACAAAAACGGTGACACTTTCTGAAGAGGGCAATGCCAAGGCTGAAAAGCTATTAGGGGTCGATAATCTCTATGACCTCAAAAATTTATCGCTTGTTCATCATGTCATGCAGGGTTTGAAGGCCCATGTTATTTTTAAGCGTGATGTGGATTATGTGGTTCGGGACGGTGAAGTCATCATTGTTGATGAATTCACGGGTCGTATGATGCCGGGGCGACGATGGAGTGATGGTTTGCATCAGGCCACAGAAGCCAAAGAAGGCGTGAAAATTGCCAACGAAAACCAGACCCTGGCTTCGGTGACCTTTCAGAATTATTTCAGGCTTTATGAAAAACTTGGCGGCATGACGGGGACGGCGGATACCGAAGCGGCCGAGTTTCAGAAGATTTATAAACTTGAAGTCATCGTGCTTCCCACAAATCGGGACATGAAGCGTTCTAACGATCCTGATGTCATTTATCGAACCGAGAAAGAGAAATTTCAAGCCATTATCGATGAAATTGCTGTATTGCATGAAGCGGGGCGTCCCGTGCTTGTGGGGACGATTTCCATCGAAAAATCAGAGCACCTGGGTGCGCTCCTGAAGCGGAAAGGCATCCCTCATTCTGTTTTAAATGCAAAATACCATGAAAAAGAAGCCGAAATTATTTCTCAGGCAGGACGAAAAGGGGCCGTGACCATTGCGACGAATATGGCGGGTCGTGGGACAGACATCCTTCTGGGAGGAAACCCCGACTTTCTTTTGAAACTTTATGAGCGCCAACATCCCAATGCGACAGCCGAAGTACTTGCGGAGGCGCACAAAAACCTGATCACAGAAACAGAAGCTGAAAAACAAGAAGTGCTTGATGCGGGCGGGCTTCACATTATTGGCACAGAGCGTCATGAATCGCGTCGTGTGGACAATCAGTTGCGGGGCCGTGCAGCACGTCAGGGCGATCCGGGCTCATCCCGTTTTTATCTGTCACTTGAAGATGATCTGCTTCGCATTTTTGGTTCCGATAAAATTTCGAATTTGATGAGCCGATTGGGCATGGAAGAAGGCGTTCCCATCGAACATGGCATGGTCACAAAGGCCATTGAAAATGCCCAGAAACGGGTTGAAGGGCATAATTTTGATATTCGGAAACAACTGCTTGAATATGATGATGTGATGAATAAGCAGCGGATGGTGATTTATAGTCGGCGCCGCGAGATCCTTTCCAAAGATGAAATGAGTGAAGACATTGCAGATATGATTGACGAACAAATTGATAATCTGCTTTCAATGCATTGCCCTGAAGATGCCTATCCCGAAACGTGGAATGCGGCGGGTCTTTCGGAAGGTTTGTCTCATCAGTTTGCCTTGAATAGCAAGGCGGAGGATTTTGATTTTTCAAATACCGGAAGGGAAGCACTTCGGGAGCAGGTGCTGGAAGTGGTCAAGCAGCGCTATGAAGAAAAACGCACAAGTATTGGAGAAAACTTGTTTCAGACCATCGAAAAACAGCTTTTTCTCCGGATGATCGATGTGCATTGGAAGGACCACCTCTTGGGCATGGACTCGCTCAAGGAAGGCATTGGTCTGCGAGGATATGGGCAAAAAGAACCTTTGAGTGAATATAAAAAAGAAGGTTTTGACATGTTTGCGATGATGATTGATCGAATTAAAGGTGATACCGTTGAACAGCTTTTTCATGTCCAGATCGTAAATGAAGAAGAAAAGGAACAAGAGGTTGCGTCTGTTTTTCAAAAAACCCAGGCAATGCAAATGAATCGAGGTGAATCTACCGCGCCTCAAAAGACCATTCAGCGTCAAGAAAAAAAGATTGGCCGAAACGACCCCTGCTCCTGTGGCAGTGGGAAAAAATACAAAAAATGTCACGGTAGGTAATCACAGAAAGAAATCACAAATAGGTTCAGCATGACACCCGTGTCTCAGAAAGACTTGTCTTTTCTTGTTCAGGAAAACAAGGATCTGAAAAAAGCGCTGCGTCAAAAACAACGTGAGTTGAATCACTTTGTTAAGGCGGGCAAGGACTTAAGTGCCCCACTTGAGTTTAAAAAGGTGCTTCAAATTGTTTTGTCCGCCGCAAGACGGCTTGTGCGTTGTGAAGATTGGTCCTTGCTCTTATTTAATCCCGCTAAGGATACTTTGCATTATGTCTTGGGGAGGGGCTCTGTTCTAAAAAAACTCAAAAAATTGCAGTATGGACTCGGGGAAGGCCCCGTGGGCTGGGTGGCCCAAAAAGGCCGTCCCTTGCTGATTTCAGACTTTTCAAAACAAAAACGTTACGATGCAGCACGATTTTATCCCCACTTAAGTGCACGCTCAGTGCTCTGTTTGCCCATTCTGGCCAAAAAACAGGTATTGGGTGTGATTCAGATGGTCAATCGTCTTGAGGAAGAACATTTTACTGAAAATGACTGCGTGTTGTTGGAAAAACTATTGGATCAATCGACCCAGGCGATTGAACGCTCGGATGTATTGCAAAAAATGTCGGATCTTGTCACCACCGATGACCTCACCCATCTCTATAATTTAAGATATCTTGATCGCATTTTAGAAGTGGAGATGAAACGGAGTCGGCGTTATAAAAGCTCACTTGCGCTTATTTTCATTGACCTCGATTATTTTAAACAAGTGAATGACAATCACGGTCATATTATGGGTAGCCAGGTTTTGATTGAAATTGCAGATATTTTGATCGAGAGTCTACGTGCTGTGGATGTTGTTGTGCGTTACGGGGGAGATGAGTTTGTTGTGCTACTGCCCAACACCCCACTTAAAAAGGCCACGCGTGTTGCTGAGCGTGTTCGAGTGGCCATTCGAGACTTTAAGTTTTTGCAGAAAGAAGGTCTTTCTTTGCACATCGCCGCAAGTTTTGGGATCGCCAGTTATCCCGAGCATGCCAAAAATAGAACGGACCTGATTCATCTTGCAGACCGTGCGATGTATGAATCGAAAAAAAAAGGACGGGACATGGTTTCCATCGCAAAATAATCGTTGAGACTCTATTCCTGAACAACATGCATTCTATTTTCTAAAATGCGTGATAAGCGTGTCGGATCGATTTCGATAAAAAGCGTTTTTTCCTGCGCACAAATGACCGAACCCGCTTTGCCATTTTTGGGTCGCTGTAAGTATTTTTTATGTGTATACATCACTTCTCCTTTCCCTGCTTTTCGATAAACACTGAAATAAAGGGCCAAGGTTGCCGCTTCGAGCAAGGTTTGTGGCGGGAGCTCTTTGCGTTTCTCCATTCTCACCACAAGATGAGATCCTGAAACCCCACGTGCGTGAAACCAAAGATCATTCCCCCGGGCGATGCGAAAGGTGAGTGTGTCATTTTCAAGGCTATTTCTTCCAACCATGAGTCGGAGCTTGTCAGAGGAGAGGTAGGTCTGTGGCCCTTTTTTTTCTGTTTTTGTTTGTGGGTTTTTTTGAGTGGAAAGCAGGGGGAAGTCCTCCAATGAGATCGCTCGGTCTTCTATGACCGCTTCTTTTCCTGCCGTGAGTTTGTTTAATTTGCATTCTGCTTCTTCGCGTAAATTTAAGTGCATTGATTTTTCCCTGACCGCTTTTTTGTAGCGTTTAAAAAATTGTGCCATATTTTGTGTCGCGGATAAGGCGGGGTTCAGTGGAATGATGGATTTTTCCTGATCAGATGAATGCGGGTTGGGGTAAGAAAATGAGCTTGCTCCGGGTGAAATTTCATGCAGATGATATTTTAAATATTCTCCATAATCCCGATATCGAAGTGAGTGCTCCGTCGCATCTGCATGTGCCTTCAGGCGTTTTAGACGTTTTTGAAGCCGTTTTATTGCGGTATTAAAGTGGGCGAGTATTTCCTTTTGTTCCTGTATTTTGTGCGCTTGTTGTTCCAACTTGAAAAAATAGGTCTCAAGGGCATGATTAAGGGGGAAGGGTTTTAAGTCGACTGGAGGGATTTGCGTTTCTTGAAAACGTGTTGTGGTCTGTCGGGGCGGTGAAATATAGGACAGCCCTTGCTGCAAATTCCGGGAAGGGGGGGCTTGTCTCAGCATGCCTAGTATCTGTCCTTTTGCATCCAACAAATAAAAGTTGGCCGATGTTCCCGTTAGCTCAGCGACAAAGTGAATGATGTTGGGACTTTCTTTTGACCAGGAACAAGAGAGTTCAATGATTCGGTCTTCATTTTTTTGTTGAATGTGCTCAATGCGTTTATGACGTAGATGGGCGCGTAATTGCTGACAAAAACCAGTCGGTATGTTACTTCGTGGGGTTTTTTGCTGAACCAGATGAACTCGGGTGAAATGCCGGTGGGCAGAAAAAAGAAGACGATGGCGCTGCTTTCCCTGAACGATTTCAAATATGAGGGTGTTGGCATCCCTCTGGTCTATGTTTTTTATGATGCCACCGCTGAGATCTGTTTTGATTTCAGCGACAAGCCGTCCGAGCTGTCTGCTGCTGATGCCCACGTGATCAATGCTCCCATTAAGCCGTCATTTTAGCCCTATTTATGAGGGGCTGCCAAGTATGTCAGTGGTGGGTCTTTATTGGGAGTTGGAAAGGTTTTTCTGTCAGAAGGCTTTAATGCCGTTTGAAGAATTTGCTGACACGTTCTGCGGCCAAGGGGCGGCTGAACAAATAGCCTTGTCCTGCGTTACAGGAGAGTTCTTTTAAAAAGGTTTCTTGCGCCTCGGTTTCGATGCCCTCGGCAATGATGCCGAGTTCGAGACTCTGCCCCAGTGCGATGATGGCACGCGCAATCGCCATGTCGTCTTTGTTTTCTGGAATGTCTTTTACAAAGGCTCGGTCTATTTTGAGATGTTTGATGGGCAATTTTTTGAGATAACTGAGCGAAGAATGTCCTGTGCCAAAGTCATCAATTGAGATCTCTATGCCCAAAGCTGAGAGCTCACCTAAGTCTTGGATGACACGATCAACTTCCTGCATTGCCGTGCTCTCGGTGATTTCAAGACCGAGACAGTGGGCTGGAAGTCCTGTTTTTTTTAAGACACGTTTGATGGTCTTTACGATTTCGCCGCGTTGAATCTGAATGACGGAGACATTGACGGAAACATACTGCAAGTCATATCCACTTTTGAGCCAGGCCTTCATTTGCCTGCAAGCGGTCTCCAGCACCCATTCTCCGATGGGGAGAATCAAGCCCGTATCTTCGGCAGAGGGAATGAAACGATCCGGTGGCACAAGTCCTAATTCCGGGTTCTCCCAGCGAATCAGTGCTTCAAGACCCGTGACCTTTCTTGTTTTAAGGTCGTATTGCGGTTGGTAGTGTAATAAAAATTCATTGTTGTTCAAGGCGTGATGCAATGCCGTTTCAATATTCAGGCGTTCAGAGGCCGCCATGGTGAGCGATGTGGTGTAAAACTGAAAGTTATTCCGTCCTTCTTCTTTTGCGCGATACATTGCGGTTTCGGCATTTCGGATGAGTGTTTCGCCTTCGCGTCCATCATTGGGATAGAGGCTGATGCCCAGGCTTGCCGTTAGGTGGAGCGTCTGGTCGTTGACGACAAAAGGGGAAGAAAACATTTTCAGCAATTTTCTGGCGACAGGGCTGACGTTTTGTATCTTGTGAATGTGTTCAATGATAATGACAAATTCATCGCCACCAAGACGTGAGATGGTATCGCTTGCACGTATGTTTTCCTGAATGCGTTTGCTGGTTTCCTGCAGAATGATGTCCCCAACCGTATGTCCCAGGCTGTCGTTGATATTTTTGAAACGGTCCAGGTCGAGCACGACAACTGCGACTTGTGTTTTATTGCGATTTGCCACCGCCAATGCGTGTTTGAGTCGGTCGTGACATAAAAGGCGATTGGGAAGGTGTGTTAAGGGATCGTGATGGGCCAGAAAATCGATTTTATCCTGAGAGCGCTTGATGGAGGAAATATCGGAAAAAACCTGTATGAAATTACTGCTATACCCTTCCTCATCCTGAACCGCTGTGATTGTGGCCCAGGTGGGAAAGATCTCTCCACATTTTCGTCTATCCCAGAGCTCCCCTTGCCAGAATCCTCTTCCAAGCAGGTCTCGCCAAAGGTTTGCATAAAACATCTGATCATGCACGTCGGATCTAAGGAGTTTTGGGTCTTGGCCGATGACATCGGCTCGGCGATATCCGGTGATTTCGAGATAGGCACGGTTGACTTCAATGATTTTGTTTGTTTTGTCTGTAATAATGACGGCATCGGCCATATTGTCTACGATGACGGCGGATTGCCGAAGCTTTTCTTCCGTTTGTCTTTGTTGGGTGATATCCTGCACGGTCCCAATGGAGCGAATGGCAACCCCCGAAGCATCATAATAGGTTTCGCACCACTCGCTGACATATTTTATCGTCTGGTCTTTGAGCAGAAGTCGGTGAACGATGTTGTAAGGCGTTTTGTTTTTAAGGGACTCTGTATATGCGGTATTGACCAAAGCGCGGTCGTTTGGATGCACGGCTTCGATAAAGGCTTCGTAGGTGGCCGCAAAATCCTGGGGTTTTTGCCCAAACAATCGATAAATCTCATCGGACCAGCTCAGGGTATTTTTTAAAAAATCAAGATCCCAAGATCCGATTTTTGCGATGTGCTGGGCTTCTTCCAGAGCAGATCTGCTTTTTTTGAGTTCTCTGATGTGGAGCCATGGGTTCAATGCGTCTTTAAGGCATCTGGCAATGCTATCAAATAGTTTTACTTCGTCTGCTGTAAAGTGGTGCGCTTTGGCACAGTGGTGTATCCCCAGTAACCAAGGCTGTCCTGTCTTGGGTTTGATTGCGGCGTACAGCATGGATTGCATTTGATCGGCGGCATTGAGCGTAAAATGCGCTTCAGGCCAGGGCGTTTCTGGGTCGATCTTGAGAGGATGGTCTGAATCCAGTGCCGCTTGAAAGACCTTTCTATTTTTCGGTGCGACCGGAAGACCGTGAAGCTCCGCGATGGGACGCCGCCATGCCGGCCGAGCAACCTCTTTGACGAGGGCATATTGTTCTGCTTCGGGATTACAGGGGAAGACCCACCATGCTCGATCGCAGTTAAAAGCTTCAAATGTGATCTGTAATACCGCTTCGAGCATGTCTTCGTTCTGAGTGATTGAAAAACAGGTGTGCGCCAGTGTTTTGAGAATGTTGTCGTGTTGTTCTGTTATTTTGAGGGCCGCAATCTCAGCCTTGAGTTTCTTATTTTTGGGGATGGACTTCCTAATTTCGGTAGGCACGAGCAACCTTTACTGCTGAGCTTATGACATGAAAAGAGCGTTTGTCCTATCTGGTAAACATAGTATAACCGAGGAAATTCTATTTCCTGATTAACAAAAAGATTCTCATACGCGAACACCAAGGAAGTTGATTTTTGACAAGGGCTTGCGTATTTTTAGCGTTTTGAGGGCGGGTACAAAAGAATCGGGATTGTGTTGTCTCAAAGCCTCTTAACTGTAAGATTAGGTCTCTGGTATGCACTGTAAGCTTTTTCTAAACAGCAGGTTTTTTATTTCGCTTATTTCGCTTATTGTGTTGTTCTCTGCGGCTCACTCTGTCGGAGCTTTGACGCAGGATGAAAACAACACGATTGAAATCTACGAGTCCGTCAATGCCAGTGTCGTCAATATCACGAATATTGCGGTGACCTACGATTTTTTTATGAATCCCATGCCCTCACAGGCTTCGGGTTCGGGTTCAATTATCAGTAAACAGGGCCATATTCTGACCAACAGTCATGTTGTAAAAGATGCAAAACGTCTGATGGTGACGCTCTCCGATGGCAGTAAATGGGCGGCGAGGCTTGTGGGTGCAGATCCTGTGTCTGATCTTGCGGTGATTCAAATAAAGGCCCCTGCAAAAAAATTGACCGTGATTCCGATGGGACATTCGGATCATTTGCGTCCGGGTCAAAAGGTCTTGGCCATTGGAAATCCCTTTGGTTTGGAGCGAACTTTAACCACAGGTATTATCAGCGCCATTCGCAAACATATCAAGACAGATGCCTCTGAAATGGAAGAAGTCATCCAGATTGATGCTGCAATCAACCCGGGAAATTCAGGGGGCCCTTTGATTGATTCGGACGGGAAAATGATCGGAATCAATACGGCGATTTTCACGCCTTCAGGGGGCAGTGTGGGGATTGGTTTTGCCGTACCGATCAATACAGCCCTCAATATTTTAAATGAGTTGATTGAAAAGGGCTATGTTGCTTATCCTTGGCTGGGGATTGAAACACAAATGCTTATTCCTGAATTGGCAAAAGCATTGTCTCTGCCCGTGCAACATGGGGTGATGGTGGCGCGAATTTCAAGGGGCGGCCCGGCCCACCGTGCAGGGATTCGGGGTGGCAATCACCGGGTTGAAGTCGGGAATGCCATCTTTATTGTTGGAGGTGATATTATTGTCGCCCTCAATGGAAAGCCCTTTAAGACAGGAGTGGAATTTCATGAAGTCTTAAAATCTAAAAAACCTGGGGAACGGATTGCGCTCACGCTCTGGCGGGGGAAAACAAAAGAAACAGTTTCAGTTCGGCTTGGGGAACGTCCCCGGTGAAAAATTTTTGGGTGCGTTTAAAGTTTTTCCACTCAAAGTGGTTTTTGGATTCATTTCAAAAAATGCCAGGACAAGACTTCATAGATTACTTTAAAAATAAGACTTCAAGTCATTTGATTTTATCGAAATCTATCTTGGGCATTTGTTGACTTTGCCTATAAACTAACTATAATCAGAAGAGAAGCTTCCTAAGGAAGATACAATCGCGTTGTCACGTCGTCCACCTACTTTTAAGGCATATTGTCGAAGCACGTTTTTCCCAAAGCCTCACTTGTGTGGTTTGGGAAGAGACCTCAAGCGTCTTTGAGGTGTGAGCATAAAAGCATGCCCCAGGTTTCGTATTTTATATTGCACCTTACAATGATTGCCGCAGGGGCCTATTTTGTGGCCGATATAGTCAGTCTTGCCATTTCATCCCATCTTGAATCCATCATGGAGAAAACCCCGCAGGCTGCAAGCCCTGTTTCTTTTGTGGCTGGAGATCGTGTGAGCAGGGGTTCTACTCACTACAATATTATTGTAAAAAAGAATATCTTTAACTCGGCTCCCAAGCCGAGTGCTGCGGTGTCTTCTGGTGTCGATCCGCTTCTGGCAAGACAAGTGACTTCTCTTCCACCGCTCAATCTCACACTTGTTGGTACAGCCTACCCTTTTGCAATTATCAAAGATCCCAAGGAAAAAATGCAGAAACTTTATCGAAAAGGGGATGTGATTGGGGCAGTGCTCGGAGAAAATAATGCCAATAAACCCAAACTGGTGAGTATTCAGCGGAACAAGGTGGAGCTCTTGCGGGGCGGACAAAAAGAAGTGCTGGAAGTCAAAGAAAAATCCGAAAAAAAGAAGACGGTTGCCCGCCGGGCCAGTGGTCGCGGAGGCAGTGCAAAATCTAAAACTTCAGGCACCATTAAGCAGGTTTCCGGGAATGCATGGGTGCTTGATCGGCGGGAGTTGGATGACGCGCTCAAAAACCTGCCCCAGCTTTTGACCAAGGCCCGTGTTATTCCGAGTTTTAAAGATGGCAAGCCCGACGGTTTTCGCATTTTTGCCATTGCAAAGGACAGCCTTTATGACAAAATCGGGCTTCAAAATGGGGACATCCTTCACCGTATCAATAGTGTGGATGTGACCAGCCCTCAGAATTTTATGAAGGTGATTGGGCAACTCAAGGATGAAAGCAATATCAGTGTGGATTTGATGCGCAACAACCAGAAAGAGACATTCAGTTATGAGATTCGATAGGGCCTAATGCAAAAAAATTTAAAAATGCGAGGGCTGTGCTGGGCCATTCTTTTTGTGATGTTTGTGGTGGCTGCTCCGGGCGCTTCAGTCGCGCAAAAAATTTCGGAAAAAAAAGCAGTGACAAAAGAAGTGACGCTTGATTTTAGTGAAGTGGATCTTCCTGTTTTGGTCAAACTCATCAGTGAACTCACGGGTAAGAATTTTGTGATTGATGAAAAAGTCCGAGGAAAAGTTTCGATTCTTTCGCCAAGAAAAATCCCACTGGATCGGGTTTATGAGGTCTTTCTTTCCGTATTGGAGTTGAAAGGACTTACGGTTGTGGAAAGTGGATTGGTCTACTTGATTCGGCCTTTTGCGGAGGTGACTCCAGATCAAGAGGTTTATGTCTATCGGCTTAAAAACATGAAGTCGGAAGAAATGGCCAAAGTGCTGCGGGGCTTGGTTGCAAAACCTGCAGGACGTGGTAAAAAGAAAAGAGGCAGTTCAAAAGGATTTCAGGGGCAAGTGCAAATCCTCACCGATAAAGAAACGAATAGCCTGATTATTACTGCAGCAGAATCAGATTACAATATTCTAAAAGGCGTGATTGAAAAACTGGATCAAAGACGACGACAGGTTTATGTTGAGGCGGTTGTCTTGGAGTTGTCGGCAGATAAATTTAAAGAGCTGGGGACAGAACTCGGTGCAGCCTTTGGTTACACTTCGGGAAGGGATGCGACCATCCTGGGTGGATTTAACAGCACAGTTGATGTTGCAGGTCTTGGTGCGATTGCAGGTGTTGATGGTTTAAGTATTGGTGCGGTCAATATTGTTGCGGCCCTCAGGGCCTTGAAATCTTCGTCTGATGTGAATGTGCTCTCGACCCCGCAAATTTTAACCACCGACAAGCAGAAGGCTGAAATTGTCGTTGCGCAGAATGTCCCTTTTCCAGGGGCACAAAGTCAAAGCGTGGGAGGGAATGTTCAAACCACCATCGAACGAAAAGATGTCGGCATTATTTTGAGACTCACGCCTAATGTGCTTGATGACAACCGTGTTCAGTTGGATGTCTATCAGGAGATTTCTTCTGTGGTGGCGACTGCGGTCACAGCGGGTGCCGAAAATCTGGGGCCGACAACAAATAAACGCTCGGCCAGCACGACCGTCATTGTTGCCAATGGGCAGACCGTTGTTATCGGTGGACTCATCAAAGACAATCTAATTTCGGTGGATCGAAAAATTCCCTTCTTGGGCGATATTCCCCTGATTGGATGGTTGTTTCATTTTAAGTCAAGCCGTATTGAAAAGACCAATCTGATGATCTTTCTCACACCGCACATCGTGCTCAACGACGAAGAATTAGAAGCCATCCGAGTCAGAAAAATGGAAGGATCTGTAGATTTCATGAAAGCGCATTTGTCTCACTTACAAGAGGAAGGCGGGGGAGCACCATTTAGCGAAATGATCGATTTCCCTCAGTAAGGGAAGTCCTGACCAAATAATGAGTCGGTTTTTTAAAGCCCTGATGTCCCATTTTAGCGTCGCTAAAGCGCCTACTCCTGGTGTAACGCTTGAAAAATCCAATCCTGATTTAATTAGAGCTTGTTAGTCCAGTTTTGTCACAAGTATGTTCACAGACCCTGAGGTAAGCCCTTGATTCATCAGAAACGACCCCTCATCGGCGAGATATTTATTGCGAAGGGTGTGATTACTGCCGAGCAAATCGTCGAAGCCCTTGAACTACAAAAAGAAGAAGGGGGCTCGATCGGTGATATCCTGCTGAGGCTTAAACACCTCAAAGAAGGTACTTTGCTTGAAGCACTTTCGGAACAGTGGAAGCTGCCTTACCAAACTGAGCTGGACATTAACGAAATAGATCCTGCACTGACTGAAAAAATTCCGCTTTCTTTTGCCAAACGTCATCAGTTTTTGCCGATTAAACGTGAGGGTAAACACATTCTGTGTGCCACTGCAAAACCGCTGAATTTGCGTGCACTGGATGATTTTTATCTCCTGCTCAAAAGCCGGATGAATCTGGTGATTGTGCCTTCCGAAGAAATTATGCGTTGTATCCATCAGGTCTATGAATTGGCGACGGACAGCCCGGAAGACGCGATCTCCGACTTTTCTGGGGATAATTTGAATGTATTGGCGGAGGAAATTGCCGAACCGGAAGACCTCCTGGATACCGACGATGAAGCGCCCATGATTTTACTGGTTAATTCCATCTTTTTTAAGGCCGTACAGCAACGTGCATCCGATATTCATTTTGAGCCTTTTGAACGTGAAGTCAAGGTGCGCTATCGTGTGGATGGGGTACTCTACAATGTTTTAACTTCGCCCAAGCGTCTTCAGTCTGCGCTCATCTCTCGCATTAAGATCATGGCGGGTATGAATATCGCCGAAAAGCGTTTGCCTCAGGATGGCCGAATCAGTCTCAGAATCGGTGGACGAGAGGTCGATATCCGTGTTTCAGATGTTCCCACAGCCCACGGTGAGCGTCTGGTTCTGCGTATTTTGGAAAAATCGAATGAGTCTTTGGATTTGAATCAAATCGGTCTTTCGGAGAAAGATTTGAAGTCCATGGAAAATCTGACCGATTTGGCCCACGGCATTGTCCTGGTGACCGGGCCAACCGGGAGTGGAAAAACCACGACCCTTTATTCTGCTTTGAGTCGAATCAATTCTCCGGATAAAAATATTCTTACCATTGAAGACCCCATCGAATATCAATTGCAGGGCATTGGACAGATTCAAGTCAATTCAAAAATAGAGCTCACCTTTGCGAGCGGCCTGCGCTCTATTTTGCGTCAGGATCCCGATATCATTATGATTGGAGAGATCAGGGATAGTGAAACCGCGACCATTGCCATTCAGGCCTCTCTTACCGGGCATTTGGTTTTTTCAACCCTGCACACCAATGACTCTGCGGGGGCGGTGACACGTCTGCTGGACATGGGTATTGAGCCCTTTTTGGTCTCTTCTTCGGTCGTCGCCATGGTTGCCCAGCGTTTGGTACGAAAAATCTGCCAAAATTGCCGTACAGCCTATCAGCCCACTGAGGAAGAATATGAAAAGCTGGGCTTGCCGCCGGATTCCAAACATTCCTTTTTTAAAGGGCCCGGCTGTTCTGAGTGTTTGAATACGGGATTTAAGGGGCGCTCAGGTATTTATGAGATCCTGCGGCTTGATGACGAAATTCGCAACATGATTCTTTCAAAGGCAGATTCGACACAAATCAAAGCCGCAGCCCTGGCAAAAGGCATGAGCAGCTTACGAGAGGATGGGGCGAGACGGGTGATTGCAGGTTTGACAACAACGGAAGAAGTGCTGCGTGTGACCCAAGAAGAGAAGATTTGATTTATGGCTGTTTTTGAATATAAGGGTTTGGATCTGCGGGGAAAAAAAATGGCAGGTGTGATTGATGCGGATAATCCGCGTCAGGCCCGTAGCAAACTGCGCCAAAATGGGATCTTCCCGACGGAAGTGATGACGGCCAAAGCAGCCGCTGCTGAGCAGGCCCGCGAAGCTTTTTCTTTTGGACAAAAGGTGAGTCTTTCAGAGACGGCGCTCATGACACGTCAAATGGCGACGCTTACGGGTGCAGGACTTTCTATTATGGAGAGTTTGGCGGCCTTGATCGAGCAGACTGAAAACAAGGCTTCTAAAAAAGTGTGGGTCGATGTGCGTGAGGGGGTTAAAGAAGGCAGTACTTTTGCCGATGCCTTAAGTCGTCATCCCAAGGTTTTTTCAAACCTCTATTGTCATATGGTCCGAGCGGGTGAGGCCAGTGGTGCCTTGGATAAAATTTTATTGCGTCTCGCGGACTATCTCGAAAACCAGGTACGTTTGCGGGGGAAGATTTTTTCCATGATGACCTATCCCATTTTGATGATGGTGGTCAGTGGTTTGATCCTGCTTTTTTTGGTGGCCTATGTGGTGCCGAAAGTGACTTCGATTTTTGATGATTTAAACCAAGCCCTGCCCTTGCCGACCGTGATTCTTTTGTCCATAAGCGATTTTGTGATTGCTTATGGTTGGCTGCTTTTTTTGCTTTTGGCCTTAGGATTCTTTTTTCTGAGACGCCACATTGCCACACCTGAAGGTCGAGAAAAATACGACCGGATTTCACTTAAAGTCCCGATTTTTGGCAAGGTGGTTAAAATGGTGGCGATTTCCCGTTTTACAAAGACCCTCGCCACCTTGTTGGCCAGTGGCGTACAATTATTAAAAGCGCTTGAAATTGTGCAGGAAGTGGTGGGCAATAAAGTATTAGAAGAGACGATCCGTGAAGCGCGTGGCAATATCCGAGAGGGGGAGTCGATTGCCGATCCGCTCAAACGCAGTGGGCTTTTTCCACCCTTGGTGACCCATATGATTAGCATTGGGGAAAAAAGTGGTGAGTTGGAAACCATGCTTCAAAAGGTGTCAGAGGCCTATGATAATGAAGTGGAGACGACGGTGACGGGCATGACCTCGCTCTTGGGGCCGCTTATGATTTTGGGTATGGGTTTTGCGATTCTTTTTATCGTGCTGGCGATCTTGCTGCCGATTTTTGAAGTGAGTCAGATGGTGGGTTAGGCCTTGTTTTTAGGAAAAGGCTGAACAAAAATGAATTTGAGGAAAGCGATGAGATCAAGACAGACAAAAGACCTGAAAAAAGAAGGTTTGCAGGAGCGTGGATTTACTTTGATCGAGATTATGGTGGTTGTGACCATTTTGGCTATTTTGATCGCCTTGGTCGCACCCAAGATGGTCGGGCGTACGGATCAGGCCCGACGGGTTTCAACCAAGGCGCAAATTAAAAATATTGAGGGTGCGCTTCAACTCTACAAACTCGACAATGGGGTTTATCCCACCACTGAGCAGGGCTTGCATGCCCTGGTGAATCTGCCGACCGTCGGTTCCATTCCGAAACATTGGAAAGAGGAAGGATACTTATCCAAGGTACCGGATGATGCCTGGGATAATCCTTATGTCTATTTGAGTCCGGGTTCAAGTGGTGCTTATGACCTGGTTTCTTATGGGACGGACAATGAGCCGGGTGGAGAAGGGGACAATGCCGACCTCGAAAGTTGGAACCTTAACTAACAAAAATCGAAATGACGCAGGCTTTACTCTGCTGGAATTGATGGTTATCGTGAGTATTCTAGGTATTACGGCGCTGATGGTATTCCCAAAGATTTCTGCTTTTGGGGTGAATTCAGGAAAGTCTGCGACACGGCAGCTCTCTCGTCTGATCCAGCATTTGGCACAGGAGTCGCTTGCGACAAAAAAATATTATCGGCTTTATTACGATTTTGAAGAAGTGGCCTACTCGGTCAAAATTCTGCAAGGTCGGGAGTTTGTTCCCATTTCTGGCGGTTTGATTACAGGACGTAAGTTGCCGGATGGTCTTGTTTTTGAAGACGTCGTGACTTTCCGGCACGGCAAGGTACAGGACGGTGAAGCTTATACGGAGTTTTTCCCCTTAGGCGTTGAAAAAACAACCATCCATCTCAAAGAAGGAGATGATAAGGTTTGGACCTTAATCATCAACAGCCTCACCGGCCGGGTCAAAATTTTTGATTCCTATGTCGAAAAAATCGAACGCATAGAACGCACAGGACTGTAATTTGAATGTGAATATAGAAATAAAAACAGAATGTTTTTATGTTTTGGAGTGCCCTGATTTTGTGTCAGGGCAAGGCGCGAGGCGCGCAGAACCGGAGCGTATCACTGATACGCGAGGATTCGAGCACCACAGCAACGCAGCCCTGGCGCAAAAGGGGGGTATTCCAAAATATAAAAATGGGTTTACGCTGATTGAGGTGATGATCGCCCTCTCCATCTTATCCATTGCCTTAGTTGTTTTACTGGGGCTTCGCAATCAGGGCATTACGCTTGCGGCGCGAAGCCGTCATATCATTGAGGCCACTTTGTTGGCACGACAAAAAGTGACGGAGGTTTCTGCGGAGGGTTTCCCGGAGTTGGGCGAAAAAAAAGGCGATTTTGGTGTAGATTTTCCGCAATACACCTGGCGTCAGGATGTGGTGCAAACACCTTTTAGCGTTGTGCGAGAAATCATGCTGGAAGTCCTTTGGAAGGAGAACAATCGAGAGCTTAGGCTGGGGGTAACCACCTACCTTTTTGATCGCGGGACAAAAGCCAGAAGTCTCGCCCCTATTTCAGAGTCATAACGATGGCAAAACGAGAAAAAAAGTCATCTTCCGCAAATGTCTTAGGCCAAGCGGGTTTTACGCTTTTGGAGCTGATGATCTCCTTGGCCATTGTTGCGATTATTTTTGTTGTGATTTATGGCACCTTTAAAAATGTACACCAGGGCACTGAGCAGATGGAGGCCGATGCCGAGCGCTATCGAATGACGCGCATGAGTCTTTATTATATCGCCAACGATTTGAGCATGTTTTTTGTCTCACAAGACCCAGAGGGGAACAACGCGAAAAAAGAGATGGTTTTTAATGGGAAAAACAGTGAGCGTTTACAGGGGAATGAGACTTTTCCAAATGATGCCATTGAATTTAGCACCGTTTCGCACCGCCGTATTGGCAATGTCCCCGCCTCAGAGCAGTTGGTCGTGCGTTATGCCTTACAGGATCGATATTTGATTCAAGAAACACGGTTTTCTAATGGTCGCACTTTGCTCAACGAACTTGCGGGGCCTATCGAAGGTTTGAGTTTCCGTTACCTGCCAAAAAACAGTGCCGGGTGGGTTGAGACCTGGGAGACCCTGGGCACAAACCCTAAAGCGCCGACGGTGGTCGAGATTGAATTTATTCTTAAAGTTGAAGGTCACCCAGCACGTCGTTTCAAAACCTGGGTGGATTTGCCCATGGGGCTCTGAGTATTGATGAAAATTCAGAAAGAAAAACTGCTCCGTTTTTTACTTTACACCGCTTTTGGCCTACTGGCCTTTGTCTTTTTTTTAGGGCTGACCTTTCCCTTTGACCTTGCTGAAAAACAGGCACTGCGTTTGTTGAAGGCTGAGACCGGTTGTGAGCTGACTGTGGCGCAAAGCACCTACGCGCTGCCGCTCAAGATCCGTGCGCGGGGTTTGACGGGGCGTTGTGCAAAGCAGCGTTTGGGTTTGCGGGAGCGAGGAGAAGTGACACTCCAACTGAAGTCGCTGGATATGAGCTTTTCATTTCTGCCACTGTTACTCAAAAAAACACTCGAAGTCGATTTTTTGATCGGCTCGGATTTTGGCAATATTCCAGGGTATTTACGTCTGAAAGAAGAAGCGGGAGAGCTTGCCGTTTCACTGCGAACCGAAGGGGCACAACTCAGGTTTGAAGAGGAGGGTTTTTCTGCGCTGATTTCAGTCCAGGGGGAAAGCACCTGGCAAAATCAGAATGTGATGAAAGGTTCGGGAAAGCTTGTTTTGGCGATCGAACAAGGGCGGTTTAAGTCCTTTGACGGATTTGAGCTTCCCATTGGAGAAATGAGTTTTGATAAAATAGACGCACAGGCTTTTTGGAAGGATGGGCGTGTGGTGATTGAGGCCTTTTCAGCAAGCGGTGAAATGGCCGATCTGAGCAGTGAAAGTGCTGTGGTGCTGCTTCGTAATCCTCCAGAGAATAGCATGTTAACACTCTCTTTATTGGCAACACCCAAAGGGTCTTTGCAAGAAATGGCGGGGCTTTTTGTACAAGACTACAGGGCCAACAGTCCTTTGAAAATCCGAATCAATGGTCCAATGCGTGCGCCACAGGTTTCTGTGAATGGAAAGGCGGTCCGTCTTGGACTTTAGAGGCTGTTTGCAATGAGACAAACGATTTTGGGTCTCGACATTGGTGCCGCCGCCGTGAAGGGTGTGCGCATGACGCGAAATTTTCGTGGGATGCGGCTCTTGGATGTTTTTGATGTGTCCGTGGAAATTTCCGAAACGGAGGCCCCTGCCCAAGGCCTTGTCGGTCAAAACCAGCTTGCCGCGCTCGAAAAACTTGTCGAAGAGGGGCAGATTAAAAAAGGAGACTTGATTGCCCTTTCAGTCTCAGGGGATTTTGTTTCCACACGAGCGTTGACTTTGCCCTTTAGCGATCTCAAAAAAATTGAGCAGGTTGCCCCCTACGAAGTCGAAAGTGAGCTGCCTTTTGATTTGGAAACACTGACGATTGACTACACTTTCCTTCAAAAAACTTCGCGTCAGCGTCCTGATGCTGCAGGAAAGGGAGGGCAAAAAAAAGAAACACACCTCCTCGTTTCCGCGATCCAGAATGAGCTGATTCAATCGTATTTGCAGGGTCTTGTAGACATTGGGATTGACCCTGCCTGGGTTGGTGAAAACCCACTCTCTCTTGTGGCCTACGCCACTTGTTTTTTGGGTCTTAAAAAAGGCAGCGAGACCGAAACCCTGGTGATTGACGTTGGGGCCGTTCGGACAGTGCTCTGTCATCTTCGGGGGACTTCTCTCAATTGGGTGCGGACCATCCCGCTGGGGGGCGATGATATTACAGAAACCCTGATGGCATTTTCTGGTTTGACTTGGGCGCGCGCGGAAGCGCGAAAAACCGAAATTGATCTCTACATGGACGATCCGACCGATGAGCAGGAGATCATTGAGCTGGAGGCCCTTGAAAAAGGGCTCTCTGCCTTAAGCTTGGAAATTGAGAAAAGCATTCGTATCTTTTCCCCCGAAAACAAACAGGATGTGCCACCAGCATCGCACAATGAGGAACAGGGTCCGGTTCAGCGGGTGTTCCATTTGTGTGGGGGAGGCAGTGGCATCAAGGGTTTTGAGCGTCAACTTGAAGGTCATCTTGAAATGGAAGCCATCGGTGTCAATTGCGAAAAAGGCGGGCCTGCCGCTGGAATTGCCGGTATTGATCGGGTTGCCGTGGAAGATATTGCTCCGGTGTATGCGCAGGCTTTTGGGCTGGCCTTGCAAGAGAGCGAGGGGCCACCCATTAACTTTCGGCGAGGTGAATTTGTCTTTGGCAAAGAAACCATTGCGCGCCGACACCGTTTTGTCAGTTTGGCGATGATTGTTTTTTTTCTCTTGGCATTGATGGGGGCTGATCTTTATTTACATTATCAAAAAAAGGAAAATCGTTATCAGGGCTTGAAAAGTGAGCTAAGGACGGCCTTTAGCGAAATTTTTCCCAAGGTCAGAAATGTGGTGAATGAGCTGGCGCAAACGCAAACGGCCATCAGTGAGCGTCAAAAAACGGGGGTCTTTTTGGGTGTTAATGCGCGGAGTCCCCTCCAGGTTTTGGGTGACATTACAGCGGCCATACCCGAAACGATTACGATTGATGTCTTTAATCTGGTGATTGATGACGGGAGTGTGCGGATTCAGGCCCAGACCGACTCTTTTGAGTCGGTGGATCGCATCAGAAGTGCCCTGCTTGCGAGCAATCAATTTAAGCAGGTTGAGATGAGTGACGCAAAGGTTGCAGCCAATAAAGCACATGTGCGATTTCGCATTAAGATGTCAGTGCGAAATGCTGAGGAGTGAACAAGAGGCTCTGGTGTGCATTTGCGGAAATATGGGGCCATAAAGGAAATTAATGGAAAAAAGCGGTTTTTTGGGGCGGATTGATCAGTTTTTGATTCGTCTTTCCACACGGGAAAAATGGATGTTGGGCGGCGGAGGTTTGATTGCAAGTTTTCTCATTGTTTTCTTTTTCCTCATTGATCCGACCTTGCAACGCATGACACAATTGGACAGCTTGATCCCTCGGAAGGAACGTGACTTGAGTGAGCTCATCCGCTTAAAGCAGTCGTTTCAGGGGGTCTCGGAAGAAATTGATGTCATCGTGCGTGGGCTTCCAGAAGAAAGTAGTTTTTCAGCCCTCTCCTTTCTTGAAGAGCATGCGGCAAAAAACCGAATCAAAGGTAATATCGCTTTTATCCGCCCACTGGCCGCACAGGAACATCTGTCTCGATATCGGGAAGTCCCGGTTGAAGTCAAAGTCGAAAAAGTTCGGCTGTCCCAAATCATCCCTTTCTTGGCTGCGCTTGAAAACAGCAAAAATCGTTTGCGTATTAAGCGACTCTCCATGAAAACACGGTTTTCAAATCCAGATTTAATGGATGTCACCTTCCTGGTGCTTTCTTATGAAAAGGTTGCTTCCTAAAAACCCCGGCACAGCTTTGCGAAATCAAAACGGTTTTGCACTGCTCTTAAGTCTTTTGATTGTTGTCCTCTTGGTGATTATTATTTTTGAGGCTGATTATCAGATTCGGGCGGATCTGCGTGCCGCAGGTAATTTCAGGGATGACTTAAAGGCCGAATATCTTGCCCGCTCCGGGATCTCTGCGGGTGAAGCCCTCTTGAAAGATGATGCCAAAAATAGTGCGGCTTACGATGGCGTGGATGAATTTTGGGCGGCGCCCATTCCAGAATATCCCCTGGGGGATGGGCTTTTGAGTGGATTCATCGTAGACGAAGAACGCAAAATCAATATCAATAAGTTGGTCAATCAGAGTACAGGCAAGGTGATCGAAAAAAGGCAGGCCCAACTCATGCGTTTATTTGAGCTACTCGAGGTTAATCCTGATTTAACAGATGCCATTGTCGATTGGATTGACCCGGATGATGTTCCAATGCCCTATGGTGCAGAAAGTCCGAGTTATCAAGCGGGAAATCCGGGTTATGCTGCGAGAAATGGTGCAATGCAGACCCTAGAGGAATTGTACATGGTGCGTGGGATTACGAACGCAATCTATGCTGAAATCTCTCCCTATTTGACCGTTTATGGTGAGGGGGCCATCAATATCAATACGGCAGATACGTTGGTCTTGCAGAGTTTCGATCTTGATCTGGATGAATCTGTCGCACGTCGCATTATAGAAAAACGTCCCTTCGATGAGCCGACCACCTGGCGTTCAGAATTTAGGGACCTCCTGTCTACCGATGTCATTAACCGCATTGGTGATTGGCAGAGAAAAGACAGCCAGTTTTTTACCCTCAGAGCCACGGGTCAGGTCAACGATACTTTCAAGACTGTTTCGGCCGTGGTTCGGCGTGTGGGTCAGCAGACAACGCTCTACTATTTTCGCATGCAGTAGGGGTTCGTTTTTGATTGAAGGGGATATTTTCGACTTATTTTTCTACAAAACCCTCATATTTTTGTATTTATTTTGCCAGAGCACTTTTTATGTTTTTCCACAATGCAAAAGCTAAATAATCTGATGACTTAGGGCAAAATGTCCTTTTTTCGTACACACCTTTTCCACAGCTTATATCCATGAATTCCACAATATGATGTTGTTCGTATTCTATATTTGTCTATATCTTGTACTTTCGCCCTTGACAAAACCACAAGATTCTTTTATAGATTAAGCATATCTGGTGTGTTTCACATCTTGTTTCAATCAAAGCGCCTCTGGGGAAATGAGGGGCATCTCAAACACTTTTTTATATCAAATAGGGAGGATCCATGAAGGGGATCGAAGAAAACGGTAGGGTCAAGTTAGAAACGACATCCACCAAAACAGAAGAAAACCTGCAAGGGGAAGTTGCCCTTTCGCAGAATGCCTTGCGGGTATTGGAAAAACGCTACTTGCTCAAAGATTTGCAAGGAAAAGTCGTTGAAAGCCCCCAGGATCTTTTTCGGCGTGTTGCCCATAATATTGCGCAAGCCGAACGGATGTATGATGACACTTGTGATCTGCTTGAGACTGAAACCCAGTTTTATGATCTCATGACAAGCTTTCGTTTTCTCCCCAACTCTCCGACATTGATGAATGCCGGTCGCGATTTACAACAGCTCTCGGCCTGTTTTGTCTTACCGGTTGAGGATTCGATGGAATCGATTTTTGAAACCGTAAAACAGGCGGCCATCATTCATAAATCAGGGGGAGGCACGGGGTTTTCGTTCTCCCGATTACGCCCCAAAGATGATCGTGTGAAATCCACGGGCGGTGTTGCTTCCGGGCCGATCTCATTTATGAAAGTTTTTAATCATGCGACAGAGGCCGTCAAACAAGGCGGGACACGCAGAGGGGCCAATATGGGGATACTGCGTGTGGATCATCCCGATATTTTAGATTTTATCTCCTGTAAATCAGACACCTCCGAAATTACAAATTTTAATATCTCTGTGGCGATTACGGATCGTTTTATGGAAGCCTATCAAAAGGGCGAAAACTATGACTTGATTTCTCCTCGAACGGGTAAGGCAGTGAAATCTGTTTCTGCAAAAGAAATGATGGATAAAATCGCAGAGCAGGCTTGGAAAACGGGAGAGCCGGGTCTGTTTTTTATTGATGTCACAAACCGAACGAATCCTACCCCACATATTGCCGAGATGGAAGCGACGAATCCTTGTGGTGAACAACCTTTGTTGCCCTATGAAAGCTGTACCCTGGGCAGTATTACACTCGAGCGACATCTTAAAAAAGTGGACGATGGCTATCAGATTGATTGGGCTGCGCTTGAAGAAACCGTGCGTACCTCCGTCCATTTTTTAGACAACGTCTTGGACATGAATCGTTACCCGATTCCCGAAATTGAAAAAATCACACGTGCCAACCGAAAAATTGGTTTGGGCGTGATGGGTTTTGCCAGGCTGCTTTTCAAACTTGAGATTCCCTACAATTCCGAAAGCGGTGTTGAGATGGCACGCACGGTCATGGGTTTCATTCACAAAATGGCTTCTGACGAATCTGCGCGTCTTGCGGAGCAGCGCGGGGTTTATGATTATTGGGAAGGCTCACGTCATCAAGAGCAGGGCCGACGGCTCAGAAATTCTTACCTCACGACCGTTGCCCCCACGGGAACCATCTCGATGATTGCAGATACCTCTGGCGGTTGTGAACCGGAATTTTCACTGGTTTGGTATAAAAATGTCATGGATGGGGAGCACCTGCCCTATGCGCTGGATTATTTTACCGACGTGGCGAAGCGTGAGGGTTTTTATGTGGATGATTTGCTGGATCAAATTATTGCCAATAAGGGTTCGGTTCGTGGTCTCAAACAAGTGCCGGAACATTGGCAGGACGTTTTTGTGACCTCTCATGGGATTTCTTCCGAATGGCATGTGCGGATGCAAGCGGCTTTTCAGGCCTTTTCGGATTCTGCGGTAAGCAAGACCATTAACTTGCCCACAAATGCGACCGAGGATGAAATCAAGGAAGCCTATCTACTGGCCTATCGTTTGGGCTGTAAGGGCATTACAGTGTACCGAGACGGCTGTCGCCCGGATCAAGTCATGAATGTGGGAAAATCCAAAAAAGGGGAAGCAGCCAAAACGACAAAAGAAACCGCGGCTTCGGGTGAGAAAGAGTATTTTCCCATCGTAACCCCAAGACCACGTCCAGAAGTGATGTTAGGGACGACCACAAAGCGACAGACCTCTTGTGGTGATCTCTATTTAACCGTCAATCAAGATCAAGAAAGCAAAAAACCCTTTGAAGCCTTTGCCACGATGGGCAAAGCGGGTGGCTGCGAGGGTTCTTTTAACGAGGCCATTGGTCGTCTGATTTCCTTGTGCATGCGTGCGGGTGTGACGCCACGTGATATCGTAAAGCAGCTGATTGGCATTCGCTGTAACAAACCCTTTGGGGTTGGACCGGAAAAAGTGCTTTCCTGTTCGGATGCCATTGCCAAGATTTTTAATCAATCCTTGGACATGAAGGTTTCTGAGGAGCGTCATCCTGAGCAGGGCGGCTCTGCCCTTGCCGTGGCAGAAGCCCCTCTCGTGGAAACCCAAAAGATGGTCTTTCCCTGTCCAGAGTGTGGTTGTGAGTTGATCTTCGGAGAGGGTTGCGAAAAATGCCACTACTGTGGTTATTCCCGCTGTTATTAGGGTTCGCAGGGGGGTAATTGTGGGGCCGCATGTGTTTTTATGCGGCCCCGTTTTGTTTGAGATGATTGCCTTTTATGCTTAGCAATTTTCAGGGAATGAGGGGTTCAACGATGGGAATCACTGATTTAAGCTGGACCCAGGCCATGCCGATATTCGTGTTTTCTTTGGTCACCAGAATGAGGGCTGCGTTTCCATTGTTGATGGTTTTTGAAAAATAAAAATTTTCTTCAAAAGCCATTTGGATTTCCCTAAATCCTTTTCCCTTCATGACCGGTTTTCCGACTTGCTCGTGGGCGCGATTTGCCAGTAACTTTGCGTTAATGCCTCGAAAGAGATTCATGACCGCGCGGGTGACCATTTCTTGTTGTACATCTGAAAATTCGGGTACACGGACGATCTCAATCGCCTGTTTGCGCTCGAGATCAAAGACGCCGCAGACGAGGGCATCTCCGACACCGTCCAGCACCTTTTTGCATGCGTCATTCATCTGGCTCATGGGTGTTCCTTTTCTAAACTAAGACGCAACGCGTGACGGTGGCGACGTGGGCGCGAAAGCGAGAAGCGCCGATGCTGCCATCAAGCGCCGATATCACAACAAGCATATAATCGGTACGATGATCCCAAAAAAGTGCGATTCCGACTTCATCCGCAACATATTCAAAAACGCCGACATTGCTGCGGTTTCCGAGGGGTTTTGCTTCTTGGTAAATAGCCATAATGAGCTCTGGCCATTGCTCTAAATCTGTTTCTCCTTGTAGGAGTGTCGCTTTTTTCTCTGAAAGGGTGATTTCTAAGATGAGGGCCTCTGGCAGGGCACGTTGCACCAATACCCGCGCGGCTTCCCAATTTTCCTGGACGATCTCATCAGAGAGCACGTTTCTTGATGCTGTATCTTCTTTTGAGGGAGGACTGACTTCAGGGAGCGCCTCCTTGTTTTCTTCAAGGAGATCTTTTTTTACGAGATCAAAAATGGTCTTACAGCAGGTAAACTCTGAAAACAGAGTTTGTTCCAGAATATTTGCAAGCGACTGACGGCCGTCAACCAGGTCGTAGAGGATTTTTTCATCGGGCGTGATACGAGTAACGTTCTCGTTGTCGGCCTTGTCTTGTCTCTTACTCCCTTCAAAATCAAAGGCCTCTTCTTCTGTGATGGTTTTGATTTTTCCTTCGATTTTTATGCGTCGAAAAATCATGTCGAGTGATTTGACGACCTTTTCTATCATCGGCCATTCGTCAACCATGACCGCGCCTTCCATCATGAGTCCCTTGACACTCAAGGGTTGAACAAAGACGGGTTTGATAAACTCGTGAAAATAGTCGATGGATTCACGGGGTTCAAAGATGTAAATACCCTCGTCCCATCGCAGTAAGGTAAAAAAAACACGCTTTATCTGAATACGGAGGCTTTCGCAAATGTCTTTTTCTGTGCAATATTTCTCCCGGGCGAAGATAAAGCCTAAACGATCGAGTGTTCCTTTTTGCATTTCCAAGGCTTTGTCTCGGTTGGCCTCAGTAATTTTTCCTGCCCGAACCAGGATGTTCCCCAGTTGCAGATCATTTTTGTTGGTAGAGGATTGGGCCAGAACCAGGCCTTTTTTTTCGAAGCCCAGTGTAATCGTTTCCCCTTCTGGGGAGGTCACAAAAAGCAGACCGGTTTTCTGTTTAAAATCAATGAGCTCCATGATGTCAAACGGAGAAAAATCTTTTAGTGTGCCTTCAAGTGCCATAGTAGTCGGGTCGAGCGTCCATTCTGCTTGTGATGCACTTCAATAAAGCATCTTAGGGCCCAGAAATTCCTAGAGCGTTAAGACAAAAGACACACACGTCGTTCTGATAAAGGTGCACATCCTTTCGCAAAAAGCATGATAAATCAAAGGTATCACAGGTCTTTGAAAATCGTCAAGGGAGCTGATTCCTGAGGGATGTTTTGAGACTCTCATGGGATTGTCTTGTTAGGTCTGGATCTGAAATCTAAGCTGATATTTTGTGTACCCCATTCTTTCCTTTTTTGCAAAACGATAGAATGCAAAGCCGGAGTATTGACCTCCGTCATACGAGATGCTAAGGTACCCGCTCGAGATCTTTTTATCCTCCTCAAATCTAAGGATATTGTATGTCTTGGGAGCCCAGAAGCCCCGGTGGTGATTTTGAAGATCCCTTTGTCAAGATCCTGAAAGAATTTCAGAAATTTTTAAAACGGGGTTCTCCTGGCCCCCTATTCAAGGGCTGGAAAATTATCCTGCTACTCCTTGTTGTGGGATTTTTTCTCTGGAAGGGGTTTTACATCGTCGCACCGGATGAGCAAGGTGTTGTCCTGCGTTTTGGCAAAATGGTGCGAATGACTGCACCCGGGCCACACCTGAAAATTCCAATGATTGAAGAGGTGCTCTTACCCAAAATTACCAAGCTACATCGGATTGAAATTGGTTTTCGCTCCCGAGGATCAAGTTCTCAGCGTATTCCCGTTGAGGCTTTGATGGTGACAGGCGATGAAAATATTGTCGCAATAGAGATGATCGTCCAGTTTCGCATTAAAGATGCGCAGCAATTCCTTTTTAATGTGGCTGATATTGGCGCAACGATCAAAAAGAGTGCGGAGGCCTCGATTCGACAGATTGTGGGTCAAACGGAGATTGATGAAGCACTCACGGTTGGAAAGGCACAAATTCAGCTTGAAACCCAAACGGCGCTTCAGAATATTTTGGATGAATACGAGGCAGGGGTGCAAATTACGGCCGTCCAGCTTCAGGATGTGAATCCACCGGATGACGTTGCCGCAGCTTTCAAAGATGTGGCCAGCGCCAAAGAGGACAAAGAAAAACTGATTAACGAATCACACGGTTACCGAAACGACATCATTCCCAAAGCAAAGGGGGAAGCCGCGCAAATGGTGAATGAGGCGCAAGCCTATGCCGAGTCGCGGGTGCGACGGGCGGAGGGGGAGGCCGACCGATTTTTGAAAACCCTGAAAGAATACAAACAATCAAAAGAGATTATTCGAAAGCGTATCTTTATTGAAACGATGGAAGAAGTGATGGCCAAAGTGGATAAGGTGATCATCGACGATGCGGTCGCCGGAAAGGTCTTGCCCTATCTCCCTCTTGACCGAGGGGCGCTTGGCAAAAGGTCTCAGCAGGGGGCGAAATGAAAAAACAAAATCTGGTTGGGATCATGATCCTGGGGCTACTTCTTTTATTTCTAATGGGTGGCTCTCCTTTTTTTGTCGTGGACATTATTCACACTGCCATTGTGGTTCAATTGGGAAAACCCGTTCGAACGATCACGGAGCCAGGGCTAAAGTTTAAAATCCCCTTTATTCAGGATGTGATCCAATTTGACAAACGGCTCCTGGATTATGATTCTGATCCTCAGGATGTGGTGACCAAGGACAAAAAGACCTTGGTCATTGATAACTTTGCAAAGTGGCGCATTGTCGACCCACTCAAGTTTTATGAGGCTTTTCGCACGGAGCAGGCCGCGCGATCCCGCTTGGACGATATTATTTATTCGGAATTGCGTGTCGATTTGGGACTGCAGGATCTTTCCGAAATTATTTCAAAAAACCGCTCAGAAATTATGGCAACGGTCACGCGAATCACCAATAAGGTAGCGCTGGAATATGGTATCGAAATAGTGGATGTGCGAATTAAACGGGCCGATTTGCCGGAAGAAAACGAAAGAGCTGTTTTTAACCGGATGCAGGCGGAACGGGGCCGCGAAGCAAAACGCTACCGCTCTGAAGGTGAGGAAGCCGCACAGCGGGTCCGTTCAGAGGCAGAAAAAGAAAAAGAGATTCTTTTGTCAGAAGCCTATAAACAACAGCAGCAACTCATGGGGCAGGGAGATGCCCAGGCATTCCGCATTTATGCCGAAGCCTATGGGCAAGATCCTCAATTTTTTGAATTCGTCCGCTCAATGGAGGCCTATAAAAAAGTCCTCAATGCAGGCACAACATTCGTCACCACACCACAATCTGAATTCTTTAAATACATTCAAAAACAGTAATCCTCTCGGGCTTCAAGCGGTTTATGGAGAAAGTCGTCAATACACCTCTTGATCCGGACGTACTGTTCCTTTTAAAGGCACTCCAGCCCGGCAGTCTGTACCAAATAACCTCGAAGTCGATTTTCCTTCTGGGTTTTGGGGATTACAGGGCTGAGCGACTTCAATCCATTCTTTGGCAGGAAAACCAAAGTTGCTTAAAAGCCTCCCTTTCTGGAGCAAAATCGTACACGGTTACACTTTCCGTAAAGGCGAAAACCTTACACTCTGCTTGCGATTGTCCCAGTTGGCAGTCTCGGGCGCAGTGCCGTCATGTGATCTGTGTCTTACTGTCACTGCTCAACCTGATTACGCCAAAGTGGTTTAATCAGCCCGATCAGGATGAGAATCGGCTTCAGGCACTCAAGGCTGTTTTGATTCGAAATCAAAGGCTTGCAAGTCGTAAATTAGGACAGACTCAGAAAGGAAAACCCTCGACCCCGGCTGTCTTCTCACCAAAAAAAACAGAAACACTCGAAGTTGTGATTGAGTCGAAGGAAGACTACCCCGCTGTTTTCTTGAGACGGGGGGGGCGGGTCGTGGATACGCTCAGTGGTTTATCTGAAGCTTTATCGGTTTTTACCTATCGTTATCACACCGACCAATCCCTGCGAGACGGTTTTTTCGAACATCTTAAAAAAAATGCAGCATCTTATCCTCTGATTTTCGAGGGGCGTTCAGCCCAGATCCGGCTGCGTTGGGACCCCAAATTAATCTATCAGAGCAAGACCGAGCTTAATGTTGTGGGTGCTGAGGTAGAGGCACAGGCTTGTATCTTTTTAGAGGGTGTGCCCTGTGAGCAGACCGAACGGTTTTGGGATTTTGTCGTTGATTTAAAAACAGGGACCTTGGGGCGTGTCCGGAATCGTGCGGGTTGGGGGCTTTTTGACCATCTTGACCGTCTTTTTCGCCCGTCTTCTCTCAGCCCCTTTGAGCGATTAGATGAAATAGAAGACCAGCGGCTTTCCGGTAGAGAATGGATTGTGCCGGACACCCATTTTAAAGTTCCTCTAAAAACCTTTCAATCCATACAGCTCAACATTACAGAAAAGATATTAAGTGACACCTTGGCCCATTTGGTTTTGAAAGTCGATGGTCGCTTGGTTTCTGCGCAATCCGCCAAACACGAACATCGTTTAACCATTGATTCGAGAGAGGGTGAGACGACAAGCTTAGGGACTGAATGTCGTATTGGGGATTCTGTGGGGGTGACGACGGGTCATACTTTTAGCTTTTTTACGGATATTCATACCCAGGGCTTGCCCAACGCACTTCGGGCCATCAAACGATTGACCGTGCTTTATCAAACCTTCTTCCTTCTTTTTAAAATAAAAGAGAGAGAAGAGGCCCTTAAAGTCATCAAAAAAGCCCTCTCTAATGGGGACTTTACGGAATATGCGGTCAAGCGCTCTGCACGGGATTTTTTGAAACGTTGTTTCAGCAGTTTGCAGGATGAGGACTTTCGTCTGCATTTTAGCGCAGGAAACTGGTTCATCGCCCCCAACGAAAAAGGGATAGAGGTCTTGCTCTATAAAATTCCCTTTGAATGTTTTGGGGCCAAGGTTTTTAGGGAAATGACGCGTTATCACGAAATTCGTCTGCCTACAAATCAACTGGACGCACAGCTCTCTTATTTGCATGTGCACTGTCAGTCTGTCGGAATTTCACTTTATTATCAGGGTAAACCTGTTCAAACCGTAAAATGGGATTTTGCCTTTGATGCAAGGCAAGGCACTGGCATTGATTGGTTTGAGCTTCGACCTGAAATCCGCTCAGACGGCGTGGTGGTTTCGGATGCCGTCTGGCAAAAACTCTTACAGGGGCGTGGCATTGTTGAGGACAAAGGCACAATTCAAATCGTGGATGCCAATGCACAAAAAATTATTGATGCCCTTGCTTTAATTTACACGCAGCCCAAAAATGCCTCGCGTGAAAAACGAGAAATTGTACAAGTGCCGAGGATGCAGTTGTTGGACTGGGTGATGCTCAGAAAAGAAGGCGTCGATATTCTGCTATCAGAAGCGGACGAACGACTGATTAAACACCTCACGCAATTGGAAAAAATTGAGGAAATTTCAACCCCTCTAAACTTGCTGGCGACCTTACGTCCCTATCAAAAAGAAGGACTCGATTGGTTGGCCTTTTTGTATCAACATCGTTTTGGCGCAATTTTGGCTGACGATATGGGTTTGGGCAAAACATTACAGGCCATCGCCCTACTGGCGGCCTTAAAAGAAGGGTGTATCCCTTCTCTGCCTGGATCTGAAAAGGGCCCTCACCTCATTGTTGTTCCACCGACCCTTTTGTTTAATTGGGAACAAGAGATTTCACGTTTTTACCCTGATTTAAGTTTATACCCCTATTTCGGAAAAGACCGCCGGACAAGGTTTGAAGACTACGACATCGTTTTGACGACCTATGCCATTGTGCGCCGGGACATCGTCAAACTAAAAGAAATTCCCTTTCATGTCATCATTTTCGACGAAGCACAGACCGTTAAAAATATTTATGCTGAAACCACAGGCGCCGTTCGACAGCTGAAGGGGATCTTTAATCTCGTGATGTCCGGTACCCCGCTTGAAAATCACTTGGGAGAATATTATTCGCTGATTGATCTTTGTTTGCCGGGTCTGTTGGGAGAGTACGATCAATTTAAATCCCAATTGAAGCTTGAAGATTCTCCGATGTTGGAGGTCTTGATTCGACGGACGCGGCCCTTTGTCTTGAGACGGATGAAAGAAGCGGTACTGGATGACTTGCCGCCAAAAATTGAAACCAATATTTACCTCAGTTTAACCGGGGAGCAAAAGACACTCTATCAGCAGACGGTTTCTTTGATTTCATCGCAAATCAATCGGGCTTACCGCGATAAAACTTCGGGTCAGGCCAAAATTATTGCCCTGACTGCGATTATGAAACTCCGGCAATTGTGTGTTTCTCCGCGTTTGATTAGTTTGGAATTTAAGTCAAAAAGTGCGCATTCTCCGAAAATTACCTTTCTGATTGAGCAGCTCCAGGCCCTTTACGCGGAAGGCCACAGCGCCCTTGTTTTTTCGCAATTTACACGGGCTTTAGATCTGCTCGAAGAGGCCTTAAGCCCGACGAAGCTTCCTTATTCTCGTTTGGATGGTTCAACTCCCACCTTAAAACGAAAGTCTTTGGTGAAGTCTTTTCAGGAAAAATTGGCGCCCTCGGTTTTTTTACTGAGTCTAAAAGCGGGGGGACAGGGACTTAATTTGACCAAGGCCTCTTATGTTTTTCATCTCGATCCCTGGTGGAACCCGGCGGTCGAAAACCAAGCCTCGGATCGAGTTCACCGTATTGGGCAGAAACAAAATGTGTCCATTACCCGTATTTTGATGCGTCACACCATCGAAGAAAAAATGATGGACTTAAAGAAGAAAAAAAGCGCGCTCTACGATGCCGTAATGGGCGGTGAGGATCAAAAAGGTCAGGCCTATCGCCTGAGTAAAACCGATTTTGATTTTTTATTGAATACCTGAGATCTGAAGCTGAGGCTCTTCTCTCTTTGTTTTTGAATGCAATTCGGGTTGATTTGATAAATCGCACTGTCTATAATCTGCCGGACAAGTGACTTGAAAAAAGACGGAGGCCAAAGGATGGTTTTTGAAGTACATCACATAGAAGGATTTGACTGGGACATGCGCATGTTTAATCGGGATGTGGCGGTTGGTGTCGATGAAAATGGATATTCGGGCAATTTTTCCTATGAAGGCATGAAGTTCAACACAGAAACCTATCCGACCGTGCAAGAGGTATTGGATGATGCGGTGAGAAGACTCCATCGTAAGAACTTTACCGAATTACGGTCCAGAATCAATAAGCGTGAAGATCGTTATTTAGCGGAAAGAGAAGATTGGATCTATTACAAAAAAACAGCTTAGTTTTTTCGGCTGTTTTTTTTAAAAACACGTCTTTTTTTTCTTGTTTGTCCCTTGTTTTTTTAAAGCGCTGTTCCTTGAAATCGCTGAGGCATATTGCATTTTTTCTTGTTCTTTTGAGCGTGCCCCCTGTTTTTGATCGTCCCGTATTTTCAGAAATTTTTCCAGAAGATTCCGCGCAGCATTTAAAAAATCTAAATCTGAGGGTTTTTAAACGTGAGTTGCGTCTGCCAGAAGCGATCACATCCGCGAAGTCTCCGCATTATGCGGCACTTCATAAAGGCTATCGGAACAACCATTTTCAAGATATTGTGACGGAAATTAAGTTGCTCCCAGTGGAGCAACAAGATGGAAATATTTTGATCTTGTATGGTAATAGTCTGCTCATTTTGGGTCAAGAGTCTCAGGCGATTTCTGCTTTTCAGTCGGCCTTTCAAAAGGCGAAGCACCCAAAGATAAAGTCGGCTGCGATGGCCAACTTTGCCCTTGTTTATTCGATGTCGATGCGCTGGAAAGAAGCGGTGCAATGGCTCGAAAAGGCGCTTGAACTCGATAGAGAGATAGATGACTGGCGGGCACAGGGCTTGGCCCTATCCCAGTTGGGGGCCTTTTATTTTAAATTAGGTCATGCTGAAAAAGGAGCCGCAGCCCATATCGAAGCCTTGGAAATTGCGGAAACGGTTCCCATCCCTTGGCTTGAAGCCAGACAGCTGGGCCAATTGGCGAGTTTGTATTACCGCGATAAGGCTTTGCCGCTCGCAAAAGATTATTATCAACAAGCCCTCAAAATCTATAAAACGCTAGATGATCCGCTGAGCGAGATGGGTCTCTATTCGGCCTTAAGTTTTGTTTACAAAGACCTCGGTGATTTTGATACTGCCCTACAATTGCAATTGCAGGCGCTGTCGGGATATCAGAAATTACAGGATCAAGGCAATCGCTCAAAAATATGGTTGAATTTAAGTTTGCTCTATCGAGACGAAGGCCGATATCAAGAAGCCTTGCATGCTGCAGAAGAAGCGCTTCATCTTCAGACTTCATTGAAAAACCTGAAGAAACTTGCGGAAATTGAAGGCACGATTGGAACCATCTACGAAAAGAAAGGCGAATTTTCTAAAGCCTTGCACCATCTCAAAAAAGCCCGTGTTCATTTTGAAAAAACGGGTGCGTCTCAGGAAATTCATATCGTAGACTTAAGGATACAAACTTTAGAAGATCGGATGCCATAAATCGAAGATTCTTCTGGTTTATTTGACAGGGTCTACTTCGATTGAATAAAATGTAGTCTTCCAGGAACAAAGAGGTTTGTATGAAATCATTTTTAAAAAAGCTTTTTTTTGTTGCCGCTATGCTTTTTGTCGGGTACTACATTATTCAAATGGTTCTCGTGTTTTCACCTTCCACCGATGTTTTTGCACCCCGATAATTCAGTGTAATAAATTCGTAGCATTGTGATACTAAGGGGGCATTTCCCCGTCCTTATCCGTTTAGCTTATTGCCATTTTTTTGTCCTTGGCGTCTGTGGACACTGAAGTCTTTCGGTGTGCCAAGCTGGGTTAAAGGAGGCAGTGGCATTTTCTTAAATAGGACTCAGCTTTGAAGTGGAAGAGGTCATTTTTAGGGATTTTTTGTTATTTTTTTGTTGGTCTTTTTTACATGTTTGAGGTTCACTCTGTTGATCTTAAACCCGGCTGGCTTGACGATTCAAGTCCACAATACCCTGAAGCGAGTTATCTAAGGGGTCTTGGTTTTGGGGATAATCGGCGGTCTGCCGAAAGCAGTGCCACTATAGCCTTATCTCGTGTCTTTCGCTCGGGTATTCATTCAAAGCAGGACTTGGAACAGATTGAAATTGCTGAACATTGGTTCGATCCGCACTCTAAAGTACATTATATTTTGGTGGTTTTAAACCGAAATAAGACGGAGCGTATCTTTCGTGAAAATGTGTTGGATCTTGAGCGTGAGGCGCAAACCTGGTCAAAGCGGGCCAGGGATGCCCAGGATTCCCTGCCCGTGGCAAAAGCCTTGTATCAGGGGCTCAGGGCCTCAAGACAGGCGGATGAATATCAGGACAAGTTGCGTGTGATTGCCCCAAACCGTGCCAGTCCTTTGGAGGAGTCGGCGATGAGTGCAGATTTGCAGAATCAATTGCACGAAGTGCTTCAGACTCATTTTCAGGTGGAAATTGACTTGGAAGGGCCCTATGCGGCGGAAGTCGAAAAGACGATTCTTGAGCACCTCAATGAAATGGGACTCCGCCCCGGGCCTAGGCCGAAGCTCTCTGTTGCAGGTGCGGTCCGTTTTGAAAAAACAGGGCCAAAAAGCCCGACTTGGCATTTTATTCGCTGGAGTACACGTATTACGCTCACAGAAAAAGAAAGTGGCCGGGTCATTGGCAGCGTTCGAAGTACCGGTAGGGAGGCCCAGCTTTCTCTGGAAGAAGCGGAGCAAAAATCACTTGCAGCCCTGAAATCCGAGGTCAACAAAACCATTAAAAAAAGGGTTTTTCAGTACATTTTTGGGGAATAAAACGTTGTGGATCAACTCAGGAGACGGTTTATTTTCCGTCTTGGAGGCGGACAATTTCTTTTTTGATTTCGCTCTCTGCAATGGGCGTAACAACCTCCCAGGCCACCTTTTCTAAAATGGGACTCATGGCTTCTTTAGAGAGTGCCGTTCTGAGCAGCTCGGGCAAAACATCCCAGGCGACTTTTTCAACGGACTCCTGCACTTTTTTTCGTATCGCTTCATCCAGCAGACTGTCATTCAAGGGGAGATTTTGTTTTTCTGAATTTCCGGAGGCCTCTAAAGGGGTGCTGATTTGGGTCGATAAGGAAGCAGAGGCAAGGGGTCTCTCTCCAGTCGATGTTTCCGCCGAAGACCACCCCAGGGCGGCTTCCATCTTTTCTGCTTCTTGCTCCAATGG
Source organism: uncultured Nitrospira sp. (assembly GCA_964451325.1). GTDB lineage: Bacteria > Nitrospirota > Nitrospiria > SBBL01 > JAADHI01 > JAADHI01. The sequence goes on along the minus strand of CAYVHO010000003.1, from coordinate 36,269 downwards.
GGAAAAATGCTGAGAGACACCCGTGTCGGAGTTTTCTGGGCTGCCATTGGATCGGTAGCTTGCTTGAACCGCATCCCCTGTTAATTTTTTGATCTCATCCAATAGTTCCTTGGAATCCAGTGGTTTTTTGAAAAAAGCCTGTACACCGACAGAACTTAATTGTGCGGGGTCAAAGGTTTCTGCAGCGTTGATGAGTAAAATAATGGGGATATCGGAAAGCCGGGGGTTTTTTCTGACCTTGCTGACAAAACTAAAGATATCCAGGCCCTCGAGATTAAAGTCCGCCAAGATGATATCGGGCGATCTTTTGAGTGCGATATCGAGTGCAGAAAGGCTGTTGTCTGTTGCGGTGACCTCAATGCCCTCGTTTTGAAGCGTCAACTCAACAAGCTTTTGCACAGCAAGGTTTTCATCGGCGAGTAATACGCGCAGCGGCATTTTTCAGATCCCAGAAGTAGTCAAAATTAGTCTATTTCTAATAGGAGAAAACTGAAATAACCGTACCACAGGCCCCTACACTTGTCAAGAAACTGACATCCATTTTTTTGGCCCGCGTGTCTTGATAAATTTATTAAAAAACAAATACTTAATGGCATTTGTCCCGCTTAATATTTCTATTGAAAGATCAAATGATGGGTGAACTTTTACATGGAATCCCCTAAAAATGGGTCTGGAATCTCCTGCTTGAACCCCTTATCTTTAATGTCTGTTCAGACTTGACAAAATCCCCTTCCTCGACTATTAATACTACATTAACTTTATCGGAATAGTGGGAATTATGCGATTTATCTCTGCAAAAGGAGAATATGCGATTTTGGCGATGCTGGCTTTGTCTCTGCATTCGGGGGAGAAACCCTTGCAAGTCAAAAGCATTGCGGAAAAAAAGGCCATTCCTCCTCGATATTTGGAGCAGGTTATGAGTGCTCTGAAAAAGAAGGGTTTGGTTGAAAGTGTGCGAGGGCCTTATGGGGGCTACCGCTTAACGCGTTCACCCGAGCAAATCTATTTTGGCGAAGTGATTCAGGCAGTCGAAGGGCCGATTTTTTCGAATGATTTTTCCTCCACGCGGAATACAGGTGTCGAGCAGCTTGTTTTAAGGGAAGTGTATGCCGAAGTGAATGGCGCGCTTGAAGCCCACCTCAACTCAATCAGTCTTGAAGCACTTTGTCTTCGGAAAAAAGAAAAGGAAGAGAAAGACGTTTTGATGTTTCATATTTAAGATATTGAAGGATAAATAGGGCTTATGATTGAACGGCAAACAATTGAAACGGATATTCTCATTATCGGAGGCGGAACCGCCGGCTGTATGGCGGCTGTTGAGGCCAAGGAAAAATTTCCGCAATACAAAGTGACCATCCTTGAAAAAGCACATATCGACCGGAGTGGATGTCTTGCGGGCGGGATGAATGCGATCAATGCCTATTTGAATAAAGGTGAAACCCCTGAAAGTTTTGTGCGTTATGTGCGTTCCGACTCCTGCGGTCTGATCCGTGAAGATTTGGTTAAAACCATGTCGGAGTTGTTTGAATATTGTGTGAAAAAAGTTGAAAAATGGGGCCTTCCGATTTTATCTGATGAAAATGGGGACTATGTGCCACGGGGCCGCTGGAATATTAAAATCAACGGAGAGTCCCTCAAACCCATTTTGGCAAAAGCTGCACGCTCTGCAGGAGCAAAGGTTTATAACTGGATTACGGTGACCAATCTTCTGACCGAGGGGGAGCATGTGACGGGGGCCGTGGGTTTTTCCCTGAGAAATGGAAAACTCTATGTGGTGAACGCGAAGGCCGTTCTCATCGCCACAGGGGGTGCGGCAGGGCTTTATCGTCCTAACAATGCCGGAGATGCTTCCCATAAAACCTGGTATTCCCCTTACAACACGGGTGCAGGATATGCGATGGGCATTCGTGCGGGTGCAGAGATGACCTCCTACGAAATGCGTTATGTCGCCCTGAGAACAAAAGATGCCATTGCACCCACAGGCACCATTGCGCTTGGCGCGGGCGCGCCCCAGGTGAATGCAAAGGGGGAGCGTTTCATGGTGACGCGTTATGCGGATATTGGAGGAGATGGCGCACCCACACCTTATCGCGCCCACGGCCCGATTCAGGAAATCAAAGAAGGGCGTGGTCCTGTTTACTTGGATACCCGTGGGATCAGCGCAGAAAAAGTGAAGGATCTCAAAAAGGCCTATCTGGATATGTATCCCTCCCAGGTGCTTTATTGGTTGGCCAATGATATTGATCCGGGAACCGAACCCGTTGAGGTTCAGACGACGGAGCCCTATATTGTCGGAGGACATTGTCAGGCGGGGTATTGGGTCGATGTGGATCGAAGAACGACACTTAAAGGGCTTTATGCAGCGGGAGATGTTGCAGGGGGTGCACCTTTTAAATTTGTTTCGGGTTGTTGGGCAGAAGGGGTCTTGGCGGCCCGTGCAATGGGTCTGGATATTGAGCGTATGGAAAAAAAGGTGCTTGTTTCGGAGGAGCGTATTGCAGCAGAAGAGCGTCGCGCTTTTGCCCCTTTTGAAAATTATGCGACGATGAAACATGGCGTTAAATCTTCAGAGCTTGAATCCCGACTTCAGAAAATTATGGAACAGTATGCTGGAGGGGCGTCCACTTATTATGAGATGAATGAAGAAATGCTTACAATCGCTCGAAAAAAGCTTGCTGATTTGCCGCAGGAAGTTTCTGCCTTGGTCGCGGAGGATTTACATCAGCTGATGAAGGCCCATGAAGTCATTGACCGAATTGATGTGGCGCAAGTGCTTGTGGAGCACATGGCTTATCGAAAAGAAACCCGTTGGCCGACCTATCATACTCGGACAGATTATCCAGAGCGGGATGATGTCAATTGGTTGAAATTTGTCAATTCGGTGAGAGACCCACAAAGTGGGAAAATAGTATTGATGACGCGGCCTTACGAGCAGATTGTTTCTGGAGATCGCTATAAACCCTGATTTTGAAATTATTGTTTGTGTTGTATTTCGTTTATTGAAAAGTGAGGAAAGAGAATGCCTGTTTGGATTGATCCTGATAAATGTAATGGTTGTCATAATTCGCGACAGCCCCCTTGTCTAAGAATGTGCCCCGGAGACCTCATTGTAAAAGATCACAGCGTCAATAAGGCTTATCTCAAATATCCTGAAGATTGTTGGGATTGTCTGCCTTGTATCAAGGTCTGTCCTGAAGAGGCCATTGAGTTTCATCTCTCGTACCAGTTTGGGTCTCGTGAGGCAACACTTGCGCCGCATATCCACAAAGACCGTGATTTTATTACCTGGGATGCAGTCGATGTGCGTGGGAAAAAAGAGACCTTTACGATTCGCACCAAGGTGATGAAAATCGCTTTGGATGAACAGGTTGAGGATAGCGAGCAAGGTCTTGATTTTTCTATCTAGATATTTTTCGACTTGAAATAAGAAAAAAACAGATCATTTATAGCATGATGCCCTGAAGGAGAGCCTTATGAGTATTTCGATTCCGCATGGCGGTCAGTTAATTAATCGTTTTGTCGCGGCAGAGTTGCGAGGTGACTTAGAATCGAAGACCGCTTCGCTTAAAACCATTCAATTGTCAGCGCGTGAGATTTCAGATCTGGAGCTGATTGCGACGGGTGTTTTTTCACCACTTGAAGGTTTTATGGGGCGTGCAGATTATGAAAGTGTGCTGAAATCGATGCACCTGGCGAATGGATTGCCTTGGAGTCTTCCCATTACCTTGTCCAGGACTTCAGCGGAAGTGGCTTCTTTTAATGAAGGCTCAGAGATTGCGCTACAAGATGAGCGTGGTCTTGTCCTGGCGATTTTACAACTTGAGGAAAAATTTTCTTTCGACAAAGAAAAAGAAGCGCTTGCAGCTTACGGCACAAACGATGCGCGTCATCCTGGTGTTGCTTATACACATTCACAAGGGGATGTGCTCCTGGGTGGAAAAATCGATATGCTGAGACCGCCTGCGGCACAAGATTTTCCCGAGCATCGATTGACACCCGCGCAGACTCGCTCAGCCTTTTTAGAAAAAGGCTGGGATCGTATTGTGGCGTTTCAGACACGAAACCCTGTGCATCGCGCCCATGAATATATTCAAAAATGTGCAATGGAAATTACGGATGGTCTGCTGCTGCACCCGATTGTGGGTGCGACAAAAAAAGGGGATATCCCGGCAGATGTCCGTATGGATTGTTACAAAGTTCTGCTTGAAAATTATTATCCCAAAGATCGTACCATGCTGTCGGTTTTTCCAGCAGCCATGCGTTATGGTGGTCCGAAAGAGGCCATTTTTCACGCCATTTGCCGAAAAAATTATGGGGTAACGCATTTTATTGTCGGGCGTGATCATGCGGGGGTCGGCGATTTTTACGGGACCTACGATGCGCAAAATATTTTTAAAGAATTTGATCCGGACGCGCTTGGCATTCAAACGCTTTTTTTTGATCATTCATTTTATTGCAAACGTTGTATCGGCATGGCCTCGGCAAAAACCTGTTCGCATGATGCTAGTCAGCGGATCGCCCTTTCCGGGACGAAGGTTCGGGAAATGCTCAGCCAGGGCATCAAACCGCCGCCAGAATTCAGTCGCCCGGAAGTGGCCAAGATCTTAATTGAAGCCATGACGAAATAAAAAAGCTTGTACTCCCTCGAATTTTTCGAGATAAGACAGGGATTCATTCTATTTTGAATCCCTGTCTTATGCACAAACAAGCGGGGCGAATTTGTGGAACTCACTGTTTTTAAAGCCATTCGTGACAAAATAAGCCAGACCTTCCAAGCACTTACGACTCAGGTGCGTGGGGTGAAATATTTTTCGATGCCTGGCGTCCTTCTTTTTTGTCTCGTACTCGATTTTTCAATTTGGTTCCCGATGCTTGCGCGTAGCATCGCACTCATCTTTCAGGCCGGGGTGCTGGTCAAGCTTGCCTTCGAAGAAAAACTACTCCATCTGCGTTTTCGTCGTCTTTCCTGGCAAAAGAAATTGATTCCCATCGCTCTTTTTGGGGTTTGTCTGCTTTTTTATGTCGAGAAAGTTGTGATCTTGTTTTCGATGTGGGGCGAACCCTTTGATTTTTTAATCAATCCCTACCGCTCTTATAGCATGATTTTTTTTATGGCAGCGTTTGCAATTTATGGGCTTCGTCTAAATATTATTGCGCGGTTTCTGGGAGGGCTGCATCTGAGACCCGCACAGACCATGACGATGGGCTTTCTCCTGGTGATTTTAGTCGGGACCATGCTGCTCTCTCTTCCGCAGATGGTGATAGATCCTTCCAAAATTGTGATTATTGATGCCCTCTTTACCGCAACCTCAGCTACGACGGTGACGGGACTCACCCTGGGGCCGATTTCTGAATTTTATCGACCGGGCGGAATCTGGGTCATCCTTTTTTTGATTCAAACGGGAGGTCTGGGCATCATGACATTTGGGGTGCTTTTTTCTCTGGTGTCCAATAAAAGGATTAAACTCCAGGATGCCGTAGCCTTACAGGGGGTGCTTGAGACCGAATCTGTCGGAACAGTACGAAAGGAGATCCGGCTGATCTTTCTGCTTACACTGGTGATTGAAGTGCTGGGGGCTTTCCTGATTTACTTTTTTTTACCCAAAGACACAAATCAGCCCATTTTTACGGCGATTTTTCATTCGGTTTCTGCTTTTTGTAATGCGGGCTTTTCGCTCTTTTCCACCAATCTTGAAGGGTTTTTGGGGAACATTCCGATGAATGGGGTCATTGCCTTCTTGGTTATCCTTGGAGGCATCGGTTTCCCGGTGATCAGTAATCTGCTCAGTTATCCGATGAGAAGAAAGGGGCGCGCGGCCTGGCGGCTCTCATTTCACTCCAAAATGGTGCTTTCTATCTCCGGCGGCTTACTCGCCGTCGGGACCTTGGGGATTTATATTCTTGAGTTTCAGGGGACGCTTGCAGGGCTTTCCTGGTTTGACAAATGGTTCGCTGCCTTTTTTCACTCGGTGACTGCGCGCACGGCGGGTTTTAATACCTTGAATGTGGGCGATTTTTCTGACGCAACGCTCTTCCTCTTGATTTTGCTTATGTGGATTGGAGGTTCTCCCGCATCCACCGCTGGGGGCATTAAAACAACCACCTTTGGTGTGATGTTGGCGACCCTGAAAGCCATGTTAAATCAGCGTGAGCAGGTGTCTCTTTTTAGGCGAAGTTTTTCTCCCCTGGCAGTTAGAAAATCCCTTTCGATTGCATTTTCTTCGTCGGCCTTGTTGGCCATGTTTTTGTTGCTGCTCTTATTTATCGAAGAGGGGGATTTTAAGGCGATTGTGTTTGAGTCGGTCTCAGCGTTTAATACCGTTGGGCTTTCAACGGGCATTACTTCTGAATTGAGTCCAATCGGAAAACTGATTATTATTGCCACCATGTTTATAGGACGCATCGGTTCACTGACACTTGCGTTTAGTATTGCGGAGCGGGTGATGAAGGGGAAGTATACCTATCCGCAAGAAAGGGTCATTATTGGATAATCACCATCCAAGCATGTTTATCTGTGTGGCATATTCGGCTTTTGGGGGAATAGAATGAAACGATTTGTTGTAATTGGTCTAGGCCGTTTTGGCATGTCGCTGGCTGAAACCCTCTATGCAGAAGGAGGAGAAGTCATTGCGGTTGATGAACGTGCAGACAAGGTGGAAGAGATTAAGGAGCGTGTTTCCCACGCGGTGCAATTGGACGGAACCGATTTTGACGCACTAAAATCTGTTGGTGCGGATGGTGTTGATACCGCCATTATCGCCATTGGTGAAAACCTGGAAGCCAGTGTGATCACCACGGTGATCTTAAAAGAGTTGGGGCTTAAGGAAATTATCGTTCGGGCTTATACCGAGCGGGAAAAACGTATCTTGGAGTTGGTCGGGGCCACACGCGTTGTTTTTGTTGAGCAAGAGATGGGGCGACGTCTGGGCAAGGCCTGTTCTGGCAATGCTATTTTAGACTACATTGAGCTTTCGGCCACGCACTCCCTTGTGCAATGGGAAGTCTCGGAATCCCTGATCGGGGCAACTCTGGATACCCTCAAAATTTCTTCGCTCAATACATTTGCAATCAAAAAAATAGTGGGGGCTTCCGGGGCATTTAATTGGGGAAAAGAAAAAGAGCAGTTTATTTTTGATCCTCCCTCAGACTACTTACTGGAAAAGGGAGATATCCTGATGCTTGTTGGAAAAAATAAAGATTTGACTCATTTTACCGAGCAGAAAAAAAGCCCATTCAAGGGTTTTGGGCAAAAAAAACGAGATTTTTTTTCGTCATAGATCTCTGAAGTGTTCTGATGTTCATTGGTCTATGCGACAAAAATTTGACTCTCTAGGATAGACCATAGCGGTGAGGCTGTTCTTCTTAAAAACATATAAGATTCATGTCGTTATGAGTAATGACTCACCTTTCCTTGTGTTTTTTTAGACACTAAACTATACTGTAGTGATATAGACAGAATAGGCACTACTCAGTCATTCAACAGACGTGCTGAGGAGAACTCTAAGCACTTGAACCAAGAAGGAAGGGACTCGAAATGGAAAACGTTTCTCCAGAGAAAGTCGGTGAAAGAATCCGAGCCGTCAGAGGCAAACAAACACAAACTGAATTTGCCAATGTGCTCGGCGTTAAAAAACAGAACTACATCAGTCGATATGAGCGGGGGCGGATTCCATCTCCAGACCTCCTCGTCCGTATTGCGGAAATTGGTCGTGTTACGACCGATTGGTTGCTGACCGGGAAACGGGGTGGCGCAAGAGGGACAGCACTTTCGCAGCAGATTATGAAAGCTGCAAAAAAGGCGTCCATTGCGGTGAAGTCTACGGTGAAAGCCAAAACAAAACCGAAGGCTGCGGCGAAAGCAAAGACAAAACCCAAGGCGGTTAAAAGACCCAAGAGCAAAGTCAAAGCAAAGCCGAAAGCAATGGTGAAACCCAAAAAAAGCACTAAGGCGAAGGTTGCTGTGAAACCGGCAAAAAAAATGGGTGCAAAACCCAAGGCCAAAATAAAAACAAAGGTCAAAACAAAGGTCAAAGTCAAAGCCAAAACAAAGCCAAAAACAAAGGCCGTCGCCATTGAAAAACCCATTGCGAAGTCAGGCGGAAAGAAAAGAGTTCGTGCAAAAAGGTAAGGTCGCAGTGTGATCCAAGAGACGCCTTTTATTTGGATGGACGGGAAGTTGGTTCCCTGGCAAGAGGCGACCGTCCACGTCTTGACGCACTCTCTGCATTATGGTTTGGGTGTCTTCGAGGGGATTCGTTGTTATAAAGGTCAATCAAAAACAGCGATCTTCCGATTGTCGGAACACGTCACACGTCTCTTTGATTCTGCAAAAATCGTTCAAATGCACATCCCTTTTTCTCAAAAAGAGGTGAGGGATGCGATTATTGAAACGGTGCGTGTCAATAAGCTGGATGAAGGATACATCCGGCCGCTGGCGTATATTGGTTACGGGGAGATGGGCCTTTACGCAAAAGAGGCCCCGATCAATCTTTCCATTGCTGTTTGGCCCTGGGGGACTTATCTTGGGGAAGAAGGTCTTAAAAAGGGGATTCGTACGGCGATTTCTTCTTTTACACGGCATCATGTAAACATTAGTTTAACGCGGGCCAAAATTACCGGAAATTACACCAATTCTCAATTTGCAAAACGAGAAGCAAAAGCGGCGGGTTTTGACGAAGCAATCTTACTCGATACCGAAGGTTTTGTGGCTGAAGGACCGGGTGAGAATATATTTATTGTAAAAAATGGTGTCTTGAAAACAACCCCATTGACGTCCTCTATTTTGGATGGCATCACACGTAATACCATCATTCAGTTGGCGCAAGCACAACAGATTTCTGTTGTCGAAGCGCGTTTTACACGGGATGATCTCTATGTTGCAGACGAAGCCTTTTTCACGGGCACGGCCGCCGAAGTGACCCCCATTCGAGAAGTCGACAGTCGCATCATCGGAGCGGGTATTCCCGGCCCGATCACCCAACAATTGCAGCAATCCTTTTTTGACATCGTTAGAAATAAAACTGAAGATCAATACGGTTGGTTGAGCTTTATTTAAAGGTCGGGGCTAAGTCCTTGCCTTGCGCTTTGCCCGGCAATTTAATATACTAAAAAGGTGACACAGAGGGGCGTTTATTATGGCGTCATTTTTTTGTATGCTTCTTAAAAATCTATAGATGGGAGTGGGTTTCTCAATGATTAAACATAGAGATCTTCGGTTCTTTTTTGTAGGGGTGGTTTTGCTCCTTGGGCTTGGAAACACTGCGCTTGCGCAGGAAGAAAAGCTCACAGGGGTTCAGATCATGGAGCGTGTTGAGCACGCAAACATGACCATGGATCAAACCTCCATTGTCACGATGATTTTGATTGATGCACAAGGGAATAAGCGGAGGATTGAAACTTTACGTTTTCATAAACACATGAATGGAAAAGATGGACTGGATAATAAAAGTGTCTTTTATACGGAATTCCCTCCAGATCAGAAAGGCACAGGATTTTTAATCTGGGATTATTCCATAAAAGGAAAACCAGATGACCTATGGCTTTATTTACCTAGCCTGCGAAGTGTTCGGAGAATGACGACGCGAGACCAAAATGACTCTTTTATGGGTTCGGATCTTACTTTCTCGGATATGGGGGCGCGCCGTCTGGATGAGGATGATCATAAGCTCGTTTTTGATGGGCTCTGCAAGGGCTGTAGTGAACCTTCTTATGTTGTTGACAGTATTCCCAGGGAAGCAGATAGTCCCTATGGGAAAAAACGGTATTTTATTTCCAAAAAAGACTGGGTCCCACGTAAAGTCGAGTTTTATGATCGCAACATGAAAGGCTTGAAGCTGCAGACCATTTTTTGGGAAAAGATTGGGAATGTGCTTGTTTGGACACGTTCTGAAATACAAAATGTTCAGTCAAAACATAAAACCATTTTTGAAATTACTGAAATCAGGAATGATACAGGTTTGAGAGATTCTATCTTTGCTGCGCGTGTCTTGGAGAAGGGGCCTCCGCGTTAAATAATCGCCTGATGAAAAGACCCATTCCCTGAGCATCTTCCGACCCTGTGCCTTCTTACACAAAACCTCCAAGGTGTTTGTGCGCTAGCAGTGTACAGCGCCTTGGGCTCCTTTTTAAGTAAGAGATACCTCCTCACCTTGCTGTTTCCGTCTCGAATGAATAACAATAACAGGAGATGGCTTGGCCTCATTATCCGCATTGACAGAGGCCATCGTTTATCGTTAGCCTATCCTTTGGTTTTTTAAGGAATCCCTTTTGGAAATAAAACATTTTTCGGGAAAAGAAGCTTCCGTTAAAAACAGAAAAAATCCCGCTTGGCGATGGCTGAAAATTGGTCTTGTTGTTGGTTTTATTTGCCTGTTTCTGGGTCTCACAGGTGTTGGAGGCGTGCTCTATTATTTTTCGCAGGGTTTGCCCTCTCTCAGCGCTGCTGGAAGTTACGCTCCGAGTCAGGCCACACGGGTTTATTCAGATCAAAACAAAGTGATTGGGGAGTTTTATATTGAAAAAAGGGTTTTTGTCCCCTTTGAACGGATGCCCAAACACCTGATTCAGTCCGTTCTGGCGGTGGAAGACGCACGTTTTTATGAGCATAAAGGTTTCGATCCCATTCGAATCGTGAGGGCTTTTATCAAAAATGTGCAAAGTGGTGCAATCAGACAAGGTGCGAGCACGATCACGCAACAGGTCACGCGTTCCCTTTTTTTAACACCAGAACGAACCATCCAACGTAAAATCAAGGAGCTGATTCTTTCACGCAAAATGGAGGTAATGCTCTCAAAGGATCAGATTCTCGAAATCTATCTTAATCAGATCTATTTTGGTCATGGTGCTTATGGGGTGCAAGTGGCCAGTCGTACTTATTTTGGAAAGGATGTCTCTGAAATTACTTTGGAGGAGGCTGCCTTTCTCGCAGGCCTGCCAAAAGCACCTAATAATTATTCTCCTTATCGTGCTCCCGAAAAAGCGAAGTTTCGTCAGCGTATTGTCTTAAGACGTCTATTGGTTGAGCGCTACATTACGGAAGATCGGTATCGAGAGGCCTATGAAAACGATCTTGTCTTTCAAAAATTAAACCCCGGAGACGATTCGGGACTCTATTTTAAGGAGTACGTGCGTCTATACCTCATTGAGCGTTATGGTGCAGATCTTGTTTACAAGGGAGGCCTTAATGTTTACACCACCTTGAATACAGAGATGCAGGAAACGGCGGAACGTGCACTGAGAGAGGGTTTGAGAGAGCTGGACAAACGCCAGGGGTATCGTGGCCCGGTCCGTCTGTATCAGCCCGAGGTGAGTGGAGATGCCGTTCACACCTCTCAAAAGGCAGAAGGTGAGTTTCTAAAGTGGGGTGAATTTTTAGAAGCGCGGGTACTATCCGGTACAGATTCTTATGCCCTGGTGGATGCAAAAGGTTTCATTGGAAAGATTTTATTGGAGGATATGCTTTGGGCAGCCCGAAAACTGAAAGGGCCTGATGTTCGGAAAGACCGGCTTTTGATTGAGAATCCAAAACCCGGAGACATACTAAAACCAGATGACATTGTGCTCGTGCGCGTAAAACAAATCGGTCATCCAGAAAATCAGCAGGTTCAGACACGTGCGGTCACTGCCTTTTCGGGGACGCTGAGTGAAAATGACACCTTGTTTAGCCTTGAGCAAGAACCCGCAGTGGAAGGAGGTTTCATTGCTTTGGATCCTGCGACGGGGACGGTCAGCGCGATGGTGGGAGGCTATGATTTTAAACGCAGTGAATACAATCGTGCCATCTCCGCGAAAAGACAGCCCGGTTCCGTTTTCAAGCCCATCATTTACGGGACGGCCATTGAACGTGGTTTCACGCCTGCCAGTATCCTGATCGACAACCCTGTTATTTTCACAGACAATGAAACCCACAAAGTCTGGAAGCCGGAAAATTATGAAAAAAAGTTTTATGGCCCAACGACGCTGCGTGACGCCTTGACCCATTCCCGAAATCTGGCCACAGTTAAATTGCTAAGACAGATTGGCATCAAAAATGTTGTGTCTTATGCAAAGCGTATCGGAATCAAAAGCCCCTTGACACGCGATTTGTCTTTGGCCCTGGGTTCATCGGGTTTGAGCCTTTTGGAATTGACCTCTGCTTTTGGTGTGTATGCCAATGCAGGAATTCGTGTGGAGCCGACGATTGTTCTATCCGTGACGGATCAACATGGACGTGTTTTGGAATCGCGAGATCTTGCACCCAAACGGGTCCTCTCGAAAGAAACGGCCTACGTCGTTACAAATATTATGGAAGATGTGGTACAAAGAGGCACAGCAAAACGCGCCCGTGTTCTGGGTCGTCCTGTTGCGGGAAAAACCGGGACGACCAACGAATATACCGATGCCTGGTTTGTTGGGTATACGCCGAATATGGCTGCGGGGGTTTGGGTGGGTTTTGATGACAACCGTTCCTTGGGTCGCAATGAGTCGGGTGGACGCACAGCCTTACCCATTTGGGTTTCGTTTATGGATGAGGCGCTGGCGCGTCTGCCTGTCGTTCCCTTTTCTATTCCAGATGAGATTGTTTATGCTAAAATCAACCCGACCACAGGGTATTTGGCCGAAGAAGGGGAGCGGGGTGAGATGGAAATTTTTGTGAGAGGCACCGAGCCTAAATACGAAGAAAAAACCCTTTCCTCTCCAACAGATTTTTTTAGATTTGATCAAGAATCGGGTGCATTTTAAGCGCGTTATCTGGCAAAAATAAACTGGAAACAAGGACTTATTTTTAGAATTGGAGGAGTGGATAGAAGATGTCTTTACGTGTTGCAATTAATGGGTTTGGGCGAATTGGACGAAATGTTTTGCGATGTGCTTTTGCGCATCCTGACTTGGAAATCGTGGCGATTAACGATCTCGGGGATGCACTGACACTGGCGCACTTACTCAAATACGATTCGGTGCATGGGCAATTCAATCATACGGTTGAAGCCAAAGATGATTGTTTGTTGATTGATGGGAAATCTATTCGCATCACCCGGGAGAGAAGCCCTGAGAACTTGCCTTGGCGAGCGCTTTCTGTGGACATTGTTATCGAATCTACGGGACGTTTTGTGGATCGTGCTTCGGCCCAACAACATCTTGAAGCGGGTGCAAAAAAAGTCATTATTTCCGCCCCGGCTAAAAATCCAGATGTTACTGTTGTGCTTGGGGTGAACGAAGCCGAATATAAACCACAAACCCACGATATTATTTCCAATGCGTCTTGCACGACTAATTGTTTGGCTCCTGTTGCCAAAATTCTTGATCAGCACTTTGGGATTCAGAGTGGGCTCATGACCACCGTGCATGCCTACACGCGTGATCAGCAGTTGCTTGATGGGTCTCATAAAGATCTCCGGCGTGCACGTACAGCGGGGCAATCCATTATTCCGACGACGACGGGCGCGGCCAAGGCCATTTCCGAAGTCTTGCCCGGCTTGGCAGGTAAATTGGATGGCATGTCGATTCGTGTTCCGACGCCAAATGTTTCGGTCATTGATCTTGTGGTGATGCTCAATCGGGATGCGGGCATTGCAGAGATTCAGGCCGTATTTCGAAATGCGGCTGAGAACGAACTAAAAGATATACTCGACTATACCGAAGCGCCCCTGGTTTCCATCGATTTTAAAGGCAATGCACATTCCTCCATCGTGGATGGCACCCTCACAAATGTGATTAACAAACGCATGGCCAAAGTGGTGGCGTGGTATGACAATGAATGGGGTTATTCCTGTCGTGTGCGTGACCTTGTTGTCTTTGTGGGAAAAAGCCTTTAAACAACAGACATTTGATATGAATACCCATAAGATCACGATAGAAGACATCGACATTAAAGACAAACAGCTTTTTATTCGTGTTGATTTTAATGTGCCCTTGGATGACAACTTAAACATCATGGATGATACGCGCATTCGCTCTGCGCTGCCGACAATTAACTATGCCATTGATGAAGGCGCTTCCATTATTTTGGCGTCGCATTTAGGTCGGCCGAATGGTGCAGATCTTCGTTTTTCCCTCGCCCCACTTGCAAAACGATTGCAACGTCTGCTGGGAAAGGACGTTTTATTTGCTGATGACTGTATTGGGTCAAAAACGGAACAAATGGCAAAAAACCTTAAACCGGGGGAAATTCTACTCTTGGAAAATTTGAGGTTTCACGCTGGAGAGCAGAAAAATGATAGGGCTTTCGCACAATCTCTCGCAAAACTCCGTATTGATGTTTATATTAACGATGCTTTTGGGACGGCACACCGTGAGCATGCTTCAACCATAGGGCTTGCCGAACTCACCCGGAGCAAGGCTTGTGGTTTTCTCATGAAAAAAGAGATCACCTATCTTGTTCGGGCGGTATCCAGTCCGGCACGCCCCTTTGTGGCCATTTTGGGGGGGGCGAAGGTTTCTGGAAAGATTGGTGTGATCGAAAACCTAGGGCCCAATGTAGACAAAGTCATTGTGGGCGGGGGCATGGCGTTCACCTTTTTAAAGGCTTCTGGCATTGATGTGGGAAACTCCCTTGTTGAGGATTCCATGCTTGATTTTGCACGTGAAATTATGCAAAACGCCATTGCTCGAGGTATTAAGTTTTATTTGCCTGTAGATTGCGTGGTTGCCACAAGCAAAGATCCTTCCGCAGAGGCGAAGTCTGTGCCTGTACAGGAAATTCCAAAGGGATGGATGGGTTTGGATATTGGTCGGGCCTCGGTTCATTTATTTACGGAGGCGCTGGCCAACGCAAAAACCATTCTTTGGAATGGCCCCATGGGGCTTTTTGAAGTGGATGCCTACTCACGTGGCACTTCAGCCATCGCCCATGCGGTTGCAAATGCCTATGCTTTGAGCATCGTTGGCGGAGGAGAAACGGCAATGGCGGTGCATCAGGCCAACGAATCTGAAAATATTTCCTTTATTTCAACAGGTGGAGGGGCAGCACTTCAACTTTTAGAGGGCAAGGTCCTGCCAGGGCTTTCAGTTTTACCCGATATGGAGGAACTGAACTGATGACCCGTCCGCCTTGTTTTGTCGCCAATTGGAAGATGAACATGGGGCTTAAGGACTCGCAAAGTTATCTGTCCGATCTCATAAAATATTGTACGGATGCTGCACTTGCGCCATCAAAAATCATCATCGCACCCCCTTTTACGGCCTTGCAGACGGTTTCAAATACCTTAACGACAGCGGTATCTGAAATCGACTTGGCGGCACAAAATGTGCATTTTTCAAACAAAGGTGCCTGTACCGGAGAGATTTCGACCGAGATGCTTTGCGAAATAGGGTGCAAATACGTTATCATCGGCCATTCTGAGCGGCGCATCCTCTTTAGTGAAAGTGATGAGGACATTCATAAAAAGCTGGTGGTCATCCGAAAAGCGGGTTTATTTCCGATTCTTTGCATTGGGGAAACCCAGCAGGATCGACAGGCCGGGAAAACCTGGCAACGTTTACAGGGCCAATTAAATTCGGTGTTTTCGGAGGAATTTATTGCAAGTGGTTTGTGCGACACCGTTTCAGATTGGATGATTGCTTATGAGCCTGTTTGGGCGATTGGCACCGGAGAAACCCCAGAACCTTCCGATGTGGCGGAAGTGCATCAGCAGATACAGACACTCATTTCGGATACGCTGAAAAAAGGCGTGCCACGTGTCTTGTATGGCGGAAGTATCTCGGAAAAAAATATTGTGGATTTTATGAAAACCCCCGATATCGATGGGGTCTTGGTGGGTGGCGCGAGTCTCTCCCCTAAAACTTTTTTTGAAATCATTGCGCAAGGCGCAAAGGTAAAGGAACCTCTGGATTAAGTCATGAATCGTTTTTTCAAAGCAAAAATTCCCAGCTTCTGCGTTATAAATTTTGGAAATAGCGGGCTATTTCCTGTAATTTTCGCCTTAAATCTGGAAATTTTATCTCTCGAAAAATCCAACCCAGACTTAATCAGAGCTTCCTAAAGTAAGGAGTACTATGTATACCTTCGTTGTTGTTCTTCATGTGACGGTTTGTCTTATTTTAATTGGTGTTGTCTTGCTTCAATCGGGAAAAGGGGCCGAAATGGGGGCTGCTTTTGGTGGATCGAGTCAGACGGTTTTTGGGAGTCGCGGCGCAGCCACCTTTTTAAGTAAGTTGACCGTGGGTGCTGCCATTGTTTTTATGGTCACTTCAATGACACTTTCGGTCATGAGCCGAAGTGGCTCAGTGATCTCCTCCGGCAGTGGCACAACCAGTTCTTCTCCAAGTATTCCCACTCCGGTCGAAACGCCTGAGGACGCCGCAGAATAGAGAAAGGGATGGGTCTGTGAATGTAATTTTTAGACTTATCCTCGTTTTTCTTTTGTTTTCGGCGTGTTCAAATACCGCACTGAACAATCCCTATCCCCCAGAAGAAAAAAGTCAGAACGTCCTTTACAGCTCATTTAGCCAGCGTCCAAAGCACCTTGATCCTGCACGCTCTTATTCATCCAACGAAGCGACCTTTACGGCACAGATTTACGAACCCCCTTTCCAGTACCATTACCTCAAACGTCCCTACGAACTCGTTCCCTTAACAGCCAAAGAAATACCGCGTCCGATTTATTTGGACGCCTCGGGTGCGGTGATTGAGGGCGATGCTGCTGTCGCGGATGTGGCTTGGAGTCTTTACGAGATTCAAATTACGCCGGGCATTCAATATCAACCCCATCCCGCTTTTGCAAAAACGGAAACAGATCTATTTCGTTATCACAAGCTTGATGCGATTGACTTGGATGCGATCAGGCGTATGGGCGATTTTGAGAAAACAGACAGCCGGGAGCTTATTGCCGAGGACTATGTTTATCAGATTAAACGCCTGGCACACCCGAAGATCCATTCTCCTATTTTTGGATTGATGACCCAGTACATTGTGGGTTTACAGGCCCTGGGGGAAACCCTCAAAAAGGCCGCTTCTGAGGACAAGGGTTTTTTGGATTTGAGGGATTTTTCATTTGAAGGGGCCGAGGTGCTTGACCGCTATACCTATCGTATTAAAATAAAAGGCAAGTACCCTCAATTTCTCTATTGGTTGGCCATGCCTTTTTTTGCGCCTTTACCCCATGAGGCGGATCGTTTTTATGCACAGCAGGGTTTGATCGAAAAAAATATTACACTGGATTGGTATCCGATTGGAACAGGACCTTATATGCTGACGGTGAATAATCCCAATCGCCAAATGGTGCTCGAAAAAAATCCGAATTTTCATCGCGAAGTTTATCCCTCAGAAGGCATGCCGGGAGATGCCGAAGCAGGGCTTCTGGATGACGCGGGTGCGACATTGCCCTTTATCGAGAAGATCATTTTTAGTTTAGAAAAAGAAGGTATCCCTATTTGGAACAAATTTCTACAAGGGTTTTATGATGGCTCCGGTATTTCTTCCGATAGCTTTGATCAAGCCGTGCGAGTGAGTGCGGGTGGGGATGCCGCCTTAACCGAGGAGATGCGCGCGCAAGGCATTCGTCTTTTAACCAGTACGGCGACCACCACCTTCTATATGGCCTTTAATATGCTTGATCCTATTTTGGGGGGAGACGGAAAATCTGCGCGTCTGATCCGCCAGGCCATTGGCATTGCCATTGATCAGGAAGAATCCATTGCCATTTTTCGCAATGGCCGGGGCATTGCCATGCAGGGGCCGCTGCCGCCGGGAATTTTTGGTTATCTCGAAGGGGAAGCAGGCATCAACCCCTATGTTTACGATTGGGTTGACGGAAAAGCCCGACGAAAGCCCATTGCGGTGGCCCGGAAGCTACTGGCTGAGGCAGGCTATCCCAATGGTCGAGACAAAACAACGGGAAAACCCCTGATCATTCACTTTGATACGACAGGCACGGGACCTGAGGTGAAGGCCAACTTTGATTGGATGCGTAAACAGTTTGAAAAACTCCAGATTCAATTGGTGGTCAGAAACACCGACTACAACCGTTTTCAAGACAAGATGTTGAAAGGCTCAGCGCAAATGTTTCAGTGGGGGTGGAATGCCGATTATCCTGATCCCGAAAATTTTCTATTTTTGCTCTACGGCCCCAATGCCAAAGCGGGTAAAAATGGGGAAAATGCTGCAAACTACGCAAATCCACGTTTTGATGCACTTTTTGAAGAAATGAAAAATATGGAAAACAGCCCCAGGCGACAAAAAATCATCAGTGAAATGGTCGAAATTTTCCGACGTGATGTACCCTGGGTTTCCGGTTTTCATCCCAAGCAGTTTGCTTTATATCATGCCTGGCAGGGCAATATTAAACCCAACCTCATGGCCAACAATACCTTGAAATACAAAAAAATCGATTCCGTTTTACGCGACAAAAAACGGGCGGAGTGGAACAAACCGCAATGGTGGCCGCTTGCTGTGATTGCGGCCCTCTTTTTTGCCGGAACAGCACCGGCCCTTATGAGTTATCGAAAAAAAGAGCGAGGTCTTTAGGTGATCAGCTACATTATCCGCCGCAGTTTGTATGCAATTCCGATTTTAATCGGGGTCAATTTACTGACCTTTCTCCTCTTCTTTGTCGTCAATACCCCGGATGATATGGCGCGGCTTCAGTTGGGCATGAAACGTGTTACGCCAGAGGCCATCGAAAAATGGAAGGCCGATCATGGATACGACAAACCCATCGCATTCAACGCCAAAGCCGAAGGTCTTGGAAAATTAACCCAAACCATCTTTTTTGAAAAGTCTCTGCGACTTTTTGTTTTTGATTTTGGTTTTGCGGACGATGGACGGAACATCGGCTCGGATATCCGAGAGCGCATGTGGCCCAGTCTCGCCATTGCCGTGCCCAGCTTGATCCTTGGTCTTTTTGTCAATATTACCGTCGCCATGCTCGTTGCTTTTTTTCGTGCGACTTACATCGACACCTGGGCGGTTGTCATTGCTGTTGCCATGATGTCCATTTCTTCGCTTTTTTACATCATCGGTGGCCAATTTTTATTCAGCAAAATGTTCCGACTTGTGCCCATTTCAGGTTACGACACAGGTTTGGATGCGATCAAGTTTTTGATCCTGCCTGTTATTGTCGGATTAGTGGGTGGTATCGGCAGCGGGACACGCTGGTATCGCAGTATCTTCCTCGAAGAAATCGGAAAAGACTATGTCCGCACCGCACGTGCCAAGGGACTTTCAGAGCTGAGAGTGTTGTTTACCCATGTACTGCGAAACGCCCTCGTGCCAATTTTAACGGGTATCGTGGTTGTTATCCCACTGCTTTTTATGGGTAGCCTGATTACCGAATCTTTCTTCAGCATCCCCGGTTTGGGCAGTTACACCATTGACGCCATCAACAGTCAGGATTTTAGCATTGTCCGCGCAATGGTGTTTTTGGGCTCAGTGCTCTATATCCTGGGTTTGATTCTTACGGATATTTCTTACACCTGGGTTGATCCGAGGGTTCGGCTCAGTGCCTGAAGTCCAGCTCAGGTCTATTCGTCACTAGAGCAGTTCGTCTTTGATGACGATTCCTGCTTTTTGTTTGAGCGAGATGGCGTAGGCCCTTATGGAACGTTCTTTTTTACGGGAAAGACGGTCTTCAATGGTTTTATCGGCGGAAAGGTTTGTAGGGTCTGCTTCCTCGGCTTCTTTGAGTTCAGCGGGTGTCAGCCAAACACCACTTCTGACAAGAAGCTGTGCTTTTTTAACCAAGAGGGTTTCGCGCTGTCTGGCTTCAAAGCTTTTGGGCGTATACCGTTCAGAGGAAAGAAGGCGTTTGTAGACTTCGGGGTCAAACCTCCCCTCCTTCTGAAACCCGGGCATTGATGTGATGGTTTCTTTTAGACTTTCATCACTGATGGATATCCGCATTTTCCGGGCCTCCTGAACCCAAAGCCTGCGTTCAACCAATTCATCAATGACGCGCTGGCGGAGGGCTTCGTCGTCGTAATCTCCCTGAAAAAGTTCGCGATAAAATTTCGAAGCGTTTCGATAGGCCCGTTGATACTCGACAATCATAATGCGATCTTCACCCACGCGAGCGAGTACGTTTGCCGGATCTTCCTGATCGCCAAATCCCCACCAGCCCATTGAAACAGCGAAAACGGCAGCAATACCCAACATGACGATTCTGAAGAACCAGGGGTTATCAATGGCCCCTTCTCGAATGTGCCTTAACACGGAAACCTCCTTAAGTCAGCTTAAAAAACAGGGTTTAGAATAGCATCAGAATCGATAAAAATCAATCGCGTGGCCTTTAAGTGCAGCGTGTTAAGCGGTTTTGATCGGTATGGTGGAAGGGGGTTTCCTGCCCATGTATTTTGAGCAGGGTGTCTTCAAAATAGCTGAAGCTTCCATCCTCGTGCAGGGTGAGCCTCAAGTCGTAACGAATCGTTTTAAAGGCTTCATCCAGAAAAGGGTTGGATAAAATGCCGTAGGTTTCAGACCCGACCTTGGCCGAGAGTGTTATGGTGGTGTTGTGTAAATCGGCCTGCCCCCCGGCGTTAATGGCAATGCCACGCGGGACGATAAAACAACGCATCGCCTGTTGCTCTTTTGCGTCCCACAACCAATAGCCCACTTCTTCATGGAAAGCGGTGTCTTGGCCTAAGGGCCATGCGGTTGTCGCGTATTTTAAGCCGTAGAGGACTTGCGGGCCATTTACGACGGGCCCCATGGGTGCAAGCGTGATGCGTTCTCTAAAAGGGGTTTCAATCGGCCCGGTTTTGGAGGGAGAAAGATCCAGGCCTTTGTCTCCTTCCCAAGTCCCTGCAAATGGTGCAAAGGGGCCGAGATTCTTGATGATATCATCGTCAATGACGCTGGGTTTTGAGAATATATCCATTGTTCTTCCTCCATTCTTTCACGATTTTCGGGGATGAGAGCGATCATAGACCTCCATCAAATGGTCTGTTTGTAGGTGCGTGTAACGCTGGGTGGTTGATAAACTTGCGTGTCCGAGCAATTCCTGAACGGCACGGAGATCCGCGCCGCCTTCCAATAAATGTGTTGCGTAGGTGTGCCGCAGTGTGTGGGGGCTTGCACCCGGTCGATCAATTTGTTTGAGATAGTGTTTCACGATACGACTGACACTGCGTGTTGTCAAACGGCCCCCCCGGTGATTTGAAAAAAGCCCGGAAGCGCCAGCGGGGCGGGCTTTGAGGTAGGCTTGAAGTGCTTCAATGGCTTTTGAACCGATGGGCACGATGCGTTCTTTTCGTCCTTTGCCAAAAACCCGCAGGGTGCCGGAAACAAAGTGAATGTCTTTTTCCGAGAGTTCGACCAATTCCGAAAGCCGAATTCCTGTTGAATAAAATGTTTCCAGGATCGCCCGATCACGCAGGACACGCCAGCCTTTCCCTTCCGGGAGTTCAACGAGGGTGCAGGCTTGATCCAGACTTAAAAATTGAGGTAAATGTTGTTCCTGTTTAGGGGGCGCGACTTGTTTGGCCGGATTGAGTTCTAGGGTTTTATTTCGAACGAGATAGTCAAAAAAGGTTCGCAGTGTCGCGAGCTTGCGCGCCATAGAGGTTTTGCTGAGTCCTTTTTTTCGTTGGGATGCAAGAAACCCTCGGATGGTCAAATAATCGATCTTCTTTAAATCAAATAGAAATGGATTGGGCTTGTCCATTTCCTCCTCACCTTTATGACTTAAGTGTATTTCTTGAGACAGCAAATGTACCCGAAAAGCTGCGAGATCTGAAAGGTAGTTGCGAAGCGTGTGTGGTGAGACATTTCGCTCTACTTTGAGATGTCGTTCAAAATCCCGTACTGCGTGATCCATGACAAAAGTTCATCCAATGCGCGGTCGACAATTTTTTGATATCGTTCCATTTTTTTCATTTTATAACGGCCTTTGACCATCGGGGCAACCGGAGGGAAAAGGCCGAAGTTGGTGTTAATCGGCTGAAAAAAGGCGGGATCACTTTTTGTGATGTATTGAATGAGCGCCCCGTGTGCGGTGGTTTCGGGTGGCACGGCGGTTGTTTGACCCGCCAACAGCCGTGCTGCATTCATGCCCGCAAGGTAACCCATTGCTGCCGACTCGACATAGCCTTCCACCCCGACAATCTGTCCGGCCAAAAACAGACCGGGCTGTGTCCGAAGTTGCAAACTTTCACTCAAAATCCGGGGGGAATTTAAAAAGGTGTTGCGATGCAGGCTGCCCAATCGTAGAAAACTCGCATTTTCAAGTCCCGGAATCATGCTGAAAATACGACGCTGTTCAGGCCAGGTCATCTTGGTTTGAAATCCCACCAGACTGTAAGCCGTGCCAAAGCGGTTTTCTGCGCGAAGTTGTACGACGGCGAAAGGTTGTTCTCCTGTTCTGGGGTCAACAAGGCCAACAGGTTTCATGGGGCCAAAGAGCGGGGTTTTTTTGCCGCGTTCTGCCAATACTTCGATGGGCAGGCAGCCTTCAAAATATTTAATTTTTTCAAAAGGTTTTGCTTTGACACGTTCACCCGCCATGAGGGCCTCATAAAAACGGTCATATTCGGCTTCATTCATGGGGCAATTGAGGTAGTCATCTCCCCCTTTTCCGTAGCGCGAGGCTCGAAAAACAACCTCCATATTAATGCCATCTGCTTCGAGGATGGGTGAAATGGCGTCGTAAAAATAAAGGTGTTCAGTCTCTGCCGCCTCCTTTAAGGATTCCGCCAGGGCTTCAGAGGTGAGTGGCCCGGAAGAAACAACGGCAATGGTGTTTTTGGAGGGGATTTCTTTGACTTCCTCATGTAATACGGTAATGCGTGGATGTTTTTTGATTTGTTCTGAAATATTTGTTGCAAAACGCCCGCGGTCTACTGCCAATGCCCCGCCAGCGGGCACAGCACAGGTTTCGGCCGTGCGAATAATCAGCGAACCAAGACGCCGCATTTCTTCCTTCAAGAGACCCGGTGCGCTGACAGCCTTGAGGGAGCCCAGGGAATTGCTGCAAACCAATTCGGCCAATTGCCCTGTTTCGTGTGCAGGTGTGAGCTTAACGGGCCGCATTTCATAGAGCGTGACATCCACTCCCCGTTGGGCCGCTTGCCATGCCGCTTCGGAACCTGCGAGTCCGCCTCCCACGACGATGAGTTTTTTTTTGGTACTTTCTGAAACAGGATTCATTTCTTTGCACGCTCTAATCATTAAATTATTCTACCTTCTTATTTATTCGTAGCCTTCGGTTTCGGTTGGAAATTTCCCCGTCTGTACGTCCGAGCGGTAACGAGAAAAGGCCTCCGAAGCAATAGCCGTAAAATCCGCATAACGCCGGACAAATTTGGGGTGAAACTGAGTAAAAAGACCCAGTAAGTCGTGCATGACCAACACTTGTCCATCACAATGCGGGCCTGCACCGATGCCGATGGTGGGGATGCGAACGGCTTCTGTAATGGTCTGGGCGAGCATATTCGGGATGCCCTCAAGCACAATTGAAAAGGCTCCGGCAGACTCAAGTTGTTTGGCATCATGGATGAGTTGTCGGGCTTGTTCTGCGTCGCGTCCTTGGACTTTATAGCCCCCCATACGGTGAACCGATTGTGGGGTGAGACCAATATGGGCCATGACAGGGATATCGTATTTTGTGAGGACTTCAACACGATCAACTACACTTGCGCCGCCTTCAAATTTCACGGCAGCGGCCCCGCCTTCCTTAATCAATCGTCCTGCATTTTTTAGGGTGTCTTCTATGCTGCTTTGGTAAGACATAAAAGGCATGTCCGCAAGAACAAGGGCTTGTTTGGCCGCACGTGAAACCATCTGTGTGTGATAGACCATCTGATCCATGGTTACAGGTAAGGTGCTTTCTTCTCCCTGGACCACGATGCCGAGGGTATCACCCACCAGGATGATGTCCATGCCTGCATCATCTGCTAATTTGGCAAAAGGAAAATCATAGGCTGTGAGCACGGCGATTTTTTCGCCGTTTTCCTTTTTCTTTTGCAGCGTGGGTAGGGTGATGCGGTTTTTGTTCATTTTTTTGCGTCAGCCGTCTCAGCCCATTTTGCAGACTGAAGGGTGTTTGAAAGCAACATGGCGATGGTCATGGGGCCAACCCCTCCGGGTACGGGCGTGATCGCGCCTGCGATTTTACACACGGGTTCGTAATCCACATCGCCCACGAGACGGCCATCGGGTAGTCGGTTGATGCCGACATCGATGATCGTCGCACCCGGTTTCACCATGTTTTCTGTAATAAATTGTGGCCTGCCGATGGCGGCAACGAGGATGTCCGCTTGCCGACAAACGGCCTGTAAGTCTTTTGTTTTAGAATGACAGATCGTGACACTTGCATTTCTGTGTAGCAGGAGTAAGGCTGCGGGTTTTCCAACGATGTCGCTTCTGCCCACGACGACGGCATTTGCCCCTGCTATTTCAATTTTTGAACGATCCAATAACGCGATAATCCCTTTGGGCGTACAGGACACAAAACCCGGTCGATTGGCGACCAGCTTTCCGACGTTTAGATAATGAAAACCATCAACGTCCTTTTCGGGGCTGACGGTATCTAAAACCCGACGCGAATCAATATGTTTTGGCAAGGGTAACTGGACCAAAATGCCGTTAATCTTTGGGTTTTGATTCAGATCTTCGACCAAGTGAATGACTTCTGATTCTGAACTGTCTGCGGGCAGGGTGTATTGCTCGGAGTAAAAACCCACGGCATCGCACATTTTCCGTTTGTTGCGGACATAAATTTTTGATGCGGGATCTTCGCCCACAAGGATGACAGCAAGTCCGGGTGTCTTATGGGTTGTTTTGTTCTCAACGGCTTCTCTAATTTCTTCGCGTACGGCTTGTGCGATCATTTTGCCGTCAATTTTTACTGCGCTCACGTATTGCTGCCTCCTTTACATACAATGGTTCGTTTTTCCGTAATAATATAGTCCATAGGCACATCTGTTGTCTCCACAGGCAAATGTGGGATGACTTGCATTTCAAATGCAAGTCCAAGTACGGGTTGTTTTATTCCCTGAAGGGCACGGTCGTAATACCCACCCCCGTAGCCCAAACGGTTGCCCTGAAGGTCAAATGCGAGTCCGGGAATAATCCAGAGGTCGATGATTTTTGGATCGACTTCTTTTTGAAATTCCAGACGGGGCTGAGAAATGCCGAGTGGGTTTTTTTCGAGCATATGAGGACTTAAGGCATCCAATTCAGAAAATTGCAGTGTCGGAAGCTTCACATTGATAACGGGAACGGCGATCTGTTTATTTTTGCGGCGGGCAAAATGGAATATGGGGCTCGTTTCGACTTCTGTTGCATACGAAAGGTAAAGTTGGATGGTCCGGGCTTCTCGAAAGTGCTTGAGTTGCAGCAGCGACGCCATAATGACCTGACTTTTTTTATGTCGTTCTGTCGCGCTAATCCCCCGTCGTTCAAGCTGAAACTTTGCCCGGATCGATTTTTTCTCTGCTCTGTGCGGCAAGGACGGATCCTTATTAAGTCCTGAGGGTAGCAAGCTCCTGAAGGGCTTGTCAAGAAAACGGAGATGTTTTGACATGATCCATAGAGCGCTTCTATCCCCCTCATTCGAGGGGATTGTGTCGATTTAATGCTTAGGGTACAATTCGTTTGTTATCGGTGTCTTATGGGCGATTTTTTCACTTTTCTAGTAATTTGCTACACTAGGGGGAGTGATTTTAGAGGTGTCTTAACATGAGGAATCAGGGCCAAAAATACTTAAGTGCATCTCCCATCTGTATTGCGACAGCACTCGTCGCCGTGATGTCTTATCTTTATTATCCTGTCTTGCTTGGATTGGCGGACGATTGGTGGAATGACCCGGATTATTCACATGGTCTGCTCGTTCCCTTTATCAGTCTCTATTTTGTTTGGGATCGTCGGGCAAACCTTCAAAAATTGTTTCACAGGCCTGATTATCGCGGTTTTTTTCTGCTGGTTTCAGGTGTGGCACTTTTAACGCTTGGAAATGCAGGTTCCGAACTCTTTCTGATGCGGATTTCTTTGATCATCAGCATCAGCGGTCTTTTGATTACATTTTTAGGTCTCCCGACATTCAAGGCCCTACTCTTTCCTATCGGATTTTTGTTTTTCATGATTCCCTTGCCTGCAATCGTATTTAATGCAGTGGCTTTTCCCTTGCAGCTGTTTGCAGCACAGACAGCTGCTTTTTGCCTGCAAATCGTAAAAATTCCCGTATTGCGTGAGGGGAATTTAATCTATTTGGCCAGTTCAATTATGGATGTAACAGAAGCCTGTAGTGGCATTCGCTCTCTCATGACGCTTTCTGCTTTGGGAACCCTTTTTGCTTATATTACACAGAAAACCACCTTAAAAAGGGTTCTTTTGATGCTATCGACGATTCCAATCGCCATTTTGTCAAATGCCTTTCGTGTGACGGGGACAGGAATACTTGCGCAATATGTCGGAGAGGAGGCTGCTGAAGGTTTTTATCACACCTTTACAGGGTGGTTGGTTTTTGTTTCCGCTTTTTTGATGATGATTTCCCTTGCTTATATTTTTTCAAAGTTTCCAGATAAAATACTTCCACAGAAGGTTTCGGAAGTACGCGCGCCGCTGTCGCAAAAAGCACGTCCCATTTGGACGTCCTTGGTTTTTTCTGCGCTGGTCTTATTTGTGGGAATTTATGTCAATGGCACGGTACTCTTACGTATTCAGCCCGTCTCACTCAAGGCATCTCTTTCGGGTCTGCCACTTCAAATCGACCAGTGGTCTGGAAATGACCACCCCTTTGAAGAAAAAACAGTAAAAGTTTTAGGCGTAACGGATTATATCAATCGTTTGTACACAACAGGAGATAGTCCAGATGAGAGTAACAATGCGCTTTGGCTTTATGCTGGATTTTATGAAAGCCAACGCTCGGGTGCAACGTATCATAGTCCGAAAAACTGTCTGCCAGGCAGTGGTTGGGAAATTGTTGAAATAGAGGATCTCTCTCTTCCCATGGATTCGGCTTTAGGCGTGACAACGCAACAGGTCATTAATAAGGTGATTATCCAGAAAGGGATTGAACGGCAACTTATTCTTTATTGGTATCAAGATCGGGGGCGAATTATTACTTCGGAGTATTGGGCGAAAATTTATTTAATTTGGGACTCTATTACACAAGGGCGGACAGATGGCTCCCTGATTCGGGTCTCCGTTCCGATCCCTCGCGGGGATTCCACCGAACGTGCGCTGGAGATGGCAGTGCAATATATCCAGCAGGTCTCTCCTTTTTTGTATGAATATTTGCCCGGATCCAATAGGGTTTAAGTCTTTAAGGAAACTCTGATTAGGTCTATCGGTATTTTATAGACTTATTTTAAGGACCTTTTTATTTTGGATTCTGTCTTACTACACGTCCTTCCCCAAGTCATCAGCATTCTATTTGGCGTTTCTCTCGCGGTCTTTGTGGGATTAAAGGGCTTGAAGCGTCCCACAAACCTTGGATTTTCGATCGGGGTCATTGGCCTTGTTTTCCAAGAGTTGGCTGTTTTGATGATTTCTCTTTCTTCGAGCGTTGATAATATCCTTGTTTTGGGAAAGACAATGGTCTTCGGAGGAATTCTTCTGGGGGGAGGCTGGTTGCTCTTTGCAATGACATTTGCGCGTGTAGATGAGGCGGAAATTTTTCGTAAAAACCGTCTCTGGCTTGGTCTTTATTTTCTTGTTTCTCTTTCTTTCTTGGGTTTTCCACTTTTCAGTGAGGTTTTGCTGACCGAGCTAAAACCCGAATTACTGAAAATCAACTCCACCGCTTCTGTTTTTTATGTGCTCTATCTTGTTGTGCTCGTGTTTATTTTGATGAATTTAGAGCAAACCTTTCGTGCGTCTTCTGGCGGAACCCGTTACCAGACCAAATACATGATTCTGGGTTCAGGAGGGATCGTTGCTTTCGAAATATACCGTACGGGACAGGTGCTTCTTTTTTCTTCAATTTCGATGGACTTTACGCTGCTGTTCGCCCTCGGAGTGATCTTGTGTTATTTTTTATTGTTATTTGCAATTGTTCGACATAGACTACTCAACGTCGATCTTTTTGTATCCCGGTACGTGCTTTACAAATCCGTCGTGCTACTTTCAGTTGGGGCTTATCTGGCTGTCGTGGGTTTGGCGGTTGTGGGTGTGCAGCGTTTTGGAAATGCATCCTATGTTCGCTTAATTCCCATTGTTATTTTTGCTGGACTATTGGGGATGGTCATCCTCCTGCTTTCCGAGGGCCTGAAGTTGAAGATGCAAAATTTTATCAACACACATTTCTACAAAAACAAACACGACTACCGAAATAAGTGGCAAGAATTTACAGGCGCAGTGGGGACAAAAGTGTCTCTGACTGAATTATTGCCCTCGCTGGTAAGCTGGCTTGCGGAGAGCATTGGCACAAATGACAGTGCGATCTGGTTATTCGACAAAGAGCGGGATCGTTTTTATCTTGCCAGCCGACGGGGTTTTCCCACGGCCCCCAGTATTTGGTCGGAAGAGAGTGCCTTGATTAAGACGGTCAGAGAAAAAGGTGCTTCTTTTGAATTAACAGTGAAAAACGTCCTGTTTGACGAGATCCGTTCGGCTGCCCCCACATTTTTTGATGCCAACCCTGTCAGTGCCTGGATTCCGATTGACTCGAATACGCAGATGATTGGTATTTTGGCATTGGGCCGGAAAATTACGGACGAAAGATATGATTTACATGACTTGGAGTTGCTGCTGACCATTGCGGGACAAGCTGCGGGTCAAATCGAGCGGGTCCGCTTGATTGAGGAATTGGGTGTTGTTCGTGAGTTGAAGGCCATCCACACGCTCTCGTCTTTTTTTCTGCATGATCTCAAAAATTATACGTCGACCCTTTCCCTCTTGGCTCAAAATGTGGAGAAACATGGCTCAAACCCTGACTTTCAGAAAGATGCTTTTGTCACGATCGAGAATACAGTGGATAAAATGAATCAATTGATCAAACACATCACCGTTGTTGCAAAGGGGCTGGTCCTGGTTCGATCCGAGATGGATTTGAATGATCTTGTCGATGCAACGCTTGCAGGGCTTGATGGCGCCTTGGGTTTAAAGGGGCGGATCTGCTCAATTTTTGGTGATTTTCCGCGTTTTACGGCGGACCCGGATCAGTTGGCTAATGTTCTGAGAAATTTGATCATCAATGCCTGTAACGCAAGCAAAGAAGAAGGAAATGTCACGATAGAAACCCGCTCGGAAGGTGAACAGGTTTATTTTTCCGTGAGTGACGAGGGCTGTGGCATGTCAGAAGAATTCATTTCCACAAAATTATTTAAACCCCTGCGCACGACACGGGCGGCCGGATGGGGCATCGGTTTGTTTCAGTGCCAGCAAATCGTCAAGGCGCATGGGGGGAGAATTAAAGTGGAGAGCGAAGAAGGTGTTGGCAGTACCTTTACGGTCGAATTACCCCTCTCTGAAAAATAATCAGTGTAGAGTATAAAGAAAAACTTTTTTTAATGACCGTCTTTTTTGAGGTGAAATTCCCAAGGCGGTATTGGATTTTCTGATTGCCAGAGTCCAATCTTCATCTTACGGGCAGCTTCTTCGAGATCTCCATAGCTCGTATCGTTCGTTTCTTTCCACTGCCACCAGGCCAAACCCGCTTTCACCAGCTCGCGATTAAGACTCAGTCCCTTGTCCATTAACACCACTTCTCCAACAGCCTGCCCTTTTGCATCCAATTCTTTGACATGAACGGTAACAGGTCCTGAAAAAACCATCATTGCTGCAAATTGTTTCGATTCTCTTGAAAATGCCTGTCCCTCTTCAGGGCAATCAATGTCCGATAAACGGACCCTTGCAAACTTCCCTTTGTGCAGGAGAACGAGCAGGTCACCCTCAAGCACTTCCATAACGGTTCCCGTAAAGGAGTAACTAATGCCAGGGTCTGCAGTGGCTGGATAGACCGGAAGAAGAAAGAAAAAAAATCCCCATGCCAGGACACGTTTTATTTTGTTCATCTGTTTGAATCCCAGCGGAGTCTTGGGCCTATGATGTTGATATTTTTGAACGAGCGATCCTTTAAATAGCGGTTCTTTTGACCTAGGTCAAGTCTATTGTGCATGATCTTGAAAAGAGGAGAAAGCAGGGAGGAACAAATAAAGACGTGTGAGAGATTAAAAAGACCCGCTTTGCTTTGTGAATTGAGGAAGCGCTGATTCAATCTCGAATCAAAGATTGTTCCAACGATGTTATCGCAAGAAAGCAGAGGTTGTGGGGGGTTGACGCCCGTGATGGACTCTGTTTCCTGTGCGCGATTCCAGACAGACTGAATCAGCGCTTCCTCTTGAAATAAATTTGGACATCGCCTGGGATACTTTACAGCAGCGATTTTGGGATGAAGTGCTTGTTGATCCCATTATCCAACCCGTGTTTTGTTTTCAACCTGAAGTTCCGCTTGTGTCAGCACAGGTTCGCCCGCGTAGGGGGCTTCAATTCTTTTGTAGTCCGTGGGAATCGGAATACCGCGGCTCATGAAACGTAACCATTCGGTCGTGACCTCTTTAAAAGGGCGACCCAGTTCGGCACGCAAATTTTTAAAGAACAAAAAAGCGATCAAGGTCAAAAGCGCCACCGCGGGAACGCCAAAACCAACGGCTAAAATTTGTTGAATCATAATTTCCTCCTTATTTTTAATCAGTGTTTATTTCATCGTTAATAATACTCTCCCAATAAGCAATCAATGTGCCAAAATAGTTTATGCTTTAATATCAAAGGGATAGGAGTATTTTACTTGATTGAATGTCATTAATTTGTTTCCAAATGAAACAAATCTTGCGTTTCATTTGGAAACATGGAACAAAATAGATGCAAAATAAAACGAAATGGAAGCGGGAGGTCTTTTGGGTTTGCTCTGATTTACCCGGGGGCTGTCAAGACCCCGTATAGATAAAACAGTTGGTTTTTTGGTTTTTGTTGATTGTGGTCGTTTCTGGGTATTCTTCGCGGCAGATCGGCATGACCTGCGGACAGCGCGGATGAAAAAAACAGCCTTGAGGGGGATTGATGGGAGAGGGTAAATCACCTTCAATACGGATAATCAGTCGTTTTTTTTCGGGATCGACCTGGGGAACCGCCGAAAGCAGGGCGCGGGTATAGGGGTGTTTTGGTGTGCTTAAAACAGCCTCCACCGTGCCGTATTCTACGATACGACCCAGGTACATTACGGCGACTTCATGCGCGAAATAATCCACCACAGAGAGATCGTGGGTGATAAAAAGATAGGCTAAACCATAAGTTGATTGTAATGTTTTGAGGAGGTTTAAGACTTGCGCCTGAACCGAAACGTCCAGCGCACTCGTGGGTTCATCACAGACAATGAGCTTGGGGCGTACTGCAAGGACGCGGGCGATGCAGATTCGTTGTCGCTGCCCCCCCGAAAACTCATGCGGATAACGGTGTTTAGCATCTGCGGGCAAACCCACCTGTGCCAATAGTTCATCCAGCCATTTTTCGTCTTTGCTGTTACCCACTTCAATTTTTAAGGCCTTGACGCCTTCTTTGATGATATCGCCCACCAGCATTCGCGGGTTGAGTGAAGAATAAGGGTCTTGGAAAATAATTTGAAAATCGCGCCGTTTTAAGCGCAGCGCCGCGCTGGAAAGGCGGGACAAATCTTCATCTTCAAATAAGATTTCTCCATGACTCTGTGGAATCAATTGAAGGATGGCCTTGCCCGTTGTTGTTTTTCCGCAGCCTGATTCCCCAACCAAAGCGACCGTGCGGCCGGAATTGACTTGAAGTGAAACGCCATCTACGGCCTTGACATGTCCCACAACGCGTTTGAAAAAGCCTTTTTGGATGGGGAAATGGACCTTAAGATCTGAGATTTGCAAGAGCGCCCCTTCTCGCGGTGTAAATTCTCCGATATTTGGAATCTCCTCGGATTGATGTATGAGCTCTATCCGTCTTTCCGGGAATTGCTCTAAATGACAGCGTATGCCTCCCGTCTCTGAAGGCGTCCATGAGGGGACTGATTTTTCGCAAAGTTCCCAGGCACTGTCACAGCGGTTGACAAAACGGCAATGGGTAAATGGGCGATTTAAGGGGGGAACGGTTCCACGAATAACCTCCAATGTCTCTCCGCGTTTCTTTTTCCCCGGGAGAGAATTCAGTAGTTTTTGAGAATAGGGATGTTGGGGGGCAGCAAAAAAAGCCGCACGCGCTGCCCGCTCTACAATCTCTCCCGCATACATGACCGCCACCTCATCGGCCATTTCTGCCACAATACCCAAATCGTGAGTGATCAATAAAATCGCCATACCCTGTTCCTGTTGTAGCTTTCTCAGTAGATCCAGGATTTGCGCTTGAATGGTGACATCCAGGGCCGTCGTTGGCTCATCCGCAATCAATAAATCGGGTTCGCCGGATAAAGCCATTGCAATCATGACCCGCTGTTTCATCCCGCCTGAAATCTGATGGGGGTATTCACTGTAGCGTAGCCCAGGGTCGGGAATGCCCACCAGATCAAGTAATTCAATTGCACGGGTTTTAGCGGCTTTTTTGTTGAGCCTTAAATGGTATTCGAGGGTTTCACGGATTTGATCCCCGATGTTCATAACCGGATTGAGGCTCGTCATCGGTTCCTGAAAAATCATCGAAATCCGATTGCCACGTAAGATCCGCATTGCGACTTCAGGCATCTGACACAGATCTTCTCCGTCGAGTAAAATTTGTCCATCAACAATTTTGCCTGCAGGCTGTGGCACAAGTTTCATAATGGAGAGCGCGGTCATAGATTTTCCACATCCCGATTCTCCGACCAACGCAAAGGTTTTTCCGCGTGGGATATCAAAGGAGACACCATCAACGGCATTGACAACGCCATCGTCTGTCGAAAAACGGGTTTTGAGATTTTTAATCTGAAGCAGGTTTTGAAGCATTATAATTTCAGAGACCTATTTTGATCGCAATAAAAAACATTCACCTGAGCGGAATAATCTCATAATTTTGAATGTCTGTAATCTTTTTTTTTATGGATTCATTGGATTTTTGAAAAAGCCGGAATGCATTTCGGGAAGCTAAAAATCATTTTTTGAAATAACATGCCCATTTTGAAAGGGATTCGATTGGTTTTTTTATGGACGGGTTCCTACCTCCCGATCAGATAAACTCCAAATAAACACAGGATAATTCCTAAAAACTTTGAGAGGCTAAAGTGCGCGTCAAATAGAAAAATAGAGGTAATGGCGATGACCACCACGCTGAGGCTGGTTAAACCGCTCACATAACCGGGGTTGGGGGCGATTGCAATCGCCATCAGTGAAAAATGAATAATCGCAAACGCACCGATTGCCGCGATGAGCACATAGATCAATTGTGAAGCAGGGAGTTTGTAGCCATTTCCCGAAAAAATTTGTTGTAGGGCGACAAAAATAAACACCAGAAAAAAGACATTTAGGTTAATTCTGCCGAGCTCAAGACCGTTTTTGGTCAATTTTGCCATCGCCAAGGAATGCACCGCCAAAGATAAACCTGCTAAAAGAGAAAGTGACACCCAGGTCATTTTCATTTTTCCCTATCGTCCTCGAAGCCTGGGATCAAAGGCATCCCGCACTGCATCGGAAAAGATATTCGCCGAAAGCACCAACAGAAACATAAATAGAAAAGCGGCACTCAAAGACCACCAAACCACGGGTTCACGCGCAAGCTCAAGACGTGCACTATTGATCATATTGCCCCAGGAAATCATGGCGGGGTCCACCCCCACACCCACATAAGACAAGACCGCCTCGGCCAGGACAAGGCCACTGAAATCCAAGACCAGGGCAATCAGCACGATATGCATCACATTGGGCAAAATATGATGCGTGATAATACGGCCCGGCCCCACGCCGAGCGCCCTTGCCGCTTGCACATACTCCATTTCACGGAGCTTCAGGGTCTCTCCACGCAGCAGGCGACAAAGCCCGATCCAACCCGTCAGCCCTAAAATCAAACACAGAAACATCAGGCGAATATCCGCACGCTCTGTAATGCTCGCAAAAGATTCTGCATTTTTATCCATATAGATTTGCAGGATGAGCACAGCAGAGGCAATCAAAAGCACCCCTGGAACAGAGCTGAGTGTCGTGTAGAGGTATTGAATGGCATCGTCAATCTTTCCTCTAAAATAACCCGCAGCGATCCCAAGAAAAATACCAAAAGGCAACATCACCAAAGTCGTGAGGGTGCCAATCACCAGTCCTGTTCGGATGCCTTTTAGGGCCAAATAAAGCACATCCTGCCCCACTTTGTCTGTGCCAAAGAGATGATATTTAACACTCAGGGGGGCAAGCACACCCACAATCAGAAAAAGAACCCCTGAAGTAGAAAGGATGGATCGCCAGGCCGTTTCTGTTTCGCCCCGCCAGATTGCCCGCGCCATTGCCCCAAAGGATTTTTGATGCCGCTGACTTAAGACCAACACAAACAGCATTAAAATAAGACCCCAGATCAAAAGCCCCGAAAAAAGACGTGTGCCGATGATAGAAAGCAGGTCTGCCGTGCGTTCTGTTGCGGGTGTTTCAAGGTGGGCGCCGCCAAACTTTAGACGCGGATACGCCCGATGCTGGGAGCCATCGGCGGCTTCAATCATTTCCTTGCTAAAGGCTTGTGTTGCAAAAGGCGCAGAGTAAGTCCGCTCTACATTGTTTTTAAGCCGTCCGAGCAGCACATCCAGGAGAGACAACACTTCCGGGTCATATTGTATTTCTTGCCCTGTGTCTGTCGTTGGCAAAGATTTTCTAAAATGCACCGAATCCAAGAGCCCGATACCGATATAAAACAAAAGCACCACCAGCGCCGACATCGCGAGGGGACGCCGCCGAATCTGCCGCCAGGGCGCAAATAAATGTTCATGGCGTGAGATATAAAAAATCAGACCGATGACCAGGAAGAGCAGGAGGTAGATTAAACGATCCGTCCAAAGAAAGACGGCTTGAAAAGAAAAGGACACGAATTAGACTCCGAATGTTGTGTGAATCAAGGCCAATATTTCCTCTAACCTTATTGGTTAGTGGTCTTTTCGCTCTCTCCCTTTCCTAATGACGTCCACAATTTCTGATGCATTTATACCTAAATGAACGCCTTTAACATCAAGTGGTGATTTTTTCGGTGCAACTGGTTTTATATAAAATGACTCACCATCTCTTTTTTTAATGCAAACGAGGCCCTCCTTTTTAGCCTCATCCAAAATAGATGCAAAGTGTTGCCGTGCTTCAGTAAAACTATATTCTTTCATCTTAAACCTCCAATATATCCACACCCATTTTTTCAGCGATAAGTCTCAACTTCTTGTCTAATGTGAGCAAGGATGTACTTGTTTGTTGCGCACATTGCACAAGATAGCCATCATAGGCATATATAGTCTGAGTATGGGATATTTCCATGTAGTCAACTGGCCTGTTTAAGGGTTTCTACTTCCCTTTCGAGTCGCGAACCCAGCTTATCCTTTTCGACCTCAAGATTATACCTCGTTTGAAGATTTAGCCAAAACCGGTCAGATGTGCCAAAAAACTTGGACAGGCGAAGTGCCGTATTTGCGGTGATCGCTCGGGTACAATGGACAATTTCATTAATTCGTCTGGCCGAAACATTCGTAGATTTTGCAAGACGATATTGGCTAATGCCCATCGGTTTTAAGAATTCTTCCAACAAAATTTCCCCAGGATGAATGGGTGCTAATCGTTTTTCAAGCATCATCGTTCCTCAATGATAATCAACAAACTCGATGTTGTAAGCATTTCCTGTTTTCCAGCGGAAACAAATTCGCCATTGTCTATTAACCCGAATGCTATATTGTCCCTTTCGGCTCTCATGAAGCTTTTCAAGACAATTTCCTGGGGGACAGCGAAGATCTGTGATTAACTCTGAACCATCAAGTAAATCTAATTTGCGTTGCAGCAGTTTCTGAAGAGAAAGTGAAATATCCTTAACGCGAAACCGCTTAAAGATCCTTTCGGTGTTCTTGTTTCCAAAGGACTTTATCATAAAAAATAGTAAGGGATTCCGATATTAACATCAAGTGTTCATCCCGAGGCATAACGAGGCTGTAGAAAAATGCCATCTATAGCTCTCGTATTCTTTGTTTTTCCCTTTACGCGGCTCGAAGGCCGTATTTTTGGATTTTACGGATGTTGTGCGTGATGCAGTAGAGCAGCCATTGCGTGTTGACTTTGATTTTGCCTCGTAAACTGAAACGATCGAGCCTCGGCGTGCTTCTTAATATTGGCAAAGACGGGTTCTATGAGGCCCATGCGCTTTGAGTAGATGCCCCGCCCTGCTTCGCTGTCTATTTTTTAAGGAGACGGTATCTGACCCCATGAGTTTATTGTCGGTGATGTTGCTAAGGATTGTTTTACCGGTTTTTCCGGTTCTTTCTTCG
>CAYVHO010000002.1:0-281505 GCA_964451325.1 uncultured Nitrospira sp. | reverse complement strand
AGAATAAACCTTTTTAAAATCATTAACTTATGACTCTTTCAGCAAGCCCTATTTAGCAAACCATTTCTGAGAGAGCGTTTTCTTTTTGAAGTCGAAAGTGGACGCCTCGGTGCAAAAATCTCCCAAGAAGCCATTAAAAGAAAAACACTTAAAAAAACAAAGAAGTCGGATGATTCCTTCATTTTCAATTAACATCTTCTTATGGTCTCAGAAATTCATCTGTTTTTGCAAGATTGGATCTGATTTAAAGAAAAGGAGAGAAGTCGCGCCACAGAGGCAGACTTAAACTTTTGAGGCTTTAAGCAGGATATTGTCGATCAGACGCACTGAGCCAATTTTGACGGCCGCCAGCAGCACAGCGCGATTTTTCATTTGGGAAATCGGCTGCAAGGTCTCCAGATCACAAAGAGTGAGGTAGTCGATTTTAATCTTCGGGATGGCTTCTAAAATCCGCTCCGCAGACCGAATAATGGCCTGGACGCCTTTTTCCCCTGATTTTAAGAGGGTTTTTGATGACTGAAGTGCGCGATACAAAACGGGTGCGATTTCCCGCTCAGTGGCTGAAAGCCGCACATTTCTGGAACTCATTGCTAAACCGTCTTTTTCACGGACAATCGGGCAAATCGAAAGCTTTGTCTCAAAATGAAGGTCGGCAATCATTTGCTGAATGACAACGCATTGCTGGTAATCTTTTTGTCCGAGATAAAGGCGGTCGGGCTGGATAATCTGTAGGAGCTTGCCCACGATCGTCGTCACGCCACTAAAATGATCGGGGCGAGATTTACCTTCTAAACCCTGACTGATTTCACCCACGGAAATTTGAGTTTGAAACCCTTTGGGAAAAAGCTCTTTTTCGAGTGGCGTCCAAAATAAATCGACCTCGGCATCGGCCGCTAAGTCCCGATCTTTAGAAAGGGTGCGGGGATAGATTTTAAAATCTTCCGTGGGGCCGAATTGCAGGGGATTCACAAAAAGAGAGACGACAAGAAAGTCACATTGCGCTTTTGCTTTTTTCATTAAAGAAAGATGGCCTGCATGAAAAGCCCCCATGGTCGGCACAAAAGCGACCGTACCCTTTTTTTTGGCTTCTTGCACAATGCGTTTGACAGATTGAATCTTTGAAATCCGTTTCATGGGATTTTTGATTCCTGTACTATTTTTTCCCACCCTGCTTCTTTCCGTAAATCCACGGTCTTAAATTTATCTGACTGAAAAGCACAGAGCAAGGCTTCAATGCTGCAAGCTTTTGCCGGGTGCATGTAATTTGGCGCAATTTCCGCAAGCGGAATCAAGACAAACAAACGACGTGCAATTTCTGGATGGGGCAGAATTAAATCGGGTGTATCCAAAATCACTTCCTCATAAAAGAGCAAATCAAGGTCAAGCGTTCGGGGGCCTTTTGAAATGACAATCTTTTTACCTAAACGGGCTTCGATCTCCTGGCAAGCGTGCAATAATTGCTCAGGAGAAAGACTTGTTTTTATGGAGACAACGGCATTGTAAAAAGAGTCCTGTTCGAGAAAGTCGACGGGTGCAGTTTCATAAAGTGAGGAGATTTTTTTAACTTGAATGTGAGGATGCTGCTGAAGTGCAGCGACCGCCTTTTGACAAAATTGAAGGCGGTCGCCGATATTCGATCCGATACCGATAAATGCGGTGTTCATTTGAGGATTCACCGTCAACCGTCAACCGTAAACTGAAAACCGTAAACCGCTTTTATCCCCGAATCCCTGCTTGTTCCATACGATCAATGGCTTCCGCCAAACGTTCTTTTGAAACACAAAGTGTCATGCGGAAATAACCTTCACCATTTGCGCCAAACCCGCTGCCGGGCGTGGTGACAATTGCACATTTTTTCAACATTTTTGCCGTCATTTCGGAGGAAGAGATGCCCGCAGGTGTGGGAATCCAAACATAAAAAGCCGCCTTAGGCGGATCCACCTTAAATCCAAGTTTTTGCAGACCCGAAACCAAGACATCCCGCCTCTCCTGATAAATATTGCGGATCGCGGCCAGGGGTGCGTCATCCATTTCTAAAGCCGTAATGCCTGCTTCTTGAATGGCTTGAAAAATGCCCGAATCGATATTGGTTTTGACCTGACCCAGTGCGCCAACGACGTTGCTATTTCCCACCGCAAAACCGATGCGCCAGCCTGTCATGTTGTAGGTTTTTGAAAGTGAGTGTAGCTCGATCCCGACGTCTTTTGCACCGTCAATTTCCATAAATCCGACCGGCGGTTTGCCGTCGTAATAAATTTCGGAATAGGCCGCATCGTGGCAAATGACGACGTTGTGGCGATGCGCGAAGGCCACCAGTTTCTCAAAAAAAGCGCGTGTCGCAACGGCAGCCGTGGGGTTTCCGGGGTAATTCAAGAAAAAAAGTTTGGCTTTGTCTGCAACCTCATCGGGAATGGCATCCAAATCCGGCAAAAAACCATTTTCAATTTTAAGCGGCACAAAAACAGACTTTCCCCCCGCAAAAAGGGTGCCTGCTTCGTAAACAGGATAACCAGGGTCAGTCATCAAGGACGTATCGCCGGGATTGATCAGGGCCATCGGCAAATGGGCCACGCCTTCTTTTGATCCAATCAAAGACAGCACTTCTGTTGTGGCATCAAGTGAGACCTTAAAACGGCGCTTGTACCAATCAGCAACCGCTTGACGGAAGGACAACATACCGACATAACTTGGATATTGATGATGTTTCGGATTCGTGGCGGCCTTTTGTAAGGTTTCAATAATCGGTGCGGGTGTGGGTAAATCAGGATCGCCCACGCCTAAATTGATGATGTCTTTCCCGGCATCAATCGCCTCTTGTTTCATCTTGTCAATTGCTGCAAAAAGATAAGGCGGAAGTCCTTTAATGCGATCCGCCAATTCTACTTTTAATTTCCCCACTTAAAACTCCCTCAATTTTTATTTAAATTTAAGACATCCATCATGTCGTAGAGTCCTGGCGATTGTTTAACCACCCATTGTGCGGCCATCAAAGCCCCGCGTGCAAAATTATTGCGATTGTGGGCGCGATGGGTCAATTCGATACGCTCCCCCGGCCCGGCAAAGGTCATGGTGTGCTCACCCACCACATCTCCTGCGCGCAAACTCTGTATGCCAATTTCACCCACCGGACGGACACCGATATTTCCCTGACGTGTGAAACGTCCCGACTGCTGTAGCGTCGTGCCACGTGCGGCGGCCAGCACCTCCCCCATACGAATCGCTGTGCCGCTGGGTGCGTCTTTTTTGAGGCGATGGTGGATTTCCACAATTTCAACATCGTAAGCACTGCCTAAAGCGGTTGAGGCTTCCTGGATCAGTTTGTAGAGCACATTGACACCGATGCTCATATTGGGAGAAAGCACAATCGGGATTTTTAAAGCGGCAGACTCGATTCTTTCAAGCTGATCTGCTGTGAAGCCCGTAGTCCCAATCACGATGGCTTTGCCCTGCGCTTCAGCTTCTTCAAGCATCTGAATGGTGCCTTGTGGATAGGTAAAGTCAATCAGGGCCTTGCCGCTTGCCATCGTTTTTTTTGAAAAGGCCGAAACACTCACACCCCAGCTTCCGATGCCAATCAACTCCCCCGCATCTTTTTTGATGGCCGGATGTGCTTTTTTCTCTACGGCTGCACCCAGTTCAAGCTCATCTTCATCATAAAGACTTTCCAATATGGCGCGCCCCATGCGACCCGCAGCACCTGAAACAATGACTTTCATGCGTGTTTTATCCTTTTGTGTTCTAGGCCTAGGCCTACCTAGCCCCCGTAAAAAACCTTTTCGCCCAAATCCTTTAGCGTCAAGGTCACATCATCCGGTCTACCTTCAATCGCATCCTTTAAACCTGCATCCACGACTTCGCCGATAAAAATAGAATGATCGCCTTTTTCAATGGTCTCGACCAGTTTACATTCCACATAAGCCGGAGCATTTTCCATGATGGGTGCACCCGTCGAACCTGTGCGCACGGCTTCGCCGTTGATTTTGCCATCAACCTTCGTACTGGGTTTAAAAAAGGCATAGGCTGCGGCACTTTGATCTTTTCCCAGCATGTTAAGCGCAAAATACCCTGCCGACTTGATGACGCTGTGGGCTCCGGAATCAGCTTTCACCCCAGCAACAATGAGTGGCGGACTAAAAGCGGTTTGTGTGACCCAGTTAATGGTTGCGGCAGCCACTTCACCTTCTTGGGTCTCTCCTGTCAAAACATAAAGACCATAGGGAATCATGCGAAGCACGGTTTTTTTTGTATCCTGATCCATCAATACACTCCTTGGCTTGGGGGGACTAAAGTAAACCGTATTCGGCGAGTACGGTCTTCAAAGACGCCTTGTTTTGATTAGACAAAGGCGCAAGCGGTAAACGAACCTCATCACGACACTTTCCCATCATGGCCAAAGCGGCTTTGACCGGGACGGGATTGGTCTCTAAAAAAAGAACCTTATGCAGTGGATACAATTTATTGTGCCAGCGTCTTGCTTCAATCATATCCCCACGTTCTGCGGCAAACATCATCTTTGACATGTCTTCCGGTGCGATATTGGCCGTTACTGAAATGGCCCCTTTTGCACCCAGGGACATCATGGGCAGGGTGATCGCATCATCTCCCGAAATAACCGTCAATCGCGCTCCACAAAGATGAATCAACTCGGCCACTTGCTGAACCGAACCGCTGCCTTCTTTCATGCCCACAATGTTTTCATACGGCATCAGGCGTGCAACCGTCTCCGGTAACATATTGACCCCTGTGCGCCCCGGAATATTATAAAGCACAATGGGGATATCAACGGCCTCTGCTATTTTTTTGTAATGTTGATAAAGACCCTCTTGGGTCGGTTTATTGTAATAGGGCGTAATTAAAAGGGCCGCATCTGCACCCGCCGACTTTGCATGCAGGGTCAGATTGATGGCTTCTTCTGTACTGTTTGAACCCGAACCCGCAATCACAGGAATGCGGCCGGAGGCCACCTTGACCGTCAATTCGATCACCCGTTTGTGTTCTTCGTGCGTGAGTGTGGCGGACTCTCCTGTCGTGCCACAAGGCACAATACCTGAGGTTCCCGCAGCGACGTGGTCTTCAATCAAGGCACTGAGCGCCGCCTCATCGAGACGACCGTCCCGAAAGGGGGTAACAATGGCCACAATAGAGCCGTGTAAATTCATTTCAAACCTTTCTTTTTGGACAAAAACTTACGACAACAGGGCTTCTCGTTCGATCTCACCCTTGTAAATCACACGGGCATCTCCTTTAATGGAAACATCCTTAAATGCCGAACCTTCTTTTCTGAAAGCGACCTCCAAAATCATACCGCTTTGTGTCAGCAGTGAAACGGGTGAACTCACCTTCTCGAGTGCGGTTGCAACCAGGGCGGCCGCAATAGAACCCGTACCGCAAGCAAGGGTTTCACCTTCAACACCGCGTTCATAGGTTCGAATGGCGATATTGTGGGGATCGGTGACGGTCACAAAATTGGCATTTGTCCCGCTGGGTGCAAAAAGATGGTGATAGCGTGTTTTACGTCCCAGTTCGAGGATGTCTGTCTTTTGAACATCGTCCACAAAATAGACGACGTGTTCAACCCCCGTATTCACAAAATGTCCGGTGAGGGTCTGATCCCCAATCACCACCTCCATGCCGAGATGAATCGCGGAGGGGTCGGGCAATTGCACACGAACTTGCACACTGCCCTCGCTTACAACCTCCGCGTTCACGATGCCCGCTAAGGTTTCAAAGCTGTGTTTTGCGGGTGCGATTTTGTTTTCAAAAGCAAAACGGGCGGCACAACGCGTTCCGTTTGCACACATATCGACTTCACCCCCGTCGGCATTATAAAAATGCCAGCCAAAGTCCGCAATTTTGGAGGACTTGATAATGATGACACCATCTGCACCCACTGAAAGACCCCGGCGACACACCTTTGAAACAAACAGTCGCATTTCGTCAGGAGAGGGCATCGTGTGTTCACGGTAATCGATAATGATAAAATCGTTTCCGCTGCCGCTGAGTTTCCAAAAAGGGATGGGTTTTGTTGGCATTACATTTCCCTCCGTTTGCGAATTAGGGTGAGCAGGGCATGAAGCTCCTGCGCCTCAATACGCTGATCGGCCATCATGGTTTCCATTTTTCCGCTGACTTCATATAGGGCGGTTTTACGGACTTCATCGCCCCAAACCGCCTTGTAAAAATCGGAGACCTCTTCTCGAATTGCGCGCCTTGCGTCTTCAGGGTAGTCCTTTGGAAGCTGGGCGATAAAGGCTTCATTCACCACAAATTTTTCATAGAAAGAGGTCAGTTGTGCCATTGTATCTTCTTCTGCTTGACCTTGTGTGAGGTAAATCAAAAAGATCACACCCGCACTTATGGCAAGCAATGCGATAAAAAAGAAACCACCTTCTTTCTTTTTCCTGCGTATCATCGCTGAAATCGACCTTTGTTCAATCCAAAAACAGACTGGAGTATAACTGCTACAAAGACCCTTCCGCTACACTTTTTAATCCCTGCTTGTTTTTCAGATTTCAGTAAATAGGGCTTGCATTGCCTAGAAGGCTGTCAGGACGAGGCGTGAGCAGCGCTTAGGACTTTAGGAGAATATCCGGGATCTGCTCTCCAAGCAGGAGATCATCCATGGTTTCACGTTTACGGATGACATCAAAATCACTGCCATGCACCAAAACCTCAGCCGGACGCGGACGCGCATTATAATTTGAAGACATCGTAAACGCATAAGCCCCAGCACTCATCACGACCAACAAGTCGTCGGAAGCCACTTGAGGCAGCGACCGTTCCTGCGCCAAAAAATCACCCGACTCACAAATGGGGCCCACCACATCCACCACTTTTTCATCGCGGTCATTTTCAATGACCGGACGGATGGCATGATACGCTTGGTATAAACTGGGACGGATCAAATCATTCATGCCTGCATCCACGACCACAAAACTTTTGGCCGCGCCTTCTTTGGTATAAATAACGCGTGTGACCAATACCCCGGCATTACCCGAAAGGGAACGTCCAGGCTCCAGAATAATATGGCAGCCACTTTTTTTCAGTAGCGGCAGGATGGCATCAGCCATCTCCTTCACCTGCGGCGGATTCTCGTCATCGTAGGTAATCCCCAGTCCGCCCCCGATGTCCCAGTGCCGGATATCCATATTTTCCGCACGAAGCGCCTCAATCAATTCAGCAATCAAGGCCAGAGCATCCACAAAGGGTTTGACCTCGGTCAATTGAGAGCCAATGTGGGAATGGATCCCGACCACTTCAATATTTGATAGTTGTGCCGCCAGCTGATATTCCGAAACGGCTTTTGTAATTTCAATACCGAACTTGCTCTTTTTCAGCCCGGTTGAAATATAAGGGTGGGTATTGGGATTCACATTTGGATTCACACGCAGCGCCACGGGTGCTTTCACGCCCTGCGTCTTCGCCACTTCATGCAAGGCCGTTAATTCTTGAGAAGATTCGATATTAAACATCAAAATATCTGCGTGTAAAGCCGCCGCCATTTCCCGTTTGGTTTTGCCTACCCCAGCAAAAACCAGTTTTTTAGGATCAATGCCCGCCGCAAGCGCCCGATGCAGTTCACCGCCCGACACAATATCGGCTCCGCCCCCTTCATTCGCAAAGGTTTTTAAGACCGCAATATTGCCATTGGCTTTGACTGCAAAAGCAATTAAATGTGGCACTTCAGCGAAGGCCGTTTTATAGGCACGAATACAGTTTGTCAGGGCAGCGTGACTATACGCAAAAAACGGGGTCCCAACTTTTTTGGCAATCGCTGCAAGCGAAACATCTTCGCAATGCAGTACGCCATTTTGCATTTTAAATTCCTGCATGTTTCTCCTTAATTTCTCATTAAATTCCCGGACACGGCTTCTTCCGGTGGTGCGACGGGTGGCCCTTTCCGACCGCAGCCCTGTAATAAAAAAACAACAACAAAGAGTAGCGCAATCGTCACAACGGTCTTTTTCATCGCTTCAATTTCTTTTTGGCTTTACGGATCTCGGCTTTGATCGATTTTAGTGACGTACCGCCGATGCCGCTTTTCTTTTTAATTGCTCCCTCAAGGGTCAAACGCTGAAACAGATCGGCCTCAAACAAGGGACAAAAACCCTGAAATTCCTCCAAAGGCCAATCTTCAAAAGGGGCTTTTTCATCAATGGCCTTAAAAACAATCTGCCCCACCACTTTGTGCGCCTGACGAAAAGGAAGCCCCTTCGTCACCAAATAATCGGCAAGGTCTGTTGCGAGCAACAAACCATCCTTTGCTGCAAAGCCCATGGTCTCTTTTTTGAAAATCACCGCATCCGTGAGCTGTTTCATAATACGCAGTGCACCCTGAACTGTCGCCACGGTATCAAACAGCGGTTCTTTGTCTTCCTGAAGATCACGATTATAAGAAAGCGGCAGACCCTTCATTGTTGTGAGCAGAGACATCAAACCCCCGAAGACACGCCCGGTTTTGCCGCGAATCAGCTCCAACAAGTCGGGATTTTTTTTCTGCGGCATCATGCTGCTGCCCGTCGACAAACGATCCGGCAGATCCAAATAGCCAAACTCGCTTGAGGCCCATAAAATCCAATCCTCAGACCAACGCGAAAGATGCATCATCAGTGTTGAAGCCGCCGCAAGATATTCAATCACCCCGTCGCGGTCACACACTGTATCCAAACTATTTGCTGTTGCATTTGAA
The DNA here is from genome assembly GCA_964451325.1 of uncultured Nitrospira sp. Lineage (GTDB taxonomy): Bacteria > Nitrospirota > Nitrospiria > SBBL01 > JAADHI01 > JAADHI01. The sequence goes on along the minus strand of CAYVHO010000002.1, from coordinate 272,816 downwards.
AAACCCAAAACCAAAGCGTTCGCCTTGCGATCAATATCAAAACTATTGCCCGCCAATGCACCCGCGCCCAAGGGCGACTGCGTGAGACGTTTGAGGCTGTCCTCAAATCGTCCACAATCCCGTGCCAGCATTTCATAATAAGCCAAGAGATGGTGGGCCAAACTCACGGGCTGCGCCTGCTGTAAATGTGTGTATCCGGGTAAAAAAGTTTCGATTTCGGCTTCGGCGCGCTCAAGTAGACTTTCTTGCAAAAGCGTGATGTATTCAATCGTGCGTGTCGTTTCGGCCCGAAGATAGAGTTTTAAATCTGTCGCCACCTGGTCATTGCGACTGCGACCCGTGTGCAGTTTTCCACCCACTTCACCGACTTTTTCGACCAGACGCCGCTCAATGTGCATATGGATGTCTTCGTCAATCACCGCCTGATTTGCAATATCCGCAGCCGTTTCTTGTTCCATCTCCTTTTGGATTTCTTTTAAACCCCGGATCAGAGTCTTTTTTTCGGCTTCCGTCAATAATCCCGCGCGTGCAAGCCCTTCGGTGTGCGCGATACTGCCTTGAATATCATAAGGAAAGAGCACCCGATCAAAAGTAAAAGAAGTCGTAAAAATCGCCGCAACGGGATCGGCCGCTTCCGTAAAACGCCCTTCCCAGGCCGCGCCTTCCCATTGGCTCTTATTTTTTTGCTTTTTCTTTGGCATTGAGATTTGAAATTGAACCTTTTTTCAATGAGTACTCGATGTTTGAGGATGTTCTACATGGTTACAAAATAACTACTCTTGAGAAAAGTTATTGATATATCTTCTTTTCGTGTTGTTTATTATTATTTTTTGAGCAGTTGTTCTTTGAAACAGCACGATTACGGAGTGGTAAATTGAAAGAACAAGATCTTCCAGTTCTTTATCAGTCCGCAAGTCTGTTACATTTAACCCTTTTTCTATTGCCATGTCTAAACTGATGCCTTTCCCATGCGAAGAATGGTCCTCATGGCTATTTAGAAATTTAGCAAGCTTATCAATTTCTTCAGGCTTTTTATTTTTCCCATTCCGTTCCTTCAAAAGTGTTTTGAGGTATTTCAAGGAATTGTCTTTCATATTCTCAGCAGCTTTCAGCTTTCCAAATGGAACTTGCTTTAAACGCTCACTCCATAATAATGCTTTTGCCGGGTCTTGGGAAACATCCTGGAATGCGCTATTGAACTCGTTAATAATTGCATCAACGGGGACATAGTTTTCGTTCAAAAAAACTTGAGGATCTGTTGGACCAATGCTGGAATAGGGCCCCATATAAATTTCATCTGAAGCACAAGCGATTAACGTTCCACCACTCATTGCAAGGTGTGGAATAAAAACCCTTATATTGCTATACGTTTGATGTAAATAAGTGATGATTCTTTTTGTGGCTTCATAATCACCACCTGGAGTGTGAAGAATTAGATCCAAATTGTCTTTATCCACCCCCTTTGAACAAGTCATAAAACCTTGCATATCTTGGTCAATGATGGAATGAAAAGGGGGTGGAACCGGAGGCTTTATAATTGAAAAAGCCGACATATAACAAATTGAAGTCCTTTTTGTGTACTGACTTAGGGACGCAAGATATTTTTCTAGAATCCTCAAGGGATTCAAGTCGTCTATCTCGTTAAGAATCTTATCCCATGTAGGCATTCATTTCACCTGCCGTAAAAGTGAACTTTGACTTAGATGAAGTCGAGTATTCTGCTAACAGTTCTTTTACTTTCTGAATCTCGTTTATTTTTGGATTCTTGTCTAATTGGTCCTGCGCTTTGTCATTTATAAACTCAGCAATTTCTGTCATTTTTTTCTTTTTCATAAAACCTCCTAAATGAGTGATATATCGCTGATTCCTTGACAATCAATATAACATGTGACCCGTGAGTTAAACCAAAATACAAAGATTTAAGAGTATTTCATCGCCGACAGCTTCAAACGCAGTGCATTCAAACGGATAAAACCTTCGGCTTCTTTTTGCACGTAGACGGTGTCTTTTTCAAAGGTTGAAATCTCAGGGCGATAAAGTGAATGTGGGGCTTTGCGGCCCATGACGGTAACATTGCCTTTGTAGAGTTTGAGTCGTGCGATGCCGGTTACGCCTTTTTGTGCTTCGTCCATCATCGTTTGCAAGATCTCACGTTCTGGGGAAAACCAGTAACCGTTGTACAACATGGACGCATATTGCGGAATGAGACTGTCCCGCAAATGCAGCACTTCGCGGTCGAGTGTGAGCGATTCAATGGCCCGGTGTGCGACATGGAGTATTGTGCCGCCCGGGGTTTCGTAGATGCCACGGGATTTCATGCCCACATAACGGTTTTCCACCAAGTCCACACGACCGATGCCGTGCATCCCACCCAGCTGATTAAGTTTTTCAATCAGGGCCGCAGGGGAATAAGTCCGGTCATCAATGGCGATGGCATTGCCCCCTTTGTATTCAATTTCAATCGTGAGGGCTTCATCGGGTGCGGCTTCGGGAGAAACGGTGGTTGCAAACATGGCTTCTTGCGGTTCCATCCAGGGATCTTCAAGAATACCGCCTTCGTAACTCACATGCAGCAAATTACGGTCGATGCTATAGGGTTTGTCTGCTGTCGCTTCGACCGGGATATTGTGTTTGGCGGTGTAGGCGATCAAGTCAGAACGTGACTGAAAATCCCAGTCCCGCCAGGGGGCAATGATTTTAATCTCAGGGTCGATGGCCAAGTAGGCCAACTCAAAACGTACTTGGTCATTGCCTTTTCCTGTTGCGCCATGGGAGACGGCATCCGCCCCTTCTTCTTTTGCAATTTCCATTTGCCGTTTTGCAATTAAGGGACGTGCGATGGCGGTGCCCAGAAGATAAACTCCCTCATAAACCGCATTTGCACGTAACATCGGGAAGATATAGTCTTCAGCAAAGGTTTCCCTCAGATCACTAATATAGACTTTCGAGGCCCCTGTTTTTTCAGCCTTTTCCGTTAAATGACTCAGCTCTTCGCCTTGCCCTAAGTCCGCACAATAGGCGATGACTTCGCAGCCATAGGTTTCTTTCAACCAGCAAATAATGACGGAGGTATCGAGACCACCGGAATAGGCCAGGACGGCTTTTTTAATTTCCTGTGTACTCATCGATTCAATAATAACTCCAATAGGGCTTGCTGAACGGGCAGACGGTTGGCCGCCTGTTCAAAAATGACAGAATGTGGTCCCTCCATCACCGCTTCGGTAATTTCTTCGCCGCGATGAGCGGGCAGACAGTGCATGACAAGGCAATCGGGTTTTGCTTTTTCAAGCAGGGCTTCGTTAATTTGGTAGGCCTTGAGTTTTTTGACGAGGGAGGCTTTTTTCCCTTCATCTCCCATTGAGACCCAAACGTCGGTGTAAAGAATATCGGCCCCTTCCGCTGCTTTCTCAGGATTCGTCTCAATTGAAATAAGGGCTTCTGATTTTTCTGCAAGCGCCTCGGCTTGTTCCACAATCGCCTGATCCGGCTGACGCGTTTTTGGGGAAGCGATGGTAATCTGCATGCCTGTTTTTGCCCCTCCGATTAAAAGCGAATGTGCAATGTTATTGCCATCACCAATATAGGCCAGTTTAAGTCCTTTCAGGGTGCCGCGCTTTTCGTAAATCGTAAAAAGGTCGGTCAAAATCTGGCAGGGGTGCAAGAGATCGGTCAAACCATTGATCACAGGAATTGTGGCGTGTTTCGCCCAGATTTCCAAATCCTGCTGCTCAAAAGTCCGAATGACGAGCCCATCTAAATAATCCGAGAGCACACGTGCCGTATCTGCAATGCTTTCTCCACGTTTTATTTGCATGTCGCTGGCCGAAAGAAACAAGGGATGACCGCCCAGGCGTTTAATCGCCACTTCGAAAGAAACCCGTGTCCGTGTGGAGGATTTTTCAAAAAACAAACCAATGACCCGGTTTTCAAGCGGACGCAGCAAAACAAAGTCTTTTTTGTATTCCCCCGCACGAAGCAGCAGCCAGTTAAAGTCTTTCGGGGAAAGCGGGGCAAGGCTCAGAAAATCACGTTTTGGCATGTTTCTCCTTCAGGAAGCTCTGGTTAAGTCTGGGTCAGATTTTTCGAGAGATAAAATTTCGAATAAAATGTGCAGCATTTGATCAATTTCTTGTTGCTGAACCGTCAAGGGCGGAATGAATCGTAAGGTTTTTTCAGAAGTCCGGTTGAGCAAGAGGCCCTTCGATAAAGCCGCATCAATCACCTCTGCGGCCGGAATCGTCAAATCCAGGGCGATCATCAAACCTCTGCCGCGCACCGCTGTAATCAAAGCACACCCGGCTTGAAATGTCTTTAAAGCCTGGATAAGATTCTTTCCTTTTTCCCGAACGTCTTCCAAAAAAGAGGGGGCTTCCGTCAAACGATTGAGCACAGCAAGACCCGCACTGCAAACCAGGGGATTGCCACCGAAGGTCGAAGCATGGCTCCCCGGCTGAAACACCGAGGCCACGGCATCTTTTGCCAAAATCGCGCCAATGGGAAGTCCCCCGCCCAAACCCTTTGCCGTACTCATAATATCGGGCACAACTTCCACGGCTTGATGGGCAAAGAGATGACCCGTGCGGCCGATCCCCGTTTGCACTTCATCAAAAATCAAAAGAATGCCCGCTTCGTCACAAATTTCACGCACCGCAGCAAGATAGCCCGGTTTTGGAATCCGAACACCCCCCTCACCCTGAATCGGCTCCAAAAGCACTGCGGCAGTGTTTTCATTGATTGTTTTAGCGAGTACCTCCGCATCATCAAAAGGCACCTGCTGAAAACCTGAAAGCCCCGGCTCAAAACCCGCCAGGTATTTGGCTTGGCCGGTCGCAGCAAGGGCCGCCATTGTGCGACCGTGAAAGGCACTTTTGGCCGTAATAATTTCAAAGCGGTTCCCTGACATTTTTTCTTTGGCGTACTTTCGCGCGAGTTTAATCGCGGCTTCCACGGCTTCCGCCCCGCTGTTACAAAAAAAGACTTTGTCTGCAAAGCTATGGTGTACAAGAATTTTTGCGAGCTCAATCTGCGGTAAATTGTAGTAGAGGTTGGAGACATGCAGCAAGGTCGCAGCCTGTTGTTGTACCTGTTTGACCAATATTGGATCACAATGCCCCAAGGCATTGACCGCAACACCACTCACAAAATCAAGATAGGTCTTCCCATCCACATCAGTGACGGTCGCGCCCACTCCCCTTTCCAGTACAAGTGGGAATCGGGCATAGGTGGGCATCAGGACTTGTTCGCCCATTGCAATCCATTTATCTGTACGGTTTTCCATCACGAAGTCACTTAGGGGAAGCTCTGAAGAAAAAAGAGGTTTTATAACACAGTGTTCTCTTTATAGGCAATATGCAGACCACCCCCTCATTTGCCTTTCTCGCACATCAGACAAAAATAAAAGGCCAGCGTTTAAAGCCCGGCGATCTAAACTGGTGCGATCTAAATAAAGTGCTAACATTGTGGTTAGACCTATTTTTGATTCGACTTTAAGGGAGGTAAAAGATGGAAAATCGACGACGGAATGCGAGGATCCCCATTGCGACCATCGCACACATCACGCCACATGGCCTGCAAAAAAGCAGCGAAGTCATGGTTCGAGATCTTTCCACCGAAGGCATGGGCTGTTATGTCGATCACGCCTGTCAAAAAGGCGACATGATGTTGGTAAAAATAAAGCTCGATTTACCGGGTAAAAATTCGGGTGTACTTCAAGGCACCCTTATGGGACAAATTATCTGGGTCAAGCTTTTGAGCGAAGAAAAAAAATATGCCCTGGGACTTGAGTTTCGCGACATGGAATCACGACACCCCGAATTACACGCACATTTAAAAGAACTAGAACAACAGAATGTTTCGGATTAAGCATCGGGGGCGTTTCGCTGGGAATTAAAACGTCATGGCTTTGTTTAACGGAGCACCTTGAGTGATTTGATTTCTCTTTCCCCGTACGAGAACGAAAAACTTCCTGAAGAAAACTGTTTGCGACAATGTAGGCTTTTTTCCGCAATCTTCACGAGAACACAGTCCTTCTCTTCACCGCGCGGGTCGATAAACCGAACTGCCGAACCAAGATGGTTTTTGGCCTGAACAAATGAGGTTCTCCGATAGCGTGTGGGTCTGTCTATCGGTGCAAATGCCTCATCACCCCTTTTACTTCGTTCAGACACACCGGGCTTAGCAAGACGACGTCTCTCTGTCGTAAGGGTTTTAAGCGACGCAGCACTCGTCTCACCCAAGCTTGAAACAACCGAAACGACCGGATCGTCTTCATTTTCAGGACTGAGCGATGGTTTCGAATCCACAACAAGGGGACCTTCTTTTTTACGAACATCTGCAAGCATTTTTTCGATACTTTCTCGCTGCTTTTTGTTGAGATCCCTGCGATTTAAAACCGTCTCGATTTCCACGACATATTGATGGACCTCCACCTTCGAAAAACCCGCTTTCTGGAGTTGGATAAATTTTCGCATGACCTTTAATATGACTTGTTGTTTTTCGTCACTTGGTAGTTTCTCCATCACCTCTATCGTTTTTTCCATAAAAACAAGCGCCATCTCATCTTCTTGGCTCAATGTGCTTTGAGCTGCCTCTGAGGCCTTCTGCATCACAGGCTGAGAAAGCTTAATACCCGACTCACCCATCTGGCCCTCACCCACAGCAAAAAAAATAGAGACCACCGCAAGCACAATAAGCCCAACAGAAGCACTCGAATGAATCAGAAAAGGTTTTTTTGTTTCTGCCCAAAATTTAATCGAAAAATATAAAGAGACAAAGGGGATAAAAAATACCGCCAAACCCCAGCGCGTACTTTTTTTAAACGCCAAAACGAGCAACCAGATATAGCCTGAAAGAGAAACAATCGAAAGCACCCAAATCGCAATAAGAAATAGAATCATCTTCAAACCCTTTTTCTTAAAAAGATATCTTCATAAAACGTAATCAGAGCTTCCTTAGGATTCGCTGTGAGGAACCTCAATGTGAGGCCCCTTACCATTTTTCCCTTCCGATGCTCCAGCGTCTGAGGCCTGTTCACCCGATTCTACTTCCGCACTGGCCGCAGCCTTAATGCTGAAAGAAAACTCGGTCTTTACTTCTTTGGCCAACCTCAATTCCTGGAGATCCATCTGGTCGCCACGTGCAAATTTTACGAAAAGGCTATCCAAAAAAGCCTCCACTTGTTTTTCGATTTTGGACAGCGCGATCTTGCTCTCCAAAACAGCATCGGTCATTTGTTCAACCAGGCCTTTCACCGATTCTGATGGCCTGGAGGGTGTCAGTGTCAGGAGTGGCCCCGCTACCGGTGGTGCGTCATTGGTCGCTTCAGCTTGCGGAAAAACGCCTGGAAGTGGGAGTTCTTCAGGCGCTTTTACCGGCTTTTCAATGGGGAGTGTCTGAGGGGAAGATTCAGGAAGTGCGGGGGCCGTTTGTTTAACCGCTGTTTCAGCGGAAAGACTTTTGCTGTATTGCAACACAGCTTCAAAACTTGCAATAGAATCTAAATTTGTAATGCGTGTGGCACGATCCAAGGCTTTATCTGTCTTGCCCGAAAAAAAATCGCTTGTTAATTTTTCAATCGTTTGCAAGGCTTTTGTAATGTCTTTGAGCTCTTTCTCATTGAGATCTCCTTCGACAGAAAATTTAAACGCAAAGGCCTCGCTTACAGAAGAGGCCTCGGCTCGGGTCTGAAAGGCTTTCCCATCAATGACCCCCTGGCTGGAATATGTGGCGTAACTGGCTTCAAAACTTGAGGCTGAAGAAAGCGTGACCTTGTCGCCCTCTGCTGTAAAGAGTGTGATCTCTGAGCTTTGCTGTATCTGAAGCGTCGCACTTGAAGATTGTGTTTTGTTAACGGCCTCTTTATTTTGGGCCAAAGGACTAAAAGATAAAAAATCGGGTACTTGGTTTGGGATTGACGACATGGCAGTGCACTCCTTACACGTGTAAGCTCTGCCGAAATCGTGAATTGTTTTTTCAGCTGAAAACCCAAGCCAGACTCAAACAAACCTTACAAAAACCCCCAAAGGATTCGGTTGAAAATTTTTGTCTCTGCGTCTGTTATCGGTGCATTAGGTTTAAAACTTGAGGGGATTAGATCAAATCTAGAGATGTCTTACTAAATTTTTGTTTTTATTGAAAATAATAGAAGGCATGTGAGAATTGAAATAAACTTCTTTCACGTTTTGCCCACTTTGAGAGAGTATCTTCGCGGGTTTTTATTTCATTGAAAACTTCTTTTACTGAAATGATCCTTTTGTCAAAAACCAGTTGATCAAATTTTGTCCAAAGAGAAACGAAGGTCTTGGTTTCTGGATAATAGTGCTTGAATAAGAGTAATCAGGCGATTTTTTCACCACTTGTGTGAAGCTCTTTAATCATGCGCCGTGTCTCATCAAGTAAGCTCACGAGATTCTGGAATAGCTTACTCCGTGATTGTTGCATCTCACGCAGTTCAGCAAGTTGTTTATCAAAAGAGTCGACCTCCGGCTTCAAGGTCTTGGAAACAAACGCATCTCTTGCATGATCAAAGTGCATTTCAATTTGATGAGCGGCTTCGTTAAATACTGCCCTGACCCTGGAACGACTTTCCCGTAAATCTTTTTCACGTTTTTTTGCATCGGCATCTTCTTTTGCTTGGAAAGCAGCAGTCAGGATTATTCCAGCGACACCCAAGCCGCGTCCAAAGTTGGCAACGCCTTTCCCCCATTTCACAGCGCCCCAAGGCTTGAATTTATGTCCAAAAAACTTTCCAATCGCTTTAACAGTCCCATGTGTCGCAGTCCCGGAATAGTGCTTTAGGTTGAAAAGGCTTCGTGCCCCCTCCTTCAAGGTAAAAGACTTTTCTATGAGAAACTGACCGAATCTATGGGAGACATCACCTGTTTTTTTAAGTTTCGACATGGTTTCAGGAGAAATATTTACCTCCTTTATTCTGAGTGCAAGCCTTGGAATTAACTTCTTCGCTAGTTCACTATCCGCAATGGCGGATATGCGCTCACTCAGATCCTTTACATACTTGCCAATGACCTCCTCAATGGTTTTATTGAGCTGTTCTGAATAGTCTTGAACACGGTTCTGGGCAGCTTGTAATTCTTTGTTGATTTCTTTTTGATCTGCGGAAGCATGAATACCGTCTTCCACGTTTCGGCCTTCTTGGCGTATCCGTTCCCCAGCATCTTGTATTTCACTCTCAACAGCACGATTCATACGATATTGTGTCTCCAGCAATGTTCGTCTTTGCTGTAATAAAAGCTCTTCAAGTGCATCGACATCCTTATCTCCACTTGGTTCTGCCGATAGGGCTTCTTGCAGAACTTGTTCAAGGGTATAGAGTGCCGTCGTATATTGGCCGGCCAGCCCCTTGTCGCGAACAAAGTCATTTAGTTTGCATATAAATGAGTCCATCCCACTGTTCCGATAAAGTATTTTAGAAATTTTCGGATCGACTTCCCTGCTGCTTTCAATGGCAGACTCCGCATCAATAAAGGATGTACGCAGGTCTTCTGGTGAAAAAGGTGAAAGTACCTTTTGAAGGTCTTCTCGAATAATTTTTTGTGTTTCCGGGTGATTGCCTTTCACGGATCGACGCATTTTATTGACCACTAACATCATTTCGTGGCATTTGCTTTTTTCAATGGCGAGCTTATGGAAATGTTGTGCAAGGTGAGAATCAAAAAGTTCATTCGTAATCACAAAAATGATCAGATCCGCATTTGAAATGGCACGATAGGAAATTTCATCGTGGTCGGGCCTAATCCCAGTGTGTATCCCAGGCGTGTCTGTCACTCTAATACCGCCCCAATCATATGTATGGGCTTTTTGCGTTGTAATGGCAGCCCCTGTTTCAATATCTCTTCGCCCCGTTAATGCCTTCAAAATTGTTGATTTTCCTGCGCTATATTGTCCAGCAAAGACCACTTCCACAGCCTCATCGGAAGGGATAATTGAGGGCGGCACTCTGTCTGAGAGGTTTCTTATTTTTTCACTTAATGCCTTTGACAATTCAAGGCGTGCACGCTCTAAAAGAGCATTGCCCGATGTGGACCACTTCTGCAATTCAAACATTGATTCACCCATTATGCTGTTCCTTTCATCACATGAAGACCTGTAATTTGTTGGATTAGAAGTATTCTCTCTTGCGCCAAAGGGCTTATTTTATCAATTGCGACAGAGGCAATACGATTCTCGTTATCAATCGTTACAAGATCTAATTCATTTTCCCTCTCAAGACTCCACGCAATCATCGGTTTATGATCCGAACATACCGGAGATATGTAGATTTGTTCCCCCAATAATTCCTGTAGGCCCTCCCGAACGTGGGAAAATATTTTGTGTTTTGGCCTTCGAATGATCATGGATATAACCCCCGGGATACGAGCAACCTCACAAATACCATCAAGAACTTCCACGCAATTAAGATGCTGTAAAGCTTCTGTGATAAGAGAACGAGCAAGAGCTTTCTGACGGTCATTTAAGCCCTCGGCCAATCTACGCTGCTCCTCGGCCAATTTCGAGAAACCAGACGCAACAACCTCAAGGTCATCACAGACTGACTCGACCTGTTTTTGTAATACTTCTTGATCAAACCAGCCATTTAAGCGCTGAAGTAGTTTGCGTTCCATGTCGGTAATATTATCCTCCAATTTGCTGGAAAGCTCCTTTCTCGCTTGCTTAACCTTCTTTTCGCGATCATCGAAAAAAAAAGAAACTAACCCACTAATAACACCGACGGCTCCTGCGCCGACCCAACCAACGGGGGTGAACAACAAAAGTGCTGAAAGGATTCCTCCAGCCCACCCCATTACTTTTTTTGCATCAAAAATTTTCTCCGTAGAAATCTTCCGATCACTGGAAAACGTTGAGACGAAAGAAAGTTCCGCCTTAAGTTCTCTTGAAACTTCCCTTAGAATCAATTGCCCTTTTTCCCAGATTCTCTTTTGGAGTTTTTCTGATTTTGCATTTATACCTAATGAACTAACGATAGAATCCCATTCTCTCCCAACTCGCTTGTTTTCGTAATGATTTTCTGAGAAACTAGGCACTTTATTTCGAAGGCAATTCATCATCCGAGAGACTTCCACTTTGATATCCACATGTCCCTCTTCTTTGAATCTTTGCACCTCAACTCTAAGCTGATCGTGTTTCTTGGTATAAACCCGACCACTGTCAGCGTTTTGGGTACTAAATTCTAAAAATATTTTGTTCTGATTAAGCATTGGAGCGGCGATCGCATCTATAAAGCTTTTCGTTCTGAGAAAAGTACCGCGCTTCGTAACTTCTTGTATGATTTGTGCTTCGACATCCCAAAAATTGCTTTTGTCCAAAAGGTCTTCTCGATATTGAGAATAATCTGCCTGTTGAGCAAGAAAGCGCGAGCGCAAATGGGTCCGAATGAAAGGAATCCGTTTCCCGGGCATATATTGATTTGTAAATTCATAGAACTGATTGATGAGTCGTTCTATTCGGTCAGAGTGCAGGCAACGGTCCAGATCACGAAAAAATAAAAGCCGATCCTCTTCGTTATCAATATCATCAACAGCAACCTTGACATTACAAATACCAAGGACAGGTTTTCCTAGTCGCCAGACTTTGGCTAGAAATTTCCCCTCTTCAGGTTGTGGGGCATCGTCTGTCATTAAGAAGAGAACAAGGTCGGATTCGGATGCAGATTTTAGTGCAAGTTTTTCATCCTCTACCCCTTCAAATGCAGCCACTCCAGGAACATCAATTACTTCCATGCCTTTCCAATGATAGGGTCTCACATCACGAGTTGTTCTTTGGGCACCTGATCCGATGGAATCTCCGTTACCGTTGGTTAAAATCTCCATTAGAGTTGATTTTCCAACCATGGTGCGGCCAAACAACGTAATTGAAAACTTTTCCAACCTCTTGTACCTTTCTTCCAAATTATGAGTTGTGAAGTCTTGGAGTTCTCCCAATTCCGTCATCACGCTGACAAGCTGCTCCCTAAGATTTTCAAGAATTCCAGTTGTACGGACTGTTCCACTATCAAGGGTTTTCAAGAATTCTAAAAGTGACTTTGACAGTACTTGGATCGCTTCCGACGATTCTCTAAGATTGTATTTGGCAATCTCGTATCCACGCCTGGCAACAGCTTGGCAGTCTTTAAGAGATGACTCAAGGTCGGTTGTTTCTTTGTGATTCCTTTCACCTGGATACATTCTTGTCTCCTGAAAAAAATGAGATTTCAATGTGAACTTATCATTGTGTATTTTTGTGGTAAAACATCCCAATTATAGCTGTTTTAAATTTAAGCACTTTTGAAAAATAAACTGATTCTAATTTCTATTTGAAAGCAGTTTAAAGAACAAGATTCTTTTGCTCAAACTAAAGCAGAAGGAAATTTCCATGAGGAAGTTTGAAAATACCACACCCTATCCGCGACTGACTTAAACGGCTTCCTTAGGAAGTGGACACAGCACATTAGAGGTCAAAAACCTTGAAGACCCGCTGCCACGGGCCAAGGACAAACCAGACGATGTGCGGCACAATCAGCCCCACAAAAACAATAATGCACGCACACGGCGCACCGACACGCCGAGCGCATGCACACCATCATTTGAAGTCATGCATAATTGTTTCAAGTTTTTCGAGATCTAAATGTGCCGCAACAAAAGTGGCCCAGCGTTCAATTTGTTCTTCTTCCATTTCGCGAAATGAAACCAAGGGAGCAGGCGAGGGCAAGCGCCCCTTTCTCTTGCGCAGCACATTGATAAATCGGCGGCGAAAAATATCATTTTCAAAAAGACCGTGCAGGGCTGTCCCAAAAATGAGACCATTGTCACTCACACAGCCTTCTTCCTCCTGAGACAAGGGATTAAAAAAGGCCGGGTTGTTAATCGCCGAAGGACATCGGCTCAAACCGCAATGAATTTCATAACCCGCAACCACTTCATCCGCGTCCTCAAAAAAGGGCGGCTGCCCTGACAAGTGTAACTTCACCTGACGTGTTATCTTTTCTTTTTGAAATTCGGTCACAATATCCAACAATGCCAGCCCTTCAAGCACCGCCTGGTTTGATTCCACTTTATCGGGATCAAAGAGTTGCTCTCCCAGCATTTGATAGCCGCCACAAATACCCACAATCGGCACACCTGCTTTGGCAAGGTTTTGAATCCGCGAAGCCAATCCTGAATCCTTAAGCTGCTGTAAATCGCCCATCGTATTTTTAGAACCAGGCAAAATCACTGCGTCCGGCTGGCCCAATTGTGCAACCGAACGCACAAAGCGCAACATCACACCCGGCTCCAAGGTCAATGGATCAAAATCCGTAAAGTTTGAAAGATAAGGGTGGGCAATAATCGCAATATCGATGTCAGGATCGCCATTCACATGGCTTTCCCAACGCAAGGCATCCTCTTCCATCAGGTTGAGGCTTCGGTCAAAAGGAATCAATCCCAGTGTCGCACAACCCGTTTTATTTGTCATAAATGCGATGGCCGCATCAAAAAGCCTTGGATCGCCACGAAATTTATTAAAAATAAAACCCTGCACATGCGCCCGTTCTACTTCGGGTAAGAGCTCAAGTGTGCCCACCAAAGACGCCAGACTGCCCCCCTTGTCGATATCGCTTACCAGCAACACGGGCGCACCTGTATGCCGTGCGACTTCCATATTTACAATATCAAATTCGCGCAGGTTGACCTCTGCCGGACTGCCTGCACCTTCCATCACAATAAGGTCGTAATCTTCCGACAAAATAGAAAGGGCATCTCGGATTGCATTCCATTTTAAGGCCCGTAAAGACTTATTCTGATGAAATTGTTCAAAGGCCGTGACATCGGCATAGGGTTTTCCGTTTAAGATCAATTGTGCATTTTTATCCGCCGTGGGTTTGAGCAGGATGGGATTCATCTCAACGGTAAGCTCGACCTTTGCCGCCTTCGCTTGCAAGGCCGTGGAGCGACCCACTTCGCAGCCATCCGCCGTCACATACGAATTGAGCGCCATATTTTGTGCCTTAAAAGGCGCAACACGCAGACCTTTGTTGGCAAAAATCCGGCAGAGGGCGGCGGTAATGACACTTTTCCCGACGTGGGAGCCCGTGCCTTGAATCATGAGAAATTTGGGTTTTTTATTCACAGCTGATGTTGTTTGATAGGAATGTGTTGTTGATAAAAACTAAAATCTCGATCACTTGTCAATACTTCCACTTTCAATCTAATGGAGACCGCACAAATCAAGAAGTCGATGTGCGAACCTTGAATACCTTTTTGCCGACAGATATTGGAAAGTTTTGCAGCCTCAACATAATCGGCCTCAGCGATTGGCGTATTTTCAAAATAGCTCAGTTTTTTTCTGAGCTTCTCAAACTGCCTCATGTCGCTATAACCCGATAAAACTTCCTGGCGAATCGGCCCCATGATGAGCACGCGTTGATCAAGAATAAGGCTCTCTAATTTCGAAACATGTTTCTCAAAGCCTTTGCAGTTTGATCGAAGCGCGTAAGACCAAATGGGGGTGTCTACAAGCACTTTCACTGACGACCTTTTTTATAGTCATAGTCAGGATCTGGGTCTAAATTTCCAAATAATTCAATAATTTCAATTTGTTTCCGTCGATCAATAAACTCGCGCAAGGCCGTGTTCACGGTGTCTTTTTTGGTTTTAAAACCACCAAGCTTCAAAGCCTGATCAATCAGCGTATTATCAATTGCAAGATTTGTTGCCATAATTCACACCTCCACTCACACATTCTAACACACAATAAGATGTGTCAAAAAAAAGGCATCATTTCCTGCTCACCTTTTGTGTCGTCGCCAGAGGGTTTCATCCTCATTTTGGGCTTGTGCGATCCAGCGGGAGAGCACAAAAAAAACATCGCTCAGGCGATTGATATAACGCAAAACTTCTTCCGGCACGGGCTCTTCTTTGTTCAGCCGCACACAAAGCCGCTCCGATCTTCGGCAAACCGTACGTGCTTGATGTAAAAAAGCCCCGACTTTTCCACCGCCGGGCAGGATGAATTCTTTCAGTGGTTTGAGTTTGGCCTGGCGAGTATCCATGAGGGATTCGAGGGCATCCACTTCCTGACTCAACATCGTTTTCATCGCCTCGGATTCTTCTCCCGGCGGGGTCGCCAGAATACTACCGATATCAAACAACCGATCTTGAATTGTGTGTAACATTTCGTCAAGTTCCGTCGCCTCGGCAACACCTTCATCGTTATTAAAGGCCCGCGCCAAACCCACGATTGAATTGAGTTCATCCACCGTGCCGTAACATTCAATGCGAAGATGGTCTTTGGCGATTTTTTGGCCGCCGACCAAACGGGTCGTGCCTTTGTCTCCGGTACGGGTATAGACTTTTGTGATGCGCATGGTTTTTATCCCTCTGTTTTAAGCACTGCGTTTCATGTTTTTGTTTGAAGGTCTGGATTCAGAAATGGCTTTTTTTAACATTGTTGTACAAAAATGATTCAAACTGTCTCCTGATTGGCTGGCACGAATCGAAAGCACCTTGTGCAATTCTTTGCCCGTGCGCAGTAAAAACTTACCGGAATAGTCTTTGCCCGCCGTTTCCGGAGGGAGAGGCTTTTGATCTGTTTTGTAAAGTGCAATATTTTCTTCGACGATTTCACAGAGTTCTTTGTACACCTCTGCCTCATTCTCGCCGTGGCAGCCGCCATAAATAAACCCGGGGGCACTTCCCACATAAAACTTGTCCTCTTCAGACCATTCCACAATTTTTAAATAACGGTCAGAATCCTTCATTTTTTTGACTCCTTGAGGGCTAATTTGACTGCCTTGATTTGATAGGCCAAAGCATCTGCGCCGGATTTCCCCGAAAGCGTCACAGCTTGATTGACTTTCTGATGCACAAAATTACGATGACTGCCTTTCCCACCCCGATCGACAAAACCTGCTTTTTTAAGATCTCGAATGAGTTCTTTTAATTTTTGCGGCATAGGTGTTTAGTATCAATATGATATCATAGTTTAAATCTAATTTTTAGGCGACCGCAAGAGTTGGTCTTTGATCCTTGCACGGTCTGATACATAGGCAACCTTGAGGCAATCGAGTAGGAGTATTGTGGCTTCGAGATAGTCAGCAACTTGGTCCGCTCCTTCCTCTGTGAACGCGTAGTCTTCGATACGAAACGTGGATTTGAAAGTTTCTAAGAGCTCATCCGCAAAGACTCTCCACTCTTTAGCCGATGTACTTTCGGAAGGGATCTTTAGAGTCGAAAAACCTGGGCCGCATCCCGTGAGACCTATTTGTTCGCTTAGTTTTGAAGCTTTACAAAAGTGGTGCTGCAGAGCTACTAATACGTCCTTCCTATGCCCAAATTTTCCAAAACGACAAGAAATATTATAGGCAACTGAAAGGTAATAGGCCAGAGAGTGACTAATGGAAAGATCCCTAGTCCGGTTTGTGTGGAGAGCGTCAAACCATTTGGCTTTGTCAAACCTAAGCTCTTCGATTCTGCCTATTTCGTCAGGAAACGCGAGTTCAATTGTTAGGTTAGAGACATAACCAAAACCGCGAACGAATTTAATCTGACCTGCAGGAAATAAATAACCAAAAACCATGATTTTTCGACGATCAAAAACCCTTGACTCAAGACCTATTTGATTCGACTCCTGTTCAACCTTCGTTAATAGAATCGTTAGTTTTTTGTTTGTCATTCCGAGTTCACGTAATTTTTTTAGGAAGAATTTGAAAAATAGATCTGCATCATCTAACATTTCTGTCGCTAAAAAAATCACCTCCCACCAGCGAGAATCATTACAATAATCAATCAGGCGCGGAAGACGGCTTTCAGGGCCTACGGCCACATATTTCGCCGCATAATATTCCTGAAAAGAAAGGTGGGCAAAAGAATAGAGGCCCTTGGCGCGTTCCACAAAAATGCCGTGTTGGGCCTCAATGGCTTTCAGCACGGCTTCGCCGTCAATCTCTTCTTTTGCATCTCCGGGCGGCAGGTTTTTTAAGTATTCGACGATCTTTTTTTCTAAGGACTTCTTCTCAATGAGGTATTCGCCTTTTTCAAAGGTTTCTGCGGCGATACGGGCAAACATTTGATTTTTTCGTCCAAGAGAAAGTTTTTTGTAAATTGTATCTCTTTTGATGCCTCGAGAACTGTCCCGCTTTTGTAGCAGGGCATTGAGGGCCTCTCCATAAATTTCTGAACGCCGATCAGGAAAGTGTAGGCTTTCTTCAAAACCAATACTTAATAGCGTTAAGAGCAAAGGATTTTTTGCCAGATCACGCAACCGCTTGCCTTCCTGTTTTTTAAAGGCATCGAAAAAGAGTTTGCAGGTTTTTTGATTCTCCGCAAACCATTTTGCAACAAAGGTCTCGATTTGCGCGTCGTCAAAATCGGCCATTTCAACATAGGTAAAACCTTCAAAGTTGTATTCGCTGGCCGCAACTCGGCAGGTGATCACCACTTTGCTCTGATCATATTTGTCGCTAAAGTCTTTAATGACCTGAATCACTATGTCGCGGTGCCCACCCTCTATGTTAACTTCGTCCAATCCATCAAACAACACAATGGCTTTGCCTTTTTTCAAAATCGTTTCGATGAAGGGACGGGCTTCTGGAAAGTCGCAGATATCGAATTGTTCAATGATAAAATCCATTAAAGCCTGCTTCGATTCCGAAAATTCCCGCAATCGAATAAAAATAGGAATGGCTTCGAGCTTGCCAGCAATCACCTGCAAAACAATGTGTTTAAGAAAAGTGGTTTTCCCTGCGCCCGGTTTGCCGAGAATGAAGAGACGGTCGTGCTCTCGCATTGCGGCCATGCCGTCTTTTCCTTCTTCTACGACTTCACCAAACCGCGCTTGATTCAAGTAGATTTTTTCAAGTTGCTCCTTGGAGATGGACTGAAAAGCCGACTGTTTTTTTAGGATATTGACCTGTGTGTAGATTTGTTCGACGGAGGTGGGTGCCGACATTTTCCAAAGCTGAATGATGCCGTAGCGCTTTTTCATTTTTTGCGCGTAGGCCTGGGCCGCTTTTTCATGCTTGAATTTATTCCAGACCGATTGAGCAGGGAATTTTTCATAAACCCATTTAAAAACATCAAAAAAGGCTTTTCCAACTGCGATTTCTGCGCCTGTCATAGACCCTCTTTCATTCCTCTAAACCTGACCATAATGTCCGCCAATTGCAAAAATATAGACATGCTCGTCATCGTATTTGTAAATGACCCGGTCTTTTTGGCTGATTCTGCGAGACCAGAGACCGGAGAGATTATTTTTTAAAGGTTCTGGTTTTCCCATACCAGAACGGGGATCAGCACGTAACATTTCTTTCAAAAGTTTACACAGCGTCCTATGAAGCTTTTTGTCTTTTTTTCTAAGTGCTTCGTAAGCAGACCAGGTATTGCCTTCAAACACCAGTGATCTCATTCATCTCCTCTGGTGTGGGGGTGTAACCCTTGTTTTTTATCTGTGTCTGTAATGATTTGGAAATTTGCCGCATTAGGCTGTTGTTTTGCAGAACATAGAGTGTCTCTTGTTCTCGCTCCCAGTCTTCCGCGCTAATGACCACAAAGTCTTCCCCATTTCGTCGCGTCACTTTCAGTGGACTATGGGTGTTTGCGATTTCTTCGACACATGATTTGAGATTGTCTCTAAATTTATTCACGCTGATACTGTCCATTCTGCTCACCTATTTATGTACGGATATACCGTACATAATATCAAATAAACTGAAAACAAGGCAAGAATTCTCCTACGAAACGCTTTGATCAGAAAAATCTTCAAGATTCAAAACTCGAAACGCCGCTTCAACACCCAAGCCATCAAAAACCTCCGGGTGAAACAAATGTGCCAATAATTCAATGCCATCCACCACCCTTGGGCCGGGACGTGCAAAATAACTGTTTGCATCCACGGCATAGACCCGCCCATTTTTTACCGCGGGGATATTTTTCCAAGCCGGATTTTCCCTCAGCAAACCTGCTTGCGCCACCGTTTGTTCAAGATCAAAACCGCAGGGCGACAAAATCAGAATATCTGGCGCGGCGTTCACAATCTCTTCCCAGGACACCCGTACTGAATCGACCCCTTTTTTCGCCAGGGGATCAAGCCCGCCCGCGATATCGATCATTTCTCCCACCCAATGCCCCGCGCAGTAGGGCGGGGCAAGCCATTCCATAAAAAACACGCGAGGACGTGTGTTTAAATGACTGACCTTCTCTTTAATCACGTCCATGCGACCTTGCAGCGCGCCCACGTATTGCACAGCCACTTTTTTTTGTCCGACCGCTTGGCCCACTTGCAGGATATTTTCAAAAATGTCGGTCAAAGACTTTGGCGTCAAGTACACCACTTCAGGTTTTTTGGGCAAATGTTGCAAGAGCTGGCTGATTTCGTTCCCGGAAGGGGCACACACCTGGCAAAGGTCTTGTGTCAGAATGAGATCGGGTGCGATGCTTTTTAAGGTCTGTTCATCTACGGCGTAAAGACTTTTGCCTTCATGCACGGCCTTGCGCACGGCATCGTCAATTTCCTGCTGGCCAAGACCCTTCATGTCTATCGTATTTCGTACCACAATGGGTAAATCGCGAGCAGCTTCGGGAAAATCACATTCATGCGTGACGCCAACAAGCTGGTCTTCAAGCCCCAGGGCATAGAGCATTTCGGTCGCACCGGGTAAAAAAGAAACGATTTTCACAAGAGACCTCCAGGGCCAATAGGGGGAATCATCAACAGAGACAACATGAGCAAAACCTCAACTTTTTCATTCAAGGCCCCCAGTCCGTCCCCGGTCATACCCCCCAATTTTTGTTTAAGATACGACACAAACGAGACCGTTATCAGTGTGGCGAGCGCCATTGCAAACAAACCAGAAACACCCAGGATGAGGCCAGAAATCAGCAGCGTAAAACCTGTTGCAAATAAGATCTGCATCCCAGAAATTTTTCCGATAAAAGGCAGGCCCGTGCCTACGGCCCTCGGATACTTTCCTAAAAAAGCCGCCAGGGCCATCGCCCATCGGCTGAGCAGGGCCATCAACAAAAAATCCAGCCATCGGCCCTTTTCGATGATCTCGAAAAAAAGTGAAAATTTAAGCAGCAAGACCAACACAAGGGCAATGACCGCAAAGGCCCCGATCTGACTTTCTTTCATCACGGCCAAGATACGTTCGGGCGAGCCGCCTGCGCCCAAACCGTCTGCAAGATCGGCCACACCATCAAGGTGAAGTCCCCCTGTGAGCACAACAGAGACAAAAAGCAGTACCGCAGCCAAAGGCAGCGGGGACAAAATGGGTTTTAAGAGATACACCAAGACCGCAAGCAAGGCCCCCACAAATAAACCCACGAGTGGGAAATAGACAATAGAAGCCGCCAAACTTTTTTCGTCACACTGAAAACGGCGGGGAACAGGCAAAATCGTCAGCGTGCTCAAAGCACTGAAAAATGCCTTCACGCAGACTCCGTTTTATTGGAGACCCCGGCTTGCTCAAAAGTCGCCATCTCATTTACGATTTTAATCGCCGCATCCACCATACTCATGCCCAAAGCCGCACCCGTACCCTCCCCCAAACGCAGGTCAAACTGCAAGAGCGGCGAAAGCCCCAAATCCTGGAGGGCGATACGATGTCCAGGTTCGACCGACTCGTGGGACGCAAGTAAATAGTGTTTCAGCTCTGATTTCAGCGCGACGGCAATCAAAGCCGCAGCCGTCGAGATAAACCCGTCAATAATAACGGGAATCTGGTGCGCCGCCACACCCAGGATCAAGCCGACCATGCCGCCGATTTCAAATCCACCGACTTTTGCCAACACATCCAAGGGATCCTTTGAATCGGGCTGATTGATCTCAATGGCCCGGCGAATCACCTTTTGTTTGTGTTGAAGGGCCGTGTCATTGATGCCCGTGCCGCGACCCGTGACATTTTCGATGGGCGCATTGCATAAAACTGCCGTAATCGCACTCGCCGCCGTCGTATTACCGATGCCCATTTCGCCCACGCCAAAAAAAGTCGCGCCTTCCTGTACTGCAGTTTCGGCCAAGTCCATCCCTACTTTAATCGACTTTTCCGCAGCTTGCCGGGACATCGCAGGGCCTTGCACCATGTTTTGTGTCCCGCGTGCGATTTTGCGGTCCATCAAAGTCGGGAGGGTCTTAAAATCCGCATCCACACCCATGTCCACGACCCGGACTTCTGCACCCGCATGGCGCGCCAGCACATTCACCGCCGCACCCCCGTTTAAAAAATTGTAAACCATCTGCGCCGTCACCGATTTAGGAAAGGCGCTCACCCCTTCATCCGTCACCCCGTGATCCGCCGCAAACGTAAAGAGCATCTTTTTTGGGAGCAATGGCGGAAATTTTCCGCTGACTTGAATAAACCAGGTCGCAATTTCTTCTAAACGCCCCAAACTGCCCGGCGGTTTGGTGAGGCAATCCAAGTGGTCTTGCGCACGCTTCTGCCATTGAAGATCGGGCATGTTGATTTGATTGAGAGTCTGCTTAATATGATCCATATGGTGCCCTTTGTAGGGGCGACCCCCTGTGGTCGCCCTATTTTTGATGTATTCGGGTTTTATGGTAAATCGGCTGATTAATCTCGGCTCCGGGCGACCACGGGGGGTCGCCCCTACGTTTTTTTATTCCCATGATTTAATGTGTTTAATTGCTGGGCTTACATTCGAGTAAGCCTGATCTGTTTCCCATTTCATGGGGTTACTGGTGATATATTCACGAACCTTATGCCATTCGCCTTCATTTCGAATGATGTGTTCATAATAATTCCGTTGCCATAATTTTTGATCAAACGAAGACCAATTGTCATTTTTAACACCATCTATATATTTTTTTGTTGTCATTGTTTTGAAGCGATGAACAACATCCGAAACCGACAATGTAGGGGCAGGCCCCTGTGCCTGCCCTGGTTCTTGACCTGGTTCTGTTTTTTTGGCTATTTTTGGCCCTTTCTTTAAAACAGAAGAACCTGGTTCTGAATCCGGGCAGGCACAGGGGCCTGCCCCTACAAAAACCAGGATTCCGTGAATGTGATTAGGCATTATTTGAAATACGTCTATTTTAATGCCCGGGTAAAATTTTGGGATTTCGTGCCAAACAGCATCAATCATCTGTCCCGCCGCATTCAAGGTTATCGCACCATCAAACACCTCTCCAAAGAAACAGACCTTGTTCTGGGTACAAAGGGTCACAAAATAGGCCCCTGCTTTTGTATAATCATAGCCCTTCAAGCGAATGGAGCGACGATGATGAATATCTGGATTATAGGTCATTTTATTCTTTGTGCGATGCCCGCTACCATGAAATAAACCGCCTGCGCGCTTGCCGCCCAGCCCTGATGCAAGAAACCCGCAAAATCCCGAAAGCGCCGTGTTTGAAGATCGGCAGGCACGATACCCAAGCCGACTTCATTTGAAACGGCAATCAGTGGACAACGCACCTTCGCGACCACATCCACCAGTTTTTCAATCGCTTCTGTAATTGCGTCGTCCGTCGCCCCTTTGCACATCATGACATTGCTGAGCCAGAGCGTGAGACAGTCAATGAGGATCAGATCGGCACTTTTTGCGAGAGACTCAACCGCCTCTGAAAGTTCTCGTGGGGCTTCAATCGTTTCCCAATCTGTGCCACGCTCCAAGCGGTGACGGTCAATACGTGCAGCCATTTCCGCATCAAGTCCCTCTGCGGTGGCGATGAAATGCTTTTTTCCCGTGTGAGCCTTTCCTAAATCCAATGCAAAACGGCTTTTTCCTGAACGTGCACCGCCTAAAACAAGGGTAAGCGCAAGCGCAGACATGGTTTAGGCGCCTCCCAAAATTTCTCTCAGTTTGACAATGAGCACTTCATTCTCTTTGTGTGTTCTAACCGCAATACGCACATGACGGTCGCTGAGTCCGCGAAAAGATTCACAGCTTCGGATTAAAATTTTGCCAGGGCCGAGGCGTTTTGAAAGCTCATCGGCATCAGGTGTCTCTGCCCCGAGCTTGAAGAGCAAATAATTGGTGGACGAGGGGAAGACCTCAATCCCCGGCAATTTTGAGAGGGTTTCACTCAAATAGGATCGTTCTGTTTCAATCAATTGATGGGTCGCTTTAATATAGGCCCTATCATTTAGACCTGCCGCTGCCGCAATCGCGGCCAGATGGTTGACCGACCAGGGGGCTTTGATGGCTTCAATTTGAGAGACGGTCGCTGCGTTTGCGGCCAAATAACCCGCGCGTAAACCCGGCATGGCATAAAACTTTGTGAAACTTCTTACGACAATCAAGTTGATATACCAGGAAATTTCTCCCACAAAAGAAGGGGCATCTGTAAAATCAATAAAGGCTTCATCCAGAATCACGAGCACCCCTAAGTGAAAAGCAGCTTTTAGAATAGAGATGATTTCTTTTTTTGAAAGCAAGTGGCCCGTCGGGTTATTAGGATTGCAGAGAAAAACAGCGTCGATGCCGTTATTTTGATTGTCGTTGATCAAATCGACTGAAGCTCGCACATCCAGGCGATAGCCATTTTCCTCAGACAAGGGCATAAAAACCACTTCGGCCCCGGCAAACTGCGCAGCACGTTCATATTCAGAAAAGCTGGGCGCGGGAATGAGGATCTTTTTGAGATGCAAAGCCCTCGGAATGAGGTGAATCAACTCCGTCGCACCGTTGCCAATCAACACTTGTCCGGGCTTGATGCGATATTTTTTTGCCAGCAAGACACGCAAGTCGGAACAAAAACGATCCGGGTAATGCACAACATCATCCAGGTTTTCCAAAATCGCGGCTTTTGCCAAAGGAGAAAGCCCCAGTGGATTGATGTTGGCACTAAAATCTAAAATTTCAGAGGGATCACAGCCTTGGGCACGGGCAAAAGTAAAAACCTTGCCGCCGTGGATAGCCTTGCCAGTATCATCCAGATCGAAGGGATTGATTTCATACATTTTAAGGGGTCTCCCTGTCCGTATCTTGTTCCTGCCACTGATCCCAATGTAACAAGGATGAAAGCGGCAAGCGTGGCAGCCAGCCCTTTTTTTCCAGTTCGGGTTGTTCATAAAAATGACGCACGAAACCCATATTCAAATAGGCAATGGGGACGATTTTTTCAGGAATGCCTAAAATTGCTTTGAGTCGATCGTGATGGATAATGCTCATCCAGCCCACACCTATATTTTCAGCCCGTGCCGCCAGCCATAAATTTTGCACGGCACAAACCGCGCTATAGAGATCCATTTCAGGGTTTGCCGTGCGACCGATGACCACATTGCCCGTGCGACTGCGATCACAGGTGATGCAAATGCCCACAGGCGCTTCGACGATGCCTTCCAATTTGAAGGACTTGTATTGAGCCTGTTTGTCTTCAGAAAACATCTCCGCCGCTTCTTTGTGCGCCACTTCAAAGCCCGCCTTGATCTTCTTTTTGATCTCAGGGTCTTTCACGATGATGAAATCCCAGGGTTGCATAAACCCCACACTCGGCGCGTGATGGGCCGCATCTAAAATACGCATCAAGATGTCATCGGGGATGGCATCGCTTTTAAATTCGCCGCGTGTATCCCGACGACTGTAAATGGTTTTGTAAACGGCAGCACGTTCGGCTTCAGTGATGATATTCATATTTCGCTCATTATAAAAAATTAAGGAACGGGTTCGCGCTATTCTAGTCACTTCCCCTGCCGAAAGGAATGACTAAATGTGGGATCGTACAAAAGTGAGCGCTTGCCCTCAGCGCTTAGGGCTTTGCCGACAATCACCAGTGCTGTTTTTGTGATTTTTGATTTTTTAACAGCAGTACTCAGATCAGCCAATGCACAGCGCACAATTTTTTCATCGGGCCAGGTCACTCTGTACACCACGGCACAGGGTGTCTCCGGGGGATAAGCCGTGAGTAAGTCTTGCTGCATCTTTTTGACCAGGGTGATGGATAAAAAGAGTACAAGCGTTGTTTGATGTTTCGCCAGCAAGGGCAATTTTTCCAGATCGGGGACGGGCGTTCGGCCTTCACAACGACTCAAGATCACCGTTTGTGCAACATCGGGCACGGTGAGTTCTTTTCCCAGCGCGGCAGCGGCCGCCGTAAAGGAACTGACACCCGGTACAATCTCACACCGAATGCCTTCTGCACGCAGGCCTTCGGCATGTTCTGCAATCGTGCCGTAAATGGACGGGTCTCCCGTTGCCAAACGCACCACCTTTTTCCCCGCTTTGGCCGCAGGCACTAAAAGTGCCAGAATTTCTTCCAAGGTGAGTGCCGCACTGTCATGAATTTCCGCGTTTTTTGCGTGAGACAACACGGCTTTTGGAATCAAACTGCCCGCATAAACCACGAGATCTGCGGCTTCAAGCAAACGCTTGCCTTTGAGTGTAATCAATTCCGGGTCGCCCGGCCCCGCTCCAACAAAATAGACCACGGCTTCTTTGTTCATCTCTCATCCTCATCCAACAAAAACTGTTCATTTTTTTTGACCAGCACGAGCGTCATATACCCTAAAGTCTGATTTCTGAATTTTTTCAAATCGCGTTCGACCCTTTCATCTTCCGTGCCGATATAGCTCAACAACACCGCGTTGTCGATCAATTTCATCTCTTCAAGCAGTTTGACCACACGATTGAGCTTTGAACCCACTTTCATCAACACGATGGTGTCAAAATTTTCCAGGGCATCCTGTACATTTGAAACATCTCGATTGACGGGCAAAATCGCAACACGCCCTTTGCCCTCACCGATACTTTGATTGATCATGGCCGCCGCAGCCGAAAAAGCCGAAATACCGGGGATGGTTTCGATGGGCACTGTGGGTAGCAGTTCTTTCAAGGTTTTCACGATGTAAATATAGGTGGAATAAAGGGTCGCATCACCCAAGGTGACAAAAGCCACATCGGCCCCGGTTTTAAGAATGTCCGCGACTTTTTTGGCATTCAAGTTCCAATAATATTCGAGTTGATTGCGATCTGTCGTCATGGGAAACATCAACTCTTCCACCTGTGTGTCTTTTCGCATAAAAGGCTCGATGGTATTTAAGGCCAGGCTCTCGTCTGTGGCGTTGCCCCTGGGATAAAAAAGATAGCGCACCTTTTCGATCACATCCCGCGCTTGAAGGGTGAGATACTTGGTATAACCTGGCCCGACCCCGATGCCGTAAAACGTGCCGTAAGTCTTGAGAGAGTGTGCAGGTTTGGCTTCAATGACTTTTTCGCGCATCAGTTGGACGGATTTTTCGTCTAAGCTGTCGAGTTGATACTTGCTCTGGTAGCCCCGGGGGGTAATCATCAGACCATCTAAAGTGAAGGTCATTTTATTGCCAATAATGACCGTCGTGAGCATCCCAATTTCGTGCTCCAGCATGTCATCTAAATCGGTCAAAACAATCTGTTCAAGATCGCGATAGGCCGACTTCACCAGGGCCACCGGGGTAGTACTTTTACGATATTGTAAAAAAATCTTCTGGGCTTCAACGATTTGTTTTGTGCGGCGGCCGCTTTTCGGGTTGTAGAGTACGGTGACAAAATCGGCTTTTGCGGCAGCCTCCAAACGCTGTTTGATAACCTCCCAAGGGGTGAGTAAGTCAGATAAGCTGATATTGCAAAAATCATGGCTCAAGGGTGCGCCCATGATACTGGCACAGGCACTGCCTGCGGTGACCCCCGGCACAACTTCGACATCAATCGTCCCGCCGCGTTTCCACCCCTTCTCTTTGAGACATTCAAAGGCAGGGCCGGCCATGCCGTAAATGCCCACATCGCCCGATGAAACAAGTGCAACTTTTTTCCCCGCGTAGGCCATGTCCACGGCCTTTCGCGCCCGTGCCAACTCTTCCGTCATGCCCGTGTAGATCACTTCTTTGCCTTCACAAAGCGGTTTCACCAAACGAATATAGGTCGTATACCCAATAATGATTTCCGCTTCGGCAATGGCTTCTTTGGCCCGTTGTGTCAAATGATCCTGGCTGCCGGGGCCAAAACCCACGAGAAAGAGTTTTCCTTTTTTCACAATTTTTCTCCTGATTTTTTACACGTTTCGTAGGGGCGCCCCCCCGTGGTCGCCCTTATTTTTCCGGGTGCCGAGAGGGGTAATCCGGGCGACCACGGGGGGTCGCCCCTACGGTTATTTAATATTTAACCCGTGCGATGGCCAGCGTTATGTTTAGGGTCTTTTGTTTAGGCACAATCAGCGCTCCACCCGAAGAAATCATGGCCGCAGGTTCGGAAACACCCGGTGTGCCGACATGTTTCAAGACCATTGCCGAAGGATTGGGGGCTTTCACCTTTTTGAGTGTTTCACTCGCATAACAGACCAAGGCAAAACCGTATTTTTCACAGTAGGCATTCAAGCCGGGTTCGTCGCGTTTTGCTTCGGCAGTCGCCACATTTCTCACACTTTTAAAGACGAGTTTTTCTTTTTTGAGGATTTCCAGCACAAAGGCTTCAATGCGTTCGCAGGACGTGCCACGATCACAGCCAATGCCCAGCACCAGGGACTTCGGTCGATAAAAAACGGTCCGTTCAATGGGCGGCTTTGCAATGATTCTATCCGTGACACAGAGCAGCGCGCTAAAACCTTCTGGCGCCTTTTCCAATTTTTCCAGGGAGGTCAAAACGATATTTTTTGGCAGGGGCCTTTTCCGTTGCCACCAGTTTGTTTCACCCGCCTCTTGCACAAACGCGACCTGTTCTTCATTCACCACCGCAGCACTCACTGGCGTGATAAACGGCTCGCCCTCCGTCGTCCAACCCAATTCCCGTCCCAAGATATCGACGGGAATGGTCAAGCCCACATCGCTTGCCGTGGTGATGATGGCTTTAGCACCGAGTTGGTCCGAAATTTCCTGTGTTAATTGATTCGCCCCACCCACATGCCCCGAAAGCACACTGATCACAAACTGGGCTTTGTCATCCACAACAATAATCGCCGGATCTTGGTGTTTGTCCTTTAAAAAAGGGGCAATCGTACGGACGACTGCACCCAAAGAGACGACATAAATCAGGGCGTCGTACTGTGACCATATTTCAGCCGTGAGCGCTTTAATGGGACTGTCGAAATAGTGAATATCGGACTGACTTTCTTCCTCGATTTTAAATTTGTTTTTAATAAATCGATCCCCGCTCAGTTTTCGAGCGATCACGGCCCCATGTTTCGTAATGGCGATTGTGGCTGTTTTCATCTTATTTTTTCTCCCATGAAAGAACAAAAACCGGATTTAAGGCTTCAAGACGGTTCAGATTTAAAATCGGGCGACTGCGACTAATCTGCACCAGGGTCGTCTCAAAAACCGTTTCTGTTTCGGTGTTGATTTGTGCCAGATTTTCGAGCGTGGCGACGTTGATGACCAGTCGTCCTTTGTTTTTCAGGCGCATTTGAGAAAGCTGAATGATTTCTTTCATTTTTCCGGCGGAACCGCCAATAAAGACGGCATCAGGATCAGGCAAATCCAGTAGCGCTTCAGGGGCTAAACCGTGAATGGTCGTGATCTCTTCTGTGCCAAATTGTCTGATATTTTTTTGAATGATGTCGATATCACCCGAATTTTTTTCAATCGCCCACACCTTTGCCCCCAGCAAAGCCGCTTCGATAGATATTGAACCCGAACCTGCACCAATGTCCCAAACGATGTCTCCAGGACAAATTTGCATCTTGCTCAAACTAATGACCCGGACTTCGGATTTTGTAATCAAACCTTTGAGCGGCTGACGTTGATGAAATTGTTGATCGGGAATACCAAAAGATGCGCGCCATTTTGAAAAAATGACAGGCCGTTCCTGTTTGATGAGAATCAAGACATTGAGCGGCGCAAAATCCCGGCCGGGCAATTCACTCAAATCCGCTTCGATCACTTGTTCATTTGTTCCACCCAGGTTTTCACAGACAAAGGCGCGGAAATCTGAAAGTCCGGCTTGCAAAAGTTGTGTTGCGATCTGAGCCGGGGTGTTCTTCTGATCCGTAAAAATGCCGATTTTAAGGGCCCGGCGAATTTTTTGAATATGAGGGGCCAGGGGTTTGGCATGGCAACTGATCAATAAAGCATCCTGCCAGGCGATCAATATCTTTGCAAAAGCGAGCTGCATGGAAGAGGTATTGGGAATGACTTGCAAACGCGCCGCACCCATTTTTTTTAGGAGATAGGCCGCAATGCCGTAAAACAGAGGGTCCCCCGAAGCGAGCACGACCACTCGGCGTTTTTCAGTCCTTATTTTTTCTGTAACCATGCTCAAATTATTTTGAATAGACACTTTTTCAGCAGGCGATTCGGGGAAACATGCGAGGTGCCGATCCCCTCCGACAAGCACTTCTGCCTGCGAAACGATTTGAAGGGCTTCATGTGCCAGACTTTCTTTGCCATTGTCGCCCATACCGACGACATACACGATTTGATTCAATGTGCCCCCTCCCCAATCTCTGCGCTTCCAATGACTTCACCCTCAAAATCAACCAAGAGACAAGCCACACACAGCCTCTCCTGCACTTCCTTGCGGGAAACCTCACAAACCCTTTGTGCCACGATGTCCCAAAAACCCTGAAGCCCTTGTTTCGCCACAATTTCCTGAACATGCCGTGCAGTATTGGCTGCGGCAATCTTCCGCACAATTTCATCGGAAGCCCCGGCTTTTCGGCCAATCTCCGCCAAAAAAGCGAGATTCACCTGACTGCCCGCAACATGCGTCTGCATTTTCCCCATGGCGATTTTGCTGAGTTTTCCCGGCATACCGCCGATGATGACTTTTTTAAACCCACGCTTTTCAGCACGTTTGAGCGAAAATCCCGTAAAATCCCCCATCTGCACATAGCACGAAGCAGGCAAAGCGGTGTGATGCATGAGGTAAGCCTCGCTCTTACCACCCGTGGTCAACACAAGCGTCCTTAAGCCCTCACCCCGAGCCACATCAATGCCTTGTGCAATAGAAACTTTGTAGGCTGCCGAAGAATAAGGCCGCACAATACCGCTTGTGCCTAAAATCGAAATACCGCCCACAAGCCCCAAACGCGCATTTTGTGTCTTCTCCGACATCGCTTCACCCTCGGGAACTGCAATCACCACTTGCACACCTTGTGTTTCCAGTTGCACGCCTAAGGCTTCTCTCACCATCTCTTTGATATTTTTAAATGGAACGGGGTTAATTGCCGGACTTCCCACGAGCAAACCCAAACCTGCTTTTGTCACGGTCGCCACACCTGAACCCCCCTTCAATTGAATATCTCCCACGACTTTGCACCATGACACGGTGGCGGTTAGGTGGGCGCCGTTTGTGCAATCCGGGTCGTCTCCAGCATCTTTAATCACAACACAGGTGGCTTCTTGTGGAGTAAACACACATTGATCGACCTCAAAACGCTGTTTGATCCGCATCGGCAGTGTGACCTCCACCGATCTGATGTCTTGCTGTGTACACAAGGCTTTTGCGGCAGCTTTTGCCGCGGCCGCCGCACAGATGCCAGTTGTCCAGCCATTGCGGAGATCTTTCTTTTTTGTAGGAGATGTTTTTATCTTTCCCCCTTGCCCCCCTTGCTCAATAATCTCAGTCTTCTTTCAAGGCGTGAATTGTTGTGAGTAATTCATAAATGGAAGCATGTTCTTGCTCCCTCCCGTAAAACCTTGAAATCCAGGCCGTCCCATTTTCACAAACTTCAACACATCGCTCCTGTTTTCCTTCATCTGCGATGATTTTGAAACCTTCCCGTTCAAGGGCGTGTGCGGTCCAAAACCGGGCGAGTCCTTCTCCACGAAGCGCGATGACCTCGGAAAATGCCTGACGCGACCTAAAGGTGCCTCGCTTGTGATCAAAAACAATGTCCTTCCCGCAGAAAGCATTTTCAAAAGCACCCCCCAAAACCAAGTCCTCAGGGGCGCCTGTTTGCAAAGAAGCATCCACCCCCAAAAGCCATAGGCGATCCGCCACACTCAGGGCTAAATCCAAGTCATGTGTTGACATTAAAATGGATTTTTTTGTGCTTCGGGCCAGATGTTTTAATAATTTTGTGATCTCAACCCGACCGGGTAAGTCCAGAAATGCGGTGGGTTCGTCCAAAAATAATAATTGAGGTTCTTGTGCCAAGGCTCTGGCGATCATCACACGCTGTGTTTGTCCATCGCTCAATTCATTGACATCACAGGCTTGAATCGAAACAATATCGGTAGATTGAATGGCCCACGCGATCACCTCCTGGTCATACGCACTGAGTCGGCCAAATCCCGTGGTGTGGGGATAACGTCCCAGACCGACCAGATCCCGTACCGAAAAAGGCCCCAACTGAGGCCGCTCGGTCAACACCACTGCAAAATATTTTGCCCGCGCCTGCGCTGAAAGCACAGACAAAGGCTTTCCCATGATTTCAATGGTGCCTTGCAAGGGCGCTTGCAGACCGCAAAGCGTCCGCATCAGGGTTGATTTTCCGACCCCGTTGGGGCCCAATAAACAAACCAACTCTCCGCCGTATAGTTCCAGATTGAGATTTTTGACCAGCATGGCAGGCGCTTGCGCATAACCGATGCCCAAAGCAGAGGTACTTAATTTGATTTCTCTCATGCCCTCACCGAAATACGACGTTTTAAAATCACCCAGAGCATGACCGGGCCTCCCAGTAATGCGGTAATGGCATTTAAGGGTAGGGTGTGTTGCGTACCGGGAAGTTGCGCCACGATCTCGGAAAGCAGGGCGAGTGCTGCGCCGATCAAGAGCACGGCGGGAAAAAGAATACGATGATCGGAGGTCTTAAACAATCCCCGACAGAGATGGGGCACGGCAATGCCCAGAAACCCGATCGGGCCGCAAAAGGCCGTGACACTGCCTGCTAAAATAGCGGTACTCATAATAATGAGACGGCGTGCGCTTTTTAAAGAAAGTCCCATGCTTCGGGCATAGGTTTCCCCCAACAACAGTGCATTGAGGGGTTTGATCGTGATCAGAGAGATCATCAAGCCCAATAAAATTGCGGGCGCGAGTAAGGCCAGCTTGTCCCAGGTCACGCCCCTGAAGCTGCCAAAAGTCCAGATCAAATAAGACTGAATTTCTTCCGGTTCACTAAAATAAATGAGAATGCTGACCAGGCTATTGACCATCAGACCAAAGATGAGACCGACAATCAGCAAGGTGACATTGTTTTGAACGCGCTGAGAAAGAGAGATCACGATGATTAAAACCAATGCAGCCCCCATGATCGAAGCAAAAAATAAACTCAATTGCCCCATCCTGCTCGCCTCTCCCAAAAATGCGAGACCGACACCCGTGCCGAGCACCACCAAGGCGACACCCAGACTTGCACCCGCATTGATGCCCAATACAAAAGGGCCTGCCAGAGGATTCCGAAACAGGGTCTGCATCTGAAGTCCGCTGACAGACAGGGCCGCACCCGCGAGCAGCGCGGTGAGAATCTTTGGAAAACGCAAGTCCCAGATAATGCGATGCAAGATCAGATCTTCCCCTCTGTTCATCATAATTTTAAAGGTGGTCTCCAGCGGAATGGAGACCGAACCCACACTTAAGGCCAGAAAAAAAAGAAACATCAGCATCAAAACGATGCCTGCCCATGAAAGCATCCACAATTTTTTGTCTCGACCAGAAAACGTTTTTAGTGTGATATTTTGCAGTTTCACAATCCTAGTTTCACAATCCTAAAGAAGCTTTGATTCAGTTTGCATTTTTATCGCAGAGCACGATACCAAATCAGCGTGTGTTCTGGCAGTAGGTTCGGGTGAAAAATTTTGATCATATCCGCCAGAACCAGGTGTGGATTAACAATCCCTCGCTCCCAATAGTCATTGCCGCCATGGGGATTGAGCAAGGCATTATTGTTATAAATTTTCCCCGGCTTAAACGCCGCAAAATACGCATAACGCTCATCCTGGGAACGTCCATCGGCTAAACTCCTCCACTGTCCTGTATTGAGCCAATACTCCGCATCCGCCGCTTTAAGAAAAACGGACTCTAAATCCAGATGCAGACTGCCGAGCGATGTATTATCAGACCACAAAAAATCTGCACCGGCATCTTTCAAAAAAGTCGCCATATAGCTCCTGCCGCCAGACATATACCACGTGCCTTCCAGACTTCTCCCGGTAAAAACCGTAGGCCGATTTGTTACATTTTGAGTTCGTTGTTTCATTTCCTGATATTGATCTACAATGTGGTCAAAAACCGAGCGTGCCTTTTTTTCCCGGTTAAAAAAAAGCGCCATGAATTTTATCCACTCCGCACGCCCCA
This sequence comes from uncultured Nitrospira sp., assembly GCA_964451325.1. GTDB lineage: Bacteria > Nitrospirota > Nitrospiria > SBBL01 > JAADHI01 > JAADHI01. The sequence goes on along the minus strand of CAYVHO010000002.1, from coordinate 239,679 downwards.
AAGGACTCGGCTCCATATATTCGGCAAAAACACCCACGCGTATGCCAAACTTCATCAAGGCCCTGTAGCCATCTCGATAGGGGTTTCCCGTGCCATAGGTCATAACAATGTCCGGGTTCAATCGTGTTGTCGATTCCAGATTGAGATCGACATTGCGTCCCACCTCCACGATTTTTTTCTCGGCAATTAATTTTAAAATACGAGGAGAGTTGACCCGTTCAAAATTGGAGACACCGATTAAACGATCCAATAACTCGAGTTGTTCAACAAAATAAAAGTATGTCGTTGAAAGCACAATCATACTTTTAGCGGGAATGTGCACAATCTGGGCATCCTCAAAACCTTTTGGGATCGGGGTGCCACACTGCACCAGGACATATTCGAAGGTTTCGTCGCCTTTTTTCCAGGGGCCAACCACTTTGACCCGTTTGTAATGTTTATGATAGCTGACCTGAAACCCCTCGGCATAATCCACCGAGAGCTTGTCCGGGAAATAATCGATGTCTTTGTCATAATTGGAAACGCATTCTTTCCGCGTTTGACCCTCCTGCCCTTCTGCGGCAAGACCGGACAAGGGAAAGATCAGAGCGGATAAAAATCCGAAGATGAAAAACCAAGGGACCCGTTTTGAGGAGGTCAATCTTTTCATGTTAATGGGCCGAAATGTTTTTACTTTGACCATTTTTGTCATCTGGCTCCAGTCCTAAAAATTTCTGCCGCAAATGATCCCAAAGTGCCAATTTTGACCAATCAGGATGGCGGGTCACTTTCATCTCCTTCGTTAAAAAGGGGTTGGGTAGAAAAACAGTCATCTGCTGCTCTTCCCTCCCATTGATCAGACGCAGCCCCCAACTTTGAGGCACACAGCCTCCACCGACACGGCAGTATAACTCCACACGCGCAGTACGTCGCTGTGCGGCCGATTCAGGATCAATCGGATGTTTTTTACTGCCTTTATGTGAGCCAATACAAATGTGAAAATGCCAAACATCAAAATCAACGGTAATGTATCCATCCAGGAGGGAAATCTTTTTGGGTGCATTGGGGGCTTTAATTTCCCACGCAGCCCCCTGGATCAAAACGCCAAAATGAATCTCTTTCCAGTAATGCGTGAACACATCCTGAATCAGATCAAATAAAATGACTTCATCAGGGTCAATCGAAAAGACTTCAAGCCTTGCCCCACCCTCTTCTTTGATGAAAGCGCCGTCAGACATCATTTGTCTCCTTTTTTAGAACTGATAATCATAGCTAACATAAAAAGCGCGCCCCGGTTTTGGGAAGCCTTTTTTTTCAAAATAATCTTTGTCAAAAAGGTTGTCTATCTTCAGGGTGAACCGGTTTTTCTCAACAAAAGTCGTACGAAGTACAAGATCCACGACCGTAAAAGCGGGGTATTCTATCTCTGGAAATCCTGCGGCATTCCAGTCGGTGTCCTTCATCTTCCCCTGGCTGCGAAAGTGTAGTTTTCCATCCCGCAAACCGTCATCATACTGAACCCCGTAGTTTATCGTGGACTTCGCCACATTCTGAATATCTCTTTTTGTCCCGCCGACCTGTTCTTCTTCCGCCTTCAGCATGTAAGTTGCGTTGACAAAAAAAGAGACTACACGCTGCCACGCCAGGGCTGCCCCAATATCAAAGGACATGTCCGCTTCCAAGCCTTCCATGACCGCGCCGAGGCTATTTTCAAAAGTCGTGGTATTTCCATTTGTTACCCTACTGATCCGGTCATCCACGTCTGTGTGAAAGTAGGTCAAATCCAGAGAGAGACCCTCTTGTGGCTGATCATAAGCAAAGCCGATGTCGTAACTTAGGGAGGATTCCGGATCAAGGTTCGCGTTGCCCTGAGTCGTCATGGTCACGCCACCCACAATGCGCTCTGCAAAACCTGCAAGTTGCGCGGCACTGGGCGGCACAAAAGCTTTGCCGATGGTGGTGTGAAGTCTGAGACCCTGAGGAAAATTGTAATTGAATCCTGCACGGGGGCTGAAGGTGGAAAAATTTTCGGAATTGGGTCTGAAATCTGTTTTAAAAGGCGTCGCTTTTGTCTCCACATCAAAGGCATCATATCGGCCGCCCAGTGTGGCCGTGAGCTTTTGATCAAAAAACGTCCAAATGCTTTCCAAATAAGCCCCCCAATTTTTTCGGCCTTCATCCGGTGAAAAAGGCGCTTTTCGGCTGCCGTCCTGATTATAACTGCGGCTCTTCTTCTCAATATCCTGATAATCAATCCCGGAGATGAATTGATGTCCGGCCCAGGTGTATTCATCCTTGAGCTGAAAGCCCAGCCAGTCAATATCCGCGTCGAAACTCCGGTAGGGCTCAACTTGTACCGGTGTGGCTCGGCCGGTGAAGTGCTTGTAAGACTCCGAGGTTTCATTGGTTTTATAGGCCGTAAACGCCACCTTATTCCCAGAACCCAGTCCACCCCCGATACGCAGGTCCAGACCGGAGCGGTCAATATCTTTGCGGCCCGATTTGGCATCGCCGTCAAAGATGTCTCCGGGAAGCTTGATATCACGTCCTTGGTATAAATCCCCACTGATATCAATTCGCCAATCTTCCCAGAAATCGGCACCCAGACGGAGGCTGCCATTTTGTGTTCGATACGATGTATTCTTCCGTATTTTCCCATTTCCCATTTTAAAGTCATCGGCCTGTTCAAAACGTCGTGCAGAGAGATCAAAGTCAAAGTCTTTTCCAAGACCGCCACCAATCGCCCCCTTTAAAAAACGGGTCTCAAAAGCGCCATAACCGATCTCGGCAATTCCGGTGAGCATTTCGGTGTTTTTCCGGGTGATAATATTCACCACGCCACCCATGGCTTCCCCCCCATAGAGAGACGATGCGGGGCCTTTTAAGACTTCAATGCGTTCGATGTTGTCCAAAAGTATGGTGGCGAGATTACTGGCTCCGGCCGGGCGACCATTGATCAGCACTAGAGAATGTTTTGTAATGCCGGAAAACTCCGGTCTGAAACCACGAATCCCGATACCAGCCAGGGCACCGGGATATTCAATGACATTGATGGAGCTATTCTTTTTAAGTTGCTCTGTGAGGGTCTCTCCGGTCGTCAAAGCCACAGCCTGACGATCAATCACCTCGATTTTTACCGGGATATTTTTAATCTCCTTCTGACTCCGTGTCGCGGTCACCACGACGCTGGGCAAGCGAATCATTTCGCTTCGGGGCTGCGCTTCCCCGGCTGTTTTAACAAACGCATCATCTTCGGCACCAAAAACCAGATTCGGCATCAAGACTGAAACGAACACAATGACGCATAACTTTTTCACCTGATGATTTCTCCTTTTTCCCCCTCGGGAAGTGTGAGTGTGTTATGCAAACGCCCGGTCTCCTGACTCTCGGATCATCCGACGTGTTCTGCGCCTTCCCATCCCAATACGGACAGTGGCTAAAGGAAGCTCTGATTAAGTCTGAGCTTCCTTTATGCAGAAGTCGTCCCCGATTACAGTTGCGGGGCAGTGGCGAAATTACATCGCCTTCCCGGAATCGCTGCATAGATCAATTTTAAATTGCATGTATCCCTTACTTACGGCTTCATGGTGTTCCTCCTCGAAAATTCAATTAAAATTCAATACCTTTTTGTGCTTTAATCCCTTTTTTAAAAGGATGTTTAATCTCCCGCATCTCGGTCGCCAAGTCGGCGATTTCGAGTAGTTCTGCTTTTGCGCGACGTCCGGTCAAAGCCACGTGCAGGTCTTTAGGCTTTGTTTTTAAGGTTTCCAGCACATCAGTGAGATCCAAATAATTGTAATCCAGGGCAATATTGATTTCATCCAAAATGACCAGGTCATAATCCCCTGAAAACAGGCAGCTTTTCCCGTATTGCCAGGCGGCCTCCGCCTTTGCGGTATCCCGCTCCCGATCTTGCGTAATCCAGGTAAAGCCTTCGCCCATCGGGCGCAATTCAAAACCCAGGGTCTTGGCCGAGACCTGCTCCCCGGTCTGCCAGGCTCCCTTAATAAATTGAATCATGATGACCTTTAGACCCGCACCCACCGCCCGCATGGCTAAACCCAAAGCAGCGGTGGTTTTGCCTTTGCCATCTCCGGTATTGACAATGATTAAACCCCTGCATTCTGGCATTTTGTTTCTCCTCTCATAGGAAATCCCCCCTGGCCCCCTTTTTCAAAGGGGGCCAGGGGGGATTTCCTCAATGGCAATAGTTCTGACTTGCGGCGCCTAAAATCGTCACACCCCAGGGAAAACGTCCGACATTGGCGATACGCTTGACCTGATCGCTTGCGCCGTCAATGACATAAATGGCGTCGTCCGTTGAAGAGGCGAGATAGACTTTCCGGCCGTCAGCCGTTGTGGCCGCGGTCTCCAGCGCGAGATTATTTCCAATTTTCAGGCGATTGATTTGTTTGAAGTTTTCCAAGTCGTAGACGTAGACCGTGCTCTCCTCCTGGCTGATGACATAAGCTTTTTTTCCGCCTTGCACGAAGTTCACACCCGTCATGGTCGGGCCGCCTTGTAAAGTAGTGACAACTTTTTGTGTACGGGTACTGATGACAGAAATACTTTCATCTCCATTATTGGGGACAAGCATCCACAGACCATCCGGGGAGGCATAAGCCCGCCAGGGCGCATCTCCGACTTTGATCGTGGAAATCACACGATCGGTTTCTGTATCGATGATGCCCAACTCTCCTGAATCTCCATCGGCCGCATAGAGCGTTTTTCCGTCTATGGAAAGCGTCGGGTTCGCCACCCCTTTCAGTTCACTCTGATAACGTGCTTTGTCTCGAATGGCTGCACGATGCACGGTGCCGATGGCAAGCCGTTTGGCCATTTTTTGCGTGGGAATATCAATGCTGCGCACCTCATGTGCGCCAAAAGTTGCGACATACATTTTATCTCCGTCCCCTGAAAGGCTGAAACCATGTGGCTCTGGAAATCCCGCAAAGCGTTTTAATTCCGTGCCTTTTCTCAGGTCGATGAGAGAAACGCTGTCATCATCCATATTGCCTACATAGGCATAACGGTTGTCTTTCGTAATGCCAAAATGCTCTGGAGCTGCACCGGTTGCAATGGTACGTTCGATGGACAAAGTCGCCAAATCCACAATCAGAAACTGGTCTCTTCCTGTGGCGGAAACCAATAATTTTTTACCATCATGCGTGAGCATCGACATATGGGCATTGGTAAATTTCCCAAGCGCTATACGCGCAATGACTTCGTCACTTTTTGTGTCAATGACAGCGATATCATTTGAGTCGCGGTTGGTGACAAAAACGAGAGTAAGGGGATCATAACCGCTGAGGCTGCTGAGTAATGGCCTTGATTCAAGGGTGCTCGCGCCCGAAAAAGAACTGATGCTAAGAATAATTGAAAAAACAATGCTAGAAACAATGGGATATTTCATGTGATTTCTCCTTCTTTCCCCCGCGGGAAGTGTGGTGTATTGTGCAAACGCCCGGTCTCCTGACTCACGGATCATGCGACTTGTTCTGCGCCTTCCCATCTCAATTCAGACAGTGGCTTTGTGCAAACGTCGTTCCCGATTACAGTTGCGGGGCAGTGGCGAATTTACATCGCCTTCCCGGAATCGCTGCATGGATTTATTTGAAATCGATTGTGTGTGTTGTCCTCCTTTCTGTTAAATTCCCTCAACCAACAGACTCCGCTTGATGATAGACATGCTCTTCAAGCACCTCACCGCCTTTGAGGTGTTTATCGAGGATTTCATCCAAGACCTCCGGTGTGACCCGGTTATACCAGGTGCCGTCGGGGTGAATAGTGACGATGGGGCCTTCTTTGCAAATGGCAAAACAACTACAGCGTGTGCGTTTTACCCGCAGATCACCATCGTTTAAACCCCGCGCTTTGAGCTTTTCCCCGAGGCTTTTAAAGAGGTCTTCGGCTTCCCCGTCTTCGGTGCAGCGGGAACCGGTGCAAATCAAGAGGTGCCACTTGTAGGGTTTCATTCGATTTCTCCCGCGAGTTTAATCAGGGCATTCATCATGGAAACGGCGACGGGTGTGCCGCCCTTTCGTCCCAAAGCGGTGATATAAGGCAAAGTGGTTTCAGCCAATTGTGCCTTGGATTCGACGGCGGACACAAAACCCACGGGCACCCCCACAACGAGTGCGGGTTGGGCCTGCTCTGAGAGACGGATCAATTCCAAAAGTGCGGTGGGGGCATTTCCAATGGCGTAAATTGCACCGGGATAATAGGTCGCGGCTTTTCGCATCGAAACAATGGCGCGTGTCACCCCCAAAGAAAGTGCTTTTTTGGCCACTTTGTCTTCGCCGATAAAACAAAAGACCTCGCAACCAAAAGGCTGTAATCCTTTTTTATTGATGCCGGCTTGAATCATCTGCACATCTGCAATAATGGGCGCGCCGCGACGGATGGCTGCAATGCCAGCGGCAATCGCCCCCGGATAAATCCGGATGGTTTTTGCAAAATCAAAATCGGCCGTGGCGTGAATGGCCCGGCGAACGATGGCCAACATTTCAGGTGAAAATGAATGCGGCCCCAGTTCATTTTCGATGATGCGAAATGATTCTGTTTCAATGGCTTGCGGGTTCAATATGGCTTGCATGATGTGTTCCCTCCCAGATTTGTGTGCTGCGTTGATGAAGCAAATGAATCAATTTTTCATGCACACCCAAATGAGGACGCACTTCACAGCCCTGTTCAAGCGCGATCCGCGCGATACGTTTGACCAGGATGCCTGTGAACAAAAAATACGGCAGGACGATGGGTGCTGCATTTGAAGCACTTCTGTTGCTTTTGATGCCTATCGGAAGATCAGGTGGGGCCAGCGCAATAAAACAATGATCGATGTCGGAATTTTCGGTCAATGACCGTAGACTTTCTGTCACTTTTTCCATGTCGCGGATGGGTTCGTCATGAAGGCTGCCGCGTCCAACCAGAAGCACCTTTCTGTCTTTTGTTGTCCCTAAACGCTCGGCGCAGACTTCAAACAAGGCCTTTTCGAGACCTAAGTGTTGTCCCAAATAAATCGCCATTTTGGGATATAAAACGCGGGCGCTGTCGATGATTTGCGGGATGTCTTTTTTGACATGACCGCCTGCAAAAAGAAAATAGGGAATGACCGCGAGATCGGTGATGCCTTCTGCGGCAAGCACCTCCAGCGCGGTCGGAAGCGAAGGTTCGACATAGTCCAACATACAATAACGCATCCCTACTTTCTGGGCAAAGGCTTCGAATTCTCTATTGCCTTCGGGATCTTTGCTGCCATGACCGACGAGCAAAACAGCTTGTTTCACGCTTAAGCCTCCTTGTCTTTTTGTGCCATCTCGAGCAAACGGCGGGCTAAGCCAGGTTTTGAGGCAAAATGCACATGCAGAAAAGAGGCATGAATCTTCCCCGCCGCATAGCCTTCTGTGATAGATCGGCCCCGTTTTTCAAAGGTATACAAATTGGGCGGCCCCTCCCAATGAGAATAATGAAACATGTGGCCTTTGATCTTTTCCCCTTTGCGCACAAGACAGGTATCGGTTTGGGCGATTGCTTCGGTATAACCAAAGTGCTGAAGCCTATCCCGCATCTGCATTTTCCCTGGAATTTTTCCGATGAGGCTTAAATAATACAAACCACCGCATTCCGCATAAATAGGTAAGTTCCAATCTCGAATGGCCCGACAAAAGGCTTTATTTTCAGACAATTGGGTTTCAAAACATTCGGGGAATCCGCCGCCAAAATAAAGTAAATCCGCATCCGGCAAGGTTTTGTCTGAAAGCGGACTAAAAGGAATCAACTCCGCCCCTGCCGCTGCCAACAAATCGAGGTTGTCCTGATAATAAAAGTGAAAGGCGCGATCCAGGGCATAGGCAATGCGCACCCGTTTTTTTCGCAGGGTCAACGCTTTCGTCTGAGGTTTTTGCATCTCTGAAAGACGCAGGAGTTTGTCTAGATCCAGATGTTCAACGACCCCTTGGCGTATGATTTCGATGTCGGGTTCACGCTCGTTTGCAGGCACCAGGCCCAGATGGCGTTCGGGCAAATACATGTCTTTATTTTTTGAAATCCAGCCAAGGCTGGGAATTTTGACGGCCCTTTTTAAATAGTCATAATGCCCCTCAGAGGCCACGCGGTTAAAGATAACCCCTGCAATACGTGTTTTTTTAGGCTGATACTGTACAAAACCCTGGACCAAAGCACCGACTGACTGCGCCATACCCTTGGCATCCACCACAAGAATCACGGGAAAATCCAAGAGCGCTGCAATTTCCGCCGTACTGCCCTTTCCGCCTTTGGCCCCATCAAACAAACCCATGACGCCCTCGACGACATTGATCTCTGAAGCAGAACGCGCAAAGATTTTTCGCACGGCGATTTTGCTGCAAAGCCAGGTATCCAAATTACGGGAAGGGCGACCGGTTGCGAGACGATGATAAGACGGATCAATGTAATCCGGCCCGACTTTAAAGGCCTGCACGCTTAAACCCTGCCGTCTCAATTCGGCCATAATGCCAATAGAAACCGTTGTTTTGCCCACGCCACTGTGCGTGCCTGCGATGACAAAGGCCTTCATTAGAGTGACCCCACTACAATCTCCATCGAAACCAGGGCGAAGCACATCAACATTGCAGCGCTTCGCATCAATCGAATGCTGTCTTGAATGTGTCTTATTTCAGGCTTTTGTTCGGCCTCGCCCAGCCAGGGTTTTTCTTTTAAGACCCCTTTGTAAAGATTGGGCCCACCGAGTTGAATACCCAATGCCCCGGCAGTGGCCGCTTCAGAAATGCCTGCATTGGGGCTGTCATGCTTCTGCCCATCTCGCGACATGATTTTGAAGGCCTGAAGACCCCGGCGAAAATGAAAACTTGCGGCAAAACACATCAAAAAACCGCTAAGACGCGCGGGCAAAAAATTGGCCCAATCGTCACACTTTGCGGAAGCCCAACCAAAATGTTGATAGGATTTGTTTTGATAACCCACCATAGAATCCAAGGTATTGATGGCTTTATAGGCCATCGCAAGTGGCGGGCCACCGAGGGCCAAATAAAAAAGCGGGGCGATAATGCCATCGGAAGTATTTTCGGCAACGGTTTCGACCGTTGCACGAATGACGGACTTTTCAGAAAGCGCATCTGTCTCCCGTGAAACAATCTGCGACAAACGTTTTTGGGCCAGTGGCAGGGATGCACTTTCAAGTGCGTCTCGTACCCCAGATGCCGCATCGCCCAGCGATTTTGTCGCAAGACAGGTGTAAGCAAAATAAAGCATGAAGCCCATGCCCAATGCCGGATGTATCCACATCCCGATGGCGATGATCAAGGTTGTTACAGCAAAAACGAGCAAAACAAGTGTTGTCAAAAGAAGACAACCCGCAAGCTTTTCGCCGAAACGTGGCACAATCCAGCGCCGCAGCAAAGTTTCGAGCACCGTAATGCCTTTGCCCATCAGCCGCACGGGATGGGGGAGCCACAAAGGATCCCCCATCAATAAATCCAGACCAAAAGCACTTGAAAGGAGGGCAGGGTGCATAACTTAAAATGACACCCGCACACCGCCAAACCCTGAAAACCCTGCCGTCGCAAAACCGTTGACCTCTTGGTAGTCTCTGTTAAGCAGGTTTTCGACGCGCGCAAAAACCTGTACAGTTTTCGTAAAATCATATGTGCCAGCGACATTGACCACGGTATAGTCATTCATCCGGATATTATTGGCGGTGTCATTGAAGCGCTTTCCAACATAACGAAAATCAAGGCTGACTGAGAGGACGGGAATGGGCTTCAATGTGAGTGTGCCGCTCGCTTTGTGTTTGGGGCGTCTTGAAAGCTCAGCCCCAGTGTTCTTGTTCTTGGTCTCCGTGCGCGTGTAATCGAGTGCAAGCGAAATTTTTGATGAAAGGGATAATACAGTCCCCAGTTCCCATCCTTCTATTTTTGCTTTTTGCACATTTTCTGGTTGACCAATAAAGGTATTGGGGTCAAAGACAAAAACGATGAGTTCCTCGACACGCGTCTGGAAATAAGTGGCGGTGAATTGCACCGTATCGCCCATAAATTTTTGCTCAAGACCGAATTCAAAACTTCGACTTTCTTCTGGTTTGAGCTCTGGGTTCCCAAAGTTAGGGAAATAAAGATCGTTCAGCGTAGGAGCGCGAAATCCCGTACCGTAGGCAGCTCTTATTTTACTGTTTGTTGCATCGTGTAAATAAGCCAGCTCCGTTTTATAGGTTGTTTTCTCACCGAATTGGTTGCTGTTATCTAGACGAAGACCAACATTGAAGATCACTGGCGCAAAACGGAACTGATTCAGGACATACCCAGCTTCATTCCTCAGGGTTTTATCAAAACCAGAAACACCCTTATTCTTTCCTGCTAAGACCTCGTATTCATACCCCAAGACAAGATTGCTGTATTGCCCCAAACTGAGATTGTGCTGCCAGTCAAGTGTTTGTCCCCGGGTTTCGATCTTGAAATTATTGAAACCTGGAACGACATCTTTGCCTTTGCTATCCTCTTCCTGGTAGCTGAGCTGGAGTTTATGACTCCAAGACTCAAGGATTTGAGACGAAAAACTGAGTGCACTCGAAAAAGCAATATTTTCCTGAGTTGCAAAATTATCAATCGGATTAAAGGGAGCTGTATTCGCAAACCCATCCACATCAACCTTGGCATCGCTATAGCGCATACTCCAGTCCAACAAGGACGTTTCCCACAAATGGAGACCGACCCTTGAAGAAAAAGAAGTATTTTCATATCCATCCCGTTCTGATCCCACTTCTGCTTTGGAAAACCCTTCGGTATCAAAGCGGGATGCTGAAAAACTGTAATCGACACGTTCGTTGGAGCCATTCAGGTTCAAGCTTTCGCGATAACTATCAAAAGAACCCCCCTCCACAGAGAAGGTTCCAGAGAACGGGCCTCTTCCTGTTTTAGTAAAAATTTGGATCACGCCGCCCACGGCATCCGCACCATAAAGCGTGCTTTGAGGGCCTCGAATAATTTCGATCCGCTCGATATTGTCCGTCGTTAAATTGGCAAAATTATATTGACCAAGCGTAGGACTGTTGACCTGAACGCCGTCAATTAAAACCAGCGTTTGAGATGAACTCTCCCCTCGGATAAAAGCAGATGTCGTCCCCCCTGGGCCACCGGTCTGCACAATATCGAGGCCGGGAACTGTTCTCAGTGCATCCAGTACCGTTCTCAATTGTTTCTCTTCAATGGTTTTTGCATCAATCACAGTTGCAGAGGCTGCGTTTTCGTTGCGCGGGATTTCTCTTTTTGTTGCAGTCACAATAACGGGAGGCAATATCGCGACCTCTGTTTCAGAAATGGTTTCTGCGTGAACCGCGTTTGCCCCAATCATCGCAAACAACAGATAAAACCCAAGAGCAAATCTATATCTTCCATTCATAAAGTGTCGTTGTCCTTTTCCAGTTGTTATCCTCAATTTTGCACAAAAAAATCCCCAGCTTCTGATGGTGAGAGAAGATGGGGATATCTAAGCGTGATCCCTTGTCTTTTCCATCGAAGACGGGTGGGCGATCGCTTGTTTCAGGCAGGTCTTCTGGCTCTGGGTTCGTCCTACTCCCCACGCCTTCCCGTCAGATACGACAGTGGCTTTATAGAATCTCTTAAAGACCCTATGTGGGTTTCGTCCCCCAATACAGCGGCGGGACCGCTCCCGATTTTCACGGGATTCCCTTTTCAAGCGTGGCAAAATACCACGCTGACCTGAACAAGTTATATTTACGAAGGGTTTATATCAATACGACTCACACAAAAGCAAGGTTTAGCGCGAAGAAGGGAAGAAAGGCTCACTTTCCCAGATGCAAGAACGGGATAAAAAAGCATAAGGCTCAGATCTATGTTTGACTCTTTAATCTAAAGGGAAAACAGAGCCTATCATAGAATTTTAAAAGCGAATTTTCATTCGCAGGTGGTAGATACTATTTTTCTCAGGTATCATACTTTGCACGAGAGTTCGGCTCATGGGGTCAGTGGCCTGTGCATTCAGGTTCACCCGGCTTTGCAGAGCCGCCCCGTCACCTGCATCATCAGGGCGGCTCTGCAAGTCGTCCGAATACTAAGGAGAAGATCATGAAAAAGGTGTTTGTTTTGAGTTTGATGGTTATCGGCATCGTCGGATGCAGCACTTTCCGACACCAAACGCTCACAGTGTCCACAGGCAGCGTCACGGCGGGTGAAGGAAATAGTGTCACTTTCAAAGGCAAAGCGCTCCCCTTGCAGGGAAAGGCCATTCGCGTGGGTGATCGCCTCCCGCAGGCCATGCTGACCGCCACCGATTTGTCCGAGAAAAATATTTCGGATACGGAGGGCAAGGTCCGCATCATCAGCGTCGTGCCTTCTTTGGATACCCCCGTCTGCGAGCAGCAAACCCATGCCCTCAGCGAAAAGAATGGCGGCTTGGACAAGACGGTGCAATTCATTACCGTGAGCATGGATCTCCCCTTCGCACAAAAACGCTTTTCGGACAATGCCAAGATCCACAACATGCTGTTTCTCTCGGATTATCGATCCGCCGCCTTCGGAAAAAACTTCGGGCTCTTAATCAAGCCACTGCATCTGCTTTCCCGGTCAGTCCTCGTCGTCGATAAAGACAACGTCGTCCGCTATATCCAGATCGTCCCCGAGATCACACAATTACCGGATTTAAAAAAGGCCATGGAAGTGGCCAAGGGTCTGATTTAGCAGACCGACATTGTTTTAAAGATAAAAACAAGGTGATGGGACTGACGTCTTTTTTCAGCTTTGAGGATTTTACTGTTGCGCTTCGCTCAAAGATAGCCTGAAGATGAGGTGTATCCCTTATTGACGGACAGTTCCTAAGGCGGGTCGGTGCTGACTTTCGCGGGGACAAGCACCGGATCTTTTTGGTCAAAAAAAACAAAAACCACGATGGCAAGCAGGGCGCTGATCGCCGAGAGGGTAAACATGGCGGGATAATCAAAATGCTGTGCGATATAACCCCAAAGTGGTGCCCCGATAAAAAAACCGACATCAAACAAAAGCGTAAAGAGGGCCATGCTCCTGCCGCGTTCTTTGTCAGAACCCCGATTGATTAAGAGTACGGAAAGGATGGGAAAAATAAAACCGTGCCCAATACCGCAGAGCACACCACTGACCAACAAACCGATGGAAGAAGGCCACAACGCAAGCAGAAAAATGCCCAGGGCGAGTGAAACAAAAGAGGGATAGAGTACGGTTTTTAGGCCAAACTGATCCGGCCATTTTCCCCCGACCAGACGAATCAAGACGGCGCTCAAACTGTAGGCCATAAAAAAGAAGGTCACAGAAAGACCCTGCTCGTTCGCGTACGGTTTCAAAAAAACCATGTAAGAGATCAAACCCAATGCAAAAAGCCCGTTTCCAATCAGGGGCACACGGTTTTCGGGCTGAAAACCCGCTTTGAAAAAATCACCCAATCGAAACCTTGCCTGATTTCCTATTTTTTGGGGTTCTTTCAAAAAATAGCTGAACACCGTGAATAATACAGTAAAGACTGCACAGGCTTTGAAGAGCAGGGGATAGCCCCCACTGCGAATCAGAAACTCACCCAGTGGCACCCCAAAAGCACCCGATAGATGCCCCCCGATTCCAAAGATGGCAATACCCTCGGTCCGACGCTGAGGCGGCGTAATATCGGCCGCAAAGGTAAAAAAGGTCGCAAAAAGGATGCCCATGCTCAAACCATGAAACAGGCGGACAAAATAGATAAAGGGACCAATCTGATCGACCAAAAGATAAAAACCGTGCGTCAACAGGAAGATCAGCCCACCCGCAAGCAAACAACTGCGACGACCGATCCGGTCAAGGGCATCCCCCGACCAGGGACGCACAATCATGCCGGAGACAGAAGCCGCCCCCATAATAATCCCCACCTCAGCAAGATTGCTACCGAGATCCTGAATAAAAACTGGCAGCAACACATAAGGCCAAAAGGAGAACCCAAAAAAGAGGTGAGCCATAAAAAGAAGCTTGAAATTGCGTGTAAAAAGGGGCGAGACCTGTTCTTTCATATCTTCCATGCGATGCATGTTTTTATCATAACAAAGATTTTTGTCCGGTGTCGGCCCGATCTTTTCACTTTACGACCTGAAATAGGCTGGGGTATAATTCTAAGTATAGGTTCTCTTCATACATAGATAAGGAGCACAATGATTAGCCAAGACGCCTTGATTAAATATATTGAAAAAGCGATGCCGGATGCTGAGGTAAGGGTCAAAGATCGCACCGGCACCATGGACCACTACCAGGTTCAGATTATTTCCGAGGCTTTTGAAGGAAAAAATCTACTTGATCGACAACGTTTTGTTTATCAAGCCCTGAATGACCCCATGAAGGACGGTCGGATTCATGCCTTGGAAATCCAGTCTCAAACCCCGTCTGAAGCCGCATCCGCCTAAATACAGGCTAGAATCGATTATCGAACGAATCCATATTTTAAGGAGAAACAATGGCAAACCCAGTAGATGATGAAATCAAAAAAGAAGTTGCAGACCACAAAATTCTTATTTACGGCAAAGGCACAAAATCCATGCCCATGTGCGGATTTACGAAAGAAACGATCGTTTTTTTTGATAAATACGGTTACGATTTTGAGGTCGTTGATGTGCTAAGAAACGGAGAGAAACGTGAAGCCCTCTCTCAAATGACCAACTGGCCGACCTTACCCAAGGTCTTCATCGACGGTCAATTTTACGGCGACACCGATATTTTGGACGAAATGGAAAGAAAAGGCGAAGTCGAACCTCTTTTGAAAAAAGCCTTCGGCGACGCGTAAGATCTCTACAATTGAATGACTGGCTTTAAACCCCGGATGAGGTAGGAACCTCATCCGGGGTTTTTTTATGAATGCTGCGAATTTTGTTCTAACGGTTTGCATTTGAGCAAGTCGAGGGAACGAGTTCAAGAACGACAACATCCAATAATATAGGGTGCTCCCTTTAATCATATTCTAACTCGACAGTAAGCCCCAACAATTTACCGCTATCAGAGTCATCTGTCAGTTCTTGGACTTTGTTATTTATCACGAACGCTTGATATTCAGGAGATAGAGCATTCAATTGATTTTGGTTGATGCTTGCGATGTATTGTTTATTTGATTCTTTAGAAAATCTATCTTTTACGATTTTAAAGAGTTCATTGCAATGTATCTCATCGATATCACTGAATAACCGGCTATCATGAAAAACAAAATTCATAACGTGGTTACTGCCTTGCATCAGCAAGGTTAAATCATAACAAAATAATTTGACGCTATTGATTCCATCAGAAGAATCCGACTGAATTTTTGCATCAATATTGTATCGGATTTGGTTCTTCCCAGCATTGTTGTGGACGGTAATTCCCGCTAATGCTTGAGGGTAAAATTGCTTCACTAATACCCGGAAATACTCCATTATTTTATCGATGTCCGATTTCACTTGCTCCAAATAGTCAGCAGTTTCCTCAGACTGAAAAAGCATCTTTTTACTCAAAGAAATTTTCTTCTGCTCGTAGTCGTGTTGCAATTTTTCATAGCCTTGCAATTTCTCTCTTTGCTGTTGTAAATCGGCCATGTGGCTACTCATTCTGGCATAAACATCTAATGCCTGATGAGCATCAAGAAATTTTAAATGATGATCAAAATTATCTTTTAAGTTTGTGAATTTGATTTCTAGTTGTCGTATTTCTTCGACAATTTTATGTTTTTGTTGTTGGAGTCTTTTAGACCTGTTGATAGTCAAGTCATCATAGAATTTTTCCAGTTCAGTGAGTTGCTTTTCTATGTTTTGTTGAAAGACCAGCATCGATTCGTCATATACCATTTGAATATTTCGACGGTTCACATCAGGCGTTATTTTCAAACTTTTATTAATATTATCTATGCCATTATTTTTTAGAACGATTTGGTTTTGGATTTTATCGATATTCTTCTTGATATCATCAGCTTCTTGTTTAACACGATAATAATCATCAGCCACCTCAAACCGTTCTAAATCTCCTTCTAGGTGCTCAATCTTGTCATTCAAATCAGCCAAAGCCAAAGATGAGTCTTGGTAACCTTCAAAGAACTGTCTTAAAATAGGATCATTTTTAATGTTGTTATGCAGTTTTTTTGTTTCATCCAAATCTTTTTTAAGTTGCATTTTCGTTTGTGAAAAATTGACATCAAGCCCTAATAAAAAAGCATTAGATAATTGTCTCTGATAAGGAGTACCACCCTTCACCGGCTCATCGTAGTTAATATAGGATTGTTTTGATGATCTCAGAAAAAAGGGCAACAATGAACGAAAACTTAGAGATGCAATGTCGGAAGAAATATTAAAACACAAACCTTTTAACTTTTCGCAAAAATCACTCAATGATAGCTCAGCGCCATTTAAATCAATATGACTGGGTGTATTGGTATATCGAATAATTTCATAGGGCTGATCATTGATTTCTACCTTCAAAGTAAAGGACCAATGCGGCAGCGTTTTTTGAAGTGACTTGGTGATTTTATTCCTCGTGCTTGCACCTAGACAGAAGTCAATTAGAGCAATTGACAAGGATTTACCAACACCATTGTAGGTTTTACTCTTATCATATTGTTCTGGCTTATCCTGTTTTGCGAGGATAAAACTCGCCCCAAATTTATTAAAAGTAATTGTCTTGAAGCTACTTTCACTGGCTGACAAAGAAATCAAACGCATTTTTCGACAACCCCATTTTCTTCAACGATACTGCCGACACTGTATAAAAAAATCAGTGTCATCACTAGATTATCAAAACGATGCTTCGCTAAATAGACATGATTATTGTAGTCCGACAAGTAGCCCTCCCAAAGCTCATCAACGCTCTTGGGGGAATCCAGTTTAGACAAAATGTATGCTCCTAAGCCAAGCAAAGATTGTGAGAAATTAATATGTTTACTTGGCAATATCATGTTGGCTCCTCAAAAATATCACAGGTTTCAAAGTATTTTGCCATCAATATAATGGCCGCAGATTGATAGCTTGCTCTTACTTTAGGACTAAGAGTATTCACTATTTCCCAAAAGAGATCGCTTCCTGAAGACCGCTCTCTTTTTTCAAGATAAACTTCATGAATCTTGTTTTTGACTTCGTCAGCAAAAAAGTTGCTTTGGTTATCTAGATATTCATCGAGTGACCCAATTTGGATATACCCATTGTTTAAGTATTCAGCGTCTAAACTTTCCAAATGATTAAAGGAAATTTTTTTATCCCAATCAGGGTAAACAAAATGGTCATCCTGACTTTTCTGCAAAGGCAAGCCCATAAGGTGACTAATAATTTCACCCAATACAGAAAATACCAATTGGATGTTTGCCGGGTCAGGAAAATGTCCGACGATCGTTGAAATTTCATCCTCACCCAATGAAAACAACAAATTTTCTAAATCTTTAGCGGTTTTAAATCCCGCATTTCGTAAGCTGTGTTCCTGTTTTATTGTTTGTAAGGCCTGCTCACAATCTGCATTGACACCCTTGTATTTGTCATTTACGACAAAATAAAATTCATTAACAGGAGACCAATGATTCAGAAGACCATTAAAATCGTCTTTCAGTTTTTTAACAACATCGACATAGGATTTCCCAATTTCTTCAGGTGCAAACACTTGGAAAAAGATCCCTTTAGATTTGATGTAACCGTCATTTTTTCGATCACCAATATTCCCCCAAGCTTTGATCGCCTGAAAATCAGGTTCAGCATAGTTCATAATTGCAGTAAACAAATCTTCAAAAGCCTGTCCATTGGCTTCATGAATTTTCAGTTTAAAGAGCTTTCTTGCCAATGCTTTTTCCTGATTATTCATTTTAATGACTTTCCTTCATTGTCTCTTAGTTGATTTCTGGTAGACCCGATATTCTAGCTTAAAAAAGGGAGCAAATCGAATACAAAAAAGTGGGGGACAGAACCACCCATATCGTTTTATTTGGGGGTTCAAAAAACAAATTTTCAAGAGACACTCTTCTGATCCACACGAGAACTTGAATGTAGTGTAAAAATGGTATAATAAATGTATTATTATGTTGTTCGAGTTTGACGAGATAAAAAATCAATCAAATTATCGAAAACATGGGATCAACTTTCTCGACGCCCAAAGTCTTTGGAATGATCCGGATCGTCTTCAAATCCCGGCCAAAACGACGGATGAACCGCTCTTGTTGGTAATCGGAAAAATAGCAGACACCCATTGCTCGGCGGTGATCACCCACCGCTCGGACAAAACTCGGATTATTTCAGTGAGAAGGGCTGGAAAGGAGGAGGTTTCTTTTTATGAAAGCGAAAGGTTTTGATAAAAAATTTGATGCCGGAATCGATTTGACGGAAGATTTAGATCTCAGTAAAGCAATGCGGCCTGGACAGGGACAAAAGCGGGTGAATGTTGATTTTCCGGTTTGGATGATTCATTCCCTTGATAAAGAAGCAAGACGTCTGGGAGTCACCCGCCAGTCTATCATTAAAATATGGTTGGCTGAACGTTTAGAAAAGCTGAAAAAAACGGGTTAAAGCAGACGGATGATTCCTGCCTGCTTACGTGTTCTCTTGCTAAGCTTTAAATAACCAGTACTTATAATTCCAAAAATTAAGTTGTTTTTGCATGAATTCGAGGTTTTTGACTTTGTGGGCGACAAGATCAAGATCTTCGCGGTTTCGCACGATTTCTCTATCCTGACTTTTGTCCAGTCCACCGTTGGCAATAAAACAACGAATCTGATCCAATTCCCCTGCATCCAGCCAAATACCATGATCGCGACACTGGTCGATTAAAACACCCGAAATCCTTCTAAAGTTTTTTCGGTTCATGATGCCTTCGCAGAGCGGACAACTTAAATAGTTCGCCTCATCGGGCATGGCTTTTTTTTGATATTCGTAGGGAATCTTTTTATCGGCATAAACATGCCGCTCTGAGGTCAGTTGATTAAAATCGCGGGTATCGAGCCAAAACCCCTCACAACGAGGGCAGGCATCCAGCACACTCTCTCCATATTCAAGATGGGTGAGTGTTTCATGACAACGGGGGCAGAGCGGAACAGTATGCACCACCTTTGTTTTGTTTTCGCCCCCACAAAAGGGGCAATGGCGACTCTTTAAGTTGATGTTTTTGTTGCAATGTTGGCAAAGCCCTTGATCCATGTGCTTCTCTCAATTTTTGCGCGATTTAAAAACAAGTGTGCCAGGTGTTTTTAGGCCACTCTCTGAGAAATGCAAAACAATCCTACAAGACCATTTTGACAGCCGGATGCTGCTTCAGCGCCAGGTAGATATCTTCCCGCTCTACCTCACTTTCAAGCATTAAATCGAGATTAAGTGAGACATACTTTTTTGTGCTGCTTTGCTTTGAAAAACCGACTTCAAAGCTTTTGTCCGTGATAATTTCGGAAATGGCCTGACGGATGGCGGTCTCCTGATAGCCAATCACTTTATAGGTCCATTCACAAGGATAGACAAATGAAACCTTTTCATCTGCATCGTGCAAATCCATCATCAACTTCAGGCCTCCAATCCACTGTGTCGAAGCAGGGCATCAATTTCAGGTTCTCGGCCCCGGAAATTCACAAACATCTCCATGGGTTCTTTGGAGCCGCCCTGCTCTAAGACCATCGTCATAAAACGCACACCGGTTTCCCGATCAAAGATGCCCCGCTCTTCAAAAAGCGAAAAGGCGTCGGCTGAAAGCACTTCGGCCCATTTATAACTGTAATAACCCGCCGAATACCCTCCGGCAAAAATATGTGAAAAACTATGCGGGAAACGATTGTAAGCAGGCGGTGAGACAACAGAGACCTGCTGTCTCACCTCACTTAATATCTCAAAAATACGACCGCCTTTTTCGGGATCAAATTCCATGTGAATGCGAAAATCAAAGAGGGAAAATTCGAGCTGTCGCACCATCTGCATGGCCGACTGAAAGTTTTTTGCGGCCAACATCCGTTGAAACACTTCGTCCGGCAGCTTTTCACCTGTTTGGTAATGACGGGCAAAAAGATCCAGCGCTTCTTTTTGCCAGCACCAATTTTCCATAAACTGACTCGGCAACTCCACGGCATCCCAGGGCACGCCGCTAATGCCCGATACACCCAAATAGTCCACTTGTGTCAACATGTGGTGCAAACCGTGACCAAATTCGTGAAAAAGCGTCTGGACTTCCTCGTGGGTAAACAATGCAGGCGTGTCACCTACGGGCGGTGAAAAATTACAGACGAGATAAGCCACGGGGGTTTGAATCCCGGCTTCCGTACGTTTTCGCGTGATGCAGTCTCCCATCCACGCCCCGCCACGTTTGTGCGGACGTGCATACAAATCAAGAAAAAACTGTCCGCGCACTTGATCCTCACGATCTCGAATTTCAAAAAAGCGCACATCCGTGTGCCACGTTTCGACATCTTCAATGGCGGTAATGCTCAAACCATACAAACGGTTTACAACCGCAAACAAACCTGCAAGGGCATAGTCCACAGAAAAATAAGGTTTTAGTTCTTCCTGGGTAATGGCGTATTTATGCTGCCGTAGTTTTTCAGAGTAATAGGGTAAATCCCAGGCTTCGAGCCCTTCAAAAGCATGTTCTGTTTTGGCAAAGGCCTGAATCTCCTGCAAGTCTTTTTCTGCCATAACATGTGACTTCTCCGCCAAATCGCTCAAAAATGACATGACTTGATCCGTCGAAGCCGCCATTTTTGTGGCAAGGGAATAATCGGCATAATTTTCAAAACCCAGGAGCTGTGCAACTTCATGCCGCAAAGCCAAAATCTCCTCCATATGCTGAGAATTATCCCATTGGCCCGCGTGCGGCCCTTGATCAGAAGCCCGTGTGACATAGGCCGTGTAAACTTCCTCCCGCAAGGCTCGATCATCCGCATAGGTCATCAGGGGTAAATAGGATGGAAACTCCAAATTGAAGACCCAGCCTTTCAAACCTTCGCGCTCGGCCATTTGTAAGGCCATCGCCACCGCCGATTCCGGCAGTCCCACAAGCTGCTTTTCATCACTCACTTCTTTTTTCCAGGCATTTGTGGCATCAAGGATATGGTCTGAAAATTGACTACTCAGCGTGGAGAGCTTTTGCATTATTTTTTTGTAACGGGCTTTTTTTTCAGGTGCGAGTGCAATACCGGAAAGCCTAAAATCCCGCAGGGCATTGTCGATCGTTTTTTTCTGAGCGGTATCTAATGTGGCGTATTCGGGCCCTTCGGCAATTTGGGTGTAGGCCTGGAACAGTGCTTCATGCTGTCCCATCTCCGTCGCATAATCACTCAATTTTGGAAGACAGGCATTGTAGACTTTACGCAGGGCTTCGCTGTTGACGACCGCATTTAAATGAGAGATGGGGGAAAAAGCCCGATCCAACCGTTCATCCGCCGTTTCAAGCGGATGAACGAGGTTTTGCCAAGTGTAGGTCTTGTTTGCAGCAAGCACTGCTGTAAGCGTTTCCCGATTTTCTTGCAAAAGCTGATCAATCGCCGGAATCACATGTTCTGGTTTTATTTTTGAAAATTCGGGAAGACCATCGGGTTTGAGCAGGGGGTTTGTCATTTCAATTCCTTTCATGGGAAACAAAATCAATCAAGATGTTCCCTAAATGTACGCGATGCAAGGCAGAAAATGACACCCATAAAATTATTGCTCAGGTAAAAATTAAATAGAAACCCCCACTTGTTAAAGATTTATCCAGGTTTTTTATGGAGATGCCACGGCCTCTAGTTCAAGCGGATCTGCCTCAGAAACGGGTTCGGGAATGGCCGTACCAACTTCTAAGGCCTCAAACCAGTCTAAAAACCGCGGAACATCTTCCCCTCTAAAGAGACGTCCGTGCTGGGGCGCTAAGATATCAATCTCAAGTTCCCTCACGCGAGCAATCCAATCCTGCTTGGCGCGATTGGAAGGCATCCACCGTTGATGAAACAATTTCATTTTCTCAGTATGGCGCTCAAAATCTTCAACAAAAAGCGGCGCGCCAGGATCTTCGAGCGCGGCCCCAACATCACCACTCATGAGAATCTTGGCTTTTGCATCATAGACGTGAAAATTACCCGAGGCGTGTAAATAATGCGCTGGGATAAATTTTAATTTAAGCCCATTCAAATCCAGGGTCTCTCCCTCGTCCGGGATCGGAACATATTGGATTTTTTTGGAACCAAAATGGCGAATAAAACCTTCCCAAACCCAGGGGGTGTGCAATCGCGCATGTGGCAATGCCTGCTCCCACAAACCGAGAGACGAGATAATATCCGGATCCTGATGTGAGGCAAAAAGATCTGTAATCTCTTCCAAACGCACGTGGTGTAAAACAGCGGTCAACATACTGGCAAAAACCTCAATCCCGCCTGGATCTAAGAGCAAGGTACGATCCCCAGACTGAACCATGTACTGATTCGTATCCACAATGCCTTCCACTTTTCCGGGATCACGTGCAAAGACATGCCATTGATGACCTTCACTGAAAATGTTTGTTGATTTCACGACATATCCTCCCGCTGAACAAGTCCGATCACGTCCGTTAACTGATGATGGCAGCGCTGCACACGCTCCCGGATTTTCTCTGTGGACGACTCCAAATCATCCGCAACGACCTCAAGGTTTTTTCTAAATGCATCTGAGCTGGCTGCCTCAACCCGTGAGATCGTTGAAATAACCTTCGAGCTACGTATGGTATTTTTCATGGCGTCTAACTGACGGACCAGACTCTGCAGGTCTCGCACAAAATGGGCTTGCTCTTGTTGTGCTTCCTGGCTGAGTGTTTCAATCACCGGAACGAGACTCGCGACATGGGCCGCTTCACCTGCATCATTTTTTACATGACGATAAAGTGTAAGTAACTTTCCCTTGTGGTGATAAGAAACGGCAAGACGAGAAAGCACAGAAGCCCCTTTTGAAATACGGACGACCGACTGGGCCACTTCACGCGCCACTTGCTCAATGTAATCCGTGATGGGCTGAAAGCCCTTTGCCGATTCCCCCGCCCGGTGCGAAATGGTTTTGGCATTCATCACACCCAGGGTCATGTCTTTTGCAATTTGATTGACACCATTCAACTCTGCGGTAACGCTTGCGGCCGTAATTAAAATCGTTGCTTGTGTTGTTGTCGTTTCCTGCAAATCGCGCGTCCTTATCTTTAATCAGAGAGAGATGTCCTGACTCAAAAAATGGCTTACCAGAAGATAAATCTGTTCAGACTCAAAGATCAGTATACCAGAGCTTTTTTGAAAAAATAGGTCGACCTCAAAATATGCTGTATCTTGAAAAAATGTCGTGCACAGTCTATTTTCAAAGCACATTGTAAAAGGAAACTCCACACTTGAATATTCAAAAAAGCCATTCATTTTATCTTGCCCTGGATCAAGGAGGACATGCCAGCCGGGCATTGATTTTTGATCAATCGGGAAAAGTCGTCGCTCAGGCCCATCAGGATATCGAGACACACTCCCCGCAATGTAATTGGGTCGAACACAATGCAGAAGCCCTGGTGACCTCGCTTCAAGTGGCGATGCAAGACGCCATCTCCCAATTGGGTCAACAAAAAAACAGAATCATTGCTGCGGGTCTTGCGACACAACGCTCCAGTATCGTTTCTTGGCATAAAAAAAGTGGGCGAGCGCTCTCTAAAATCATCAGTTGGCAGGATCGACGGGCTTCAGATTTCATGCAGACCCTTAAAAACCAAGGCACAGATATCCATACAACAACAGGGCTCTTTCCTTCAGCCCACTGTGGTGCAAGCAAACTTCGATGGAGTTTATTGCATTTGCCCGAAGTGCAAAAAGCACGAAAAAAAAACATGCTTTTCATGGGCCCGCTCGCAAGCTTTCTCAGTGCAAGACTCACGCAGACAAAACGTGCATTGACTGATCCGAGCAATGCATCAAGAACACTGCTTTGGAATATTAAAACCGGAAACTGGGATGCAAACCTCCTGAAAATATTTGGCATCCCTTTGGCAACGCTGCCCGCTTGTGTGGACTCGTATTCTGATTTTGGACGGATCGCCGTTTCTGGGCTTGAAATTCCATTGAGGATTGTATGCGGCGACCAAAGTGCTGCGCTTTTTCAGAAAGGCCCGCCTCAGAAAAACGCGATTTACATCAACATCGGCACCGGAGCTTTTCTTCAAAAGTTTTTTGATGACCAGCAGCCAGAGACCCCACGACTTTTATCCTCGGTGGTTTTTTCCAAAAAGAACCTCCGACAATACGCGCTCGAAGGCACGGTCAACGGTGCCGGTGCGGCTTTAGCCTGGTTTGGCAAAAAAAATAACATCAGTCCCTGGCCGAAAGAAGCAGAAACCTGGTTGAAAAACCCCAGCAGCCCCCCACTCTTTATCAATGGTGTGGGTGGGATCGGCTCTCCTTTTTGGAAACCTGATATTGAAAGCCATTTTATAGGTAAAGGCAATACAGCGACACAATTCACGGCAGTTCTGGAAAGTATCCTCTTTCTCATACAAGCCAACCTGGATGAAATGAATCAATCTCCTGAGATTTTGATTTTAAGCGGAGGACTCTCTGTCTCAGATTCGCTTTGCCAAAAACTGGCCAATCTTTCTAATACCCCGATCCAGCAATCGAAGGAACAAGAAGCCACTGCACGGGGTCTGGCCTATTTATTGGGAAAATTTGAAATCAAAACAAGCGACTCAAAAATCTTTCATCCCCATCCTGCACCTGAATTATACCGCCGTTATATGCGATGGCTTAGAACAATGAGCACACTCCCCAACAAGCGGTGAAATTTAAAGGTAAAATCCAAATAGAATAGAGAGAACAGGTCCACTGACGCACCTGCGTTGACATTAAATCGAGCAAAGTGATAAATTAATTTTCCTTTAGAGACAGAGGATGGCCTGTGCTCGTTCAAATGAAAGTACGGGGTTTGATGTTTGACCCCTATAACAATGCCTACATTGTTATCCTACGTGGTGAAGAAAATACGGATGTCCTGCCTATTTGGGTCGGGCGACCCGAAGCAAATGCAATCAGTCTCGCACTCGAAGGCATATTCACACCACGCCCCATGACACACGATTTAATTAAGTCGGTTTTGGATACTGTGGATGCCAAAATTATCAGTGTCGTTGTCACCGAATTGAAAGACAATACCTACTTATCAAAAACACATCTGACCTATCAGGACTCAGAATTTACCGTTGATTCAAGACCCAGCGATGCCATTGCTTTGGCTCTGCGGGCAGATGTACCTATTTTTGTTGCCGAGGAAGCCATTAAAAAACCCAGCTCAGAAGAATTGGATCGCTGGCTCGAAAATCTTCGACCCGAAGATTTTGGAAAATATGACACATAGATAAGCACACAAACCCATGAATATTCCCTTAAAAGTCGATACTGTCATTGCCGACCCCAATACTGGCGCACAAATTGTCATCCTAAAAGACGAACAAAACCTGGAATTACTCCCCATTTGGGTCGGCATGGCTGAAGGAAACGCCATTCGTTTTGCCCTTGAGGGGATTATTTCACCCAGGCCTTTGACTCACGATCTCCTGAAAGATTTTTTAAACCACCTGAAAATCCCTTTGGAAAAGGTACTGATTCACAGCATGAGTGGGAGTACCTATTATGCCTCCTTGCATCTCATTAAAACCTCGACCTCAAAAACAGACGAACAGGATGTATCTCAAGAAAACCCTCCTTCTGATTTACAGCAGGAACCAGAGGAATTAACGGTTGATGCACGTCCGAGTGATGCAATTTCTTTGGCCTTACGGATGGGTGTACCGATTTATGTTACGGAAGAAGTCCTTCGCAAAAAAGGTTCAGAAAATTTAGACACATGGCTTGAAAAACTCAAACCCAAAGACTTTGGCCCCTATGACGCCTAAGTCTAGGATATTAAGAAGAAAGAAACTATTTTAGTATTGACAATGACTTCATTTTATATCAGAATGTCATGCTTTAATCCTAAGGTGTTCAAGAAGGGTAAGAGATGAAAACCACAGCATTCAAGAAAATCGACGTCAAAGAAAAATGGTTTATCGTTGATGCCAAAGACAAAATTTTGGGCCGAATGGCAACAGAAGTTGCCACAATTCTCCGGGGAAAACATAAAACAACATTTACCCCCAACCAGGATCTGGGCGATCACGTCATTGTCATTAACGCAGAAAAAGTCGCCGTAACAGGCAAAAAAGAGACAGACAAGGTTTATTATCACCACACAGGGTATATTGGGGGGATTAAATCAACAACCTTGAAGAAATTACGAGCTGAAAAACCAGAACGCATTGTACAGTTTGCAATTCAGGGTATGTTGCCTAAAACGAAACTTGGAAACGCAATGGCTAAAAAGCTGAAGGTTTATGCAGGGGAAAGCCACCCGCATCGGGCGCAACGGCCAGAGGTCCTGCAACTTTCTTCATAAGGGGTATTTATAAATGGCGGCGGAGCACAAAATCATCACAGGTAAGCGGAAAAATGCCATCGCCCGTGTCTATTTGACACCGGGAGAAGGCAGCACAATCATCAACGGTCGGGCTGCAGAAGCCTACTTCCCTCGGGAAGCATGGAAATTTATTATTCGACAAGCCTTTAATCTAACCGAAACAACTGGCAAATATAATGTCGTTGCCAATATTCGAGGTGGTGGATTAACCGGTCAGGCCATGGCCTTACGTCACGGCATTTCCAAAGCCTTGGTTGATGTTGCGCCCCATTTGCGAGACTCACTCAAAAAAGCCGGTCTACTGACACGAGATGCCAGGAAAAAAGAAAGAAAAAAGTTTGGTCAAAAAGGTGCCAGGGCCAAGTTCCAATTCTCAAAACGCTAAAGATCTTATTCTATTCAGTTCAAAAAAGGGAAGGTCGAGAGGCCTTCCCTTTTTTTTGTAAAAAGGAAGAAGTCTGTCATGAAAAAAGTCGGCATCATCGGCGCAACAGGCTACACAGGCGGAGAACTGCTTCGTTTATTGATACAACATCCAAAAGTAGAGGTGAGCGCGGTCACTTCCAATCAATCCCCTGGAAAACCAGTCACAGAACGCCTGCCTTCGCTTACAGGACATTATGACTTAAACCTTGAAGTCTTAAATCCTGAGAAAATCGCAAAAAAAACCGATATCGTGTTTATCGCGCTTTCTCATACCACAGCGATGGAACCTGTTAAACAATTTGTGGCCCTAAAAAAGAAAGTCATTGATCTTTCTGCAGATTATCGTTTAAAGGCTAGAACACAATATAAAAAGTGGTATGGCACAGCACACACCGCTCCAGGGCTTTTAAAAAAACGGGTCTATGGACTGAGCGAAGTTTATCGAGAAGACATTAAAAGTGCCTCACTTATTGCAAATCCGGGGTGTTATCCGACAGGAACACTCTTGGCACTTTATCCCTTTTTAAAAGCCGGTTTACTGGATACAAAACGTGAAATCATTATTGACGCAAAATCAGGTGTTTCAGGGGCCGGACGCACGCCATCCACAAAGACCCATTTTCCCGAGGTCAATGAAGGTCTTCTGCCTTATAATATCGGCACACATCGGCATTTACCTGAAATTGAACAAGAAATCTCCCGCTTTTGTGGAGAAAAAACACAAGCTATTTTCACCCCCTACCTTCTGCCCGTAAATCGAGGAATCCTCACAACAATTTATTTTCCGATCAATCAAAATTTATCAGAAAAACAAATCCAAAAGATCTTATCCTGTTATCAAAATGAACCCTTTATCCGTTGTTTAAAACAACCGCCAAATATCTCCACCGTGCGTGGTACAAATTATTGTGACCTTGCTGTTTTTAAAACAAAAAATCGTCGGACACTGCTGATTATTTCGGCCATCGACAACCTCGTCAAAGGTGCGGCAGGACAGGCGATTCAAAATATGAACCTCATGATGTCCTGGGACGAAACACTCGGACTCACACAAGCCGGACTCTATCCTTAAAATCTAAACGTGAGATCTATCAAATGAAACCCACAATAAAAATAAAAAACATTCAAGGCGGAATTACCGCCGTTGATGGTTTTATGGCCGCTGGTTTAGCCGCAGGTATAAAAAAGAATACAGCCCTGGATATGGCCCTCATTTATTCTGATACGCCCTGTTCGGTTGCAGCGCTCTTTACAAAAAATAAGTTTCCAGCCCCTCCCTTAGTGCTCAATAAAAAACATCTCAAAAAGGGCATTGGACAAGCCATTATCGTTAACAGTGGAAATGCCAATGCTTTTACAGGAGAACAAGGAAAAAAAGACGCCGAAACAATGGCATTCGAAACCGCACAAAAACTAAATATTCCAGCAAATACGGTTTATGTGGCTTCAACCGGAGTCATCAGTCAGTTACTGCCTATGAAAAAAATACAATCCGCAATCCCTTTACTCTGTAAAGCCTTATCGACAAAAGGCAGTCATCCCGCAGCAGAAGCCATTATGACAACAGACACCTGGGCAAAAGAATGTGCTTTTGAAGGCTTGGTCGGTAAAAAAAACGTCCGCATTGGTGGAATAACAAAAGGTTCAGGCATGATTCATCCCAATATGGCAACCATGCTGTCCTTCTTATCGACAGATGTTTCAATGACACAAACACTCTTACAATCTGCACTTCGTGAAGCCGTTGATCAGTCTTTTCACCGCATCACAATTGATCGGGATACCAGCACAAATGACATGGTCCTGCTCTTTTCAAACGGAAAAAAAGGTCAAATAATTAACAAGAAAGGCCCACGTTACCAACAATTTACAACGCTTCTAATAACAGCTTGTACCACACTGGCAAAAATGCTGGTTCAAGATGCCGAAGGTGCGACAAAATTTGTGACAATAGAAGTCGAAGGGGCAAAAAATGAAAAATCCGCTTCTAAAATTGCCTTTTCCATCGCGAACTCACTCTTGGTTAAAACCGCTTTTTACGGAGAAGATGCCAATTGGGGCCGAATTATTGCTGCCATCGGGAACTCAGAAGTCAAAGTGAAACCAGTAGAAATTAGTCTTTTTTTTGGTCCAGTGCAATTGGTTAAAAATGGTGTTTATTTAGGTCTTCAGGCTGAAGAAGAAATTTCTGAATATCTAAAATCTAAAGAAATCATTTTAAAACTCAAATTACAATCAGGAAGCGGTAAAGCCCGTGTTTGGACTTCTGATTTGGGCTTAGACTATATCAAAATTAACGCATTATATCGGAGCTAAGACGACTTCTTTTTTTTTCTTCTTTTTTAAAAGATTTTTTCAAAGAAATAACTAAAGTAGTAATAGGTAGGCCACTTTTCTCCTGATAATTGTCTTAAAGCATTATAAACTAAGGAATAATTAAGAGGATAGCCCTGTGGATAAGTCTTTGATTTTATCCAGAGTTACGGGGAAGGATCTTGATTCATTTGGATTGTTCTTGTATAATCCCCCTGCTTTAACAATGCCACCTGATGGGGACTGTTTCTAATTTGGCATCTAGGTCCTAAACCCTTGAAAACTTAGAAAAGAAGTAATCCACAGCTGTTGATAACCCTGTGAGTAACTCCTGGATTGCCACATGCAACTTGATCTGATCTGGGAAGACGTTCTTAGCCAGATTAAACCCAATATTAGTCAGCAGGCTTTTGATACTTGGCTTAAGCCAACCGCTTTGCTTTCTGTAAAGCAAGGAGAGATTATGATCTCCGTGCCCAATCAGTTTTTTGGTGAGTGGATTCGTGGACACTATTACCAAATGATGAAAGAAGTGCTTGAAAAGGAGTTTTCTCAGGAAAATATGAGCATTCAGTTTGAGATTCATCCAGATCAAGCGTCACCCCAGATGAATGAGGACAAACTTTCTTCTATCTCAAAAAATGGTTCGAAGGGGAAAGCGAGAGGAAATCTTAATCCCAGGTATAATTTTGATTCTTTTGTTGTGGGCTCAAGTAATCAGTTTGCCCATGCCGCTTCGCTTAAAGTCGCAGAAAAACCAGGGGTCACTTATAATCCCCTTTTTCTTTATGGGGGCGTGGGACTTGGAAAAACACATTTGTTGAGTGCGATTGGAAATTATCTTTCAGATAATGATCCTGATTTTCGGATTGCCTATCTTTCGACTGAACAGTTTACAAATGATGTCATTCATTCTATCCGTTACGACAAAATGGCCGAGTTTCGGAATCGTTACCGTAATGTAGACGCTTTGTTGATTGATGACATTCAGTTTATTGGTGGAAAAGAGCGAACCCAGGAAGAGTTTTTTCATACCTTTAACACCTTGTATGAAACCAGCAAACAGGTCGTGATTTCGAGTGATCGTTCGGTTAAAGAAATTTCC
The DNA here is from genome assembly GCA_964451325.1 of uncultured Nitrospira sp. Classification (GTDB taxonomy): domain Bacteria; phylum Nitrospirota; class Nitrospiria; order SBBL01; family JAADHI01; genus JAADHI01. The sequence continues at coordinate 209,476 of CAYVHO010000002.1, read as the reverse complement.
GATATCGAAGATCGATTGCGTTCACGGTTTGAGATGGGTTTAATTGCTGATATTCAACCACCGGATTTAGAAACAAAAATTGTTATTTTAAGACGAAAGGCGGAATTGGAGCAGATCGATTTACCCAATGACGTGACACTGCTTTTGGCCACACAAATTAAGAGCAACGTAAGAGAATTGGAAGGGTCTTTAATTCGCTTGGGGGCTTATAGTTCTTTGATTGGTCAGGGAATTACCGTAGAAATGGCCAAACGTGTTCTGCATGATTCTATCCAGGATCGGGAGCGAATTGTAAGTGTTGATGACGTACTACAGGCGGTTTCGGAGCGTTATCAGATCAGGATTTCTGAACTTAAATCAAAAAGACGTACAAAAAACCTGGTGATTCCAAGACAAATTGGCATGTACCTGACTCGAAAATTAACAAACCTTTCTTTTCCTGAGATAGGAAAAGCCTTTGGCGGAAAAGACCATTCCACAGTCATTCACGCCTGTAAACAAATTGAGAAAGAGAAAGCGGAGGACTTCAATCTTAAAATGACCTTAGAAAGTTTGGCGGAGCATTTGAGGGAGGGCTAAAATGAAAGTCAAAATGAGTCGAAAAGACCTGCTGTCTGGAATACAGCGGGTACAAGGTGTGGTGGAACGTAGAAATACGATGCCTATTCTAACACACATCCTACTGGAAGCAGAGGGGCAAAAACTCGCATTTTTTGCGACAGATCTTGAGGTCGGTATTCAAGGGGCTTATCCTGCTGAAGTCCTTGAGCCGGGGCGAGCCACCGTTTCTGCCCGTAAGTTACATGAGATCGTACGTGAATTTCCTGAAGGTCCGGTGACCATTACCGCACAAGCAAATCACTGGGTGGTCATTGAATCGGGTAAAAGTTACTTCCGTATTGTGGGTTTACCGCCAGAAGAATTTCCTGTTTCCCCCACAATAGAACACGAAGAACAGATTCGGATCAATCCGACACTTTTATCCGGGCTTATTCAACGGACACTTTTTGCGACGGGAGAGAATAACCCGCAGTACATCCTTAATGGCATCCTCATTCAATTGGAAAAAAGTGCGACAGAAGAGGGGACCATCCGTTTTATTACAACAGATGGTCATCGTTTGGCTGTTGCCGAAGGCAAGGTTTCAGGCACCTGGAAAGAGCGTGAATCGGGGATTATTCTCCCTAAAAAGGCTGTCCTTGAAATTAAACGCGCCCTAGATGATGGGGATGAAACAGGAGAACCCCAGCTCTTTATCGGTGAAAACCAACTCATTTACCGCTGGGGCACTTTTGTGATTATCTCACGTCTCATGGAAGGGGAATTTCCGAACTATAAACAAGCAGTGCCTGAGCATAATGATAAAAAAGTCACGACGCAAAAAGAAGAGCTTGAGGGGGGATTACGTCGTGTTTCTATTTTGGCGCGGGAAAAAACGAGTGCCATCAAGTTTAGCCTTGAAAGCGGGGGCATTGTCTTAAGTGCGAGTAATCCTGAGATGGGTGAAGCAAACGAAACCCTAGAGACGCATTTTGAGGGGGAGGGATTTTCGACCGGTTTTAATGCGCGTTATTTATTGGATGCCTTAGCAGCCCTGAAGGGCGATGAGGTGACGCTTGAATTTAAAGATGCGCTGTCTCCTTGTCTGATTAGAGAAGAATCAGAAGGTTTTTTGACTGTGATTATGCCCATGCGGGTTTAAGCTTTTTTGGACAGTCCCCATTATTCTTGTACTCAAAAATAGTGTTTATTTTTGTTGTGTCTCAGCGCTTAAGCCATAAAGTGTAATTTTGTCGATCCAATTGAATTATAAGGAAAAAGAATGACAAGTGAAGGAAATAAGAGCGACTACAGTGCAGACAAAATCAAAATCCTTGAAGGACTTGAAGGGGTTCGAAAACGTCCGGCAATGTATATTGGCAGTACCGGACCCGCAGGTTTGCATCATCTTGTTTACGAAGTGGTGGATAATTCCGTCGACGAGGCGATGGCGGGTTTTTGCACAGAGATTCAAGTGATTATCCACCGGGACGGATTGATAACCGGGATTGATAATGGTCGAGGTATTCCCACCAAGTTGCATCCCCAAAAGAAAATTTCTGCCGCGGAAGTGGCACTCACCTACCTGCATGCAGGTAGTAAATTTGACAGTGATACCTACAAGGTTTCAGGGGGTTTGCATGGGGTGGGTATTTCAGTCGTGAACGCCCTCTCCGAATCCCTTGAATTAGAAATCAAACAAGACGGACGTGTTTATCACCAGAGATATGGATATGGAAAACCTTTAGGCCCGCTTGAAATCAGTGGAAAGTCCCAAGAGACCGGAACACGAATTACCTTTAAGCCCGATACGGGCATCTTTGAACAGACTGATTTTTCCTTTGAGACCCTTTCGGAACGTTTACGTGAACTGGCTTTTTTGAACAAGGGTCTGACGATCTCCATTGAAGATAAGCGCACAGATAAAAAACAAACATTTTGTTATGCGGGTGGCATTATTTCATTTATTGAAATGCTCAATGAAAGTAAAAATGCGCTTCATAAGCCGATTTCGATGGAAAAAGAGCGAAGTGGGGTGATGGTAGAAATTGCGATTCAGTATAATGACAGCTTTTCAGAACATATTTTTACTTTTGCAAATAACATCAATACCCGTGAAGGGGGGACACATTTAGCAGGTTTTAAGGCGGCTTTAACCCGAACCACAAACAGTTATGGTCTGGCCAATAAAATTTTAAAAGAAGGCGAAAACTTAAGCGGGGATGATGTTCGTGAGGGTTTAACGGCTGTTATCTCAATCAAACTGCCCGATCCTCAGTTTGAGGGACAGACCAAAACAAAATTGGGAAACTCGGAAGTCAAAGGTATTGTCGAAGCTTCGGTCAATGCGGCCCTGGCGGAATATTATGAAGAAAACCCGGCCGTTGCAAAAAAGATTATTGAAAAAGCCATCAGTGCCGCGCGTGCGCGCGAAGCCGCCCGAAAAGCAAGAGAATTGATTCGTCGTAAAAACGTATTAGAGGGCGGTGGCCTGCCTGGTAAATTAGCCGATTGTTCCGAAAAAGATCCCTCGCGCAGTGAAGTATATCTTGTAGAGGGGGATTCTGCGGGTGGTTCAGCAAAACAAGGTCGGGATCGACGCTTTCAAGCCATCCTGCCCTTAAAAGGAAAGATTTTAAACGTGGAGCGCGCTCGCTTTGACAAAATGGTTTCCTCTGAGGAAATTCGGGTACTGATTACCGCTTTAGGGACGGGCATTGGTAGTGAGGATTTTGATATTGAAAAGGCCCGCTATCACCGCATCATTATCATGACCGATGCCGATGTGGATGGTGCGCACATTCGCACACTGCTGCTTACATTTTTTTATCGCCAGATGCCCGCTTTGATTGAAAGAGGTTATATTTATATCGCTCAGCCACCGCTTTTCCGGATTAAAAAAGGAAAAAAGGGGCAGTATGTTAAAAACGAAGCTGCGATGCGTGAATATTTAATGGAATTGGCCTCTGATGCCATGTCGCTTTATCTGGATCGAGATAAAACGATGGTGAGTGGCGGGCGTTTCAAGGCCATTTTGAAAAAACTCATTGCCTATGAAGCGATTATTGAACATCTTGCCCGTAAAAATGTCGACCCGGGTTTTTTACGCGGACTGACGCAGGCAGATTTTTTGAGCCGGGAACACCTGAAAAGCCGCGAAGTGCTTGAAAGCTACATGGAAAAAGTGAGTGAAGCTTGGCATGATCCGGATACCTCCGACACCCTTGTTTACACGATTGAAGCCGATGAGGCCCACAATGCCTTTCAGGTGAACTGCCAGGTTGAAAAAAATGGTTTGTCCCAGCGTTTTTGCATTGACCTGGCCTTGGTTAATTCTTCAGAATTTAGGGATCTAAAACCCCTGTCCCCCTATAAATTGGGCATGGGTCTTCCGCCATATCGCATGCGTGATGGTGATGAGGAAAAGTCTTTTGGTCATGCACATGCGATTGTGCAACATGTCTTGGAGCGTGGGAAAAAAGGACTTTCGATCCAGCGTTACAAAGGACTGGGGGAGATGAATCCTTCCCAACTTTGGGAGACGACGATGGATCCGGAAAAACGCACGCTTTTAAAAGTCACGCTTGAAAATGCCTTTGAAACCGACGAAATCTTTTCCGTGTTGATGGGAGACGCCGTGGAGCCGAGGCGCAACTTCATCCAACAACACGCGGCGGAAGTCAGAAACCTTGATGTCTAAATGATCCCTATTTAAATTAGAGCTGTTTTAAAGGGAAATAATGCAATCGAAATTAGATTGGAGCACAGATGCCGGATATTGAAAATCGCACGACCATAAATATTGATGAGGAAATGAAGTCATCCTACATCGACTACGCCATGAGCGTTATTGTCGGACGGGCCTTGCCGGATGTGCGCGACGGCCTGAAACCTGTGCATCGACGTATCCTTTACGCGATGTTTCGTGAGGGTCTGCTTTCAAATCGTCGTTATTCTAAATCAGCGGGTGTCGTGGGTGAAGTTTTAAAAAAATATCATCCCCATGGCGATACGGCGATTTACGACACCATGGTGCGCATGGCGCAGGATTTTAATATGCGCTACCCTTTGGTCGATGGTCAGGGGAATTTTGGTTCTGTGGATGGGGATCGCGCGGCAGCCTATCGTTATACCGAGGCCCGTATGACCAAGTTGGCCGAGGAAATTTTGGCCGATATAGACATGGATACGGTGAATTTTACCCCCAATTTTGACGAAACGGTGCAAGAACCAATCGTCATGCCTTCTCGCATTCCAAACTTGCTCATGAATGGTTCGACCGGTATTGCCGTCGGCATGGCGACGAATATTCCCCCGCATAATCTGGGTGAACTGCTCGAAGGCCTGATGCTGCTACTCAATGACCGCAGTGTGCCGATTGAGACCCTGATGGAAAAGATCAAAGGTCCGGATTTTCCGACGGCTGGATTTATTTATGGGACGGCAGGTATCGAATCTGCCTTTAGAACAGGGCGAGGTTCATTGATGTTGCGTGCGCGGGCTGCGGTGGAAGTGCATCCTCGGACGGAGCGTGAAACCATTATTGTCACAGAGCTGCCTTATCAGGTGAATAAAGCTCGACTGCTGGAAAAAATCGGTCACCTGGTGCGGGACAAAAAATTAGAAGGTATTTCAGAGTTACGGGATGAGTCGGATCGAGACGGCATGCGTATCGTGATTGAGCTCAAGCGGGGCGAGATGGGCGCTGTCGTTTTGAATAATCTCTACAAACAGACCCAGCTGCAAAATTCCTTTGGCATTATTATGTTGGCCTTGGTGAATAATCAGCCGAAGGTCATGAATTTAAAAGAAATTTTAGTCCATTTCCTGGATTTTCGCCGTGAAGTGGTCATTCGCAGAACCCGTTTTGAATTGCGACAGGCCGAAGCCCGCGCACACATACTGGAAGGGCTCAAAATTGCGCTGGATCATTTGGACGAGGTGATTGCTTTAATCCGGGCCTCGGCTTCCCCTGAGGTGGCGCGCACAGGATTGATGGGTGAATATGGTTTAAGTGAAAGACAAGCTCAGGCCATACTTGATATGCGGCTACAGCGTCTGACGGCACTCGAACGAGACAAATTGATCGTGGAATTAGACGCTCTCCGGGAGAAAATTGCGGACTTGAAGGCCTTGTTAGGCAGCGATACCCGTATTTCAGAAGTGATTAAATCCGAGCTTGTGGAGATTCAAAGAAAATATGCCGATGATCGCCGTACGGAAATTATTCCCGATAAGGGCGAAATCAGCATTGAAGACCTCATTGCCGAAGAAGAAATGGTCATTACGGTTTCAAATACCGGATACATCAAACGAAACGCCGTGGCGCTTTATCGTGCGCAGCGGCGGGGGGGCAAGGGCAAGATTGGCACGGGTTTAAAAGAGGCCGATTTTGTCAGCCATCTTTTTATCGCATCGACCCATAATTACCTGCTCTTTTTTACAGACACGGGTCAGGTGCATTGGCTCAAAGTCCATCAAATCCCTGAAGGCGGTCGCGCGACAAAAGGCAAAGCCATCGTCAACCTGTTGCAGATTCCACAGGGGGAGACGATTTCGGCGATTTTGTCCGTGGATCAATTTGATGAGGGCCGTTTTTTGGTCATGGCGACACAAAAAGGCTTGGTCAAAAAGACCACCCTGAACGCTTATGGTAAACCCAGGGCGGGCGGGATACGTGCGATTAACTTGAATGAAGGGGACCGCTTGATCTCCGTCCAGCTGACTTCGGGAAATCATGATATCCTATTAGGGACAAAACACGGTCTATCCATCCGTTTTTCGGAACAGGATGTGCGTGCCATGGGTCGTATTGCAACGGGTGTGATGGGGGTTCGTCTTCAGCATGGCAATGAGTTGATCAGTATGGAGACCATCGGTCCAGATCAGCGGACCTCCCTTTTGACGGCGACAGAACACGGCTTTGGTAAACGCACAGCACTTTCTGAATATCGTAAACAGAGACGCGGTGGACGGGGCATTATTACCATCCAAACCAGTCATAGAAATGGCAGTGTCGTGGATGCTTTCCAGGTCGAAGATGAAGATGAAGTAATGATTATTACAGCCAATGGAAAGATTGTGCGTCAGAAGGTTGAAGGCATCCGTGTCATTGGTCGAAATACGCAAGGGGTTCGTTTGATTGACATGGCAGAGGGTGATCGTGTGGTTCGTGTCGCACGTCTCATTGACAAAGGGGATCGCGAAATTTCCGAAGAAGAGACCGCAGAAAGCGCAACAGAGGAAACACCCGAGAATGACACCTAATCCAGGGACAAACAGACAGGGTTTGCGACGTAGAGGCATGTTTTTTTTGAAGTGGATCTCTTGGGGAGCGCTGATCGCAAGTGCTGTTTTTGTGGTGGTTTGGGTCTTGGGCTCACGAGAAGAATGGATGTCCATGCGGCTCATGTCTGTTGCTGAGCGAAAATGGCAACAGGACGACTATCTGGGTGCGATTCGTGATTATGAGGAACTCATCGAGTCTTATCCAAAAAGTACCTTGATTCCAGAGGCTTACTATTGGAAAGGGCTTACTTTTTTATTTTATTTGGATGATGCAGAAGTGGCTGTAGCGGCATTGAAAAAGGTGATTCAACTGGAAAAGGCCCGGGGTCTTTCCGAGCACAGCCTTGCTGCGCGCCATCGCCTTGCGGAAGTGTACGAAAGGCAGCTTAAACGTCCGACAGAAGCCATTTCAACCTATGAAAGCATTGTGGCCACCAGTGATGATCAGGAACAAGTGCTTGCGAGTCGGTTTAAGATCGGCGAATTGTATTATGAGATGGGGGATATGGCCCAGGCGCGTGTGGAATGGGATCTGATTGTGGAAAATGCACCGAAGAGCACTTGGGCGCCTTCAGCCCTTTATCGGAAGGCAGGCAGTTATTTTGTGAGTGGGGCTTGTGAAGCCGCGGTCCCTGTTTATAAAACCCTCTATACGACTTATCCCAAAGATGAAAACAGCCGTTTTGCGAAATTTCGGGCGGCGAATTGTTTCGAAATGGGAAAACAACCCTCCGAAGCCTTAAATCTCTACAAAGAACTGGAAGAAAACTACCCGGACCCCGAAATAATTAAACAGAAGGTCGATGCGCTCAAGGCGCTCATTCATCAGGATTCCTAAGGGAGCTCAGGTTTAATCAGACTTCCCTAAGAGAACGCCGCCCGTATCGCGCCCATTTCCCATTTATAGAGATCCCCCTCCCTAATTTTTCCGCAAATGTTGTTCCATGGCTTGTTGAATTGCCCTTTTTAGAGGGGAATCGTCCAGAGGAGCAAGTGTTTCGTGCAGCAAGGCTTTTTCCTGTATGGAGAGGGTTTTCTTTCGCATTTTTTCATGTTCTTTTTGGGGGTGATTTTGGGAAGAGAGCACTCCAATCTTAAGGTGGAGGGTCTGGATCAGGTTTTTTCCAAGTCGGGCATTTATTTTTTTGATGATGTCTTTTTTGAGGAAAGTGAGTTCGTGCATCCACGTGGGGCCATCGACACAAAGGCTCAGCTTTTTAAACTTAAGTCGTTCTGGTCTTGTGTGTTCGGAGAGGGTTTGACCTACGAACGCAGGCCACTCTTTTTTGAGCCGATAAAGAATCAATTCTTTTTCGAGGCCGAGCCTTTGGCTCATCGATTTGAGGATGGGGGTGATCGCGGCGGGTTTTTTCATCATGCAAAGCATGGTATATTAGCGTCTTGCGCCTTGTCACGAAAGAAAATCTAAACCCCTTGAATTGCACCCATTTTTACAAGGTTGTTAGGCATGTCTGAAAAAAAAGAGGGCGATAAGCTCGTCGTGAGCAATCGAAAAGCCTTTCATGATTTTTTCATTTTGGAGAAAATGGAAGTGGGGATCTCGCTTTTTGGCACAGAGGTGAAGTCTTTACGTGCGGGTCGTGTTAATCTAAAGGAAGGTTTTGCACAGATTGACCGGGGAGAACTCTATCTTCATAATTGTCACATCAGTCCCTACAGTCATGGCAATTTGGCAAACCATGCGCCAACGCGGCGGCGAAAACTGCTGATGCGAAAAAAAGAAATTTGGCGTCTATTCGGGAAAGTGAGAGAGAAAGGTCTCACACTGGTTCCGCTTAAAATTTATTTTCAGCGCGGCTGGGCTAAGGTGGAATTAGGTCTCGCCAAAGGCAAACATTTGCATGATAAGCGGGACACTGAAGCCAAAAAATCCGCAAATCGTGAGATGCAACGGGCATTACGCGGCAAAGGGAATTTTGAGGATTGAGACGGTCCCTCGGTCTTCAACCCAGATCTTCCTTTTTTATCACAAAGATCCCGCTTGTTCTCTAAGACTGGAGTCATAAATAGATGATATTTCCCCTTGTCATTGGCATGCTGCTTGGTGCTGCGGTGGGTGTGATTGCTGAGCAAAAAAATCGCCCCTTTTTCCCTTGGGCCCTATACGGATTTTTCCTTTTCTTTTTCGCAATCATTCATATTGCCGTCATCGGAGACAAGGCCTACGAAGATGATCAGTTAAAAGGCATGGCTTATAAAAAATGTCCTGCTTGTGCTGAGATGGTGAAAAATGAAGCCGTGTTTTGCAAACACTGTAAAACAAGCCTTTCTTCTGAAGTTTCACGTCCAGCCCCCGATGTCTCGCCCCGGCCTTGTCGTTGGTGCAAACAGGATTTAGTGGATGTTATGGTCAATAAATGTCCCGCTTGTGGGGGGCTGCAAAGACATTTTTTAAAAGATAACCCCATGTTAATGGTCCTGCTTTTTTGTTTAATGGTGGCCTTCTTTGTTATGCTTAACCAAGTCGAAGTCGAAGCGCCACCGCCGTCAATGCCTTCTTCTGGTGAGACCACTTCCCTCTAAAAGAAGGTCTTTCTCCTCTTCCTTCACGCTTCTTTTTTTCTAAGCCACTTTCAGTGGGGTTTAGGCTTAGGCTTTGTGCCCGATTCTTTTTTTATGTAAAAAAGTGAAAAACATTTAAAATATGAATGTTTTTGGGCTTGAGTTGACCCCTTTTTGGAAGGGTGCTAAACTTAAATTACAGAAAAGCACGATATGGGATCTTCATAAAAAGACAGAGGTTTTATCATGGCTGATGGAAGAAAAAAACAAGAAAAACCAAATTCTTTCCGAAAAACTATGAATAAACTTTCCGGTAAATTTGGGGGAGACGCGTCGGAGCCGGGTCAGCGCGATCCTGAGCAGGAACGAGAAAGACTGCTGGATCAGATCGCGTCGATGGAGGAGGAGTTGAGCGCCCTACGCCAGTCCGGGGGGCAACTCGATCAGGCTTTTAAGCAAAATGAAAAATTAACGTCGGCTTTAATGGAGGCCAAAAATCGCATTGATGCTTTAAAAGAAGAGGTTGAGAAGCTGACATCACCGCCTGCGACCTATGCCATTTTTTCTGGGGTCAATGACGATGAAAGTATTAACGTCTATGTTGCCGGTCGGAAGATGCGGGTTCTTCTGCATCCCGATATTTCTGGAAAAGACATTAAAATCGGTCAGCAACTTGTTTTAAACGAAGCACTCAATGCCATCGAAGTTTGTGGTTTTGAACCGCAGGGTGAGGTGGTTCGTGTGAAAGACGTGCTCGATTCACATCGTCTGGTGGTGACGCTTCGTGGCGAAGAAGAGCTTGTTGTGGAATTGGCGTCGCCTCTTTTAGGGGAACATCTTTCTGTTGGGGACCATCTTCTCTTGGATGCGCAGTCGGGTTATGTGCTTGAAAAATTGCCAAAATCCGAGGTTGAAGAGGTGGTCTTGGAGGAAATCCCCGACGTGAGCTACGAAAATATCGGGGGTCTGGAATCTCAGATCGAGCAGGTACGCGATGCGGTTGAATTGCCTTTTCTGCATGCAGATCTTTTTTCAGAGCACAAGCTGCTTCCGCCCAAAGGGGTGTTGCTTTACGGTCCCCCGGGTTGCGGAAAGACTTTAATTGCAAAGGCCGTTGCGGCTTCTATTTCTGAGAAGCTGGGCGACAAAAAATCTGGAAAGGATTTGCGTTCCTTTTTTCTGCATGTCAAAGGCCCTGAGTTGCTCAATAAATACGTCGGAGAAAGCGAACGGCAGATCCGAGAGGTGTTTAAAAAAGCCAAAGAACGTGCGGATGCAGGTCATCCGGTGATCATCTTTTTTGATGAAATGGATGCACTGTTTAGAACGCGGGGTACGGGCGTGTCTTCCGATATGGAATCGACCATCGTGCCACAATTTTTAGCCGAGATTGATGGCGTGGAACGGCTTCGTAACGTCATTGTCATCGGTGCGACCAATCGGCAGGATTTACTTGACCCGGCCATTTTACGTGCAGGCCGACTCGATATTAAGATTAAGATTGAACGACCGAACAAAGAAGGCGCCATGTCGATCTTTAAAAAGTATTTAACGGAGGATTTGCCCTTTCACCCGGATGAAATAAAAAAAGGGAAAAATAATCCCAAAAAAATCGTTGATTCGCTGATGCAGGATGCTGTTGCAGAGATGTATTCTGTACGGGAAGAAAACAAGTTTTTAGAGGTGACCTATGCCAATGGTGAAAAAGAGACCTTTTTCTTCAAGGATTTTGCGAGTGGGGCGATGATTGAAGGGGTGGTCTCACGGGCCAAAAAGCATGCGATTAAACGTTTTCTGGAGAGTGGGGTCAAAGGTTTAAAAAGCGAAGACCTTATCTTAGCGATTAAACAGGAATTCAAGGAAAATGAGGATCTTCCCAATACCACAAATCCAGACGATTGGGCGAAGATCGCAGGTCGCAGTAGTGAAAAAATTGTCCACATTCGTACCATGGCTGGCAGTGCCTCAGAAACACGAGACGTTGAGACCGTCGCAACAGGTCATTATCTCTAGATGCACTGTCTCCATTTGCCTTGAAAAGCAATTTACGACTGAGGCAGCGTGTGTTTTTAGCGTGTCGGATGATTTGCATGCCCTAGGTGGGAGGCCTGAGCGCAATGAAAAAAATCCTTGGAACCGAGACTGAATACGGTATTGTCGCCAAGTCCCCTGAAAGCTCGGATCCCGTTTCAAACTCCATTTTTTTGGTGAACAGTTATCCCGCCCTTCCCGCTTCAAACGTGCTTTGGAATTATGAGAATGAAAACCCGCTCTTGGACGCCCGGGGTTATGAGGCCGACGGTGAGCGTGAAAAACCGGGTCCGGAATACAATCGGCTTTTAAACAAACTCCTGCCCAACGGCGGCAGGCTCTATGTTGATGGTGCCCACCCTGAATATTCAACCCCCGAATGCAGCAATGCCCTGGATTTGCTGATGTATGAAAGAGCGGGGGATCGCCTGATTGAAGATGCGCTCGAAATGACACGATCGCTCAAACAGGGAAGCGTATCACTCTCTATCTATAAAAATAATAGCGACGGCAAAGGAAACAGTTACGGCTATCACGAAAATTATTTGGTGGATCGAAAACTACGGTTTGACAAGATTGTAGATCAACTGACGCCTTTTTTGGTCACGCGTGCCATTTTTGCGGGTTCTGGGAAGGTGGGTTATGAGAATAAAACCGATCCGGCTGTGTACCAGATCTCTCAGCGTGCCGATTTTTTTGAAACTCGGGTGGATCTCAATACCATGGTGAAGCGTCCGATTATCAATACGCGGGACGAGCCCCACGCGGATCGCACACGTTATCGTCGGCTGCATGTTATTGTGGGTGATACGAACATGGCAGAGGTGGCCACCTATTTAAAAGTCGGGACCCTTTCTTTGGTGCTTGCGATGATTGAGGCGGGGGTTTACGTCAAAGGGGTGGATCTTGATGATCCCGTTAAGAGCATCAAAGCTGTTTCACGTGATTTGAGTCTGAAAAAAACAATTCCGCTTTTGGGGGGGGGATCGGCGACGGCGATTGAGATTCAGCGGACTTATCTTGAAGCCGCGACGCGTCATTTTGAAAAAGACGACGATTGTGTGACTCAGGATATTTTGAAGCGATGGCGTGTTATTCTGGATAAACTGGAAGAAGACCCGATGCAGTTGACGCGTGAGTTGGACTGGGTGATTAAAAAGACTTTGATTGAATCCTATATGGAAAGAAAAGGCTGCGATTGGGGGGATTCTCGGATTGCCCTGATGGACTTGCAGTACCATAATTTAGATCGAAAAAAAGGACTCTTTTTTCCCCTGGAACGCGGGGGCTATGTTGAAACCCTGGTCTCTCCTGAGCAAATCATGTCTGCGGAGACAAATCCCCCGAAAGACACACGGGCTTATTTCCGCGGCACTTGTCTCAAAAAATTTGGGAAAGAAATTTATTCGGCCAGTTGGACCTCTGTACTTTTTGATGTGGGAGAAGCCGCCATGAAAAAAGTGCCACTGATGGATCCCTGGAAAGGCAGCGAGGCCTTGGTGGGTCCGCTTTTGAAAGAGGCCAACTCGGTGGAGTCCTTGTTAAAGCGGATGGGAAGGTGAGGGGGGAGGCATGAAAAAACAAGACAAAAAAAGAGAAGAAAAACAAGAGGCCAAAAAAGACGAAGCTGCGGTCGAAGCCAATCCTGAAGTCCTTGAAAAAGGCAAGAAAATCAAAGAAGACCTCGATAAAGTCATGGATGAAATTGATGATGTCTTAGAAGAAAATGCCGAAGAGTTTGTCAAAAACTATGTGCAGAAAGGAGGAGAGTAGTGAGCCCATTTAAGCTTAATGATCCGGGTTCCAGTTTTCATGATTTATTACAATCTCACTATCCCCGACTTTTTTTAGGCCGTACAGAAGCGCTGGCCACACTGTCTGATCAACAAAAATTACTTCAATCTGTGCCCCACGGCACCACCATTCTTTCTTTACGATACCGCGATGGGGTCGTCATCTGCGGGGACCGGCGGGCGACAGAGGGTTATACAATCTCTGAACGTCGCATTGAAAAGGTATTTAAAACCGACGAAACTTCGGCCATGGCGATTTCCGGGGCTGCGGGGCCTTGTATCGATATGGCCCGACTTTTTCAGGTGGAGTTGGAGCATTACGAAAAATTGGAAGGCACCCTGCTTTCTATGGAAGGTAAGGCCAACAAATTGGCGCAGATGATTAAAAGCAATCTGCCGATGGCCATGCAGGGTCTGGTGGTCGTTCCCATTTATGCCGGTTATGACCTGAAACGAAAAACCGGCCGAATTTTTAAATTTGATATTGCCGGTGGACGTTACGAAGAAAGAGACTATTATTCAACAGGCTCTGGGGGACGAGATGCCAAAGGCACCCTCAAACGGCTTTATAAAGCAGATCTCTCCGCAGAAGAGGCGACACGGGTGGCCTTAGAAGCGATTTATGATGCTGCCGAAGCGGATGTGGCCACAGGGGGGCCCGACATGCTTAGAAATATTTTCCCCAATGTAAAATTGATCAGCAAAAGTGGGGTGGAAGATGTGTCAGATGAGACCGTGAGAGCCAACTATGAGACGATCATGTCTGAATTAGGGGGGAGATAAGGCCGATGTCTATGCCCTACTACGTTTCACCCGAACAAATGATGCAAGACAAAGCCGAGTACGCCCGAAAAGGCATTTCACGTGGTCGATCTACCATTGCGATGGAATATAAGGGCGGGCTGTTGCTCTTTGCCGATAATGCAAGCAGTCTGAATAAAATATCCGAAATCTATGATCGTATCGCTTTTGCCGGGGCGGGAAAATACAGTGAATTTGAAAATCTGAGAAAAGCAGGGATTCGTCATGCAGACATGACCGGTTATATGTACAGCCGAGAAGATGTCACGGCCCGGTCGCTTGCAAATGCCTATTCTCAGAGCATCGGTTCTGTGTTTAGTCAGGAAGTCAAACCCTTGGAAGTTGAGATCTTAGTGGTTGAGCTGGGAGAGCAAGCCGAAGACAATGGCATCTATCGTATTCAGTTTGACGGCAGTATTCATGACGAACACTGCTTTGCGGTGGTCGGTGGCAATGCAGAAGCATTGAGCACGTCCCTGGGCGAGCGTTATAAACTGATGACTTTGAAAGCCGCCCTTCAGCTTTGCCGTGAGCTTTTGTCGGAAGGCGAGGAACAAAAGAGCGCCGAGGGGGCCTTTGAAGTGGCGGTCCTTGATCGCAGCAAAAAAGGAAGGCTTTTCCGCAGGCTCAATCAAAAATCACTCGAAAAATATCTCAAGTCATAACAACGCAATAAAAGCGTGCCGTATTTTCCTGATGGGTTCAGGCATTTCAAGACTTCAGCCGTGTTTTCTTAATGGGGGGTTGTGATGAAGAACCGGATTTTTGGTCTTGAGACAGAGTATGGCCTCATTTTCACCCCCCACGGCAAGGTTTATTTGCCGATGGAGAAGATCCTGGGTTATGTCTTTGAAGGTTTGATTCCAAACTCTTGGCCCTCCAACGCGTTTTTAGGCAACGGTGCACGTTTTTATCAGGACACGGGTTGCCATCCCGAATATGCCACACCCGAATGTGACCAGGTGTTTGATGTGGTTGTACACGACAAAGCAGGCGAACGCCTGCTTGAGCGTTGTCTGCCCATTGCCCAAAAAAGATTGCAGGAAGAGGGGCTCTCTGGCGATATCTATATCTATAAAAACAACACAGACTCCATGGGCAATACCTATGGCTGCCATGAAAACTACCTCATGCGACGGGATGTGGATTTTTGGAAGGTCTCAGAACAGCTCATTCCTTTTTTTGTGACCCGGCAGATTTATGCAGGCGCGGGCAAGGTCTTAAAAGTTGCGGGCCGGAGTCATTATTTTATTTCTCAACGTGCCCAGCACATCCATGAAAAAACCTCCTCGTCGACCACCTCTTCCAGAAGCATCATCAATACACGGGATGAACCGCATGCCGATGCAGAAAAATATAGACGACTGCATATTATCGTCGGCGATTCCAATATGTCCGAATATGCCACCTATTTGAAAGTTGGCACGACCGCAATCATTTTGGCGATGATTGAAGACAAGTTTTATGTCGAGGGTTGTGAGTTGGATGACCCGGTGAAGGCCATGCGTGAGATTTCACGGGATACAACCTTGAAAAAACGGGTGCGGTTGGAAAAGGGAAAAGAGAAAACCGCCATTGAAATTCAACGGCGTTATCTTGAAAAGGCGAAAGAATACCTTTCTTTAATTGAAGAAGATCCCATCAGCCGCGATATTCTGGAGCGTTGGGAATTTGTTTTGGATGAACTTTCGGAAGACCCAAACCGTTTGGATCGGGAGATTGACTGGATTGCAAAACGCGGCATTATTGAATCCTACATGGAAAAAAAAGGCTGTAATTTGGATGATCCCCGTGTGGCCATGTTGGATTTACAGTATCATGACATCAATCAAGACCGGGGTTTGTACTACCTGCTGGATCGCGGGGGTTTGATTGAACGTATTTCCACAGAAGCGGATATTCAGCATGCCATTGATACCCCGCCGCAGACCACTCGGGCGAAAACCCGTGGCGATTTCATCCGTTTTGCAAAAGCCAAAAACAGATCGTATACTGTGGATTGGACTTACCTGAAACTCAATGGATATTGGGAAGAAACCATTCTTTGCATGGATCCTTTTTCCTCAGAAAATGCACGGGTCAATGAACTTATCGCAGCCGCAGAAGCCCAAAAATAAAACCGTCTTTGTCTTAATCGTTTTCTTTTTCTTTTCAAGTGTATTGCCACAATTTGCTTTTGCTGAGGTGCCGATACAGGTCAAACAGGGTGCGATTGCCCGGATGATCCTCACGCTTTCTGGTCCCGTCTCTTCACTTTCCGGGCGTTTTAAAAACAAAACCGTTCCCTATTTTGAGACCCAAGAAGGGGTGTATGTCGCCCTTGTCGGGATCGACATGGATCAAACTGTCGGCTCCCTGCCTTTTGTAAGTACTTGGGAAAGTGCGGGAAAAACCTTCACACAAAAAAACATCATCGAAATTAAGGCCGCAAAGTTTGGTTTGCAGGAATTAACTTTGCCCAAAAAAAAGGTGGATCTTGATGCACCCACACTCAAACGCGTGCGAGGTGAAAAAAGTTTGATGAAGGCCGCTTTTGCAGAAAGTCAAACTCAAAGGCTCTGGAAAGGGACTTTTATCGCCCCCGTGGAAGGTCGAAGGCAGGGGACTTTTGGACGCCGACGTTTAATCAACGGCAAACCCAGACGTTCGCACACGGGCGAAGACATCTCCGCACCCATTGGGACGCCGATCCTCGCGCCCAATGCCGGAAAAGTCGTGCTGGTCGGTCATTTTTTCTTCAACGGACGTTCGGTCGTAATCGATCACGGTTTGGGTTTAATCAGCATGTATTTTCATCTCTCCGAAGTGGATGTCGAAAAGGATTCATGGGTTAAAACCGGAGATCAAATCGGTCTGGTGGGAAAGTCGGGTCGTGTCACCGGGCCGCATTTACATTGGGGGATGCGTTTGAATGGTGCAAAAGTCGATCCCTATGCCTTTGTTGGGGTTCAGCTTGACTGAATACACAAAAACAACATTTAAGGAGGGCGAATATGTATGCACAAAAGGGGAACCCAAAAGAAAATAAAAGTCGGGCTATTGCAAATAGACTGGGTCAAAAGAAAAATAATCTTAAGGCGGTTTTGGGGTTTGCAGATAATCGTCCAGAAACAAAAATGCTAAACACTTTCCCAGCATTCATGCACAACATGAGGAAGCCTTGATTAAGCTTTGTTCAAGACTTTTTTATCGTATGAAGATCGGGAGACATCGATCTTGGGTCGATTTTCATGTGCCCAGGCCACAAGGCCCTCTGACTTTTCTGAAAAACTTTTTCCCATATCAGTCAGGGAATATTCCACCTTTGGCGGTACAGTCATATACATTTTTCTAGTGACGAGTCCGTCGCGTTCTAAGTGGCGTAAAGTAAAGGTCAACATACGCTGCGAAATATCTGGAATGGCCTTCTTGATCTTAGAAAAGCGCAGCGTCCCTGATTTTAATGTTAGAATGATCAAGACACTCCATTTGTCTCCCAATCGGTCAAGCACCTCTCGTACAGGACAGTCACGTACCTGCTTCTGAATACGTTCCTTTTTATCCAAATGTAAACCTCCTTTTGACTTATTTTAGGCAATCAGTCCATGCCGCTACAGGCCTCAAAATCATGAGCGCTTAGGTACATGGATGTTCCCTAATAACATAAATGTGCCATCTTGACATCAATGCCATTCCCTTGTATTTTGGTTTTAAGGTTACTTTAGGTAACTAAGTATTAAATTTATATTTAATACTTTAGCAACTATTAAGAAGTGGTGCAAATAAGAGATTAAATTCATCGTTCAATAAGCAAGTTTACAGCGAACCCAACAACAACAAGAGGAGGAGATTATCATGAACACTGAAAAGATTTTAGTCACAGGGGCCACAGGGCAACAAGGCGGCGCAGTGGTGAGGAGTCTCTTGCGCCAGGGACAAGCGGTGCGCGCGTTGACACGTACGTCTTCCAAGGGGACGGAATTAAAACACTTGGGTGCAGAAGTGGTTGTGGGCAATCTAAGTGACCGGGCATCACTCGATGCGGCATTACAGGGGATTAAGAAGGTTTTTCTTGTGACCACTTTCTTCGAAGAAGGTATGGATGCCGAAGTGCAACAAGGCATTACAATGGTTGATGCGGCCAAGGCCGCCGGGGTGGAACACCTCGTCTTCAGCTCTGTTGCAAGTGCTTACAGAAAAACGGCTATTCCACATTTTGAAACGAAATGGAAAATTGAAGAACATATTCAAAAGATAGGTCTTCCTGCGACAATTCTTCGACCCACGGGGTATATGGAAAATTTTAGTACCTATTGGCGACCTTCTGCCGAAGGCGTCGTGATGGCGCCACTTTGGCCCGACACAAAGCTTCAGTTCATTGCAGTACAGGATATTGGTGAATTTGCGGCCGCGGCCTTTCTCCGACCGACTGAGTTCATTGGTCAAGCTATTGATTTGGCGGGGGATGAATTAACAATGCCTGAGGCAACAAGTATTCTTTCGACTCGGGGGCGTGCCCTGCAGTTCGAACAACTGCCAGACGATCAGGCAGAGGCTGCCGTGGGCTCTGATTTTGCGCTTATGTTTCGATGGTTTAACGAGGTAGGCTACGATGTTGACATTCCGGCACTGAAGCAGCGTTGGGGTATTCCTTTGGCATCATTTAAAGAAATTGTCGCCGAAGCCTCCTGGGCAAAACCAACTTCATAAGATACCGTGGCCGTTCTCTTAGAGAACGGCCACGCAGACCGACAACAATCTCGACCGTGTGTGATTCACTTGAGGAGAAAACCCATGCAATATTTATCAAAACGATTGGCATTAACAATTTTGGTCTGTTCTTTATCTCTTCTGATCCCTTTCAATATGGCTTTTCCTGAAATGACAAAAGACGAACAAGAAGCAAAAAAGCTTGTCGTGACCTATTTTAAAGCCCTGAATGAAGGTAATGCCGAGAAAATAGGGGTGCTATACCATCGAGACAGTGTTTTTCTCCCGAATAATGCTCCCGCAGTAAGAGGGATTGATGAAATAAGGAACACCTATCAAAATCTCTTCAAGAAGATCAAACTGGACACAAAACATGTCTACCACCATGTTTCTGTTCATGAGGATCTTGCCATTGTCGAGAGTAAGGCAGAGGGGACACTCACCCTACTTGAAACAAAAACCAACTTTCCGGCAAATGATAACGAACTTTTTGTGCTTCGAAAAATAGAGGGTGCGTGGAAGATTGATCGTTATATGTTTAATGCAAGTGAACATCATTGAAGGTAAATGGATTTTTCGCAGTAGATTCATCTTAAGTCCAACAGACTCTTGGTACTTGTTTTAGATAAGCCCTTAAAAAGGTGTCCGGGTACACCTAAATTTACAAGATCCGGCTTTATTGCGATTCAGGTGGTATCTGATCGATACTCAAGAATCTCGCCTGGTTGGCAATCCAGATGTTTACAGATGGCGTCCAGTGTGGAGAAGCGAATGGCCCGGGCTTTTCCTGTTTTCAGGACAGAGAGGTTCTGCACCGTAATTCCAATTGCCTCAGCCAGGTCCTTTTGTTTCATCTTTCGCTTTGCAAGGATAACATCGACATTCACGATAATGGACATAATGTTCCGATCAAATTACAAGACTGTCCTGTTCTTTCAATTCACGGCCCATATCCATCACATAAGCGATGAGAACGACAAAAAATCCGATGGTTAAAAAACCGACTTCAAGTTGGACCGAAACATAAGCAGAGCTAATATCAAAAAATGTTAGAATAGGCCCGCTTACCACAGTTTGAATCATGCCTGCAATATCTATCGAAGCAATTGCCCACCCAATTTTGCGGATGGCGGCAACATTCCCTGCCGCGAAGATGATGCCTACGCGGTAAAGATCAAGCAGTTGATAGAGAAACCAAAATGCAAGCATGTAAACGACTGGTTTTAGTGATCCAAGCAGGATCACTGCGAATAGGCTCAAGCCGGAAATTTGGCTTGCATCAAAATGAATGTCTTGTGGTATATGCAATAACTCTGACCACGATCCGGTCCCTACGCTTAAGGCTACGGCACAAGGCGTGAGGATAATGAATGTGATGACCACAATCTGTAGCCTTCGACTTGCACTCTTAAGTTTTTCCACGAGATTACCTCTTTGTGTTTCATCTCATTATTCGTTTAGGAAGCTCTGATTAAGTCTGGGTTGATTTTTCCTCTTGAAAAAACAATTCAATGGTTTGATCAGAACTTCCTTTAATCCTGTTGTGAGATGAACTGGCGTGTTCCACCCTCAGTTTTTTTCACGAGAGAATCATCGCTTCAACTCAATCCTATCGCCTTTACACCGACTAGTCAATTTATTTAGGTAATTAGTTATTGATTAACAATAACTAATTACCTATAATCAGTGAAATAGAATTCAATTCGCCTAGGAGGTCGTAAAAATGAAAACGTTTCTCAGTCCCGTAATTGCAAGCATCATCTTTGTCCTTGGTTTGTTTACACCCGGATTTGCTCAGGACAACACCCATAATGATGAGGCCCTAAGCATAGGTCTTGGTTTTCCTGACTTTTCGCAAACATTTCAAGGACGTATTGGTCTTGGTCTCGGATTCTTTCCCGAATACGAAGGCTCTGACAATTATGAGATCTCAGCCTTGCCGCTAGTCGACATTGGAAAACCAGGTGCCTTTTTCTTGAAGGGGGCCAGTATTAATGCCAATGATGGTTTAGCCAGTGCGGGACTCACAGTCTTCCATTTCTCTTATTCAAAAGGATCCGTGAGCCGTATGCACATCATCATGGGACCACTTATCCGTGCTTACAGTGGCCGAGACGAAAGTGATAGCCCGATTTTAAGGGGCATGGGGAATATTGAGCACAGCCTAGGACTGGGGGGATTTTTGACATTGAGTGCAGGCGCTTGGCAGGCTAATGCCACCCTCACACCTCAGGATGTGGGTAATGACAAAGATGGTCTTCTGTTTGCACTCGACCTCAAGTACAGCGCTACAGTCAGCGACGGCTTCATGATTTCTACTGGCGTATCTACAAGCTGGGCAGATGACGATTACATGCAAGGCTATTTTGGTGTTACAGATCTACAGGTCCTTCGAACTGGATTTTCACGATTTAATCGTAAAGCTGGTTTTAAGGATGTGGGACTGCAATTGAATGTTGTTTATGATCTGTCACCACGCTGGTCACTCGAAGGACAAGCTGGATATTGGCACCTTTTGAATGAAGCTGCCGACAGTCCAATCGTGGAGGGTGGGGGTTCAGCGAATCAAGTTCGTGGCCTAGTTGGGCTGTTGTATCGGTTTTAAAGACTGTAAGCCGAGATATTCGATTGCGCGTAGTTGATGCAGAAAGTAACTGCTCTTCGGGAATGGTTTTAAAAATACGCAGCAGTGCCAGTTTTCTCTAATCTGACACAGAATTTTGAGCCCCCTCGGAAAAAATCAAAATGTCTTCCAAGTAGCTCTGTCAATATCTAAACCTCAAATTTTAGAGGCGTTTGTCCTGCTATTCCCTGCCTTTACGCTTGACCTTCAAAGCCGCTTATGTATAATGAAGCCCCATTTTGGGGGTGTTCATGCAGGAATACCGATATTGGCTTGCGCTGAAGCAGGTGCCCGGTGTGGGCAGTCTGCTTTTTAAGCGTCTCATCGAAGTGTATGAAGGGCCCGAAGCGGTCTTTGACGCGCCCGAGGTGGGTCTCGCAAAGATTGAGGGTCTGTCGATCAATCTGGCTAAAGCCATTCATGCTTTTGATGATTTTGAGGGTGTTGACCAGGAACTTGAGGCACTTGATCGGGTCGGAGTGTCTCTGCTGACCCTTAAGGATCCTGATTATCCCATGCGGCTTGCAGCGATTTATGATCCACCCCCTCTGCTTTATTTTAAGGGCGCTTTCTCAAAGATGAATGATGAGCTGGGCGAAGGCGAGGCTGCTGCAATTTCCGTTGTTGGCACACGGAAAACAACCGCTTATGGCAGACGTGTTACGGAACGGCTTTGTCAGGGGCTTTCCGAGCGAGGCATTACGATTGTGAGTGGCTTTGCGCGTGGCATTGATGGTATCGCCCATCGAGCGGCCTTGCGTGCAGGTGGACAGACGATTGCCGTTTTGGGTTGTGGGCTTGATTGTATCTATCCACCCGAACACAAAAAGCTTTACCATGCGTTATGCGAAAAGGGTGTCATTATCTCGGAGTTTTCCTTGGGAACACCGCCTGTCGCCCATAATTTCCCAAAACGCAACCGCATCATTAGCGGACTCAGTTTGGGCTGTCTTGTGGTGGAGGCGGGTTTAAAAAGTGGTTCTTTGATTACAGCCCGTTTGGCGATGGAGCAAGGCCGCGAGGTCTTTGCCGTTCCAGGTGCGATCGATTCTGAAATGAGTGCGGGGCCGCATCAATTGATTGCATCGGGGGCAAAACTGGTGCAGAATGTGGACGATATTTTGCTCGAGATTCTGCCGCAGCATCGTTTAAGCCCGGTGGTGAGGGACGTCCTCCCACTGCCTTTGCTTGAGCCTGCCGAAGTGCTTGTTTTTGAAACCCTTTCTTTTGAGCCGAAACATATCGATGTCTTGATTCAAGAAAGCCAAAAACCTGCTTCGTTGATTTCAGGGGCCTTGCTGACGCTTGAATTGAAGGGGCTTGCGCGGCAGATGGCGGGACAATATTATGTTAAAGTATAAATAGATGGCTGTGCAAAAGCATTTCGTGATAGCGACAGTCTTTATATTCATGATGGATACAGGAGGTTAGGTTGGCAAAAAAAGCCACCGCAACAAAAGCAAAAACAAAAGCTAAGTCGAAAGCTAAGCCGAAAGTGAAACGCTCACTTGTCATTGTCGAGTCCCCCGCGAAAGCAAAGACCATTGTGAAGTATTTAGGGCGAAAGTATAAAATGATGGCGTCGATTGGTCACCTTAAAGACCTGCCTAAATCTCGTTTTGGGGTTAATATTGAAAAAGATTTTGAGCCCGAATATATCGTGATCAAGGGGAAGAGCAAGGTCTTAACGGCGATTAAGAAGGCGGCGAAAGAAGCCGATCAGGTTTTTCTTGCCCCGGATCCGGATCGAGAAGGGGAAGCCATTGCTTGGCATATCGCAGAAGAGCTTAAACCCATAAACGACAAGGTTTATCGTGTTCTTTTTAATGAAATCACAAAAAAAGCCGTTAAAGAGGCTGTGCTTTCACCCAGCGAAATCAATATGGATCGTGTCAATGCCCAGCAAGCGCGACGGGTTTTAGATCGTATTGTGGGTTATAAGATTAGCCCGCTGCTTTGGCAGAAGGTCCGGCGTGGGCTTTCTGCGGGACGTGTGCAATCGGTGGCCTTATTGATCATTTGTCAACGCGAAAAAGAGGTCTTGGCTTTTGTTTCCGAAGAGTATTGGAGTATTGATACGACGCTCTCGGGTCTTATTCCGCCGCCCTTTGTTGCGCGTTTGGTCCAGGATGCAGGTGAAGCCTTAAAAATTCACAACGAAGAAGAAGCCAAAGCCTTAGAAACACGACTCAATGCGGCGACTTTTACGGTTGAGAAGGTTGAAAAGAAAGAAAGAAAACGCAACCCAACGCCTCCTTTTATTACCAGTCGTATGCAACAGGAAGCTGCGCGCAAGCTTCACTTTACGCCTAAAAAAACCATGATGCTGGCGCAGCAGTTGTACGAAGGGGTTACAATTGCTTCCGAAGGGGCCGTGGGCCTGATTTCTTATATGAGAACGGATTCCGTTCGGATTTCTCCGGATTTTCAGACGGAGTCCTCGCAATGGATTTCGGCAAAATATGGCCCGGATTATGTGCCGGAGCGCCCCAATGTCTATAAAAGTAAAAAAAGCGCACAGGAAGGCCATGAGGCCATCCGTCCGACGGGGATTGCACGCGAGCCTGAGCTGCTACGGCCTGACCTCTCGCATGATCAATTTTTACTTTACCAATTGATTTGGAATCGTTATGTGGCCAGCCAAATGCGGCCCGCTCTTTTTGATGTCACCCGTGTGGATATAAAGGCCGAAGCGCTCGGATTGCGTGTTACGGGTTCGGTGCTTAAATTCCCAGGTTTTACAATCGTTTACACCGAAGGAAAAGAATCAAATCCAAATGCCGGAGAAGTACTGGAGGGTGAAAGTGCTTTGCCGGTTCTTTCAGTCGGTGATGTTTTGAATTTGCAGTCGCTTGACCCGAAACAGCATTTTACGCAGCCGCCGCCCCGTTATAACGAAGCCTTGCTCATCCATGACCTGGAAGACAAGGGCATTGGAAGACCCAGTACCTATGCCACGATTATTTCAACCCTGCAAGACCGTGAATATGTGGAAAAACGAGAAGGTCGCTTTTACCCGACAGACCTCGGTGATACCGTGAATGAGTTGCTGGTTGAAAATTTTCCCGGTGTTGTCAATGTCGAGTTTACGGCCTTGATGGAGCAGGATCTTGACGAGGTTGAGGCAGGGGCTAAAAATTGGACGGAGACCATCAAAAAGTTTTATGACCCTTTTGCTAAAAATTTTGAAAAAGCCGAGAAAGAAATGCGGGATGTTAAACGGGAAGAGCAGCCCACCGACATCATTTGTGAAAAATGCAGCAATCCCTTGGTGATTAAATGGGGGCGTTTTGGACGTTTTCTCGCTTGTTCGGGTTATCCGGAGTGTAAAAATACAAAAGAATTTGTTGAAAAAGAGGGTGTGATTGAGATCGTGGCAAAAGAGATCGCAAGTGATGTCATTTGCAAGGTCTGTGGGAAAGGCATGATCAATAAAACGGGCCGTTTTGGACGTTTTTTGGCTTGTTCCGCTTATCCGGAATGCAAACACACTGAGCCGATCAGTTTGGGGGTTGCATGCCCGGAACCTGAATGCGGAGGGGATTTCACCGAAAAGCGGAGTAAAAAAGGGAAAACCTTTTACGCCTGTACGAATTACCCCGATTGTAAGTTTGCGCTTTGGGATCGTCCTGTGGCACGTCCTTGTCCTCAATGTAAGTTCCCTATCCTGGTCGAGAAATATGATCGCAATAAAGGAACGAAGGTGCTCTGTCAGGATAAAACCTGTGGTTTTGTTGAATCATCGGGCTAAAATGAAATGAGGCACTTCGTCTCAGCTTCCTTTTTTCTTCAGTGAATCCTATCTCTCCTCCGTCTCTTGCTTGACAAGGTGAGTAAAATTTAAGATGATGTTGGGTCTATTTAAAACAAGAGGTGTTTTATGTCATTTACTTTTCGTCAGCCCAGTAATTTAAAAAGAAAACGTACCCATGGTTTTAGAAAAAGAATGGAAACATCGAATGGTCGACGGGTCTTAAGTCGAAGACGTGCGAAGGGACGCAAGCGTCTCAGCGTCTAATTTTAAGGTTAAACGGCTTGTTCGGCGCGATTTGGTCTCGGATGTTCGACAGAAGGGGCTTAAAATCGTAAAAGATTGTTTTGTGGTGACTTATCTGGACATTGCTTGTGACGTGGCAAATGTTGCCGTTCATGTCCGCAAAAAGTTTGGCAATGCTGTGGCCCGAAACCGCGTCAAGCGGGTCTTTCGGGCCTCTCTTTACGACTTACGTGAAATGATTCAAGGTGTAAATTTGATTATAACGCCGAGGCGGGCTGCGAAAGGTTTGGGCAGCATAGAAATATCGCTTCTTTTGGAAAAATGTTTTGCCGAGGTAGGCCTGAGCCGAGAAAAATGATGGGCGTTCTATTTACGGGGCTTGTCCGGTTTTATCAGTATTTTATTTCTCCGATATTCCCTCCCATGTGTCGTTTTTATCCATCTTGTTCTTCCTACGCGATTGAGGCTGTTCAACGTCATGGATTTTTGAAAGGGCTTTTTGCCACTTTCAAACGTCTTTTGAGATGTCATCCCTGCTGTGCGGGTGGATACGATCCTGTCAAATAATAAACTGAACCCACTAAAGGACGAACGCGCTCTATGGAAAAACGGCTTGTAGTTTTTATTGTCTTTTCTCTCTTGATTATTTTCTTATATCCTTTTTTTATCAACATGATGACCGGGAAACCGGCCAATGCACCCATGTCCACATTGGATGAAAACCAAGGGCCGATTGATGGAGAAGCCCGGGTAGAGAAAAAAGATTCAATTCACGAACAAACGACTCTTGTGGAGGAAGCCACCTCCACTGCTTCGGAGGATTCTCTTGCCGTTGTTTCTGTTTCGGCGGAAGAGGTCCTGAAGGTTGTCGAGAGTGATTATTATCGGGTGACGCTTTCAAGCCTGGGTGGCACGATCAAAAAATGGGAATTGAAAAAATATTCAATAGAAGATGAAGCGCTTCAGACAGAGCGAATTATTCAACTTGTTCCGGAAGAAATGTCGGTATTTCCCCTGGCCTTGAGTCTTGTGGGAGAGAGTAATCGCAGTTATGTGCTGGATGACACGCCTTTAATTTTGAACGCCAGCACACCCGAAGGTCTTGTTCGCATGTCTTATATTGGAGATGACGGGAAAAAAATCGTCAAAGAACTCCGCTTTAAACATGACAGTTATGTGCTCGATTTAAAAATCGAAACGGAAGGTTATTCTGGGGGTTATGATCTTTCCCTCGGAACCAACTTTGGTATTCATGATTGGGGTGAAGGCATTGGTGCAAATTCAGGTGCAATTGCTTTAATTGACAATGAGGTCATTCGAAAAGCGCCCATGAAAATGGAAGAAGCGAGCACGGCTTTTTCCGGAACGGCCAAGTGGTTTGGACTTCAGGACAAATATTTTTTAAGTGCCTTGGTGCCTCTGGGAGAAGGCGGTATTGGCCCAGTGACTTTTGAGAAAAAGGCGGAAAAGGAAATTTCCGCTAAAATTCGTCTGGAGCCGAGCGATGGTGTGGATATCCATAATTTTCTGTTTTACGTGGGGCCGAAAGAATATGATCGTCTGAATGCTTTAGACGTTAATTTAGACGAAAGTATTGATTTTGGTTGGTTTATCTTTGGCAGTCTGCTTCCGGTGCGTATGATTGCGAAGCCCATCTTTTATTTACTCCGCTTTTTCTACCAATTTACCCATAATTATGGGATTGCAATTATCCTGGTGACCGTACTCATTAAAGTGGCCTTCTATCCCATTACACAGAAGAGCATGCGTTCGATGAAGTCGATGGCTTCTATTCAGCCCAAGATTGCAGCCATTAAGAAACAATGGGGAAATAACAAAGAAAAAATGAATGCAGAATTGATGCGTTTGTACAAGACGGAGAAAGTAAATCCCATTGGGGGCTGTTTGCCCATGTTGGTGCAAATCCCTGTTTTTATCTCACTTTTTAATATTCTTTATACCACAATAGAATTAAGGCAAGCGCCCTTTTTCTTCTGGGTAACAGACCTGTCCGCAAAAGATCCTTATTATGTACTTCCCATTGTGATGGGTGCGACCATGTTTTTACAGCAATATACCGCGCCCAAGACAATGGATGCGACCCAGGCCAAAATCATGCAGTTCCTCCCCATTGTCTACACCTTTTTCTTTTTGAATTTTCCTTCCGGTTTGGTGCTCTATTGGCTTGTGAACAATACCTTGACGATTGTTCAACAGCAGCTTATGAAGCGTGATGGAGTGACAACGGGAACGGGTGGTCCAGGTGCGCAGAGCAAGGCAATAGGGCAAGGGGGTGAGCATGAAAAGTCGAGCCGCAGAAAATGACACCATTTGTGCGATTGCCACCCCGCCCGGTGAGGGTGGGGTGGGCATTGTTCGTATCAGTGGGCAAGCTGCAAGCAAAATCACCGCATCACTCTATCGGGGTATTCACCCTTGGGATAGTTTAAAAAGTCATACCGCCACCTTTGCCGAGGTGATTGACCCAAAAAATGCCTGCTTGATTGATGAGGCCTTATTTTTGCCCATGTTTGCCCCAAACAGTTATACAGGGGAAGACCTTGTCGAAATTCAAGCCCATGGAAACCCCCTCATACTAAAAAAAATCCTCTCTGCGGCGATCCTGCAAGGCGCAAGGCTCGCCGCTCCCGGCGAATTTACGCGAAGAGCATTTATCTCAGGTCGAATTGACTTGGCGCAGGCAGAGGCCGTTATGGAGGTTGTTGCCGCAAAGAGTGATCTTCAGCATCAATGGGCGCTGGGGCAATTAAAGGGACGGCTTTCGCATAAGATTTCGGATCTGAAAAAAAACTTAGTGGCCGTACTTGCTCAAATTGAGGCTTCAATTGATTTTTCTGAAGAAGCGCTTCCTTTGCAGGGGCGAGAGAAGATTGCTTCTTCTATTCGTGATATTTTGTTTCCGATGCGAGATCTCTTGGCAGGTTATGAAGCAGGTCGCCAAATGCGGGAAGGCTTCACGGTTGTGATTATGGGCCGTCCCAATGTGGGGAAGTCGAGCTTGATGAACTATTTTCTTCAAGAGGATCGGGCGATTGTGACCCCGATTGCAGGAACGACACGTGATTTATTGCAAGAACCCCTTGATTTAGCAGGGCTTTCGGTTAAGTTAGTCGATACGGCAGGTTATCGAGACTCTGCTCACCCTGTGGAGCGCGAGGGCGTCGCACGCGCTGTGCGTGTTGAGAAGCAAGCCGACTTGGTGCTCTGGGTCTTGGATTCAAGTCAGGTCTTGACGGAAGATGACCTCCATTTAGCCGAAGTGCTTCAAGGCCGTCCGCTGATTATTCTTTTAAATAAAAGAGACCTTCCCTCAGCGATAGAGGAAGAGATCTTGCGTTCAAAATATCCGGATTCGGAATTTATGTATATTTCTATAAAATCCGATACGGGATTAAAGTCTTTGTCGGATTGCATTAAATCGCGACTTATTGTGAGTCCGGAAAAAGAGCCGCCAATGCTTGCTTTGCTTCGGCATCGAAATGCGCTGGTGTCCGCAGAATCCAGCTTGAGTGCAGCGCTTGTATCGGTTCAAGACGGGCTCTCCTGGGAGTTTCCTGCGATCGACTTACGTGAGTCCATGGATGCTTTGGGTGAGATCGTCGGTGAAACGACCGTCGATACGCTCTTGAATGAAATTTTTGGGCAATTTTGCATCGGGAAATAGGCCTGTGAAGCGTCGGTGTTCCACGTGGAACACCGAAAAGTAAAAAAATTTGCTTAAGGTTAAGATCAATGTTTAAAAATAAATATGAAATAATCGTTGTTGGTGCGGGGCACGCTGGCTGTGAGGCTGCTTTGGCCGCTGCAGGGATGGGTGCAGACACGCTCTTGCTCACATTAAGCCTGGATAATATTGGTCAGCTCTCCTGTAATCCTGCAATTGGGGGGATTGCAAAAGGTCATCTGGTGCGAGAGATTGATGCTTTGGGTGGGGTGATGGCGCGTGTTATTGATCGGGCAGGCATTCAGTTTAGGCTTTTGAATCGTCGAAAGGGGCCCGCCGTTCGTGCCTTGCGTGCGCAGGCCGACAGAGAAGTCTATCAAGCCGTGATGACCGAGATTCTCTTAAAGGCCGAAAATCTCACGGTTGTTGAAGGCATGGTGGATGAGTTACTCGTTAAGGATGGTCAGATCCAAGGTGTAGGGCTTTCAGATCAAAGCAAAGTTTTTTCTTCTGCGGTTGTTTTAACAACCGGAACCTTTTTACAGGGTCTGATTCATATTGGTTTTGAGCAGTTTCCTGCGGGGCGTATGGGGGAAAAGCACGCAGAAGCGGCCTCCAAGAGCTTGCTGGCTCTTGGTTTTAAGTTGGGACGACTTAAAACCGGAACGCCCCCGCGTTTAAATGGGCGAACCATTGATCTTCGTAAGCTTGAAGTGCAGAATGGGGATGAACCTCCGCTTCCCTTTTCTTATGCGACAGAACGACTTGTGCTTGAACAATTGCCCTGTCATTTGACTTATACCAATGAACGAACTCACGAAATTATTCAGGCAAACCTGAGCGAATCCCCGCTCTATTCCGGGGTTATTAAAGGCACTGGGCCACGTTATTGTCCTTCAATTGAGGATAAGGTCGTTAAATTCTCATCTCAGCCGCGTCACCAGATCTTTTTGGAGCCGGAGGGCCGAAATACGGACGTGGTTTATCCCAATGGTATTTCGACATCTTTGTCGAAGTCGGTGCAGTTGGCCTTTGTGCAAAGTATTCCGGGGCTTGAGCAGGTCGAGATCTTAAGGCCCGGTTATGCGATTGAGTACGATTATATTCCCCCGACACAATTACGGTGCACGCTCGAAACCAAGGCGGTTGATGGGCTCTACCATGCGGGACAGATCAATGGGACCTCCGGTTACGAAGAGGCGGCGGCTCAGGGTTTGATGGCGGGCACCAATGCCGTGCGTAAATTGCGGGATGCAGGGGATTTTGTCTTAGATCGTTCTGAGGCCTACATCGGGGTTTTAATCGACGATTTGATTACGCTTGGCACGGAAGAACCCTATCGCATGTTTACTTCTCGTGCGGAATATCGGCTTTTATTGCGTCACGGGAGCGCAGATTTGAGGCTGATGGAAAAAGGGCATGCCTTGGGGCTTCTTTCCGATGCACTTTATCTTAAATTGATGAAAAAGAAAGAGGTCATTGCCTCGGGTCATTCCTGGTTTGAAAAAACCCGTTTAGCCAAGCTTTCGGGTGGACTTGCGTCGTTTGAGTCGAAGGGGCTTTCCGGGGATCTGGCCGGGCACTCTCTCAAGCAGTTGATGAAGCGGCCAGAGGTTGATTTTTCTTGGTTTAAGTCTTGGTTTCCCTTGGAGACAGGGGGTGATCTTTCTATTTCGGAAGAGATTGAGTTTCAAATCAAGTACGAAGGTTATATCAAGCGAGAGTTGGGGCACGCGCTTCGTTTTAAAGCTGCAGAAGAAAAGTCGATTCCTTTGGGCTTTAACTACGATGCGGTGCCAGGGCTCTCAAGCGAAGTGCTTGAGAAGCTTAAGCACGTGAGGCCGCATTCTTTGGGGCAGGCCGCCAGGATTTCGGGTGTGACGCCTGCGGCACTTTCCATCCTTATGATTGCTCTTGAAAAACTAAAGCGAATGAAATCACAAAAAAACACCAATAAGGCTCAAAAAAATCCCAATAAATTGAGGCATATCTCGTGAGCACTTTTCAGTTTGTTCAAAACCTTCATGTTCCACGTGGAACATGAACACTCAGGACATTAAGGCGACCTTTGTTTCGGGGGTTGAAAAGCTTCATTTACGCATCAGCCCGCTTCAGCTTGAACAATGCCAAGGCTATCTTGCTGAGTTAATCCGCTGGAATAAAAAAATAAACCTAACGGGTTTGCGAGATACAAAAGAAATCATCGTCAAGAATTTTTTAGATTCAATGATCCCGCTGTCTTATCTCGAGCGACCAGAAGCTTTGAATTGTATGGATTTAGGCAGTGGGGGCGGATTTCCGGGGCTCGTTTTAAAAATTATGTGTCCCGAATTAAAGATGACTCTGGTCGAGCCGACGCAAAAAAAAGTGTCATTTTTACACCATATTATCGGTCAATTGGGTTTGCAGGATGTTTTTGTCTGCGATACGCGTATTAAAGCCCTGGCCCGGCCCCGACCAGAAAATGCTTGTGATTTGGTTCTAAGTCGTGCGCTTGCGCCGGAAACCGTTTTAGAAGAAGGGCTGTCTCTTGTGAAAGAAGGAGGGGCTTTCCTCTTTTTTCAAGCCCGCTTTGATGAACTCTGGTGGAACAATCTGATCAAAAAATATCCCGCATTGGAGTTAGGACGTCCGTATACAACAACACTGCCTTTTCTTAATGATGCAAGGGCGCTGATTCCACTCCGCGTGCGGGATACTGCGTTACCGTGAGGTCTTCGTCCTGTTTTAAGGGCGACTTGCAAGGCTTGACAGTAATTTGAGTGAGTTCTATAATTTGAACTTCTTTTCTGATGGGTGTGATGTCTAACGTATTGTTTTTTAAAGCGACGCTGCTCTTTTATTTTTTGGGGACAGCACTCTTCCTGCTCAACCTTTGGGACAGTCGGATCGAGCGTGCGGAAGGTGAGAAGCCATCCTGGCTACAGCGGTTTGCACTTTTTGCGACGGGTGTGGGTTTTGTCTGTCATACGATTGCCCTGGGGATTCAACTTAAAGAAGATGGTTACATTCCTTTGGCACATTTGCAGGAGGCCGTTTCCTTTTTTTCCTGGGCCATTGTGCTTGTCTTTTTTTGGGTCGAAATTCGTTATCATCTCTATATTCTGGGTTCCTTTATTTTGCCCCTGGCCTTCCTTTCCCTGATTTCTGTCTCTGCGCTCCCCAGCGAAGTGCCAACGCTCAACACGACCCTGGTCAACACCTGGTTTGGAATCCACACCATTCTTTCCGTATTGGGTATTGTCGCATTTAGCATCGCCTTTCTCGCGGGCCTGGTCTATCTCATTCAAGATCGTTTTTTAAAATCAAAACAACTCAACAGTCTCTATAGTCGACTGCCTTCTCTCGACATGTTGGATCAGTGGAATAAAAAGGCGATTCTTTTTGGTTTTCCACTTTTAACCCTGGGCATTATTTCCGGTGCGCTCTGGTCTCAATACACTGAAGGCACACTTTGGGGGAAAAATGATTCGAAACAGGCCCTTTCATTGGGGATTTGGTTCTTCTATTTGCTCGTGCTGCACGGGCGCATTAACATCGGGTGGCGTGCAAAAAAGGCCGCACGTCTGGCCATTATTGGGTTTGTCGGAGTGATCTTTATTTTTGTGAGCCTGGCTTAAATGGGG
Source organism: uncultured Nitrospira sp. (assembly GCA_964451325.1). Classification (GTDB taxonomy): domain Bacteria; phylum Nitrospirota; class Nitrospiria; order SBBL01; family JAADHI01; genus JAADHI01. The sequence continues at coordinate 176,880 of CAYVHO010000002.1, read as the reverse complement.
ATGATCGTAAGATGAGTGTAAAAACAGGCTGATGCAGATGGAAAATTTACAAAACACCACATTGAGGATGGTTTACCCGTGAATATCGTGATTGTGGGTTTAAATCATCGTACGGCCTCTGTGGAGATTCGGGAACGTCTCGCGATTTCGGATGAGCGAATGGGGGATGCACTTTTTCGATTGACCGAAGATCCGACGATTGAAGAAGGTCTTATCTTATCGACCTGTAATCGTGTGGAAGTTTGTGCCGTTGTTAAAGATACCCATAAGGGTTTTGAAGTCATCAAAAAGTTTCTTGCCGCATCGGATGCGGAGCTTTCTCTCGAAATCATCACACCCAGCCTCTATATCTATTCGTCCTCAAAAGCCATTGAACACCTCTTCCGTGTGGCCTCCAGTTTAGATTCCATGATTATTGGAGAACCTCAAATCTTAGGGCAATTAAAGGATGCCTTCGATCACGCTATACTGCACAAAACCACAGGGATTATTTTAAACAAAGCCTTTAAAAAAGCGATTTCTGTGGCGAAACGGGTGCGAACGGATACAAAAATTGCCGAAAGCGCTGTTTCTGTTAGTTTTGCTGCTGTGGAATTGGCCAAAAAAATTTTTGGGGCACTTACGGGGAAATCCGTCATGCTCATTGGCGCGGGTGAAATGGCAGAGTTGGCCGCGCGGCACTTTGTGGGCAACGGGGTTGAATCCATAACCATTGCAAATCGCAGTTATGAACGTGCCGTCGCCTTGGCGAAAAAATTTAATGGTGTGCCCATTAAATTTGAAACCTTTGAAGACGAGTTAGTGAAATCAGACATTGTGCTTTGTTCGGCGGGGGCACCGCATTATTTAATTACACGTGAGACGGTCGAAAAAGTCATTGCTTTGAGACAAAATCGCCCCATCTTTTTAATCGACATCTCCGTCCCCCGAAATATTGACCCTGAAATCAATGACTTAGACAATGTTTTTCTCTATGACATTGATGATTTACAGCATTCGGTGCAAACCAATCTAGAGACCCGAAAGAAAGAAGCCCTGAAGGCCGAAGAGATTATCGCTGAGGAAATTACATCCTTTGCACGCTGGTTCAAATCCCTTGACGCGGTTCCCATGATCGTTGCATTGAAGGATAGGGCCGAAGCCATCCGCAAATCCGAAATTGAAAAAATGCAGAATAAATTGGGCGATTTGACGGAAACGCAACGTCAAGCCCTTGAAGGTTTGACCGCATCCATTGTCAACAAACTCCTGCATCATCCCTTAACCGCATTAAAAAGTGAAGTCCACTCAAAAAATGGCAACATGATTCTGGAAACCACACGCAAGCTATTTGATTTAGAAGAAATTCTTTCACGGGATAGAACGGAGAAAAAGGAAAATTGAAGGGGAAAGCGCAGCGTATTTTTTTAGGGCCATTTTTTTCCTTGTTGGTGCTTCTGCTTTTACAGGCCTGTGATCTACAGGGTCTGCGTCCCGTCAGCCCTATGCGCATCCCTCCGCCTGAGCGGACCGGGCCGCCAGAGTTGCCGAAAAACGTCATGCCGCATGCTCAAAAACAATCGCCTCAAAAACAGCATGAAAATTACGGACTCATTGGCAGTTTCAGCACAGGCCCAGAAAGTTATGTGCGTTCTCTTTTTGCCGATGACGATACGGTTTGGGTGGGGACGACCGAAGGCATTATCCAGGTGGAAACCCGTACGGGTGATCCGCTTAAAACCTACAGCATGCGTGAAGGACTTTTGAGTCCCTATGTTTTTGCGATCAACAAAGGGCCGCGGGGGCAATATTGGTTTGGCACAAATAACGGCGGTCTCAGTCTTTTTGATGGCAAAACCTTTAAAAACTATCTGCCCTCAGATGGTCTGGCCGATTTTTGGGTCTACGGGGTTGATTTTGCGGCGGACGGCACGGCATGGATCGCCACCTGGAACGGCGTCAGTCATTTTGATGGCAAGCAGTTTACAAATTATAATACCGCCGATGGCCTTGCAGACCGATGGGTGTATGCGATTGCAGTCGATCAGGACGGGGCCGTCTGGTTTGGCACCGAAGGCGGCGTGAGCCGACGGGACAAAAAAGGGCATTGGAAAAGCTGGCGGCATAAAGACGGCCTGGGTGCACCCAATAAAAATCGTCTCTTAAAAAGTGAAAACACCGGTTTTGGGACACAGATCAACCCTAAGCCCGACGAGAGTTATGCCCATACACATGACCTTTCCGTGCTTGATGCCGAAGGCCATGAGACCTACAATAAAAACTATGTTTTTTCAATGGCCATTGATCGTGAACAAAATCGTTGGTTTGGGACTTGGGGGGGCGGTGCCAGCCGATTTGATGGGACAAGCTGGAAAAATTTTACGACCGAAAATGGCTTAGCGGGCAACATCGTCTACGACATCACCGTCGATCCTCATGATGGCGCGCTTTGGTTTGGCACCAATCACGGCGTCTCGCGTTTTGACGGAAAAAACTGGATGAGCATCAAAGCCAAAGACGGGCTGGCGAATGAAAATGTCTACGCCGTCGCCATCGACAAACACAAACGGCTTTGGTTGGGTGAAAAAGGCGGGGTCGATGTCTGGGCACCACAGCAGGAATGACCCCTGCGTAACGCGCATAAACGAAGGAAAAACACGTGTTTAAAAACATCATTTGTATCGGGAGTCGTGCCAGTAAACTGGCGCTTTGGCAGTCAGAATGGGTACAAGCACAGCTGAAAGAGAAGGGTGTTGAATCCGAAATAAAAAAAATCATCACCAAGGGCGATAAAATCTTAGATGTGCCGCTTGCAAAAGTGGGTGGTAAAGGACTTTTTGTCAAAGAAATCGAAGAAGCCTTGTTACGTGAAGAGATTGATATTGCTGTACACAGCATGAAAGACATGCCGGCCGAGATGCCAGCGGGTTTACAGCTTGGGCCGATACCGCAACGAGAAGATCCCAGAGATGCGTTGATCAGTCACGAAGGCAAGGTGTTGGCCGATCTCCCGCAAGGTGCGCTCGTGGGGACCAGCTCACTCAGAAGACAAGCGCAATTACTCGCCTTACGTCCCGACCTAAAAATCGTTTCCTTACGCGGCAACCTCGATACCCGGCTCCGCAAAGTCAAAGAAGGTGCATTTGACGCAATCTTGCTCGCCGCCGCAGGTCTGCATCGTTTAGGTTGGGCTGCTGAAATTACAGAATACCTCGCACCAGAGACCTTTGTTCCCGCCATCGCACAAGGGGCGCTTGCCATCCAATTCAGGCAACTGGATATCGAAACCCTAGACCACATTCTTTTTTTGAATCACTCCGAAACAGGCGTTACGATCAGAGCCGAACGCGCCCTGCTTGCTCGGCTCGAAGGGGGCTGCCAAGTGCCCATCGCAGGTCATGCCACCCTTTCAGAAGGACAAGTCACTCTAAAAGGCCGGGTTTTAAGTTTAGATGGAAAGACCGTCATCGAAGAAACCCAGAGCGCCTCACGGCTGGAGGCCGAGTCTTTAGGCGTGGCCGTTGCCGAAGCCTTGCTTGTAAAAGGTGCGGATGCGATTTTGAAAGCATTGTATGATGTGGATCATAATTAAAAATAGCCCTGTATCTTTGATCGTCCAGATTCATCGCAATGATGCCGCCAAATCGTTTCACTTCTGGGATCTTTTGTCCGACTCTTAGAGGGAAAGACATATTGCCAGCCCCAGGCCACGCCAGGAAGCGTTTGATTTCTTCTTTGCCCATTTCTTTTGGATGCCGCGTGCCATTGAACTTGATCCATGAGTTTGGGGGCTTTTGAAGTGTACTTCTGTTTGACTTTTGCAGACTTGTATGGCATAGAAATCCCTCCTCTAAAATAGAAATCGTTTAGCTTTAAAACGGTAACGGTCAGGATTCCGTATATGGTAAAGAATTATACGGAAAAAATTCCGTATAAGACCAAGTTAGATGAAGAACATGAAACTAGGCCATCTTAATATTCCAAAACCTGAATTAGAGAAATTTTCGTTCACGCACAATATTCAAACACGTTTATATCTACAATATTCGGGGTTTATTGAAAACACAGACATTGGAAAGCAGGTATTGAGTGCGTTGGAGAGCGATCCTAGGGTTATGAGCCTAGACGGTCATATGATTTCTAAAGGATCGAACGCATCAAGATTTGAGCCTAAAGTCCTTGCAATGTGGTTTTTATGGGCAATAAACGAATTTGGACAAGAAGTTGCCGAGGAGCACATTAATACCTTCTTAGATTCTAACGATATTCCAATCATTAACACTTTATGGGTATTGGGTATTGATGTAGGCGAGTCTATCCAGTTAACAAATGGTATTTGTATAACGCCTATCTCGGAAATGCCGGATTCACGAGAGAAAGAGCATTACCTAAAACACAGTTTTGATTCTACTGGACATCAACAACCGAAGCCCAAAGCAGCAATCACATATCTAACAAAAATCACCAAATCCTACAAAGACGACGATCCTTCATTCACCTTTGAAAAAGACAAGGATTTTTGGGACTCTTCAAAATTACTTTATGATGTAGCCCTCGCGTTAAATGCAATTGAAAATACTTCGTGTATTCCGTATTTTTCAACTGCGTACACTTTGCCACAAATGCCAATAGGGCAATTTGGGGGATCAGGAGGAGGGGCTCCTGTACATGACGTAATTGGGCATAAAATAACTAAAATCACTATAGAGCAGACGGACGAAATTAACACTGTTTTATCTTCGTTACTGGCTATGTCTGACAAGGAAAAAGCTCGGTATAGTCGTGTACTTTCACGCCTTTCTCAAGCTAAGCGGAGGGAGCAAATTGAAGATAAAATCCTAGATTTAGGTATTGCTTTAGAGATGGCACTACTTGATGATAATAAAAACAATCAACAACTTTCATTAACTTTTCGGCTTCGTGGAAGCTGGCTAATTTCTACTGATGAGAATGAGCGCCTATCGATATACCGCGAACTTCGAGATATTTATAACTTTCGAAGTCAAGTAGCTCACAATGGTGTGTTATGTGGAAACGATGCAGAAAAAATTAATGCTGTTAGAGAGTCTTTTCCGAATTTTGCACTAATTGCAGAGCGCATTATCAAAAAACTAATTTGCGAGGAAAGGCCAGATTGGTCGAAATTGTTACTAGGAATCATCTAACAATGCAAAATCAGCCGACGCCAAAAAACTGCGCGGCTGATTTGCGACGTTAGCACCCAAAGGGGCCAATGAAAATATTTAACACGTTATTTGCTCTCATTATTTCATCCTTTTTCCTGACTTCATGTGCAGGAAACATGGCTTTTGGTTCTATTTCTAAGTCCCGCGATCTTAGGCCTGGGATGCAAGTTTCACAGGTCAAAATAGTACAAATAGGGTCAGGTCTTTAAACTTGCTGTTTTGCCCTTCTCATTAAGCAGTTGACTTATTGTTGAATAATGAAGGTTTAGATGATCGGCCACCTCCTTCTGGCTCGTAGCCATCTTTCTTTATGGCCGCTTCTATTATTGCATTTCTCTCCAATAGAGATCGCACTTTACCCTATACTCTATTCTCAAAGGTCTCGCCATGTGAATAAAAGTACCTGAAGAGATTAGTGTCAATTTTAAAGACTTGACCCTTGATATGCTTGATATTACTTGATATTAAGACCAAGTTCATTGTGAGTCTTCCACGATAATTCATGTTGATGACAAGTTGTAACCGAATAGGTTATGATTTGGGGTGATTAAGTCTTTTAGACACAAAGGACTCGAAGCCTTTTTCTACACAGGGAGCAAGAAAGGCATCCGTCCTGACCATGCCGCTAAGCTGGAAAAGGTCTTAGACCGGCTCAATGCGGCCAATGAACTAAAAGATATGAATTTCCCTGGTTCATATCTACATCAACTGACAGGAAATAAAGAGGGTCGGCACTCTGTCAGAATCTCTGGTAACTGGAGAATGGTTTTTAAATTTGTCGGTGGAGATGCCTATGTTGTTGATTACGAGGACTATCATTAAAATGGTGAGTTCATGAAAAAAATGAGTCGGCAGCCAGTTCATCCGGGAAAAATTGTAAAAGAAGATTATTTGGTAGCACTGTCAATTACGGTAAAAGATATGGCTTCGAATTTAGGTGTATCGAGAAAAACCCTTTCAAAAATAATAAACGAGAGAGGGGCAATCACCCCGGAAATGGCGTTGCGTTTGTCGCGTGCCTTTGATACGACCCCAGATCTATGGCTGAACCTTCAGCAAAATTATGACCTATGGCAGGCTGAACATAAACTAAAATCTTGGAAAACAGTGCAGCCTCTTCCGTCTCAGCTACTTCACTTTAATGGCTAAATCAGTGAACAAATCGCTCGACCCGACTGCATAATACGTTGCAATTTTATTCCTAGTCTGTGCGCAGCAGGTCAGCTCAGAAAAGAATAGGGTCAGGTCTTTAAAATTGACATAAATAATCTCTTCAGATACTTTTATTCATGTGGCGAGACTTTTGAAAATAGAATATGGTAGAGCGATATGGGACGGACTGGCTGGTCAGTGCTTGCTCGGCAGGGGAGGCCGATCATCTCAATCTTCATTTTCCAACAATAAGTTGACTGCTTAATAAGAAAAACAAAACAGCAACTTTAAAGACCAGACCCCAGGTACTGACAGACCCCAGGTACTCAACATAATGAGGAGATTCACCGATGATTACTTTACTGCGCATTGAGGCGAGCGCACGCATGACGCGCTCATTGAGCCGCGCACTTTCAAATGATTTTTTCGAAACATGGCAGTCCGAACGTCCGAACGACCAAGTTATTATTCGTGACTTAGGTCTAAACCCACCGACCGCAGTCTCTGAAAATTGGATCGCCGGAGTTTTTGGTGATGAAGAGAATCTCACCTTGGTCCAACGGGAGGAAGTGGCTTTATCAGATATGTTGATCGGCGAACTTATTCAGTCTGATATTATTGTAATTGCGACGCCCATGTACAATTATGGAATGCCTGCAGCTCTGAAAGCTTGGTTTGACCAAGTTATTCGAATAAACAAAACCTTTAGCTTTGATCTGGCGCGCGGAGACCAACCGATTGAAGCAATCCAGAATGGGAAGACCCTTGTCATTTTAAGTTCGAGTGGTGAAGGTGGGTTTTTGCAAGACGGTGTAAATGTCACAAAAAACCATTTACATCCACATATCCTGGAATGTTCTAAACTCTTAGGCGTTGAAAGAAGCTATTGCGTCACGATTGAGTACCAAGAGTTTAATGATGAACGCCATTCAGAATCAGTGAGAAGTGCTCATGCGTCCATTGCTCCTTTAGTGGCTTCCATCAAAAAAGAGCTTTAGCATTTTCTCTAAAAAATTTAAATTCAATTTAGAAGTGCGACAAAGTGTTTCTTTTGGTAAAACTCAAGAGGTGTCTTAACGCCGTGTTTTTCTTTCAACCAGCGTGAGAATACAGTGATGATCTCGCGACCCATCCTTGTCGCTGATTACTATTTTTCCAAGAGCACACTCTTCTCGTGTGTTGTCCCAGTATGTTCCGGATGCCCGATTTCGTGCGCATGAGGTGTTACTAAAAATTCAAACTGTTTGACAGCAGTAAGTCTGGATGATAAAATTGAGAATTTGGTTTGAAAGGCTCTGTCATGGGATTAAAGGAACAACTTAAGAGTGATATGAAGGCCGCGATGCGTTCGCGTGATTCGGAACGTGTTTCTGTTATTCGTCTGTTAATTTCTACGATAAAAAACAAAGAAATTGAAAAAGGCAAAGACGTGGTTTTGTCTGATGACGATGTCTTGGCATTGATTGTGACTGCTGCAAAACAACGCAGGGAGTCGATTGTGCAATTTAAGAATGCGGGACGGGACGAACTTGCCGAGAAGGAATCAGGGGAACTTCAGGTACTTTCATCCTACCTCCCTAAGCCGCTTTCCGAAGAAGCACTTCGAGAAAAAGTCAAAACAGCCATCGCAGAAACCGGAATTACGGAAATGAAGGACATGGGCCGGGTGATGAAAACGTTGGTGCCTGCACTTCGCGGTCGGGCCGAGGGGGATGCGATTCGCCGTATGCTTCAGTCCTGTCTGTAGGTCAAATACTGCAGGCCTTGTTTGACCTGTGATTTATATTTTCCAGGAGGGGCATCTCTTAATTGGATCAACATATCTATTCAGATCAAATTCTCGAAATGGTGAGAGAGCGCTCCGACCTTCTGTCCATCGCCTCTGAATATCTTACGCTTAAAAAATCCGGACAAAACTACAGTGGCCTCTGCCCCTTTCACGAGGAAAAGACGGCTTCTTTTAACATCAATCCAGCAAAACAATTTTTTCATTGTTTTGGATGTGGGGCCGGCGGAGACGTTTTTCAATTTGTTTCCCAAATAGAAGGGCTTTCTTTTCCAGAAACCCTCCGACAATTGGCAGAAAGAGCGGATGTTTCTTTGGCTGTGAATGACAGCCCTAAGGCCGCGCAGGCGCGTTCGGAAGCGGAAGAAATCTATCGAGCAAACGCTGCGGCTGCAAAACATCTTCACCACAACCTGATGTCAAAGCCCGAAGGTGCCACGGCACGTGCTTATTTGGAAAACCGTGGTCTCAGCGACGAAACGATCCGCGATTTTTCGCTTGGCTATGCCCTGACAGCCTGGGATGATCTCTTAAAAACACTAAGAAGCACGTTTCCGCCACTCATACTGGAAAAAGCCGGACTTATTTCAAAGAGAACCGAGCGTGAACAAAAAGATTCGGGACATTTTGATCGATTTAGAAACAGGGTGATGTTTCCAATTCGTAATCCGCAAGGCAAGGTCCTCGGTTTTGGCGGGCGTGTTTTAGGGGAAGGCGAACCCAAGTACTTAAATACGGCTGAAACCCCTGTGTTTCGGAAAGGTGAGATTCTGTTTGGCCTGGATAGGCCCAAGGTGCTGGGACAGCCGCTTGTCATTGTTGAAGGATATTTGGATGTAATTACGGCCATTCAGGCCGGAATCCCGAATGTTGTTGCAAGCTTAGGCACCGCCTTAACAACAGCCCATTTGCGTCTGGCGCGGCGACATGCGGAAAAAATCGTGATTGTTTTTGATGGTGATGCGGCGGGCGTCCGGGCGGCACTTCGTACGGCACCCCTGTTGATTGACGAAGAGATGCCCGTCGGTATTGTGACGCTGCCCTTTGGCATGGATCCTGACACCTTTATCCGGGAAGCTGGAAAAGCGGCCTTTTTGTCGGCCCTGTCAGCCGCAAGCTCCGTAATGGATTTTTGCATGACCCAGGCGATTCAGTCCATCTCTCCAAAAACGCTCAGCGATAAAATGGCGGCTATTCGGCAGGTCATGCCTTTTATTCGCCGTCTGCACTCTGAGGTGGAAAAAAGCGATGCACTGAGAACGCTTTCAGATCGCCTTCTGCTGAGAGAGACGGATGTGCGTGCTGAATACCTGCGTTTTGTACGACAAGAGAAAAAATCGCGCTTAAAGCCAAAAACCGAAAGTGTCGAAAAGCAGAAGCGGGAAGAAGGTCTCCCTCATGACCAGGAAACGCTTTTAATTTTGCTCCTTCAAGGTTTGCTTGAACCTGAAGGATTGAATGGAAAACTGCGTTTAGATGATTTTACGCATCCGCTTGTTCAAGAGGTGATTGCCTCATATTGGTCTGCCGAAAATGAAGGATGGTGTGAGCCTGATGAAGCACACTTCAGGATCCTGGATGTATCGGCCCAGTCTTTGCGGAGCCGTCTTACGGTGATTGATGTGCTTGATCGGGAATATGTCTCACAAAATGTGGCGGACTGCGTCACTATGCTACAGAAAAAAAGGATTAACCGTGCACGCAGTAAAATTGAACATCAACTAAAACAAGTTGTAGGTGATTTAGAAGCGGCGAAGGTGCTCAAAAAAAAGATCATAGATCTTTCAAGGGCGTCCAGCAGCTTGACAGTGTCTCATTAGCTTGGAGGTTTCATGGCAAAAGAAGAAAAACTAGAAGAAGTCAAGCAACTGATTAGCTTGGGAAAGGAGAAGGGCTACCTGACCTATGAAGAACTGAATAATGCGCTGCCCGTTGACATCCTTTCTTCAGAGCAAATCGATAGTATTATGGTGATGTTCGGTGAAATGGAAATTGAAGTCATTGACCCGGAAGATTCCGGTCGTTTCCAAAGGATCTCGGGTGGACTTGAGGGTGCAGAAGACGCTTCAGGTGCGGAGGGTGACGATGATAATGATGATGGTGCTGATGAAAAAGAAGGCGAAATCGATTTAACCCCCGGTGTTGTGGGTCGGACGGATGATCCTGTTCGGCTTTATTTGAAAGAAATTGGCTCAGTTCCCTTATTGTCTCGCGAAGGCGAGACGGTGATCGCCAAAAAAATCGAAGCCGGTAAAAAAGATATCTCGACCACCGTTTTAGGTATGCCCGTCGCCATTGCTGAAGTGGTCACCTTGGGAGATGCCTTGCATCTCGAAGAAGTGACTTTGGAGGAAGTGGTTTCTATTCCAGAAGAGGAATTTGGTGTACCCGTACAGGCAGAAGAGCATTTGCGTGAACGTATTTTGGATACGATGTCGCGGATTAAAGGGGATCAGATCGAATATCTTAAAATTATTGAAAAATCAAAAAAGACGGTGCCCCGTTCGGCAAAAGCCAAAATCCTTGCAGAAGAAACACGCACAGCCATTAAGATGCAAATTGTTGGTTCTATCGAAAGTTTAAAGATGCATCCTTCCTTTTTAGAGCGCTTGCTGCTTGAAATACGTGCCATGGGCAATGTGGTCATTCAGGCGGAAAGAGAGATGGCACATTGTAAGAAAAAATGTGGTGTGAAGGAGGACATCGCCGCATTTTTCACGAAGGTTAAAAAGGGAGAGAAGGAAATGCGTACCGCTGAACGTCGGCTGAAGCTGAAGGCGGAACAAATTCTGATGTTTGAAACCTCCCATCGAAATGCGAAACAACGTCTTACGGATGTTGAAGAAAAATCGATGGTTTCGACAGGAACCTTAAAAGAAGCCATTCGTCAGCTTTACCGGGCCGACCAACGGGTCAAATATGCCAAGAGCGAGTTGGTTGAAGCAAATTTACGGCTTGTCGTCAGTATTGCAAAAAAATACACCAATCGAGGACTTCAGTTTCTTGATTTGATTCAAGAGGGGAATATCGGTTTGATGAAGGCCGTTGATAAGTTTGAATATCAGCGTGGTTATAAGTTTTCGACCTATGCGACCTGGTGGATCCGTCAGGCCATTACGCGTGCCATCGCCGATCAGGCACGAACCATCCGTATTCCTGTGCACATGATCGAGACGATCAACAAACTGATTCGGACCTCACGACAATTGGTGCAGGAGTTGGGGCGTGAACCCACACCAGAAGAGATTGGCGAAAAAATGGAGCTGCCACTTGAAAAGGTGCGGAAAATTTTGAAAATTGCAAAAGAACCTATTTCTCTTGAGACGCCGATCGGAGAAGAGGAAGATTCTCATTTGGGTGACTTTATCGAAGATAAAAAAGTCATTTCTCCCTTGGATGCGGCGATTCGTTATGATCTACAGCGTCAGATTGACGGCGTGCTTCAGACATTGACCCCACGTGAAGAAAAGGTCTTAAGAAAACGTTTTGGCATCGGCGAGGCGACAGATCACACCTTGGAAGAGGTGGGACAGGACTTTGAAGTAACACGAGAGCGGATTCGTCAGATTGAAGCCAAAGCCTTGCGCAAACTGCGTCATCCGAGTCGAAGCAAACGTTTGAAAAGTTTTGTGGAAATTATATAATAAGCCGTTCTAAATAAGTGAAGGGCCCATAGCTCAGCTGGTTAGAGCTGCCGGCTCATAACCGGCTGGTCCCAGGTTCGAGTCCTGGTGGGCCCACCAACTTATTGTGGGGCAATTTTTAGAAAGGGAGAGATGTGAAAGAACAACTGGCCTTGCTTGTGGCGCTTCAGACCATGGATCTGAAACGTCAGAAAGACAAGGAACGACTGAAGGACTTCCCGGAAAAAATGGCAATTGCTGAAAAGCCCTTGAATGATGTGCGTTCTGAGATTGAAACCGCTCAAACCCAGCTTGAACAACTTCTGAAAGATCGGAAAGAGGGCGAGCTTGATTTGCAAACGGTTGAAGAGAAGATCGTGAAATTAAAGCTGCGTTTGACCGATTTGAAAACAAATAAAGAATATCATGCCCATCTTCAGGAGATTGCAGCGGCTCGAAACACAAAAAGCGAGACGGAAGACAAGCTCTTAAGCGCCATGGAAGGCATTGACCAGTTACAAGCAGATCTTGTGACAAAAAAGGCCCAGTTGGATGAAGATGAGGTCGCATTTTCCGGCGTAAAAAAGGAAATGCAAGATGAGATGGATCTCATTGTCTCTGAGGCAGACAAAGTTGAGGCGGATTGGCAGTCTACTTCTGAAAAAATTTCTAAGAACCTACTTGGGTCCTACCAACGACTTTTTAACAGCGGGAAGGGTTTGGCCGTTGTGCCTGTCAGTGGGCAGACCTGTACGGGTTGCCATTTTAGCCTACCCCCTCAGTTGATTGCAGAGGTTAAACGGCAGAGCAAAGTCTTGACCTGTGGTTATTGCCATCGTATCCTCTATGCCAAGCCACCCGAAGCTCCTGCAGAATAATCAGCCTTTTGAAGGCTTGTCATCTTTTGGGCAAAGTTGATCAGGTGGTCGCTCTTTGGTGTAATGCCGGAGAGAGGAAAGTCCGAGCTCCACAGGGCAGGGTGGTCGCTAACGGCGACTGGGGGCGACCCTAAGGAAAGTGCCACAGAAAATAAACCGCCTACGTGAGTGGGTAAGGGTGAAACGGCGAGGTAAGGGCTCACCGCTTTGATGGTGACATTGAAGGCAGGGTAAACCCCACCTGGAGCAAGACTAAATAGGAACGCGCATCACGACGAAAGTTTTGATACCGGATGGCCCGTCTAAAGCGTTCGGGTTGAGTCGCTAGAGCCAGATGGCAACATCTGGTCGAGAGAAATGATCATCGCCCCATTTTTTCTGGGGAACAGAACTCGGCTTACGAGCAACTTTGTCCAGCCCAGTAAGAAGCGGAGTCTTTTTACTGGGCTTTTTTTATTACGATTTTTATGGGTTGCAATGTGTTTTAGTGTGCGTGTCCATGACTCAGTTCTTCGTTGCTGGCTTCGCGAACTTCTTCCACGACAACATCGAAATTAAGGACTTTTCCCGCCATGGGGTGGTGCCGCCGATGAGCACTCCCTGGGCTTCAAGGGCTTGTACGGTGATGAGTTGGGTCTGCCCATCCTCTCCCTTGGCTTCAAACTGCATCCCGGGTTGAATATTTTCGAGTCCATCAAAAGCACTATGAGGAAGCATTTTAATTAAGTTTTGATTCAGAGGGCCATAAGCATCCTCCGGCTGGATTGTGACCTGAATTTTATCGCCGACCTTTTTCCCTGCGAGGGCATTTTCCAAGCCGGGAATAATGTTGTTCGTGCCATGAAGATAGACCAAGGGCGCTTTGACTTCTGAGGAATCGAGGGTGTTTCCATCTTCACGCCTTAAGGTGTAATGAATTGAAACGACATGTTTGTCTTCAATGAACACCCTGTTCTCCCTAAAACCGACCGAAAGTCAGCATTCTTTTGTCTCTTAATTTATGGTTGAGCAAGGGGCCTTAGATAAAGCGAAGGGAAGAGAAAAAAATGGCTGGGGCGCCAGGGTTCGAACCTGGGAATGCGAGCTCCAAAAACTCGTGACTTGCCACTTGTCGACGCCCCAGTCAAATTTTGATTAAACATACTCCGAAAAGGGTGATGTTTGCAAGAGGGGAAGTACCCAGATTTTCAACGAGGATTCCTGCTCAATTTCCCGAATTTGACTTGCTGCAATCGCTGCTTGCTCTCGACACTCAAAAGTCCCAAATAGGCTGGGCCCGCTACCGGACATGAGCACCAATTTTCCACCAACACGATGGAGTTGTGTTTTAAGTGGCCTAAGTGCTGCCACACGATTTAAGGTCACGCACTCAAGATCGTTGTGCGGATGTTGATAGATTTCCGCAAGTGTAGGGCGTCCTCGTTTTGTGCTGATTCTAGTCGCCGTATTTGTATTTGTCAAGCCATTCTGATCTGAAAAGCCTTGAAAAATAGAGGCTGTTGAGATAGGAATTCCGGGATTAATCAATAGAATCCATGTTTCAAAAGGGTTTTGAATAGGCTCAACGATTTCTCCACGGCCAGTGATCCAGGCTGTGGGGCCATCAAAAAAGAAGGGCAAGTCACTTCCGAGTTTCTCGCTCAGGCGGGCCAGTTTTGTTTTGGGCCAATTTAGCCCCCAAAGGTGGTTGAGGCCAATGAGGGTGGCAACCGCGTCACTGCTGCCTCCTGCCAATCCAGCGGCGACAGGGATTTCTTTTTTAAGGCGAATGGAAACACCTTTGCGGGCATAACCTTCTGAGCACATTGTTTTTTGCAATAGGACTGCGGCACGCAACACCAGGTTGGATTCATCTGCCGATAGTGCACTATTTTGAATTTCAAGGCGGAGATCTTTTTCAATTTCCTCAAAATAAAGTTCATCATAAAGACCGATCATCTGGATTAAGGACAAAAGGTTATGGTAGCCATCCTCTCGCCGATTGATGACTTTAAGGTAGAGATTGATTTTTGCGGGGGCCCGGAGGCAGAGCGTCTTGTTCATTTGGAGAAACAGGGTAACAAGTGCGGTGCGGAAAATCTATGGAGAATTATTCTGATTGATTTGGTGCTGTAGGTTCAAAAGCAGTCTTTTGGCGTTTAATCCCGTATTTTGCGAGTCGATATCGAAACGACCGAAAGTTAAGACAGAGCCGCTTTGCGGCGTCTTTTTTGAGCCAGTTTGTATCTTCGAGGGCCTTAATCAGCAGATCTTTTTCGATTTTTCCAATTAAGTCTTCGAGGTCGAGTCCTTCTTGAGGAATACGTGCGGGGACGGGAATCCCCTGGGTGCTTTTCATGAGGCTGCCTCCAAAATCTTCGGGTAAGAGAATCTTGTTTGAAGTCAAGGCTAAGGCACGTTCGAGTACATTCTCTAGCTCCCGAACATTGCCTTTCCATTCATGTTGGCTGAGCAAACGAAGCGCCTCTGGAGAAAAACCTTTGACCGATTTTCCAAGCGATTCATTGTATTTATCTCTAAAATAATCGGCCAGGAGTGGGACGTCTTCTGGCCGTTCTCGAAGGGGCGGCAGGTGGATGGGAATGACATCCAAGCGGTAATAAAGGTCTTCTCTGAACTTGCCTTCGGAGATAAGATCTTCAAGATTTCTATTGGTCGCCGCGATGATGCGAATATCGATCTTGATTTCTTTTGTGCCACCCACACGTCTCAGTTCGCGCTCTTGCAAGACACGGAGTAGTTTGACTTGTATGGCAAGCGAGGTTTCTCCAATCTCATCTAAAAGAATGCTGCCTTTATCGGCGGTTTCAAAGAGTCCCGGTTTGTTTCCAATGGCGCCGGTAAAAGAACCCTTCATGTGACCAAAGAGCTCGCTTTCGAGCAGGGTTTCAGGCAGTGCACTACAGTTGACGGTGACAAAAGAGTGATCTTTTCGGCTACTGTTATAGTGAATGGCCCGGGCGATGAGTTCCTTGCCGGTGCCGGACTCTCCTGTAATGAGGATGTTGCTTTTGTTGTCCGCGACTTTTTCAACCAGGTCGAGCACCTTTCGCATGGCCCCGCTTCTTCCGATGATTTGTGTGAAATCTGCTTGTGATTTGAGTTCACGACGGAGTTGGCGATTTTCCTGACGCAGGGTTTTACGTTCCAAGACATTTTTGATGACGAGTTTGACCTCGTCAATTTGAAAGGGTTTGGTCAGATAATCGTAGGCCCCTTCTTTCATGGCTTCAATTGCGGTTTCTGTTGAAGCGAATGCGGTCATCATGATCGTTGCAGTTTCAGGGGAGCTTAGCTTCAGGTGTTTGAGTAAACTCAGTCCATCCATTTTGGGCATTTTGATGTCTGTAATCACCAGATCGGCCCCTTCTTTTTCGATGAGATCCAAGGCCTTTAAACCATCTTCGGCCGTGAGACAGTCATAGCCTTCTTTTTTGAGTACAATCGAGAGGAAGTCCCGCATGCTTTTTTCATTATCGACAATGAGGATTTGGCTCATTCCGGATGCCCCTTGTGATTTCCGGTCGTACTGAAATGCATGGAGTCTGTGTTCTCAAGGCTGTTCTCATCAAGCGCTTGACCGTCATCTGAATTTTCAAAGTGTTCCGCAATATAAGGCATCACATTTGTAGATGAAAAAGGTAGACGAATATAAAATACTGTTTCTCCTACTTGGCTCTCAACCGAAATTTCGCCCCCATGTTCTTCGATCACACGCTGAACAATGGCGAGTCCGAGTCCGGATCCCATACTTTTTGTGGTGAAAAAGGGTTTGAATATGTTTGAGAGGTCTGGTTTTTTGATGCCTGTTCCTGTATCTCTGAAGCCTATTTCGAGGAAGTCTCCCTCAGGTTTATCAAGGCTTTGTCTCCGCTGAAGTGACAGCGTTAAGGTGCCGCCTGTTTCCATGGCCTGGTGGGCGTTGTTGCCCAAATTCCAGAAAACCTGTTTCATCTGGTCTGGATCGACAAAAGCCAGAAGAGGCTCAGGGTTTTCTTCAAGAATGATCTTGATCTGATGACTGTAGGAGGGATCATTTTGAAGTAGTTGCACCGTTTCCGATAGTAGGGTGTGTAGATTGACCCACTCTTGTTGTGGGGGCAGGGGTCTGGCAAAGCGGAGAAATTGCGTGACAAAGGTGTTTAATCTTTCGGATTCTTTGACTGCAATTTCCATGAGGCGGATATTTTCTCCACTGAGATGCAATTCATTTTGCAGGACTTGAATCGATCCACTTAAAGAGGCCAGGGGATTTCGAATCTCGTGGGCCATACCGGCGGCCATTTCTCCAATTGTTGCGAGTCGTTCTTTGTGATGAATGGCTTCTTCCAAATTTCGGATCTCAGTGAGATCCTGAAAAGTTGCGATGATCCCCGTCTGTACGCCTTTTTCACTTCTTAAGGCAGAAATAGTCACTCCCAATAGACAGGTTTCTCCTGAAGGATTTTTCATTTTACCCTCAAAGCGCTGGGGTCTTCCGGTTGCAGAGAGGTCTCTAAAGCGGTTTTGGATGTCTTGCCAGCAAAAGTGCTCCCACCAGGTTTTTCCGATAACTTCTTCAGCGCGAAATCCGGTAATTTCTGTCGCAGAACGGTTAAAGGATGTGATCTGTCCTACAAGGTTTGTCGTAATGAGGCCACTGGGCATGCTGTGCACGATGTCTTCATGAAAGACCCGTAGATCTAAAAATCCAATCTCATTTTCACGCAGTCGAGTTGCCAAACGTCCACTTAAGGTTCCGACTGTGAAAAAGGCGATGCTATAGAGAAATATGCCGTAGGAGATTTCTTTATGTTCCAGAAAGGCTGTGTTTAGAAAAGGCGTAATCCGCGCGGCTTGAAAAAAAGCCATTCCCGCAAAAAGAAGGCTTGCGGCTCCTGCCATAAAAATGCCCCCTCGGTGATGAAAAAAAATCGCTGCGGAAACAATGGTGATGATCAATAAAAAGGGAAATGGGCTTCCGAGTCCACCCGTCACAGAGATGAGGATGATTTCCAATAGGACATCTACTGAGAGTTGAAATAAGACAAATGTCGCGGAAGGCGATTTAATCTTGAGAAAAGAAGCGTAGGCGATGCTGAGACTGTAGGTCACGCCGATGAGAAAATAAAAGGTTCGAATCGTGAGCGGTCTACTTAAGCTTTCGAGTTGAAGTAAAAGCGGCAACCCCAAAAAAAGCGTGACCATGATGAGTCGAATGAGCATCATGGTCTGGATGCGTTTTAGGAGGAAGGCATCTGTTGTTTTGGTCTCAGGTTTCATCCTCAAAGGAGCGTTTCCTCATGATGGTGCACTGTGTGTGTGGGGCGAGAGGGTTTAAGGGCTTGTCTTTCTCCTCCTCACTTAGTGCTCTGAAAATTACCCCACAATGGATGCCATTTCGAAGATGGGAAGGTACATTGCAATGACAATGGTTCCGATGGTGATGCCTAAAAAGACCATCATCAAGGGTTCGAGCATGGATGTGAGTGTGGCCACGGCAGAGTCGACTTCATCGTCATAGAAATCGGCGATTTTTCCCAGCATGTTATCGATGGCACCTGTTGTCTCGCCCACAGCGATCATTTGAACCACCATGGGTGGAAAGACGGGTTCTTTTGAGAGCGGGTCGGCAATGGTTTTACCTTCGCTGATGCTTGTGCGGGCTCGCATGATGGCCCTTTCCACAACCTTGTTGCCGGAGGTTTTTGCAACGATTTCTAAACCTTCGAGAATAGGAACCCCGCTGGAAATTAAGGTCCCGAGGGTGCGTGTGAACTTAGCGATACTGGCTTTTTGGATGAGATCGCCAATTACGGGCATTTTTAGGGCCAGCCTGTCCAGATTAAAATGGCCTTTTTTAGTTTTATAGTATTTTTTAATGGCAAAGGAGACACCCCATCCCCCAGCAAGTATGTAGAGAATGTTGTGCTGGAAAAACTCGCTGATATCCATAACCATTTGGGTGAGTCCAGGAAGCTGACCACCAAAATCAGTAAACATTTTTGCAAAAATGGGGATGACAAAGACCATAAGAACGATAATCACAGCCACTGCAACCACGAGAATGGTGATGGGATAGACCATGGCCGATTTGATCTGTTTTTTGAGTTTCATGGCCTTTTCCATATGGGCAGAAAGACGATTCAAAATGGTGTCTAAAATACCGCCTACTTCCCCGGCAGCGACCATGTTGACATAGAGCTCGTCAAAAACATTCGGATGTTTTCTGAGCGCATCGGCATAAGTGGAACCACTTTCAACATCGCCCCGAACCGTATTGATCGCCTTGGCAAGTGTCGGATGATCCGATTGGCTTCCTAAAATTTCCAGACACTGAACCAAGGGCAGTCCTGCGTCGATCATGGTTGCAAATTGGCGGGTAAAAATAACGATGTCTTTGTCCGTGACCTTTTTTTCACCAAAAGAGATATTAATCTCTTTGCCTTTCTTTTTAACCGAAGTGACGAGGATCTGCTCTTTTTGCAGGATACTCATCACCTCATCACGGGTTTCGGCAACGAGTTGTCCTTTTTTGATGGTTCCCTGCCGCGTTTTTCCCGTCCATGCAAATGTGGCCATGAATGAAACCTCCTTGTTCTTTACTGGTAGCGGATTTTACTGTTTCTTTGCCCTAAACCTGGGCGCGCTGCCGCTGGTTTTGCTCCCGCTCCAGACACACCTCCCCTGTTACGTTGCATTAAGGAGGTGAGTTCGTCAGTGTTACCCGATCGTCCCATGGCTTCTTCGAGCGAAATTTTGCCTTCTAGAACCAAAGCGCTGAGAGACTGGTTCATGGTCTGCATCCCATTTTGTCCTTGACCGACCTGCATTGAGGAATAGATTTGATGCACTTTGTCTTCTCGGATGAGGTTGCGGATGGCCGATGTCGGCACCATGATTTCCAGGGCCATTGTCCGGCCTTGTCCGTTCTTTTTTGGGACAAGTTGTTGACAGAGCACCCCTTCGAGCACCATTGAAAGCTGTGCTCGAATCTGAGGTTGCTGGTGGGCGGGAAAAACGTCAATGATTCGGTTCATGGTTTGCGCAGAAGAATTGGTGTGCAGGGTTCCAAAGGTGAGGTGTCCCGTCTCTGCCAGTGTGAGTGCCGCTTCCATTGTTTCAAGATCTCGTAATTCCCCGATGAGAACCACGTCAGGATCTTGCCTCAGAATATATTTAAGCGCTGTTTTAAAGTCTTTTGTATCCGAAGTCACTTCACGCTGATTCACAATACATTTTTTGTGCGGATGCAGAAATTCAATGGGATCCTCAACCGTAATAATATGTTCATGACGGGTTTGATTGATTTCGTCGATGATTGAAGCCAGGGTAGTGGATTTTCCACTGCCTGTGGGACCCGTAACGAGGATCAGGCCTCGTGGTTTTTTGACAAATTCTTGCACAGCGAGCGGAAGTCCTAAGTCGCTGAAGGATTGTACTGTGAAGGGGATGGTCCTGATTGCACCAGAAACTGCGCCACGTTGAACAAACACATTCCCCCTGAATCGACTTAATCCCTTCAAACCAAAAGAAAAATCCAGCTCATTTTCTTCCTCAAAACGGTGTTTTTGTGCATCGGTTAAGACACTGTAGAGCAGCCGTTTTGTTTCAGTCGGTGTGAGTATTTCGGTTTCCAGGGGAGTCAGGTGTCCATTTAAACGAATCATCGGCGGCGCCCCCGTGGTGATGTGCAGATCGGAGGCTTCTTTTTCGATCATCGTTTGAAGTAGTTGATGTAGGTTTGCCATGGTCTGTCCTCTCTCTGGGTTTAATCTACATCCGACATTGTATTGGCGAGTACTTCCTCAATGGTGGTGACCCCTTCGAGTACCTTTTCCAGACCGGACATACGGAGGGTTTTCATTTTTTCCAAAATGGCCTGGGTCTTGATTTCTTCTGTGGTGGCTCCTTGCAAAATGAGCTCTCGGAGCTTGCTTTTGATGGGCATTACTTCGTACAAGGCGACACGTCCTTTATATCCTGTTTTACTGCATTTGTCGCATCCTTTTCCCTTATAGACCACGAGCTCTTCAAGGTTTTTTTGTTGAAAGCCCGCTTCTTCTAAGGCTTCGACACCGACAGGATCAGCATCTTTGCAATTTGAGCAAATGCGCCGAGCCAATCGCTGGGCGAGAATAAGAATGACGGAAGACGCCACCAGAAAGGGTTCGATACCCATATTCAAGAGACGGTTAATAGTCCCCGGCGCGTCGTTGGTATGTAGGGTTGAGAGCACGAGATGGCCGGTGAGTGCCGCTTTGACCCCAATTTCTGCTGTTTCATAATCTCTAATTTCCCCGACCATGACCACATCAGGATCCTGACGCAGAAAGGAACGCAGGGCAGCGGCGAAATTGAGTCCGATTTCGTCTTTCATTTGAACCTGATTGATGCCGAGCAGATTGTATTCGACGGGATCTTCAGCCGTCATGATATTGATTTCCTGAGTGTTGATTGTACTCAAAGCAGAATAAAGCGTCGTTGTTTTTCCACTCCCTGTGGGCCCCGTGACCAGCACCATTCCGTAGGGAGATTTCACGGCAGTGTTGAAATTATCGAGGGCGGAGGGTTCAAAACCCAGTTTTGTCAAATCAAAGGTCAGATTGCCTTTGTCCAAAATACGCATCACGACTTTTTCCCCAAAAAGGCAAGGCAGGGTGGAGACACGAAAATCGACCTCTTTTTTTTTCCCCAGTTTAAGTTTAATGCGACCATCTTGTGGCAGACGACGTTCTGCAATATCGAGTTTGGACATAATTTTAAGACGAGAAACGACGGCATTTTTGATCTTGGTCGGTAGATTCATAATCGTTCGCATGACCCCATCAATTCTGAGTCGGATGCGAAAGACGGTTTCAAAGGGTTCGACGTGGATGTCACTTGCCCCGACCTTGATGGCATTGACCAAAATACCGTTTACGAGTTTGACAATGGGGGCAGCAACTTCCTCTATGCCGCCTTCTTCCTGAGTCTCTTCGACGACATCCACGTCTTCCAAGGCATCACCCACAACCGTATCGAAATCTTCAACGGAGACCAATGGACTGTCTTGTTTGTCGTCCATAAAGTCGTCTTCCATCTCATCGCCCAAGGTATAATCTTTGGCTTCGATGGAAAAGTTGTCTTCCTTTTCGGGGCTTGCTGCCGCACCACCACCATAAAATTCTTGAATGGTTTTAATGACCGTGGATTCTGTTGCGATGACAGGTTCGATGTTGTAGCCCGTCATAAATTTAATGTCATCAATGGCAAAAACATCACTGGGGTCAATCATGGCGATACAGAGGGTTGCGCCGCGTCGTTTGATGGGAATGATCCGGTATTTTTTAACGAGTTCCAGTGGCACGAGTTTGATGACATTGGGATCGATATTGGTTGTCGTAAGGTCAATTGCGGGCAGTCCATATTGTCGACTCAAAAAATCAAGCAGCTTGATTTCATCAATAAAGCCGAGACGGATAAGGATACTCCCGAGACGCCCTCCTTTTTTAGATTGTGCGAGCAGGGCTTTCTGGGCTTCTTCTTCGGTGATCAATTGGGCTTTGACGAGCATTGTGCCGAGACGGTCAGTAACCAATGGTGGAACTCCATGCAAGTGTGGATTGAAATAAAAGCGTCCCTTTGTTGCCGGGGCTTCTTCAGTCGATCACTGTTCATTAAGTGATCGTGGGTGCTAGGGGGCAAAATAATCCACAAAGAGGTGCCTAAAAAAAGCTTATCCGATGTATTGAGGGCTGTCAATAAACGTCACTGGCTGGGCTTGGCTCAAAAAAGATCTTAATTCTTCTAAAAAAGAAGGGCGATTGGGATGGAAGATTATGTTGAAGGTTTGTTTTTTGAAAAGGCCCGCCAAAGGGCCTGCGACATGGCTTTTGTGGGTGCTTTGAGGTCGGTCCAAATTTCGAAAGCCAGCGCACCTTGATGGAGTAACATGCCCAGACCGGGGATGGTGGTTGCGCCCATTTTTTTTGCTGCCAGCAAGAGTGGGGTTTCATAAGGGCGATAAATGAGGTCGGCCACCACCCATTCTGAATCGATTTTAGAAATCGGAAAGGGCAGGATATCGTTGTCTTTCATGCCGAGTGGTGTGGTGTTAATCAGCAGGATGGGCTTTTCTGTTTGTAGCGAAATATCTGATCCGGGGGTATAGGCCCTTGCAGTGATTGTGGTTTGGGCGGAGTGCTTTCTGAGGCGATTTGCGAGGGCTTCTGCTGCAGTTTTACGCCGGGCACAGATGTGTATTTCCCGACTTCCTGCGGAAAGCAAAGCCATGGCAACCCCCTTTGCAGCGCCTCCTGCACCGATGAGCAGGATGGCCTGCTTTGCTGGATCGATGCCTGCTTCGTGCAAGGATGCGACAAAACCCAAACCATCGGTATTAAAGCCAATCAAGTGACCGTTTTTATTTTTGATGGTATTGACTGCCCCGATTTTTTGTGCGGTGGGATCAATCTCATCCAGATAAGGTATGATCTTTTCTTTGTGGGGGATTGTGACGTTGATGCCGTCTATGCCTAGAACGCGGATGGCATCAACCGCTTCCTTGAGGCGATCGGGCGTAATGTGAAAGGACAGATAGACATGAGGCAGATTGAGGTCTTCAAAGGCGGCATGGTGCATTTGTGGGGAAAGGCTGTGGTGGATTGGGTCACCAAAAATTCCAAAAACTTTTGTTTCGCACGAAGGCGAAACAGATCGGATCATTGAAGTGTGCCCAGCATGCCAAGCCCTTCGTCGATGCTGCACTGTGCGAGTGGACTTTCTTCGGGAGATGCTGCCAGTGGTTTGAGCATTTCAATAAAGGTTTTGGCATCAGAAGGCACAATGTGCACAGGAATATGCAAGGCGTCTCGAATATCGTCTGGATTGGTACTATCCAAGAAGCTGTGCTGGGTTTCGGCCAACATGACATCAGGAATCAATAATACGTCCAAGCCTGTATGGTTGTTTTGTTGTGTCTGTATTTCGCGCACGGCTTGAATGATGTCTCCACCCGTGACCAATCCCGCCACGGTGACGGAATCGCCAAAAAAATGGTTGTTCACGCAGACCACCTCAAAGGCGATGTTGTTCGTCTGCACTTTTTTGAGGCAGTTTTTTAAAAAAGAGGAAAAAGAGCTTCCTGTGACTAAGATAAAACGAACGGGTGCACTTGCTGATAAAACTTCGGAAAAATCGGCCTGTTTAAAGGTTTCATTAAAAACCGGCACCATGCCGACACCATTTTCGAGTTGTCGAAGTGCGCCGTAAGCATCAAGCGCTGGGAAAGGTACCCCAGCGATGATGTACCATTCATCGGCGGCAAAAACAAAGGGATCGCCCAGTTCTTGTTTTAAAGGGATCTGCCAGGAATCGATTAGGGCGATGAGTTTTCGTGCATATGCTGCGTCCACGGTTTTGACCTCAGGCAAGTCGACACGATGCCGGGTGAGACCTACAGGCACGACGGCCAAGGATTCAACCCCTGGGTGGCGATCGGCCAATTCTCGAATGCTTTTTGTGAGGTAGTCTCCGTCATTTAGGCCGGGGCAGAGCACGATTTGTGTATGCATTGCGATTTGATTCGAAATCATCTCGTCAATTTCGCCTAGTATGGGTTTGGCCCTCGGGTTTTCCAAGAGTTTTTTCCGCAGTTCCTGGTCTGTTGTATGTACTGAGATGTAGAGTGGGCTCATTTTTTGTTCAAAAACGCGGGCCTTGTCCTTTCGAGAGAGATTGGTCAGGGTGATATAGTTGCCAAAAAGAAACGAAAATCGGTAATCCTCATCACGGATGTAGAGGGCTTTTCGTTCTCCTTCGGGCATCTGGTCGACAAAGCAGAAGAGGCATTTATTGGGACATTGGCGGATTTTCATCTCTTCCGTTTGAATGCCTAAGTCTTCATCGAGTTCTTTTTCGATATCGACTTCCCAGACCTCGTTGTTGCCTTTTGCGATTTCGAGCAAGAGCGTTTCTTCGCCCACTAAAAAGCGGTAGTCGAGCAGGTCCTTGATGATTGTGCCATTAAGACTGAGGAGGCGATCACCGGCTTGAATCCCGACTTCCTCCGCGATGCTCTCTTCTTCGACTTCGGTGACGAGTAGTCCTTTGTGTGCCATAAACATTGTTCCCATTATTGATAAAGCTTTGGATTATAAGGACTCAATTTTGGTGAAGTCAATGCAGGGAGGTTTTGTTTGCAGGGCAAAGGCCCGTCTGTTGACTTATTTTCGGATGAGATGCTAGCATTATATCATCTCGCAATCGCCCCAGCCCAGCGTCTTTGTTTTGAAAAGGCGACGAGGTGCCTTCGTCTAATTCTATGAAAAAAATCATCATCATATTTCTTGTTTTCTTTACGGCGTGTTCGGGTGTGCCTATTTCTTCTGAGCCTCCCTCAGGATCGACAGAATCCCAGGCCAAAACCATCTCAAAACCTTATGTGCCTCAGGCACCACCTCCCAGCAAAAGAAAAGACATCGGACGGCAGTTTATACACGCGGCTCTAAAAGAATATGAATTTGTCACCGATTATGAAGTCGTGGGCCAGGTTAATCGTATCGGGAAAGAGATTCTTGAGGCAATGGGAGAAGATCCTGCAAACTTTCACTTTTTTGTCGTGCGTCAAAATCAGCTCAATGCCTTTGCTGTCCCAGGTGGATATATCTTCTTTTTTGACGGCTTGTTGAAGGAATTGGGCTCGGTTGATGCATTAGCGGGAGTGGTGGCCCATGAAATTGCTCATGTGCAGCGGGATCACTTTTTTAAGGATCAAAAAAAGATTTCTGCCATAAACCTGGCGACGATGGCCTCTTTGATTTTGGCCGGACTTACGGGTCAAAATATTGGCGCAGCAGGGGTCATCGGCTCAGGCATTAACATCTCTACTCAACTCAAGTTTAGCCGGAAAAATGAAGAAGATGCAGATCTTTTTGCCATCAAGTATTTGAAGCTGACAGACTATAATCCCTTGGGCCTCGCTGAATTTTTTGAGACCCTCTCGTTTTATGCGGGTTTTACACGAGGATCTCAACCCCCCTATTTTTCGACCCATCCGGGCTTGAGTGAGCGCCGCTTCATGGTTGAGACCTTGATGAAAGATTTACCCCCAAAAAAGAAGAACTCTAATCGTCCCACGGTAGATTGGCGCAAAGACTGGGGGCGCTTGCGTGCTATCCTCGGTGTTGACGATAAAACGTTTCTTTCTGAAGGTCTGAGTGATGAAGAAGAATCCTCCGAAGTGGGGGCAGTGCTTGGGCGAAAGTACTATTTATCGGCCTTGGCGGCCTCTCGCAGGGGTGAGCTTCAGGCGGCCAGTAGAGGTTATGAAGCTGCGATTCAGGCCGATCCGACTCAGGCAATCTATCATGCGGATCTTTCGAATGTGTGGATGCAGTTGCAAAAGGCTGATTTAGCCAAAGCGGCGGCCTTAGAAAGCATCCGTCTTTCGGAGGATCATGCAATTCCTTATCTTGTTTTGGGCATGATCGCGCAGTCTGAATCAGATCATAAAGCGGCGGTCAAATATCTGGAATCTGCAAAAAATAGAGCGCCAGATCATGCCTTCATTTCCCTTCAATTGGCACGCTCCTATTACGCCATTAAAATCCCGGCCAAAGAGAAATTTTATTTGGGGCGCTACCATCGTTTAAAACTCGAACCTGAAAAAGCCATGCTAAACTTTCAAAGTGCCCTGAGTCTTTTAGATGACCGCAGTCCCCTGGCCTTTATCACAAAACGAGAAATGGACGAGATCGCCCTTCACGGCGTGTAATCCTTGGGTGCCCGTGTTTCTATCTTCTAATAAAAATTGTTTTGGCAGGGTTGCCCTGTGCAATTGCATTGTTCGGAATTGATTTTGTCACCACCGAATTAGGTCCAATAATTACGTTGTCTCCAATTTTTGCCCCATCAATGATTACCGTCCCTGCTCCGACCCATACATTTTTCCCAATTTGGATGCCCTCAGATGTTTTTTCTTGCATGCAGATCGGTGTCTCAAGTTTGTCGTATTTATATTTATTTCCAATGATTGAAACATTTGGACCGATTAAACAATCATTTCCGATCTCAACACCTTTTGTGCTGGATGAAATAAAACAAGAGGTCCCGATAGAAACATTTGAACCAATGGTCAAGGGGCCACCGGAAGCCTTAATTTTGCAAAAAGAACTGATGACTGTTTTTTTCCCGAAAATGAGGAAGGGACTCAATTCAACCTCAGCCTTTGGGCTAATCATGCATCGGTATTTAATGAGATAAATCAGCGTGATGAATGATCCCGGGATCAGGAATCTTCGTAATAATTTCATTATTTTCATTGATCGTTTCCTTGCTCAAGGACGGTTTCCATATTTAAAATATCTTTTTTTGTCCGGATATGGATGTTTTCGCCATTGGGATATCTCTCAGCATTTTGTGTTATTTGCCAAATCGCACGCGCAATATCTTCCGGCTGCAAGAGTGTTTTTTCTTCTTGTTTTTCCTTTTCCATTTCTAAGAGTTTTCCGGGAAAATTTTTAAGCAGTTCTGTTTCGACGAAGGTCGGGGAAAGCCCAAGTACCTTAATATTGAATCGCCCCACTTCGCTTGCAAGCGATTTGCTTAAACCCAATAAGCCATATTTCGCAATCACATATGAGGTCATCCTAACGGGTGGTGTTCCCGAAATAACCGTCGATAACAAATTTACCATTGTCCCGGCCCGTCGTTTTTTCATATGAGGGAGCACCGCTTTTGCGATCAAAATTCCCCCATGTAAAATGACTTCAAGGTCTTCAAAACATTCTTGAGCGCTCATGCGATCAAAGGTTTTGAGTTTGAGCGGGCTCGTTACACAATTGATAACAACATCAATCCTGGTGTCTATTTTTATAATTTTTGAAACCATCGCATTGACGTCATTTTCATTTCGAATGTCACATTTGATTGTCTCGCAGTTTCTAAGACGGTCTTTGATCTGTTGTGCTTGTTCTTCATTGTTGAAATAGGTCAAAAATGTTTTTGCACCCTGTTCCGAAAAATATTTCGTCGTTGCCGATCCGATCCCCCCACTACCGCCAATGACAAGAACCACCTGCGACATTTTAAACATGCTCCAAAGTCGTTACTTTTGCTTCGCCACTCACTGCGATTTCTTTATTAACAATGATTTCTGTTTTGATCGTAAGAATTTTCACACTGTCACTCTTACTGGTAACGACTCCCTTGACCACGAGCTGGTCACCAAAAAAAATGGGACGTTTAAATTTTAGGGTTTGACTGAGATAAAGACAGCTTCTTCCAGGACAGTACATGCCAACCAGTGTAGAAAAAAGAGAGCCTACGAGCATACCGTGGGCAATATTTTTTTTAAATTTTGTTTGTTTTCCATAAGCGGGATCGCAATGCAGTGGATTGAAATCACCCGTGATCTGTGCAAATTGATTAACTTCTTTTTCAGAGATTATTTTTGTGAAGGTGTAGCTTGCCCCCACTTGAATGTCGGAAAAATCCAAATGGGCCGCAGAAGGCTTCTTTTGTTCCACTTTAAAGTCCTCTCATTTTTCCAGGGATGGACATTAGGCCCCAAGTGAAGGCGGGTACTGAGCTGTATTATTTCTTGAAGACAACACCGTGGTTTTGCAACGCCGCTTTAATATCTCCGACACACTTTACAGAGGTGACTTCTTCCATTTTGAATTTGATATTGAACTTTGCCTCTAATTCGGTCACCAGGACCAATCCATTCATGGAATCCCATGTGTCTACATTATCGGGTGCAGTATCATCAGTAATTGATGCTTCGTCTATTTCTAGGACATCTGCGAGCACTTCTTTCAGTCTCTTCATCGTTTAATCTTTCCTTATGAGTTGAATAAAATCTGGATATGGACACTTCTTATTGAGGTCGTATTCTGAAATTTCTCGGTCATCATTATTTTCAGATTTACAAAACCCTACGCGTTCAAAAAATCCCCGTGCGGGCACATTTTTCTGAGTCGGGACAAATGTGCCAAGTAGAATAAGAGCCTGTTCCTTTTTTGCTTTTTCGATAATATAGGCGACGAATGTTTCTTCAATTTTTCTGCCAAGGACTCGGCAACTCAACAAAAAGCTATCTATTTCCCAGCGTTCGGATCCTTTTTTTACAATTGCAACCCCGGTGATGCCATTGTCGCCAAATTTATCCTCAGCCTTTAATGACAGGACCATCATGTCTTCCCGCATCGCAAGTGCTTTAATTTCTTCTTCAAGATATCGTTTTGTTGTCATGTTGAACTGGTTTGTTTTCTGAGTCAGTTGTGAAATGCGTGGGATTGTAAAAGAGTTGGCTTTTTCGATGGTCACTTTTGTCTTCAATTGTTTCAGATACTGACTCAGGTCTGTCGTGGTTTTTTTTATTTCTTTTCTTCTTTTTTGAGCGGCATACATCTGTCCTTTATTTTTATCTTCATCGGTGAGATGCAGACTATTAAAGTCATCAATATCCATCAGTGTTTTTAGATATAACGAAGGATCCTCCGGTAGAATGGGTACCAGTACCCCAGGACACGCAGTCCGAACCATTTCCTGATTTAATTTATCATCGTCAAGAAACACAAGACTTCCCAGGCCGATATTGATTTCTTCCGCGATAGATTGTATGTTTGAAATCTTGTCATCCCAGTTGATCCGCATTGCCGCAAAATGTTTTTCTCTTAAAACCATATCCGGGTGTTCTCGAATGACCTTGATGGCATCTTCAAAATTATTTTTACTATTGATGGCAAGGATGACCCCACGGTCAAAAAGAGAAATAATATAGTGTTGAAATTCCAAAAAAGGTCTTCCTTCAGGCGTCGGGCCGAGTTTGATTCCTTCCAAGCCATCCTCACCAATCACCCCTCCCCACAATGTATTGTCGAGATCTAATACAAGACATTTTTTTGTCATCGACATCATCGCTTTAATATAAGGCAGGTAGGCCTCCGTTAAGGTCGGCATATGGCTTAAACGCAACTTCATGTCTCCGATATAGTACATTTTATGATCAACAATGTTCTGTTTCCCGATCTTGGAACAGAAAGCATCGTAGTCAAAAACAAAGACCTGCGGATCTGTTTTATAGGCTTCCCGTAACTTGCGATTGAGTGTTTCTGTGGCTTCAAAAAAACCAAAACCTTGTTTATTTTCAAGAATACCCAGCGGGGAATATTCCGGTACAGCCAAATTATGGACTAATATCTTAGCGGAAGAATGTGTTTTTATTTTTTCGATGAGGAACTCAATTTCATCCCCATTTTCTGAAACCCAGGTTCTTCTTGATTCATCAGATCTTCGATAGGCTTGAAAAAAATCCTCACCCCAAAGGGTCATGGCATCAATAAAAAGAATGACCAGGTTTGGAGAGGATTGATAGAATTCACTTTCCGGATTCAAGATTTCCTGAGTATATTGTTTGTACTCAGCGACATAGATTTTTGGAAAAATGCCTAAAGCACAACATTTTACATAGAGTGATTCTTTGATGCCGTTACTTGTAAAACTCGATAAAATCGCGATGTTCAGCGCTTTGTCATAAGAGGGTTCTCTTTCTTGGCAGAGCTTATTGAGACGTCTGTATAGTGTAAAATAGTCGGAAATACCTTTAATTTCTTTTTGTGCGATAACTTCTTGTAGTTTTTTCATTGAGTACGCTTACCTGATGTCTGTTGTTTAAACCTAAGTGAATCTATTGAGGTCTAAGGATCAATATTTCACGAAGCCTCTATTTTTGCTGAGCATTTTCTTCTGGTTTTTTAGATAAGTGGACAATCCGTTTCTCATTCAGAAACCTCATCACGCACTGAACGCTTTTCTCTAGTGTCAAGCTTTCCGTGTCTACAACCAGTTCGGGATTTTCCGGGGTTTCGTAGGGCGAGTTAATACCGGTAAAGTTCTTGATTTCACCCAATCTGGCACGCTGATAAAGCCCTTTTGGATCCCTTGTTTCACAAACGGCCAATGAACATTTGCAATAAACTTCAATAAAATCCCCTTCCGGAACGAGTTGCCTCACTTGCTCGCGATCTGCTTTGAAAGGAGAAATAAATGCCGTTAAGGCAATCACACCCGTTTCAATAAATAGTTTTGCCATCTCCCCGACACGACGGATATTTTCGTGCCGATCTGCCTCAGAAAACCCAAGATCTTTGCAGAGACCATGTCTGACATTGTCTCCATCAAAAACAAAGGTTCGGCACCCGCCCTGGTGAAGTTGTTCTTCCAGCGCATGGGCAAGCGTTGATTTGCCTGCGGAAGAAAGACCCGTAAACCATAAAATAACACTTCTATGGCGGTTCTGCGCTTCCCTTCTTTTTCTCGTAACGGTTGCATGGTGCCAAACAATATTTTTTTCTTTACCTGGGGTCTTCATCTGTAGAACCTCGTCATTTTATTCCGAGTCATAGGGTAAACGGCCTCAGGGCTTCCGCTCAATAATAAGCACAATATCCTCGTTAAAAGCCGGAGCTTGAAGTGATGTCCTTCTGGATGACACTTCAAGGTCAACACTCCTGGAAGAACCCAAGCGGGTGTCATACCATGAGGCAGTATAGTGTCCCTCAGGCAAATTCAAGACAAGCTGACTCGCATCAATATCCGTTTCATACCCGGCATCAAAGTAGCTCAGATAGACTTGTCCTTTAAGTCCTCTTGTCACGGCCTTTGTCGGTCCCTTTGTTACAAATCCCTCAATCAGCGTCATTTGATTTAAAATGGGTGCATATTTTTCAACGACAGTAGCAAGGTGCATATGATCACGCATCACATGCCGGACTGCAGTACTATACGGCGCATCAATATAGAGCCAGGTGGCCTCGCTGCTGCCCGTCCCCCCGAGCACAAAGACGGCCCAAAAGGTTCTGCGATAGGCGAAGCGTAAATCGGGTGCATTCATTGCATCGTCGTGCCATAAACCACGAAGCGTATCTCTTCCAAAAATTTTTTTATAGGTTCTTCGGATAAACTTTGGGGATTTTTTTAATAGATCTCGGAATAGAGAAGGTGGACGTTCGTAACGCACCAATTCATTCATCATGACTGGCTTCGTCCAGCTTGCAGCATCCAGTTTATTCGCTTGGTGAAGAAAGCCGATATCGACATCGGCATCTCGCCAAATTTCCTCCGAAAGCCCGATGGGGAGTTTATAGGGGTCTGCTGCTTTAATCCAGGGAATATAAGATTGGTTACTTAAGTCAACAAAACAAGAACCGCAGTTGGGTTTGTGTTCCATTTCATTGCCGAGCTCCCAATATACATTTGGAAAAGCGGCAAAACGACTGACGATGGTTTGGATGTAGTTTTGTTTTTTGTGTTCATCCCCCGCTTTCCAGACATTGAAGGGCTGTTTTGTACCGTCCATCTGATTTTTAAACCAGGTGCCTTTATTCCGGGACCAGGTATCGAAGAAATTGACCTGGACATAAATACCTCTGTCCGCAGCTGCCTTGACGAGCCATTCGCCTCGCCTGATCCATTCGAGATCCCAGGAAATACCATCTTTTTCCAAGGGGTAGAGGGCAATTTTCAGCAGGATGCCATTATGTTTGTACTCGACTAAAAGGTCTAAATACTGAGTGAGTTGCTCCTCCGACTTCCAACCGATCCTGACTTCACTTCTGGGGTCTACGCCAGCATTGACCTCTCCTTCTTTTGTACGAGGGCCGTAATCTCGGGCTGCAATCCATTTTCCGCCCACCCAGTAATGCGGTGAACCATCATCATGAATCAAATATTTTGGATATTTTGGATCGACCTTCACATGGCCGCGAATGCCTTTGTGCGCGGCTTGATCTGAAACCGTAAATGTCCCGGATTTAAGCGCACCTTTTTCGTCCAAGGGGAAGAGTTGATATGTCCACTCACCAGGCATGTCGGGCATAAAGCGTATCCGCCAAACATGGCGTTCGTCGAAAAGACCATCATAAAATCCACTGACTTGATACATTTCACCCTTCGGTGATTCAAATTCACCGGAGAGCGCGACCTCCTTGTAATCGAATGGGTTGCGATATTCCTGATCTGAGGAAATGCTCGTCTCAAAGACGTCATATAATGCAATATGCGGCGATTCTGCAAAGACATTTGAGTGAAGGAGCAATACGAGCACGAAAGCACAGTCATATAGGCGCTTTCCCAAAAATGAGAAGGTCTTGCAAAACTTTTTTATTTTTTTAGAAGATATAAGAATACTCCCGGCAATAAGCTAATGAGTTGCAGAAAATGAAAGGATAAACCTGCGGCAGTACAGGTTTCAAGTGAAACACCCGACTGCTTAAAAAATAAATAAAGTGCTCCTTCTCGAATTCCTAAGCCGCCAATCGATACGGGCATCAACATCACAATAAACAACAAAGGAATAAAGATCATAAACAGTAGAAACTCTGGATGTACCCCTAGAGACAAAAAAATAGTGAAAAAAATCACGATTCGAATAAACTGTACAGAGACCGAGAGCAGCAAGAGCTTGAATATTGCCTCTTTAGGTAAGCGCACAGCACCTAAGGACTGAACAAATCGACTCAAGGCGTGAACAGCCCCCTTCAATCGCCCTTGTCTCTTGATATGAGTGTAGCCTAAATCTGTTAATTTGTTTCGCAACACATACAAGACCAGAAAGCCTACCAACAAACCCGCGCTGATAAGCGCATAAATCGGAGGGACAGAATTCAAGACTGCGCCAAAAACAGAGGAGATAAAAGCAATCAGCAACATTGAAAATAGTCCGATTACACGATCAAGAAAAACGGAGGCCGCGATTTCAGTGGCCAGACCTTCCTCTTTTGAAAGTTGATAACTGCGAACCACATCAACGCCGATGCCACCGGGTAAAAGTTGTCCGACAGAGTTACTCATAAATACAATCGACAATAAATTCAAAAATTTTGGAAATATACGATAAAAATGCAATACAACTTTCCAGCGGTAGGCCATGACAAAGCGAATACTCAAAACAAAAACAAGCGCAATCGATAAAAAGAGCGGGTCCACGTTGAGCATGACCTTGCCAAGTGAAGTAATATCAATGCTTGCTAAGAGTAGGGTCAAAATCCCCAAACTCACAAAGAGTTTGATGATGTTTTTTTTATTCATTCCGATAATGCCAAATCAATCCATTCCCGAGACGCGTTTTATAAAAATCCCTTTTGTCTATACCAATCCACCGTGCGCTTCATCCCCTCTTTAAGGCTTACTTTTGCTTGATACCCCAGGACGTCCTGCGCTTTTTTAATTGAAAATGCACGATTATTTTTAAAAAACCGAACCCGTCGTCTGTGTAGGGGCGGCTCAATCCCAAAAGGGACACAAATCGATTCACAAACCACAGCGGCGCTATAAAAGAACCAATAAGGGAAATGTAAAAATGGCGGTGGCGCACTCAGGGCATCCGCAGCAGTATTGATATAGGCTTTGAGCGGAAGATATTCGGGCCCGCCAATTAAAAAGACTTCCCCGCTAATGCCCGGCGTTTCGATGACTTTGAGAAAACCTTCAACGATATCGTCGATGTAAACCGCATGGAAATTTTCATTGCAAGGCCCAACCGTAAAAAATGTTTTTTTCGCCAACATTTTAAACATTTTTAACATACGCATATCGCCTGGACCATAAAGCGAGGTGGGACGCACGACGACAATTTCCATCCCTTCTTCTTTGGATGCAGCCAGACAAAACTGTTCCGCTTCTGTTTTCGTCTCCTGGTAGAGATCGCCTGGATTATAGGGAGACTTCTCGGTCGCCGGAGTGTCTTTTACACTTCCGTGGACACCGATGGTCGAGCAGTAGACAAAGCGTCTGACGCCCTGGACTCTGGCGGCACGAAGTGCGGCCTTTGTTCCTTCTACATTGATTTTTCGATAACTCTCAGGTGGGCCTGCGGCAACACGAAAATTTGAAACCAAATGAATTGCAATATCAACCCCTTGCATCAATTCATTGAGTCGGTTTTGATCGGCAATATCACCGACCACTATTTTTTCTACCCGCCCTTCAAAAACATCGGCTTTCTTAAGGTCTCGAACGAAGATCTTGACTTGATTGCCATCTGAAATAAAGCGCTCAGTGAGATGGCTCCCGAGAAAACCCGTTGCGCCAGTGACGGCAATTCGCTTCTTTCCTATTCTTTCGTTTTCTACTGTGTTCGGCAAATAAACACCTCCTGCGCGGACTGCTTTTTAGTGGGTTGATTGATGTAAAGGTCGGTAAGACGCGATGAGCGCGTTTATATTTTCACATTGTGTTTCCTCGTCCCAATGTAAGCATTTTTTGAGAAAACGCGCACAAAATGTAATCGTTTTTTGACTTGGCATTGCGAGTGCCCCGAGATCAATGCGACGTAATAAGAGGTCTGAAAGTGTCACAAGCATCTCATGCTCAAGGACAAAGACAAGTTCTGCAATCAAAACCTCCTTCGTCCCTGGCACCTGTTGCCCTAAAGAAGCATCCTGCTCAATATAAGCCATGATGACATCAATATTTGTCCCATAGTTGTCAATGAGACGCACGATTGTTTTCTCTTCTAAGCGGTCTGAATACTGACCTTTTTTAGCCTGATAATAAGGTACCACTTGCCCAAGCTTACCGCCATAAAGTGGCCGAGAAGCCGTTTCTGATTTTTTCACACTTTTTCCCAGGCGATGACAGACAAGGTCAATGGTTGACTCTGCCACAGCCCGTGCTGTCGTAAACTTGATGCCCTGGACAAGAAACAAACCCAGTGGCCCGCCCTGCTTGCTCGCATCGACAATATGGGCTTTGTTTTTTAAGCTGGGTTCAGTGGTATGGTTTTCGGCTTCCGCAGGCAGTAATCCCGCATGAACCGCAGTAAGATCATCACGATCAATCTTCATCCCGGGCAAGACTGAATTAGCCTGATCCAGACACTCATGTAATTCCTGCTCTGTAACAGACACATGCCCTGCACCCTCTCTTGCCAAAAAATACCAAGTCCCGATCAGAGTTTGAGCTCTCCAGGGCACAATGAATAACTGCCGATTTGATGAAATATTTGCATCTTGATGCCTTGTTTTCAAAGCCAGTGCGCAGGGAAAAAAGGATTTTTTAACCACAAAATTGACTGCTTTGGCAAAAATGGGTTTTTCAATTTTGTCATTTGTTTCTGAATGCCATTTTGACCAAGGCCCGGTACAATCAATGACCGCGTCTGCCTGTATTTCGTAAGCCTTATTGCTGAGGCCGTCACAGACCACAACACCCTTTATTTTTGCATCATCCTTTAACAATTTTTTCACGGGAGCATAGTTGAAAGCGCTTGCACCTTCTGCAATTGCAGAACAGACAAAAGAGAGGACAAGACGTTCCGTATTATGTGCTTGCGCATCGTACCAATACCCGGCACCAGTGCAATCAAGCTTTTCTAAAGTGGGGGCAATTTTTCGCATTTTTTTTCGATTCATCGTTCCCGCGCAAGGGATATGTCGGGCCGGATCAATCTCTTGATTTCGATCCCAGGACAAATAATTATAAAGCTGAAAGGCCGCTTCTACTGTCACTCGGTTTTCAGTTAAAGTGTTTTGTGTTGGAAAAAGACATTTAATGGGAGACACAAGGTGAGGGGCGATCCGTAATAAAGTTCGCCTTTCACGGACGGACTCCCGCAAGCGTTTCAGGTCCAATTGCTGTAAATAACGAATACCGCCGTGAATGATTTTCAGGCTGTTGGCTGAAGTGGCGTGTGCAAAGTCTTGTTTTTCAAACAATACGACAGACAAACCACGTGATGCAGCTTCCCAGGCCATCGTCGCACCATAGATGCCCCCGCCGACCACGACAATGTCGAAATGTTTTGTTTGCAGAGCATCAAAATCACGCAGACCCATGCGGTTTCTTTTCCGGCGCGAACAAAGCATAGGCTTTGTTGACCTGTCGCTTGAATGTTTTATAGCTGTGTTCTTTTTCAATATGGTGATAAGCCTCAAGAGCGAGTTGTTCCCGACGCACATCATTACAAAGGATTGTTTTCATCGCGTCTGAAAAAGCAGGTGCTTCGGCTTTGGCGAGTACGGCAATTTTGTTTGTCATCACTTGGGTATGTGTCGGTAAATCGCTTGCCAAGACCGCTGTTTTTGAATGTAGATAACTATAAACCTTCATTGGCGTGTTGACGCCTTGCATCCGGGGAGAAACCAATAGATCGGCCTGCCGCATATAAGCCGCAATATCGGCCACAGGCTTTTTCCCGTAGAAATGCACGACTGAGTCAAGACCCAGTTTTTTTGACAGATGACGATATTTCTCGATATCAACATCCGCTCCACCAATAATGACAACTGACATTTCGGGGAGGTCTTTGTAAATGAGGCTGACACTTTCCAGTAATAAATCCATCCCCTGATAGGATTCCAGGTTACCAATATACATCACTATTTTTTTATCTGCACCTAACGCTTTTTTGAGATGAAGCACGGTATCCGTTTCAGGTGCATAACCCACAAGTGAAACATCCTTCAGCACAATGACTGACTTAGCGCCACGCAAACGGGCCTCGTCTGCAAGCGCATCACACATCGGCATAACGATGTGTGCAAAACGCATCGGAAGCCCTTCAAGCAGGCGCAACAAACCCTCTATTTTTTTCAAGGGTTTCATCTTATCAATGAGCTGGGTGCTCATTGAAGAATCCATGTCGTAAATATAAGGCACTTTACGAAGCGGACAGACCAGTAGGGCCATGAAGGCGGCTTCTTCAAGGGCGTGAACAAGATCATATTGTTGAGTGGTCATCAAATGTAAAAACCGTGCGAACAGGTGTGCATCACAAAGCAACTTTTTAAGAGAAAAGCCTGGTTTTATCTTTTGCATGGGAAACCAAGGCTTGATTCTGATTATTTTCAAACCCGGATAACTGCGATCACGACCCTCATGAAAGGTCAATAAATCTACCTCATCGCCACGATCACTCAGTGTCTTGAGCAATAAATCAACGGCAATGGGTGTTCCTCGTTCCTGATAAAAAGGCTGAGGGGCTAAAACGAGGATCTTCATAGGGGCATACTGGATATGTTTGAACGATACACAATCATGGTGACTTTCAGGGGAAAAAAGATCTGCAAATGCTTCTTTCTCTGTGGCACTAGCCCAATCGAATGCTGACTTGGTTTTTTAAAAAGGCCAGGGGGGATTGTAAACTCCCGTAAGCTGTCAGAGACTTAGGCTTCGCCCATAAACGTTTCTTCAGTTCGGCTGCAGGTTGTCTGCTGGAAAGTTTTTTCGGTAAATGAAAACCATAGCTGCCAACACGTTCCACTTCACTGGATAAAGGCAAAGGATCGCTCCCCGGCAAGACCAAGAGGCCTTTGTTCTGTGCAAGTTTAAAATGAGCAGGATGTTTCCAAAAAGTAGGGCGACCGCCATTGTCTCCTAAAAATACGTCGCTTTTTAGCCCAGTCTCTATAAATTTAGAGAGCAGTACGCCACGTTGCCCTAGCCATTTCCCGACCCCCCAAGGAATGACAGGGACGGCACCTGCGACACGAATCTCTTCCACAACTTTTGATAGCGCCAGACCATCCTTAAATTGTGTATCGCTTAACAAAGCCAAGACTTCTAATTTTTCTTGCGTCACAATTTGCCGGCCGGCGATAATAAAGAGTGATGCACCTTCTCCGCTCCTGGCTTCAATTGAACAGCTTTCCTCTGTTTTAAATAACTGCCATTCGCCAAGTGATTTATTCTGAGTTGCCTGATCTTTATCGGATAGCGCAAGCAAATCACGAAAATACTGCACCCCTGCCACCTCTGAAAATAGGAGAACGGCAGAAAAATTCTTTGTTAAGGAAAGTGCTGTTTTTTGGAAGTTGCGATAGGCAGAACGAAAAAAATGAGACCAGGTAAAGCAGCGCTGCATGTGAACATGCGCATCGACTAATATAAGGGAGTCCAAGGGTTTCAAACCTGAAAGTCTTTGATTAAGTCATACATTGTGCGCTTTTCAAACATCATCGAATCTTCAAGTCGCCTATAAACCTAAGCGTAAACGGAAATAGATGTATTTTAATCGCAATGCGTCCCTGTGTCCTTTTGTATTTTTCAGCATAGACCACATCCGTCGAGGGGGATGCTCTACATAGTTGATTTTAAATTTTTCCAGCGCGGAAATACTGGCGGACGCATGCACACAATCATAATCATATTTTTTCAAAAAATCCCCGCAAACCGCTTCAAAAAGACGAGTCTCTCGTTCACTCATTGCCTTACGCCATTTTTCTTTGTTGCTTTTAATCAGGGGCTTTGTGAGGTTTGACATGTTTTGTTTGTCGGTCGGATAATGCACTTTTTCACGATGAAAACTCAGCATCTTTTCACTGAATTCTTCATCAATAAACGTACAAAGACGTTTCGAAATTCCCTCAGGATCATCAAGTAAATCCTCGTAACGCAGTTCGAATATTCTATTTTGACCCAGGTGTTGTTTCATCTCAGCGACTTGCTCTAAATAATACCGCCACTTAAGTGCAAGAGGATAGATATGTTTTGGTCCAAAACGGGCATTTCGCCATGAAAGAGATGCGTCTCGTCCATCTCGAACAATATGAATGACTTTCATGTCAGGAAAGCCTTCTAATATTTCCCGCCAGAAAAAAATATGCCAAGGTGTTTTTTCACCCCATCGTGGTTTTCCATTCTGCTGAGCCCACTCCGTAATCAAAGCGTCCACAATGCCGTGAAAATCAAAGCGTTTTATGGACGCAAGTGTTTTTTCTTCATCAGGTCTGGGCGTCCAGTCCAATAAGTCTCCTGTCTGCAACATATCTCGGACAAGCCGTCTACGGTTTTTCCCCTCTTGTAGGTTCCCATAATATAGTAACCAAGGATAAAAAGTATTATAGAGCTGGGATTCAAATGGGACGGCAATATTAGGATGACTACCAATAATCCGACTTAACAAAGAGGTGCCGGAGCGTGCAGAGCCAAATATAAAAATAGGGGGTTTTTTTTGTAGTGTTGAAGCTTGGTTCTTCATGAGGAAAAGCACTTTCTGGCAAATTATTTGTCTGAAGATATTGTATCAGATTGGGAAATATGATTGATTTATCGTCTCCTTTGGCGACAAAGTCCTCGGTTTGTTTTGTGTGTCAGTCCGCTGAATTCAACGCGCGCATTGGGCCAAATTGAAAATCATTAAGCAGTTTCCTGAGCGTGTTTTCTGTCTTTCTTAAGTTTACATAGTGTCTGAATTTAGACAAGCGACTTCCTTGCATTCGCGGTTGTTCCGGATCAACTTCCCAGGGATGCAGGTAGACAATTGCAGGTTGTTTTTCTTTCTCATTGAGATGTTTTATGGCCCATTTTGTAATTGGGTATGGAAAAAGCCGGAGATAACCCCCGCCGCCAACAGGCATATTCATTTTCCCAAATTTCAAAGTAGAAAGGGGATATTCTTGAATGCTTCCGGCATCTCGTGTGATCACGTGAGCAAAACGATCTGCATCTGGAATGCCGTAAAGATCGTGCCAAACGGGAAAGATGCTTGAATCATAGGAGAAGCCTGCTTCAATCAGGATATCGAGCGCCCAGAGACTTTTTGCTGTAATCGAGTAGCTCGCTGCACGATAACCTTGAACGGATTGACCAATCATGTCCTCAAGCATTTTTTTTGATCGAAAGGTTTCTTCTTTGAAGACTTCCGGGGTTTGTGTGTAAATTCTTTTATGACTATAACCGTGAGAAGCCACTTCGTGACCTCGTTTTGCAATCGTTTTGACCAGCTTGGGCTGGCGTTCGGCAACCCAACCTAAGACAAAAAATGTGGCTTGCGTTTGAAGATCATCCAGTAAATCCAAGAGCAGCTCGGTGTTTTTTTCGACGCGGCTTTCAAACCCATCCCAACCTCTTTTTGTTGCATAAGATTCAAAGGCTGAAACCTGGAAATAATCTTCGACATCAATGGTAACGGCATTTGTCATCAGGGGACCACTCTTGTTTTATGAAAAACGGGGAAATTTTTAAATTTACTCCATTATACCATTAGGTATTTTTTTTAAAAGCGCGTAAGTGCATGAGATGGGGAATAATTTTGAGGTAGAGCGGTACAAAAAATAATACGCCAAGACAATTGAATATAAAATCTTCCAGGGATGCAAAACGTCCAGGAACCCAGGCTTGATAGAATTCAAGCACAGCACCATAAGCGATACTCACAATGACGGCAATCTGCTGTGAAGCACGGTCAGACAGGGGAAAAAAATGGAGTGAAAAAAGCCACAGAATAGCAAGCCC
Organism: uncultured Nitrospira sp.; assembly: GCA_964451325.1. GTDB lineage: Bacteria > Nitrospirota > Nitrospiria > SBBL01 > JAADHI01 > JAADHI01. The sequence goes on along the minus strand of CAYVHO010000002.1, from coordinate 136,076 downwards.
TCCAAAGGCCGGAGCATGCAGTAGGTTTTGCAGGGTGGAAGGAATCTTCGTCAAGGCATTTTGAGACACACTTGTATCTGGAAGTGTGCTGAGGTAGAAGAGCAAAACCATGTAGGAAATTGGAAATACAAGGAGAAAACGCATTATTTTATGATTCTCCATGGCAGAGCTGTCGCCGTGAGTACAATCGAAATCGTGTTTCTTTCTCCATCTCGCCCAAGGGTATTTAAACCTCCCTTGGCATCTTGCCGGAGATAGGCATAATTAAGCCTGCCGCTTAACCAGGATAGAAACTGGGTCGAAATCCCCGTCGACGCGTTATAGCTGATGACATCAATTTCATTTTCGAGAACGGATTTATTGCTTGAATAGCCTCCTTGGAGAAAGATCCCGGTGTGTTCTGTGAGTGTGTAACCTGCTTGGGCGAGCACGTTTTGTCTGCGGGTTACGCCACGGACAACGCCCAGTCCACTTGCAATATTATTTCTGTATTGAACCGAGATATTTCCATTTTGAAAAAGTTTATTGAGTCCAGCTGAAAAAACAGCTTTTGGTGATTGTTCGTCTTTAATGTAAGCACTTCCGATCCCCGCGGTGGCTGAGAGGGTGGGGTTCACTTGATGGGCGAGCTCAAAATTGACCGTGTGGATGATCCGGTTCAGGCGGTCACCTGTTGTCACGGCCAGACCATAAGCGTTTGTTAATGAGGTGCGTACCGAGAAGGGGTGGCGATATGATGCGGCGAAGGTGCTGAGGTGGGCTTCTCTGTTCTCAAATTGGCTGCCAGAAAAACGGGTAATGACATTTGTGTATTGAGCTGCCGTGTTGATCCGCTCTGTCCAATCGTATGAAAGAGAAATCCCCGCTTGGTTTTGAAAGGTATTCGTTTTAGGGAGTTGCACACCTTGCCCACCGCCTTGAGGTAAACGCTTACTCCTTGCGACTGCCGTTTTATCCTCTCCCTCGAGAAAAGAAAAACCGGGCAATTCAGGAGAAAATGACATTTCTTCAATGATTTTGACTTCAACCCCTCGAATTTGACGGTTTAAAATTGGAAAATCCAGATCAATAGAGAGTGCGTGAAAAAAATCGTTTTGTTCGGTGTTTTCAGCATAAAACAGGGCCCTACCTCGATAACCCAGGGAAAGGTTCATATTTTTCCCCGTGGAGGTAAAGCTGAGCGTAGGAGAAACAACCGTTATGAAATCATCTTCTGTATTTTGTTTCGTAAAAAATACATTGTCGTTGTAGGTTTCGGAAACAGACAATGATGAATTCATGATCACGGCAGCGTGAGTCGTTCCAGAGAAGATAAGAAAGAAGACGAATAGGGAAAGAAGCGTTTTCAATCGATAGCTTGTTTTCATAAATTTGAGTCCAATCAGGATGGTTTTCCCAGCAAGATCAAAATAACGTGGGTAAATTTAAGGAAGCAATGCAAGGCTAGGAATAAATCCATTCACCGCGGAACAACGATCAAAAGTAAATATTTGTTGTCGATTTTTGACGAGGGATCTCCAAAAAATAGAAACGATATTCGAGGCAGTTTAGACCTGGGCTTGTATTATTCTTATCTCGCTCCTGATCCAAGGAGTACCACACGAATGGTGTCAATGACGATGGTTAAATCAAACAGGGGTGACAGGTGTTTAATGTAATAGAGATCGTACTGAAGTTTTTCTAAGGCATCTTGTTCTGTTGCACCATAACGGTACTTGACCTGAGCCCAACCCGTAAGGCCTGGTTTTACGGTATAACGAAGATCATAATAAGGAATTTTTTCTCTAAGTTGTTTGACAAAAAGTTCCCGTTCCGGACGCGGGCCGACAAAGCTCATTTCGCCTTTTAACACATTGAGCATTTGAGGAATTTCGTCGATACGCAGTGTCCGCATGATTTTTCCCAATGCGGTCACCCTGGGGTCGTCTTCCTGGGCCCAAACGGGACCACTGGCGACTTCTGCATCTTCACGCATCGACCGAAATTTCATGACCATGAAAGGCTGACCTTTTTCGCCAACACGCTCTTGACGATAGAAAACGGGGCCCTTGGAGGTGAGCTTGATCATCAGGGGAATGACAAGAAATACGGGTAAAGAGACAATCAGGCCAATGACTGAAAACAGGATATCTGAGATGCGTTTTGTAAGCCGGATGAGATTCATGCGATTGAAACCTTCGCTAAAAATCAGTGTGCTGGGTTTGAGCCAGTCCACGCGAATTTTTCCTGCAATACGTTCATAAAAAGAGACGGCTTCAAAGACTTCAATGCCTTGCACACGAAGGTGCAGGAGGGATTTGACGGGCAATTGTCCACGACGATCACGTAAGGCAACAACGACCTGTTTAATTTTCTGACGTTTAACAAAACGCGAGAGGTGCTGCAATTGGTCTCCCGTTTTGTTGCTCGTGCCCAAGTCCCACTGAAAATGAAAGATTCGATAGCCCAGGTTACGATCTTGCACGAGATAGTCTTTGAGAATGCTGGCAACGGTTCCTGAGCCAATAATTAAAATGGGGGTATCTAAACGGCGTGTGGTGCTTAAAGCCTGATAGGCGAGTCGTAGGAGAATGATCAGCAAGGGAAATAAGGCCAAACGCCACCAGAGTGCGCCCCAGTCTTCCGTCGCAGGGGGGGGGATGACCACATAACAAAGAAAGAGGATGCCTGCAGCCCATAACATGGCTTTCAGGTGTTTGACTAAAAATTCCTTGATGGAAAAGCGGGGGAAAGGCGGAAATAAATCGCTATAATAGAGAACCACTTGACAGATCAGAGGGGCCAAGAGCAGGTGAACCCATACGGCATCAATGACGGTACCCCACACCAAAAACAGGAAGATGAGGATGTTTTCAAGCGCAAAATAGAAGGTGTGCTTGATTGAATAATATCGGTTGAACAATCGAAACATGGTTTAAAGCCTGTTTATCTGATGGGCTTGCGGCGAATCAACGGTCGTAGTGATCGTATTCATAGTGGTAACGGTCGTAACCATACTTCCAGCTTGTTTTTGCGTAGTTAAGCACGCTGCCAATGACTTTGTCGGAGCCCAAGGATTTGACGGCTTGCGTGAGCACGGCTTCGGGGGTGACTCCTGTTTTAACAACAAGGACAACACCATCGACGGCCTCGGAAATGACGCTCATATCGAACAGCGGTAGGATCGGGGGCGCATCGACCCAAATATAATCAAACCAGTCGCGAACTTCTCTCAAGATGGAGAGAATGCCATTCTCAGCCCAAATATGGGCATTTTCATTGTGTTGCATCTGTACTCGACGGCTGCCAGATTCACGTCCCATGGTGAGCAAGCTCAGGTTTTTTACCGGGCCGTGCTGAACGGCACTTGAAAAGGTACATTCTTCAGCAATGACATTGACTAAGCCGACGTCATCATCTACTGCAAACCGTCTTGCGAGAGAAGGGTTTTTATAATCGCCGTCAATAATGAGAACGCGCTTCCCAAAGTCACGTGCGGAAACAACGGAAAGGTTTGAGGTGGTTGTCGTTTTTCCTTCCCCTTTAATCGAACTTGTGATTGCAATTACTTTTTTTGCTTGTTTTCGACTGATCAAATCAATTTTTGCAAAGAGCAATCGATAACGATCCGTGATAAAAGGCGTTGTTTCATCTAAAACAATAATCCCTTGGCGTGCCGCATCTTCTCTGGAGGCAGAGCGCTTCATCGGTTGGTTCCATCTCTTCTCGAATAACGCTTCCGCCCTGAGTCTATGTCGACCACTTTGGGCGCAGATTTTTGCCCACTCTTACGTAATTCGTCTTCAAAATCGGGAATGATGGCCAAGACAAGCACCGAGGTAATCCGTTCAACCTCTTCAGGTTTTCGGATAGAATTGTCTAGTTGTTCCCGGATAAAGGCCAAGCCAACACCAAGCCCAAACCCCAGAGCACTGCCCATCAAGACAATCATCATTTTGTCCGGTTTGATGGGTTTCTCCGGAAGATTTGCAGTATCTATGATGCGAAACTGCTCCCCTTTTTGCCTTTTTTCCAGGTTCTCCGAGATCTCGGCATTCAACTTTTTGGATAAGAGCGATTGGTAACTTGCGGAAACATTGTTGTAATCCCGTTGGATTGTGACCATTTCCTGTTCGCGTTTTGGGGTATTTTCAACCCGTCGTTCGTAACGTGCAATTTGCGAAATCAGGTTTTTTTCCCGTTTTACCAGATCTCTCAATGCTTCATTTGTACTTCTAATTTGATTCAGTAAAGCCGCGACCGCGGGTTTAGAATCAATGGATGGTATTGTTTTTCCCTCAATCTGCCCGTTAGATGGGACAGACCTTTGCGGCGGGACCGATTTTTTTATTTGGTTTTCGAGATCTTCGATTTTGTGTCTGAGCACAATGATGTCTGGATAGGTCTCATTGTATTCGATCCTTAGATCTGCGAGGACTCTATTCAACTGAAATAATCTCTGCTGAATGGGAGAAAGGGCCAGTGGCTCAAGTCCGGTAAGGGCTTGGCTCAATAATGGGTTTGTATTTCCCTGTATTTTAGCGAGTTTATACATGCGCTCCAGGTCGATGCTCCGGTCCATTGCGGCCTTCTTTGAAAGGCGAATGGTCTCCAGGGTCGCTTGAAAACGGTCGAGCGCGCGCAAATTTGAATCCAATTGTTCCGGGAGTTCACCAATGTGGGCGCGTTTGTAATCTCCGATCCGTTTTTCCTGGGTTTCGAGATTCTTTTTAAGGGTGTTGAGTTCTCCGTCAAGAAAATCGGTTGCCCCTTCAATAAAGGCTTCGCGGATCTTGAGGTTTTCTTCAATCACTAGTGAAGCCAGTTCATTGGTGACATTCATAACCGTTTCGGGCTCTCGCCCCAGAAAAGAGATTGAAAAACTTTCCAAGCGCCTTCTTCCTCTGGTATCGACCTGGATTGATTCTCGCATTCGCTTGATTTTGCTCCCCGTACTGGGTGGGGTTGCTTCATGGCTCTTTCCTGTTATTTTCTGAAAAAGGGAAGGCTCACCCTTCTGATAAAGCGAAAATTTGTCGATAATCCTCATCAAAAAAGAACGACTCAAGACTTGTTGTTTGATGCTTGAGAGGCGATCTTGAGCGGTACCTGTGACAGCAGACTTTACAACAGATTGAGGCACCTTCTGTTGCTCGACCAAAATAAAGGTACTCGATTGGTAAATTTTGGGAAGTGCAGATGAGACATAAATTGAAATTACGACCCCAAGGACCAGTGGAATCAAGACCCAAAATTTTCTCCGCCAGGCAATGCCAATGAAGTCCCAGATGAGCTGTTGATAGTCTAGTTTTTTAGTTGCCGTATCCACGTAAATTCAATCGCTTTTTTCTGAAGGTTGAGTAAAGATTATTTCTGGAGCAGTAATCTATGGGACCAAGACCGTGTCGCCACGTTTCAGCATGATATTGCCTTCTGGATTATCTCCACTGACAATATCCTTGTAATTAATCTTAATCCGTCGTTCTCGGCCATGCTCTCTCCTAAGGAGAACAATCTTTTTCACCTCGGCAAATTCGGTAAAACCTCCAACCATTGTGATGGCCTGGAGGAAGCTTGTTTCACTTTTTAAATTGATTTTACCCGGTTGTGCAACTTCCCCAACAAAGAAAATAGAAAAACTGTTAATTTCTCGAATGATGACTGAAACTTCAGGCGTTTTTTTGTATCGTCTGAGCAGCACCTTAATTGAATCTCTTAACTCGATCGATGTCAATCCTGCGGCTTGTAAATCTCCAATCAGCGGCAGTGAGATTTTTCCGTCGGGCCGAACAAAAACCGTCGTCGACAGGTCCGGGTTCTTCCAGACCATGACTTCGATTAAATCTTCGGAGCCTAGAATATAGTCCGAGGCGTCTGAGTCAGGGGCATCGGAGGGAAGAGAAGGCGCAATTGAGGCCATTTGCCTGCGACTGCCAGAATTGGATGTTCCGGAGAGAAAACCCTTATCATCTGATTTTGGGAGAACGCGAACAACACCACACGCACTGACTAAAAAGGAGACAATTAAGAGTCCTCCAAATACGATTTTACCTATTTTCATTATGCCTCCTTCATACTCCAAAAACAACAAGTTGGATTGTAGTGATCATCCGGGCCTTAAGGACGAACACTGGAAAATTGGGCAGCCCACAGCACCTAAAACAACTTAGAAAAAATAGTGATTCTTTGTAAAATATTACATTAACTTTAAGACATGCGTGCGTATACGTCAAGCCCCTCAAATGAGGGGGGTTCGAGTCCCGCATCCTCAAATTATGAATTTCCTAACCGACATTGTACAGCAACAAGTGTAGGGGAGAGTGGGTTCCTAGGTTGGAAAATGGTGTTGAAGCACTTTCGCGACAATGCCTGCACGTGTTGTGACAGTCAGCTTCTTCATGATGCGTTTAATATGGTCTTTTACGGTATATTCTCCGATATCAATGCGAACTGCGATCTCTTTGTTTGTTTTTCCCTCTAACAATAAGTAGACGACCTCGGTTTCCCGTGGCGTCAGCTTTGTGGTCCAATCGATTTGGTCAACACGAACCCCCTGAGAGACCTTTTCGATGAGAATCATAAAGTGCACTGCACCTTCTGTTCCGTCTTGAGGATGAAGAAGCAAGGCTCGGAGTAAATAAACCCTGCCATCGTAAATGCAAATCCGATTTACTGTGGGCAAGGCGGCTTCCGCCAGCGCATCACTTAAAGAAACCAGTTTAGCAAAATGTGTGTAGAGTTGATAGACAATCTGGGGTAAGGGAGGGCCAATGTCATTTTTTCTGCGATCATTTGAAGACCCAGGTTTGTTTGGCTCAGATCTTTTTAGGGTTTCTTTTTCTGTGTTTGATCTCAGGGGACGTGTTTTTGCGGTCATGCCTTCCAAAAAGGATTTTGCATCATGATTCAAATAGAGTGTGTTTCCCGATTGATTTAAAATCAAAATTCCGGGTTGAGCCCTTCTGCGAATAAGGGAATAGAGTTCCTCTTCTCCGATCCCACTTATTTTTTCGATACGATCCAGTAGGCGTGCTTCTGTTGGCTGTGTTTCAGGGTTTGAGGTGGACTTTGTGCGATTCGACTCCTCTTGAAATAAAAGGCTTGCTGTCGGTAAAAAGTCGGACAAGAGTGCACAGTCTTGGTCCGAAAAATGTCCTTTCTCCCTTTCTTTCCAAAAAACAAGATATCCGATACAGGTTTGATCCGCTCCGAATAGGAGAGAAATATAGGCGAAGAACAGGGATTGGGGTTTTAAGACTTGTTGGTAGAAGGTATGTTTCATGAGGTGGGCATTGCTCCACCAGACCTCTCCCCGAATGGCGCCGTGTGCTTCATTTTTGAGCGCATCAACACTTGGGAAAAGGTGGTGATCTAAAAAAATTGATCCCATTTCCACTTGTGAATTGCTGCCACTCCAAATTTGAAGACAATCATCTGAGCGTTTTGCGGAGCGTGGGTCGACGGGAAAAAACCAAAGAACACGAATGGGAATCTCTTCTTGTATGAGGGAAAAGATATTTTGAAAAAAGAGCGGAGGGTCTTTTTTTGAAGGACTTAGGGTCTTGAGTCTTTGAATAAGCTGTGTTTTTTTAGAAAGAAAGTCCTTCACTCCTTCTTCATCTCCTGCAATGTTTGTTTGGCCACTTCGGAGCCCAAAAACGCGGGTTTGAGTTTAAGTGCTGTTTTGAGTGCCTTCTGTGCCTGTTCTTTTTTACCTGTTTTAAAATAGGCCATGCCGAGGTGATAGTGTACGAGGGGGTTTTCTGAAAGTTTTTCCACACTCTCTTCCAAAAGAGAAACTGCTTTTAAAAAGGCATTTTTTTTGTAATAAATCCATCCGAGTGTGTCTGAAATGCTGGGATCGTCTGGAAATTGTTCTTTTGCGATTTGTGCTAGGGAGAGGGCTTTATCGATATTGCCCCCATATTCGGCATAAATCCAGGCCAGGTTGTTGGCTGCGGGCGCAAATTGGGAATCAATTTCTAAGGCCTGCTCATAGGCGAGTTGTGCTTGTTCCTGTTGTTGCTGTGCTTCAAAAATGACTCCTTTTAGCATGTGAATTTGAACGACTTTTGGGTTGAGTTTGATGGCCTGCTCCAATTCCTGTAGGGCTTCAGCAAAAGCCTTTTGGCGGCCGTATAGATTGCCTAAGTCGAGGTAAGCGGCCAGGTCATTTGGATTTAAACGGATGGCCGTTTTCAAATCCGCAATGGCCTTTTTGGGTAACTTTTTTAAGTCGTAGAGTTCCCCTCGTAATCGGTACAAGGTGTGCTGATCAGGGAAAGCCTTGATTTCTGTTGTGACACGATTGAGTGCACCATTTAAATCATTGTTTCTTAAATGAATGGAGAGAATTTGAGCGAGGGCATCGATAAAATCCGGTTGAGATTGAATTGCTTTTTCAAAGTGTTTTTTTGCTTCTGAGTCTTTTTTTTCCGCGCGTTGCAACAACCCCAAACGAAAATGGGCTTTTGCATGTTTTGGTGCAAACGCCAGCACCTTTTTATAATGGACTGCTGCTTTTTGAGGTTCGGACATGCCTAATGCGGCATCTCCTTTCATCATATGGGCTTTGATATTGTTCGGATTTTTCTCGAGAATAAACTCAAGCTCTGTCAGCGCGAGCTCAAATGAACGTGTGCTTAAATAGCCTTCGGCCAAGGCAAGCCGTGCGCCATGGTTTTCGGAGTCCAATTTAAGGGCTTCAATAAATCTAGAACGCGCCTGCTTTTCCTCCCCCTTCAGTAGGTGGGATAGGCCCAGATAATAATGTGCTGTTGGATAGATGGGGTTTCTTTGCAGGACTTGTCGGAAATTCTGCTCGGCTTCTTTGCCTTTTCTTTCGATCAAGAGCAGACGGCCTTTCATAAAAAGGGCATCTGAATCTTTGGGTGCAACAGAAAGCAGGCTTTGTAGCATTTTTTCCGCAAAAGCTTTGTTGCCCTGCATGAGGTAAAGACTAATGAGGCGTTTTTGAGCGACATGGCTTTCTTTTTCAAGCCCCTGGGCTTTTTTAAAAGCCGTTTCTGAGGATTCAATTTGTTCGCGCAATAGGTGAAAATCTCCCAGGGCGATAAAGGGCCTTGGGTCTGTTTGATCAATCTTTGTGGCCTTTTTGAGAATATCAATGGCTTGATCGAATTGTTTTCCCGCTTGATAAAAACGTGCGAGGGAAAAATAAAGTGAACTGTCTTTGGGGGATAAGCGCAGAGATTTCTGATAAAAATCTTCTGCTTTTTTGTTTTGATCTGTTACTTCGTAAAATCGTGCCAGCATGACATGGGGTGCGACGGCGTCTTTGTCTTTCGAAAGGACTGTTTGTAAGATTGATTCTGCGGCTTTAAAATTTTTTCGTTTGATATAAAAATCGGATAATTCGAAGTAGGTTTCCTGTTCTTCAGGGGCGATCTTTATAACGGCTTTGTAGGCCGTTTCTGCTGCGACCCACTCTTCATTCTTGGCATAAACTCTCGCAAGAATTTGCAGCGCTTCTTTGTTTTCAGGCTCTTTTTTTTGTACAAGAAGTGCCTTTTCTTTCGCGGTTTCAAGGTCGTTTGAAAGAAAATAGAAGAGGCCCAAACGTACCTGGGCATCAATAAGCTCCGGGTCAAGCTGAACGGCTTCTTTCAAGAGTTTGAAGGCTTTTCTGAGATTGGGAAGATCATCTTTTTTCATGTAAATCACGCCAAGGTGGTACTTGGCTTTGGCGTGATTGGGGTCGAGCTGAATGACGTTGCGAAATTCGATAATCGCTTCGTCATCTTTTTCTATTTCGGCGTACTCGAGCCCTCTTTTGTAATGCCCTTCTTTTTTTTCCTCATCGGAGGCGCAGGAAATCAGCAGGGCAACAACAAAAAACAGCAGAATCAGGGTAATCCGAGGCTTACAAGACATTGACAAGCGCATACAATCGGTCCTTCTCTCATTGTTTCAGAGGTCGGCCTACACTGGTATATTGAAAGCCCATTTCTTTCATGCGTTTGGGTTCATAGACATTCCGCAAGTCAATGATGATGGGAGACTTGAGTGCGTCTTTAATCCGCTCAAGGTCAAGGTTGCGATAAGGGTTCCATTCCGTCATGAGAATCATTGCATCCGCACCCTCAATGGTTGCATAAGGGTCGTCCTTGAAAGTGACATCTTTTAAGACCTTGCTGGCCTCAGAGATCGCAGCAGGATCGCAAGCCACAATCTCGGCCCCCAAAGCCTGAAGAGCCTCAATGACCACAACCGAAGGCGCATCACGCATGTCATCCGTATTGGGCTTAAATGAAAGGCCCAGCATGGCGAGGCGTTTGCCTTTGAGTTCTCCCAGTTCTGCTTGTATTTTTTCAACCATGCGATCGCGCTGGTTTTTATTCACTTCCATGACGGCTTCGATGATGCCAAAAGTGTATCCGTTGTTCTTGCTGATTTGAGCCAAGGCTGAGACGTCTTTTGGAAAACAAGATCCACCATATCCTGGTCCGGGGTGTAGAAACTTGGAGCCGATTCGGCGATCAAGCCCCATGCCCTTTGCGACATCTTGCACATTGGCCCCAACACTTTCGCAGAGGTTTGCAATTTCGTTGATAAAGGAGATCTTGGTGGCCAAAAAGGCATTTGAGGCATATTTCACCATCTCAGCCGTTTCAATGTCCGTAATCAACATTGGGGTTTCTATCAGGTAGAGTGGGCGGTAGAGATCTTTCATTATGGCTGCACCTTGTTGGCCGCTGGTTCCAATCACAACACGGTTGGGGTGCAGGAAATCCTCAATGGCCGAACCTTCTCTCAAAAACTCAGGGTTTGAGACAATATCGAAATCAAAATGTTCTTTGAGTTTACTGCCGATAATTTTTCGAATGCGTTGTCCCGTGCCGACAGGGACGGTACTTTTTGTGACAATCACTTTATAGCCGTTCATGTATTCCGCGATGGTTTCTGCGACAGCTTCAACATGGGAGAGATCGGCAAACCCATCTCCCCGGGGTGGGGTCCCCACTGCGATAAAAATAACCAAGGCGTCTTGCACAGCTTGCCCTAAGTCCGTTGTAAATCCAAGACGACTGGCTTCAACATTTTTTTTCACCAGTTCTTCCAGGCCGGGTTCGTAAATGGGGATAAGCCCTTTTTGTAAATTGGAGATTTTTTCTTCATCTTTGTCCACACAAATAACATTGACGCCAAGCTCTGCAAAACAAGCCCCTGTGACCAGTCCGACATAGCCGCTTCCGATGATTGCAATATTCATGAAGCCCTCCAAAAATTAAGCATTAAAATGTACAGACAGTGTGTCTCTTAAGGTCGATGACGAATACCAAGATACCAAATACCAATCAATCTACCTGGGAGAAGATGGCGAAGCATGACCGATTCTTAGGTAATTTTCAAGGCATTTTATCTTTACCTTTATGGTCTTAAGGCATGCCATCGGTCTTGCAGGCTGAAGCGCTTTAACTGAAGCCCTGCAACGGTTCTTAGTAGCTTATCATGCAAGTGTTGACGCTGCTGAACTTTTTTAAAAACCCGGTCTCGCAACCAAACAAGGGGAGGTGCGCCCGCATTCCAAAAAAAGACCATCTCATCTCCCAAGCTTTGCAATATCTTGATATCTTTACGCCGATTCTGTTCGTAGTCTTTAAGGGCTTCTTTTGAAAAATTGTCTGTTTTGAAGCAGTGCTCAATGGTTTCTGCAAGCACCCGGGCATCTTCCATCGCTGCATTTCTGCCTTGTGCGATGTGAGGATTCATGGCATGGGCCGCATCGCCCAAAAGTGCGCCGCCATGATTGACCCAACTTTTGCACTTCACACGAAAGCAGCGCATGTAGGCCGTTTGATCCCAGGAGGAAATAGCGTGAAGCGGTTCTGAAAAAAGTGTGGCAATCTCCGGGTGCAGGGAAAGCATTTTTGTCTTGAAGCCTTGTAACCCACATTTTTTGACTGCGGCCAAGTCTTTGGTGGGCAGTAGGTAAAAAAGGTAAATCTTGTTTTTTGAAACGGGAAATGCACCAAAAATTTGTTCTTTTCCCAGATAGTATCGTGCATCTTCTTCAAAACCCTGTGGACGATCCACAAGCATTGTCAAATAACCGCCATCATAAGCATGGGCCTGATAAGGTAATTGAAAGGCGTCTCGGATTTTAGAGGCGGCGCCATCGCTTCCAACCACAATAGAAGACTTGAAATCGATCGTCGTTCCATATTGCGTGGCCGTGGCACCCGTGACGTGTGTGTCCTGCCAGATCAATGTTTCAAAAGTCGTCCCCCAGTGCGTATGAATGTTGGGGGTATTTTCAACCCGTTCTAATAAGATTTTTTGTAACACTTCAGGAAGCAGTATCAGGGAATAATCATAAGGCGCAGGTAGTGTCCCGTAGTCTATGGTGCAGAGGTGGGTTCCGCTGGTTTGATAAAAATTCACCCTTTTGTTCAAGTGCACGTCGGTTTTTAAAAGTGCATGCAAAAGTCCCAGGTGATCCAGTATCTTTAAGCCATTCGGTTGAAGAATTTCGCCTCGAGGCAAGGGCATGGGAGGTGTTTGTCGATCAAGGATGCCGACCTGAAACCCTTTTTCAGCCAAGCTCAAGGCCAGTACGAGTCCTCCAGCACCGCCACCAATCACAAGTACATCGTATTTTTTAGATGGCATCTCTCTTTCCCCTTACGCTCGCGACTCACTCTACTGTAGGGGGAAAAAGAGGTCAAGCCGCATCCCACCTGAATATGGGGTTCTTAAAGCCAGATGCACTGCTTCAATTGACTTTGTAGGGTTTTTTGGGTACTTAGATATGGCTCAAGCGCTTGGAAAATCAACCCCGACACTTAATCGAGAGGGAGACCATGTCCGACACACAACCCGTTCAAATTCAAATTGAGATTGACGATGCAACATCCCAAGGTATTTACAGCAATCTGGCTTTAATGGCACACAATGAAACCGAGTTCGTGCTCGATTTTGTCTTTATTCAACCTCAGGCCCCGAAAGCAAAAGTCCGCGCCCGTATTTTAAGCAATCCCATCCACACGAAACGGCTCCTGCACGCCCTGCAAGAAAATATCAGACGTTACGAAGAAAAATTTGGCGATATTAAAATGTCGGCGTCCCCTGAAAAAGAAAATTCTCAATATCAGGGACATTATCTCTAAAGAGGGTGCTTCATGAAGGAATCTCTTATCAAGTTATGATTTTTTTTTCAGGGGACGCATTAACCCTCTGGAAATGTAATCAGTACCACGCAACCGTTTGATGACTGTGGAATATGTGCCGTTCCCATGGGATTGTGAATAAAGCTCCCCTCATCATGGTCATTTTTCCCATCGTTAAAGATGCCAGATATCACGTATATTTGTTCAGGCCCTGGTCCATGTTTATCAATCCCTGGGAATTTTGAGCCTGGACTGAATTCAAAAACAATTGCTCTTTTTCGATTTTAAAGAAATGGTGTGTTTTTCTTTGTACTCAGCATCCAACGCAATGATCCGAGAGTATCGTCCTCATCTAAATGCGTTTGAGCTTACGTACCCTCAATTCTTGGTCATGATGAGTTTATGGAATAAAGATTCTGTTTCCATCAAAGAATTGACCGGACAAACTCTTCTTGGTGCGGCAACATTAACTGCGATTTTGAGAAGGCTGGAAAGTAAGGAATATATCAAAATCAAGCCGTCGCATTTAGATAAAAGGGCTAAAGTGATTAGGCTTACTAAATTAGGTAAGTGCTTGAAAAGCAAAACATCACATGTATTTGAAGATATGAAATGTAGAATTAAACTGAGTGCCATAGAACAAAAACAGTTGGTTCAGGTTTGCAAAAATATTCTGTCCCGTTTGACTTAATTGTTTTGAACATTCCAGAAGGGATGCAAAAGCGGTCACAAATTTCTCCAAAATTTCTTCTGCTGAAAAGCTGTATCCAGCATAAGTATTGAGTCGGGCAAGCTGAGCAAAAACCAATACACAAAAAATAATACGCTTGGTTCCCACTAAGACAAGAGAACACAGTTGACAGTCAATTCGGGAAAATGGTAAAAATCACGTCATTTTTAAAGACGAGCCGCTAGCTCAGTTGGTAGAGCATCGCCCTTTTAAGGCGAGTGTCCTCGGTTCGATCCCGAGGCGGCTCATTTTCATTTTTTCTCAGACCCTCCTTCTTCAATTTCTTGCCCTAAAGTTGTTGTTTAAATACAACAGGTGGTTTTTTTGCGTGTATTTTTTTTACAACAGCCGATCAAAATCTGAAATTAAACTTTAATTTTTTTACATAAGTCATTGATAATAAATGTCTTGCTGTGTCTTATTTGCGGACATTTATTTGGCATGCTACTTGCTTTATTGAAATCCAGACGACAAAAACACACCGAAGCTTGTAAGAGGATTCAAGGAAATGGCGAATGGCATGTTAGAAAAGACGATCAAAAAAACAGTTTCTTGCACTGGGATTGGGCTTCACTCCGGAAAGCAAATTCAAATGTCCTTGGTCCCGGCAGGCAAAGGAGAAGGCATCGTTTTTGTTCGCAAGGATTTGGGAGGAATTAAGATTCCTGCGAATGCCAAGCATGTTGTTCCTTCTCATTTCGCAACCGTTCTGGAAGCAGAGGGCGCGACCGTACAAACGGTCGAACATTTGCTCGCTGCGGTTTCTGCCATGGAAATCGACAATCTTGTGATTGAGTTGAATGCTTCGGAAGTCCCTGCGCTGGATGGAAGCGCTTTTCCCTTTGTCTCACTGCTTCAAAAAGCGGGTTTGCTTGAGCAAAATAGAAAACGGTCTTTTATCGAAATTCTGAAACCAGTGACGGTTTCAGAGCAGGGTAAATCTGTGACCATGCATCCGAGTTCTGCTTTCGAGGTTTCGTGTCATATTGATTTTGCCCATCCGCTTATTTCAAAGCAGTCCTATCATTACTGGCATAGCCGAAGTGCTTTTATTGGAGAATTGTCCTCTGCGAGAACCTTTGGTTTTTTGAAAGATTACGATTTTTTGAAAGAACAAGGTCTTGCTTTGGGGGGCTCGCTGGACAACACCATTGTTGTTGGCAAGGATGAAATCCTCAATGAAAAAGGCCTGCGCTATTCTGACGAGTTTGTCCGACATAAAGTCCTGGATCTGATTGGTGATTTTATGATGCTGGGTAAACCCATCTTGGGTCATGTTGAAGCACATTGTTCTGGACACAAACTGCACGCAAAGTTGGTACAAGCCATCGCCGAAAATAAAAAGGCCTGGCGCATTGTTGATATGCCGATGCCGGCGTCTTCGCCTGTCTGTCGCTCTGCCTATCAGGATCTTCAGTTAACCGCTTAGACTTCTTTCTAAGTCTTCCTGTTTCTTTTTTTGTCCTTATCGTTTCAGGCGTTTTTGAATCATTCCTCTTAAAAAACGCAATTCTTCGCTTTTAAGCAGGTGCTGTACGACAAAATACCCAAAAGTGCTCAGCATGATTGTTGCGGCAAGCGATCCCGTTTTTATCGCCCAGGATGTCGTTTCTGTTTGCCAGTCAATCTGTTCTGAA
This sequence comes from uncultured Nitrospira sp., assembly GCA_964451325.1. GTDB lineage: Bacteria > Nitrospirota > Nitrospiria > SBBL01 > JAADHI01 > JAADHI01. Next base: position 120,600 of record CAYVHO010000002.1, on the reverse strand, counting down.
ATCCAGTAGGCCGGAATCAGGATAATGAGGGATGCGAACACAACGTTTAGATGTGATCGCATGATGCGTTTACCATCGGCCCAGTGAATCTTTCGTTTTAAAACGAACAAAAGCGAGAGAAAGTTGAAGATGGCAGCCAGTGAAGTTGCGAGGGCCAGGCCGCGATGTTGCATCGGTCCCATGAGCAATAGATTTAGGATGAGGTTGAGCAGCATCGTCGCAATCCCAATTTTTACGGGCGTTTTTGTATCCTGCATTGCATAAAAAACGGGGACAACAATGCGAATCCCTGCAAAAGCCCAGAGACCCAGGGCATAAAAGAATAAAGCATCCGCCGTGCCGAGGGTGGCTGTGTGATCAAAAGCACCTCGTTCAAAAAGGGTTTTTACAATCGGAACCCGGAATAAGATAAGTCCCATCAATGCGGGAAAGGTAATAAAAAAAACGAGACGCAGTCCAAAAGAAAAAGACTGGCTTAAGGCGGTAAAATCTTTTTTTGCGGCCTGTGTTGAAAGGGTGGGCAAGAGGGCCGTCGAAAGCGCCACAGCAAAGATGCCCAGCGGAAAGTGGATGAGCCGCATTCCATAATAGAGATAGCTCACGCTGCCCAGAGACAGAAAAGAGGCCAAAAACGTATTGACCAACAAATTGACCTGTGTCACAGAAAGCCCGACAATTGTGGGCAGGATGAGATGTCCCATTTTGACCACACCTCGATGTAAGGGCAGAAGGGGTCTTATCGGGGCGATGGAAAAACCTTCTCTCCGTAAAGCGGGGAGTTGCATTAAGAATTGAGCTAAACCTCCGAGCGTCACCCCAATGGCAGCAGCAAAGACGGGTTCTTGGAAATAAGGGCCCAGGAGTAGTAGTGTTGCGATGTTGACGAGGTTGTAAGCTGCGGATGAAAATGCAGGTGGTCCAAAACGATGTAAACTATTTAAGACCCCCATGGTGAGTGCGGAACAGGAAATAAACAAGAGAAAGGGAAACATCATCCGTGTGAGCAGTATCGTCAGTTCAAATTTTTCGGGATCATCTAAAAAGCCCCTGGCGATCACGCTGATAATTTGGGGCGAAAAGCCGATTCCGACGATGACGACAGCCGTGGTCATTAGCGAGAGAATTGTAAAAGTCGCGCGCGCCAGTTTTTTGGCTTCTTCTTTCCCCTTTAGCGTTAAATGTTCTGAAAAAACAGGGACAAATGCCGCAGACATTGAACCTTCTGCAAATAATTCTCTCAGGAAGTTGGGGATTCTAAATGCAACATAAAAGGCATCGGCGACACTTGAAGCCCCGAAGGCACTGGCCAAAATCATGTCACGAATAAACCCAAGAATGCGACTTGAAAAGGTGCCGATGGCGACAACTCCTGCGGATTTTGCGATACGCCCTTCAATCTCTCCTGTTTGTGTGGGGCTTTTTTCTTGACTTTCCATAAGGGTGCGTATTATAAGAGCTCTTTTAAAATTTGGAGGTAATCACTTGGCAAATCACCCATCCGCCCTCAAGAGGGCGCGGCAGTCAGAGAAAAGACGTCTTAGAAATCGTTCCGTTAATTCAGCCGTAAGAACCGCAGTGAAGAAATTCAACTCGGCGATTATAACGCATGAAGTTGAGACCGTAAAAGTGGCATTGAAAGACGTGTGTTCTCGGTTGGACCGTGCGGCTTCGAAAGGTGTGCTGCCCAAAGGTCGTGTTTCTCGAAAGATTTCTCGTCTGTCTGCAGAAGCAATGCGCGTGATTTCCCCTGCGCCGGAAACAGTGGCAGAATAAACGTTTCTCCCCTTCACCATGAATGATCAAAGAAGTCCTATCTGTTTCAGGGCTTCTTTTTTTATGGGAATGACAGACAATTTTTGATCTTTTTTTTCTGAAGTCCCTGGGCATCATTTCTATTTTTGTCTCTTCAAATTAGACGATCTCTCAGCCCGATTCAGCTTAAAAATAGAAACATCTTTTATTTGGGCCGCTTCTGTTTAAAAAAAGGCAAGACTGTAATCGTGTCGTTTCTCTGTAATTTTTGGGCGGCAGAGGTCTAATAAGAGGGTTTCTAATACAATCCGTGCAGGCAGGCTTCCGCCTTTTAATTGAGAATCGACGGAAAGGGCTTGTTCAAAGGCCTTTTGGATTTCATCTTGTTGCCATTGTTTGAGTTGTCGCAGAAAGCGCTGAAGTAGGCTCGGTGGCATGGGAACGCGTTTTGCCACGGCCTGGGCCTGCCCGGAATCAATCAATGTTTTTGCGATGGCCATTTGTCGCCACAGACGGACCAGCATTGTTAGAATAAAAAGTGGATGTGCCCCTTCAGATAACAATTTTCCCAGCAGAATGAGCGCTTTCTCTCCGTTTTTATTTCCAAGGGCATCGGTCAATTCAAAAATGGTATGGCTTCGACCCGCTCCAATAATTTCCTGAGCGATTTCGATAGAAACGATTTTTGTTTCTGAGCCATTTTCTCCGGCGCAAAAGAGCGCGAGTTTTTCAATTTCCTGATGGATGGCCAGTAAATCCCGTCCCAGATGTTCTTTTAAAAACCAAGTGACTTCTTCAGAAAGATCCAAGCCATTTTTTTTTGCTGCGCGACGAATCCAAGCCGGGACCTCCCCGTCTCTTGGTCGTGGGCAATGCATCAGCGTTGCCTTCTTCTTTAAGGTCGAAAAGAACTTTTTTCGCATATCGGGTTTTTCTGCGATAAAAACCAAAAGCGTTGTTTCGCTTGGATTTGCAAAATAACCCAAAAAAAGCCCACGCTCATCTTTGAGCTGATCGGCATTATGAATCCAAATCATGCGACGGGGGCTGTTGATAGGAAAGGTATTCGCAATCGCCAAAATGGCTTCGACACTTGTGTTGCTGCCTTGTAGACGACTGAAGTTAAAGCTTTGTGTTCCCGGCTCAAGTCCTTTGTCTGAAAACTGATCCAGCAGGGTATCGATTAAAAAAGGTTCGTCTCCGGTCATCAGATAGAGTGGTGAAAACTGAGCACGGGCAAGGTGCCTTTGTGCGTCTTCAAAAGTCATTGGGCTTTCTTCCGCGGCAAATCAAGAAAGGCCGTTGCTCTTTCTGCCATCTCGCGTGCGGCTTCCCGAATCGCACGATTCTTTGCTGCACGATCCGCCGCAGTATTTGGACGCGCCGTATAGTCTGAGATGCCTTCTAGTTTTGTTTTTAAAATGACGCCTTCCTTTTCTCCTTGAACGAGAACATCCATTAGAATTTTTATTTGATAGGCCCGTGCGCCACCTCTCGGGCTCAAGGCCGTTGGTGTGACAGAAAAGGCTGTAATCTTTCCGGTCAATATTTTTTCCCTGCCCGTGTTTTTATTCAGGATTTGCCAGCCCTGGGAAAAAAAAGTTTCTTTGAAGATACGGGTGAGTTCTTTTTCTAAGATGGGTTCTAAAGTCGCGTTGTGAAAGAGTGGGATAACGATCTCTTTTGTGATGCGATATTCTGTCGCACCTGTTTGATTGTCCGTATTTTTTTGAGGACTGAGACAGGCTGAGAGGGAAATAACGAGTATCAATAATATGACAGAGGGCCAAAACCGATGTTTTTTTAGTGTTAAATTTTTCATCTTCAGACAACGATATTGATCAGCTTTCCCTTAATGACAAACACTTTTTTGATATTTTTCCCTTCAATCCACGACAAAACTTTGCGATCAGAAAGCGCCTGCTCTTTTAAGGCCGCGTCTGTGGTACCGGCTGAGGCTTTAAAACGGTGACGCACTTTTCCGTTGATTTGCACGACGACCTGAGTTGTTTCTTCTTCGATGACCTTCTCATCATACTCAGGCCAAGGGACATCCATGATTGAAGGGGCATACCCCAGACTCTCCCAAAGTGACTCGGCCAAATGCGGTGTGAAGGGAGAAAGCAGGAGAAGTAATTGAGTGATGGCTTCCGTATAGGCTGCGGCATGCAGTGAGAGCTCTTCGGTGGCGGGGCCCGCACTGTTGTCACGGGAGAGGCCGTTATAAAAGGACATGAGGGCGGCAATGGCGGTATTAAATTGATAACCGGATTCGATATCAAGGGTCACTTTTTTAATGGTTTGGTGGGTGAGCCGACGTAAATTACGCACACGGGAAGACGCTTTTGAAAAATCAGTTGTCACAAAATCCGATGCAATATTGGGCTGAGTGCGTACATATTCGTGTACGAGTTTCCAAACCCGTTGCAAAAAACGAAAGCTGCCTTGCACGCCGTCGTCGTTCCATTCTAAATCTTTTTCCGGCGGGGCGGCAAAAAGTGAAAAAAGCCGGGCCGTATCTGCACCATAAGCTTCAATCAAATGTTTGGGGTCGACGACGTTTCCTTTGGATTTGGACATTTTTGCGCCGTTTTTAATAACCATGCCTTGTGTGAGCAGGCTTTTAAAGGGTTCGTCGATTTGAATAAGACCCATGTCTCGCACGACTTTTGTAAAAAATCGTGCATAGAGTAAGTGCAGCACGGCATGTTCTATGCCCCCGATGTATTGATCCACGGGCATCCAGTGGTCGGCCATGCGCGGATCAAATGGTTTTTCGCCCTCATTCGGGGACGTATAACGCAGGAAATACCAGGAAGAATCTACAAAAGTATCCATGGTGTCTGTTTCGCGTTTTGCAGGGGCCTGACACTTAGGGCAAGATGTGTTTACAAACTTTGAATCTTTTAAGAGAGGGTTTCCACCTTCCCCTAAGGCAACATTTTTTGGAAGGGTAATCGGCAAATCATTTTCGGGAACGGGCACGATGCCACAGGCATCGCAGTAAATCATGGGAATGGGTGTGCCCCAATACCGTTGACGTGAAACCCCCCAATCTCGCAGACGATAATGAATTTCGCGCTTTCCGATTTTTTCGCGCTCGACAAAGCTTTTTATGGCTTCTTGTGCGGCTTTGGGTGAAAGCCCGGAAAATTGACCCGATTCCAGCAATGTGCCAGCGGCCTCTGTGTAAGCCATTTCCAAGGGCAGAGACAAGTTTTCAGCCGTATTTTGAATGACCCGTTTTATGGGCAAGTCATATTTTTGGGCAAATTCAAAATCACGTTGATCGTGTGCAGGTACGGCCATGACGATGCCTGTGCCGTAGCCCATTAAAACAAAGTTTGCGACCCAGATGGGGATGCATGCTCCAGTCAAAGGATGTCGTGCATAGGCCCCTGTGAACACCCCTTCTTTTTCCTGATCCACCCGGGTTTGAATGGTGGTGTCCTGTGTTTTGAGCTTTTTGAGAAAGGTTTCAACCGCTGATTTTTCTTTACGTCCGGCCATAATTTTTTGCAGCAGGGGATGTTCTGCCGCAATGCTCATGAAGGTCACACCATAAAGCGTGTCAGGACGGGTGGTGAAAATTTTGAGGGTATCCTCCCCGTCTGCCAGTTTGAAATTAACCTCAAGGCCTTCGCTTTTCCCGATCCAGTTTTTTTGCATCGTCAAAACACGTTCGGGCCAGCCCGTGAGTTGCTCACAACTTTCAAGCAGTTCTTCGGCGTAATCGGTGATCTTAAAAAACCACTGATTAAGGGCTTTTTGTGTGACCGGGGTGTCGCAACGCCAGCAAAGCCCTTCTTCGACTTGTTCATTGGCCAAGACCGTTGCACAATCGGGACACCAATTGAGCGTGGCTTCTTTTTTATAGGCCAAACCCCGCTCAAACATACGAATAAAGAGCCATTGGTTCCAGTGGTAATAATCGGGTTTGCAGGTCGTGACTTCACGTTCCCAGTCAAATGAAAGACCCAGGGCTTTCATTTGTTCATGCATATCACGGATGTTTTGTAGGGTCCAGTCGGCGGGTGCGACTTTGTTTTTTATCGCGGCATTTTCAGCAGGAAGGCCAAAGGCATCCCAACCCATGGGATGAAGCACATTGTAACCCCGCATGCGTTTAAAACGTGCGATGACATCGCCGATGGCGTAGACCCGGACATGTCCCATGTGGATACGGCCGGAGGGGTAAGGGAACATCTCCAGCACATAATATTTGGGGCGATCAGAGCTTTCGCAGACCTTGAAGGTTTTGTCTGCTTCCCAGACATTTTGCCAGCGTGTTTCGATCTCTTTTGGGGTGTATGATTTATCCATTTTGGCTGGAAGAATCTATCATAGCGTCTTTGAATTGGCAAGCAAAGGGCTTGTGTCTCAGTTTGATAGAGGAAACTGAAATTTTAGTGTTGTCATTCCCGCGTAGGCGGGCATGACGTATTACTAAAAATTCAAACTGAGGAATAAAGGTTTTTTGTTGTTTCGTCTGAAAATGTGAGGACCGTTTAAGCGGCTGGATATCATTCAGGGGGAGCCCCTGGAGATGAATGGGCGGGGGAAACTCTTTTGACTTTTTTTGGTATTAATAGGGGAAGGACATGCCAATTGATGAGCCTATGGGATTTTCCCAAGAAAATTTCATCATACGGTGTAATGCTTGTCATCAGACTGAAAAAAAGAGATGCCCCGATGATTAAATAAAAAACCGTTTTTATTTTGGGTGCAGGTGCAAGCGTCCCTTATGGTTATCCCACGGGGGCTCAGCTTCGCCTAGAGATTTGCGGAAACCCCTTGCGAAAGCTTGGTAAAAGGATTTCATTTCTTGAGATAGACGATGAAGAGAAATTCAAGGTGATTGAACACGCTGAGTCACTTGCTGAAAAATTTGAAAAATCCAGCACTGAATCAATTGATTTATTTCTGGCCCGGAATCATGAATTTTCCCAAACCGGGAAACTTGCCATTATACTCGCACTTCTCAGTTCAAACGGCGATGGACTTTTTAGCAAGTCCTTGTAATCTATGGGAATCTGATCGGTTAGAGGACAAACATGCGGTGTTAAAACTCGCTTTTACGGATAGATTGTCCTATTTGAGAAATGAGGGAGTTTGAACGGTAAAAAGGCCCTCCCCTAAATATAAAATGGTGCGCCCAGAGAGATTCGAACTCCCGACCCCTTGATTCGTAGTCAAGTACTCTATCCAACTGAGCTATGGGCGCGACACATTTTAAGAGGGGATGACGTCTTTCAGGGTCACCGCAAATTGATCGTGCTGAAAGGAATGCATGCCTGGGAAAAGCGAAAACAACCAACCTGTAAAAAGTTCTTTTCCTTTTTCCGAGATAATGACGTGAATCGCAGGATTTTTCAGCTCATTGCTGACCGAGGTGAAAATCGTGCCTTGGATAATCAGGTCGGGCAGAAAAATGTCTGTCTTTACTTTGATGTCTGAATTCGGGATGGTCCATTCGTCACCGATATTGACGGTGTGTTCTGTAATGGCATGACTGATTTTGTCTTCCAGCATGAAAACAACGCCCTTCCATTTGCCTTTGACCATGTCAGGCACAATAACTTTTCCGCCGCTGAGATCTGGAATATCATTGTGTGCACCGCCACGTAAAGGGGGAGGCATAGGCGATTGAATGGGCGTGACCTCGGTTTGAAGCGATGAAACAGCGTCAGCGCTTGAGGTTTCAACAGAATAACCGGGTTCAGACTTGTTGCAAGAGATTAAAAAAATAAAGGCCAGTGTAACGAATACGTGCTGTGCTTGTTTCATGACGCTCCCTTTTTCGGAAATTCTGGCGGAGAGACAGGGATTCGAACCCTGGGTAGAGGTTAACCCCCTACGACGGTTTAGCAAACCGTTGCCTTCAGCCGCTCGGCCATCTCTCCTGGATGTTCAAAATAGTGAGGCATTTTCAGCCGACAATTTAAGACATGCTTTATATCATAATGAAGCAGTGGAATCCAGAGCGGGTCTTGATTCATCCGCAGGCAAAAGGTGGCAGGTTTCTGTGCGATTCACGGGCTTTCTCAATCCCTGTCAAATCATCAAAGGCAAAGGCTATTTTTTTCTAAAGAGGCGGCTCAGATTGACAGGATGAGCGTATGATTTATATAGTAAAAAGATGTCAGATGTTTCAGGTCTTTTTTATCTAAAACGTGCGCTTTATCTTGCAAAAAAGGCACGCGGTCGCACAAGCCCCAATCCCATGGTGGGTGCCGTCGTGGTGCGCGAGGGAGAGGTCGTCGGGGAAGGCTATCATCATGCAGCCGGAAAAGCCCATGCGGAAATACTGGCCTTGCAGGCTGCGGGAGACTTGAGCAAAGGTGCAACGCTTTATACGACGCTCGAGCCTTGTTGCCATACAAAAAAAAGGACAGCCCCTTGTACCGAGGCCATCATAAAAAGTGGGATTTTGAAAGTCATTTCCGCGATGGAAGATCCAAACCCCAGGGTCTCCGGTCAGGGTTTTCAAAAACTCAAAGCGGCAGGCATTCAGGTGGAGCAGGGGCTGCTTCGCGAAGCAGCGGAAGCCTTGAACGAAGTTTTTATCAAAAATATGAAAACAGGACAGCCTTTTGTGACATTAAAAGCGGCGATGACTTTGGATGGACGTATCGCAACGGCCTCGGGTGAATCTAAATGGATCAGCGGAGAAAAGGCCCGGCTTGAAGTCGATCGGCTTCGTGCCAAAGCCGATGGTGTTTTGGTGGGCATTGGCACGGTACTGGCCGATGATCCCATGCTGAGGCTTCGGAAGGTTAAGGGCAAAAATCCGACACGTGTTGTCCTTGATCCCCATTTGAAAATGCCGCTTTCCGCTCAGTTGGTGAAAACAGCTCGGGATACCCCGACGGTCATTTTGACGACAGAGGGGGGCGCAGTGCGAGCGCTTAAGGCCCTAGAGGGAAAGGGCGTGCTTGTCCGAAAAATCGCCCTTCAGGGGCAAGAAATGCCTTTTGAGGCGATTCTGCATGATTTGGCTCAACATGGCATTACACATCTTTTGGTCGAAGGGGGAGGGATTGTGAACGGCATTGCCTTGCGTTCAGGCTGTGTGGATCGTGTCATTTTTTACATCTCACCCCGGTTTTTGTGTGGCGCAGATGCAAAGGGTGTGGTCACGGGTCGGGCCTTGCCCCGTCTTGCCTTAGCGCCTGTGCTGAAAGATATGAAGGTGCGACGCATGGGAGATGACATCCGTGTCGAGGGTCGGCTGAAAAAATAAGGTTTTTCGGGATCATTAAAATCGTGCATAAGCTATACTTGGGATAGTGGCAGAACACTTCAATCAGGGAGAGGGGATGGCAATGCGTATAAGTATCCGTTTATTTTTCATGATCTTCATGGTTTTTTGTGGTGTCACTGCCGAGGTAAAAGCTGAGGCGGTCTCCAGTTCAAACGAAGATTTTAATCTCATTGTGCAACAGTACCTGCTTTCAAATAATGCCGAGCAGTCTGCAGCTTTTTTGAAGGATGTGCTGGCGCATCCGAAACTCACCATATTAAATCTTGAAGAAGCGATACAAACGGGACGGCGCTATCCTGAAAAACCTTCTACGGGATCTTTGCATAAGTCGATTGAAGTGGCAGGCTACGAGATGAGCTACGCCATGCATGTTCCAAAAAATTACGATGCTAAAAAAAGTTATCCCTTGATCATTTGTTTGCATGGGGCTGGTTTTGTGGGGGATTCTTATATTGATCGCTGGAAATCCCGATTGGGTGCGAATGCGATTTTGGTTTGTCCAACCATTCAGGGTGGGGCCTGGTGGTCCAGGCAGGGAGAAACCCTGGTTTTGGATGTCATGGATGCCGTTTCTTCTGAGTATCACATCAACCCTGAAAAAATTTTTTTGACCGGGATGTCGAATGGGGGGATCGGAGTTTATTTGGTCGGCATGTTTCACGCAGATCGTTTTGCGGCAATTGCACCCATGGCGGGGGGGATCCCCGATGAGATCTTTCCTTTTTTAGACAACTTTTCTTCGACAGGAATTTATATTATTCATGGTGCGCACGATCAAGTGATGCCGGTGCGGCTTTCTCAAGACTTGAGTGCTTATCTTAAGGATGCGGGAATCGCCCACACTTACCGCGAACATGGCAAAGAACATCCGCAGGCGGGCGGCCATTTTTTTCCCAGAGAAGAACTCCCTGCGCTGGTTAAGTGGTTTGATGCACAGCGTCGTATTTCAATGCCCGCCCGTATTGAGTCGGTTCGAGATGTGAATCACCTGGCCCCGTTTTATTGGACGGAAATCAATCAAACCGCGGGCAAGGTCGCAGATGTGCAAAAATCCCTTTTTAATAACGACGAGGTAGAGCTCGTCAAAAACGGTTCTTTTGCGCGTTTAACGGCTGAAATCGAGGGCAATACTGTAAGGGTTGAGAGTACACGTGTGGGGAAATTTACCTTATTTTTCAATCATATTTTAGTCGATTTTTCCAAGCCTGTGCGTGTTGTGGTCAATGGAAAAGCGCATTTTGAAGGACGATTGGCAGAAAGCCCCGCTTTCTTGCTGAAGGAAGCCAAGCGTCGAGGAGACGATGTGTCTCTTTATTCGGCTTCTGTTCAGATTGATTTATCTCAATAAAAACACCGAATCGTGATCAATAAGGAATGTTATGTTTACAGGAATTATCGAAGAAATGGGGCGTGTTAAAGCCTTTCTTGAAAGGGAGGAGATGCATCGTCTGACCATTGAGGCGAAGGTTGTGACGGAAGGGCTAAAAACAGGTGAAAGCGTGACCATCAACGGGGCTTGCATGACCGTGCTCAATTTGATGGAAAACTGCTTTTCCTGTGATGTCTCCCCCGAAACACGTCGTTTGACGAATTTGGGAAATTTAAAACCCGGGAATCGGGTTAATCTTGAACGTGCAATGTGTTTGAATGATCGTCTCGGTGGGCATATGGTTTCAGGGCATGTCGAAGGCCTGGGTCAAATCGTCTCAAAAACACCTTTGCAGAATGCAATTATCATGACGATTGAGATCCCCGCCCAAGTTCTGAAACATTGTGTGGCAAAAGGCTCGATTGCACTTGATGGTGTGAGCATGACGATCAACCAGATTTCTGAAAAAACATTGGAAGTTTGTATGATTCCACATACAGCGGAAATGACGACTTTAGGGGTTAAATCAGTTGGGGAATGGCTAAATTTGGAAAGTGATTTGATTGCACGTTATGTTGCAAGACTGTTGGAAGGGGGGCTTGTGGGCACCCCTTATTCAACATAAGAGAGCAGAAGTACGGTAATGTTGTCTTCTCCCCCTGCCTGAATGGCCTCTTGAATCAAATTTTTGCTGGCGGCGTCTAAGTCTTTGCTGTTTCCAACGATCTGACACATATCAGCGCTGCTCAGTTTGTTGCTTAACCCATCGGAGCAAAGCAGGTAGGTGTCTCCAAGTTGTGGTGTCCGTGAAGAGACTTCCACTGCGACTTCAGGGCCTGTTCCCATGGCCCGGCTTAAGACGTGTTTTTGCGGGTGATGTTCCGCCGCTTCTGGTGTGAGCAAGCCTTTTTTTACATAGTCGTTGACCATGGAGTGGTCGTGTGTTAATTGCTCAATGGTATTGTCTCGGAGCAGGTAGAGACGGCTGTCTCCCACAAAACCCACGATGGATTCTTCCTGGTTTGTGAGCAGGGCAACGACGGTTGTGCCCATGCCATTGAATTTTGGATTTGAAGTCCCTGTTTCGAAAATTTGCAGATTGGCATACAAAATGGCTTTTGAGAGACGTTCCTTGTTGTTTTTCGGTGGTTCTGCTGAGGGATTCTCCGCCGTTTTTCTAAAGTAGCTTTCGATTTGCTCAACCGCCATTTTACTGGCCACTTCTCCCGCAGCATGTCCTCCCATTCCATCTGCAACAACAAAAAGATCCAAGTCGTGAAATAGCCCAAAACTATCTTCGTTCGACGCACGGACACAACCGACATCACTCATTCCTGACGTAACGATCCTCATCGTATTCAAACCTCTCTGCTGTTGGGGGTGTAGAGATCACGGGGATAATCCAATAAGTCTATAAAAATTAGCCTATACTTGTCTAGTGTAATTATGTCCACAATCTTGGTGCAAACTGTGCGGACTCGGGTATTTTTGTGGGTGTGTTCATGGGGTTTTTATGATGAAGCGAATTGTTCTATTTTTAATGATGGGGTGCTTGGTGTTGTTGTCTGCAAGAGGCACGTTTGCGACCGAAATGGTTCAGGTGCCAGTGGGTGATTTTATGATGGGAGGGGGAGAAGGCTCGGAGACTGCGCAAAGAAGGGTGTTTGTTGGTGCGTTTTGGATGGATATTTTCGAAGTGAAAAATGCCGATTTCATATTGTTTTTTCCTGGACATGTTTTTCCACCCGGTGCAGAGCGCCATCCGGTGAGCCAGGTGACTTGGTCTGAGGCCTCACGCTATTGCAAAGGCGTGGGTAAACGTTTGCCAAGCGAAGCCGAATGGGAAAAAGCCGCACGGGGCACAGCGGGTCGTCTTTATCCCTGGGGCAACAAAAAATTAAGAAAAAGGGCACATCCTTCTATCTCTGGGATGATAAAACGTGTGGTCGGTTTTAACCGAAAGGATATTTCGGTTTATGGCGTGCGAGAGATGGCCTCTTCTGTCTGGGAATGGACAGAAGGTGACTTTAATTCAAAAAAGAGGGTGCGGGGTGGTTTATGGAATGAACATTTGGACTACGATTACAGTAAAACCTTTGAGGGTTTTGGTGTTGTCCCTGAAACGCGGTTTATCTTTATCGGTTTTCGGTGTGTGCGATGAAGCGGCTCAATCGCAGAACCTTTATCGCTCGCGTTCTATTGGGAATTCTTGGTTTTTTCACCGTTCTTATTTGGCCCGGCCGCCGACTTTTTGCGGAGATTTTTAGTTTTTGGCGGGGTTCGAAATATGTTGGGAAAACCCGCGACGGCATCTACAAAACATTTTATGTGCAATATTACAAATCCTTTAAACGTATTAAAGTAGAAGACTGGCAACTGAAAGTGGGTGGTTTGTGTGAAAACCCGAGTGCCCTTTCTCTGTCGGCAATCAAAGCCCTGCCCTTAAAAGCGCAAGTTTCTCGTGTAAAGTGTGTGGAGTGCTGGTCGGCGAAAGCCAAATGGGCGGGTTTCGCTTTCGTTGACTTGGAAAAGGTGGTTCGTCCACTCCCGCAAGCGGTGGGTGTGTTATTTCGCTGCGCGGACCGCTATGTTGAATATCTTTCCTTAGAAGATCTACACCATAAACGCACACTGTTGGTGCATACGATGAATGATGATGCGCTAAGCGATGAACACGGTTTTCCCCTGCGGGTGATTATTCCTTTCAAATATGGCTACAAAAGTCCAAAGGCGATACTCGAAATGGAATTTGTGGGGGAAGCTAAAAAAGGCACTTGGAGTCAAATCGGGCCTTATTCGGTGGATGCTACGATTTTGCCGGGTTACGACCACCCGCTCGACCGAGGCAAAAAACGCAGACGCATCTTTGGTGGCGAGATTTTTGATTAGGTTGCATTTTTATGCGTCATCTTTGTCAGGTTCGGGCTCATTTTTCTCTTCCATCTCTTTTTTTAATTTTTCGAGCAATGCCTGGTTGAGTTTATGGAAGTATTCTTCTTCTTTGCTGTAGCCTTGTTTTTTTAGGTCGTCTTCCATTGTCGCAGTCCTTTTTTATCTTGAAACGGTTTCGATCTGGTACTTTTTCCCGAGGGTCCCCGTGACGTGGCTCAGGTTTGCGAGTGACTTGTTATAGTCGATAATGGCTTTGAGTGCTCTGCCTTTTGCATCGGCAAGGTCGTCTTGAAACTCCAGCAGATCATGGCTGCTGAGCAGGCCCAGTTTAAAGCGTTCGTTGCCTGCCGAAAGTTTTTCTTTTGCGAGAAGCTGTGCACGTTTTGTTGCTTTGATGCGTTGCAGGTCGGTTTTGACACGTCGCAACCCTTCTTTTGTCTCACGGGTGATTTCTTGAATACGTTTTTTCTGATCAAACATGGCTTGTTTTAATTTGATCTGTTCTCTTTGTAAATCTGCGCGCGCTGAACGGTTTCCAATCGGAAATGAGAGCACCAGACCTGCTTCCCATCGATTAAAACTGCCCGATGTCAGTTGTTCTGTTTCATCTGGAAAATCTTTTCCAAGACCGCTTAGGCCGAGGCTGCCGACCAAATCAAGCGAGGGCGAGAGGCGGTTTTTAGCGATTGTTCTGGAAAGCCGTTGATTTTGAAGCAGGAGTTGATTCTCTGCAATTTCGGGACGTTCTGTTAGTGCTGTCCTAAGCAAAACACTGGCGTCAGCGTTTTGGGCTTGTTCCTGGGGACGATCTGTCGGTTGAATGGGCGGGGGAGACACCCTGTGTTGTTCGGGCAAATCCAAGAGAATTCTAAATACATCTTCTATATCCTCTACCCCTTTCTCGGCGATAAAAACAGCCTCTTCACGTGAGGCAACTGCTGCTTCAGCGACCAGGATTTCTATGGGGGGCAAGAGGCCTAATGCGACTTTGGCCTGACCGGAGATCAGCAGTTGTTTGGCGGATGCCAAAGTTTGTTGTTGCACCTGAAGGTTTTTAATTTGAAAAACCAAGTCCCAGTAGGTGGTGCTTACATTTAAGATGAGACGTGTAACCTGTGCTTCAAAAGTGGCTTGGGAGATCGCTATATTTGTATTGGCCAGACGCAAGGGGCCTTCGGTGATTTCTGAGCCAAAGTCTTTTAAGAGGGGCTGGGTAAAAGAGAAAACAAGGTCTCCGTTAAGGGTTGGATTGACCGATTGAAAAGAAGCACTTGACCTGAATTGTCGAAAGTTGAGGTCAGCGCTTCCGCCTGTACGAAAGCGCTGCTGAATCCCGGCTTCGAAGCGCTGATTTTCTTGAATGATGCGAGTTGTGCCACTGGGGCCAGTTTCAATGAGAGAGCTTGAGCTGCGAATGCTGCGATTTGAGTAGAGCTCAAAAGAAAGTGTGGGGTCGAATTGCGCCGCTTCCCGACTGAAAGTTGTGGTTTGTAAACGTATATTTTCGCGTTCAACCTGAATATCGATATTGTTAATAAGGGCCATTTTGACGGCTTGGGCGAGAGAAAACGCTTGCGCTGGAATCGATTGTGCCCGGACGGGGTCTCGTCCCATAAGTGAGAGGGTTGCGCAAATAAAGAGGCAACAAAACCAGATCTTTCCGTTTTTGTGCATTGTCCCCCGGTACGATTGGCGTTTCTGCAAGGTTTTTAGCGTGTGAATGCTCAGTTTGTCTCTGTCAAGGTGGGAAGAATATCAAAAGAAAGATGAACTTTCAATTTGTCCTGGTGGTTTCGGTTTCTCCGGTGTTCATGCCTATGTTTTTGGAAGAAATGAAACGGTATTTCGTCCTAAAAATTAGCTTGTCTTCATTTTGAGTAGGGTGCTATAATCCAAAAAAAATTCTCACGATTCAGCACTTCTTAGACCTAGGATGAGCTTAAAGAAGGGGGCGTTCAATTCTATGTACAAATCAATCTATATCCCAGTGGACAACTCAGATTTCTCAAACACGGCGATCGACATTGGGATGACCCTGGCCCAGCAATTTGGTTCAAAGGTCATTGGCAGTCATGCTTATGCGGCAAAACTACATGACAAACGTTTCAAACAAATGGAAGCGGGGCTTCCCGAAGAGTACCACGACGAAAATGAGTTAGAGCGTCAGCGCAAAATTCATGATTCTTTGATTACGCGCGGTTTGGAAATCATCACCGATTCTTATCTCGATATTATTGATCAAAAGGCCAGCGAAAGTAATGTGCCTATGGAGCGGGTCTCTCTTGAAGGAAAGAATTATAAAGTCCTGGTCGAAGACATCGTTAAAAATGGCTATGACCTGGTGATTTTAGGTGCACTTGGTGTGGGTGCGGTCAAAGAAAGTTTAATCGGCAGTGTCACCGAACGGACGATTCGGCGTGTCCGGCAATCCGATATTTTTGTGGTGAAGGAGCCGACGCTTACGGTTTCAGAAAATATGAAAAACCGAAAAATTGTTGTCGCTGTGGATGGCAGCCATCATTCTTTTGGTGGTTTTAAGACGGGCTTAGCGCTTGCAAAGGCCTATGATCTTTCTTTGGATATTGTTTCGGCTTTTGATCCTTATTATCACTATGCGGTCTTTAATTCGATTTCGGGTGTCTTAAATGAGGAAGCGGGTAAAGTTTTCCGTTTTAAGGAACAGGAAAAATTACACGAAGATGTGATTGATTCGGGATTGGCTAAGATTTATCAAAGTCATCTCGAAGTCTGCACGACGCTTGCCAAAGAAGAAGGAGTGAAAATCAGTACCTCTCTCTTGGACGGCAAGCCTTTTGAAAAAGTACTGCAATATGTCAAAAAAGAAAAACCCTGGTTGTTGATCGTCGGTCGCATTGGTGTGCATTCCGACAGCGACATGGATGTCGGGAGCAATTCTGAAAATTTGGTACGTATGGCCCCCTGTAACGTGCTGATCTCCAACAAAACCTATATGCCGCCGATTGACGCCATTGCAGAATACACCGTGGCCTGGACGGAAGAAGCCTCAAAACGCATGGAAAAGGTGCCGATTTTTGCGCGGGGTGTGGCAAAAACCGCTGTTTATCGTTATGCCGTCGAAAAAGGCTACTCCATTATTACGAACTCCGTCGTGGATGCTGCGATGGGTGATATCTTGCCGCAATCTTCCATTGACATGATGCGGAATATGGGAAAAACTTTGGATGAAAAAGGCATCGACCGAAATAAAATGAAAGCCGATGATGCCGTCGTTGAAAGTCTAAAAAGTGGTGGTATTGCAGGCATGATGACGAATATCGTAAAAGATCGCGATACCGAACGTGCCGAAAGTTATGACGAAAAAGCGAAGAACGATTTTTATGTTTGCAGTAACTGTGGTTATACCGCAAAAGGGTCAAAGCCGGTCGAGTGTCCGATTTGTAGCGCGGAAAGTGAGGCCTTTAATTTTCTGGATAAGTCGCTCTTTGAGTCGGCGGCGAAGGCGGAAGGCGGACTTTCTTTGGAGGTCGGCTACGACGGTGTGCCTTTGAATTGGACCGAGGATGCAAAAAACACGTTACGGGCGGTTCCGGCGGGTTTTGAACGTCGCCGGGCAAAAGCCAAAGTTGAAAAGACGGCACGAAAAATGGGGTTTCAAACGATTACGAATGAGTTTGCGATTCGTATGATTAGAGGATTGGATGAGGTCTTAGACGAGGGCGTTGAAATTGGAGGAAATGCCATTTCAAAGGCCGTCAGTCAAATGAAAGCCGAAAAAGAATCTGCCGAAAAAAATGAGTCCGCTCCAGCAAAACCCTCGACGCCTCAGTTTACCTGGACTGATGAAGGCACGGAGCGTATTGAACGTGTTCCGGTGGGTTTTATGCGAGACGCGACACGTCAACACGTCGAAAACTACGCATTTTCCAGTAATGCGACACACATTACGCTGGAGGTGGTTGAGGCAGGCATTGCAAAGGCAACCTCTGAAATGGAAGCGGTGCTTTCCGGGGCTTCGAGTCTGGACGAGATTAAAAAACAAATGGCCAAAATGGCAGGAGGTGATGATGTCGCCTCTGAAGCAGAAAAGCCCTTACACTTCTGTGGAATGTGTGGCCATGTTGTGCAAAATGTCCCGGAATCGTGTCCTGTTTGCGAAGCAAAAAGCGCTCGTTTTGTCTTGATGCGTGAAGAAATTGATTATTTTATCTGTATGGTTTGTAGTCTTGTTTCGGAGCAAAATGCACCGGAGCCCTGTTCGCTTTGTGGTGCGGGAGGGGAATACGGACTGAAGCTGGAACGAAAAGAAAGTCTCGTTAAGGATGAAGCACAAATGTCGTGGACGGACGCAGCGACCGCAATTTTGACCGAGATTCCAGAGGGTTTCATGAGAGACATGACACGTTGGCGCATTGAGGCCGATGCCCGAAAGAAGGGGGTTTATCAAATTGATCCCTCTGTGGTCAAGGCAAAATACACCCAATGGACGCAGGTCTCTAAAAAAGTTGAACGTCGTCTTTCATGGGAGGATGAAGCCATTGGCCGAATCTCTCTTATTCCTTCTTTTGTTCGAGGGACGGTGGTTCAGGAAATTGAGTCTTGTGCTGATGAAAAAAATCTGACCCATGTGACCGTGACATTGCTCAATGAAGTGACTGAGCGCTGGGCTGAAACGATGCGTAGCCAGGGATTCTAGGGATGAAAAGGGTTTTAAGGACAGGTCAGTAATATGTCGTATCAAGCTTATTCTGTTTCATGGAATTTAACGCAGCGTTGCAATCTTTTTTGTACGCACTGTTATATGAGTGCTTTTCCCAATGCCGATGTTTCCGGTGATCTTACGACGGAAGAGTGTTTTAAGGTTATGGATGACATTGAAAAGGTGAACCCCAATGTCTTTCTTATCCTGACGGGTGGAGAACCGCTTGTTCGAAAGGATATTTTTGATATCGCCGGATATGGTTCTGACAAAGGCTTTACCTGTGTTTTGGGGACAAACGGTGTGCTCTTGGGTAAAACTGAAGCCCGCAAGATGCGTGAGAGTGGTCTGCAGGGCGCATCAATCAGTCTTGATTCCGTTGATCCGGTCAAACATGACCAGTTTCGCCAGCTTCAGGGTTCGTGGAAAAATGCTGTTCGTGGCATTGAACATTTAAAAAATGAGGGGCTCGATTTTTCAATCCACATGAGTGTCATGGATTGGAATGTCTCTGAGATCCCTCAAATGATTGACCTGTCGCGGAAGCTTGGCGCAAAAGTGCTCAACTTTTTCTTCCTCATTCAAACGGGGCGTGCCGAAGGCATCACAGACATTAACCCCAGGCAATATCGGGAGATCCTGACCTACCTTGCACGGGCACAAGGGGTGGGCTCTGAACAGATGAGCGAAGAGAACCTTTTTACGCAATATGACGATCCCTGGACGCAGCCTGCCGGGCGTAGTCATGATCTGATCTTGCGCGCCAAATGTGCCCCGCATTTTAGAAAAGTGATTTATGACCTTGATCCGGAATCCCCTTTGCTTAAAAATTATGCACAGGGCAGTTGCCCCGCGGGCAAATATTATTGCCGAATTACGCCCGAAGGTGACGTTACGCCTTGTCCCTACATGCCTGTTAGTGCTGGGAACTTGAGAGAGCAGTCTTTTGATGATATTTGGCACAATTCGCCTGTTTTGAATGATTTAAGAGATCCCGTTTTGGGTGGTCGTTGCGGCGAATGTGAATTCTCCGAAATGTGTAGTGGTTGTCGTTGTCGTGCTTATGCCGCCCACGGTGACTATTTGGCCGAAGATCCGGCTTGTGATTATCAGCCCGGTCAGAATGGCGGAGAAAAAATTTCACTGGGTGCGGATCAGACCTTTGGTTTGGAAGTGAAGATGACCTTGGCCTGGGATGCGGCTTCACTAGAGCGTTTAAATGGGCTGCCTTCATTTGCACGCGGTATGGTTTCAAGTGGTGTGGAGCGTTATGCCAAAGAAAATGGTATCACTCACATCACGCCAGAAGTGATGCAGATTGTCCGTGAAGCAGCAGAGCTTCGTATGGGGCGACGTTTTAATTTTACAGAATTTGATCGTGGTGTTCCTGAAGGTTCTGTATCTAAAAAGTAATCAAGAGGTTTTTATGTTTGGATCAAAAAAAGAAGTCTCGCCCATTACCTGGACCCCAGAGGCTGAAAAACGTCTAAAAAAAGCACCTTTTTTTCTGCGAAAAATGGTACGGAGTCTTTCTGAAAAAAAGGCGACCGAGCTTGGAATCACTGTCATTACACCGGAGGTCTTGGCCCAGTTCAAAGATAAGATGATGACCCCGATGGCGGCTCAGGGGACGGGTGCGGTCCATGATGAAGCAGGGGTTGAGACAAAGGCCCTGGCTTGGACACGCGAGGCGACAGAACGTCTTGAAACCGTTCCTGAGTTTATGCGCAGCATGATCAAAAAAATCGCCGAAGAAGTCGCCCTTGAACGAGGACATCTCGAAGTGGATATGGAACTCCTTAAAAAGGCCGAATCCCTTGGTGATGCACAAGATGAGCAGGCGGGGCCTGCGATGCCCTGGACAGATGCTGCGACCGTGCGGCTTGAGCAAAAAATCACAGAGGCCCCGGAAATGGCGCGTGATTTTGTACGCGACATGTTGAAAAATGACGCCGAAGATTTAGCGCGAGAGATGGGGATTGAACGCATTGATTTGGCTGCGGCCACCCAGATCTGGGATTCCCCTAAGAGTGATATCACCTGGAGTGTGGAGGCCGAAAAGCGTCTCATGACTTCCCCTGATTTTGTACGTAGCGGGATCAAAAAAGCGGCTGAGCGCCGTGCGCGTAAAATGGGGCTCACCACCGTAACTTCTGAACATCTGACCCAGTTTAGAAACAAAGCGATGATGAAAGCCATGAAACGCTTGCGGACTTTTGGTTACGATGAGATGACTTTTGACGGTTTTGAGGATGCAAAAGAGAATATTCGTCGTCTTCAAAACAACCCTGAAGCGGCAAAACGACTGGATGATATTAAAGACTACATGGGAAAAAAAGGAAAAGTAGGATTGATTGATGAAGAGATGCTTGAGCAAATGAAGGATTATCTCAAAGACCCTTCAAAAAAAATGTAAGCATCTCCTTTATTCATATTAAAATGAGGTTTTATGGATCCTAAAGCGACAATCATCCATTGGTTACATTTGATCGGGGCTATTTTTTGGATTGGCGGGAATGCCTATCAAGTATTTGTCTTAATGCCCTTTTTGAAGTCGGGCAAGGCTCCAAGAGAGCTCCTCCAAAAAATATCCAAACGTTTTATCTTCCTTTCCTCTATATTTCTGATTATTCTTGTCGTGACGGGTGGGTTGAACTTTGGTTACAGAGTTGCCGGTGTTGCAGAAGTCCCAGGGAATTATGTCTCAGCCCTGGCCATTAAGGTGTTTTTGATCGTTGGGATGGGTTCTCTGCTTGTTTTTGGTTTTATCCGTCCTGCGGAAGGAGAAAGTGAAAAACCTGTGCCCAGTCTGCGTCACGCGAAGGTGAGTCTTGTTTTTGGGGTGCTCATTATTTTTGTTGCGGCAATGTTGAGGCACTGGCGTTTTTAGTTCGGTTTTAAGGTCTCCTTTGAGAAACCTGAGCTTTATTGTTCTTGTTCTTACTTTCCTTGTTTTTCCAAATAACCTTTTTGCAATTCATGCTATTTTCAAGGGAGTGCTTCCGATTCCCAGGATCCATGGTCCCGCCCATCTAAACATGGTGCTTGAGACCTTTCGTGAAAGGGTTAATAGTACAGAACTGAGTGCTGCAATTGGGCAATTTTCTGATGAACATCGTTTTGATTTGAATCGCAGTGGTTTTTCCAGCAAGGTCACACAGGTGCTTGCCGATTTTTACAAGGATCGTCTGTTTCGGATCGAGATCAATTATAAACCCCTTTCAAGCAAAAGTGCTGATATTGAGAGTCTGATTGAGAACAATAACGCATCTTTTGGTCCACCGCGTGAAAATATTCTACCGGGGACACGCCTCATCTTCTGGGATGATGGGGCCACACGACTGATCCTGCAGATTGATGATTCTGATGGTTTTCTGAGCTACTCCTTGACCTATATTGATAACGATCTCTTTCACGCGGCCAGTCGAGACCGGGTGCAAAGAGAAACGGCTGGTCGTTCGAATTACGGGAAATAAACTCAAAAGTCTCACCTTGTATTTCGCAAAGTCGTGTACTTTTTTCAAGGGACATTTTTACCCGATAAAGACAAGTCCCTTTCCTCCTAAATCTGTCTTAAACCTATAAAAATCAAGACTTTCTGAGCAGGTTTTTGCTTATCCACAGGAAATGTGGATAACTTGACGATAACTCGTAAAAATTACTCTAAATCCCACGATTTCCTTGGCTTTCCAGCAAAGTGCATAATTATGAGGCATTATGTATTTATCAATAAAAACAATTACTTAGGTGTATACCAAAAAAGGTTTCTTTTTTGAATCAGACTTTTGCTTTCCAAAAAGAATGTCAAGCTACAAGATGTGGACAATATGTTGAAACAGACCCCATATATCGTTTTTTTGTCTGTTTTTGGCCTAAAATATTGTGTGATGGCAGGTGCAGGTTTTGTAGGGAGGAAAAGAGGGTTTATGTATGCGTCAAGTGAAACATTTTTGACCCATAAAACGATCATAAATGCGCTTAAGGATTAAGCTAAAATTTTGCGGTCAAGGCTTCGGTATTGTACGGCTTCGGAGATATCTTGAGTTGAGATATTTTCCCGTTGTTCGAGATCGGCGATTGAGCGTGCGACTTTTAATATTCGGTTATAAGCACGTGCGGATAAACCCAGACGTGTCATCGCAAGCTCAACGAGGTGTTTGCTGGCCTCGTCGATTTTGCAATATTTTTTAAGTTGTTTTGGCCCAAGTTGTGCGTTGCAGCGCACCCCTTCCTTTTTATACCTGTTTGTTTGAAAGCTTCTGGCGATTTGTACCCGTTTTTGAATGATTTCGGAGGCTTCGTCCTGGGTGGTCTCGATCGTCAGGTCGCGAAAAGGGACGGCGGGGACTTCAATGTGTAGGTCAATGCGATCAAGTAAGGGGCCTGAAATTTTTGAACGATAGCGTTGTATGGCTGTGGGTGTGCAGACACAATTGCGCTGAGGGTCGGTAAAATAACCACAGGGGCAGGGATTCATGGCTGCAAGCAGCATAAACCGGGAAGGGTAGGTCAATGTGCCACTCGCGCGTGCGATGGTGACTTCACCTTCTTCTAAGGGCTGTCTTAAAACTTCGAGGACATTGCGTTTAAATTCAGGCAATTCATCTAAAAAAAGTACGCCGTTATGGGCTAAGCTGACTTCGCCCGGACGCGGAATTTGACCTCCTCCGATGAGTCCTGCGTCTGAAATGGTGTGGTGGGGGGCACGAAAAGGCCGAGTCAGTAAGAGTGGTGTGCTGGGGGACAAAAGACCCGTGACGCTGTGTACCTGTGTGATTTCGAGGGATTCATCAAAGTGCATGCGGGGTAAAATCGAGGGGAAGCGTTTTGCCAACATGGTTTTTCCCGAACCGGGTGGGCCAACCATGAGAATATTGTGTCCTCCGGCGGCGGCAATTTCCAGGGCACGTTTTGCGTGAGTCTGTCCTTTAACCTCAGCATAGTCTTCAGCGTATCGCGATACTTCGCGGAATAGTTGGGCGATGTCCACAGAAACGGGGGGACATTCATTTTGTTCGTTTAAAAAGCCAACCACTTGTGGGAGGGTTTCCATTCCAAAAATTTTCACCCCGGAGACGACGGCGGCTTCCTCGCCATTTTGAGTTGGAAGGATAACCCCTTCGAGGCCAAGTCGTTTTGCCAAAATCGCGATGGGCAAGGCCCCTTTAATGGGTTTGATACGGCCATCTAAGGAGAGTTCTCCCACAATCAAAAAATGGTCGAGCCGTTCCCGTTTGATCAGGCCTTCTGCGGCTAAAATACCCAGAGAGATAGGAAGATCAAAAGCAGAGCCCTCTTTTTTAAGATCGGCAGGTGCAAGGTTTACTGTGATCTTTTTGACGGGAAAATTGAAGCCTGTATTTTTTATGGCAGAACGCAGTCGGTCTTTACTTTCTTTCACCGCGAGGTCGGGCAAACCCACGATAGAGAGCAGGGGGAGCCCCTGAGACAGATCGATCTCAACATCAATCAGGAGGGCATCGACACCCGATAATACTGCGCTGTTGATCTTTGCCAGCACGCTCGAATCCTTAATTGTGAGGGGTCTTATTTCAAAAAACTAAAACCGGAGTCTGGCCTGCAAACGGTCTTTGATTTCGCTGAGGCGTTTTTTATCCGGGGGATCAGCGACCCAGTGTCCCAGTTCTAAGGAAAAGGCTTCTTGTTCCATGTCGATATCAAGTCGGAAAGGATCTTGACTTGCGATGCGCCCAATCAAACGACTTCTTTTGACGGGGTTCCCGATGAGAACCCCAACTTGGTGTGTTTGCCAACTTGTTTGAAAATAACCCATTTTTTTGTCTGAAATGACAATGCGGTCATAATAAAGCAAAGTGGCTTCCAGGGAAGATTTCCATGCCTGATCATAAGCAACGGGTGAATCGGGAAGTGAAAGTCGGGTCGTGCCGGATTTTACGCAGCCAAATAAGGAGAAGAGCAAGAAGATGCAAATAATAATCTTTAGGATACAGAGGGGGAGAAAGCTGTTTGCTGCTGCCAGGTCGCGTTTTAATTCGCCCAAGCGCAGCGCATTCATTAAACCGCGCCTGTACTGTTTCTTAAAAAAGAAGGAATGGGTTTTCCCTCGTGGCTGTCCACCCAGTTGTAGAGGCAGGGTGATTTTTCCTGAGTCAAATAAGAGATGAAGCGAATGCCAAAGGAGTTGCCCACTGGACCACGATGCACGGCCACGATCCTCCCTGTCACCAGCTCGCGAAAGTCTTTGTCCTCATGGGTCCCACTGATATTGATTGCGACTTGTTTCCCGAGTTCGAAGACATGAGCCGTGTGAAAGAGAAGGCCTCCAAAACTCATGTTGCTGATGGTGACATCAACGGGGACATCGTCTCGAGTGGAGAGTCTTGCCTTTCCAGAAAAGGGGACTCTGATGTGCTGCCTTTTATCCACCATAGTCGAGTTTTATAACATATCTTTTTTCAATAAACAAATATCAATATGTGTATCCGATACATTTTGGGACGCTCTGATTAAGTCATGAATGTTTTTTCAAGGCAAAAATTCCCAGTTTCTGCGTCGCTAAAGCGCTTACTGTCGGTTCAAATTTTGAAAATAGTGGGCTGTTTAATTCCTGACTTTTATGACGTATTCTATCAAAAACTTCAGGGCGAGGATTTACGCAGCAAGCTCCGCCAACCAAGCTGCCCCTTTCACAATGGACACACCCTTGTGATATTCCTCCTGCCGTAGTTCGCGTACTAACTGGATGGCCGCAGCCTCTGGAAAGTGCTCGGCGAATTTGATGAGCGAAGGTGCTGCTCGTTTGTCCGTCGTCTTGCATTCAATCAGTTGTGTTGGAACACCCGCTTCACACAATACAAAATCAATCTCTGTCCCTTCTTTCGTCCTCAAATAATGGAGACTTGCGGGTTTGCCTCTTACATCCTGCTCGAAGTGCGTATGTTTGAGCAACATGGCGGCGCAGGCATTTTCCCACTTCACTCCGATGTTGCCACCCACGTAAGCGGTATCGAAGAAATAGACCTTGGGTTCTTTGAGGATGGCCCGAGCCACATTGTGATGATAGGGACGCACTCGAAAAATAATATAGAGTGCTTCCAAAATATCGAGATATTTCGTCACAGTATTCGGTGCAAGCTGAAGATCGCGCGCGAGTGAAGCAATGGAAAGCGGAGAAGCAATCCGCTCCCGAAGTAATTCTAAAAGAAGACGCATTGCTCTGATTTCCTGGATGCGGCTGAATTCCAGTACGTCCTCACGCACAAGATCTGTAAAGTACTGCTGCCGCCACCGCTCGGCCTGGACGGGGTCTTCTGCCAAAAAAGGCTCTGGAAAACCGCCTCGCTCAATCAGGCGATCGAGGGCATCATCAGGTTCAGCCCCGGTCAAACCTTGCCACTCTGAGACTGAAAAAGGATGGAGTCGTATCTGAAAATATCGCCCGGCCAAGGATTCCCCCGATTGCCGGAAGGTTTCCATCCTCGCACTGCCGGTCACCAAGATCGCTTGTCCCTTGCTGCGTCCGTCGAACACACCCTTCAGATATGTTTTCCAATGTGGCATCTTGTGAATTTCGTCTAGGACAAGCAGGTCGGCACGAGGATGCCAGCTTTGCTGGATCAGGATGTGGCGATCATCGGTAACATCCCAATTCAAATACTGTGGTCGGCGATAGTTGTCCATCAAGGCTTTTGCCAGCGTCGTTTTTCCAACCTGGCGCGGTCCGGTCAACAGAACCAACTTCTTGCCTAGGTCGGAAAGAATTGTACTGTAGAGATAACGTTTCATTCTGACTATTATTCATTATATTGAAAAATAGTCAAGACTATTGTTCATTATATTGAAAAATAGTCAGAATATATTCTTGATCGTCTAGAGGTTTTCGTTCGGCGGGAGGATGCTTTTTTAGATTTTTTGTACATTAAATTGATTCTCCATAGTCAATACAAAAGAAGTCCCTTTTTTTAACATCATCATAAAATTCATCAAACCTCCCTTTCACGTTTGACGCGACACCAGTGCTTTCATTAGCCACATAAAGCTGATTCAGAATTGCAAAACCATGTGTATCAATATCACCCCAGTAATAAATATTGAGTTTGGCCAACCAGAGTACGTTTGAAAGAAATTCAAAACCATAACCGCTACCAAACAGAACCATGCTGTTATTGACCTCTGGGAAAGTAAGGAAATTGATTTCATTTTCGGTGATGAAGAGAGTTTGGAGCTGTGTTCTTATTTGTTCATTCTCATTTAATCTGCAAAATGAATCATGGCGTATTGTGATGTCCTGATTACTGCCGGGTAAGAGCTGAATGCCGGATTCAAGCAATTCGGCTCATGCCTGCTGTCGGCAATGCTGGCCCATTAATGGGCACGATCCGGGTTTTAGGTACGAAATTAAATTCCGTTGCCGTGGCGCTGGTATAAGCGCCCATCATGGGTGCGATGATAAGATCGCCGAGTTTTAGTTTTGGCAGCAGAATGTCTGTGGCGAGTATGTCGATGCTGTCGCAGGTGGGGCCTGCTAAAACAGAGGCATGGTTCTCTCCTTTTTTGAGCGAAAAAATTGGATATTTGGCGTGATCAAAAATCTGACCACTGAAAGAGCCATAAATACCATCATCCAAATAATACCAAGGCTGATTATTTCTCTTTGCAATGCCAATGACAGACGAAACACAAGTCATTGCGGGTGCGGCGATAAAACGTCCGGGTTCTGCAATGACCTGTACATTGTCGGGCAGCATTTGCAGCACCTTACGAATGGGTGTGCAAAAGCCGTCAATATCGATTTCGGAGCCATCATAGTGAATGGGGAAGCCCCCACCGATGTCGAGCACACTCATAGGCGAATCATCATGACTGGCCCGGCTTTCCTGTAAAAGTGATGCACACTCATGGATGGCTGATATATGGGCATCGGGATGCGATGATTGTGAACCCACGTGAAAACTCAAACCTTTTATGCGAATGCCAAGCTTTTTTGCACTGGCAATAAACCGGGGCGCATTTTCAATGTTCAGTCCAAATTTTTTTGAGAGATCCACCACCGCATTGCCATTTGAAAAAGCGATACGCAACAATAAACCCACCCGTTCACGATAGGGAATGAATTTTTCCAATTCGATGAGATTATCCACCACAAAGCTTGTGCAGCCGTAGCGCATGGAGGCGCGGATGTCGGTGTCCCGTTTGATCGGGTGGGTGTGAATGGTGCGTTGCGGTGGGATGGAACGCTGCTCCAGTAAGTTGATTTCGCCCTGTGTTGCGATGTCGAAATTGCTGCCCGCTTGTTTGAGGGTTTCGAGTACAGTCTCGTTGGGGAGTGATTTTACGGCGAAATAAAGGGTCACTCCCGGCAGCGCTGAGCTGAGTTGCTGGTATTGCAGACGCAAGGTGTCGCAGTCCAGTAGCAGCAAGGGCGCGCCGTGTGTTTTGACCAGATTTTTCCAGTCGTACTTATTCCTAAAATTTGTGAGGATTTCTTGATTCATTGTGGGGATTTAGTTTGTGGGTTTGTGTGTCTCCGGTTTTCCAATGATTTCAAGCAGGTATTGCGGCAGCGCGAAGGCCGCTTTGTGGATACTTGCGGTGTAGTAACGTGTGGTCATTCCGCTTGCGCGGTAACGCATTTCAAGTGTTTCTGAAGGGATTTTCCTCAGCGCCGCATTGTCTGTGCCCCAGCCGAAGTTCATGATGCCGCCGACATAAGTTGGAACAGCCGCAGTGTAAAAATGCCAGTCTTCAAAAAGGGTCTGAAAGAAACGGGCCGTTTGTTTGGCTTCTTCAGGCTGAAAAAATGCAACCCCGTTTTGCGTGACGAGGATGCCCCCTTTGGCGAGAGATTTTTTGCAGCTTTGGTAATAATCAAGTTTGAAAAGACTTTCGCCGGGGCCGATGGGGTCGGTCGAATCTGTAATGATCACATCAAACTTTTTTTGTGTTTCACGCACAAATTGTGCCCCGTCTGAAATCACTAAGTGAAAGCGGGGGTCATCAAAAGCCCCTTGTGAATGATGGGGTAGGTATTTTTTTGAGATTTCGATGACGGTTTCATCAATTTCGACCATGGTAACCTCTTTGACACCCAGATGTCGGAGGACTTCCCTCAGCATTCCCCCATCACCCCCACCTACAATCAATACGCGTTCCACCGCGCCGTGGGCAAAAATAGGCACATGGCTCAGCATTTCATGATAGATAAATTCATCTCGCTCCGTGGTTTGAATAATACCATCCAAGACCATGACCCGGCCAAATTTTGCGTTGTGAAAAATGATGAGATGTTGGTGTTCCGTTTTATTCTCGTAATAGATTTCATCCACGCTAAAAGCCTGCGCGTAATCATTATAAAGTGTTTCTTCAAATCGTTTTAGCATGGGGAGTTGTCTTGCGTGCTGAATTGATGTCAGGTTTAACGATCAATCGTGATGATATTGTTTGATGTGCAATCCGCGTTCGTGCACTGTGCGAGCTTCAAGTCTCCGTTAGTGTGGTAAAAATAGGCGATTTTTGCGAAGCCATCCGTGCCGATGAGCAAGGAAGGGAAGTCTCCGGTATTGGCAGTGGCATCCGCAGTATTTGTTACAGGGCTGCTGCAAGCTGCGTTTACGCAGCGGGAAAATTTGAGGACACCCTTTTCCTTGTCATAATAAACAATTCGAGCCTCACCGTCTGCGGCGATACTGAGGCTGGTAATCTGTCCAAAACGTGTGCTGCTGTCTACAATGGCAATGGTCGGATTGCTGCAATCGGCGTTGGTACATAGTGCATATTTGATTTGGCCCTTTACGGAGGACACCCCATTTTGAGCGAGCACGGACTCTTCACCCAAATAACTGATTCTCGGAAAACCATCGGATCCAAGTACGATAGAGGAGCCCGCCCCTAAAGTGTGTGTGCCGCTGGTATCGATTGTTGTTTGGGTTCTTGTGCTGCAATCGGCATTGGTGCAGCGCACATATTCCAAATTGAGTGAACTTAAGTTCCAGTAGCTGATTCGAGCAAAACCGTCGGCCCCCAGCACGATGTCGCTGTGAGCACCACCAACACCCGATATTGCTGCGATGACCGTTAAGATGGCTGCGGTGCAGTCCGCATTCGTGCAACGGGCAAATTTGAGCATGCCATTGCTGGCATCATAATAACTGATCCGAGCAAAACCATCGCTGCCGATAACCAGTGATGCACTTGAGCCGACATCGCCTGTACTGTCTAGGGCGGTGAGCGTTGGTGCTGTACAATCGGCATCTGTACAGCGTGCAAATTTAAGGTCTCCATTACTCGCGTCATAATAGCTGATGCGGGCAAAACCGTCCGGCGCCATCGCGAGAGAGGAATTCATCCCGACATCGCCCGTGGTGTCTACCGTGGTCAGGGTGGATGAAGCGCAGGCTGCGTCTGTGCAGCGCGCAAATTTAAGATTGCGTGAAAATTGAAGCACATTATTCTCGTCAAAAAAAGAGTGATCGTAATAACTCACTCTGAGGAAATTGTCCGTTCCAGCTGCGAGGGAAGGGGCAATGCCAAGATTTTTTACCGGGCTTTCAAGTGTATTTGCCGGAACAATGTTGATTGGATGCGGTGTGCTGGGGGAGGTCGGATCGAAGTTGTTTCCACAGGCGACAAGAAGAAGTGTCATCGTGAAATAAAACAGATGCCCCATAAAATCAGACGCTCCCTCTCTCGGTTTCAAGGCATCTCCTCCCCATTGTGATTTGTCATTCTGATGGTCTGCTTGTTTTTGCAGAATTGTTAAAAGCTGGGAAGTCCTACCACGTTTTGGCAAAAAGAATCAATACTTCCGTTCCGCAGGTGGAATGCTCGTAATCGTGACGGGTTTATATTTTAGTTGAGGGCCATCTTCTGTTTTGTAAGCCAGGGTGTGTTTCATCCAATTTTCATCATCCCGTTTTGGGAAGTCCGGGCGAGAATGTGCGCCACGCGACTCTAAGCGCACCGTTGCACCTGCTGCAAGCACTTCGGCTAAATCCATAATGGATTGAAGTTGCAGGGCCTCGATCAATTCCAGATTGAAAATTTTTCCTTTGTCTTGCAGCGAGATATTCGGGATGCGGGTACGGAGGGCGGCCAACTTTTCTTTGCCTTTTTCCATTCGTTCCTGTGTGCGTGAGATTCCAAAGTGTTCGGCCATTGTTTTTCCAATTTCTTCTCGCACGATACCAATTTTTTCGCCGTCTTGTTGTGACATGAGGGTTTCGATTTTTTTTATTTGAGATTTGAGGTGTCGATCGGAAATGTTTTGCAGTGCATGTTCATCGGCATATTGCGCGGCATATTCCCCCGCGCGGCGACCAAAGACAATGGTTTCCATGAGGGCATTACCGCCCAGTCGGTTTGCGCCGTGCACTGAGGCACTGGCACATTCACCCGCCGCAAAAAGTCCTGGCATCGGAGTTTCGCAGTTTATATTGGTGGGAATACCGCCCATGGAATAATGCACCCCGGGGGTGATGGGAATGGGGGCTTCAATGGGATCAACCCCGGCATAGGTGAGTGAAAGCTCCCAAATTTGCGGCAGTTTTTCCATGATTTTCTGTTTGCCCAGATGACGCAAATCCAGCATGACACAGCCATCCACCCCACGCCCGGCCATAATTTCTTCAAATTCGGCACGAGAGACCACGTCGCGGCTGGCCAACTCCATGGCATTGGGTGCGTATTTTTCCATAAAACGTTCCCCGCGTGAATTAAACAGATAACCCCCCTCGCCGCGCGCGCCTTCGGTAATGAGGATGCCTGTGCTTTTCAATGTTGTGGGGTGAAATTGTACAAATTCTAAATCCTGCAAAGGAACACCGGCTTCATAGGCCATGGCCATGCCGTCTCCGGTATTGATGAGTCCATTGGTTGAGATGTGATACACCCGTCCATAACCGCCTGTGGCTAAAATAATCGACTTGGCCTGAATTTCTTGCAGTTCTCCGGTAAATAAGTTGAGCGCGACAACCCCGCAACAAATACCTTCTTCGACAATGAGTGAAGTGACATACCACTCTTCGTAGACCTTGACCGGACTTTTAACGAGTCGTTCGTAGAGCAGGTGTACCAGGGCGTGTCCTGTGCGATCCGCGACATAACAGGTGCGCGGATATCCTAATCCGCCAAAATTTCGTTGGGCGATATGCCCCTCTGCCGTCCGTGAAAACAGTGCGCCCATTTTTTCTAAAGTCATGATGTCTTCGGGGGCCGACTTGCAGAGGATCTCAATCGCGTCTTGATCTCCCAGCCAGTCACTGCCTTTGACCGTGTCGTACATATGCCCTTCCCAGGAATCATCGGGGTGGATGGCGGCGTTGATACCTCCTTCAGCGGCCACGGAGTGACTGCGCACGGGATGCACCTTTGAGATAATGCCAACATTCAAATGAGAAGGGATGGCAACCGCGGCGCGCATTCCGGCAAGGCCAGCGCCGACGATCAGGACATCATGGACGATCATGGGGTTCTCCTTTTTTGTGAAAAATCACTTGTCCTTATTGTTGCTTTCATAGCGTACATTGAGTTGTCTGGCGGCCAGTACCTCATTGAGTCGACCCAGTTTTTGGCTTTGTGGTGCATCTTTGAGTTTTTGGGGATCTTCATCGACCTCTTTTCGAATTTGAAGCAGTGCTTCCGCAAAGGAATCTAATGTCTCTCGGGATTCACTTTCGGGGGCTTCGATCATGAGGGCTTCGGGGATGATCAAAGGGAAGTTGACCGTTGGGGGATAAAAGCCGTAATCAATGAGACGTTTGGCGATGTCCCAGGCCCCGATGCCCTGTGTTTTCAGGTTTTTTGCAGATAAAATAAATTCATGCATACAGGGACGATGCATGGGGATGTCGTAGTCGGCTTCAAGTTGTTTTTTTAGGTAGTTGGCGTTGATGATGGTATTGCGACTGATTTCAGAAAGTCCCGCTGCCCCGAGCCTCCTGATATAGGTATAGGCCCGAACAAGAATGCCAAAATTTCCGTAAAATGCGTGCACACGACCGATGGATTCAGGGAAATCCTGTGCTAAAGAATAGTGTTCGCCCTTCTTTTCAACACGGGGTGTGGAGAGAAAGGGAATGAGTTTTTCGCAGACACCGACGGGCCCTGCACCGGGTCCCCCGCCGCCGTGGGGGGTGGAAAAGGTTTTGTGCAGGTTGAAATGCATAATGTCACAGCCCATATCACCGGGTCGTGTGAGTCCTAAAAGGGCATTTAGATTTGCGCCGTCAAAATAAACCAGAGCCCTGGCATCATGTACGATTTGAACCACTTCATCAATGCCACGTTCAAAAAGTCCAAGAGTATTGGGATTGGTCAGCATGAGGGCGGCCGTGTCTTTATCCACAACCTTTCGTAAATCATCCACATCAATAATGCCTTCGGCCGTGGAGTGTACGGTTTTAATCGTATAACCGGCTAAATGTGCACTGGCCGGGTTAGTGCCGTGGGCCGAATCGGGGATAATGACATGTTTGCGTTGTCGGCCCTGTTTTTCATGATAGGCGCGGGTGATGAGCATGCCGCACATTTCCCCCTGTGCGCCCGCAACGGGTTGCAGGCTGATTTGTTTCATACCCGAAATCTCAGCCAAAATCCGTTCTAATTCGTAGAGCAGTTTCAGTGCGCCTTGCACACTTTCTTGGGGTTGTAAGGGGTGGATGTCTGAAAAACCCGGAAAACGTGCAACATCTTCGTTGATTTTGGGATTGTATTTCATAGTACAGGAGCCGAGCGGATAAAAGCCTTCATCCACACCGTAGCTCTCATGAGAGAGTCGGGTGTAATGACGCATGAGTTCGTTTTCGCTGATTTCCGGCAGGGCCAAGTCGCTTTGGCGCTGATGGTCTTTGGGCAGCAGTTTGTTGATATCAAAATCGTCGCAGTTTGCGGGAAAGGTCTGTCCGCGTCGCCCAGGATGTGATTTTTCAAAAATAACTTGTTCCGGCATAAGATTCCTTCTGTTTTTAAATGTGCGTGTTGATGTTACAAAAGACTGTTAATCCCGCGAAGGCGGAAACCTATTTATTTTTAAATGTACTGTTTTATACTTTGATGAGCTTGTCATATTCTGCATGGCTTCCAATCCAAAACCAAAGTAGGTCACTTTTGACTTCCACTGCTAAGGCCCGATAGTGAATCCCTGCTCGTATCGTCCAATAACGCTTGATTTTCTTTAAATGTAGTGACGGATGTTTTGGGTTTTTCTTGAGAATTTCATAATTTCGATCAGCAATTTTTTGCACAGATGCTGGTAATGCCTCATAAGCGGACCAAAATAATTGGCTGGTAAAATGTGTCACAATTTTTTTGTTTTTCCTGCGTGATGGTCAGCAATTGCCGTCTCGGCAAGTGTATCTAGTTTTCCAGCCGAAAGATCTTCTTCTATTTGTTCATCCCAGGCTTCGGAGTCAAACTTGCCGTACCAGAGGCGAAACTGCCTGAGTTGATCTGCTGGTAATTGCGCTACAGCATTTTCAATTTCTTCCACCGTTCTTGCCATTTCATCTCTCCTGTTTCTTTTGTGTTACATCAATCGTCTAAGCATACACGCCGATGATCCCTCAACTTGGCCTATTGCAGTGACCTTTGATGGCTCTATTCCTAGCCCAGATGATTTTGCATCACTGACTGGAACAATCTAATCTTAAAGGGAAGATCCTTATTTTTCAAACCTGCGACCCGAGATGTCATCAAATCAGCCTTTGGCGTTTTGCTTCGGCATAGGCCAGTTGCAACCCAATAATGCTTTTTGCGTCTTGTATGCTTTGATCGATTATTTTTGCCATCGCCTCTTCAAAGGGGAGTTCTATAATCTCGATGATTTCATCTTCATCTAATTTCTGGGTCGTGGTTGTTAACTCGGTGCCGAGATAAAGGTGAATGATTTCATCACAAAATCCCGGTGCAGTAAAAATAGACGTGAGTTTTTGAAGTGAGCCGACATGATAGCCGATTTCTTCTTCTGTTTCTCGAATGGCGCAGTCTTCCGGGGTTTCGCCTTTTGAAAGTTTTCCGGCGGGGATTTCGTAAAGGTAGCCCCCGGTTGCATGTCGATATTGATGGATGAGCACGACATTTCCGTTGGATTTGAGCGGCACAAGCGCTGAGGCCCCAGGGTGACGCACAAGATCCAATACGCTTGTTTTTCCATTGGGCAATTTGATTGTTTCGGAAAAAACATGGATGGTCTTGCCTTTGTAGATTTCTCGTAACATGTTCAGTTTTTCAATCCGGCCAAGTCGATGATTGTTGCAGCAAGTGTCCGTGCGACTTTTGTGATAAACGGAATATTCAATGTTTCGAGGGTATCGCTTGGCAAGTGATAATGTGGATTTCTGAAATCGGCTGTATCCGTGATCATCAGGGCAGGGATGTCTTTATCCCAAAAAGGCACATGATCCGAGCGTCGGACATCAGGAATCATTTCAGCCGCTTTGGGCAAAATGAGGCTCATGTACGGTAAATCAGGGGCGGCATATTTTGTGGCCGTTTCAAAAGCTTGTATGATGGGTGCTGCCCCGGTATTGCCCAAAAGTCCGATAAAATCGCCCTGATCAGGCAGTGAAATTGGAAGCTCCGGCGGTGTTCGTTGAGACCCTGCGCGATGATCGGTGAAACCCACACATTCCAGAATGACAGCGCCCCAAAGGGTCTCTGCATTTTTTTTTGTTTTATCGACGTAGTCAATGCTGCCCACAAAACCCGGTTCTTCCAGAGAAAAAGCCACAAATTGTGGATGAAGCGCACTGGGGGTTTTTTGAAATAAAGGCCTTGTGACACGGGCCACTTCGAGCAGTACGGCCAAGCTGCTGGTATTGTCATCCGCGCCAGGAGAGCCCAGAAAGGTGTCGTAATGTGCGCCAATGAGTAAAATCGGTTTTTGTGGGTCTTCTCCGGGCAGTGTCCCAATGACGTTGAAACAAGCATCGCCCATCGCGTCCACACCGGGAATGGGGCGCTTGTGAGATTGGAGTCCTGCCAAGTGCATTTGAGCTGCAATCTCGTTGCCCGCTTTTTTGAGGGCTAAGGGAGAATGTTCGGGATGTTTTTCTCCCTGAAGTTCAACAATGTAATTGCGAATTGAGGCTTCGCTGATTTGAGCGATGCAGTCAAGGATGTCTGTTTTTATTTTTTGTGTCACGAAGCGCAAATGCCCTGAGTCTCTTGAGTGCTGTTTTGATATGGTATTTCGGGAAGAAAATGATGTCAAGTAAAAGCGCCTCATTTGAATCTCTCCGCCGTGTTTACATTCCATAAAAGACCGCTGTATATTGAGGCACTTATGTTAAAGCACTTGGATCGTTACATCCTAAAAGAGCTAATCGGGCCATTTTTTTTGGGGATTTTTATCCTTTTATTCGTCCTGATTATGCAGCAGATTTTAAAGCTGATGGAACTCGTAATTGACAAGGGCATTGCCCTTGTTGATGTCGGGGGGCTTTTTTTACAATTGTTGCCCTCTTTTTTTCTGGTCACCTTTCCAATGGCAGTAATGATGGCGACGGTGACCACCTTTAACCGTTTGTCTGCTGATAATGAAATTATCGCCTTGCACGCTGTGGGCATCAATGTCACGCGTCTCATGCGACCTGTGCTGCTGTTTGCAGTCATTATTTCGCTCTTGACCTTGTGGATGGGTTCCATGTCGGGTTCCTCGAAGGAAGCGTTCAAGTCCTTGGCGGTCAAGCTGCTCTTAAAACGTGCCAGCGCGGGTTTGGAGGCGGGACGTTTTAATGGGATTTTTTCAAACATGATGGTTTATGTTGATAGCGTATCGTCCCAGTCTGAGCTCACGGGGGTTTTTATTTTCGATCAACGCAATGCGGAAGCCCCAACGGTCATCGTCGCAAAAACAGGGTTTTTACTGAGCGATGAAAAGACAGAGACCATTTCACTGCATTTGGAAAATGGTGCATTGCATCAAAATATTCGTGAAAATAATCGGTATCAAAAAATGGATTTTGCACGCTACGATTTGAAGATTGATTTTTCAGAGATGAACCAACAAAAAAAGGGGGAACGGCGTCCTGGTTTTGCTGAAATTAAAAAGCGCATTGCGGATGCGAAGGAGCCAGATCTGGAAGCCTTACGGCTCTTGTCAGATTATTATCGGCGGTTTTTATTTTCGCTGGCTTCTTTTATTTTTTGTATGATGGGTGTGCCTCTGGGCATTATTTCAGGGCGGATTACGCGGGTGGGTGGGTTTGTCGCCGGAATCGTCGTGATATTGATATATTACATGTTGATGTCCTTTGGGGATTATTTGCTTTCAAGCCAAATCGTGCCGCCGCTTTTAGCCGCAGCGCTGCCCATTCTCGCGCTCCTGCCCTTGTGTTTTTACTTGTTCAAAAAAGTTGCAACGAACGTTTCTCCAACGCTTTTTGGTATCGCAAGCAAAAGACCTTAAGAAGAGATTTAAAACGATGTCCATGATTACCCGATATATGCTGAAGGAGTTTTTGAGGATTTTTTTCGTGACGGCAATGGCGCTGGCTTTTGTCGAATTTTCCATTGATTTTCTTGAAAAAATAAAAAGCCTCTACCGCTACGATGCGGAGCTGCAATGGCTTGTGAAATATTTTTTGTTTCGTTTCCCCCGTATTTTTATGGAAATGTTGCCTTTGTCGCTTTTGATGTCCACTTTGCTCACCTTCGGGGGGCTCGCTAAAAATAATGAAATTACGGCCTTTAAAAGTGCGGGTGTTTCCGTTTTTAGGCTGACAGCCCCCCTGCTCATCCTGGCTGTTTTCATCAGTCTTCTTTCTTATCTCCTGGTGGGGAATGTGGTTCCGAGGCTCTACAAAGAATCGAAACGCATCAAACAGATTCAGATTGAAGGCAAGCAGCCTGCGGGCGGTTTTGTCCAGAATAAGACCTGGATGCATTTGGACAGCCGTAGACTGATGTATGCACAGGTCGTCTCAGCGGACAAAGCCCTCATGCAGGGGGTGGTGCTCTACACACTCGGGGAAGATTATCTGGTGATAGAAGAGGCCGAGGTGGCGGAGTTGTTTTATGAAGAAGGGGGCTGGGTCTTACGAGATGGTGTGAAGCGAATTTTTTTGCCGGGAGGAGAAGTCCAATTTGAAACCATTACCCAGGAAAAAATCGACATCAATCGTAAGCCGGAGGATTTTAAGCAAGTTGCGATTAAAACGAATGAAATGACCTATGATGCACTTTCCGACTACATCTCCCAACTGAAATCTGCGGGTTTAGATACAACGCGTTTTTCCGTTGATTTACATGCGAGACAGGCCCTGCCTTTTGTGAATTTTATTATGGTGTTGTTGGGTGTGCCTTTTGCGCTCAAAGACAGCCGAAGTTCCGGTATTGCCTGGGGCATCGCCTTTAGTTTGGGGGTCGCCCTTTTTTATTGGCTGGTTTATTCGATGACGCTCTCACTCGGACGTCTGCAAGTTCTCCCCCCCTGGCTTGCAGGCTGGAGCGCAAATATTCTACTGCTGATGGTCGGTTCGTATCTCTTTTTACGGGTGCGTCAGTAGTAAAATTTTCAGCCCATACCCCCCCCCCATTTGAGGGGATTGACAGTCCCCATTATTCCGTATAGAACTATCCCTCATCCACTTAAAATATTTTGATATATCCCGTCTCGTGATGTGTGGTCGATGTTTTGGCTTGGGGGAGCCTACAGATGTCTTTAACCCATAGAGAATCCGAAGTGCTGCTCTGGTGCGGCCGAGGGAAAAGCAACTGGGAGATTGGAAAAATCCTTTCGATCTCAGAACACGGTACCGAGTTCCACCTCAGAAATATCTTCAAAAAATTAGAGACAAGTTCCCGCGTTGTCGCGGTGGTGAAAGCCATGCATCTGGGTCTGATCCAGCCGTAAACATTTGAGTTTTTTTGCACAAAATCCTGATCCTACGGAAACACGTAGTTTTTGTGGATAAGCGCCCTGTGCTAGTGTTCTTGAAAAATTACAAGTAGAAGCCTGAGTCGGTATTCAGGTGATTCGCACCACCCTTAGAAAAATTTATTTTACCCGATGGACTTGCTGAGTGGTTTTGTCTCGTTTGTGTGTATTCGAAATTCGATACGCCTGATGTGTTGACCCAAAATAGAGGGAGAAACGGCACGATGAATATGAAAATAAAACAAGGTTTTTTTATTGTGACAATGATGGTGTTTTTTCTTGGTTTGGCAACGCAGGCCATGGCGGCATTGACCGTTTCCGTCAGCGTGAATCCCGATCCGGTAAGGCCGGGAGAGACAGCCCATGTGGAATTAACGGTGACCAATACGGGGGCATCAGCTGAGTCTAATTTGACCTTGGAGGCGGTGGTGCCATCTGAAGTCAACTTTTTACAGGTGGCGGTGACTGTCTGAGTACCACTTGCGATCGGAGAGAGATGATCACCTGGGACATCGGAACACTTGCAGCTGGGGAAGGAATCACATTGCTTATTCCTCCCGTCGTCTCAAATACCAACCCGGATGGAACAGTCATTCCATTTGTGGCTTTTGTTACTGACGGAACGGGACAACACGTATCCGCTGGCCGAAGTATCCCGGTCGCAACCGATCCCGTCTTAGAGCTTTCGATGACTGAGGATCTTGACCCCGTCGCTCCCGAGGGCCTGCTAATCTATACCTTAAATTTCGGCAACCGTTCATTAGGGATTGGCTCTCAGAATGCGATCTTGTCGATGCCGATTCCAACAGGGACCACTTTTGTCTCTGCTACTGGCGGCGGACTCGAAACAAGCGGCAATGTAGAATGGAGTCTGGGAAGCATCGGTGCCGGAGAATCAGGGACACGTCAACTCACGGTTTAGATTAGTGCCAGCGCAACAAACGGTGAGGTCATCAAGGCAGAAGCAGCAATTACAGATACCTCAATCCCTGTAAATGAATCACGAGCTTCAGCAGTAACACGCGTACAGTCAGCTGCGCTTTTAGGTCTATCAATCACGGCTAACCCCGACCCGGTGCGACCTGATGAGACCCTGAATGTTTCCTATACCGTAACGAACCTCAGCGGGACTAGCCGATTCAGCGTTGTGCTTCAAGCGAGGGTACCCGATGAAGTCAACTTTTTCTTCGATTCCTTGATTACAGGTGGTGGTGACTGTCTGAGTACCACTTGTGATCGGAGAGAGATGATCACCTGGGACATCGGGACACTTGCAGCCGGGGAAACTCGAACTGAAACGATACCTCCGGTTGTAACCAGTACCATCCCAGAAGGCACAATCATCCAGTTCATGGCCTTTGCCTTTGATGGCATTGATAGTCGTTCGGATGCAGTAAAAGCAGTCATTGTTTCCAATCGCCCCGATATTTCAATCGATAGTTTAAGCAAGTCTTTTGGAGGTGTTGTAGTTGGATCTTCTTCAGATCAAACTGTCACGATTACCAATAACGGCAATGAAGATCTTGATATCAACTCGATGAGTGGTCTTGCTGCGCCCTTCACTATTCCGACGGACAACTGTTCTGGTGAGACGCTTCTTGCTGGAGAAAACTGTACCTTCACGATGCGATTTTCTCCGACGGCGACAGGCCCATTTGATGATACCTTGTTCATTTCTTCCAACGATCCGAATGAAGGGTCTGTCGGGGTGAGTGTGGATGGCACTGGTGTCGCTGCGGCGACCCCGGATATTACCGTGACGGATGCAGAAGTCCCGACGGATGACCTTCAAGTGCCCTTTGGCAGTATTACAGTCAATACAAACTCAGACAAAATAGTGACCGTAACAAACGATGGCACTGCAAGCCTGGATATTGGCACGATTACGGGTATTTCAGCGCCCTTCAGCATTCAGAATGATAACTGTTCAGATACCACTCTTGCGGAAAATGCAAATTGTGCCCTGACCTTAAGGTTTGAGCCGACGGGCACGGGTGCATTCAGCGACACCTTGGAGATTCCCTCCAACGACCCCGATGAAAACCCGGTGAGTGTCAGTGTGGATGGAACAGGGCTTGCGGCACCGACCCCGGATATTACGGTGAGCGATTCCCTTGCGCCTACGACTGATCTTCAGGTGCCCTTTGCCAGCTTGACTGTCGGTGGTACTTCGGATGAGACCGTCACGGTGAGCAACGACGGCAGTGCAGATCTTAAGATCGATACGGTCGCTTTTGCCAATGCCTTGGCAGCACCTTTCAATATTTTGAACGATGTTTGTTCGGGGTTGACCTTGGCCGCAGGAGAAAGCTGTTCACTGACGGTGCGATTTTCACCGACAGCGACGGGCACTTTCAACGACACATTCGATATTCCCTCGAATGATCCCGATGAAGATCCGGTTACGGTAATGCTCAGCGGCACGGGGCTGGCGATACCCACACCGGAGATCACGGTCACGGACTCCGTCGCACCGATGAATGATCTTCAAGTGCCGTTTGGCGATGTCACGGAGGCCAATACCTCCACACAGACCGTGACAGTGCAAAATGATGGGAACGCCGCACTGAATATCGGTGCCCTGGGCACGCCTGCAGCGCCCTTCAGTATTCTGAGTGATACTTGTTCGGGCATGTCTCTGGCCCCATCGGCAAGCTGTGATCTGACCGTGGAATTTTCACCGACGGCAACCGGGTTGTTTAACGACAGTTTTGGCATCCCCTCAGACGATTCGGATGAAAACCCGGTGATCGTGAATGTGAGCGGTACGGGTGTTGCGATGCCCGTGCCGGACATTACGGTCACAGATTCGTTTGCCCCTGCAAATGATCTTCAGATCCCCTTTGCAGATCTTGCGGAGGGAAATACGGTAGACCAGACGATCACGATTAAAAACGACGGCAATGCAAACCTGCTCATCGGGACGATTGCTGCAATTGATGTGATTTCAGCGCCTTTCGGTATACAGAATGACGCCTGTTCCGGAAGTACGCTTCTCCCTGGGGGAAGCTGTACTCTGACGGTAGGGTTTTCACCCACAAGCACGGGAGCATTCAACGACAGCTTTGATATTCCCTCTGACGATCCTGACGAAAATTCAGTGATCGTGAATGTGAGTGGAACAGGGCTGCCGGGTGGCAGCAATAATCCGCCGACGGCACCTGAACTGGTTTTTCCAGCGGATGGCGAAACCGGCCTGGCTGCGAATGTGACTTTTGGTTGGAATGAATCGACCGATCCCGATGGCGACAGCATTACTTACGCGCTGCGTGTCTGTGAAGATGCGGCTTTGTCGGTGGGCTGTGTCTCCCCCGCTGGAGCAGTGGTAAACAAAACTGGAACCGCCTTTGCGGGTCTGGGTTTTGGCCTGGGGCTGATGGGTCTTGTGTTTTTAGGCGGTGCCGGAGGCCGTAAACGTGTCGGTTTTATGCTTGCGATGATCTTTTTGTCGGGAACGCTGCTGAGCGCTTGCAACAGCGGTGGCGGTGGTGGCAACCCTGGTGGCGGAAATCCGACCGCCGACATTGAAGAAACCGTCAATGGATTGAAGCCTGGCACGACTTATCACTGGAAAGTGACGGCGGATGATGGAAACGGCGGGACCGCGGGTAGTGAAACTTGGTCATTTACGACCCAGTAAACATGAGATGTATTTTGAATTTAGGCGAATAAATCTAAGAAAAAAGAAGGGGAGGCCATGACCTCCCCTTCTTTTTTATATTGGGGCAAAGGCTGGATTATGTTCTGTATCGTATTTGCTCGAAAATCCGGGTGATTTAGGAAAGGATCTGCACGCTGATTTTTGTGCCGGCTTTAATCTGTTCCCCTGCTTCGGGCAGGATCATGAGGGCGTTGGCTTTGACCAGGGACATTAAAACAGCGCTGCCTTGTGCTCCCGTTGAGCGGACCTGGTAGGTGCCATCTTCAAGTGAGAGCACGGCGCGCAAGAATTGTCGTCGCCCCGGCCGTTTGTGAATGTCTTCTTGCAGGGTCGCGGTGATCAGCGGTCTTGAGATCTGTGTGCGACCGGAGGCCTTGAGGATTGCGGGTCGTACAAATTGTTCAAAGGTGACCATGGAAGAAACGGGATTTCCAGGCAGTCCAAAAATAGGGCGTCTGGCTTTGGTGCCAAACGCGACCGGTTTCCCGGGTTTCATTGCGACCTTCCAAAGGTGCATACTCACACCGAGTTTTTCAAGGACTTCAAGGACAAAGTCGTAGTCCCCCATCGAAACGCCACCTGAAATGATGAGAAAATCAGCAGAAAGTCCTGAGGCAATTTTTTCTTCGAGATGTTTTCTATCGTCTTTGGCGATGCCGAGGTTGATCGCAGTGCCACCTGCCTCGATAACTTGTGCGGCGAGTCCGTAGCCGTTACTGTTTAAAATTTTATCTGGGCCGCGTGTTTCATCCAGATCGGCGAGCTCATCTCCCGTGGAAAGCACCGCGATCCGGGGCTGTTGAAAAACAGGGACAACCGATTTTCCAATCGAGGCCATCATGGCGATTTCTGCAGACCGTATCCGCATCCCCCGCTCCAGTACGGCATCACCTTTCCGGATGGCTTCTCCCTTGAATCTGATGTAGTCGCCGTGCTCACACTTTGTGAAGACGGCGACGGTTTTATCGCTTCCATTGCTGTCTTCGACTTTGACGACGCCATCTGCACCTGCAGGCATGGGTGCGCCCGTCATGATTTTTGCGGCTTCTCCAGGGTGTACCTTTTTTTGAGGGAGGGCTCCGGCGGGGATGGTTTCCACGACACGTAGGTTGCACGGGGTTTCGGGGCTTGCTGTTGT
Source organism: uncultured Nitrospira sp. (assembly GCA_964451325.1). Taxonomy (GTDB): domain Bacteria; phylum Nitrospirota; class Nitrospiria; order SBBL01; family JAADHI01; genus JAADHI01. The sequence goes on along the minus strand of CAYVHO010000002.1, from coordinate 77,991 downwards.
TGTATCTGAAAAGTGGACGGCATAACCATCCATGGCAGAGGTATCCCAGGGCGGATGGTCCAAGGGGGAGGTGATTTCTTCGGCAAGGGTCCTGCCGAGACTCTCTGAGAGTAGGACTCTTTCGGAGGGCATTGTTTCAATTTTGTTTAAAATAATTTTTTGCGCTTCTTCCACAGAGATCATGTCAATATGCCCTTTGCGAATTCAGTATTGGAATGTTGTTCTTAAGACTCTCGCTACTCTAAACGATATGCTTTTCTGGTTGCAAGTCGTCACCGTCTAAATATTTGAAAGGTTTTTCCTCCTTATTATATAGGGGGGATTGCGTATGTTATTTTTTACGATTTTTTAAGCCCATGCCTTTGTCCTAAGATGGCTTGACTTTAATTTTCTTATTTTATATGATGTGCGCTCTTTGGGCTTTGGGGGGATAACTGTCTGTGCTGACTGAGCTTTTACCTTCGAATTATCTTCCGATTCTCGTGTTCTTTTTTATCGCGCTGGGCTTTGGCGTGGTCACGATTCTCATGGGATATCTTGTCCGCCCCAAAAACACCTACGACCAAAAACTCGTTCCTTATGAAAGTGGTATCCTGCCTGAATCGGATGCCCGTCAGCAATTCCCGCTTCGGTATTATCTAATTGCCATGCTCTTTGTTCTGTTTGACATTGAGGCCGTCTTCCTCTATCCCTGGGCGGTGAGTTTTAGTCAGCTTGGTGTTTTTGCCTTGATTGAGATGATTCTTTTTATTTCTGTTTTGTTTGTCGGTTATTTTTATGCTTGGAAAAAGGGGGCCCTGGAATGGGACTGATTGATCGCCAGTTTGAAACCAATATTATGACCACGACGATTGACTCAGCCGTCAACTGGGCCAGGAAGTCGGCTTTGTGGCCCATGACCTTTGGTTTGGCCTGTTGCGCGATAGAAATGATTTCGGTTGTGGCGGGTCGTTATGACTTGGATCGTTTTGGTGCAGGGGTCTTTCGTGCTTCTCCGCGTCAGGCGGATTTGATGATTGTAGCCGGAACCGTTTGTCGAAAAATGGCACCTGTGATTCGTCGTATTTATGATCAAATGCCCGAACCACGTTATGTGATCTCAATGGGTTCTTGTGCGACTTCGGGCAATATTTACAACAGCTATAGTGTTGTGCAAGGCGTGGATCGTTTTGTCCCTGTTGATATTTATATTCCAGGCTGTCCTCCGCGCCCGGAAGCTTTAATCGCAGGTGTTTTACGTCTTCAGGAAAAGATTATGGAAGGAAAGGTTTTTAGAGCTTAAGCCGCACTGATTGATGCACGATATTGCACTCAAAATAAAAAAAGCGTGTCCCGAAGGTTTTGTGAGTGAAAAAGAAGCTTTTGGGGAACTGACTGTTGTGGTGACCCGTGAACACCTTGTCGCAGTTTGTCGTTTGCTGCTCGAAGATCCGATGCTTGATTTTGATCTCTTGACCGATGTTTGTTCTGTCGATTTTCCGAATGAGGCCCCCCGTTTTGAGATGGTTTATCAGTTGTATTCTTTGGAGCAAAACCATCGACTTCGCATAAAAGCCCGTGTTCCGGAAGACGATTGTTGTATCGACTCCGTTTGTGCGCTTTGGCAATCGGCGAATTTTATGGAACGCGAAGTATTTGACATGATGGGTATTTCTTTTAATGGTCATCCCGATCTGAGGCGAATTTTGATGCCAGAAGATTATGAAGAGGGTTGGCCGCTCCGTAAGGATTTTCCCGTGGAAGGACGCGGATGGCGGGATAATCTGGATAATTTATCGAAAGATACGGGATAAGTGAAAAGCGTAAAACGATATGTCAATGGATGAAGTGCAAGAAGAGATTGTCCGCCCGGATCATTATGGGGATGACGATTTCGACACAGATTTAGAAGGCGGAAAACCCAAAAGACGTGTCGAGGACATGCTGCTGAATATGGGGCCTCAGCACCCTTCGACACATGGGGTCTTGCGTATTGTGCTCGAAATGGAGGGGGAGATCATCGTCAAGGCGACCCCTTATTTGGGTTATTTGCATCGCGGTGTTGAAAAGCTTTGCGAAAACTCGACTTACACTCAAATTATTCCGCTGACGGATCGGCTTGATTATACCTCCTCCATGACCAATAACTATGCTTTTGTGCGTGCCGTTGAAAAGTTGCTGCAAGTTGAAATCCCGGAGCGTGCCGAATATGTGCGTACGCTTGTTGCCGAGATGCAGCGTCTCGCGGGCCATCTTTTTTGGTTGGGCACGCAGTCCCTGGATATTGGGGCGATGACGGTCTTTTTCTACACCTTTCGGGAGCGAGAGGTGCTGCTGGATATTTTTGAGTTGCTTTGTGGTGCGCGATTGACGATGAGCTACTATCGTGTCGGCGGGCTTGATCGGGATCTCACCCCTGAGATTGTGGATCGTCTTTATAAATTTTTGGAAACCTTTCCTGAACATATCGATGAATATAATACCTTGCTGGAGACCAATCGGATTTGGTTGGGGCGAACAAAAGGTGTCGCCCAGATTTCTGCGAAGGATGCCGTTAGCTTTGGTTTGACGGGGCCGGCCTTGCGTGGCTCAGGTGTGAATTATGATATTAGAAAAGCAGAGCCTTACGGTGCCTATGACAAGGTCGAGTGGGAGGTTCCCCTGGGTAAAAACGGGGATACCTATGATCGGTATTGGATTCGTGTGGAGGAAATGCGGCAGAGCGCAAAGATTATCAAACAATGTTTGGATCAGTTGCCGCAAGGCCCCATTGCCGTGGACTTGCCTAATTTGACCTATCCACCGCGAAATAAGGTGGAAACGGATATGGAAAGCCTCATCCATCATTTTATGATCGCAACCGAAGGTTTTGATGTGCCTGAAGGAGAGGTCTATTGTGGCACTGAAGTGCCTAAAGGGGAGCTTGGATTTTATATTGTCAGTCAAGGGGGGAACAAACCCTATCGACTGAGGATTCGTCCACCCTCCTTTATTCATATGGGGGCTTTTGAGCATATGGCGCGTGGGTATATGATTTCCGATATCATCACCATTTTTGGAACCTATGACATCGTAATGGGAGAATGTGACCGCTAGTTTGATCCATATTGCGGAATCAGTGTGAAAAACTGTGAGATTTAAAGTCCTTTCAAAAGAAACGATTGAACGTATTAAAGCGGAGCTTCCAAAATATCCGGACAGACGTTCATTAACCTTGCCTGCGCTTCGCATCGCACAGGAAGAAATCGGCTATGTTTCCGAGCCTGCAATGATCGATATTGCGGAGTTGTTGGATCTAACCCCTATTCAGGTTTATGAAGTGGCCACCTTTTATAGCCAGTACAATATGAAACCGGTGGGAAAATACTTGATTCAAGTGTGTAAAACCCTGGCTTGTTCTTTGGTCGGGGCGATGTCTATTGTGGAACATATTCAAAACAAGTTAGGCATTAGCGTGGGCGGCTCGACGGAAGATGGTGTGTTTTCGCTGAAGGTGGTGGAATGTCTGGCCGCGTGTGGCAGTGCCCCGATGATGCAGATCAACGATCGGTATTACGAACACTTGACTCCGGAAAAAGTAGATCAGATATTAAGTGATTTAAGGCAGCGTGGTGAAAGTGAGCTGGCGACCGGCCCTTTTATGCTGCCCGTTCTGCAGGGATAGAATAAGATGCCAGAATACGAATTGGTCCTCCTTAAAAACATGGCGCAACCCGGATATACGGGTTCGCTTGAAGATTATCGGGAAACAGGTGGATATACGGCACTTGAAAAGGTGTTAAAGGAGGGTTCTCCCACAAAGGTGATCGACGAGGTGAAGCAGTCGGGTCTGAGGGGGCGTGGGGGCGCAGGTTTCCCGACGGGTCTGAAGTGGAGTTTTATTCCCAAAGATCATGTTGGCCCACGCTATCTTTGCTGTAATGCGGATGAAAGTGAGCCCGGTACCTATAAGGATCGTCAGTTGATGGAGCGGGATCCACATCAAATGCTCGAAGGTATGGTGATTTGTTGTTACGCGATTGGCGCAGAGCAGGCTTATATTTATATTCGGGGAGAGTTCGATCTGGGTGCAAAAATTTTAGAACGTGCCCTTGACGAGGCCTACAAAGCAAAGCTGATCGGCAAAGATATCTTTGGCAGTGGGTTTAATTTAGACATTTCTGTGCATCGTGGTGCAGGGGCCTATATTTGTGGTGAAGAAACCGCCCTCTTAGAGTCTATCGAAGGTAAACGGGGGAAACCTCGGATTAAGCCACCTTTTCCTGCCATCCACGGACTTTATCAAGAGCCGACTGTAATCAATAATGTCGAAACACTGGCGAATGTTCCGCATATTATCAATCGTGGCGCACAATGGTTTGCGTCAATTGGTGTGGGAAAAAGTACGGGAACCCGGATTTTCTCAGTGAGCGGTCATGTAAAGAAACCGGGCAATTATGAGGTGCCGATGGGTGTGACTCTGCGTGAGATGATTTACGAATTTGCGGGTGGTATGCGCGGTGATAAACCCCTGAAAGCGTTTATTCCGGGGGGCGCTTCAGCGCCGATGATGAAGCCTGAGCATTTGGATACCCCTTTGGATTTTGAATCGATCAAGGAAGCCGGTTCGATGTTGGGATCGGGCGGCATTACGGTCATGGAGGAGGATACCTGTATTGTTTGGGCGGCAATGAATTTGATGGCATTTTTTAACCATGAGTCCTGTGGACAATGCACCCCTTGCCGTGAAGGGAGCGGTTGGGTTTTACAGATACTGGAACGGATTGAACATGGGCAGGGTCGCCCGGGAGATATTGATCAGTTAAAGTATCTCTGTGGGCGGATTGAAGGGAAAACCGTGTGTGCCTTTGGTGAAGCAGAGGTTGGCCCCATTCTTTCGAGTATCATGCATTTTAGGGCGGAATTTGAGCGGCATATCGAAGAAAAAGCCTGTCCCTTTCACCCGAATGCGGCATTGTCGATGGCACATTGATTGATCATTTGTTTCAACACTGTATAAAAGGTGGATTGCTGAAATGAGTTCAGAGGTTACACTCAAAATTAATGGTCAGGATGTGACGGTCGAAAAAGGCACACGTGTTATCGAAGCCGCGAAGCTTGCGGGTGCCGAAATCGCCCATTTTTGTTATCACCCTAAACTGAAACCGGATGCAAATTGTCGGATGTGTCTGGTTGAAATCGAAAAAATGCCAAAATTGCAGACCTCATGCAGTACCGAGGTTTCAGAAGGCATGGTTGTTCAAACCGCTTCAGAAAAAGTCGTGGATGCGCAAAAAGGCGTCATGGCCTTTTTGTTGGGGAATCATCCTCTGGATTGCCCGGAGTGTGATCAGGGCGGCGAATGCCAGCTTCAGGATTTTGCGCATCAGCACGGGGCGATGACCTCTCCTTTTGGGGAAGTCAAACGCACGTTTGAGAAAAGTTATTTTGGGCCTCTTATCGAAAAAGAGATGAATCGTTGTGTGAGTTGTCTGCGTTGTGTGCGTTATTGTGATGAAGTCATTGGCGCAAATGCACTGGGTTCAATGAACCGCGGCTCAATGCACGAAGTCGGGGCTTTTGCGCGTCAGGAATTGGATTGTGAGTTTTGTGGGGGCTGTATTCAAATTTGTCCCGTTGGTGCGCTAACCTCACGTTTGGCCATGTTCGATTACCGGACTTGGCAGCTCAAAAAAACAGAATCGATTTGTAACTATTGTGGTGACGGATGTAGCGTGACACTCGAAGCCGCCAAAGCAGAAATTACCCGTGTCAGTTCCGAGATGGGGACAGGACGTAACAGTGGTGATCTTTGTGCACGCGGGTTTTTTGGCTATGGTGCCATCAATCATGAATCCCGTCTGATGCGACCCCTGCTTCGTCTCGAAGGGGGCGATCTTGAGGTGACTTGGGAGTGGGCCTTCGATAAAACCAGTGAGGGTTTAAAGGCCATCGTCAAAAAATACGGCGCTAAAGCCGTGGGTGGCGTGATTTCAGCACAGTGTACGAACGAAGCCATTTATCTCTTCCAAAAACTGATGCGGGAGACGGTCGGTACGCCTCACATTGATAGCGGTGCGCGTTCGGGGTATATCAATGCGGTTTTGGCAATGACGGAGGTGTTTGGTTCGGCCCGCCTGGCAAGTTATGAAGATATTGTCGCATCGGATTGCCTGCTCGTTTTTGCCGGGGAGATGACGGAGACCAATCCGATTACGGCACTGAAGGTGAAAGAGGCCATTCGTCAGAACAAAGCAAAACTCATTACCGTTTCACCTTATAATTCAAGAAGAGAGACATATATTAGCCATTTACCTCAGTTGGCCCATCAACATCTTCAAATCCAAGTTGGCTCCGAAAACAGTGCTATTTTGGGATTGACGAAAGCCATCTTTGAGGGTGAGCCGGCTTCTGCAACGCCTCAGGCCATGCTCGCAAAAATGAAGGCAGCCGTTTCAGATATTTCTTTTGAGTCTATCGAAGCCGCAAGTGGTGTTTCTGAAGCCCAATTCCAAAAGGCTGCGACGCTTTTTCGCAGTGCCAAACGTGGTGTTTTGATTGTCGGGCGTTCCGTTTTACGCGGGGTCGAAGGCTATCAGTCGATGTTGCGCTTGGCCGAACTTGCTGTGGTTTCGGGTCAAATTGGCCGCCCAGGTTGCGGAATCCTGCCTTTATCTAAAGAAAGCAATGCCTTCGGAGCCATCGAAATGGGAGGCGTCCCTGAATTTCTGCCGGGTCTTCAGCCCAACGATCCAGAAAATAAGGGTTATACCGTACTGGAAATGTTAGATGCCGCAGCGCGTGGAGAAATTAAAGCACTCTATTTGGTCGGTGAAAACCCCCTGCGTTCCTTCCCTCAGAAGAAAGTTGCAGCGGCACTTGAAAACCTTGAGCTGCTCATTTGCCAGGATCTCTATCCAACCGAGACGACGGCCCTGGCTCATCTTGTATTGCCCGCTTCCAGTTATGCAGAACAATCAGGGCGTTTTACAAATCAAGAAGGTGAAATTCAGAAATTACGACCTGCGATTGACCCCGTCGGAAATTCAAAGCCAGACTGGGAAATTTTTTCAACCCTGATGGGGAAGTTAAACGCAAAAGAAAAAACGCCTTACCAAAAACTAAGGACACATGTTTCTGCCGACGCTGTTTGGAAAGAAGCGGTTATGGCGATGCCTCAAGGCTGGCCCACGCAGAAGAGCGTGAAGCCTGAAGCGCTTTCTGCTTATTCCGGGCGTCTTCAGGTTGTTTGGCAGGGTCTGGAGAAAATGCAAACGGAGGGTCTTTTTGCGCTGCAAGTGGGGCAAAGCCTTTTTCATGCAGGGCAAATGTCTACTTATGCTGCAGGTTTGACGACACTGCTTGATGCCCCGGTGATCTTGATTCATCCGGAGGATGCGGATCGTCTTGAGCTTGATGAAGGAGAAATGGTTCAGTTGTCTGCGGAGGCCAGTAAACAGGTGCTTGAGCTTCCGATCAAATATAGTAAAAAAATAGCAGAAGGCACCCTTTTTGTGTCAGAGCATTTTTCGTTGACCGTAAAGACTTTATTGCCGTTTGTGGTGGATGAGACGACGGGTGTTCCCTCTGGAGATTGCGGATGGGTTGCGCTTTCAAAGGTTTCAGTTGTGGCTTCTTGATCAATAGGTTTTAAGGAATAAGCATGGATATCGGCATACAAATACTGGTTATTGTTTTTCAGATCGCAGTGGTTTTGGGTGGGGTTTTGACCCACATCGCGTATCTGACCCTGGCTGAACGTAAAATTTTGAGTGATATGCAGGATAGGCTTGGTCCGATGGAAGTGGGGCCCCACGGTCTTTTACAGCCTTTGGCCGATGGTCTAAAACTCTTTTTTAAAGAAGACATCATCCCTGCGGGCGCGAACAAGATCATTTTTTCGGCCGCACCTATTTTGGTGCTCGTGCCCGCGCTCATTGGTTTTGCTGTCGTGCCTTTTGGGCGAGATTCTCTGCATATTGGGGACATCGAAATTACGCCCTATATCACAGATATCAATATCGGGGTGCTCTATGTTCTGGCGTTTGCTTCAATTGGGACTTATGGCATTTTACTGGGCGGTTGGGCATCGAACAGTAAGTATGCCTTGCTCGGTGGATTGCGTTCTGCTGCACAGGTGATTAGTTATGAGTTGCCCTTAGGGCTTGCTTTGGTCGGGCCGATTTTGCTTTCAGAGTCTCTGTCCTTAAAAACCATGACGGAAGCTCAGGGAGGTGGTTTTTGGCACTGGTTTATCGTTGTGCAGCCCGTGGCTTTTGTGATCTACATGATTTCCGCGATTGCTGAGACAAACCGTCTGCCTTTTGATCTCCCGGAGGCTGAGAGTGAATTGGTGGCAGGCTTTTTCACCGAATATTCGGGGATGCGGTTTTCCCTCTTTTTCCTTGCAGAATACGGCAATATGATCCTGGTTTCTTGCATTGCAGTGGTTGCATTTTTGGGGGGCTGGCAAGCGCCCTTTTCTTTCTTGGAATTTATTCCACCTATTATTTGGTTTTTAGCAAAGGTTTATTTTCTCTTGTTCTTTTATATTTGGTTGCGTGCAACTGTGCCGCGTTTACGTTTTGATCAGTTGATGGCCTTTTGCTGGAAGGTGATGTTGCCCCTTGCTTTGGTGAATGTTTTGGTGACATCAATCGTGAAATATATCGTGTCGTAATGGAAGGTCTGTCATGCTGACGGGTAAAAAGTTATTCCAGACGATTATCTTTTCTGAAATTCTTCAAGGGCTTAAGTTGACCCTGAAGCATATGTTGCGCGGGAAGGTGATTACTGAGCAGTATCCCCATGAAAGACCTAATCTTCCCGATGGTTGGCGTGGGGCAATCGTGCATTTGCGTTATGATGACGGCACGGAAAAATGTGTCGGCTGTGCTCTTTGTGAGGCGGCTTGTCCCTCTCACTGCATCACCGTGATCAGTGCTGAAAGACCTGATCTGCCTCAGAAACGGATTGCAGAAACCTATATTCTGGATATGACAAAGTGTGTTTTTTGTGGGTTTTGTGTGCAAGCCTGCCCTGTGGATGCCTTGGCCTCAAGCAAAGAATATGAGTTGGCGACACGTGATAAACGGGAACTTGTGATGACAAAGGACACGATGTTGACCCTGGGTGATAAATACTTTCCGGTTCGAGAGAAGCGCCCTGTTTATTCGAGTGCTCGGATTGACCTTTTTGAGGGTTTGAAGTCGGTGGGTTTCCCAAAAGCAGAAAAAGGAAAAGATTCCTGATGGCACAACTGCTCTTTCTCTATTTTGCAGGCATGACGGTGCTGGGTGCAGTCGTGGCGGTTGCCGCGCCGAATCTGGTTTACAGTGCGCTCGCCTTGTTGGTGACCTTTATTCACATTGCGGGTATTTATATTTTAATGAATGCTGAATTTATTGCGGCGGTGCAGATTATCGTTTACGCGGGTGCAATTCTTGTATTGTATCTTTTTGTCTTAATGCTTTTTAACCCAAAGCAGGAAAACCTTTATATGCATAAACAATATAAGGTGGGGATTTTCCTGGGTGTTGTTGTGCTTTTTTTGATGCTCTTTGCAGGCTTCAGAACAGAAATCTTGAGCCAGGGTGGAAGCTATACCCCGGAAGTGGTAGCGGATCTTGGGCATACCCGTGCGATTGGGAACGCGCTGTTTACAGATTTTATCTTCCCCTTTGAGATGGCATCCCTTATCTTGTTGGTCGCCATGTTTGGTGCGATTATTTTGGCGGGTAGCGGAAGACGTCGAGGCAAAGGGCCAGGTGGTCGGGTCGATTTATCTGCACGGAAAGACCCAAAAAAGGTACTGACAGACTCATGATCCCTTTAGAATGGTACCTGACGCTCGGGTTTTTTCTCTTCGCCATTGGTGTGACCGGGGTTTTGATCCGACGCAATGTCATTATGATGCTACTCTCGATTGAACTGATTTTGAACTCCGCCAATATTACCTTTGTTGCGTACTCCAATTATCATCAATCCATTACCGGACAGATGATGGTCTTTTTTATCCTCACCATGGCGGCGGCAGAAGTGGCCTTAGGGCTTGCCTTGGTCATTGCCCTTTATCGGGTGCGCACCACTTTGAATGTGGACGAAATCAACCGTCTGAAATGGTAGGTTTTATGGAAGCTCTGAATAAGTCGTGGAAATAGACGATGGAAATTGAATCCTATCGCCCTTTATTGGTGATGCTTGTCTCCTTGATTGGAGCAGGCTTCATTATCAAAAATAGGGACAATCCAAATAAGCGGGAATGGTGCTCTTTTGGTACGGCGGTCACCAAATTTCTACTCGTGATCTCTATGCTGCCCGGTGTGCTTGCCGGAAACACTTATACCTTTACGCTGTTTACCTTTCTTGAGGAAGTCTCTTTCACTTTAAGAGTGGACGCCTTGGGCATCATTTTTGCGACCGTGGCTTCAACCTTGTGGATGATTACTTCGGTTTATTCAATTGGCTACATGCGGCCGACAAAAGAAACCTCGCAAACACGGTTTTACGCCTGTTTTGCCATAACCCTTTCCATGACGATGGGGGTTGCCTTCTCTGCAAATCTCGTCACGCTCTATTTATTTTACGAAATGTTAACTCTGATTACCTATCCTCTGGTCTCACACAAACAAACCAAAGTCGCTTATGCGGGTGCAAATAAGTATCTTTTTTATCTTTTAGGAACTTCAAAGGCCTTTCTCTTAACCGGGATGCTGATGACCTATGCCATCGCAGGGACTTTGGAATTTCAAGCGGGTGGACTTTTTGGTGCAAGCGCTGCAGAGACCAGTGACACCGTGATGGTGATCGTCTATTTTCTCTTACTTTTTGGTATTGGAAAAGCAGCGCTCATGCCTTTTCATGCCTGGCTTCCTGCTGCGATGGTTGCCCCTACACCGGTCAGTGCCTTGCTTCATGCGGTTGCAGTGGTCAATACGGGCGTTTTTTCTGTGCTTCGCATTATCTTCCATGTTTTTGGTGTAGATTTGATGCAGTCGCTCCACTTGGGTACGGCGACCGTGATACTGACTTCATTCACAATTCTGGTCTCTTCTCTTTTTGCCATGACACGAGATAACCTCAAAGCGCGTTTGGCTTATTCGACGATCAGCCAGCTTTCATACATTGTGCTGGGAGGCGCTCTGCTTTCTGCTTCGGGTATGACGGGCGGCATTATTCATATTGCGAATCACGCATTTTCAAAGATCACACTGTTTTATGCTGCAGGGGCGATTTATGTCATTACGCACAAAACCCTGGTCTCTGAACTCAACGGCATCGGGCGTAAGTTACCTTTTACCATGGTGGCATTTTCAATCGGAGCGCTGAGCATGATCGGTGTGCCACCTGTTTCAGGCTTTACCTCAAAGTGGTTTTTGGCTTTGGGAACCATTGAGTCCGGTCAAATTGCGGTCATGGTTGTTCTGCTGACAAGTACTTTGTTGAATGCAGGTTATTTCCTGCCGATTATTTACAGAGCTTTTTTTAAGCCACCGGACGAAGAATTGGCCTATGCGATTGCAGGGGATAAAGATGGGGGGACTCATGATGGACATCACGAGGAGAAGGAGGCTGATCATAAATTTTTGATCGCCCCGCTTTGTGTAACCGCTGTTATTGCCGTTTTACTGGGGATTTTCCCAAACTTATTTCTTAATCTCGCAAAATTGGTGATTGGATAATGTGGATCATTAGCTATTTAGAAAAAATTATTGAAAATCCGGAAGAAATGGCGAAGGTTAAGAAGTTTTTCCTGTATTTCGGGGGTGGCCTCATTGTTTTAGACGCGGTGCTCATTTTTCTCCACATGACCCATCCTTATTTTTTGTGGGACTGGGTGCCTGGCTTTTCTTCCCTCTATGGTTTTATTTCAACCTACTTGATCATCGTGATTTCAAAATGGATAGGACATACCTTCCTGATGAAATCCGAGGACTATTATGATTGATCTCTGGATTCATCCAGGATTTCTATTTTTTCTGGCTGCGGCGGTGCTTCCTTTTGTAAAAGAGGCTTGGAAGATTCCCATTAAGCTGGGTGTCCCCGTACTTGGGTTTTTGGCCCTCCTGATGGTTTCTCATGGCGAACATGGTGTTTTGCCACTGATGGGTCAACAAGAGATGGTTTTTGGCCGGGTAGACAAGTTAAGTCTCGTCTTTGGATATGTCATTACCATTGCAACTTTGATTGGCATGGTCTTTTCGCTTCACGTCAAAAAAAATCACGAGCATATCGCGGGTTTTGTCTATGCCGGATCTGCCTTAGGTACGGTTTTCGCGGGTGATTTTTTGACCATTTTTCTCTTTTGGGAAACGATGGCTTTTTCATCAGCCCTGCTGATCTTCTACGCGCAGTGGAAAAATGCTGCTTCGGTGGGGATGCGTTATCTCTACGTTCATATCTTTGGCGGTTTATTACTGTTGGCGGGCATCTTTATTTACGTGGCCGATACGGGTTCCATTGCTTTTGATGCGCTGCCTCACGAAGGCCTTGGCCCAATGCTCATTTTGGCGGGTTTTCTTTTGAATGCCGCTGTGCCGCCCTTTTCGGCATGGCTTCCTGATGCCTACCCTGAAGCAACCATCACCGGGGTTGTTTTTATGAGTGCACTCACCACAAAAACAGCCGTATACGTTTTGTTGCGCGGTTTTGCGGGAATGGAGTTTTTGGTGCCTTTGGGGGTCTTTATGGCCCTCTATGGTGTTGTTTATGCGGTGATTGAGAATGATATTCGTCGTTTGTTGGCCTATCATATTATCAGTCAGGTGGGTTACATGGTTGCGGGTGCGGGCATGGGATCTGAGATGGCCGTCAATGGTGCAACATCCCATGCTTTTGCGCATATTCTGTACAAAGGTCTGCTGATGATGGGCATGAGTTCTGTCATCTTGATGACCGGTAAGCGGAAACTGACCGAGCTGGGCGGTCTCTACAAATACATGCCCTGGACCTTTATGTTGTATATGGTGGGTGGATTTGCCATTTCAGGTTTTCCCTTTTTCTCTGGGTTTGTGAGTAAATCCATGGTTATTTCAGCTGCAGCCGAGTTAAATCTACCTTGGGTGGCGATGTTACTCACCCTGGCCTCCGCCGGGACTTTTTTACACACGGGTCTTAAATTGCCCTACTACGTCTTTTTTTGGAGAGATTGGGATCAGAAAAAGATAGAAGTAAAAGATCCCCCCAAAAACATGCTCTGGGGTATGGGGCTTGCTGCTTTTGCCTGTACCTTTATCGGGGTGGTGCCCGGGGCGCTTTATCAGGCCCTGCCCTTTGATTCTAACTACCACCCTTACACTTGGGGGCACGTTGTTGCTGCCTATCAGATTCTTCTTTTGACCGCAGTTGGCTTTTTTATGTTGCTGAAGAAACTCGACCCTGAAGAATTGATCAGTCTCGACACGGACTGGTCTTATCGAAAAGCCATTCGGGGATTTATTTGGTTTATTAAAAAACCAGTCATTGCCTATGAAACCTATGTGACAGAGGTCTACAAAAGGCTCATCATCGAACCGGCCAAAAAGCTGTCTCGTATTGGCTGGACGATTGATACCTGGGTTTTTGATGGCTTGGTCAACGCATCTGGGTGGGCGACCTTATTGGAAAGTAAAATCTCAGAGATGTTTGACATGCACGTGATTGACGGTGCCTTAAATAAGGTGCCTTCAACAATCGCTAAAAGCGCAAAGCGTCTGCGGAAGTTGCAAACCGGAAGGACGCAGCACTACATCATGGCGATGGTTTGCGGACTTGTTATTTTTGCAATTGTTTCATTGATTTATTATTAGGGAGCCTCTGATTAAGTTTGGGTTGCGTTTTTCGAGAGAAAAAATTTTCAGATTCAAGACGCAAATCGCTGAGAATAGCTTGCTATTTTCAAGATTTGCAACGCAGAAGCTGGAGATTTTGGCCGCGAAAAAACAATTTATGACTTAATTAGAGGTTCCCTAGGTTTATTTAGGAGGCTTCATGGGAACAAACGTTTACGGATTTCCGCTCCTCTCGCTACTCGCCTACCTGCCCTTGGTCGGAGCGATCTTCATTCTTTTTATTAAAAAAGAGGATGAAAAGAAGATCATGCAGACCGCATTCGGCGTTTCAATTGGAGTGCTCCTGGTTTCTTTGCTGCTTATTCCCGGATTTGACTCAACGACGGCAGACATGCAGTTTACGGAGCAGGCGACTTGGATTCCCAGTCTGGGGGTTGAATATGCTGTTGGTATTGATGGCATCAGTCTGCTCTTGATTATTATGACCACGATTATCACCTCCATTGCCATTGTGAGCTCTTACACGGCCATCAACATGCGCATCAAAGAGTATTATGTTTCGATTCTGTTTCTTGAGACGGGTATGCTCGGTGTTTTTATGTCGCTTGATTTTTTTCTCTTTTACATCTTTTGGGAAATCATGTTGGTTCCGATGTATTTTATGATCGGGATTTGGGGGGGAGGACGAAGACTTTATTCTGCGATCAAATTCTTCTTGTACACACTCTTTGGTAGTCTGTTCATGTTATTGGGTATTTTGGCCATCTATTTCTTAAATGCGGATCCGGCTTATGGTACGGGTCAGTATACCTTCAATATTATTGAACTTCAGAAATTGAATCTGCCATTGCATCCCTATCAGTTTTGGATTTTTCTGGCGTTTTTCCTGGGCTTTGCCATTAAAGTCCCCATGTTCCCGTTTCATACCTGGTTGCCCGATGCACATACAGATGCCCCCACGGCGGGCAGTGTGATTTTGGCGGGGGTGCTCTTAAAAATGGGGACTTACGGTTTTGTCCGTTTCTGTCTGCCGATGTTTCCTGAAGCGAGTGTCTATTTTATGCCCTATATGGCAGGGCTTGCGCTTGTCGGAATTGTATATGGGGCGCTCGTTGCCCTTGCTCAGAAAGATATTAAACGTCTTGTGGCCTATTCGTCGGTGAGCCATTTGGGTTTTGTGATGTTGGGTATTTTTGCGCTCAATACACACGGCATTACGGGCGGTATCCTTCAAATGGTGAACCATGGGGTCTCGACGGGTGCGCTCTTTTTAATTGTCGGGATGATTTACGAACGACGGCACACTCGATTGATTGCAGATTTTGGTGGTTTGTCTTCTCGTATGCCCATCTATTCTGCTTTTTTTGCCGTAACGATGTTTTCCTCCATGGGTCTTCCGGGTTTGAATGGTTTTGTCGGGGAGTTTTTAATTTTAGTCGGGGCTTTTGAAGCCAATCGTATTTATGCCGGCATTGCGGTCATCGGGGTCATTCTTGGCGCGGCCTATATGTTGTGGCTCTTCCAGCGCATGATGTTTGGTCCCTTGGACAAACCTGAAAATCAAAAAATCCTAGACATGAATCGCCGGGAAATAGCGTATATGGCGCCTTTGGTTGTGTTTATGTTTTGGATCGGGCTGTATCCGAAACCCTTTATCCGAGTGATCGAGCCTGCAGTGGAGAAGATTGTGCAGCGGCTCAATGATGCGGGTGCTTTGGCGGTACAGGAGTCCTCTAGGAAGGTCATCAAAACCCAAATTGGAACAAAAGAAACGCTTCTGGCGGTGAATCTAGAGGCAAACAAAGGAGTGGTCGAGTAGATGACGCCTGTGCTTCCCGAAATAAGACTGATTGCGATTCTGCCAGAAATCATTCTGGCAATTATGGCTTGTGCGCTCTTTGTCATTGAGCCTTTTATTGCAAAGGAAAAGAAGTCTCAGTTAGGCTATTTTTCTCTGGTGGCCTTGGGTCTATCTGCTTTCTCATGCCTATTTTTATTTGGAGAATCGATTACCACCTTTAGTGGCATGATTACGCTGGATGCGTATGCTTTATTTTTTAAGGTATTATTTTTGTTTGCAGCCGTGGTCGTTATTTTAATGTCAGTTCGTTATATTCAGATTGAGCGCATTAATCTGGGCGAATATTATGGTCTGATTTTATTTGCAACGATTGGCATGATGTTGATGGCGTCCGCAACGGATTTGCTTTCTTTTTATCTTTCCCTTGAACTGATGTCGATGTCGTTTTATATCTTGATTGCATTTATGCGGAAAGACCCCAAAGGCATTGAGTCCGGGATTAAATATTTCTTAACGGGAGTCTTTGCATCCGGCATTATTCTTTATGGCATGGCCTTTCTTTATGGTGCGACAGGGACGACAAATTTAAGTGAAATTGCAGCCTTCATCCAAGAGAACGAAATTGTTTCAAACCCCTCCTTAAGCATGGCTTTTGTCCTGCTCATCACCGGTTTTGGTTTTAAAATTGCGTCAGTGCCTTTTCATATGTGGGCGCCTGATGTGTACGAAGGCTCCCCCACCCCGATTACGGCTTATCTTTCTGCTGGATCAAAAGCCGCTGCATTTTCAGTCATGCTTCGTATTTTTATTGAAGCGTTTTCTTTGAGCACTGGAAATTGGTGGCAGATTTTGTGGGTGATTGCGGTTGTGACGATGACGCTGGGGAACTTAGTGGCCTTGGTCCAGACGAATATCAAACGGATGTTGGCCTATTCCTCAATTGCACATTCCGGTTATATCATGATCGGACTCATTTCTGCTTCGGAAATTGGGTATGCCGCCATTATGATTTATCTCGTGGGATATGTTTTTATGACCCTGGGTGCGTTTGTTGTCATTGTCTTGATGTGCTCTCGTAACTTGAAAGGGGATCAGATTTCAGATTTTAGGGGCATTGCGCGTACCAATCCCATGGTTGCGCTGACCTTCATGCTCTTTGCGCTTTCTCTGATTGGGATTCCTCCCACGGCAGGATTTGTTGGAAAGCTCTATCTCTTTAATGCTGCGATCCAAGGTGAGTTTTATTGGCTGGCGATTATTGGTATTTTAAACAGTGCCGTCTCTCTTTATTATTATTTCAAAGTGGTTCAAATAATGTATACGGAGGAACCTGCGGAAAACACGGTACTCTCATTTTCTCCACCGATTAAAGTCGCATTGGGAATTACCGGTTTTGTCACCCTTTTTCTCGGTTTATATCCAGAGCCCATTATCAAAGCGGCACTGTATTCTGTAAAAATATTTCTTTAGCCTTATTCAATTCAGGCAGGTTTTGAAAGAAGCACATCAAAGGTGGGGGACTTAGACCCCTTCTGAAAAGCGGTAGACAAAGTCCAGTTGTGCTTTGTTCTGAATGTAGCCTTTTCCAATCGACCGAATTTCTTTGATCGCATCTTCGGGTGATCGACCCAACCAGACAAGCACGCTGGCGAGGATGGTTCCGGTTCGTCCGAGTCCCGCATGACAGTGGAGTGCCACCCCCTTTCCATCCTCCATCTGTCGTTTGATATCCCGGCAGAGACTGGCTGTTGTACCCATAGCGGGTACGCCCATATCAGTGATTGGAAAATGTCGTCCTGAGATGCCATAGGGCCGTAGTTTGTCCCCAGGGAAGATTTCTTTTGTCAGGGTGACCAAGTGGGAAATACCCGCTATGGCAATTGCAGTCAAGTCTTGGTCCATATCCCCCATGAGTCCTGGTTTTCCCATTCCGGCAAGCTTACCGGGCAAAATCCATTTGAAATGAGGCGGGAGAGGCATTGCGGCTGGTCTAGGTGAGCAATTTCCTAGTTTTATAAATTGTGCTGCTAAGTCATTTGGTGGATGTTCAAAAAATTCATCGGCCTGAGCAAAGCCTGCGATTTCACCCGCACAGACCAAGCAGATTTCGTCTGCGATTTTTCGTGCGAATGTTTGGTCGTGTGTTACCACGATTGCCGCGCCACGTGCTTTGTGGGCACGAAGGGCCGTGACCAGTTCTTCTATTTCCTGAGCAGCCATTCCAATGGTGGGTTCATCAAGCAAGAGTGTCTGAGCGCCCGATTCGAAGAGTGGTCGCCAGGGTCTCGGTTTATGTGCTTCTGAGGGATGGTTTTCAGGCAGTGCTTGATCAGAAGATGTTCTTTTTTGTTGTGGAAGCCAGGCAATGTCAGAAGGCCTTTCGTCGGCATTTTTGATCGCTGAGAGATCCTGATTGCGATAGAACCATCCACCGCTTAAAGACCAATCCTCCGGGAGTTTATTGCTGCATAGTGTGCGCAGCAATAAGCTCTTCCCCGTGCCACCAGGGCCAAAGATGACTGTTACGGCGTGATTTGGAATAGACCATTCCATTTTTTTCAGGAAAACGCCGTTTGGGCGATTGATTGATGCAGCCTTGAGACGAAAAAGCACTTCATTCTGATTGCGAATCATCGTTATTTTCTTTCATTCTCCGATAAAAAAGACTCCATCGCGGTACTTATCTAGAATTAAATTGTGCTTTCAAGTAAGGGCAATGCGGTACGAGCCTTCGAGAGCACCATGCCGAGACTTGCTGAGATGCGGCAAATGACAATTACAACGACGTCTTCATTTCTTTTCCCGCGTTGAAAAACATGGATGAGGTTATCAGATAGAATGATGATTTCCTGGAAGTAGTGGTGATCATCCGTCACCCCCCGTAGTTTTTTGAACATCTTCTCAATCGCATTAACGTTGGGTCCTTGAAAAAGATCTCCTGTTGCTGCGGCGACCATGTCAATCACCTCTTGGGGGTGACTATCAATGGTTTTAATGCCAAGTAACATCCCGGTTTGGATATCAACGACACCGGCTGCAACACATTCAGGGACATTTTTCACCATATTGGCGATTTGTGCATCAAGACTCATTCTATTCCTCCCGTTATAATAATGAATGGAACGAGATTTGATCTTTATCCCGTTTCAGGCAGTATAATTTTGGAATATGGAGATCCAATCCTCTTTTGAGGAAGGCCTTCAAAGGGTTATTTTTATGCGATTACACACGCTGCAATTGCTTTAAAACTTAACACAGCATGGTGAATTGTCAAGGTCTCGCCGAGAGAGATAAATGTTATAATTTTTCTGTATTTGAGCGTGTTGGAAAACGATATTTTTCTTATTGTTCGTGCAGTTTAAGCAAAGAACCCTGTGCCCCAGATCACAGCAACCATGAGACAAATCCCAGTCAAAGCAGTGAGTGTGGCTTGTTTTTTTCTAGACTCATTTTTCCCAGGATGATTTCTTTTAATCTATCTTTATAATATGCCCAATTGCTGGAATTGATCGGATGAACGGTTTCTTCAATCCCAAGATGAAGCAAAATGGCGCTCCGGACATTCTCCAGGGCTTCTCTTTCATATTTTCCCCCGCCCGTATAGATACGCAAACGAGGAACATGGGCTTTGAAGCCTCCTTGCGGTGTTGGTTTAAGCACGACCGTGAGTTTCATGATCCGACCCTCCTCTTATTCTAAGGATTTCCTAAACACATGTTTTGATTTGTTATCGCTTCACGTTTTCTTTGGTGATGTCTTTGGTAAAAGCAAATACAGTGCCAAGGGAAATAATAACGAAGCACTCAAAACATTTTGTTATCATTTTCTTGTTTAAGGGGGCAGTTTCCTTGATATATCGCTGATATTTTGGAGTAGAATAATCTTTATTTTATATTTTGTTAAGATTTGTTGTTTATGTGGAAGGGAAAGGATGATGAAATTTACTGTTCCAGAAAACCGAATACGGATTTTTTTCATAAATCAAAATCGATTTTCAAAAAATAGAAAATTTAATTTCTAAAAATGATATTTCTTTTTAAAAAATTGAAGGCGTATGCACAATCCAAAAGGACGTTTATTCCAAAATTGACACATTTCAGAAAGCTTTGTAAACTGAAGACAGAGTAGGCTTATATCCATTGGAGGGTTCCGGTGAAATCACGTCCTCAAAATGTTGCCCAGGCCCTCGCCCACTTCTCAAAAGCCGTCGATTATAAGTATTTCCCCAAAAAAGTCGTGCATGAAGCAAAACGTCGCCTGATTGATACCCTGGCGTGTTCACTAGGGGGATGGCGAAGCCAGCCTGCGAAAATCGCCCGAAAAATTGCGGGTCGCACTGCACTCAAAAATGGTGCGACCCTGGTGGGAACAGGGCTCAAAACGACCCCGGACCTTGCAGCTTTTGCCAATGGCACAGCCATTCGTTATCTGGATTATAATGACACCTATCTTTCCTTAGAACCCGCACATCCCAGTGACAATATTTCTGCGGCATTGGCTGTTGCTGAGCTTGTTAGAGCCAATGGAAAACGTCTGATCGAATCTCTTGTTTTGGCTTACGAAGTACAATGCCGTCTCTGTGATGCCGCCGCACTTCGTCCACGGGGTTGGGATCATGTGACCTATGGTTCATTCTCAACGGCCCTCTTATCCGCGAAACTCTTGCGGCTTTCGGAAGAAAAAACCGTTCATGCGCTAGGGCTTTCGGGTAATGCGAATAATGCCCTACGTCAAACGCGTGTGGGACACCTTTCGATGTGGAAAGGGGCCGCTTTTGCCAATGCGGCCAGAAATGGCGTATTTGCGGCAGAACTGGCCCGCTTTGGCATGACGGGTCCTGCCCCCATTTTTGAGGGTGAAAAGGGTTTTATGACGATTGTCTCGGGTCCCTTTGAATGTCCGACGTTTAATGCCAAAGGGCCTTTTAAAATTATGGATACTTATATAAAGTATTATCCTGTAGAATATCATGCCCAGAGTGCCGTTCAAGCTACCTTGAACCTTCGGGCTCAATTACCGACACGGGATGTTTCAAAAATAGAAGCCATTCGTGTCCGAACTTCAGGTATTTCTTATGAAATCATTGGAAACGATCCCGATAAATGGCATCCCAAGTCACGAGAAACAGCGGATCACTCCTTGCCCTATATTGTTGCCGTTGCACTGATGGACGGCAAGCTTGCATTGCCTCAATTTAATCGCCGTCATTTGAATGATCCCAAGCTTTCTGCGCTGATTCAAAAAGTCCGTGTCTTTTCCGATAAACACCACTCAGCGCTTTATGGTGAAACGATGGGCAATACCGTTTCGGTAAAAATCGCTGGAAAAACCTATACTGAAAAAGTGGATATCCCAAAAGGATTTCCCGAAAACCCTTTGACAGATGCAGAAATAGAGGAAAAGTTTCATCGCTTAGCAAAACCCCTACTTTCTGAAAATAGACGTCTTCAAATTCTGGATCAACTCTGGCAAGTGGAAAAAATAAAATCTATCCGTGTATTGCTTTCTCTTTTTCAGATTAAAGGGAAATCATGACTGGAAATTCCCCGGGGAAACAACTCAAAGCATTGATCGAAAAAAAGCCCCTTCTTTTGCCGGGCGCTTTTAATGCACTTTCTGCACAGTTGATCGAGGCCGCAGGTTTTGACGCACTCTATATCTCCGGTGCGGGATTGGCAAATGCAGTTGCGGGTTTGCCGGATATTGGTCTTTTGAGTTTGACGGAAGTGACGGCACAGGTTACTTATGTCTGTGCTGCGACAAAAATCCCGGCCATTGCGGATGCCGATACGGGTTATGGCGAGGGTTTGCATTTTTGTCGAGCCGTCGCAGCATTTGAGGCGGCGGGGGTTGCGGGGATTCAAATCGAAGACCAGGTCTTTCCAAAACGCTGTGGACACCTTTTGGGCAAATCCCTTATTTCCGCAAAGGAGATGTGTGCAAAAGTGAAAGCCGCTGTTGAAACCCGATCCGATCCGGATTTCATGATCATCGCCCGCACCGATGCCCGTGGTGTGACACATTTTCAGGATGCTGTTGATCGTGCAAAGTCTTATCTGGATGCGGGGGCAGATGTCATTTTCCCGGAGGCCTTGCAGTCTGCCAAAGAATTTGAAGATTTTGCCAAAATGATCAATGCCCCCCTTTTGGCGAACATGACCGAATTTGGTGTGAGCCCTGCTCTATCGGCCGATATTCTTTTTGAGATGGGATATCGTATTGTGTTATTTCCGATGAGTTTATTTCGTATTGCAGCAAAGGCCATGTCTCAGTCTCTGATTCAGATCAAAAAAGAGGGTGGAACGCTGAACATGCTGGAAAAAATGCAGAGTCGGAAAGATTTATATGATTTGCTGGATTACGATGTTTTTGAACGGCGTGACCGGGAGATGGGTGGAAGTAAAACCCAATAAAGAAGAGGGGTCAAATGACAGAGCAAGTTCAGCAGGGTTTAGACGGTGTGCTCGCAGGAGAATCTGCGATCTGCGATGTCAATTATGTGGGCGGTGGGCTTGAATATCGAGGCTACGCCATTCCGGATTTGGCGGAAAAAGCATCCTTTGAAGAAGTCGCTTTTCTCCTGATCGTGGGTGTGCTTCCAAATCCAAGTCACTTGGCGAGTTTTAAAGAAACCCTCTTTCATTCCCGTGTTGTGCCGACGCATTTGATCGATTTTCTAAACAATGTCCCCACGGAAATTAACCGGATGAATGCCTTAAGAACGGCCGTTTCAATTCTGGGTATGGAAGACCCTGACGCAGATAAAAATGATCACGATGCCAATTTAAGAAAGGCCATCCGACTCACCGCACAGATGCCTGCACTTTTGGCTGCCTTGCGTGGGAAAAAACAGACCTTTCCGACAGATGTTTCAGAGGCTTTCGGCCATGCCGAGTACCTGCTCAAACTTTTGTGTGACGATTCGGTGGATGAACTGGGCATTCGCGCCTTGGAAGTGGCCCTAATTCTTTATGCGGAGCATGAGTTTAATGCCTCGACCTTTGCGGCGCGGGTGACGGCTTCGTCATTGTCTGACATGCACTCGGCTGTGGTGAGTGGTATCGGGACACTCAAGGGCCCGCTGCACGGCGGAGCAAATGAAGCGGTCATGGACATGTTGTTTGAAGTGGACCGTGTTGGGGATGTGCGAAAATATCTGGCTGAAAAATTCGCCAAAAAAGAACGCATTATGGGTTTTGGTCATCGGGTTTTAAAAAAAGGCGATGCGCGCTCCGACATCATTCAAGAGTATTCGAAAAAACTGGGGGAACAAAAGGACGAGACAAAATGGTATGACTACGCGATTCAAATCGAAAAAATCATGAGAGAGGAAAAGGGTTTTTATCCGAATCTTGATTTTTATTCGGCCTCTGTTTTTTACCTCTTGAATCTACCCGTGACGCTTTATACCCCGCTGTTTGTCTGTAGTCGTGTGACAGGCTGGGCCGCGCATGTGATTGAGCAACACGATCAAAATCGACTGATCCGTCCCCGCTGTAAATACACCGGTGAAAAGGGTTTGTCTTTTGTCCCGCTCAGCGAGCGGGAAGCGGTTTAGAGGTTTTTCAGTCCATTGCGGAGTTTAAGCACGAGCTCCGGGGTATTTTCTGTTGTGTTAATCTCTTCTTCGATCATTTCCCGTAAATAGCGATTAATCCCGACTTTTTGCACGATGGCTTTAAGAAAAGCTTCATTTTCTTCGGACACACTTTCTTTAAGTGATTCAATGAGTTCGGGTTCTAGGGCAATGGAATAATCAGCAACCACGAGATAGGCGGGGTAGACGGGACCAGATAATTTCTCAAAATGAAGACGCATCGTAATATTCTCCTCGGATACAGTTTAAAGCTCAAAAGATCGTAACCTGTTTTGTTTAAAAAATCCAGGCGTCTGTTAAACTGAGATGATTGTAGGGAGAGAATGTTATTTTAGGAAGCTCTGATTAAGTCTGTGTTGAATTTTTCGAGCGATAAAATTTCCAGATTCAAGGCGGAAATTGTAGGAAATAGCCCGCTATTTCCAAAGTTTATAACGCAGAAGCTGGGAATTTTTGCCTTGAAAAAACGATTCATGACTTATTCAGAGCTTCCTTTAGTCCCTACAAACGGACTGCGACCCCTCGCGCCGCGAGATAGGCTTTTACCTCGTGAATCGAATGGGTTTGATAGTGAAAAATAGAGGCGGCCAATGCGGCATCGGCTTTACCCGTGGTGAGGCCTTCGTAGAGGTGTTCTAAGGTGCCGACACCACCAGAGGCAATGACGGGGATGTGCACGCTTTCGCAGACGATGCGGGTCAATTCTAGATCGTAGCCCGTGGTTTGGCCATCCTGATCCATGCTGGTGAGCAGTATTTCACCTGCGCCGTAGGCGTCCATTTTTTTTGCCCATTCTATAGCGTCAATGCCCGTCGGATTTCGGCCACCATGGGTGTAAATTTCCCAGCGATTGTTTTTGCTGCGTTTTGCGTCAATGGCGACCACAATGGTGGAACTGCCAAATTGTCGGGCGGCTTCACGGACAAATTCAGGGCGTGTGATCGCAGCGGTATTGATGGCGACTTTGTCTGCCCCAGCGGAAAGAAGGGTTTGCACATCTTCTACTTTACGTACCCCACCGCCCACCGTCACGGGCATGGAAACTTCGTCTGCGGTATGTCGTACGATGTCGAGCAAGATTTCCCGTTCATCGGAAGAGGCGGTAATGTCTAAAAAACAGAGCTCGTCTGCACCCTGTGCTTCGTAGGTTTTTGCCACTTCGACAGGATCACCCGCATCCTTCAAATTGACAAAACTCACGCCTTTGACGACGCGACCGCCTTTGACATCCAAGCAGGGAATGATGCGTTTTGCGAGCATCTTTAAGTGCATCCTTTTGTTGCGTCGATGGCTTCGGACAGGGAAATCTGATCTTCGTATAAAGCTTTTCCGATGATGGCAGATTCCACACCGGGAATCCTTGCAAGCTTTTGAATTTGCGCTAAAGTGCTTACCCCGCCGGATGCGATGAGGGGAATTTTTACGGCCTGTGAAACTTCTTCCATCAACGCAAAATTCGGCCCTTCCAGCATACCGTCCTTTTCGATATCGGTCAAAATGAGAGAAGCCACACCGACGGCTTCCATTTTTATGGCCATCTCGGTGACTGTTTCGTCGGATTCTTCTAGCCAGCCTTGTACGGCTACTTTCCCTTTTCTTGAATCCAGACCCACAAAAATTTTTCCGGGAAATTTTTCACAGGCTTCTTTCAAAAGTGTAGGGTTTTTCAAGGCGATGGTGCCTAAAATAACAGATGCGATGCCTGTCGCAAGGTAGGATTCGATTTGTGCCAGCGTGCGAATTCCCCCCCCGATTTGAACGGGGATCGGTACCGACTGCACAATTTTTTCGATAATGGGGAAATGCACGGCTTTGCCTGCTACCGCACCGTCAAGATCAACCAAGTGCAGACGTTCACCGCCTTCTTTGACCCAACGTTGTGCCATTTCAGCCGGATCGTCGGAATAGACCGTCTCAGCATTGAGATCTCCTTTGACCAGACGCACACAACGACCGCCTTTCATATCAATGGCTGGAATTAAAATCACTTTATTTGTCCCCTCGTAAAATATTCAAGCGGCTTTTCCTTTAAGGGGCAATGACTCCGTATCGAGTTTTGTCAAATCGATTACATTTGTTGCGTGCTCAATATCGATTCCAACGGGTTTCCCATCCGCGTCAAAATCGATGACAACACCCTCAGCGACCTCTTCTGTTTCCACCCCCGGTCGTTCAACTAAATGGATATACAAGGAATCCGTTTCTTTGTGATAACTCAATCTCATTTTTTTGTCTCCTTAAACCTCCGATCAAAAAACGCATTGTGAATCGTCTTTTGATCGAAAAGGGTCACGACTCTCAGATAGCGATTCGAGTATTCCGAGATTTGGCCCCAAAACCGAAATCGACCATCCGGCTGTTCCTGAACAAAATATCTTGCAGTTACAACGCTTTCACACCAAGTCTTGTTGATGTAGGGCGGCTTTGAAAGCACATCATTTTCAAAATAAGAAGTGTATTCAAACATCAAGGCCCTTAATGTTTCAAGTCTCAATTGCTGGTAAAAATTACTTTGTTTTTTTACACCTTATAGATTTGCAAAGTTTTTAAGCAATTTTCGTCCCATCTCTTGGCTTTTTTCAGGATGAAATTGGCAGGCGAACAGGCGGCCTTGCGCGACGGCGGAAGGGAATTGTACGCCATAATCTGTTGTTGTTGCGATGCATGTTTTATCCTCCGGTGTGCCGTAGAAGGAATGCACAAAATAGAAATAAGCGCCATTTGGGATTCCTTTGAGGTGGGGGATTTCTTTTTGAATCTGGATTTGGTTCCAACCCATATGAGGGACTTTCAGTTCATTTTTGGGAAAACGAATGACCTGGCCCGGTAGGATGCCCAGTCCCGGTTTTGAGCCAAACTCTGTGCCTTCTGAAAAGAGCACCTGCAAACCAAGACACATGCCAAGGTAGGGTTTGTCGGCTTGAATAAATGCTTTGATGGGCGACAATAATCCCAATTTTTTAAGATTGTCCATGCAATCTGAAAAGGCCCCGACACCCGGCACAACGAGGTGAGTCGCTTCAAAAACCACGTTGGGATCACGGGTAATTTGTGATGAAAACCCAGCACGTTCAAAGCTGCGTTGCACACTTCTGAGATTGCCAGAGCC
The DNA here is from genome assembly GCA_964451325.1 of uncultured Nitrospira sp. Classification (GTDB taxonomy): domain Bacteria; phylum Nitrospirota; class Nitrospiria; order SBBL01; family JAADHI01; genus JAADHI01. The sequence goes on along the minus strand of CAYVHO010000002.1, from coordinate 51,757 downwards.
GTAATCGACAATGACGATTTTCAAAGACTGCCCTTTGTTGAGGCCACGCCTGATTGTCTCGGATCGATTTGAGTTGCTTGATCCAATGCGCGTCCAAAGGCTTTAAAAATAGTTTCGAGGATATGGTGCTGGTCTTTCCCGTAGCGCAGGTTAATGTGGAGGTTAATCTTACACTGATCCACCAAAGAGCGGAAAAAATGTTCGATTAAGCCACAGTCAAAATCTTTAATCTTTTTTCGCGCATTTTTAACATTGTAAACAAGAAAAGGCCGTCCAGACAGATCCACGGTGACTTCTGAAAGTGCTTCATCCAAGGGGATCAGAGCCGTTCCAAAACGGCGAATGCCTGATTTATCGCCCCAGGCTTTTGCAAGCACTTCCCCAATGACAATGCCCAAATCTTCGACGGTGTGATGTTCGTCAATTTCGATATCGCCTTTGGCCGTAATTTCCACATCAAAAAAACCGTGTTTTGAAAAGGCCGAGAGCATGTGCGTTAAAAATGGAAAGGGCGTGTCAATTTTGTAATTTCCCCTACCGTCTAAATTGATGGCGACGGTGATTTCGGTTTCTTTTGTCTTTCGCGAAACAGTTGCTTTACGCATTGTTTTCAAGCCTGATTCTCACCATGTTGGCGTGTGCGGTTAGACTTTCCACCTCGGCAATGCGGATGAGGTGCTCGCCGTCGCGTTTCAGTGCGGTGCGGGTGTAAGAAATAACACTGCTTTTTTTGACATAATCATCTACAGAAAGCGGCGAGAAAAAGCGCGCGGTGCCACCCGTCGGCAAGACGTGATTGGGGCCTGCAATATAATCCCCCAAAGATTGTGGCGTATCTTCTCCTAAAAAGATCGACCCGGCATGTGTCAGTTTTTTCAACAATTGGAAAGGCTTTTCTGTAAAAACAGAAAGATGTTCTGGGGCGATGGCGTTTGACATTTTTGCAGCCGTTTCCAAATCAGGCACGACAAAAGCCATGCCGCTTTTTTTTAAAGCCGTCTGTGCGATTTTTTTACGGGGCAGTTTTTTGAGCTGGACGGCCATTTTTTCTTTGACGGTTTCAACTAAGTCCGCAGAAGTGGATAAAAAGATCACAAGCGCTTCTTCATCATGTTCGGCCTGTGAAATTAAATCAGAGGCGAGATAGGCGGGGTTGGCCTTCTCGTCGGCGATAATGAGCAGCTCACTTGGCCCGGCGATCATGTCGATATCGACCTGCCCATAAACCAGTCGTTTTGCGGCAGCAACGTATTTGTTTCCTGGCCCCACGATTTTATCAACCTTTGGAATGTTATTTGTGCCGTAGGCCAGGGCTGCAATGGCTTGCACACCGCCGACACGATAGATTTCATGCACACCCACTAAATCCGCTGCAATCAAAATATAAGGATTGCAATGGCCTTTGGGCATGGGGGTTGTCATAACCAGTCGTGGTACACCCGCAACGGTCGCGGGAATGGCATTCATCAAGACTGAAGAAGGATAGGCGGCCTTGCCACCGGGAACGTACAAACCAACGGTTTCGAGTGGGTGTACGCGTTGGGCCAAATAAACCCCTTTTTCGCGTGTAAACCAGCTTTCCTGTTTTTGTTTTGTGTGAAATTGAGTGATGCGATCCGCGGCGAACTTGAGGCTGTCGATGACTTTTTTGTCGGCCTCGGTATAAGCGGCTTTGATTTCTTCTTCTGTCACACGCAGCTCAGAAGGTTTCAATTTAAGATGATCGAATTGGTCGGTATATTCAATGACGGCACGATCACCGCGCTTTTGCACATCTTTCAAGATGCCCTGAACAAGCGCATCTAAACGGTCATTGCTCAGACTCAGGCGATTGACCAGCTTTTTATAAGCCGACTGAAAACGTCTATCCTCAAAGTGAAAGGTCTTCACGATCTTAAGGGCTCCTTAGTTCTTTTTTCCAGAATTAAATATCACAAGTTTTTCCCAGTCAATTTCCCCGGAAGGACGACAATATTGCGATGAAAATTCATAAGTAAAGCGGTTAATCACTTTGGCATATTCTTCCTGAAACATTTCATTGCGTTGTTTTGCGCGTATCCCTAATGGTTTGATTAAGCCTGTAAATAAAGCGTCATCCCCTGAGATAAACGACCAAAAACGTTGGCCGCATAACTTCAGATAGTCACCCTTATCAGGCTTGTCGTCTTTCCCATAGCAGCATCCATTGACGGCGACCATATTAATTCTGGATGTGTTTGTACTCAAGACTCTTTTTGCTTTTTTAAAATAATCTTTCATTTTTGCAATTTGGCTACTATTTCCCCAACTTGGCCCGGATTTGATTGAAACAATGTAGCGGAGCGAATCTCTCTCAAATTCTAAATCAATGCCTTCCGTTGATGACTTGCGACCGCCATAAGTCTCTTCACAAATAAAAATGGCAAGCTGCTCAAGAAATGCACCAAAAACACTTTCTTCCTGAGAAGAAAGATGTGCATCAATGATTGATTTGATCAGTTCTTGAGAAGTGTCCAGAGCTTTTACCCTAAACAAATATGGATTTTTACGCCTTAGAACATTTTTTAACTTAAGTTTCAGTAATTTTTGAAGAATTTTTTCATGATAATCTTTGATGTTAGATTCAATAAAGTGCTCAATTTGGCTGCTGTCAATGCGTTTCATATTTTGCCTGTTCTTCAAGAAGCATATATTCACACGCTGTGACTTTGGATTTTGCCAAATTCACATACTCCGGGAGTATCTCTATTCCGACGGAGTTCCGCTTGAGTTTTTGTGCAACTTCGCATGTCGTTCCGGAACCCACAAAAGGATCCAGCACCCAATCCTCCTCATCCGTAAATAATTTGATAAACCATTCTGGCAAGGATTTGGGGAATGTTGCACTGTGGTTTTTGTTCCCGGTCTCTGTCGCCATATGCAGGACATTAGAAGGGTAAGCCATGTCACGACCGACCCAATTTGATATATTTTTTCCAAATCCGCTTTTTACCTGTGAGTCAAATCGAACAACATCATTTTTACCCAGGGTCTTCAATCTCGTTTTGGCCCAATCTCCCATGGGAACCATGACATTTTTCTGGTTCATTTTAAACTTTTTATTAAGGTTAAATTGCAGACAGCGCTCCCAAGCGTCACGAAAACGATTAGGCCATTTACCCGGATGACAATTCTTTTTGTGCCAAATGAATTCTTCTGTCCACAGCCAGCCCTGTTTCTTCATTGCAAGAATCAGCTCTAACACATAGGTACTGCGTTCTCCATTCACCACACGCTCTTTAATGTTTAAGATAAAAGTCCCTGTGGGTTTAAGCACTCTGGCAAACACTTCTGTTCGCTTCAAAAACCATGCGACATACTCAGAAGGTTTGATTCCACCATAAGTATCGGCTCTGCTATCGACATAAGGTGGGGAGGTGACAATCAAATCAAACGAATCATCGGGGCTTAGCTCGAGAACCTCTAAACAATCCCCTTCTTCTATCCGGGCTTCAATTTTTTTCATCAAGGACTTCTCGCTGTAACACCCCTTTGATGTCGTCAATAATTTTTTTGACTTCGGGATATTTGAGTTTGAGGCTGGCCCGATTGACGATGACGCGGGCCGTGCATGCTGCAATATCATCTACGATGCGTAAGTTGTTTGCTTTCAGGGTTGCGCCGGTGGAGGTGAGATCCACAATTTGATCGGCCAAACCCACTAAAGGGGCGAGTTCAATTGAACCGTAGAGTTTTATAATTTCGATGGGGATGCCTTTTTCAGAAAAATAATGTTCTGTGATGTTGGGGTATTTTGTCGCAATACGGCGTTTTGAATAGGAAGGTGGTGCTGATTTTTCGCCATTTTGCGGTACAGGTTCAGCCAGAATAATTTTGCATCCTCCAAAACCCAAATCAATGGGTTCATACACGTCACACATTTGTTCCATCAATAAATCTTTTCCGGCGATGCCAATGTCTGCGGCCCCATGTTCAACATAGGTCGCAACGTCCACGGCACGCACCAATAAAATTTTGATGTTTTTCCCTGGCACATCAAACATGAGTTTTCGGCTGCCGGAATGCAGCTCAGGGGATTCAATGCCGATCTGCTTAAAAAACGTCATAGCAAGCTCCATCAGACGTCCTTTTGCAAGGGCCATGACCAAGGGTTTCGACATTTACGCGCTCCCTTTCACCCGTTGAATTTTTGCACCCAGGTTTGTGAGCTTTTGTTCGATATCTTCGTAGCCTCGGTCGAGATGGTAAATTCGTCGGATTTCTGTCTCGCCTTCTGCAACAAGGCCAGCCAAAATGAGAGAGGCACTGGCCCGTAAATCAGAGGCCATGATGGGTGCGCCTGAAAGGGTGGGCACCCCTTTAATCATGGCGTGATTGCCTTCAACTTTGATTTGCGCGCCCATACGCCGGAGCTCCGCACAGTGATTAAAACGCGACTCAAAAATGGTTTCTGTAATCACCGATGTGCCGTCTGAAACACTCATTAAGGCCATAAACTGGGCTTGCATATCCGTAGGCAATCCGGGATAGGGCAATGTTTTGAGATCGACGGCGTGGATTTCTCTTCCAATCACACGAAGTGTGTCTTTTTCGACTTCAATGTCTGAACCTGTGGCGCGCAGTGTTTCGATGATGCTCACCATGTCGGTCGGGCAACATTTTTTAAGCGTGACATCACCTCGGGTCACTGCCGCAGCCAGCATAAAGGTGCCTGCCTCAATGCGATCCGGCATAATTTCATAAGAAGCCCCACACAAAGCCGAGACGCCGTTAATCACAATGTGGTCTGTACCTGCACCGATAATCTGCGCGCCGCAGTGATTGAGGAAATGGGCCAAATCCGTAATTTCCGGCTCACAGGCCGCATTTTCAATTGTCGTCGTGCCTTCTGCCAAGCTTGCTGCCATCATGAGTGTTTCGGTGCCGGTGACTGTTGGGGTTTCAAGATAGATGGCTGCACCCCTAAGTTTTTCGGCCTTGGCATGAATGATGCCGTGTTCGATCTTAATTTCAGCACCCATTTTTTCAAGTCCCATAAGATGTAACTGAATGGGACGTGCACCAATGGCACAACCTCCGGGCAGTGAAACATGGGCTTCACCACAACGCGCAAGTAAGGGGCCCAAAACAAGAATCGTGGCCCGCATGGTTTTGACCCAGGAATAGGGTGCTTCGTTGTTTTCAATATTTTTGACCTGAATGTCACAATCGTCGCCACGCTCTGAAATCTTAGCCCCGATTTTTTCGAGCAGACGTTTAAGCGTCGTGATATCGCCTAAATGTGGCACATTTTTGAGTCGATGGTTTTCGGGTGAAAGCAGGGTGGCGGCAAGGATGGGCAGGGCCGAGTTTTTTGCCCCACTGATGGTCACTTCGCCTGAGAGCGCAACACCGCCCTGAATGAGCATTTTATCCATTTGCGGTCCCCTGTATTGTAGCTCCCTGCAAGGGATCTGCATCAAAAGTAATGCAAGCGATGCGTTCAATACCTGCCCAATCCAAAATAAAAGAAAGTGTTGGCTTTTTTCCAAATGTATTCATTTCATTTTCAATAAACTGACGCAACCATTCAGACTGATCATGACCCACCTCCAGCAGGATCATGCCTTCATCATTCAAAAAATCTGGGGCTTCCAGCAAAATACGACGATAAAAGGCACGGCCCTCATCTTCAGCAAACAAAGCCAAAGCGGGTTCGTAATCACGCACTTCGGGTGGAAGTGTTGTCCGATCTGCTTCTGAAATATAGGGTGGATTTGAAACGATCAAATCAAATTTTGTGGCATTTATGTCCGTTTTTCTGAGGGGATCAAGCAGATCACCTAATAAAAATGTAATCTGCGCTGAACAGTGATTTTTTTCGGCGTTCTGTTGTGCAATCGTCAGGGCATCTTCCGATAACTCGGTGGCCATGACAGTCGCACCTTTAAACGAAACAGCCAGGGCGACAGCCAGTGCGCCACTGCCGGTGCAAAGATCTAATATTTTTGCAGGCGGTACAGCGAGATTCAGCGCTTCTTCAACAATGAGTTCGGTTTCGGGGCGGGGAATAAAAACACCCGAGGAAACACAAAAGGGCAGGCCATAAAATTCGACTTCGCCTGTAATGTACTGAAGCGGTTCGTGGGTCGCGCGGCGTGAGATATCCTCCAGAAACCCTAGGCGGCAATCATTTGAAACGTGTTTTTCAGCATCCAGAAAGAGTTTCAGTCGGTCACAGCCCCGTCGGGCGGCAAGCAAATGTTGGGCTTCCAGTCGGGGCACGTCAATTTGATACGATTCAAGGAGGGCCGTACCTCTTTCTAGTAAGTCAGAAACAGAGCTAAGCTTCGCTTGAGAAGCTACAGTCTGCATTAGACCATCTCTCCTTCGGCAACCACGGCATCAATCATGGGATCGATTTCGCCCTCAAGTATTTTTTCGAGTTGATAGAGAGAGAGATTAATCCGGTGATCGGTCACCCGGTTTTCCTTAAAATTATAGGTGCGGATTTTTTCACTTCGGCCCCCTGTGCCGACTTTTGAGCGACGATCTTTTGCAATTTCTGCGTTTTGACGTTCCATTTCTTCCTCTAAAATCCGTGAACGCAGAACACGCATGGCGCGGGCCTTATTTTTGATTTGAGAGCGTTCATCCTGACAGGTCACGACAACACCAGTCGGCATGTGTGTGATACGAACGGCAGAGTAAGTTGTATTGACACCCTGTCCCCCGGGACCTGAGGCGCAGTAGGTATCGACGCGCAGATCGGCCTGGTTGATTTGCACATCCACTTCTTCGGCTTCGACAATCACGGCAACCGTGACGGTTGAGGTATGCACACGACCGCTCGCTTCGGTTTTTGGCACACGTTGCACACGATGCACCCCGCTTTCATATTGCAGGTGTCGATAAGCTCCTTTCCCGATAACTGAAAGGATGACTTCTTTAAACCCACCGATCCCGGTTTCACTGGTATTGATGATTTCGGCTTTCCAGGCCTGAAGCTCAGCGTATTTTGTATACATACGCATCAGATCTCCCACAAAAAGCGCCGCTTCATCTCCACCCGTGCCTGCACGGATTTCAAGAAAAAGGTTTCGGTTTTCGTAAGGGCTTTTGGGACGCAGAAGTGATTTAAGGGCGACAATGATTTTTTCTTGTTTTTCTGTGAGCTCCTGCCATTCTGCTTCAGCGAGTGCTTTAAAATCGAGATCGGCATCCTCGTCTTGACGCATTTCATCTGCATCTGCAATTTCGCCTTTGAGTGTTTTATAGGTCTCGTAAAACTCGATGGTTTCGTCGTGTTCTGCTCGTTCCTTTGCGATGCGGATTTGTTCCGTTGCATTAGAGAGGATTTTAGGGTCAGAAAGCTTTTGTGTAAGCTCACTGTACTTTTTTTCGACCTCCTTCAGCTTGTTGAGGAAGGAGGTCTCCAGATCAACAAACACAGGACAACCCTTTTGGTAGACGGAGAAAAATGGACGGACGAAAAAGGACTAAAAACAAAAAAGCCCGCCAACAGGCAGGCTCAAGTGCGTTCCCTGGGGAACAAGATTTACTTGTTTTGCTGGTACTTTTTCTTAAATCGTTCAACACGTCCTTCGGTATCCAGTAGTCTTTGTGTCCCGGTAAAAAAGGGATGACAGGCCCCGCAAACCTCAAGACGTATGGTCGGAGTGGTTGATTTTGTAGGAAGCGAAGAGCCACAAGAGGCGCAGGTAATGTCAAGCGTGTGGTACTCCGGGTGAATGCCTTCTTTCATAATGCTAATCCTCAGATTCAATAAAGCAAAACATTGTAGCCAATTACAGGGTGTTATTCAAGGCATTTATCGATTCATCGATTCCAAAAAGTCCTGATTTGTTTTTGTGCCCTTGATTTTGTCGATTAAAAACTCCATGGATTCAACCGGAGAAAGTGGGCTTAAAACCTTTCTCAAAATCCACATTTTGTTGAGTGTTTCTTTGTCGACCAATAGTTCTTCTTTTCGTGTGCCGGAGAGTGAAATGTCGATTGAAGGATAAATCCGTCTATCCGCCAATTTTCGCTCCAAATGCACTTCCATGTTGCCAGTTCCCTTAAATTCTTCGAAAATGACATCATCCATTCGGCTGCCTGTATCCACCAAGGCCGTCGCGATAATCGTTAAGCTGCCGCCATTTTCAATGTTTCGTGCCGATCCAAAAAATCGTTTTGGACGCTGTAGGGCATTGGCATCTAGTCCACCCGAGAGCACTTTTCCACTGGAAGGGATCACGGCATTAAAGGCCCGTGCCAAACGGGTAATCGAGTCGAGCAGAATCACAACATCTTTTTTATGCTCCACGAGCCGTTTTGCCTTTTCGATCACCATTTCAGCCACTTGCACATGGCGTTGTGCGGGTTCGTCAAAGGTTGAACTCACGACTTCTCCCTTGACCTGGCGCTGCATGTCTGTGACTTCTTCCGGGCGCTCGTCAATTAGGAGCACAATTAGAACGACTTCCGGGTGATTTTTCATAATGGCTTTTGCAATGGATTGCAGGAGTACCGTTTTTCCGGTTCGCGGAGAGGCGACGATAAGCCCACGTTGTCCCTTTCCAATCGGCGTAATCAACTCCATAACCCGCGTGGAATAATCGGCCTTTGTATACTCCAACTTGATGCGTTCTTCAGGATAAAGTGGGGTCAGGTTGTCAAAAAGAATCTTATCTTTCGCCGCATCCGGCCCTTCATCATTGATTTTTTCGACTTTTAAAAGGGCAAAATAACGTTCTGTTTCTTTCGGGGGACGAATTTGCCCTGAAACGGTATCGCCTGTGCGAAGGCCAAAACGCCGAATCTGGGAAGGAGAGATATAAATATCATCCGGCCCAGGGGTGTAGTTGTAATCGGGTGACCTTAAAAAACCAAAACCGTCGGGAAGGGTTTCCAGTACGCCTTCACCGTAAATCGTCCCGTTTTTTTCGGATTGAGCTTGAAGAATGGCAAAAATGAGCTCCTGTTTCCTTAGATTACTCGCGCCTTCGACTTTTAATTCTTTTGCAACATCAAAAAGCTTGGAGATGCTTTTTTCTTTTAGTTCAGCAAGATGCATTTCTATTCCCCCCTGGGTCAATCAAACTTGTTCCCCGGCTGCAAAACCAAGGAACAAGGTTTTCAACAATAATTTAAACTACCTTACAAATTCGGAAACGACTCCAAAAACTTATTGAGCGACTGTAGAGACATCTTAAGACTACAAACGGACAAAACATTCGTTTCAGGTGATCTTAAACGTTTGTTATTTTTTGGGTTCTGTTTTTTTAAGTTTTGTTTTAACGATATGCTCTGAGGGTGGTATCAGCGAAAATCTGAGCGAAGGGGGTCCCTATCTTACATGAAGGCGTGGCGCAATTATTTACTGTACCCGTAACAATATCAAATTAAGTATTAACCAGAAAAAATGAATGCCCGATCAAAAGGCAATGTTATTTGAATAGTATTTCAGATACGGCCTCTTGTCAAACAAATTTTTAATTATTTTTTACTTCAAGTGATTTTTTGAATTTAAAATAAATTTTTGTTATAGTTTCCGACATCCATTATCTGAGCTGTTTGGCTTTTTGGGCCGATCAGGATGCGTTTAAACCTCAATTAATTCAATTGGATACATTCCAAGCATGGTTTTCTATTTTTACGAAAATGCAATGAAAGAGGTGGACAAGGTCTCTGTCGATGGTCTCGTTCCCAATAGTGCACACTTGAGCCATTGGAAAGGCAATGAAACGCCGGCACCTTTTAAGGCCGACACCTCAACAGAAATTGCCTTGCGTTACCTTTCCCATGCGCGTCGTAAGGACATTTTTCCTCAAATTCGAATTATTACCAACAACCACTTTGACACTGACGGACTTCTCGCTGTTTGGACCCTGCTCAACGCCAAAAAAGCAGAGTCCATGACCGGGCGACTGATCTCTGCTGCCGAGGCAGGGGATTTTTCGACCTTTTCTTCTGAAGAAGGGGTACAAATTGATCTCTTAATCAAAGCCCTTTGCCAAGACGAAAAAAGCCCCTTTGCTGAAGCCATCAAAGGCTACGATGGCCCTCAAGAAGCAGCCTACTACAAGGTTCTTTTGTCTGAGGTGCCAGACCTGTTCCGAAAAAAGGACGACTACCGTCATTTTTGGGAGCCTGCTTATGAAAAAATTCTGCAGTCGATGGCTTCATTTGAAAAGGGGGTTGTTGGTCTTGAAGAATACGAATCAGAGCGTCTTTCTGTTGTGATTGACAGAAAACGGCCTGCGGCTCAGGCCATTGACCACTATTGCCAAGGCAATCTCTTTCTCGTCATCGAAGACTGCAAAAACAGGGCGGGGGGATATGGGTACGAGCTGGAATACCGTTATTATGCTTGGGCCGATACCGTCACACGTCCTCCCATCAAAACGATTCCCATGCAGAGACTTTGCGACACCCTGAACAAACAAGAGGGCGAGGGCTCAGGTTCATGGCTGGCAGAAGATTTTCCCGGTCGATCTTTAAGTTCTGCCTTAAAATTCACGGATAAAGCAGGCGGTATGCAATTCAGCCGACTTCATCCTGAGACCGTCATCGCGGCTGTTTTATCTCATCTCAGGCAAGATCTTGACGAAAGTGAGTCGGAATGAACGAAGGACAAACACAGACAAAAAACACAGCATTGAACCTGCAACGCATGAAAGCCCACTTTCTCGAGATTGTGCAAATCGACAGCCTTTCTAAAAAAGAGAAGGCCGTAGCCCTGGTGCTTCAAAAACAACTTGAGGACATCGGTGCAAACGTAAGCTACGACGATGCGGGAGAGGCGATCGGCGGGGAAATCGGGAACATGATCGCCCGTCTGCCTGCAAGCGATCCGGGGCGTCCGCCGCTTCTACTTTCTGCACACATGGACACCGTGGTGCCTGGAGAAGGTATCAAACCCATCTGCGAAGGGGACATCATCCGCAGCGATGGCACAACCATCTTAGGTGGCGATGATAAGTCGGGGATTTCCATTATTTTTGAAGTGCTCCGGACACTCACCGAGCTTAAAATCCCCCATGGCGAAATAGAAGTCGTTTTAACCGTTTGTGAAGAATATGGTCTTGTTGGTGCAAAACACCTCGACTTTTCACAGCTCCACTCAAAATCCGGTATCGTCTTGGATTGTGATCACGCCAATTTTCTTTTTACCCGTTCCCCTGCATCTGACCGACTCGAATTCACCATACACGGCATTGCAGCCCATGCAGGCGTCTGCCCGGAAGAAGGCATCTCCGCGATCCAGATTGCCGCAGAGGCGATTAGCCGTATGCCTTTGGGACGTGTCGATTTTGAAACAACAGCGAATATTGGTGTCATCGAAGGCGGATCGGCCGTGAACATCGTTCCAAAAACCGTATTTTTACGTGCCGAGTCACGCAGTCATAACCCCGAAAAACTTGCCGCACAAACAGAGCGTATGCGGGTCTGTTTTCAGGAAGCCGTCGAAAAATTCTCCGTCGAGATCAAAGGAAAACGTGTACGTGGTCGGGTCGAAGAAAATATCTGGCGCGATTATAATCCCATCAATGTGCCCGAAAATGCTCCGATTGTGCTCGCCGTGCTTCAAGCCGCACAAAAATGCGGATATAGCGTAAAAACCAATTCAACCGGCGGAGGCTGTGATGCCAATATCTTTAATGAAAAAGGCATTATCGTGCCCAATCTTGGGACAGGCATGCATCAAATTCATACGGTTCAGGAATGGGTCAGTGTTTCAGAAATGAATCAGACGGCCCACGTTGTTTTTGAAGTCGTCAAAGCCTTCGGTCAAAAAACTTAAATCTCAAACAGACCCTTATTTCCCTCACACTGAGTTGCGATAATAAAACCCATGTTTTTTCAAACCATGAGCCAATTGGGCGATACCTTCCAAGGCATTATTAAAATTTCAAACGGGAGTGTTCGAATCCTGGATGCACAAGCCATCCGAGGGACATTGCTTGATCGCTTGTGCTGGACGGCGACCTTCCACGAAAAAGTAGAAATGCGTGGTACTTCGCGGTGGCTTATTAAAATGTTTGCAGCACCCTTCGGGGTTGATCTTTCTGAAAATGAAACTTCAGAAGAATCCCCGCAAGCCAGTGTCCCAAAAATCAAAATCAAAGGGATGTGTTACGACATGTCCCGCAGCTTCTTTCGCGCTGTGCTTCAAACACAGCTCATGACCTTCGTCTTCATCAGCACATCAGAAAAGAACCAGGCAGGAGATATGGCCATTGTCACAGCGGCGGCCATGCAAGAAGGTTTTCAAGGTTGCCTCATTTTTAAAGTCCGCGATAGGCTCGAAAAAAATACAGGAAATATCGTCCTTACAACGGATTTAGAAACAGTGGAGGAAAACCGAAGCCCTGGGGTGTTCAGTGCTGAAAATCCCGAAACCCACGCGCTTCAGATTAGAACAACTGTTTTTTCAAAAGAGGAGATTGAGGCAAAAGAACAGGAAGCCTTTTTATCGCAACTGGCTGCCAGCCAAAGTGAGTTGATTGCACTTGAAGTGACGAAAAAACTAGAGACCTATTTCAAAAAATACCATCGCTCGGACCCGCTTGCAATGATCCAAAAAAAGGGCCCGGTAGATGCGGTGTCTTTCGCGCTTCGAGATGAAATTACTGCCGCCATTTCCGAATCAGACTCAGGCCAAGAACAACCTTTTTCTAAACCTCTATCTGGATTAAAAATGTAAAACCTGAGCCTAAGACAGGAGCAGACTCACTTTTTAGGCAATCGTCACTTCTTTGCAAAGATAGACATCCTGGATCGCATTGAGCAGCTTAATGCCCTCTTTTAGAGGTTTTTGGAAGGCTTTGCGTCCCGAAATCAGCCCTGTTCCACCTGCACGTTTGTTAATGACGGCTGTTTTAACGGCATCCGCGAGATCATTTTTCCCTGAAGCACCACCTGAGTTGATCAAGCCAGAGCGTCCCATATAACAATTCGCAAGCTGATACCGAGTTAAATCAATGGGGTGCTCGGAGCTCAATTCGTCATAAACTTTTTGATGGGTTTTCCCAAATTTAAGGGCTTTAAAACCCCCATTTCCCTCAGGAAGTTTTTGTTTGATGATGTCTGCACCGATGCTGACCCCCAGATGATTGGCCTGGCCTGTCAAGTCCGCAGCGCTGTGATAATCGGCATCCGCTGTTTTAAAGGCACTGTTTCTCAAATAACACCACAGCACGGTAAACATCCCCAAATCATGTGCTTGTTTAAATGCTGCAGCGACTTCTTGAATTTGGCGTTTTGATTCGGCTGAACCAAAATAAATTGTCGCCCCCACCCCGGCAGCCCCCATGTCGAAGGCCTGCCGAATATTCGCAAATGTAATTTGATCGTAGCCATTGGGATACGAGAGAAATTCGTTGTGATTAAGCTTCATAATGAAGGGGATTTTATGTGCATATTTTCTGGAAATTGATCCCAGCACCCCCAAGGTTGAGGCCACGGCATTGCAGCCGCCTTCCATCGCCAATTCAATAATACCCTCAGGATCAAAACAAACGGGGTTTGGCGCAAAAGATGCGCCTCCAGAATGTTCGATGCCCTGATCAACGGGAAGAATCGAAACATAACCTGTGCCCGCCAAACGCCCGTGATTAAAAAGACGAGAAAGATTACATAAAACACCAATGGGACGATCAGAAGGTGCGACACATTCATCCACAAAAGCAGGTCCCGGCAAATGCAGTTTCTCTTTTGCAATGGTATTGCATTGGTGTCCGAGCAAATAATCTGCCGCGTCAGCGAGTAAGCCTTCTATTTGTGCATACATTGTAAATCTTCCCCTTTCATCCGCTTGTTATTTGTGGGTTTATTTGTTCGATTGCGAAGATTGTGCGACTTAATTGCCGCATATACTATAAGATAATCCCCTTGCTTGCAAATAAGATCAAAGGAGTCATCGCATTGCATAAAAAGCCTTGGCGGTTTATTGTCGATTCTGCACAATCTGCAGCACAAAATATGGCCATTGATGAAGCCATTTCCATTGCTTTTTCAGGTGGAAAAGCCCCGGAGACCCTGCGATTCTATACTTGGGAAAAGCCTAGTTTTTCTATCGGGGCTTTTCAAACACTTGAAGACGATTGGATCGCCTCACTCGAGGCTCAAAAAATCGACATTGTGCGTCGCATGACGGGAGGGCGAGGGCTTTTACACGAGCATGAGCTGACCTATAGTCTTATCGCAAGTCACAAAAATCCCTTGTTTTTGGGAGGGATTAAAGGGACATTTCAGGGTATTGGCCGAGGTCTCTTGGCGGGACTGAAAGAAATCGGTCTTGAAGCTGCGCTACACGCCCCGCCGCGCAAAACACCCCTCGAAGCAAAAAATACGCTCTGTTTTGATGCCGTCTCCTGGTATGAAATAACCGCACAGGGAAAAAAACTCATCGGAAGCGCACAACGTCGTTGGAAAAAACATTTTCTTCAACACGGTTCATTTATCATCAAACAAGGTGAATGGGTCAAAAATCAAGCTGAAGTTTTTTCTTCCAAGCTGATTTCTGAAAATCAAATCACCCTGGCTGAACTGATGGTTTCCCCTCCAGATCATGAAACGCTCATTCACGCCATCAAAACAGGTTTTGAAAAGGCCCTAGGGATAACCCTCAAACCCGGTGAACTGTCTGACGAGGAAAGAAGGCTTGCACAACAATGTCTTCAAGAAAAATATGCCCGTCGTGCATGGAATCTTTACAGAGACACCTTAAGCCCGACAGACGCCTCGTAAAGAAATCTGTTCTTATTTCCGATTAAAAAATCAGTGGAATGAGAACAGGAAAAGGTTTTCGCTCAGGCAGGTACTATCTGGGCAAGGTTGCACAGAAGGCTTTATATTCTGCAATACAGTTGGCGTCAGCATTGGGACAGACCATGCCGACGACTTTAATCATGCAGTCTTCAAGGCCTGTCATATTCGAGGGTGGCTTTTTACTGGTGATCAATGGCGGTTCTTCAAAGGGAGGAGGTTTTCCTTCGTATTGCGCCGTGCCCAAATGAAAAACGTTCGCCTGACCGATGACATTTACCGGAGAGCCGGGTTTAAGGGCAGCCATGTTGGAGGCTGTAGGGGCCTGTGTTATTTGAGAAGGCTTGTCATGAAAGGCTTCGGGATTTAAACCTTCGGCTCTCATTTTTCCTCCGCTTGCCTTTTTTACCTCAGCTGGAAAAAGGCCCAGGGCCTGTTGTTTGGGGAGCAGAGTCTGTCCCGCTGTCCCTGGTAGATCCAGCAGTTCAATGTGGAGGCCTTTTTTCATCCCGTAGTCTTCGGGGGCATCGTCAAAATTCAGTAAGAAGGGATTGCCAAAAAAAATAAAAAAAAGGGCATAATGCAACAAAACAGAATAAAAGAGCAGAGGGGTAAAGGGGTCATCTTTTGAAGCATGATTTTCAAGAAAAGTCATTGAACGCTCCTTGAAAGACCCACCCAATCTGCCGAGGAAACCGCTGTTCTTATTTTTTATCTGTGCTGCTCAGGATATCAGATTAGGAAGGAAAAGGAGAGAAATTAAGTGATGAATTAGAGCTTCCTAAAAACGGGAAGGACGAAATAACAGAAACGATCCCTTTGGATTATTTGTTGGCAGGCCCGGGTGGGTCTTCGGTGAAGGCCCCAATTTTTCTGAGTCGTGCATAACGCTGCTTCACACGCTCTTCTGGAGGGATGAGGTCAAGTGCGCTCAACTGCTTAGAGATTGTTCGCGAAACGGATTCCGCTATTTTTTCTGGATCACAATGTGCCCCACCTGTCGGTTCTAGAATCACATGTTCAATGATTTTTAAGTCCAACAAATCTTTTGATGTAAGGCGTAAACTTTCAGCCGCATCCGCATTTTTTGTGGGGTCATCCCACAAAATAGCGGCACAACCCTCAGGAGAAATCACGGAATAGATTGAGTATTCCAGCATCAACATTTGATCCGCCACTGAGATCGCGAGTGCGCCACCACTACCGCCTTCTCCAATGACCACAGAAATAATCGGGACTGTAAGTTGTGACATGAGCATTAAGTTTTTTGCGATGGCTTCCGATTGCCCTCGTTCCTCGGCCTCAACGCCAGGATAAGCGCCGGGGGTATCCACAAAGGTAATAATGGGTTTGTTGAATTTTTCGGCGAGTTGCATGATGCGCAAGGCCTTTCGGTAGCCTTCCGGGTGAGGCATGCCAAAATTGTGTGCGATCCGGTCTTTCAGGCCTTTGCCTTTTTCATGACCGATGACAATGACAGAACGTCCTTCTAAACGTGCGAATCCTGCAATAATGGATTTGTCATCACCATATAGCCGATCTCCATGAAGCTCGATAAAATCTTCAAAGACCATTTTAAGATAATCTGAAGTGCCGGGACGTCCCGGGTGTCGTGCCAATTGTGTAATTTGCCAAGGGCTCAGCTTCGCGTAGATTTCACGTTGTAGCTCGGCCCTCTTTTTTTCAAGCTTCGGAATTTCATCCAAGACCTTTGGGTTTGTTTTGCCGAGGTCTTTGAGTTGATTGATTTTGTCCTGGATTTTAACCAGAGGCATTTCAAAATCGAGTTGTTCTTTCATGTTCACCTCTAAATAGAGAAACTCGCTCAACAGCCTTCAAAAATCACAGCGTCCTGACCGAACATCTTGGTAAGCTCGGTCTTTAATGCATTCGAGCCATCTACCTTGAGATGGGAATCAAGGGCAATGGTTAATTCTGTCGCAAATCGTGCACCTTCTGCAAGTCGTATCTTTAGAAAAACAGGCAGATTACCCGTAAATCGCTGCAAAAGTGTCTTTAAATCCGTGATATCCCCGGGTACGACCTGTGTATCCGAAAGAATAATCGTTAATATTTTTTTCTTTTCCAAGGGCAAAACGATGGTGGCTTTGAGCTTAAGTCCGCGGTCGCCCTGATCCAAGGTCCCGGTAATCATTAAGGGGATATCTTGATCAAATAGCGCGGCAGATGCACGATAAAGCTCTGGAAAAACAATGACCTCAACACTTCCGACCAGGTCTTCGATGCGGAGGTAGGCCATTTTGTCTCCACGTTTTGTGGTTGCCACACGTTTTTGAATGACCATGCCACAAATACGCAGTTCACGATCATCGCTGATGTCCGAAAGTGCGTTACTCTTCGTCACCGAGCGTTTTTTCATTAAGTCTTCATAAGGGCTTAAGGGATGTGTGGTGATGTAAAATCCGATGGCCTCTTTTTCAAGTTTGGCAATTTCCCGGTCGTCCCATTCTTTTATTTCTGGCAGGGGCGGATCAACAGGCTCAGAAGACACGCCTCCCCCGAAAATAGACAATTGACCGCTATCGATCTCTTTTTTATGCAAAAGTGCTAAGGTCGTTGCCTGTTCCATGACCTCCGTCAAGGCCGAGCGTTTTGCTTTTGTCGCATCAAAGGCACCGCATTTGATCAAGGCTTCGATGACCCGTTTGTTTGTACGACGCAGGTCAATTTTACGACAAAAATCAAAGAGAGAAGAAAAATGGCCGCTTTTCTCCCGGGCTTCTAAAATCGAATCCACTGCACCGCCACCCACATTCTTAATCGCAGCCAAACCAAAACGGATGCCCCCCGGCACGACGGTAAAGCCTTTTTCACTTTCATTCACATCGGGTGGTAAAATTTCAATGTCCATACGACGACATTCGGTAATATAGTTTACCACTTTGTCCGAATTGCCCATTTCACAGGAGAGCAGGGCCGCCATGAATTCTGCGGGATGATGGCGTTTCAGATAGGCCGTTTGAAAGGTGATGAGTGCATAAGCCGCAGAATGCGATTTGTTAAAACCGTAACCTGCAAAGTACTCCATCAGATCAAAAACCTTCTCCGCTTTTGCTGCGGTGACCTTGAGCGCAACAGCCCTTTCGATAAAAAGCACCTTCTGTGCGGCCATTTCTTCGACCTTCTTTTTTCCCATCGCGCGACGCAGTAAGTCGGCTTCTCCCAATGAAAATCCGGCCATGACGTTTGCGATTTTCATCACTTGTTCCTGATAAACAATCACGCCATAGGTTTCTTTGAGAATGTCCGCAAGTTTGGGATGGTCGTACTTGATCTTCTTTTTGCCCTGCTTTCTTTTGATGAAATCGTCCACCATGCCACTGCCAATGGGACCCGGACGATAAAGGGCTAAAATGGCCGTGACATCGGCAAAATTTTCAGGCTGCATCTTGATTAAAAGGTCACGCATGCCGGGACTTTCCAATTGAAAAATACCCGTAGTCTCTCCAGAGCCCAGCAGGGCGTAAGTTTCGACGTCGGTCAGAGGGATGGCTGAGGCCTCAAGGGGTGTTTCGCCGTTTTTTGTATCGCGATGTTTTTTATGGATCATTTTAAGCGCGATATCAATGACGGTTAGGGTGCGCAAACCTAAAAAGTCAAACTTAATCAGGCCGATTTTTTCAATATCGCCCATGGGATATTGTGTGACCGTTTCACCTTTGCTGCCCCGATAAAGTGGTACATGGTCGGTTAAAGGGCTGTTTGAGATGACGACGCCTGCCGCATGAGTTGAGGCATGGCGGGAAAGACCTTCTAACTGTTTAGCGAGATCAATGAGTTCGACTATTTTGGGGTTGTTCTTTTTTTCTTCTTCAAACTTTGGTTCTTGTGCGAGTGCTTCATCCAAGGTGATATTGAGGGTATTGGGCACAAGCTTTGCGAGACGGTCGACATCGGCATAAGGCACTTCAAGTACACGACCCACGTCACGCAAAGCGCCTTTTGCGGCCATTGTGCCAAAAGTGATAATTTGGCAGACATGATCTGAGCCATATTTTTCCGTGACATAACGCATGACCTCTTCACGCCGATCCATGCAGAAATCCATGTCGATGTCCGGCAGCGAGACCCGTTCCGGGTTTAAAAATCGCTCAAAAATCAAACCGTTAGAAATAGGGTCGATATCGGTAATGCCCAGGGCATAAGCCACAAGACTTCCTGCCGCAGATCCACGACCGGGGCCAACGGGAATACGACTCTGGCGGGCATAATTGATGATGTCCCATACAATCAGGAAATAACCCGGATAACCCATTTGGTTGATGATGTCGAGTTCGTATTTCAGGCGGGTCTCATACAAAGGCCGTTGTGTCGCCGCGCTTCCGTTCAATTGTTCCAAACGCCGGGAAAGTCCTTTTTCGCTCAACTCACTTAAGTAGGTTTCAAGTGTCATGCCCGCGGGTGGCTGATAATTGGGCATGTGGGCCTTGCCAAAGGTGAGATCCAAATCCACCATGTCCGCAATCCTCAGGGTGTTTGTGATCGACTGCGGAATTTCGGCGAAGGCCTTCGCCATTTCTTCGCCTGATTTTAAATAAAGTTCTTTGGTTTCAAAACGCATGCGGTTGGGCATGTTGACTGTTTTCCCGGTCTGAAGACAAAGCATGATGTCGTGGGCATGTGCATCTTCTTTGTGCAGGTAATGACAGTCATTGGTTGCAACAATCCGAATGTTTTTTTTGGCGGCGAGATCAACAAGTTTCTTATTTACATTGACCTGAAGATCAAGTCCATTGTCCTGAATTTCAATGAAAAAGTTTTCTTTTCCAAAAATATGCTGGTAATCATCGGCCGCATCATAGGCCTCTTTTTCCATATTTCGCGCCAATAAATAGGGAATTTCCCCTCGCAGACAGCCGGAAAGCCCGATCAAACCCTCGGCATATTTTTCCAAGATCTCTTTGTCGATTCGGGGTTTGTAATAAAACCCTTCTAAGTTCGCGAGAGAGACCAACTTCATCAGGTTTTTATAGCCTGTGAGGTTTGAGGCCAATAAAATTAAGTGGTAATAAGGGTTTGAGGCGATGGCCGTATTGTAATCATCCGAATTTGCCCCGTGTCCCTGTTTGTCAAAACGGCTTCGAGGGGCGAGATAGGCTTCACAACCGATAATGGGTTTTACGCCGCCTTTTTTGGCTTTTTGGTAAAACTCAATCGCCCCAAAAAGATTGCCATGATCGGTAATCGCAAGGGCGGGCATGTTGAAGTTTTTTGCGGAGGAAATGAGCGGGGAAACCCGATTGGCCCCGTCGAGCAAACTGTATTCGGTATGGAGATGAAGATGAACAAATTCCTGTTGTAACATCCGGGTATTCTAGGACGATGGGGTAAAATCGTCAAGTCCTTATGGGAACGCAAATCCTGCGATTGCTGATTTGAGGGGGAAGATCTAAGGGGTTTGGAATCGTTTGAGTGATCGAGGGATTATGGGTTTTTGACGGTAAAGCCATCGTCTTCGATGGCTTTTGACATTTCAGAGAGGCTTGTCTTGTTTTCATCGTAAGAAACGGTTGCGGTATTTTCCGCTAAACTCACAGTGACTTCAGTAATACCAGAGAAATTTTCTAATATTTTTGTCACACTGCCAACACAGTGATCACAGGTCATGCCTTCAATATTGAGGGTTGTTTTTACCATACTTGCTTTCCTGATTAGGTGTAAGTCAGCAAAGAAAAAACAGGATGTCCCTTGAGTTTTTCTCTACCGTTTAAAAAAAGTAATTCGATGACACAGGCAAGTGAGACAATCTCACCTTCAAGTCGCTGGATGAGTTTTGCTGTGGCGGCCATCGTGCCACCTGTTGCAAGCAGATCGTCGATGACAAGCACACGTTCACCCGGAGAAACAGCGTCTTTGTGAATACAGAGTGTATTGGAACCGTATTCAAGATCGTATGATTCTTCAATAAAGTCTGAAGGCAGCTTCCCGGGTTTTCGCACGGGGACAAAACCGACGTTTAGGCGTTCTGACAGAGGCGCGCCAAAAATAAACCCGCGCGATTCAATCCCGACGATTTTATCGATTTTTTGATTGGCATAAGGCTCAGCAAGACGATCAATAACCGTACGGAAGGCCTCAGGGTCAGCCAAAAGGGTGGTGATGTCATAAAAAAGAATGCCGGGTTTGGGAAAATCAGGCACAGCACGAATTTTTGATTTTAAATCCAAAGCAGATCCCCTTAAACGGATAGCGTGAGAGAAGGTGGAGGACAGAGAAAGACTCTAAAAAAGAACAATGTATTAAAGAATTTCATGAGCTTGTATGGATTTTTCCGAGATGATGTTGCGGAGTTTTCGGAGGGCAACGGCTTCGATTTGACGCACACGTTCGCGGGTTAAACCAAAGACTTTTCCGATTTGCTCCAGGGTATTGGGTTCATCGCCTTGCAGGCCAAATCGAAGGACAATCACTTTTCGTTCATTGGGGTTGAGTTGGGCCAGCCAGTTTGTAAGTCCTTCTCGTCGTTGAACTCCTTCGGCACGTGTTGCCGGGGAGACTTGTTTGGTGTCTTCGATAACGTCTTTAAGTGAGATGGTTTTCCCACTTGCAATGGGGCTGTCCAGGGAATAGGTCTTGCGCATGAGTCGCTGAATGCCATCAATATCTTTTTCCTTCATTTTCATTTTTTTTGAAATTTCGATGACTTCGGGTTCACGTCCCAATTCTTGAACAAGGTCGTCTAAATGCCCAAGATAGTTATTGACCCGCTCAACAACATGCACCGGTAGGCGAATGAGTTTGCCTTGATTGATGATGGCACGCTCAATGGATTGTCGAATCCACCAGGAGGCATAGGTTGAAAAACGGAAGCCTTTTTCGTGGTTGTATTTTTCAACGGCTTTGATGAGCCCGATATTGCCCTCTTCAATAATGTCTGAAAAAGGCAGGCCTCTGTTTAAATAACGTTTTCCGATGCTGACAACGAGGCGAAGGTTGGATTCAATCATGCGCTGTCGCGCGGATTCATCGCCCTTTAAAATACGTTTGGCAAGCTCTACTTCGTCCTTAAAGGTCAGTAGTTTGCTGCGTCGAATGTTTCTGAGGTAGGATTTTACAGCATCCCCGGCAGGTTGTTCCTGCTGTTCCGCAGGTTCAGGGGCCGCTTCCTGGGTATTTTCTGAGTCTAAATTTGGAAAGGTTTCTGCCGAAGTCGTGCTGGTCCCTTCGGCATTTTCCTCTTCAACTCCGCTTTCCTGAACCCACTCGTTATCCATTATTCATCTCTCATAGAGGGTATATCCTGCCGTAGACTATCTACTATACCGTATGGAGGCGTTTGGGGCAATCTCTCCCTTGTCCCCGAAACCCGCCTCCTTGAACCTGTCTGCCAAGCAAGAGATGGGCGGCTGCGATCTTAGTTTGTTTAGATTGATCCTTCATTACAGTGAATCCTGGTCGGGGCGAGAGGATTTGAACCTCCGACCCCACCGTCCCGAACGGTGTGCGCTACCGGGCTGCGCTACGCCCCGACTCTATGATTCCATGGCTAAGTTAAATGCTTCTGCAACGGCAGAATAGGCGATCTTCCCCGCATGTACATTGACGCCTTTTTTGAGGCCAATATCGGATGCAGTTGCCGCTTCAAAGCCAAGTGTGGCAATTTTATGAATGTAAGGAAATGTTTCGTTTGAGAGTGCAAAGGTGGCCGTTTTAGGAACAATCCCTGGAATATTGGCGACACAATAGTGAATGACGCCATCCACGACATAAACCGGATCCGAGTGGGATGTTTTTCGAGCGGTTTCAAAACATCCGCCCTGGTCAATCGCGACATCCACGACGACGGAACCTTTACGCATCTCTGAAATCATTTTCCGGGTGACCAAGTGGGGGGCTTTATCGCCCGTTATGGAGACAGCGCCAATGACCAAGTGACTGTTTTTCAGTGATGCTGCAAGCATGTCGGGATAAGGCGGCAGGGTGACCACAGCCCCTTTGAAATAATCATGCAAATAAGAACGTTGAGCCGAATTTTCTTCAAAAACAGTCACTTCTGCGCCCAGAGCCAATGCCACCTGTGCTGCATTTTTCCCAACGATGCCTCCGCCAATGACCGTAACTTTTCCCTTTTCAACCCCGGCGACCCCTGAAAGCAATAGGCCACAACCCCCTTCGGTTTTTGTTAAAAATCGCACGCCGAGCAAAACGGCCATGCGACCTGCGATTTCGCTCATGGGTTTGAGCAAGGGCCGTTTGCCATCATCGGACTCAATGGTTTCATAGGCAATCGCTGTGATCTTTTTTTCCAACAAAAAATCAAGCAAGGTTCGATCTGCAGCAAGATGCAGATAGGTCAAAAGTATTTGCTCGGAATGGAAAAATTCAAATTCTTCCGGCAGCGGTTCTTTGACCTTAATAATCATCTCGGCATTTTCAAAAAGGGATCGCTTTGAAGGGGCAATTTCTGCCCCTGTGTGTTGGTAGTCTGCATCAGAAAGGTCGCTGCCTTCTCCTGCGCCTGACTCGATCAGAAGTGTATGTCCCTCCCGACAAAGCGCGGCGACGCCCACCGGGGTGATACCGACACGGAACTCCTGATCTTTAATTTCTTTTGGGATGCCAATAATCATTTTGATGGGATGGCAAGCTAGCAGTTTTTTTTTGAAAAGTCAATTTAAACGGCCGAAAGTTGAGGCCTGACGATGCGAACTTTTAGTGCTTTTTTATTCTTATTTTCAAGCGTTTACGAATGTCTGATTCTTGGACGATGTGGCAATCCCTCTGTGTATCTCTGGTCTGAAATTGTTTCAGCGCGTAAGGAGGCAAGTTCAAGACCTAAGTTCCTCCAGGGTCACTCCTTCAGTACCATGTCGATGCACATTACCGCCGCCAGAATCAGTTGTCGTACCGCGTCATCTTTTGGGACGGATTCAGATATTTTGAGTGCGTAATTATCGGCACTGGTAAAGAGCTCTTGCCTGATACCCGCCCACTCTTTTGAAACATGTGCAAGCTCGGTTTCGCCCTGCATAAACTTGAAATCCCAGCCGGTCCACTTTCCCTTGAGCATACAAACGGGACGGTCATAGGCATCAAGCACACTGAAGGATCCGCCAATTGAGAAGAGCTTTTGTTTGAATCCTCCGATGACCTGATCATTTTCATTTAAGACTGTGACTTTTGACAAAAAAATGGAGATGCCTCGAGTGATACGAACGATTTGTTTTCCTTCAGGTGTTTTGATTTGTACATCAAAGGGTGTCATGCGTTTGTAGTCGGTGAAGCGTAATAGTTTTGTGATCAGACCTAGGTGCGCTTCTCGACATTCCATGATGACTTCTCCTGTTTGAGGGTCATGAATATCGTAATTATTTGCAGCCTTGAATAGGCCAAGATGTTCTTTGACCAAAAAAATATTGTGATTCAATATCTCATGCATTTTTATTCCTTTCGATTGAAGAACACAGCCGTCATTCTCGCGAAGGCGGGAATACTCTCTTAATATCTTACTTCCAGCAAAATCAAGCCGTGCGCAGGGGCCGTTGGCCCTGCGGTTTTGCGGTCTAAGGCATTGAGGATATCCGGAATCTCATCTGCCCTGCGTTTTTTGCGTCCGACCTCAATTAAAAACCCTACGATGTTGCGCACCATGTATTTTAAAAAACGCCGCGCACTCAGGGTGATGTTTATTTCATCACCTGTTTTTTGAATATTGATTTGATTCAAATCAATATTGTGATCCGGCACAACGGAGCCTGCGGCACAAAAAGAAGTGAAGCAGTGCAATCCACTGAGTGTCTTTGCGGCCATACGCATCTTTTTTAGGTCGAGGTCGTCGTGAATATGGAGCCGCTGGTGACGACTCAGAGGGTCATGTTCTTTTGCATTTAAGATCTGATATCGGTAGGTTTTTCCGATGGCTGAAAATCGTGCGTGAAAGTCGCCTTCTACCAACTCAGCGGTATTTACAGAAATGTCTGCGGGCAGAAGGGCATTGAGGGCGCGTACCCAGCGTGAGGGGGAGAGGGACATGTCTGTATCAAAATGCGCACTTTGGCCCAGGGCGTGTACGCCTGCGTCGGTGCGGCCTGCACCTGTAACGCGGACAAGCTTCTGTGTGAGTTGTTGCAGTGCGGTTTCCAGTTCGCCTTGAATGCTGTTTTGCTGGGTTTGTTTCTGCCAGCCGTGATAGGCACTGCCATCATAGGCGAGGTTTAATTTAACACGGGTCAATCAGAATGTCCTTAAGACGCCGTTTCTACGGAGCGGATGTAGCTTTGAATACCTTTTAGGAGGGCTTCGGCGGCCGCTTGTCGGTATTTGGAACTGCGCAGGCGTTTTTCTTCTTTGCGATTACTGAGAAATGAAATTTCGGCCAAAATCGCGGGCATATCCGTGTGGTTGAGCACGTAAAAAGGCGCACGTTTTACACCTAAAGCCTTGGTGGGGTACTTTGAAATGAGGTTTTTTTTGATTGCATCATTTGTAAAGTGCGCGAGTTCCAGTGAGGCCTTTTTCGTGAAATCACGTTCTAAGTCATTTAAAATCATTTTTTCAAAGTCGATGACGCCTTTATGGGTTTCTGCATTTTCACGGGCGGCCAGGGCCATGGCGCGTTTATCGGAGGGGCGACCCAGCAAATAAACTTCGATGCCTTTTAATTTTCGAGAGGTGCTGGCATTGATGTGCACGGAGATGAAGAGATCGGCTTTGTTCTGATTGGCGATTTGTGTGCGTTTTTTGAGGCTGATAAAGACGTCTCGGTCACGCGTCATGATGACTTTCTTTTTGAGTCGAGTCTCAAGCAGCTTTTTTAAGCGCTTTGAGATATCCAGCGCAATATCTTTTTCCTTTAAGCCGCCTCGGCTTCTGGCGCCTGGGTCTTTTCCCCCGTGGCCGGGATCAATGACAATGGTTCTAATCGCGAAGGCGGTAGCGGGTGTTGTGGGCGGATAGAGATCAATGACAAGCCGATGAGGTTTATCCAAAATCAGATGTTTATGTGTGCCCAATTTTTTATAGCGCAGGGAGATGTACACCGTCTCCCTCCCCTTTTGTGTGGCTTCGATTGTTTGCAGTATCTTGCTCGTGACGGTTAAAGCCGATTTCTCTCTTACGGCCTTTCCGAGCACTGCTTTTTCCAGCTTAATCAGCAGGGTTTGTGATGAGGGATCACGTGTCACGGCATAGGAGACCCCTTGACTTAAGTCAATGACCACCCGTGTACTTTTTTTATTGTTCGAGTGCCGAATTTTTTGAATGACGCTTATTTTCTGCGTTTTCTGATTCAGTTTTGCGTGAAGCGTATGGGCGGTTTCAGCTTGCGCGGAAGGGTCTAAACCGGAGGGGAAATAAGGAAAAAGAGAAAGTCCAAGGACAATCAAAACAATAGGGTAAAAATATCGTGTGTTTCGTCTCATGAGATAATCTAAACATAGACAGAAGTGCCAAAATTGTCAATTTTAGGAAGGTCCTGATTCGCCCACTGTACGGCGGTTTCAGGGATTGTTTTGACAAAGAATGTTTATCCGCTTGATTTATTGCTTTGGGTTGGATATTCCAGGCAATTTACGTCAATCCTGTGCGTCTTGATATTCCTCATGCCAGGCCATCTGGATACCCTCTAGGATGCCTTCGTTTGAGGCCTTGGGGTCATCTTCGAAATCGTGTAATTCGGTGACTTTTTGGTGTAAATCTGTGAAACGAAGGGTTAAGGGGTCGATCTCGGGAAATTTTTCAAAAAGTTCAATGCCGATGTCTTCGGAGTCCTGCCATCTGAGCTTCATCAATGTTGCTCTGCTTTTCGAAAGGCTTGTGTGTTTTTTGGAATTTCAACGACACAATCGTTTTTGATCAGGGCTTGGCAGGCCAAACGGGAGGAGAGGGTTAAATCAGGAGAGGTGTCGAGACGATCTTCCTCCTCCTCTTCCATCTCGGAGAGATGATTCATGCCTTCACGAATAATGACATGGCAGGTGGTGCAGGCGCAGTTGCCACCGCAGTTGTGTTCGATGTCGATGTCATGGTCGAGGGCAAGATCCAGGATCGTTCCCCCGGCAGTGACTTCAAGGGTGGTCTTTTCATTTTCCGTAATAAAGGTGACTTTAGGCATGCACTTTTCCCATGATTAGATGTCAGACAGTTTTTTGTTTTGAAGGGCTTCTTTGACAGACTGAGACATGAGGTCGGCCGCAAAACGCTGTGTACTTTGATCCAGTGTCGTGAGTGCTTCTCGAATTTCGCGATGTGTCCCTTTTTCCACGGCTGCTTTTAAAGTGGAAATTGCTGATTCAATTTTTTGTTGCTCTGCTTCATTAAGTAGGTTTTTACCTTGTTTTAGTGCTTTTTCGGTATGAGCGAGCACGGTTTGTGCTTCGTTTATTGATTCAATCTTTTGTCGTTTTTCGAGATCTTCTTTGGCGTGTTCCATTGAAGCGGTGATCATTTTTTCGGTGTCTTCGTCGCTTAAACCATAGGTGGGCGTGACTTCCACAGAGGTTTCTTTTCCGCTGCGTAGATCTTTGGCGGCGACGTTTAAAATGCCGTTTGCATCAATCAAAAACGTGACCTCAATACGCGGCATGCCTGCGGGTATGGGATCGATATCCGTGAGGTTAAATTTTGCGAGGCTGCGACAGTCTTCCACGAGTTCTCGTTCGCCTTGCACGACATGAATTTTGACAGACTTCTGTCCATCAACCTGGGTGGTATAGGATTCTTTGGCCGTTGTGGGGATGGTGGAATTTCGTTGAATGAGGCGACTAACGACGCCACCCATGGTCTCTATCCCCAATGAAAGCGGCGTGACATCCAAGAGCAGCATATCGGTAATGCCACCGGATAAAATCTTCCCCTGCACGGCTGCACCGAGGGCGACGACTTCGTCGGGATTGAGTTCGCTGTGCGGGACTTTTTGAAACAGATCCCCGACCGCCTCTTTGATTAAGGGAATACGGGTCGAACCTCCAACCAGGACGACTTCATCCACGTCCGAAGGCGCAAGCTTTGCGTCGCTCAAGGCCTGCTGACATGAGGTAATGGTGCGCCCAAGTAAATCACGAATGGCGGTTTCAAATTCGGTGCGGGCAAATTGACGTGTGTAGTGCTGCTGATCGGGCAATACGAGTGTTGCCTCAGCGGTTTCTTCTGTCGAGAGTTGGCACTTTATTTTTTCTGAAAGCAGACGCGCGGCTTGCAGGTGTTCCGGGTATTTCTGAATATCGATTTTGTACCGTTTCAATATGTCGTCTCGCATGACGGCGACCAGTTTCTGGTCAAAATCGTCCCCACCCAGGTGCGTGTCCCCGTTGGTGGACAACACTTGAAAAATGCCGTTTCTAATCTTCAAGATGGAAATATCAAAAGTCCCGCCGCCTAAGTCGTAGACCGCAATAATGCCTTCTTTTTCTTTTTGCAGTCCGTAGGCTAAAGAGGCTGCGGTGGGTTCGTTCAAAATACGTAAAACTTCAAGCCCGGCCAGCTTTCCGGCATCTTTTGTGGCCTGTCGTTGTGCGTCATTAAAGTAAGCAGGCACGGTAATAACGGCTTGTTTTACAGGGCCATTTAAGACTTTTTCCGCCCGTTCTTTTAATTCACGAAGAATGAAGGCGGAGATTTCAGGCGGGGTATAGGTTTTTTCTCCAACTTGAATACGGATGGCTTCTTTTTCTTTTCCCACAAGTGTAAAGGGAATCGAAGCAAGGTCACCTTCAAGGTCTTCCCGTCCTTTTCCCATAAAACGTTTTACGGAATAAATGGTTTCAGTCGGATGACGCGTGAGGCGCTCTTTTGCAGGGTCTCCAACGAGAGGCATGTTTGCATCAGACTTCGCATCAAAAGCGACGACAGAGGGCAGGGCCACTTGATTTTCTTTGCCTGCAATGGTTCGCGGGGTGTCTCCGTCCATATAGGTGATTAAGCTGTTGGTGGTACCTAAATCAATTCCGACAACGTGGGGCATCTACTTTCCTTTATCTGTGGATTATTGCAGTGCGGTTTTGATGTCTTGCAGGATGCGTTCAAGGTATCCGGTATGGCCTAGAACCTGTTTCATTTGCATGAGCAGTTCTTTTTGTTCCTTTGAGAACCCATTGCTGTTTCGTTTGGCTTCACATGCGTCCCATGCGAAAAAGAGTGTTTGTAGACGATCCTTTTCTTCTGATTCGAAATGGGCCATTTTTTCTGCGGCCTGAGAGAGGGTGAGCGCCAGTTCTGTCCGGGCGACCTCATCGTTTTCATGCAAGTCGCGAAGCGCTTCTAGGCTTTCTTGAATTTCAAAGATTTCTTCAAAAAGTGTCGCCGGGGCTTGAGTGGGCAGTGCTCCGTCCCCTTCAATGAGGTGCAGCAGATAAGCTGTTTTTTTTAAGGGATCTTGCAGGGTTTGATAGGCTGTATTGAGCAGTGCTGTATTCTCAAGGCTGATGTCCTGTTCGGCTTTTGGGCGTTGTTGGTAGTAATCGGGGTGAAATCTTCGGCTCAGCTCGTAGTATTGTTTTTCCAGCAGTTCCGGGTCGATATTGAGTGTGTAACCCAGATTGAAGATTTTGAAATAATCTGTATTGTGCAGAAACTGCTGTATCGATGTGCAGGAGCCGCAGTTGTACAAGGCCACGTTATCAGACTGGCAATTCCAACAGGGCCGGGTCGTATTTTGTTTTTGGGTCAGGATTTGCATCATCACCTTAAGTTGAAAACGATTCTCCACAGCCACAGCTTTGTTTGGCATTGGGATTCTGAAATTTAAACCCGCCACCGACTAAGGCAGTGCTAAAGTCCAAAGTCGTCCCGCTGAGATGTACGGCACTTTTTTTGTCAACAATGACGGTTAAACCCTCAAACTCAAAGGTATCGTCATGTTGGGTGATTTCACTATCAAAATTGAGTTTATAACTTAAACCGGAGCAGCCTCCGCCCTCGACAGAAAGCCTGAGCGCTGCACCCCCCAGTGCTTTTTTTTCGATAATGCTCCGGACTTCTGAAACCGCTGAGGGGGTCAGTGTGATTTCGGTTTTTTGTGTTGTTTCTGCTTCCATCATAACCTCTATTCTACATTTGTTGTAAGGGTTCAGCTCGCTTCGTTTTTCTTTTTATAATCAGAGATAGCGGCTTTAATGGCATCTTCAGCCAAGACCGAACAGTGGATTTTGACGGGTGGCAGGTTTAGCTCGTTCACAATCTCTGTGTTTTTAATCTGAAAGGCTTCGTCAAGGGTTTTTCCTTTAACCCACTCAGTGGCTAAGCTTGAGCTTGCGATGGCGCTGCCGCAGCCAAATGTTTTAAAACGTGCATCTTCAATGACACCCCCTGAAATTTTGAGTTGCAACTTCATAACATCGCCACACTCCGGCGCACCAACGATGCCTGTACCCACGTCTTTGTCTTTTTTGTCTAAACTGCCCATGTTGCGGGGATTGCTGTAATGATCGATTACTTTATCGCTGTAAGCCATATCAATTCTCCAATATTTGGGTTTAATGTTCTGTCCATTGCACACTTTTTAAGTCGATGCCTTCTTTTGCCATTTCGTAGAGTGGTGACATTTCACGAAGTCGATTGACCGCTTCGACCACACGTTTTCCGACATAGTCGATTTCTTCATCTGTTGTAAAACGACCCAGCCCAAAACGCAGCGAAGAGTGTGCCAGGTCACTGCCGACACCCAAAGCACGTAGGACATAAGAGGGCTCTAAGGTTGCGGTTGTGCAGGCGGAGCCGGAAGAGAGCGCGATTTCTTTGAGTCCCATCATGAGGGACTCTCCTTCGACATAAGCAAAGCTGATATTGAGATTTTGTGCCAGTCGTTTTTCCGGGTGCCCGTTGAGATAGACTTCATCCAATTCGCTCATAATGTGGTTCTGCAATCTATTTCGCATTTTGGTGAGTCGAAGGTTTTCTTGTTCCATCTCTGTTTCGCAAATTGCACAGGCTTCACCCAAACCCACGATGCTGGGGACGTTGAGTGTGCCAGAGCGCATGCCGCGCTCGTGGCCGCCGCCGTCCATTGAGGCTAAAAGTCGGACCCGTGGTTTTTTCCTTCTCACATAAAGTCCACCGACACCTTTTGGTCCGTAGATTTTATGTGCCGAAAAGGACATCAGATCAATGCCCATTTCATCGACGTTGATGGGAACTTTTCCCACGCCCTGTGCCGCGTCGCAGTGAAAAATAATACCTTTTTCTTTTGCGATTTTTCCTATCTCGTGAGCAGGTTGAATGACCCCGATTTCGTTATTCGCGAGCATGATTGAGATTAAAATGGTTTGATCGGTAATGGCGGCTTTGAGTGCTTCGAGATCAATGAGGCCATCTGTGCCGACCGTCAGATAAGTGATTTCAAACCCTTCTTTTTCAAGGCGTTTCGCGGTGTCGAGTATGGCTTTGTGTTCGGTGACAGCGGTAATGATGTGGTTGCCTTTTTCACGATACATGCCCGCGACGCCTTTTAGGGCAAGGTTGTTGGACTCGGTCGCGCCACTTGTAAACACGACTTCTTTTGAATTGCAGGAGATCAGTTGTGCAATCTGTTTACGTGCTTTTGCGACCGCATCTTCAGCATCCCAGCCAAAAGAATGGTTTTTACTGGCGGCGTTGCCAAAATTTTGAGAAAAATAGGGTAGCATGGCTTCGAGTACGCGCGGGTCAACGGGCGTTGTCGAATGATAGTCCATAAAAACAGGGAGTTTTAACATGGGAGTCCTTCCATTTATTCCAATGATCCTCAGGTGACTTTCAAATCTTCCGAGACGGATTCGTTGGCCAGTTTCTCAATGGTGATGCTATCCAGAAAATTAACGATCTGGCTCTCAATTTTGCGGAGGGGGCTTTGAATGGTGCACTGCGCTGTTTGTGAGCAGGTGGTGTCCCCCTCAACGCAACGCACAATCTGAATCGGGCCTTCAATGACCCGGATAATCTCTCCAAGGGTGATTTTCGCGGGGTCTTTCAGCAGCGTATACCCTCCCTTGGGGCCATTTTGGCTGTGGATGATTTCTGCCTTGGCGAGCGTTTGTAATATTTTTGCCAGGAGCTCTCGTGGGATATTGTAGATCTCCGCAATATTTCGGGTATTGGCCACAAACGTGGTTTTACGGCCTGACATATAGTTAATGGCCATCAAGGCATAGTCTGTTTTTTTTGTCAGTTTTAACATCGTTTTATAGGCGACCTTTTCTATCGCCGATTGTTATGGTCGGATATAAGAGTATCCGAGCGGAAGGGGCCTTGTCAAATACAAAAATGTTTCAAAATCAATATTTGTCAGAATCTATCATGTCGTTACGACACCGTTTCCTGGCTTGACTTGATGTTCCCAGGGTCTATAATGCAGCTTACTTTTGTCGCAAGAGGTTTGGCATGGCGAGTGTTCGTATCTATTTGAAGGATGAGTTTCGTTGGAGCTATACCCTGCTTGATCAGGAGGTTTATATCGGGCGGAGTCGCGAAAATCATGTTGTTCTGCCGCATCCTGAAGTCTCTCGTCATCATGCGCTCATCCGCAAAGAGGGTCGGAACTATGTCGTGGTGGACCAAAGTGCTCGTGGTTTATTGGTGAATGACGGGAATGTCGATCAGGCGGTATTACGGGATAGCGATGTCCTGCATGTCGGTGTTTATCGGCTTGTTTTTGCATCGGATGTTGTGGTGGATAAGCCCAGTGACACGATGACCTGGGAACCAACACTTGATTTGCCTGGTGCAAGTGCGACGCAAGTGGGCAATGCCAAATTTGAATTGGTTGTGACCTCTGGGCCGGATGAAGGCAAACGCATTACCATTGGAAATCGTGTCCTTAAGGTGGGGCGAAGCAGCCGAAGTGATTTCCCGGTTG
Organism: uncultured Nitrospira sp.; assembly: GCA_964451325.1. GTDB lineage: Bacteria > Nitrospirota > Nitrospiria > SBBL01 > JAADHI01 > JAADHI01. The sequence continues at coordinate 19,236 of CAYVHO010000002.1, read as the reverse complement.
CGGACAAAACGATCTCTAATCTGCATTTGGAATTGGAAGCAGGCCCAGGCGGTGTGCACGTTCGTGACATGGGCAGCACAAATGGAACTTGTGTGGATGGTCAAAAGATTCAAAGTCTTACCGTGGCACTTGGTTCCGAAATCCAGATTGGAAATACGACGCTCAAGCTGTTTGTGGAGGAAGAAACCACACCTGTAACGCCGCCTTCTTTAGGCGGTCTTGTGGGGAAAAGCCTTAAGATGCAAGCCGTTTACAAATGGGTTCGAAAAGGGGCCAGGGGTGACGTCTCGATTTTAATCCAAGGAGAAACAGGCTGCGGAAAAGAAGTGGTTGCTCAGGAAATTCACCGTTTGAGTGAGCGTTCAGAAGGGCCTTTAATTACGATTGATTGTAGTGCGATTCCCAAAGATTTGATTGAATCCGAGCTGTTTGGTCACGAAAAAGGCTCGTTTACGGGTGCAATTGGGAGAAGAAAAGGGGCTTTTGAGCTGGCTGATGGCGGCACTGTTTTTCTGGACGAGATTGGGGAGCTTCCTCTGGAGATGCAGCCTAAGCTTTTGCGTGTTCTTGAAGAAAAGCAATTGAAGCGCATCGGTGGCGATGCGCGTATTAAGTCAGATTTTCGTGTGGTTGCTGCAACAAATCGCTGGCTTGATCAGGAAGTTCTAAAAGGAAATTTTCGATCCGATCTTTATTTCAGGCTCAATGTTGTCCCCATTTCCTTGCCCCCGCTGAGAGAACGCCGTGAAGATATTCCTTTACTGGTGAACCATTTCTTGAAAGGGAAGTCGGTTCATGTGCCGCAAGCGATCTTGGATACTTTGATTGATCATCCCTGGCCCGGCAATGTGCGGGAGCTGCGTAATGTGCTTGAACGTGGTGTGGTGCTGATGGAGGGAAATGCCCTCAGCATGGACGATTTACTCTTTTTTGGTGCTGGAAAAAAAGGGGGGACGCCCATGCCCTGGGCGGAAAACGAAGGGGCGTCTACCGCCCCTGTGTCCCTCGAAGAGGTCGAAAAGCAGGTTATTCGGCGTGCGCTCAAAACCCATGGGGGTGATAAAAAAGCCGTCGCCAAAGAATTGGGCATTGCACTTTCTACCTTATACGAAAAAATAAGACGCTTTAAGTTGGATTAGGGGCATTTTGCCCTGAAGTGCTATTTTCTTTGTGTGTTTTAGCATGAAGAACTTGAAGCAGGGGTGTGCCGTAGCGTTTGTTTTGCCACTTTCGCATGAGTGGGATTTGAGTGAAACCGTCGATGGTTTTTGGTTTCTGGCGTGCGACTTCTTTTAATACGTTTCCTGTCAAAATCATGGCGGGTTCAAGACCTTCATCTTCAGCCTGTTTGTTTCGCCATATTTTTAAGGTTTTTAGCAGCTTTTCCTGGCTATTCGTTAGGGGGCCGTTATTGCTTTTTACGCGTTCAGGCAAAGGGTCTTTACTCTCCAGGCCTTTCTGAATGGCGGTCAACCAACGTTCAGCATGTCTTGTAATCGCCATATTTTTTTTCGGAAAAAGGGCCATCAAGCTGTCTTGATCCTGCGGTGTTTTTTCGGCCATTAAGATCAAATGCCGACTGGAGATAATTTTAAAGGGAGGGTAATCTCGCGCGCAGGCCAGTTGGTCTCGTGCCGCAACTAAGGCTCTGAGGACTTTTTGCTCGGACTCTGAAAGTGCGCGTGCGCCCTTTGTGCGGATGTAGTCATTCGGTTCAAAATCTTTTCCGCTCCAGGTGATTTCTTCCATGAGTTTGCATTCTTCTTCGATTTGATCCCAACGTCCCTTCTTTTCAACCTCGGCTTTGAGTATTTCATAAAGGGTCACGAGGTAGGCCGTATCGAGTGAGGCGTAGTCCAATTGTTCTTTGGAGAGCGGACGTGATTTCCAATTGGCTTTCTGATATTTTTTGACCAGTGTGACTTGAAAATAGGTTTCAATGAGGCTTTGAAGCGAGAAACGCTTCAAGCCAATCGCACGTGCGGCCAGGGCGGTATCAAATATGGGGGCGATCTGAAAGTCATAGTCTCGTTTTAGGGACACCACGTCGTAGTCTGAGCCGTGAAATATTTTCAAGATGGACGGGTTGGCAAAAAGAGGGCTCAAGGCCTCAAGGTCGTCAAGAAGTAAAGGGTCAAAAACATAGTGTTTGTCATTGCCGGAAATCTGGATGAGGCTGACACGTTCTTTGTAGCTAAAGAGTGAATCGCCCTCGGTGTCCACGCCGATACAGTCACATTCCATGAGTTCTGCAATGGCGACATCCCGCGCTTCGGCTTGCGTGATGTATTGGTAATCGGGGATAGCTTGATCTCCCTAAAGCAAATCTGCGAGGATTTTTTGAAATTGAGGATGTTCGAGCAATCCGCCACCGCGATAAGGCACAACGAGTTTGCCTTCTTTGTCAAAAAGAAAAAGTGTCGGTGTGGCCATCGCGCCAAATTTTGCGGAGACCACGTCATCTTTGTCATAAAAGACGGGAAAAGAAAAAACATCAGGATGTTCTTTGACATAACGGCTGATATTTTGTTCGGTATCTCTAAAGCCGATGGAGATGACCTGGAAGGCTTTGTCTGCCCATTTTTCCTGAAGTTGACGGACCTTTGGCAGTTCCTGATGGCAGGTCCCACACCAGGAGGCCCAAAAGATGATCAGGGTGGTTTTGCCCAGCATTTCATTTTGTGTAAAGTGTTTTCCGTCTGCAGTACTCAGGCTAAATTCGGGAACTGAGGAGGGACTTTCTGCGGCACTTACAGTGGAAACGGTGTTCGTTGTAAGAGAGAGCGAGAGAGAAAACGCTGTTATGAAGTAAATGAGGTTTTTCATTTCAGTGGCCCGTTTTGTACCACACCAAGAACGCTTCCGCAAGACTTCGTTATATATTACCATAATTTTTTTTGTGGCCTTGATGGTTTGGGTCGATCTGCTTTGGAGAAGATCTATCAATTGCAGGCACAACCTGATAAGATTCGCCCTGGTTTTAATCGTTGGCTCAGGTCTTTATTCTAAGAAAGGTCATCAACACATGAAGTTTTTTATCCTGGTTTTGTCTCTTGTCTTTTTCTCTTTTTCCCTTTCCCCGATACTTTACGCCGAAGAGAAGGAAGCTGCATCGGATGCGGGGCCGGGTCAGAGCGTTCCCTCCTTGGGAAACCGCCACATTTCTTCTTTGAGAGCACCTCATGCACCTTATAATTCGATTCCTCCGACCTCTGGGCCACACACACACGAGGTTGCTCAGTGGGGTGTTTATCGCCAGCAGGTGCCTGATGAGCTTCAGGTGCATAATCTTGAAGATGGCGGTGTGATGGTTCAGTACGATTGCAGTGGCTGCAAAGACTTAATGAAGCAGTTGGAGTCGCTTGTCCGCAGTTATTACAAACAAGCAAAAGCCGAAGAAAAAAAATCAGGTGGGCGAAGTAAATATCAGCATATTATCGTGGGGCCCTATAAAAATATCGGCAATAAAATTGCCTTAACGGCTTGGGGGAAAATAGACAAGTTTGACGAATTTGATGAAGATCGCATTCGTCAGTTTATTGAAGCCTATGTCGGGATTGATCATCACCCCAGATAAGCCTCTCTTTGAACCGAAGCCTTCTGATTCTTTAGATGATTTTCTAAAATCGTGACCGTATTGAGCCAGAAGCGATTTGCCCGATACCTGCTTCCGCTTTTATCGGGCAGCTTGCTGGCCCTAAGTTTTCCACGTCCTGGATTTTTCCCCTTGGCATGGATTGCTTTTTCCCCCCTCTTTTTTTCGATAGAAAACCAAAACCCCAAAAAAGCTTTTTTAAGCGGTTGGCTCACAGGCCTTCTCTACTTTGCAGGAACCCTCTATTGGATTGTGCCAACCCTCGGAAAGGGGGGTCTTTCTTGGATTGTGAGTCTGTTTGTTTTTTTATTGTTGATCTCTTATCTTGCCTGCTACCTCGGTCTTTTTGCCGCACTCTTAAAATATGTCCCCCTTGGAGAACAAAACAGTGGCCTTTTTATTGCCCCCGTATTTTGGGTGGTTTTGGAATGGGCAAAGGGCCATTTTTTGACGGGATTTCCCTGGGCGAGTCTGGCCTATTCTCAAACCGGATTTTTGTCGATGATTCAAATTGCCGATTTTGGCAGTATCTACGTTGTCGGTTTTGTAATGATGTTTTGTAATCGCGCACTTTATTTGAGTTTTCGGGGTCTTTTTTGTAGCGGGCTAGGGGGTTTCGATTGGAAACCCCTTGTATTGGCAGGTCTTGTTTTTTTTATGAGTTTTTTTTACGGGAGCTTTCGACTTTCTGAACCGATTAAAACAAAAGAAGAAATGACCCTTGCGGTCATTCAAGGGAATATCGCACAAGATAAAAAGTGGGATCGCAATTTCAAGAAAGAGACACTTGAAATCTATCAGCGTCTTTCGGAGGAGGTTTTTCAGGGGGGCGGCGAGAAGCCAAACCTGATCCTTTGGCCTGAGGCCGTCCTGCCCTTTATTTTTGGTACGGAAGCAGTGCATGAAACGGCGCTTCGCGATTTTTCGCGTGATATGGACGTGCATCTCTTGTTGGGTGCGCCAAGCATGGCGATGGGAGAAAGAGAGACGGTCTCTTTACGCAACAGTGCTTATTTGATTTCTCCCCATTCGCAGCACATGGTGCAATATGACAAAATGCATCTTGTGCCTTTTGGTGAGTATGTGCCCTTTCCGGACTTGTTTTTTTTCATCAAAAAATGGGTGCAGGGTGTGGCCGATTTTAGCCCGGGTGTGGAAGCGGTTGTTTTTGAAGTGGATCAGGCGCGTATTGGCACGGCAATTTGTTTCGAGCTTATTTTCCCGGAACTGGTTCGACGTTTTGTGCAAAATGGCGCGACCTTGATGACCACCATTACAAACGATGCCTGGTTTGGCGATACTTCGGCGCCCGATCAACATTTTTCAATGATGATTTTCCGGGCCATCGAACATCGTATTTCTTTTGCACGTGCGGCCAATACCGGGATTTCGGGTTTTGTGGATACGCGCGGTCGTGTGATTTTTGAAACGCCACTTTTTAATGAAGCCAGTGCGACAGCGACTCTTGCTTTGCGTGCAGAAACAACACTCTACACACGCTTTGGTGATTTTTTTGTCGGTTTCTGTGCTATCATCGGCCTCTATTTTTTGTGTGTTGCACTTGTTAATGGGAGAACCAAAAATGCTGTTTGAATTTGAGGAAAAACTAAAGGCCATCCACCTTGAAAGCAAACAATTACGGAGTCATCTTTGACCTGGCTTCAAACATTGCAGAAGTTGATCAACTGACTGAAGCGAGTTTGGCTCAGGATTTTTGGGACGATCCGGCCAAGGCCCAGGAAACCTTGAGCCTGAAGACCCGTCTTGAAAAGGCTCTGAAGCGCTGGAGTGACATTGATCAGGATCTCGAAGAAGCCGAACTACTGATTACCTTGAGCCGAGAGGAAGAAGACACATCCCTCGAAGAAGAGATTGAAGTCCTGATTAGGTCCTTGCAGGGAAAGCTTGATGCCCTGACCATCGAAACCCTTTTTAGCGGTGACAAAGATGTTAACAATGCGATTCTGACCATCCATCCCGGCGCGGGCGGGACGGAATCTCAGGATTGGGCGCAAATGCTGATGCGGATGTACTCGCGATGGTTTGAGCGAAGGGCTTTTGAGATTGAAACCCTTGACCTGCAAGCGGGAGATGAAGCGGGCATAAAAAGTGTCACCTTCCTGGTGAAAGGGGCTTATGCTTACGGCTATCTTCGGGTGGAGGCCGGGGTACATCGTCTGGTTCGCATTTCTCCCTTTGACGCAGCCAAACGCCGCCATACCTCTTTTGCGTCTGTTTTTGTTTCTCCGGAGATTGAGGACGATGTCGATATTGAAATCGATGAAAAGGAAATCCGAGTGGATACTTATCGGGCCAGCGGCGCAGGTGGACAGCATGTCAATAAAACCTCTTCGGCCATTCGCATCACCCATCTGCCCTCAGGTTTTGTGACCCAGTGTCAGAATGAACGGTCTCAACGTCAGAACAAACTCATTGCGATGCGTGTGCTTAAGTCCAGGCTTTATGAAAAACAGCAGGAAGAAAAAGAAGCGGCAATGGCCAAAATAACAGGCGAAAAGAAGGAAATCGGCTGGGGAAGCCAGATCCGCTCCTACGTTTTTCAGCCCTATCAGATGGTCAAAGACCACCGCACCAACATTGAAGTGGGTAATGTTTCGGCCGTTATGGATGGGGATATTGATCTATTTGTCGAAGGCTACCTAAAACGCCCCCGCACTTGAAACGGGCGATTCGCCCGAAATGCTGTGTTTTGGCCAAAGGACCGCTCAAGGTACAGTGAGTCGGTCTCGCTTGCGCTTTGGCCTCCGGCCTTGTCTTTCAGACGACTTACCCGTTTTTCCCTGAATTCGCACGTCGAGAATAATCCGAATATGGACTCTCTTTCAGATGAAATTTATTTTTTTGCCTCCTTGCTGCTTGACAGCATGGGAGCCACGTTTCTACAATAAATCTACTTTGACAAACCACTCACATCGAATCAATATGAAAGTTGCCTTTTTTTCTCCAAACATTCTTGATGAATAAACTGACAGCACCAACGATACTATTTTCTGGAGAAATCCAGAAGAAGAAAGGAGCGTCTTCAAGATATGATGCTGCTGAAAACCTATTTGGGACACTCCTTGAGACAGAGGCTCTGGATAAAAACCTGAGTAAACTCTTTCCAATCACGCAATGTTTTGAGCAGGCGCTGGAACAGGCCTTAATCGCTGCTTATCAAGCTTCCTCCGTTTCGGAAATCGCGCACCGTTTTTTACAGAGAATCCTTTATCGTATCAATCGCCTCAAACTTTTCTGGTACGACGATTTGAAGCGTTATGAGAATGAACGTTCCTATTATCTTCAGGGCATCCGCGACAAGATTGAAGCGGCATGGCAGACTTGGGAAACGCAACACTTTGATCTATTCGCTTTAAAAAAACTCAAGGTCGAGAAAAGCTTAAGGGAGGAGGCCAAAAATGATTTGGACTCAAAGCCCTCTGAAATTGGTCTTTTCTTTCGTGATCAAATGGAGAAAGCAGGGTATCGGCGGCTTCTGGAGATCTCATCGCTTGATGGACTCGTTGAAGCCAGTCAGCTATCGCGGATGCTGGGGGGTGTTGCAAACGAGATTCATGCCACCTTGACAAAACTGCTTCTAGAGGAATACGGAAACGGGCGTCTTTCACGCAAACACTCCACCTTTTTTGAGGCCATGCTAAATGAATTCGACATGCAAACAGAGCCGGAGGCTTATATCGACGCGGTGCCATGGGAGGTCCTTGCGGGGATCAACCACAGCTTTCTTCTGACAGAACGAAAACGATACTACCTTCGCTACATCGGCGGATTGCTCTATACAGAAGTCGCGATTCCTTCAGCTTTTCGAAATTATTCAAGCGCCGCAAAACGACTCGGTTTGTCTGAGTTCGCTATGGGATATTGGGCGCTTCATATCAAGGAAGATGCGCGGCACGGTCGTTGGATGCTTCATGACATCGCCCTTCCCTTGTCGGAGCGATATCCCTTAGATTCATGGGAACTGGTCTTTGGATACAAACAACAACGACTGATGAGTGAGCGTGCAGGTGGCGCCATTGCTCGTTCTGCACGCTCAGCGGACTCAGATTTTAGAGAAGAGAATTAAGTTTAACCAATATTAGTTAGGTCGCTTAAAAATGAACGAATACACGAGCATGACTGAATACTATGACGCATTAATGACCTCGGGTTATTATGACTATGATGCGATTGCGAAATCCTTGACCACGATTCTCCAGGGTAGAAAAAAAATACTGGAACTCGGGGTGGGTACCGGACTCATCGCCCAAAAGCTTTTACATTACCACCCGGACTGTGAGTTTACTGGGATCGACTTTACGGCATCAATGCTGGAAAAGGCCAAAGGACGCCTTCCCCAGAACGTCAAACTTTTAGAGCAAGATGTGACAACATTAGAATTGGGAAATTGTTTTGAAGCCGCCTTTGGAAATGGTGGCGTATGGGGATTTGTGAACACCGGGAAGGAATACATCTTGGTCAGCCATCTTACGGATATCCAAGACAATATCAAAGGCCTCCGTCGTGTGGCTGAGCACCTGGAAGAAAAGGCACTTTTTATCATGAGCGTTCAGGGGGTCCATCAGGATTTTGAAAGGGAGCTGCCGAACCAAATTGTTTATTCGCAAGAAATAAGCGAAAATGGGGATTTCATAGAAAAGGACTATATCTTCAAAAAGAATGGGGAAGTGCTTGCCACACACAGGAACCGCTTCAGGCTCTTTCGAGGGAACTCCATTAAGGAGCTGTTGGGAGAGGTGGGATTCAAATTCCAGTACATTGATTCTGATGACCGCTTCCACGTTTATATAAAATACTAACACCCTATTATCGATAACGAATGTTTTAATCCCTCCCCCTGGCTGGTGATCTGGATGTAGGCGGTCATTTTCAGTATTCCGTTTCAGCTTGTTGGACAACAAACAAAGGGTACTTCTGTTAGCGGGGAAGTTCTTAAGATACGATGTTTGCCCAGTTCATCGCTTAAAGGACTTCGGTTTTGCCGAAGATCTTTTTCATGTTGGCGTATCCTGGTTTGCTCGGCTGCAACATTTGTTGAAGGCATTTTTTTTGCGTTTGAGATGGTGCTGACTTTGGCATTGATGTCTTTTTTATGCAGCGCTGAGACATGGTCAAAAATATTGGTAATTTGCGGCAAAACTTCGACCACGACAACACTCAGCGACGATTTTTCTGGTAAACCGAATCGTTTCAACCACTGACTGATTTCTTCATTTGCCCAGACTGCCGTTCCGTATTTTTTGCCGTCTTTATTTTTTTTGTCGAAGTCCACCAATTTGTAGACCTGAGAAAGTTTTGCGTAGCTTATTTCATCTTTGAAGTTTTTGATGGTGACATTTTTCAGCGTCCGTAATTGCAAGTCATCGTAGCGGGCAAAACGCTCGACTTCTGGTTCGGGCTCAACCTGTACGCGCCAATCCAATTGTTTGTCATCCAGCAAAATATTGCGGAAATCCAGGTTATCAGCCTGACGCACCTGCGCGTAGAGCAAACACCAAAGTTCAGTCCGTGGTGGGTCCGCAGTCACATCTTTCCCATTAAAAACAGCCGCGGCATAGGGTGCGACCACCCAGAGTTTTTTCTCATCTCGATTAGTCGCACAGGTGAGCGTGGGTGCGGGCTGCTGAATACCCGTTGCCCGCAATCGTCGCCCGAATCGTCCCTGCGCAGTAGACCAGACCATCTCTTCTGTCTCCTTGTTTCGGAGGTGTCCCAGGCGAAATTCGTAGGTGAAAAAGCCAAACATTTCGTCGGACTCCGCATGTAAACCGGGCGGTAAAGGCAATATATAGTGATGATCACTGTCCGTTGCTTTGCTCATTTGCTGCATTGCATTTAAACCGGCCAGTGTATTTGTGCCGCCAGGGATGATGGTTCTGATCTCTTCAGAAGGCAGGGGAAGCGATGGTTCCTGCGGGGCAATGAGCAATTCGGGATTGTTGTTGCTGATGAGCTGGTCGGGGGCATAGGCCAGCATACGGGCAAAATAAGTGTCATTAGGGTCCCTGACCGCTTCCTCAAATTCGACCCAGAGAAATCGTTGCCTCGGTTCAGTGGCCGAATATTTTTGATTCCGTTGGTAGGGCGAAAGCGCAATACCCGCAGATTTAATCGTGGGTATCTGGGAAGGACTTGTGGTGATGGGCAGGGTGATGTCAATTGTTTCCGGTGGGTCTGTGTCGGCGGCGTGCCCTGCTTTGAAATGGCTTGTCACACGATAAGTCACTTCAATGGTGTCGGGAAAACGGGTTTCATTTTGATTGGGTGCATCCTGCATCCGTTCTGTTTTTGGCTCAACTGCATCAATAAAAACCAGTCGGGTATAGTTACGTTTTGAATTTTGCAAAATCTCGAAAGAGGCGATGGCCCGGACTTCGATGTCGCCAACAATGCTTACTTCCGTCTCGGTTTCCGGGTCATCCTGCGTAAATCGCAGGGTGCGTTCGATCACAAAAGCGCGATCTGCAAGGGCATTCCAAGTCCAATCACGGTCAATCGTGAGTTGAACAACACAAAGCCAATGATTTGATAAATCGCCCTTTGACGAAAAGGTCAGAGAGCTATTGTCTGGGGCCAAGGTATGCCGGATGCGGCTTGAACAGCCAAATTGAATCCGCTCCCCTTTTTCCCCGACCAGGGTCAAGCCCATATTTTCCAAATCAAGTTGTTTTGCCAAACGCTGCACCATGTCCGGCGGTCTTTGCACTGATTTACCAAAGAACAGTGTGCTGATTCTGCCATCCGCGATATTTGGGGCATCGGGCTGTAAAAAAATGCCCTGCAAGCGTTGCGCTTCAGCGGAGTCGATAAACAAATCTCTTTCGTCATGGGATTCCTGGTAGACCCGTACTTCCAGAATCGGTCCGTATCGGCTGTCACGATTATGATTGGCTTCATCCAGTGCGCCGTAATATGCTTCGTTATCGTCTTTTTCTTCACAGACGGCGCGAAGCGTCAGTCGCACGGCGCGGGCCGTTGGCAGCACAATCTCCGCAAGTGCATCAATGTCATCCGACAGTGCAAAATCGGCTTCGATGTTGGTTTCAGCGCCGGTATGAAGCACGTTCAGATCTTGATAAATGATCGGAATATGCAGGGCGCTGCCGTAATCATCGTCATTGACAATATCGGGAAAGGAACGCACGGTTGTGTAGAGATGGATGTAATTATCCTTGCCGGAGACACTCAGTAGATTGTCTAATTTAAGTGTTTCCACCTCCACGGTAATTTCAATGCGATTGACATCAGGGTCTGGAATCCCAAAGGCTTCCACCCCGGCCATTGCAAGTGAGGCCTCCCTCAAACGTGTCACGGGATCGTCATACTTTCCCGTGTAGACCACTGTAGGATAACCCAACAAGGGGCGATGAAGCATCAGATGATCGGGGTGACTTAGTTCATCGGTATTGTTCGGCAAATCTTCGAGAAGCACTTGGTTGGGGGCAACATAACGCTTGAATGCACATTGGCCGATGGATGAGGGACTTTCCAAAGTGGGTGTTGCACTTAAGTTTGCGCCACCACCACTCAAGTCCCGCATTCGCACACGAAAATCATACTGCCTGCCGTAGCGCAAAGTGATGTTAAGGCCTGCGGGAGCATAGCGTTGATTGAGTTGATTTTGCGCAGGCCCTGTAACACCCGTGAGTCCATCGGCCTGCACATCCTCGGCGTTGTTTTGATAGACATGCGCCGCATCCGAGTCGGGCAGTACGATGCTGCCTCCCTGCCATTTTCCGAAATACATCGGGAGCCAGTAAGTGCCATTTTTATCCCCATCCAACTGAGCTGGATAAACCTGATAGGGCAGTTCACCTGCAAAAGCTCCCAGGTCGATGGGGCGATTATCGGCATCGGGCAGGTTGAGGGATGTGAGGCTTGAAACCTCGACCAATGATTCCCAGGGATTCACGGGGTTTGCTGTTTCGCGCACATCCAGCGCAAAACCAAAAACGCCCAGGGGCGCATCCAGTCGTTTGGAGGCATTGGCGACGGAGCTGTCCGCGGCCAATTGGCGCAGATACCAGATTAAAATCTGCTCGTCGTCCCAGCCAAAACGAATGCCTGTCTCTTTGACAGGATGACCGCTGATATTTTCTTCTTCCAGCAAGAGCCGACTGCGTGATTGTGTGGCATGGACAATTTTCCCGAAACCATCGTCATATGCTGCCGCTTCAATGAAAAGTGCATCGAAATTGCCATCCGGCGCGGGGTCGGGATCTCCAGGATTTGTTTTAAAGAGTACGGGAAAGAGCAGGGGTGCAAATAATGGTCTGGCTGTGCCAAGTGTGAGCGCCGGAATACGGGCGGCGTAGTAGCGGATAAATTCGGGATCAGCTTGCTGTGCTGCCAGATAGTCACTGCCATCGCCCAGAGCAATATAAAGCCAACCCCCATCCGGGAAATGAGCAAGATCAATGGTGAAGGAAGTGGTGTAAATCATTTTCAATTCACGGGCCAGCAAGGGCTGGCGTAGGGCATAGGCAAAAACCTTTCCCCAGCTAATTTCCTCAGGGCTTCGTTGAAATCCAGCGACCTGTCCTGCGCTGCGAACGGCACAATGGTAGCTATCATCTGTTACAGCAGCTCGGGTGCGTGGCGTGGTGAAATTGAATTGATTTCGATAACTCATGGGGAGATATTTTTTGATCGGGAAGTCACCTGAGATGGCCGTTTCGGCTTTGTCTCCGCTGTTGTGCACGAGGGGATCGGTGTTGACTTGATTGAGATTCGTAATATTAAAATGTTCGGCTAAGCTTGTGAAAAGTGCGCGGGTATTGTCCGGCGGGGAAGTTGTGAGGGGGATGATGGCATCTGCCGAATGATTGTTCGGAAAAGCGGCTAAACTGCTGACAATGCGGGCCTCAAAGGAAAGCGCTGCATCGGCAAAAGCTGCGGTGTCCGCTTGATTTAGGGCAGGACTTAAGGGATTTTGATCTCGTGGCAACACGACCATGTTGACCGTCAAGGTCTCTCCGTCAAAAAACTGTGGAAAGGTGAGCAGCGAAAATCTTCGGGTTTGTTCCATCTTGCTTTCCTCCGTATCCGTTATCGTATCAGCCCGCAAAAAAAACGTCGATTAAGTCAATTGTCTGCTCTCCTGCCAGGAAGTGCTGAAACTGATATCAATCACCAGAAAAAGACTGATATCCAAACCGAATGTGACTTGTGCAATCATGTCCGTGCGTTCAGCAGCGATGTCTCGTGAAATGCTGCCTTTTGCTTCAATGGTAATGGTAATGGCAATCAAACCTCCTAAAAGTGTTGCCGTGCCTTGAAACAGCATAAAAGCAGAAACGACCACCTTCGTTTCATTTGTGAAGATTTCGATGCCCACCATGAAAAGCACACTCACATTACCGGCAACGGGCAGGCCCACCACGACTTGCGCACCAAAACCGAATTTCATTGTGAGTGAGGGGCCGTCCTTGGTATCCGCAGCAATGGTCAAATCCACCTGCCCGACCGCATAAACGCTAACTGCCGAAAGTGACACGCACATCACCGAAAGCCTGCCGTAGAAACCCAAAAAGGCACCCGCAGTTGGCAGGAGTTGGGGGGAACCATCTGAAATTTCGAGTGCGGCATTGAAATAGACGCCCAGCTTCAAACCTGCTTCAAGTTTAAAGGGGGTATTCGGATCGTTGTATAGCGTCAAGGGCATGGGAAAACGCACGACAGGAATTTCTTTTGAGGCTTCCAGTTTATATTCCCAAGTCCCTGCTTTGTTGCTCATGGCAAGCTTCAGACCGCGTTCAAAGGCGCCTGCGTAGTCTTCCCCCTGTAACATCTGAAGGACTTGCAGGATATCAATGACCGGTTGTAACTCAGAAGAAAATTCGATCTCCGGGCGAGGGAAAGAGGAGCCGGGGGTATCGCTCCCATATTCCGCACCAGAGCCTTTTTTTGCATCCCAGTTTCCTTTAATACTCATCAGGCGTTCTATCGGCCCCAGATCGGTGACAATGGCCAAATTGCTCATGCGACTTTTCCATTGCTCGGCAAGGTCGTCGGTAAAGGAATTCACATCAAAATCAAGTGTGCCGCTTTTTGTCCCTTGCCCCGGTTTATCGGCCTTGTATTCAATATAAATTTTGAATGCGCCGCCCAGTTCAACCAGCACCCACTCTGTTGATGGCAAGTCGAAGGCTGCAACACCGCGAAGCAGTTTGTAGCCTTCTTCTACGACTGAGGCGACCGTGTCGTTGATCTTCATAATCTCAAGGACTTGTGTGCCGTTGTCCGTCAACACGTTTTGGACAAACTCCGTCCCCTTTTCATAGAGAGAAATTGCATCACCGAAATCGTTCTCGGCTTGAGCGATGTTAGGAAAGATGGCTTTCGAGTTGGCGATGCGGAAGCCATCCGCAAAAAGCGGAGGCGTTTTGCTCAATAATTTGTCCAGACCTTGCTGGAAGGCGGGGGTGAGAAAGAGGGCCTTTTGTGTATCGGTTGTTTGCAGAAAGCCATAGTTGATGCTGTCATCCACAGGACTGCGCAGCAGCTCGCTTGGATCTGCGATACGAAGCAGGGCGTTTTCCGGTTGAGGGTCCGGCACCAGCTTTCCATTTTGTTGGGTCAGTTTTCCAATGCGAATGAGTGGCACACTCAATTCCGCGGGTACCGGGTTGACTTCTCCTGTGCCGAATTGATGTTTTACCATGCTCCATGAACCGTCCTTTGGCAGGAGAACACTGCCGCGAGAAGAAACACAAAAAACGGGATCCGTCCCATTTTTGTCAAAGGCATTATTGATATCAAACTGGTTCAAGCGCATCTCTTGCCCGCTCTTGCCGATATCCACCACACAGTCTATCGGGCCGCCAATGCGGCCCAATTGGCGAATGATCATGTTGCGGAAAACCGCTTTGGTGACGGGAATCCCGCGTGGCGCGATTTGCACAAAGCCTAAGATCCTTTTGGAAGGCACCCGTTTTTTCTGGAGGCCACTCCCTTTTTTGCTGGTAAAACCGCTGATGACATTTTCAATCTCGACATCTGCATCGAAGAATACGGGTTGAAGCTCAAAGTCGAAGTTTGTGCCAGCAGGGTTAGGCATTTCTTCACCTGCTTCGTTAATGATCGATTCACCCGGCGGGACAAACATGCTTCCGGTAAAGGGCAGAATCTCTTCAGTGTTGCGAATGTCCTGTACATTAAAAAGCCCCTTTACCACACCAGGGTGAATGTCATAGTTTGCATTTCGTTCCTTCGGCACAAGTTTGCCGTTTTCCAGTTCATACACGTAGTAGGTAAAGTCGAATTCACCATCACTTTCCGCTTTCCAACCACTGTCAAATCGGTAGACATAGTTGCTCGAAGTCCGAAACAGGGTAATCGTTCGCACCACTTTGATGGCCCAGGGATAGAGGACGCTTTTGACTTGAATCACTTCATGCGCACATCGTCCCAAGAAAATATCAAACTTGGCTTGGCTGGTTTCTGCCATTGCGGCTTTGGGGTTCAACCAATTGCTGAAGCTGCTTGCCCCATAACCACTCAGATCAATGCGCTCCAGCGGCACACCGCGATCCCGTATCCATTGAAAAGGCGTCAATAGCCATTCATTGTTGAAGATTTTGGTCACATCTGCGCCCAGCGTACTGTCGCCTGTCGGATTGCCCCACATGTCCAGAATATTATTCGTTTGCAGAGTACTCCCCATGAACATGTCGCTCTCGCCTTCACGCAGGGCTTCACCGCCATCCAGTTCCAATTGCCGCGCACCTTTGACATTGTTTGGAAAATTTTTCGAGTTCAGCTTGAGCTTTGCGCCGGGTCTCTCCTCACCTTGATAAGTGTATTTTTTTTGAAGCAGGCTGAGGGCCCTCATGCCAAAGGGCAGGGTAAAGGACGAAAGTGCTACGAACTTGTCCTGATTTTCATATTGATCGATGATGAAATCAGTCAGCGCAATGGGTGCAAGTGCGATGGGCTCTGCACTGTTATTCAGTAGCCGCATCGGGCCGCCATCATCCGGGTAATAGTTGGGGCCGAAATCAGGATCGCCACTATTGGGGAGCTTAGGCGGGGTGAGGTTCAAAACGGGCTCCCAGGAGATCTGAGGCACCGTGAAGGTTCTCACATTCATGCCGGGGCTGACCACATCCATCCCTTGGATGCGCAGTGAAAAATGTTGTACGTTTAGTGGGACATTCGTGTTATGAGGGGCTGCGTTCGTGGGCGACGTTGTCATTTGCCGATGATTAAAAACACTAAAACTGATGCCCAACAGGTCGGCGTTGGTACTGACGTCCAGTAGTGAAAAATAGTCATCCGTAAAACGGCTGGAGATCCTGTCCCAAATTGCGCCATAATCGGGCAGACCTTTTGATTGACCTCCCGTTCTACTCGTTTCGTTCTCAAGATAGCCCTGAGGCTGGTCATCCACATCAGCAAGCAGGCTGTCGAAACTAAAATCCTCAAGAGCTGTTTCTGCTGCGGGAATTTGAAACTGATTCTGTAGCGGGGCAAAATGAAAAGACACCGCCACTTTGTCGACTTCCTCCGGGACGGGCTGCCATTGAATCAGTGAAACCAGCCACTGCCAGATCGTTTGATTGCCGAATTTTCCTCTGCCGACCGTCGGACTCGGGCTTCCTCTGAATTGATATTTTAATCGATTGATGTTGGCTGCGTAGGGGTCCGGCAAGGAAGGCAAATAAGCAAACATGCCCATGCTGAGAAAAAGAAAACCCCGTTCTACTTTAAATAAATCGGGAGAAAGCAGTCCAAAGAGGGCGCATCCATTTACGGGCGTCACTTTAAATAGGGCGTTGTGTAAAGCAAGCGAAATGGGTTCGGGCCAGATTTGGGGCTCACTTGTCGGCCCCGCCTGGGGGATCTGATCCAGCAGGATGTTATCGTCAAAAAGATAAATCAGTCGAAAATCCTCTGTCATCGCTAAAATCAGCAGGGAATTTTTTGAGCGAATTTCCAGGGCTTCACCCACGACCGTCACCGGTCGATCCGCGCGCACATCGGCATTGACCTGTGCGGCCAACAACTCCACACCGCTTGCAAGGCTGTTGTAGAACAACCCCCCCGCAGCAAGATAGTGCAGGCCAATACTTGAAGCGAATTCATTTTGTCCATCCTGCCACAGCTCAAAGTCCTGGCGGGAAAAGACGTTGCCTGCCGCTAGATCGGAGATGGCGATTCGTCCCGGTGCGGCCAATATATAGGGCTGATTTAAGCGCAATGCGCCGCCTTTTAAACCCTGCCAGCTTGCGCTCAAACCGGATTCACCAATCACCAGCATTGCACCAATTCCCTCAGCAGGGGAGGGATTTGAGATATCAATGGGTGCGGAAGGCAAGGCCCAAAAGCTACCGGAAATGGGTGTTTCACCGTTAATCGTGAAAAAAGGAGAGTGGCTGTGACTGGCCTGAAATGTTGTTGTCGAAGCCGTGACCGGAATCAGTACGCGGTGCAGTAAATGATCGTAATGTCCCGTCTGCTGTGGGTGCCAGTGGAAATGTGCGTGATGACCCAAAGTTTCCCAGGAGCTGTCACCCACCTGATCAAGATGACTGTTTTGTCCGGTGAATTCAAAATCAAGGACTTCCGGTAAACTTAATTGCATGTCCCGTGCATCCTGACCATAAGGACCGTTTGCATCGGCGTCAGTCAGGGGCTGTTGCTGCAAAACCAGTTTGAGGGTCACTTTCGTTCCGGCGGATACCGTGAGCTTGCCATTGATCATCTGTGACGGCGTACTGAGTGTAATCAGGCCGCTCTCTATTGTAAGCCCGGTGAAATAGGCATTGGGTGCAGTTGTCGCCAGCAGTTGCGAATTGATCCAGATGCTGCCCGGTCCCAGGCGGTAGCTCGGTAAAGTGGTGAGACCCAGTGGCTGATTGACCGCCGAGAATTGTAGGCCGGTTTTAAGTTTGAACTGCAACATCGGATTGGGATTGCCTTGCACATAAAGCGAAACCAGCTTTTCAATTCTGAAAAAATCGAACCAGAATAAACGACCATCCACATTGGCAATCGGGCCAATCGTATGATCAAGTGCAGCACCACCGGCCCAGAGCGGCAAAGAAGCCTCAAGCTGAGTACTGCGTACCGGTATTTCTCGTACAAGCATTCTAAATTCCGCTTCTTTGACAAGGCTTCGCTCGGCAACCGACTGTAAGGTTTCTAGGCGTTGTTTTGGGATATTGCTTTCAGAAAGCAGGTCTGCATTTTCAAAAGAAAACTGGGTATTTTTACAGTCCTTGATGTCCTCACTCAGAATTGAACGGGAGAGCGAGTTGAACAAACCGTCAAGGGTGCTTTTCTCTTGCGCGGTGTCGGCGACCAGGTGCCCGGTCAGTTGTCCAAGTCGTATTCGTCTCTGTTTTGCATCCATGAGAATTCCCCTTTAATCAAAAAAAGTTCAGAATGACAGGATCAATTTACAATTACTTGGTTTTCCCTCAGGCTCAAACAAAAGCCAGGAAGGAAAAAGGAAATTGAGGAAGATGGGGCCGAACTAAAAATACTTATAATAAGTTTTTTAAATATCCTCAGCAGAACAAACAGGACATTTTATTAAGAGAGATGCTTCTTAAGATACTGATTTCGAGGATGTCATAGCACTATGAGAGAGTCAAGTCCTTTCAATAAGGAGAGTGAGATTTTTAATAACCTTTTTACTTTCAATACGGATATATTCTCTGCTATTCAGCACTGTCATCGAAGCGCTCCAATAATTCGTAGGCTTGTTTGTTGATGTTGTAGGTCATGCCACTGCTTAGAGGGATATTCGAAAGTGGTGTATGGAGGGCTTGAAAAAAAGCGGCGTATCTGGTCCAAAATAATACTGTGATGGACCAATCGATCAATGGCAGCAGCCGTGGTCATCGGATCCTAGTTTATCAAGGGTCAAGTCTTTAAAATTGACGCTAATCTCTTCAGGTGCTTTTATTCACATGGCGAGACCTATTGAGAATAGAATATGGGGTAAAGTGCGATCTCGATTGGAGAGAATGCAATAATAGAAGCGGCCATAAAGAAATATGCCTACGAACAGAAGGAGGTGCCCGATCATCTCAACCTTCATTATTCAATAATAAGTCGACTGCTTAATGAGAAGAGCAAAACAGCAAGTTTAAAGACTTGACCCTGTTTGTGCTGTTTGTGCTATTTGTGGGCACTTTTTGTACCAGACGCGACAAACACACCTCCACGATTAAACGAGGAATCCACTTTAAATTCAGCAACCTTATTCTCCAAATACTGCCAAATTGGACGATTCACTTCACCTTTGCCGATCCAATTTACAAAGCTTGCTCTCAAACTAGGTTTCTCTATATACCAATCCATAATCGATATTCGGCCACTCTTCGATAACAATGAAACGAGTTCATCTATTGTTCTTTCCCAATCAGGAAAACAGGATAATCCAAGATCACATAGTATTGCATCAAATCCATCTAATGGTGAATTTCCTAAACTTCCAGCTGACAACTCGGCTCCTAACTCATTTACATTTTGATTAACAAGCTGAATATTTTTCCATTGTGCTTGATCTTTTTTAATTCGTGCTTTCGCTATCATTCCTTCTGATAGATCAACTCCACTAAATAGGGTTTGCTGAAAAAGTCAGGCTGGCAATCTCACCCAAAGAGGTT
>CAYVHO010000001.1:253200-346943 GCA_964451325.1 uncultured Nitrospira sp. | reverse complement strand
GCTGAACCTCTTTGGGTGAGATTGCCAGCCTGACTTTTTCAGCAAACCCTAGTTAGGTTATGACTCAAAGTATGATCACAAAGAAGAAAAAGAGGTCAACCCTGCTGTTGACCTTGAAATAACTTGCCTTCGATGATATAGATCTTCTCTCCCAGTTACCTGTTCTCTGATAGAACTTCCTTGCTGGAAAAATAGTAATATCAGCCTTAAGCCTATTGATGCAATTAAACAGGCCTGACCCTATTTTTTGAAAAATGGGGTGCCTTTTGATGTAAACTTTGCTTGAGTTTTAAGCTGGTATCTAAGCCAATACGCCCATCCATTGAATATATCTTGATATATCACACTTTCAAGCATACACTGTAGTATATACGCTTATTGCGAGGTGATTTGCCATGAGACACACTGCCAAACTTTTCATGAATGGTCGTAGCCAGGCCGTTCGCTTACCCGTCAACTATCGATTCGATTGTGATGAGGTCTATATTAGAAAGGACCTTGAAACGGGTGATGTCATCATTTCCAAGAAACCTGGAAATTGGGATGATTTTTTCAAAATGATTGAATCTATCAATGTGCCAGATGATTTTATGGTCGAGCGCGATAATGAGATTCCACAGAACCGAAATTTGTTCTAAATGAAAGATCAACGTTATATGCTCGACACTAATATGGCGAGTTACATCATAAAGGGCAAACCAGAGACGACCCGAGAGTGGTTACGAAGTGTGCCTATGTCCAAGGTCTGTATTTCCGCAATCACAGAAGCTGAATTGCTACGTGGTCTTGCTAAAAATCCCGAAGCCAAACGACTTCCTATCGCCGTTAAAGAGTTTCTATTACGAGTAGAGATCCTGTCTTGGAATTCTGATGTCGCAAATACTTATGCTCAATTACGAACAGCCTGTGAAAACGAAGGTAAACCTCTGGGGACAATGGATATGCTGATTGCATCCCATTCCCTAGCGATAGGTGCCGTTTTAATCACCAATGACAAGGCATTTTATAATGTGAAGCATCACTTGATTCTGGAAGACTGGACAAAACCGATAGAACCTTGAAATGGATAGGGGGGTGTTCATTATTCTGTGTCAGCGGATATCTTGCAAAACGGCAAAACGGGTCAGGCCTGTATAACTGCATCTGCAATGGTATTGTGCTGTATTTTGAGATGCCAAGGCCGCACTAATATTTTCAAGGGTGTCGTGGCTATTTGCCCCCCTTTCCCGGTAATATACTGTCTCAATTTTCCTTACCATGCTGGAAAAATAGCAATATCAGCCTTAATGCCTATTTATGCAACTATTCAGGCCTGACCCAGTTACCGGTTACTCAGATTGCCCTCCGGCGTCTCCACAATCAAGTAGTAGTGATTATCCATCAAACAATAGGCGTGGCAAAGCCAGTTTCAGCGCTCTTTAACTGAGCCCAGTATATCCAAAAAGAGCTTACGATCTTCGTCATTTAAAAAAATAGCCTCTCTGGCATTACCTCTCGATGTAATGTGGTAGAGCGCTCCATCATATTCTATTCTCAAAGGCCTCGACATGTGAATAAAAGTACCTGAAGAGTTTACCTATGTCAATTTTAAAGACTTGACCCTTATTCTTGACCCTTATTCTCTCTTATGACCCTTATTCTCTGTTTATACTGATTGATTTTTTGTTGATTTTTTTGAACGATGAGAATGCTTTCATCACTGATTTTTTTCATAAAAAGATTGTTGGTTGCTAAAATTAAATTGAGTGCCTCCTTAAAGGAGCTGTCCTTCACAAAGATACTTAAAAAAATATTTTCAGGACGGACATCTTTGTCAAAAAGAATGTTGATTCCAGAACTTTGAGACAGCAATGGAAAAACATCTGAAAGTTTTGCATTCTCAAATTTTAGCGTAATGGGGAGCGTTGATTTTAAAGAGAGTCCGAAGGTCGATTCTTCGCTCTTTCGTATCGCTTCTTCCAGCAAAAAAATTTCCTGGCGGACGGCTTCTGATTCGGAATCAAATTCCAATGCACGTTCAAAACGCTGCATGGCTTCGTTAAACTTCTGCGCCTTGAGCAGTTTCCGGCCAAGACGCAGACTTTCTTCCGCTTCCCGTTTTTTTAGGATTGCCGCAAGCCCCAGGCGAAATGCTTTCCGGCCCGGATCAAGCGCAATGGCACGCTTCATCTCGTCAAGCGCGGGTAAAACATTGTTCTGGGAAAGCAGGGTATTTCCTCGCTCAAAATGACTTTCTGCGGCTTTTTTTCGGACCGCCTCCGCTCGCTTGCGAAGGTCTAGATTTGTTGGATTTTTTTTAAGTTCTTCCTGATAAATTTGATGGGCTTCATGCCATCGCCCCTCTTCTTGGTAACTGTCAGCAAGCAATAAATCTCGATTGGCCCCACAAGCGGATAACAAGAGTCCTAAGAGCAAAAAGAGTGCAAGTCTCGCGTTTCTGCAAATCAGTCGCATTAAATGTTTTACCACGTAAAAAATTAAAAAAAAAGCAAGATAAAAAACAATACCGTGCAGGTGCGGAGTATAATCAAGTGCTGAAATAAGATCAACAGAAAGAGCAGGCAGGGAAGCGATTGAGATTAATCGTAGCGGCGGAGGGACTTGAACCCCCGACAAAGTGATTATGATTCACCTGCTCTGCCAACTGAGCTACGCCGCCATGAAACATCGGGGCACTTTATATCATCTTTCTTTTTCCGCCGTCAATCTTCTATTAGATGCTTATCGTGTGTCTTTCTACTTTGGCGAGCGGTCTTTTATCCCTCAATAAAATTGACATTGCCCCATGACTCGGCTATGTTTACCGCCGATTTACCCAGGATTTTTTATCTATAAAGGAGCAAAACATTGGAACGCACATTATCGATCATCAAACCGGACGCCGTTGAAAAAAATGTCATTGGTGCCATCATCACACGTTTTGAAGGCGCGGGGCTTAAAATCATCGAAGCCAAAATGGAAACCTTAACAAAAGAACGCGCCAGCGGCTTTTATAAAGTCCATCAGGCCATGCCTTTTTTTGATGATCTTGTTCGCTTCATGTGCTCAGGCCCTTGCCTTGTCATGGCCCTTGAGGGAGAAGATGCCGTTGCAAAAAACCGTGCTTTAATGGGTGCAACCAACCCAAAAGAAGCCGAAAAAGGTACCATCCGAGCAGACTTTGCCGAAAGCATCGACGCAAATGCGGTTCATGGTTCCGATTCTAAAGAAAACGCAGCCACCGAAATTTCCTTTTTCTTTGCTTAAGGCACTTCTTGATTAAGGGACTCGTTAATTCATGCTCCCATATCTGAGGTAAATTCCTGTCCCGATGCCTGATCAGTATTATCATGCTGTTTTTGTTGGCACAGGACTCATCTCACTGACCGCAGCCGCAGCCCTCCTCAAAAAAGGGAAACGCGTGCTTCTGCTCGATACAAGTACGCCGAGCGAAGCAAAAATCCATGACGCAGGTTTTGATTTTTCCTGTGGCCCCCTACTCTACTTGGGTTATGAAAAGTGGGGGGCGATGGAAGGCTATTTTTCGAAGCTCGCCTACCCTATTCCAAGTCTGCAGAAAAAAGGCTTTTCTTTCCAGAAAGTTTCACCGCTACTGCAGCTCGTTTTAAACAAACACCGCCTCAGCCTCTTTTCCGATGAAGAACGCTATTTTGACGAAATCAAAAGAGAATTTCCCGCCCAAGCCCAAAAACTAAAAACACTCTTTGATCAAATTTCAAGAGAAGCGGCTTATTTTTATCCCAGCTTAGGTCAATTTCAACAACTCGAGGTCGAAGGTATGGCCGAGCGTATCAATCAGTGGAAAAAACAACTCGATATGTCACAGGCCATTCTCCAGCAACAAAAAAAGAAGGCCTTTGAGATGATCGAGCCCCTTAAGTTCAAAACAAACGTGCTGGACTATTTCAAGCTGCTTTTTTTGTTTGCCTTCAAAAAACCCATGGAAGCAGTCTCAGCCTTTGAAATGATTCAACTCTTTTCAGGACTTCAACGGGGCGGTATTCGTATGCGCGACGGGGATGCCACGATTCAGCATTTTTTTCAGAGTCTCATTCAAACGAAAGGGGGAAAAATCCTAAAAACACGGGGCATTTCAAAGTATGAAATAGAACAAAAACGCGTCGTGGGGATCAGCTTATCCGACGGCACGATTTTAAAAGCGGATCATTTTATTGTTGCTGCACCCTCAGACCGAAAAACCTTGAATTTTTATTTCAGCATTCCTAGGAAATTGATTCCTTCTCCCATGCAAGCGGCTCTGGTGATGACATGGGACGAAAAACCTCCGAAAAACCTCAAAAACCTCATTGTGCTTCGGCTTAATCAAGACAGCGTATCGGCGGAAATAGCCGAAACTTCAGATCAATCGTTGATGGCGGTTTCAATCCTGATCCGTGAAAATATTACTGCCTCGGACATTGATACCCAAAAACTGCGTGAGAGTCTCCTAAAACGCCTGCACTGGCTCATCCCCTTTTCAGAATCAGAAATCAAGACAGTATCTTCCTTAGACAATGGACAGGAACTCAAGGAAGAGACCCTATTGCCGCCCGGCGCAGCGGAGGGAATAACAAAAGAAATGACGAAAGGCATCCTGAGCTATTTTCAGCCCAAGGGGCTTAAAAATATTTATTGGATTGATACACACAAATCAGAGTATCTCGCACAGGGATCAGCCTTTTTAGCAGGATACCATCTCGCGGAATTTATCGAAAAATCAAAATAAGGGTTAAGCAGTGCTTCAGCTCACCATAATCGGGTGTGGCATAAACGTCAGTATAAAAATAAGGAAAGAAGCCAGGGCGACCATGCGATGTTTAAAATCCAAGGGCACCGGGCCATCGACAACAGGGGGATGATTGACCCCCATCAATGCGGTCAAAACGGCCCAAAGATACCAACCCCACCATCCATCTATCGCCAGCATGACCAGAGTCACAATCATCGCCATCGAAATATAGCGGTGTTTTCGTCCCAACAAGGCAAAAATAATATGCCCCCCATCCAATTGGCCTATGGGAAGTAAGTTGAGCATCGTCACAAAAAAACCAATCCAACCCGCAAAGGCGATGGAGTTGAGTGCAATGTCGTACCCTTCTGGCGGGGTTTTCCCCAAGACACTGGTAATGAGCGAAAAAATCAAAGGATCACCCAGTTGAATTGTTCCCATGCCATGCGCTATGGGAACAATTTCTGAAGACTGTAAGCCAATTGCCACCGCAAAAATAGAGACAACAAAACCGGCAATCGGTCCTGCCGCACCAATATCCAGTAAAGCCACTTTTTTGTAAATGGGCGATTTAATACGAATAAACGCACCAAAGGTTCCAATCCCAAAAGGAAACCAGGGGCCGGGAATAAAATAGGGCAACGTGACATTCACACCATAGCGCTTTGCCGTCAGATAGTGACCCATCTCGTGGCAAAATAAAATGAGGAGCAGGGTCACGGCAAAAGGAAAACCCACCCACAATTCCGCCGGATCTCGAAAAGGATTCACCCCTTCCTGCATCGCACCTGCAGCCAGTGTCGTCAGAACCGTGAGCAAAAAAAGAATAATCGGAAGCACAAACGCGGGACGTTTTTTATTTTCAATGGGCCGATAACCTGCTTCTTCAGAAAAGGGATCTTCGGGACCAAAAGGCTTTGGGGGAAGTGGCACTGTTATTTCTGGAATTACGGTATGCCCCTTAGAGGCTGTGTCACTTAAATCTACTGGTGGCGATTTTGGAAAAACAGGGTCGGATTCTATGGGGTTTTGTTCATCGGAGGACATCAACTAAGCCTTCTGCTGCGGCAAGGCCCGAACATCAGAAACACCCGAAAGCGGCAAAGCCACGTGACCACTGCGCGTTTGCAAATAAATCTGTGTTTCATCGGCTCCGAGCAACTTTCCGGTATACCGCATGCCCTCATATGAAAGTGTCACGGCCTTACCTTGAAGCTTTTGTAGTTGATCCATATGCTTTTAAGGAACCTCTCATTAAGTATAAGTAGGCCATGCTTCATTCGGCAAGATCTATCACATTGTTTTTGAGAATAAAGACCGGAAAATCTTTCGTCTAATCCGCTAACGAAGGGCTTTATTCAAACGACGAACGGAACGCTCGGCATCTAAAACGGCGGCGACACGAAAGAGCACCAAGACAAGAATGCGAAGATAAAGTTCCAGGGTCAACGGGATTTTCCCCTGAATGATGGCATAATAGCCTTCAGGTAAGAGATAGACATCTAAGACCACAGACGCGATAAAAAAAATCGCCCCTTTCGCCATATCACCGACATAAAACTGACCGACGCCGGGAAAAACCCCAGAGAGAATAATCGCAATCTGGGCTGATTTTTCCTGGGCTGCTTTTGAGGACATGAGACACTCCAAAAGCGAGAATCATAACGGAATCCCCTGGCTTCTGTCAAAAAAGCATGGAAAGCGCAAACTCGGCACGCGCTTCTTCAGGAATATCATCCCCATCAAGATTTGTACTGTCTTTTGACATAGATGCACCAATATCGAGATTAACCAACCAAAGGTTCACACCAAGCCCCGCAGTATAAACAAGCCCAATATCATTTTCGGCCATGTTTTTGTAAGCGCCCCCTCTGAGTTGAAGAAAGATCAGATCCAGCTCCAGACCGACACCCACATTCTGGGACTTTAAACGACTGCCCACACTGATATCATTTTTTGTCAAATCCAAGTCCGCAGCAAAAGTAAACATCCGATTGGGCTGATACGCAATACCCGTCCGGATTTGCGCCTCTTCTTTAAAGTTGCCAAATTTAGGCGCATTCAGGTTTCTACCCACAAGGCCCACCCGAAATGTATCTCCCACACGATAGAGCGCGCCCAAATCAATCCCAAAATTACTATCCTCTTGATAGTTGTCCAGTGCATCATCCAATGCATCCCCAAAATCCTGATTCAAAATATCGATGTTGACATCATAAATGCGTGCCCGCATGTACTTCAGATTTCCACCTATGGATAGATTTTCTGAAAATGCACGCCCATAGGTCAAAGGCACCTCAAACAGGGCCATCCCCACAAAACGAAGACTTGAGGTATTTTGAGAAAGTGCACCCCCACCCACCGCGGCATTGGCCAAAGTTGCTGCACCCACGGCCTGATCCACGATATCTGCAGGGACAGTCTGTCCCGCTTGAGCAAGACCATTATCAATCGCGTTGATGTAACCATTTCTTTCGGCCTGGGTCCAGCTTGTCGGGAGTTGCGTATTGAGACTATTCACCTGAGCCGTTGTCAAAACAGTAACCCCATTGGTATTCGCGGTGCTACATGTAGGACAACCCAAGTTATTTGGATCGGTAAAATCGGCAATCGTAAATACTGCGGTATTGTCCGGGCCAAGGTTCTCAAGATCGAAATTCGGAATGGCCGTTACATCCAGAAAGACATTGCCTGCAAAACCAAAATTCCCCGACTGTATGCCAAAACGGCCATTTCCACTCACGGTTGCAATCTTATTCTCTTGGCCTCTAAACCCCTCCAGCCCATCTAAAAGCCCGATAAAATCAGAAACTTTGTCGGCAGAAATATTATTATCGTCAATGCCATCAAAATCGATGTCCGTCACCTGACGGATGGTGTCTCCAAAATCATTATGGAGCTTTGCACCAATGCCCGCCCCGGCCACGGTTGAACTCCATCTTCGCTTGCCATAATAATCATCTTCAGGCCCATTAAAAAATCCAAATGCAGCCGGATTCCAATAGCTCGCGGTAGAATCATTTGCAACGGCAACACCCGCCCCGCCCATGCCTAAAGCCCGTGGCCCAATAATTTGCCACTCCCCTGCCAAGACCGCTGGGGCCATCGAAAAGGTCAGAACAACAACCGTCATGAAAATTAACTCTGTTTGTCTACGCAAATGGCTCATGCCGGATTCTCCTCTTTCTTTTAGCTTGCTCATTGTGAGGCCTCTCTATAAATAGTATAAAAATAATTGATTTGGGATAGGTACTCGGGACGGATTTATCACGTAAATAAAGGTATCATCCAAGCGATATCCGGTCAACATGGCAAACAATATACCTCAGATTGACGACATGCTCTCATTACACTAAGCTCAAAAGACGATGTCTTTCCAAAACATAACACAAAACACCAGTACCCCCCACTACTCCGTCATCATTCCCGCTTATAACGAAGAAAAGTGGCTGCCCCAGACCCTTCAAAAACTACAAAAGATCATGCAGACCATTGCCCTTCCGGGCGAAATTATTGTGGTGGATAATAATTCAAACGACCTGACGGCTGAGATCGCAAGAACACAGGGCGCACGGCTCACCTTTGAGGCCATTAATCAAATCTCACGCGCCCGTAATGCAGGGGCGCGTATCGCCTTGAGCGATTATTTCATTTTTTTAGATGCAGACACCCACATCCCAAAAGAGCTGTTAGAGAGCGCCCTTCAAAAACTCGACGACGGGCGCTGTGGCGGTGGCACCACCATTACCTTTGATCGGACGACCGGGCCTTACGCAAAACTAGTGCTGGGCGCATGGACGGCGATTTCGCTCTATTTTAAGCTTGCAGCCGGGAGTTTTATTTACTGTCGGCGGGATGCCTTTGAGGATATTGGAGGATTTAGTGAAAAGCTCTACGCCGCAGAAGAAATCAAACTTTCATCAGATCTTAAAAAATGGGGAAAAAAACACAAACGATCTTTTGAGATGATTCCAGAGCATCCCGTCATCACTTCAGCACGAAAACTGGACAAACCCGGTCGTGTGTTTTTTGCAACCCTCACTTGTCTCTTTTTTCCTTTTCTCGTCTACTCAAAAACACTCTGCTGGTTCTGGTACAAACGGGAGTAATTATGATAATATATACGTATAAAAACACGTATCAGGAGAACACATATGCACAAGAAATTAACCATCACAGTGGATGAAGCGGTCTACAAGGGACTGCATCAGGTCATCGGTCGAGGACATATTAGCAGCTTTATAGAAGACCTCGTTCGGCCACATGTCCTGAAAAAGAATCTTGATTCGGCTTACCAGGAACTCGCAAGTGATGAAAAAAGAGAAGAACAAGCGGAAATATGGGCCGAGGAAATGATTGCAGATGTGGCCGATGAAACGCGGTGAACTCTGGTGGGTGAACTTTAACCCTTCCCTTGGGGGGGAAATTAAGAAGAGACGCCCGGCGGTCATCGTCAGCAATGACTCATCCAACAAATACCTAAACCGTGTTCAGGTCGTCCCGCTCACATCAAACACGTCGAAGCTTTTTCCAAGTGAAGCCTTCATCGTCATTGACAAAAAACAAAAAAAAGCCATGGCGGATCAACTGACGACCGTGAGTAAACTGAGAATGTCAGAAAAAATCGGCAGATTGACACGCTTTGAGATGGAAACCTTAGAACAAGTCATCAAGTTACAACTCGGTCTCCGTTGAAATAATCGTTCTTTTCAATAAGCTGCCGTCACAATCAATCCGATGATATTGCGATCGTAGTCGTAAATGGCGATATTGGAGTCATTTTGCTGATAAAGATACTGCGCTGAAATTTGTGTGTGTTCCGTCATCGGATGGGATAACACGGCGACAAAGAGCAAGTCATCGTCTTCTCGGCTTGTTCCGACTTCCTGCTCATTAGAATTACTGTAATCGCGCCGCGCTGCGCTGGCTTCCAGCGAAAGCCCCCATTGCCGCCAGGGTGGGATCACAAGCCCCAACTTAATTTCATGCCCGTCGTAGGTCCAATCATCTTCTGAGGGAGTGCTTCCCGCATCTTCTTTTTCAAAGCGGTAGCCCCAATACGCTTTGCCCTTTTCGCCAAACAAATGTGTATGCGCCACACCCAGCTGATGCGTATCTACATCGCGTGCATCATTCGATGGAAAGCGATTTAGATTATCAAAATCCTTCATGCCGTAACGATAGTCGATTTCAGTAAAATGCAGCTCGGAATGCATCCAACGAAATTGGGGGCCAATGCTGTGGGCCATCATATAACCCTTATAATCAAGCGTCGCATATTGAAAGGTGTAAAGCAGCCCCACTTCATTCATGCCAAGCTGACGATAGGCCCCCAAAGAGAGATGCTGATCCTGGATATTAAAGTCAGTCAAACTGTTTTCAAAATATTGATTTTGATAAAAACTGTATTCCACATCACTGCGCCAATGGTCTTTTTTTAACCACTCGTACTTGCCCTGCAAATATACGAGGGCCACAAAGTCGTCTTTTTGAGAGAATCCCACTGAATCCAAGACCACATTATCATCGTATTGAAAACCAAGGGACATGCTGAATGCCCAGGGTTTTTGTCCTGCGGCGGCGGTATCAATCTTGTTGATAAATCCGCGGGCCGTTTCAGCCAAATCCTGGTTGGGCGAAAGGCTCAAAACATCTTTAAAAGCCGCCTTCGCCGAATCAAAAGCGCCGGACTCATAATGGGAAATTGCGCTTTGAAAACGAATCGCGCCCGCAAGACTGGCATCCAGCGAGACCGCTTTTTCAAGCTTGGCTCTCGAGGCTTTTGCACTGCCAGTCCGTCGCAAAATCAAACCCTGATAATAATGCACACGGGCGCGGCCCGGATCAATTTTCTCAACCGCCTTAAAAGCCTCCATCGCCTGTTGGTCTTTTCCAAGCTGATAATAGAGTACCCCTAAGTCCAGACGCGCCGGGAGAAAGGTGCGGTCAAGCGTAAGTGCCTTTAAAAAATGGCCTTCGGCCACCTTGTCTTTATTCGCCCGCGCCTGGGTCACGCCCAAATAATAATGCGCCTCCACCCCTTTCGCATCGGCGGCAATCGCGGCTTTAAATTGCCGAAGGGCTGCCGCCAGATTTTTTTGGTTTAAGCTTGTAATGCCTTCCGCCAACAAACGCGGATAAGGGTCAACCGTTTCCGCCTGTATCGGTGAAACAAGGCCAAAGACCACAAACACAACAAAG
Source organism: uncultured Nitrospira sp. (assembly GCA_964451325.1). Classification (GTDB taxonomy): domain Bacteria; phylum Nitrospirota; class Nitrospiria; order SBBL01; family JAADHI01; genus JAADHI01. The sequence goes on along the minus strand of CAYVHO010000001.1, from coordinate 336,013 downwards.
AACATCCGTTTCATCATCATCTTTCTCCGTAACATATAAGCTAAGCCGGCCAGCGACCGACTCCAAACGAGGACCGAAAAATATACTCTGCCCGGGGCGAGCGACGCGACGTGTTAGCCCCGTTTTTTGAACCAAGCCATACGATCCTCACGCATTACCAGCCCTTTTGACTGGGACGGTTCGTTTCGCTGGATAGGAGGTAAATTTTCTTTTGCTCTTGTTTTCTTGTTCTTTTAGATCACGATAAATCGCGTCCAAATCGTAGTCAAACTGAGCAGCATGTGCTTCTCGTGCTTTCCGGACTTCCTCCACAATTGGATCTTTCCACATAAGACTATTCCCCCAAAAGTTCTTCTGGTGTGCAAATTATTGCGGGCTCATACCCATTCGACCGACAGATGGACTCGACCCGACTTCGCACTGACGACCGATGTTTCAATATAAACTTTTGATTTCATAAGAACCTATTTTTATAGCTAAAATATCCTCACTTTACGACTCATTTCCTGGGCTAATATCTTATTTAAGGCGCCTCAGTGATGTTTATGTTATCCAGGCCATAACTCTGGGCTGAAGTGCCGCCCAGCTCAAAAGAAAACCGCGCCAAATCTGAAGCCGCTGATTGCCTAAAGGGAAGTGGGAAGTTCACATCGACCTGTTGTCCATCAATCAAAATATTGTCAATTCTCCCCGTATCCAGATTCACAATGACCTCAAAAGATTGAAAACCAGTACCCCAGTTGGGAAGCCCCCCTGTACCCGTGTCATTCAAATCCAGGATATTATTCGGACGATACGAGATATTCATGAGAATATTACCTCCGCTGTCCCGGATCACCAAGGATGCAAAAGAGATGATGCGTGATGCCACCGAATCCCAACGCACACGATATCGCCCCGTCGTGGGCGGTGTGCCTGCAACAATGGCACTCAAATTAAGGCCACCCGTCTGACCTGCGACTTGATTCAAAATAGCGTATTTGAGGGTCTGATTACCCAACACAACCTGCTGGACAAAAATCGTCCCGGCAGACTCATCGAGCGTCAAACGATCTCCCGTGGGATCGCCCGGTAAGTTGACATCCGGGGCTTCATTTGCCACATCCCCTTGAAAATCCGCATCTAAGAGCAGGGTGCGTCGCATATTGGCCGTACAGCTTTTATCCGCATCCATCACCACGGTCGTAAGAGACGAAGTTCCCGAACAATCCCCACTCCAGGAATCGAAAGCCCAGCCCGAAAAAATCGCCGTTCTCAAAGTGACCTCGGTACCCGAAACAAAGTCCTCAATACAACTGGTGCCGCAATTGATCGTGCCGGGAAGCAAGGTCAAAGAACCCCCACCGACCACATTCGCGGTCAAACGGAAATCATTATCAAGGTTGGTGACCGAGACATCGGAAGGATTAAGACCGTTGTAGTCTGGATCATTGCTGCTCGCGGCAGCCGTAATGATGTTGTAGTTTTGATCCCCGTCGGCCATTGCGTCATTCACACCCGTCACCGTCACCGTTTCCGGGGTATTCCAATTTAAGGCGTTGAACCTCAAACTCACCGGCGAAACCGTGCCTTCTCCGGTATCAGAGGATGAAAAACGAACCGTCACATCCGTATTGCCAGTCGGTTGTGTATCCAGCACGACCGTAAAGGTATCTGTGCCACCTGCCTCAGTCGTTTCCAGACCTGTGACCGGATTCACGGTAATACCCGCTGTGTCATTGTCGTTGTTGGTCACGGTGACATCAGATGCATTGAGACCGCTGTAATTCGGGTCGGTGCTGGATGCGGCAGCCGTCACAATGGTGTAAACAATGTTTCCATCCACAACAAAATCGTCAACACCGGTCACCGTTACGGTTTGCAGCATATTCCAGGTCGATGATGTAAAGGTCAGACTTGAAGGTGAAACCGTGCCTTCCCCTGGCGTATCTGATAACAGACCCAGGATCACGGTATGCGTCGGCTGACTACCCAGTACCACTGTAAACGTCGCATTGCCTCCACTTTCAGTGGTCACAAGACCGGAAGTCGGCACGACGTTGATCGCCGCCGTATCGTCGTCGGTATTGCTGACAGAGACGTTTGCCGGATCAAAACCATTGTAATTTGAATCTGCACTGGTTGCAGCCGCGGTGGTAATCGTATAGGCGATATCGCCATCAACCACAAAGTCATTCACCCCCGTAATACTCACCGTTTGCGCCGTGTTCCAATTCTGGGCGGTAAAGGTGAGGCTGGCGGTCGAAATCGTGCCTTCCGTTGTGTCACTCGACGAAAGTCCGACATTCACATCCCCTGTGGGTTCGCTGCTCAGCACAACAGTGAAGGTCGCACCACCACCCGCTTCAGTCGTCACCAAACCCGTTGTGGGATTCACGACAATGCCGATCACATCGTTGTCGTTGTTGGTCACTGAAACGTCGGACGCATCGACACCGTTATAAACCAGATCCGTGCTGGAGGCCACCGCCGTTATAATCGTGTAGGCGATATTGCCATCTACAATGTCATCATCCACACCCGTTACGGTCACAGTTTGCGGTGTGCTCCAGTTGCTTGCATCAAAACTGACACTGCCGGGTGAGACGTTCCCCTCTGTCGTATCACTCGAAGAAAGTCCGATGCTGACGGATGCCGTAGGTTGGCTATTCAATACCACCGTAAAGGTATCGCTTGTAGCGCCTTCATCTGTCACAAGCCCAGTCGTGCGGCTGAGCGTAATGCCTCCCGCGTCGTCATCGGTATTGGTTACAGAGACATCGTCCGCATTAAACCCGCTGAAACCTGTTGTGTCGGCGCTGACCACGGCTGCCGTGACAATCGTGTAAACAATATCCCCGTCATCCACCATGTCATCCACACCCGTGATGGTTACGGTTTGTGCCGTACTCCAATTCCCGGATGTAAACGTCAGACTGGAAGGAGAAACAAGACCTTCAGTTGTAAGACTGGAGCTTAGGCCGATCACCACATCTGCCGTGGGTTGTGTATTCAGCACGATCGTAAAGGTCGCTTGCCCCCCTGCCTCTGTGCTTATTAAACCTGCCGTCGGATTGACGGTGATGCCTACGATATCGTTGTCGTTATTGGTCACAGAAACATCAGCCGCATCAAACCCGGCATAATCGCCACCACTCGCAGCACCGGTGACAATCGTGTAAGAAACCGGGCCATCTGCAAGCGCATCATCGACCCCTGTAATCGTGACGGTCTGCGGTGTATTCCAATTTGTGGTATCAAAACTCAGACTGCTTGTCGAAATCGTACCTTCAGAAGTATCACTGGAAGACAGCGGGATATTCACATTTGCGGTCGGCTCACTCGTCAAGACCACATCGAAGGTCGCTGTGCCTCCGGGGGCTTCCGAGGTCACCAAACCTGAAGTCGGCGTGAGGGTAATGCCCACGACATCGTCATCGTTATTCGTTGCAGAAACGTCAGAGGGGTTGATGCCACCGTAAATGGCATCGCTACTGGATGCATTTGTCGTAATCGTATAGGCAATGTTCCCATCCGCCACATCATCATCCACACCACTTACGGTCACAGCTTGGGCTGTATTCCAGTTTGAAGTGGTGAAAAGCAGACTCGTCGGTAGCACGCTGCCTTCTGTACCATCACTTGAAGCAAGTGCAATGCTCACATCCGCGGTGGGTTCACTGTCCAAAACAATCGTAAACTGATCGGTCGTCGTGCCGCTTTCATCGGTCACTACCGTCGTTTTGTCGAGTCGAATCCCTGAGGTGTCATTATCGGTATTGCTCACAGAAACGTCGGCCGGGTTGATCCCGTTATAGGCCGTATCCGCGCTGGATGCAGCAGCCGTCACAATCGTGTAGGCAACATCCCCGTCGTCCACGTTATCATTCACGCCCGTGATCGTCACGGTTTGCGCCGTACTCCAGTTTGAGGCGCTAAAAGTCAGACTCGGAGGAGAGACACTGCCTTCCGTGCCATCACTTGAAGAGAGCGCAATGTTCACATCCGCTGTGGGCTCGCTGCTCAGCACGACCGTAAAGGTCGCTCCGCCACCCGCTTCAGTCGTCACCAAACCCGTTGTGGGATTCACAACAATACCGATCACATCGTCGTCGGTGTTGCTCACGGAAACGTCCGCCGCATCAAAACCGGCATAAGTCGGATCTGGACTGGAGGCTGCCGCCGTTACGATGGTGTAGGCGATATTGCCATCCACGACATCATCATCCACGCCCGTTACGGTCACAGTTTGCGGTGTGCTCCAGTTGCTTGCATCAAAACTGACACTGCCGGGTGAGACGTTCCCCTCTGTCGTATCACTCGAAGAAAGTCCGATGCTGACGGATGCCGTAGGTTGACTATTCAATACCACCGTAAAGGTATCGCTTGCAGCGCCCTCATCTGTCACAAGCCCAGTCGTACGGCTGAGTGTAATGCCCCGCGTATCGTCATCGGTATTGCTCACAGAGACGTCATTCACGGGCATGCCGCTGTAATTCGGGTCGGTGCTGCTTGCCGCAGAGATATTCACCGTATAGAGAATGTTGCCATCGACGACCGCGTCATTCACACCCGTCACGGTCACGGTTTGCGCCACATTCCAATTCTGGGCGGTAAAGGTGAGACCGTCCGTCGAAATCGTGCCTTCCGAAACATCGCTGGAAGAGAGGGAAATATCGACATCTGCAGTGGGTTCGCTCGTCAACACCACGTCAAATGTGTCGGTGCCACCTGCTTCTGTCGTAATCAGACCCAAAATCGGGGTCACACGAATACCTGCGATATCACCCGCATCGTTGTTGGTCACGGAAACATCATCAGGGTCAATCGCGGCATATACGGCGTCACTTGTAGAGACCGTTGTGACGATGTTGTAACTCACGTCGCCGTCTGCCACATTATCGTCTTGACCTGTCAGGGTTACGGTCTGCGCACTGTTCCAGTTTGAAGTCGTGAAAACAAGGGTGCTCGGTGCGGCAAGACCTTCTGTTTGATCATCGGAAGCGAGGGTGATCGTCACATCCGCTGTCGGGGCTGAATCCAGTACGATGGTAAAGGTGTCCGTCAAACCCGTTTCATCGGTCACAAGACCTGATATTGGTGAAACCGTGATGCCGGGGGTTTCGTCGTCTGTATTAAAGAGATCAATCGGGGCAGGGGTTTCACCTTGTTGATAAACAAGATCTAAACTGCCGGAGAGATCAAACTCAATCTGATAGCTCACAGGGCCGTCCGCCACGGCATCATCCACACCTGTGACGATCACGGTTTGCGAGACATTCCAATTTTGAGTCGTAAAGGTCAGGCTGTTGTTTGAGAGCGTGCCTTCACTTGTATCAGTGGAGGACAGCGCAATCACAACATCGGCGCTCGGTTCGGTCCCTAAGACCACATCAAAGCTTGCAGTACCACTGCTCTCGGTTGTGAAGTTGGGTGAAGGCGCAGAGACCTGAACCCCCAAATTGCAAGGTGCAAAAGGATAGAGTGTTGCATTCGACGCATCCACCGAGCCACCCGTGAAAACAATATCGGCACCATCACCCGGCGTGCTGAAAACTTCCGGCGGCAAATGATCCCACTGGTTATTTTGAGCAACGATGCTATTAGAAGTCTGATTAAAGAGATCCACCCTTGTATTGCAACTCAGGATATTCAAACCCGCACTTCCAGCCGCACCGCCGCCCAAATCGGGCAGCGCATTTTCCTGAGCAAGGATGCCGTGCATGTTTTCCAGAATGCGATTGTTTTCGATACGCGGTTCGGCATCACCCTGAATCAGTAAGGCGATTTGATTCCCCGTAAAGGTATTATCAGTCACTTGCGGGGCCGCCTGATCCACAATATAAATGGCCACAGAAAAAGCATTCGGCCCAATGGCTCCAAAGGTATTTCTAGAGATATTCGGTGCACTCGCCTGATCCACAAAAATCGCCGTGTTACAGTCGTCATCAGATAAATCACAGGCCCCAAAAAAGAGGTTGTTTTGAATGGTGGGTGATGTGCCGTTTGTTTCAATCAAATTGCCAAAAAGGGTGCGCGTCTCAATACGCATGCCGGAGAGGATCGCATTGTCTGCACCCAGAATACCGGGGCCAGAGGTTTGCGGATCGGTAAAATCAAGCAGGGCCATTCTACCCTGCGTCGTGCCGTGAATCGTCACACCGACTTTCATTTGCAAGGGCAGTGTTTCATTGCCTGTGCCATTGCCAAAGACATAGTTTCCGGGGAGCAATAAAACTGTGCCACCCGCTTCGACCAGGGACAGGGCCTGTGTCAATGTACGACAAGGGCTTGCTTGTGGGCCGCAGTCGTCATTGTCTACACCATTGAGGGGATCAACAAAAAACGTTTTGCTTGGATCGTTGAGGAAAGCGAGGGTTTCATCAAAATAAAGATTGGGATTATCTGCACTGGCCACCCGCACACTCACCTGGGCCGATGTGGGCAGGGTCGTCGGGGCGATATATTCTGCCGTGGTATCACCCGTTTCGGTGATGGTGCCGAGGATTGCATCTCCTCCAACAATATCGTCAACAGACCATTGCAAGGCATCGTTCAATAAAAGGCTTCGTGTCGCGGTAAAGACCTGGGTTTCTGCAAGATTAATGGTAGGGTTTTCGGGCGCAATCTGAAGCGGGGCTTCCACAGGAATGGTGAGTGTGATGTCCTGCCCTTCCTGTAGATCTGTCGTGGCATCGCCAAATAAAATGACTTGTCCTTCAACATCAAAGGCTTCGGCGGTAAAAATACGATTGACTCCCACGGGAACATTCAGGGTTAATGTCACCGTGGTGCCTGGTGTTACAGACGCCGTATTTCTTGCCAATTCGTTTCCGTCTTCGCTCGTCACAGTGATGGCAAGCGATGTGATTGTTTCTGTTTTAGGCGCAGCAAAGACCTTAGATTTCGATTGCACATTTTCACTTTGTTTTAGCGTAATGCCCACAGAGGCCATGGGTTCTGATCCGCCCCCCGAATTTCCGCCACTACAGGCTGCAAAAAGCAGAAGAAAAGGAAGCAGGATATAGAATGCAACAGAAAGAACAGATCTCTTTTTCATGGGATTCCTTCGCTTAAAACAGTGTGACGAAAATAAGGGAACACCTGTATTTTTGATCAAACCATCATAAAATCTTACAATTTTTTATGGGAAGTTTACCTGCACGTCCACCTGCACTGTGGCAGGTGGTGGAGGTGGTGGAGGTGGTGATGGTGGTGATGGTGGTGATGGACTACCCCCGCCACCCGGATCACCCCCGCCACTCGTCGGCTGCTGAAAAATATTCGGCGTTACAGGAATGGGCAGACGGTAAACAGGAATCGAAGCCACTAAAGGCTCCAGCGGGAAATAAAACGTACCGCCTTGATCAATGGCTTCTGCCCCTGAAATGATGCTGGCCACATTCAAAGAAAGCAGGGGGGTATCCAGTAGGGCTTTTCGGGCCAAGGCAAAATTGGGGTCTTCCTCCAGGGCAAGGATAAAACCCCGTCGGGCATCACGATAGTGCCGTTGATCAAAGGCCACGAGTCCATCCGAAAAATGTCGAAAGGCTTTGAGATTTTTGGTGTGGATTTTTTCGACCAATAAACGGGTCGGATTATCCAGACTTTCAGGACAAAACCCCAAGCTGCACAACAATTTAAAAACCAAGGCTTTTTGGATCGTATAAAAAGAGGCCAACTCACCGGAAGAATCAATGGCGGAAAGGCGTTCGCCGCTCTCTGTTTGTGTGACCGTCGCATCGAGGCGGATTTTTTCGGCATCTAAATCCAGAAAACTGCCGGTCGTGAATTTTGCTGCCCCCACGAGTTTTCCCACACGGGGCGCGCTCTTTGTATCCACAAGACCCGATTTTGCCAGTTTTAATTCGTCTAAAATGGCTTGAATTTGAATCCGTTCAACAACAGTCAGTCCTTTGACCTGAGCCAGATCGGTAATAATCATGGCGGCCAAACCCCGTGAAAGCGGGGCATACGATGCCGTGCCTTTGTTTGTGAAGGGATAGACCGCTATGGCCTTGGGGTCGAGTTTTTGTGTAAACGATTTTTCCTGGGCCACACGTTTTTTTGCCAAACGCTCGGCCTCTTTTTGCAATAAGATGGTGAGATAACGCGAGATCTTTCGTCCGCCCTCGCTGCCTTTTTCAAGCCGCACAAAGGACTGCCAGGCTTTAATCGCTTGCATCGTATTGCCCATACGCAGATGACTCAAACCCAAATAAAGCAACTGCGCCGCATCTTCATCGCCCGTCTCGCCCAAGGCCGTCACAACCGCGCTATATTGTCCGTTTTGGTAAAGTTGTTTGATTTCTTCAATTTCAGGCAGGGTAGCTGAAGAAGCGGGTGCTGGGAAGAAGATGAAAAGGGCTAACGCAAGTGTCGCAAAAAAATGCAGCGCCCGCTGTATTTTTTTTCTTTTTGTACAAAACGGCTTTTGAAGCTTCATGATGCCAACTCCTTATGAAATAATGTTCTATCTATTTACGGTATTTCTAATCATTCGCCCCTGGCAAACCAAACGTAGGATGATGCTGTCCCTCCGCGTAAATCCGTCCAAATCGCGAAAACACGCCCCGTACCGTCCACGGCCAGTGATGCATTGGTTTGAGTCGTCTGCAGGGTATCGTCGTCTACTTGAGAAATCTGGAATGTACTGCCTTCGTCTGTTGATTTGACCATGAATATGCCCTGGACAGGAGAAAACGCACGAAAAGTAATATAAACGCCGGTGGCGCCATCCCAAGCAAGGCTCAGTTGAAATTGTCTCATCCTGGCATCGTCTCGAATAAATTTATCCGCACCAAATTCAAGCTTATCTCCCGCTAAACGCCCCACATCAAAGGTGCCTCGTATGTCACAATCCCCCAAACAGGGATCACTTTCCCATGCGAGATAAACCGTTTCAAGCGGTCCAGCAGCAATAGAGGGACGAAAGACATCTCTCGGATTTGCAGTATCGTTGACTTGCACCGCAGTCAAAAAGCTCGCGCCCCCATCCTTTGAGACCGTAGCAAGAAGGTTAATTTCGGAAGTATTGTGTGTCGTATTGTCTCGTTCTGTCCAAGCCAGAAAAACCTGAGCATCCCCAAGTTTAGACACCGCCAATACAGGAGTTTTTTCATCCACATCCTCTTTTTTCCCAATAGACACCGGTGCGGGATTTGTTTGATTCAGAGGGGTTCCCGATGCATCAAGCCGCTGGAGCACAACATCCCACTGCCTCCCAAACCGGTCGGGATCAAGATCTTCAGCCCAAGCGACAAAAACCGTCCCATTGGTCCCCACGGCGACTGAAGGGTTCTCCGTGTTATTTCCTGTTGCATTTAGATTCTGTGACCAGGATTCAAAATTGGTTTCACCTGATTTCCGACGAAAAAGCGCAGTGCGAAAACCCGTTTGGAAAAATCCCTCTCGGAAAGCGATATAGATCGTACCGTCATCTGCAAGTGCCAAAGCCGGGTCTTCCCCTGGATCCGGTGAACCAATATGAACGACCGTTTGCTGACTCCAGTCGATGCCGTCTGGACTTTCTGCAAAAAGAATAGCGCTGTTTTCTTGCCAGGTTGCGTACACCACACCCTCCTGAAAAACAATGCTGCGCTGACCCGAAGATGTGGTACTAGCCCCAGCAGCACTGACCTGTTCATTGCGTCCAAAAACCAGGGGGTTTCCAGTAACGAGCTTCAAAGGCACACCCGCAATAAGCGCTTGAGTATTTTTGTTAATCGCCTCGACCACAATCGAAACTGGCACACCTAGTGTCGTGCCACTGGTATTGTAAGGAATGGTGTCAGGAGCCTTGTAAAGACCGTCAGGAGAAATACTGCCGATCCCCTCAACACCACCAAACGAATCAACAACACGCCAATCGACCTGTGCGGGATCAACTCCCGAAATAGAAAACTGTTCGGTTGCGCCCTTTGTCACCGCCGCGTTCTTAGGAAAGATCTGAATACCATCACTGACCGCCTGCATGTCAATGGTGATCGATGGACTGGTATCCACCAAAATGTCTACCGTTTTTGTTCCTCGAAAAAGTACGATGCCCGTGCCTTGGTTTTGCGAGAAAGCTTCAACCGTGAAAACATGTGCCAACCCGGCTTCAACTTTGAGTTCGATGCTCAAGGTTTGACCTGCCGTGACATTTTCTGTTTCGGCAGCCAACAACCCGGTACCCCCGCTTTTTTCAGCACGCACCGAGACAGACAAGACCCCTTCGCTGACGGGTTTTCCTGCGACGGAGGCTTTCGCAAGTTCTGGAATCTTCATCGACACACTGACTGGAGTACGCACATCCGAACCCGTGCCGCCACCATTGCTACAGGCAGCCAGTAAAAAGATAGAACAAACAATTAAAAAATAATTTCGTATCATGTGTAGCACCTTTATTTAAATTAAAATGGGCAAGGCCATACAATCGGCTTTATTCAATCGCCAATAAAAGTACCGCCTGCAAACGCGTATGTGCCTGTTCATTTTTGGGGTCAATCGACAGGGCTTTTTTATACTGGGTTAATGCCTTTTCAAATTGCTGCTTTTTCTCAAACTGCATGCCCATTTTTAAATAGTCCACAACATTGGATGCCCCTGCCTTTTGAGTCAGACCGACCTTTGACAACAAACGAGAAGACACTTTTTTTGAAAAGGTGGTTTCCAAATGACGGCGCTCGGAAACCCGGCCCTGAGCCGAATCAGAACCCACAACACGCCCGCTCTGGACTTCAACAATGCGTGCATCCAAACGCAGGTTTTCGACGATTTCACTGTATTCGCCCATGATGAGATAATTGGCCCCCAACAACTTTCCCAGGGTCAATCGGCCCTCGCCTTCGGTCATGCCCTGACTCGAAAGCGAGAGTTCATTTAAAACTTTTTCAATCGCTTCCCGATCAATCAGGGTGATTTCAAGGGAGCCTGCCAGATTTTCCACAATACGATCCGTCAAGGTACGCGCAAGACCCTTTGTATGCACTGAATGGGTGATGCTGTTATTTGAAAAGGGCAGGACCGCAACGGTTTTGATCTGAGGCACATCGGCTGTAGATAGCAACTGTGCAGGTTTTGCCGTACAGGCAGCGCTCAAACAGGTGACCACGACACCCAGAAAAACATGCTTAAAGAATCTATTTCTTATTTTTTGTATCCGGCACATCTTCCAGCACTTTTTGATCCTTTTGAATTGTTGCAATTTTTTCGGTCAAACGGCCATAGGACATGGCTTCATCCACTTCAACGATCTCAAGACGGCCGACCTTCTTTTTACGATGACCAATGGTTTTGCCATCCACCACAACGGCTTCCCCTTCAGCGATAATCTTCATCTGAAGACCCATCTTAATGCCGTGTTTTCGGCCCAGGTTCAAAATCACTTGGTCGCCTTCGTCCACCAGCGCAATCTTGCCACGCAAAGGGTAGAGTATCTTAATGCGTTGGCTTAATATTTTGCCACTCACATCGGCCAATTGCAGCAAGGTGCGATCCTGATTCATCTCGTCGGCATAGGTTATTTTCACCGCGGTTGTTTCAGGATCAATCACACGCAGACTTAAACGCACGCCACCGGGCACTTGCACCAGGTTGCCCGTTACGATCAAGCGTGCCGCCAAAATTTTTCCGAGTTTTAGCGCGGTCTCAGGATCGGCCAATTCGGAAGAGCCCAGTTTCAATTCGGTCAGCAGTTTTTCCAGGATTTCGCGTTCCACAACAGAAACCCGCTCAGAAGCCATGAGCTGTGTAGCGATTTCCTGCTGGAGCACATCGGCCATGCCTTCGCGCAGTAGACCGCCGCCTTTTGAGGTGAGCCCCAAAAAGGCAATGGTCATGGGACGCGAAGACCAGGGATCACTGCGATCCACTACGACAGCCTCACTTGATTTAAAACGCGCCGCTAAATCGGCGACCAAACCATCAATGCGTTCCTGACGTGCCATGTCTTCTTTAAAATCAAGATGCTGGGCGATGCGTTTTGAAAGCAGCATGGCCACTTGATCTTCGGGGTCAACCGTCAGGGCCTGTCGATAAAGGGCTAAGGCTTTTTTCGGCTCCCCGGTCTTTTCATACAGCGAACCCCGGTTGGTCAAAATTTCTGAGGAATAAGGATTCTGATTCACCGCCTGCTGATACATGGACTCGGCCTGTTCAAACTCACCCCGCTCGCTGTGAATACGACCCACCTGATTATAGGCTTCGGCCTTCTGCCAATCACGACTCAGCTTGCCTTCAATGGCACGCTTGTATTCGGTCAAAGCCCCGTCCTGATCACCCCGACTGGCCAGGACATTTGCTTTGACCAGATGAACAAATCCGCTCTGAGGATCACTCTTTTGAATTTCCTCAGCCATCGCCACGGCCTTTGCAGTCTCTCCTTTTTTGAGATGAATGGCGGCCAAGCCCTCTTTTCCGAGTATCGCTTCCGGTGCGCTGAGTTTCACCAGCTTTGCAAAGGTGGCTTCTGCACGATCATATTTCCCTTCTTTCAGATAAAGCTGTCCCAAACCCGCCTGCGCAATACCATCTTTTGGATTTTCTTTAAGTGCGGTGGTATAGAGTTTTTCAGCCAGGTCGTTTTTTTTGAGTTGCAGACTGCGTTGGGCTACGGTAGTGATAAATTTTTTGGATGTCGGGCCACCACCCTCTAAGGCATCGGTAATGCGTCCCCCGGGTCCCAGGACATAAGTGGTCGGAAAAATCACCTGCACCCCGTAGTTTTTGAAGATTTTGCCGTCATCTTTGATGACCGGAAAAGGAATGGGGTTTTTTGCGAGATATTGATCCAGCATTTTGGGGTCATCTTTGCTGAGGGCAAACACAGAAATCCCCGCTGCTTGATAAGCGGCGTACTGGGCCTTTAGATGAGCGAGTCCTTTTTCCGAAGACGCGCTGTTCTGTTTAAAAAAATAGAGGATCACCATCGGTTTTTCAGAGACCTTTTCCAAGGCCGGAAAAGTGGGTGCAATCGTGCCTTTTTGAAGTGCGGCCTCAACACCCCCTACGTTATTGAGAAGGGTCAACAAAAATAGTCCTGTTGCCATTAATGTTTTTATTGTTTTCATGGCGATTCCTCCTCTAGTAGTTGTAGGTTGATGGGGACTTTTTCACCCGAAGGCACATCAATCGTGGCCTCCAAAGCATGATAGCCCTTCTTTGAAACGAGTAATTCGTGCGAGCCTGCGGGCAAATCAATTGAAACAGGACTAAAGCCCACAAGATCACCATTGATTAAAATTTCTGCACCACTGGGGGTCGTTGCAAAAACAACCTCTCCCGTCGCGGGAGATGCAAGATTCACAGTGGGCGGAACGGTTTGAAGGGGATCCTCCTGAAACGAGGGGACTTGCATCGATTTTGGCTCACTCGGTGTCGGGGCCACAGAAACTTTTTTGATCTGTTTTTTTACTTCAGGCGCTTTTTTTTCTCGAATCGCAGCTTCGTCCTGATGTGGCGAAGCGGGATTAAGCGAAGCCTTTCCCGCACTGCTTGACGGGTCTTCAGACGATGGCGTTTCAATAGAATCTGTTGCCACTTCGGACACACTCGAAGAGGGGCCCATCCAGAAGAAAAACAAAGCCCCCAAGGAAATCAAGGCAAGCAGAGAAGACAAAAATATCGGACTGCGCCAAAATCCAACCACAGACGCGTCTTCCACAATATCCAAACTTCCCGTATCAAGGGTTTCGGTTTTGTCTAAACTGCCGGGATTGGTTCGTGTGAGTGAAAATGTCCCCGTCGAGACCGACTGCATCGCGGTCTCAAGGGCATCCGCCATGTCCAAACCGGTCGCAAAACGGGCCGCAGGTTTTTTTTCCAAGGCCTGCATCACCACCGCACTCACATCCTCCGGGATTTGATCGTCTATTAAATAAGGCGCATAGGGCATCTGGGTCAGCACTTGGTGCATAACACTGGTGATCGAATCGCCCTGAAAGGCTTTTTCACGGGTGAGCAGTTCGTAGAGCAAGGCCCCCACAGCAAATAGATCAGAACGGCCATCCAAATGTTCCCCACGACATTGCTCTGGCGACATATATTGCGGCGTACCCGTCAGACGGTCGGTCTGTGTCATGCCCAGGTCATCCAAGCGCGCGATGCCAAAATCGGTAATTTTTGCCATGCTTAAATCGCGGGAGAGCAGGATATTTCCAGGTTTAATGTCACGGTGAATCACATCTCTTGAGTGGGCAAAATCAAGCCCCTCACAAATTTGAATACCAATGCTCACAACCTGAGAAAGACTCAGGGTCTGTCTTTTTTTGAGTAACTCCGCAAGAGAGACACCCTCCACATATTCCATGACGATGTAGGTGGAGCCGGAAATGGGATCTTCCCAGACATCAAAAATCGTCACAATATTGGGATGAATCAGACGACCTAAAGCCAGAATTTCCTGCTGAAAACGCCGCCCGGCACTTTCATGGGCTTCCAGTATCTCGGGGCGAAGACATTTCAGCGCCACTTCTCGGTTGATTTTCGGATCTTTCCCCAAAGAGACGATGCCCATCGCACCGTGTCCCAGTTCCCGAATAATTTCGTATCGCCCTGAACTTGCCATGTTTTATCCTATTTTGCTGCTTCTACAGCACTCAACCACTGCCCCACTTGAAGGGCATCGGGTGAGTCTGGATCCAAATCCAAATACTGTCGATAATGACTGGCCGCCTGACTTCGATCCCGGAGATGGTTGTCGTAAAGGATACCCAGATTGTAGTGCGCATCCGCATATTTTGGATCAAGAGAAACAGCCCGGACATAAGCCATTTTTGCTTTTTCAAACTGTTTTGTTCTGCGAAAGACTTCTCCCAGATTGTTAAAAGTTCGCGGCGAATTGGGCCAGAATTCGGAACTCATGGAAAGGGCTTCTGCTGCCTCATCATAACGCTTGGCATCGGCAAAGAGGGTGCCGATCTGCAAAAAGGTTTCCCCCAGAAAATGCCGCGCCTTGCGTGACGTCAAAGCAAAAGCAATGCCTTTGGCCTCTGGCAAGGCACCCACAATGATGCCAACAACCACTCCCCTTGCATTCATCAGGGGTCCGCCACTGCTGCCCGGATTGATCGCGACATCGGTTTGCAGTAAAGGTTTTCCGCCTAATTTTCGCTCCGGGGCGCTGATAATGCCTTGCGTTGCCGAATGGTTTAAACCAAAGGGACATCCCACCGCAACAACAGCCTCCCCCACAGGCGGAGAAGGTTTTGCGTCTAAAACAAGGGGAGCGATACTTTGCACAGGAATTTGCAATAAAGCGAGATCGAGCGCTTCGCTCACGGAGAGCAAAGTCGCAGGATAACTTGAACCATCCTGAAACCGCGCCATTAAGCGCGTCGCCCGTTCAACTTGATGTGCACTGGACAAAAGATAGCCCCGTCCACCAATCACAAAACCGCTGCCTTCAACCTGCTTTTCGCCGACGGTACCGCTCAGGCAAACCACCTGAGGAAAATGGGTCTGTATCGGAAGCGGGGTCTCTACGGCCTGCGGCGGCGGCATCTCAATAGGCTTTTTTGTTGGAAGCGGCAGGGGAAGCGGAGAAATCGTAGGCGGCTGGACCAAGACCCCTGTGGATGCGGGCATCAGAGGACGAATGGCTTTTCCCCGGATGGCATTTCGGTGTTTCAAGCCTTTGTCGCCAGGGACATCGGTCAAATCGGCCAGCTTCTTTCGTACTTCTCTTGCCTTGCGATGCGTTGGGGACAAAGCAAGAAATTTCCGATAGTGAAAAACAGCCTGAACCGTATCTCCTTTTTCAAAAGAAAACAGATTTCCAAGATTGTAATGCGCCTTATGATGTTTGCGATTCACCCGGAGGACTTGCTGATAACTCTGTATCGCCTGCTCTGTTTTATTCAAGCGCTGAAAGATAATGCCCCGTTTAAAAAGGGCTTCGGTATCTTCGGGGTTATATTCGAGGGCATTATTGAAATACTTCATCGCCGATTCCCATTCGCCCTGATCATAAGCAATAAGACCCTGCTCTAGGTCTGTCGGGCCGAAACCTTCAGGTGCAACACGGCGAAAGCAGCCGCTTAAAAGGAGCAGACTTCCCAGGATGAGCACACTATTTAAGACGATTTTACGCATTTTCTTACCATTGATTGTCAGAGGCATTCTAGGCCAGCGCGTTAATTGGGTCAAGTTATTCGAGCACTGAGTACTGTGCCCCATCCGAATAACTTAGCTTTTGGTAGTCTGCTTCTGCCTCTAAATCTCCTTCAACACTCGAATTTGCAAAAGATTCTGCAAAACGAACAATGTCTCCCTTTTTTGGAAGGACAGTCGCATTTACCACCCGTGTTTTGGAAAACTTCTCCTGAGGATCAGTCACGATAAGCTCGCCGACAGGCTCTTCAATCAAACCCACCACCTGATTTGTTTCAGGATCTGTCAGCACTTTTTTAATTGAAAAAACAGAAAAACGATCTCCCATTTTCACCTGAGCCAAGATACCTGCATTCACGTAGACGGCCTGATCCTCCACATGAATCACTTTGCCAATCCAGGAAGCATAGGAACTCAAACGTTCTTGAACGGCACCTAAAACAAACTGAAGGGATTCTCCAATCACCTTACGTGTCGCTTTTCCCAAAGGTGTTTTGTGAAAGGCATCGCCACCAAAGGTCAATGTCGGAAAACTAAGATCAATGGCCACCGCCTTTTCCCAAGCGCGTCCACTGGCCCGCTGAGAGTGCAGGATTTCACCCGTTGAAGTATCAATCACTCTAAGATCAATACCCACATGGGCGGCAGTGAACTCTCCTGAAATTTTGGGGAAAAGACTTGTGAAAAAACCGGCTCGCCCTCCACCACCAACTGCTTTTTGTTCAAATTCCGTGACTTGTCCCACAATTAAATAATCTACACCCAAGAGTTGTCCGACCTGTGCAGCCGTTTCTTTGGTCACAAGTTTTGATGCCGAAAGCTCTTGCTCTCTCATGATTTGCGAAAGAATCGCGCGTTCCACCACAATGACTTGTCCCGTATCAATCAATTCGGTCACCAACTGTGCTGAAAGACCTCCTCCGATGTCCCATCCGCCGTAAACCTGAGCAAAACGATCAGTTGCCCCGAAGCGAGCCACAGCCACGCGGACTTTTTTACCGTTTCCATGATCTGAAGCCCATGAATACGAACTCAACATCACGGTTAATAGGAGCAAAAAAAATATTGTGAACAAGATTTTTAAATTTTTCATGACATTCCTCGCATATCTTGGCTGTTTAACAACGTCTTTTATCCTCGTTAATAATATTGACATTTATTTGGTTACTCAGACTTCCCTCATTCTTTTGAACATTCGCTTCATTCTTTGAGGCAATATTAATGTCACCCAAGATAACAACCCCGCCTTCACCTGTTACTTTTTCGAGTCGAGATCGAGCCCGGTCTGCCGCAGTACATTCCAAATTAGGAATCGACGAAGGAAAAATATTAGAGCGAACTCTGATTGATTTTTCATCAGAAGCTTGCCGACGACGAATATCTCGAATCGTTGCCTTTTGTTGTTCTTCTTCTTTTTCTTTTTTCTTTTCTTCCGGCGTCATTTCTTTTTCTTGAGATGCTTCTTCCTCTGCTTGAGTTGCTTCTTCGTTTTGTATCGGGGGTGCAGATTGAACAAAGACAGGTAAAATCCAAAAAGAATAAAAAATAAAAACAGACGCAAAAAATAAGGGCATACTTTGGAATTTTTTCATGAGACCGTCCTCCTTAAATGACCTTGGGTGGGGGGAACACCTCCCCCCACCAGGGCTTCAGACCGACTACTTATTGTTGCTACCACGAGTAATTGAATTGTCGATAGAGTTGTCATTCATTGTTCCGATAATGTTGTTGCCGGAACTGATACTCATATCACCTTTATTGATGCCGACACTGACCCTGTTCCCGCTGTTTAAAGTATTTCCGGCAATCACCGAACCATCCCCTTTAAGATCAAGACCCTGAACAGCGACATTACCAATACCTTCGGCTTTTGCACCACTGACGTTATCACTATTTTCCCGGAGATCTCGGCCTGCGCCTTTCATTTCAATATCCACCTCGGTTCCGCAATCAATCAAACAAATTGCTTTACTTTCTTCCGCTGAGCCAAAAACAAAAGCCAAACCCATGAACGCTGCAATAACTGTCATCTTTTTCATTTTATTTCTCCTTATTTCTTTTTTGTAAGTTTAATGACTGCTTCATTTTTTTAGGAAAACTTAATCTAAATGCCGACCATAAAGCGCGAAAATGATCGGCATTTAGAATCTTTACTATTTGTTGTTGCTTCGAAATGTACGGGAATTGTCGACAGAGTTGTCATTCATTGTCCCGATGATATTGTTGCCGGAGCTGATGCTCATATCACCTTTATTAATACCGACACTGACCCGATTTCCACTGTTTAAAGTATTTCCAGCAATCACCGAACCATCCCCTCTAAGATTAAGATCCTGAACAGCGACATTACCAATACCTTCGGCTTTTGCACCACTGACGTTATCACTATTTTCCCGGAGATCTCGGCCTGCGCCTTTTGCTTCGATATCCACTTTGGTTCCACAATCGATCAAACAAATTGCTTCACTTTCTCCCGCTGATCCAAAAACCAAGGCCAAGCCCATAAACGCTGCAACAACTGTCATCTTTTTCATTTTATTTCTCCTCATCTCTTTTTTGTGGGTTTAATGATTGTTTCACTTTTTTTAGGACGACTTCTCTCTATACCAATCATAAAACGCAAAGTCGGCCGGTTTTCATCATCCGTGTTATTTGTTGTTGCTTCGAAAAGTACGGGAGTTATCGACAGAGCTGTCATTCATTGTCCCGATGATATTGTTGCCGGAACTGATATCCATATCCCCGCCGTTTCCAAAAACACGTACATTGTTACCACTGTTTAATTTATTGCCCACAATCACGGAACCGTCTCCTTTAAGATTCAAATCTTGCACCGCAACGTTGCCAATGCCTTCGGCTTTTGCGCCACTGACATTATCGCTATTCTCTCGGAGATCTCGACCGGCACCCTTGATTTCAACATCCACTTCCGTACCGCAATCAATCAGACAAATTGCTTCACTTTCTCCGGCTGATCCAAAAACCAAAGCCAACCCCATAAACGCTGCTGCTATTGTCATCTTTTTCATTTTCGTTTCTCCTTATTTTTGTCGACTTCCTAAATGGCATTTGACCCTGTGTCATCGCCTTACGGTATGTGAGTAAAGCAAAAGGTGTGCCAAAATAAAAACAAGACCAAAAGGCAATACAAAGCCTCTTTTGCTGTATACGCAGAAAAAGAGATCGTTATTTTTTTATTTTTGGAAAACTCTTTTCGGAATTAGGAAAAATACAGGAAAAACTATTATGAAGATAGATAAAAAAGGAGAATCACATCACGGGATGATGGAAATTGGACTAACAACTATTCCCACTCAATTGTGCTGGGGGGTTTTGAAGAGACGTCGTAGACAACGCGGTTGATGCCTTGCACTTCGTTAATGATGCGGTTGGAAATACGTTTTAAGACCTCATGCGGAAATTCGTACCAGTCAGCCGTCATGCCGTCCTGACTGGTGACCGCACGAAGCGCAATGGCATTTTCATAGGTGCGCTCATCGCCCATCACACCAACACTTTGAATGGGCAAGTAAACCGCAAAGGCCTGCCAGATTTCATCATAAAGATTGGCTGCGCGGATTTCTTCATCAAAAATGGCATCGGCTTCGCGCAATCGATCCAATCGCCCCGCAGTGACTCTACCCACAACCCGCACGGCCAAACCGGGGCCGGGAAAAGGGTGACGATATAAAAGCTCTGCCGGGATACCCAATTCAACACCCAGTCGCCGTACTTCATCTTTAAAGAGGGTTCTTAAAGGTTCGACGACCTTCATGCGCATACGTTTTGGCAAGCCCCCGACATTATGGTGCGTTTTGATGGTCGCCGAAGGGCCTTTAACTGAAATCGACTCAATCACATCCGGATAGAGTGTGCCTTGCACCAAAAAATCCACCTTGCCGACTTTTTTGGCCGCGACATCAAAAACGGAGATAAAATTACGCCCGATGATTTTTCGCTTTTTTTCCGGCTGAATCGTCTTTGCCAGTTTGGATAAAAACTGCTCAGCGGCATCCACTTTTTTAATATTGAGTTTAAGCTGTTTTTTAAAGGTACTCATGACGGTCTTGGCTTCATTTTTACGCAGCAGACCGTTGTCCACAAAAATACAGGTCAGACGTTTTCCAATCACACGCTGTACTAAAACGGCTGCGACAGACGAATCCACGCCCCCGCTCAAGGCACAAATGGCTTTGCCACTTCCGATGGCATTGGCGATTTCTGCCTCGGCCACAGAGATAAATGAACCCATGTCCCAATTCGCCTCACAGCCACAAATATGATAGAGAAAATTTTGGAGGATTTTAAGGCCATCGGGTGTGTGTGCAACCTCCGGGTGAAATTGCAGGGCGTACAAATGACGTTTGGGATCTTGAATCGCAGCCGTCGGAGAATTGCCCGTCTTTGCAATTGCACGAAATCCGGCGGGGACTTTTTCGATACGATCCCCGTGACTCATCCAAACAGGCGTTTCTTTGGGCAATCCCTTGAACAAAGGAGAACGATGATCCAGTTTTAAATCGGCACGTCCAAATTCGCGTTTTTGCGATTTTGCGACGGCCCCACCCAAGACATGGGTCATCAACTGCATGCCGTAACAAATACCCAGAACAGGAAGTCCCAGTTCAAAAACACCCGGATCACAAAGCGGTGCACCTTTTGCGATCACGGAAGACGGCCCGCCCGAAAGAATCAGGCCCGTCGCTTTGTGCTGTTTAATTTCACCTAAAGAAAGATAATATGGAACGATTTCAGAATAGACTTTGCTCTCTCGCACGCGCCGCGCAATCAACTGCGTGTACTGTGAACCAAAATCAAGAATCAATATTTTCTGCATGGAGTGAGAATTGGCCTTTCTAAATCTATGGATGAGGAGGAAGTGGGTATATTTCAGCCAATCATGCTGTGATGGCAAGGCGAAAAATGTTGAGGAAGCGCAGCGGACTTCAAGTCCGTGAGCATTCCGAAGTATTTTTCAACGCAGCAAGTGCAGTATGAGTGGCTGAAAGATGCCCACTTCAAGAGGAGCCACCCATTTCATAGTTGGGCGCCTCTTTTGTGATGATGACATCATGTGGATGGCTCTCACGAATACCGGAAGAGGTAATCCGTACAAAGCGGTCATAGCCTCGAAGCGCCTCAATGGAGTCTGTGCCACAATATCCCATACCCGCACGCAATCCACCCAATAGCTGATAAACCACCCCTGAGAGATTGCCCTTGCTCGGCACACGCCCCTCAATGCCTTCCGGCACGAGTTTGGAAATGGGTTCGTATTCCTGAAAATAGCGGTCTTTGCCACCCCGCTCCATGGCACCAATCGAGCCCATGCCACGATAAACCTTGTAACTGCGGCCCTGATACAAAATGGTCTCACCGGGGCTTTCGGCCGTGCCCGCAAAAAGACCCCCCAGCATCACGGTATGCGCGCCTGCGGCGATGGCTTTGACAATATCGCCTGAAAATTTAATGCCCCCGTCTGCAATCACCGGGATATTGTATTTTTTTGCCGCCTTGGCACAATCTGAAATCGCAGTTAATTGTGGCACACCGGCACCCGCAATGACTCGTGTCGTACAAATTGAACCCGGGCCGACCCCGACTTTTACCGCATCCACACCACTTTTAATCAAATCAACAGCGGCATCACCCGTCGCAATATTACCCCCGATAATTTGCAAGTCCGGATGTTTTTTACGAATCCCTTTAATGGCATCCAGGACCGAAACAGAATGGGCGTGGGCCGTATCCACAATAATCAAATCCACTCCGGCACGCACCAGTCGATCCACGCGTTCTTCCGACTCCGCGCCGATGCCCACCGCCGCACCCACACGCAGACGACCTAAAGTATCCTTGCAAGCATTCGGGAACTTAATCTTTTTTTCAATATCTTTAATGGTAATGAGCCCTTTAAGCTCATAACTGTCATTGATCACCAACAGTTTTTCAATCCGGTTTTCGTGCAGAACTTTCTGCGCCTCTTTTAGAGTCGTGCCCTCTGGCGCGGTAATGAGATTCTCCTTTGTCATCACCTTTGAGACCTTCAGACTCATGCGTGTTTCAAAACGCAGATCTCTGTTGGTTAGAATACCGACCAATTTTTTGCCCTGTGTCACCGGAATACCGGAAATTCGATATTTATTCATCAGCGCCAAAGCATCGGAAAGTCGCTGATCCGGGGAAATCGTAATCGGATCCACAATCATGCCACTCTCAGACTTTTTCACCAGGTCCACCTGCATCGCCTGATCCTTGGGCGGAAGCGCACGATGTACAATGCCAAGCCCCCCTTCACGGGCCATGGCGATGGCAAGTGCGGACTCGGTGACGGTGTCCATCGCGGCACTGATAATCGGGATTTGCAGCTTTATTTTTCGAGTGAGATAGGTTCTGAGCTGAACATCTCGCGGCATGATGGCAGAACGGGAGGGCGCGAGTAGAACATCGTCAAAAGTGAGTCCTTCTTGCAATTTTATCGGCAACATAGGCTATGTATCCCCTAAAAAAGAATAACGCTATTTCTACCACAGGGCCTATTCGAGGTCAATGAATTTGGGGCTTAATTTTGCCCCCAGCCTTCTTGTTTTGAGGCATAGTGCATCATCTTTTTCACCCAGGGAAGAAGCAAATAGGCCGGAAAAGCCAGAAAGAAGGTCAACAAAAAATAAGCACCGTATCCCATGAACTCGGCCCCAAAACCACCGGCCCACCCCGCGACCGAACGGCTCAAAGCAAAAACAGACGAAAGTAGAGCATACTCCGTTGCAGAATTTCGTTTATTCACAATCGCCATTAAAAAAGCCAAAAAAGCCGCCGTCCCCAAACCACCCGTAAAAGATTCAATCGCACTGGCCGAATACATCATGAGTTTGTGCCCAAAAGGCAGACCTACATTTTCGAGCCCCGTCGGAATCACCGTCGCCACATAGGCATATCCTAAATTTGAAATGGCCTGAAAGAGCCCCAACAACCAGAGCGACTTAAAAATTCCGGTGCGATCCGTAAACCAGCCCCCCGCAATCCCACCCAAGATGGAAAGTACCAACCCGATATTCACCGAAACCAGTCCGATTTCCGTCGCCGTAAACCCTGCATCCACCCAAAAGGGTTTGACCATAAAACCCATGGAACTGTCGGCCAATTTAAAGATCAGAATAAAAACAATCACAGGGGCAAAATAAGGACGCCGCAACATCTCCATTAGAGTCCCAAACATCGGGCCTTCTGCAAGGGCTGTAAAGTCGTCCGTATTTTCAAGCTGTTTTGAAAAAGATTGACTCAGTACGCTGCCCACAAAAAAAAGTCCCGTCACAGAAAAGGCCACGGGCCAAAAAAAAGAAAAATCGTCTGACCACTTTGTGGCTTTGTTGATCAGCCAAAGCGTTCCCAAGAAAAAAAGCAAGACCACGCCAAAGGCCTTGGGATGATGAAATATTTTTTTGAATTCAGAGCCCAAAGCAATCGTTTTTTTTGCCGCGACAATTTTTTCTTTGGGCGCACGCAGACAGACAAAACCGAGTCCGACCAAGATCACGGCCGCCACAACATAGGCCCCTGACCAGCTGATGTAATCACTCAAAATCAGGACAAAACCGGAAGCCAACATGCCCACACGATAAAAACCAATACGCAGCCCATTGGCCAAACCCAATTCGCCTTTTTCAAGAAATTCAATCGAGTAGCCGTCTATCGCAATGTCATTTGTCGCCGAAAGCAAGGTAAAGACCCCAATCGCCACCCACACCCAGGGGCCAAAACCGGATTGCACCGCAAAAACAAGGATGACCGCGCCCATCAAAACATCCACAACAAACATCCAACGCCGATGTTGCCGATAATGATCAATGGCGGGTGCCCAAAGAAACTTCAAGGTCCAGGAAAGCCCCAGGAGCGACATAAACCCAATCTTCCACAGCGCCACATTTTGCTGCCTGAAATACACCGGAAAGAGATCATAAAAAATGCCAAGCGGAAAACCCTCAGCAAAATATAAAATGCCGATCCAGAACATCTTTTGTTTGAACAGTTTGGGTTTTAGGGTCATCAAGGGGGTCTTTCAGGTAAAATCAGATGAGTCGCTTAAGGTTATTTTTAAATTTTTCAAAACAGGCAGAGGCAGCGGCCACCAGTGGGGCCATTTTTTCTGGATTCAAATCTAAAGCGTAAGCATGGGTGAAAAAATGTCTGAATGCTAAAAATACTTTGAGGTCTTCGGCAATCTCAGCTGAAATCAATTGCGCTGATACGGCATTGAGTAACAAATCACGATGCCAGGAAGCACCTTGCGGAACCTGAAGATTTTTCGACAAAAAAACCTGCTTTAAGACATTTTCAATGCCATTGTAGAAATTGTGAAGAAATGCAGCAACACCAGCAAGTTCTAGTTCGGAGATAAGCGTTAAGTTTTTCTCATTCGGCAGAGCAGCAAGAACTTTCTGAATTGCTTCATATTCGGCTTCAATACGCTGACGATAGTCAACCATAGAGTGGAATGCCTTCTCTCTTGATTAAAGCTGTAAACTTCGACTCAATGGAAAGATCAATGACATCAACAGGTTTTGAGAGAATCAGAAGTAATTCACCGCAATATGCAAAAAAATCTTTTGGTGCGATACCCTCGATCGCGATATCAATGTCCTTACTTTCCCGATCAGTTTCTAAACTGGAACCAAAGAGAAGCACTTTTTTTATATGATATTTACGCGAGACTTCTTGGATTTTGCGATGATCTGATTTTTTAAGCATTCTTACTCTCGTTAGTTCGTCGTTCAAATTCCAAGTGACTTGGATTTGACTTCATAATACCATTTTAAACATATGAGTAAAGCACCAGCATCTCAAGAGGCATCTTGGAGAGTGAGTACCAAAAATCCACTGAAATAAGTGTTCTATTTGTCCCCTAAAGTAGGTATGATTGAGGACTACTCACAGTAACTTAAAGATATTCTCTGATGACCGACACTGAAATCAAAATAAGAGGGCTAAAACTTCTGACAAAATCCTTGGGTAATCTCGAAACAGAGCGTTTCATCGCTCTAATCTCAAAAGAACCCTTTGATTACACGAAATGGCGTCAGGATCTAGATGAAAACTTATCGATTGAAAAAATCAGCAAGAACGCCATGAAACTCAGCAAACCGGACTAAAATGCCTACGCAAGAATATTTCATTTACAGACGACGCCATTCGTGGAGATTCCTATGGCTGAATCTTTGATTGCAAAAATTATCTCCGGTGCAGCCGTCGGGCTAGTACGAGAAATTTTCACCTCTATTTACCGTGCCCAGACCTCACAGACTAAAAATGCAACAAGACTTGTGCAATCGCTAGATTCTACAGAAACCAAAAACTCCATTAAGGCTCTGACTGAAGCCGAAAAAATATCTAACCGCTTTAAGAGCATCTTAGATCTAATGAACGAAGGGCGCAATTATCAATTGTACACAATATCAAAATTGGCGCAGATTTTGGATATGGAGAAAGTTGGTGATCTTGAAGATATTTTCTTAGGAAAAACTGAATCCACATTCAATTTTATGAAAAAATTTTGCGAAGAATTCGGGGTATCTTACCCTTGGTTGACTGATGGAGAAGGGGCTCCGTTTGACAATAAAGATAACACAATGTACTCCCCATCCTATGAAACCTTCAAAAAAATAATCCCCGAACGCATTTACTTCATACGAGCAAAGCCTTTAGGGGAAGCCTTTGCCATTTTGCAAATAAAAGATTGGAAATACCTCACTATATACAGGAGTTGGCCGATACACTCTGGCACAGGTCAAGGTGGTCAGAGTCAGATTTTCGATTTTTATAAACTAATACTGAAATTAGAACAGAACGGATTCTCCAGCAGACTTAGAGGGCTCCACCTTGATGAAGAAGATTTCAGACTTCTTCATCAAGGATCCATCTTTCCAGGAAAACTTCTAGATGGTGCTGTAGACGATGGCTGGTATATTCATTTTACAGATATAGATCACAGATATTGGACTACGGAAAACTATAAACAAAAATATGACAAAAACTTTATCGGAGCACAAAGGGTCATTCAATCGGAACTAAATAGAGACCTCTCATTCAAATAAAACACCAAGAACAAAACGCTTGCCTCCCACAAACAACCCGAAAGAAGAAACAACATAGGACTCATGCCGATCTTCCCCACAACCCCAATCATCGTCCCTGACGAAAAAAACCCTGAACGGCTTGATCTTTATCTCATCAAAAAGGGCTTTCCGCTTACGCGGTCTCGCATCCAGAAACTCATTGCCGAAGGACTCATTCTCATCAACGATGCGCCCGCACGTGCAAGTTACAAGGTTAAAAAAGGGGATCAAATTGATATCACGGTGCCAGCACCCACCCCGCTGGAACTGATACCCGAAGATATTCCACTGGATATTTTATTTGAAGACAGTAATTTGCTGCTACTGAACAAAGCCGCAGGCATGGTTGTACATCCTGCGCCGGGGAATTACGAAGGCACGATGGTGCATGCGCTTTTGTATCATTGCAAAGATTTAACCGGCATCGGTGGACGTGAACGGCCCGGTATTGTGCATCGACTGGATAAAGAAACATCCGGTGTGATGATTATCGCCAAAACCGATGATGCGCATCGTCATCTTTCTTTACAATTTAAAAACCACAGTATCGACCGGAAGTATTTTGCGCTTGTTTGTGGCAAGGTCAAAAAAGCGGGGAAAATCAATTTGGCGATTGGTCGCGACCGGATTCATCGCAAAAAGATTTCAGCACGCACCTCAAGCCCCCGCGAGGCAGAAACCCATTACATCGTCAAAGAACGTTTTAAAAATGCGACACTACTTGAAGTCTCGCCGCAAACGGGACGCACACATCAAATTCGTGTCCACATGGCCCACATCGGACATCCCATTATCGGCGACAAAATATATGGCGGGAAAATCGCAAAATCCCTGGGTTTAAGCGCAGACCGTCACATGCTACATGCCGCGACATTAGGATTCATACATCCACTCAAAAAAGAAAAAATGCGTTTTACCACACCACCCCCACCGGATATGTCCGTTATTTTAGAGCGCTTACAAACAAAACAACGGGACAATAAAAATTGACTACATTGCCAAAAACACATATAATTTAACATATATTAAAACTGAGGAAATCATATGGGACAAGTGACCATTTACATTGAAGACGAAACAGAGGTAAAAATGCGGGCCGCAGCAAAATCACAACACTTATCGCAAAGCAAATGGATCTCTAACCTCATTAAGGAAAAAATCGCAGATCAGTGGCCACAATCGGTCATTGATTTAGCGGGAGCATGGAAGGATTTCCCAACAGCGGAAGAAATGAGGGCTTCTCAGGGGAAAAATCAAACACGAGAAACATTATAATGTTTGTGCTCGACACAAATATTATCATCTATTTTTTTAAGGGCCTGGGTCATGTCGCCTCGAATTTTTTGGACAAATCACCACAAGATATCGGCATCCCTGCCATTGTCTTATTTGAACTCAAAGTCGGTATCGCAAAATCAAAATCGCCTAAAAAACGCATGACGCAGCTAGAAGAACTCACCTCCGTAACCCATCTACTCCCCTTTGGCAAAAAAGAAGCCTCAAGCGCTGCACTTATCCGCGCCAGACTTGAGAAAAAAGGACACATCATCGGCCCTTTTGACATCCTGATTGCCGGAACAGCACTTGCCAACAACGCGACACTCGTCACTCACAACAAAAAAGAATTCTCAAAGATCACCCAACTGCCACTGGAAGATTGGTATTAGGACAACAAGCCCTCCTCACCCCTTCCGCATTCTCGGCAATGAATCCGTTTGATACAGGAAACCGTGATTTCACTACTGTCATTCCCGCGAAAGTGGGAATCCAAGGGCACAAATCTCTGGATGCCCACTTTCGCGAGCATGACATGTGATTAAAAATTAAAACTGAGACACGACCCTCTTCTCAAACAAATTTACAGCTTCGAAAGATGCATGTTATGATTCTGGTTTACGAAATTTTAAGGAACGGCAGGCATGAAAGAACGCACAATCCACATCAAAGGTGCACGAGAGCACAACCTCAAAAATATCGACCTCGAAATTCCACGCGACAAATTTATTGTAATCACAGGGCTTTCCGGCTCCGGTAAGTCATCCTTGGCCTTTGATACGATTTATGCGGAGGGGCAACGGCGTTATGTCGAATCTCTCTCGGCGTATGCCCGTCAATTTTTAGATAAAATGAACAAACCCGATGTGGATGCGATTGAGGGCCTCTCCCCTGCCATCTCCATCGAACAAAAAACGACAAGTAAAAATCCGCGTTCCACTGTGGCAACCGTGACCGAGTTGTATGACTATTTCCGCCTGCTCTTTGCCCGTATCGGCCACCCTTATTGTTATCAGTGCGGCAAAGAAATTACCTCCCAAAGCATTCAACAGATGGTGGATGCCATCATGCAGTTTCCCATAGGTGAAAAAATTCATCTGCTCGCCCCCATTATCCGAGGCCGAAAAGGCGAATACAAAAAAGAGTTGCGCACGATTCGGCAAAAAGGTTTTGTCCGGGTGCGTATCGACGGGACAATCATCGATCTTTCACAAGAAGAAACATTGCCCACCCTCGAAAAAAACAAAAAACACGATATCGAAGTGGTCATTGATCGCCTTATTGTGAAGGAAGGTTTGGAACGACGTTTGGCCGATTCTTTGGAATTGGCGGCAAAGATGGGCGAGGGTATTGTGTATGTGCTCAAGGGCAAGGCGGACGAGGTTCTGCTTTTTTCCGAACATCTGGCCTGTATTGACTGTGGCGTGAGTTACCCCAAGATAGAACCACGACTCTTTTCATTTAATTCTCCCCACGGGGCCTGTGCAGCCTGTGACGGACTGGGAACGACGCTGGATGTTGACCCTGCCCTCGTTGTTCCCCATAAAACACTTTCTTTACACGACGGGGCGATCAAACCCTGGGCGCGGCGGGGCTCGATTTTTTATGGTCAAGTCATGGAATCCCTCTCAAAACATTATAAAATAGACCGACTGGCCCCTTTTAAAAAAATAGCACCCAAACATCAAGATGCCTTGCTCTACGGATCGGGTAAAACACTCATTACGTTTACGGGCATGCGCAATGGCGAACTCGTCACCCACAAACGCACCTTCGAGGGTGTTATTCCCAATTTGGAACGCCGCTATAAAGAAACCGATTCGAGTTACATTCGCCAGGAAATAGAAATCTACATGGCAAAACACCCCTGTCCAACCTGCAAGGGTTTACGCCTCAAACCCGAAAGTCTCGCGATTAAAGTTGCGGGTTTGTCCATTGCAGCACTCACACGGCTTTCAATTAAAGACGCACTCAACTTTGTAGAGACACTGCAACTCTCAAAACGAGAAACCCTCATCGGCGAGCGCATTTTAAAAGAGGTCCGGGAACGTCTCGGTTTTCTAGTGAACGTTGGTGTGGATTATTTGAATTTAGATCGAAATGCGGGCACACTTTCGGGCGGCGAAGGCCAGCGTATTCGTCTCGCGACCCAGATTGGTTCTTCGCTTGTGGGGGTACTTTATATCCTGGACGAACCCAGCATTGGTTTACATCAACGCGATAACATGCGTCTACTTGAAACCCTGAGACATTTGCGCGATATCGGCAATACGGTGCTTGTTGTCGAACATGACGAAGAAACCATTCAGACCGCCGACTGGGTCATCGACATCGGCCCGGCAGCAGGCGTACACGGGGGAGAAGTAATCGCCCAGGGCACACCCGAAGACATTTTGAAAAATCCAAAATCGATCACGGGACGTTATCTTTCTAAAAAAGTCACCATTTCACTGCCGCCACGAAACCGTAAAACAAAGGGACAACTCAAAATAAAAAAGGCCACTGAAAATAATCTCGCTGGGATTGATGTCACCTTCCCTTTAGGGCTTTTCACTTGTGTCACGGGGGTTTCAGGTTCGGGAAAATCAAGCCTTGTGCTTGAAATTCTTTATAAAAATGTCGCCCAGCAACTCTATAACAGCTCCGAAAAACCAGGTGCCTGTGAAAAGATCACGGGTATTGGCCAAATCGACAAAGTTATCCACATCGACCAAAGTCCGATCGGTCGCACCCCCCGCTCAAACGCCGCAACCTATACCGGGGTATTCACTTTTATTCGTGATTTATTTGCCCAACTGCCGGAATCACGGGTGCGGGGTTACAAAGCAGGGCGTTATTCTTTTAATGTCAAAGGCGGACGCTGCGAAACCTGCCAGGGCGACGGACTCATCAAAATCGAAATGCACTTTTTGCCCGATGTTTATGTCATGTGCGAAGTCTGTGTCGGTAAACGCTACAACCGAGAAACCCTTGATATTCTCTACCGAAATTGTAGTATCGCCGAGATCCTGGACATGACGGTGGATGATGCCGTGTCCTTTTTTAAGGCCATTCCCTCCATTTACACAAAACTGCTCACGCTTCAAGAAGTGGGTTTGGGTTATATCAAATTAGGTCAATCCGCTACGACATTTTCAGGCGGAGAAGCCCAACGTATCAAACTCTCAAAAGAACTCTCCAAACACGCAACAGGCAAGACGCTATATATACTAGACGAACCCACAACGGGTCTGCATTTTGCGGATATTCAGAAATTATTGGATGTGCTCAATCGTTTCGCAGAGTCGGGCAACACCGTGGTCGTCATCGAACACAATCTGGATGTCATTCGAAATGCAGACTGGATCATTGACTTAGGCCCCGAAGGGGGCACAGGCGGCGGGACTGTGGTCGCCACCGGAACACCTGAGCAGGTTTCAAACGTCGCACAGTCCTACACAGGGCAGTTTTTGAAAGAGATTCTCGCAGGAAAATAACACACAGCCTCTCCAAAAAAAATCTACATCCGCACTCACTTTATCCGCAGCGATCTTAATCAACGCTTCCTGAATAAACCTTTGATTTCAGAAGCAGTTTTTTTAAATTTTATGAGAAAAATGAAGGTCAAATGCGCTTGGACTCCACTTCAGATAAGTGCTAAAATGCAAAGATTAGAGATCGATTCGACGATATTTTGGAGCCATTCAGAACCCCGTGCCATTGATTATCCCGCTTCACCTTCAATCATTATTCAAAAAATTCCGCTCAGGGCTAAGTCTATATTCACGACTTTTCACACCCTTATTTGTCCTATTCTCTTTGTTTTTTCTATTCAGCCCCACGACAAAAGCACTGGCCGCACCGCGCATACAAAGTGTTGTCGTTGAAGCACGCGATGGAGGCCTCTTTGTCTCTGCAAAATTGAAAAGTGGTTTTCAGAAAAAAACAGTGGAAGACATTCACAACGGCATTCCAAAAGACTTTTATTACTACTTCGTGTTGCACCAAAGAGAAAAACGCTGGTTCGATGAAGAGCTGCTCTCCAAAACAATCCTCTTTACCGTGAAATACGACACCCTGAAAAAGAACTACAAAATCACACAAACCATCGACAATGAATCAACAGAAACAATCGTCTCCGAATTCAAGACGATGAAAAATATTGTGACAAATATTAAAACACTCAAGCTCGCTCCGCTTGAAACATTAAACAAAAGAAATCACCTTTTTGTCCGTGTAAAATCCCAAATGCAAGGCACCAAACGTCCTTTTTATTTGGATTATTTTCTCTTTTTTGTCCCCTTTCTTGAAATTGACACACCCTGGGTCAATTCACAGCCTATCGCTTTTCCCGTGGAGAAATAATGTCCACACCGCCTACGCCAAACAGACAACACTTATTTTCAAATATCTCTTCTGGGTCTTAAATGGAAACCTCTCTTCAAACCCCGAAAGAAAAAACAGACGAAACAAAAAAACAGAGTACCTTCCGCCCCGTTTGGGTCACAGCACTTTTTTTGACCCTTTCGATTTCACTTACCGTCCTGCTCTTCCAAGGGATTGAAAAACCCTCGCTTTTTTCGACCAATATTCTCATGGTCACCATGGTGAACCTGAACATCACACTCGCCATCCTGCTGGTTTTATTACTTTCTCGTAACCTCATAAAACTCTATTTTGAACGACGCGTCGAACCCAATAAATCCAGTCTCAGAAGTAAACTCATTGCAGGGCTCATCGGGCTTTCGATGATTCCTTCTATTCTGCTGTTCGTGGTGGCCAGTGGCCTATTGACCAGTAGTATCGACAACTGGTTTTCGATCCAAGTTGAAAAATCATTGGATCAGTCTCTCGAAGTGGCACAGGATTATTACGAAGAAACTGAAAAAAGTGTCAGCGCAATGACCCAACAAATCGGGCTTAAACTGACCAAGGGACGACGCTTAAAAAACACCCAAAAAAAGCTTGAACAATTTCTCCAAGAAACAAAATTAGAACATCGACTTTACAATCTATATCTTTTCACCCCCCAATATAAACCCATAGCCGAGACCACAGACGAGTCCCTAGGGACAACAAACGAAGCCCATCGTGCAAACTCAGAAATGCTGGCTTCTCTGTTTGAAGAAAAGGCTCAGGCAGAAAAACATCCGGACGGAAGCCCCTACCTCTCCATCACATCTATCCCTCAAGGAGATTTGGTTCGCGGGGTGCTTCTGCTTGAAAAAAAGGGACGGCGTGTCGGTATTCTCGTCGTCGATCACCTCATCCCCTCATTGCTTGTGGGAAAGATGGAGGGCATCAAAAAGTCAGTACAGGAATACAAACAACTCAAAGCCTTTAAAAATCCAATCAAAGGCAGTTACATTTTGTCATTTTTAATTATTGTTTTTCTGATCATCTTTTCCGCCACCTGGTTCGGACTCTACCTTGCAAAAAATATTACAGGACCCATTCAAAAACTGGCGGAAGGGACACAGGCCATTGCACAGGGAGACCTTGATGTTCAGATTGACGTGCGGGCCACCGATGAATTGGGCATCCTGGTCGATTCTTTTAATAAAATGGCCACTGATTTAAAAAACAGTCACCAGAAAGTTGCAGATGCGACCCTGTCTCTTGTCGCCTCCAACAAAGAGCTGGAAGGCGTATTGACCAATATCGCGGCAGGCGTAATCTCGGTCAATGAAAAAGGCATCATCACGACCTTCAATCCCTCCGCAGAAAAGATATTGGGGGTCACCGCCGAAGATGCCATCCATACAAATTATATCGACTTTTTCATCAATCGTGGCATGAAAGCCATCACCCATCCGCTTCAAAAAATACAGGAGAAGGGAAAGGAGTCCCTTCAAGAAGAAGTGGCCCTGGAGACACAAACAAAACTCTCAACCCTTCGCATGGTGCTCTCCGTCTTACATGGAACAGATCG
This sequence comes from uncultured Nitrospira sp., assembly GCA_964451325.1. Lineage (GTDB taxonomy): Bacteria > Nitrospirota > Nitrospiria > SBBL01 > JAADHI01 > JAADHI01. Next base: position 302,644 of record CAYVHO010000001.1, on the reverse strand, counting down.
TTATTTCCTCGGATATGTCATTGTTTTTGATGATTTAACAGAACTCATTCGCGCGCAAAAACTGGCCACATGGCAAGAGGTTGCCCGACGTATCGCCCACGAAATTCGAAATCCGCTCACCCCCATTCAGCTCTCGACAGAGCGTCTTCGGAAAAAATATTTTCAAGGCTCAGAGGATTTTGACCGTATCTTCGACGAATCCACGCAAATCGTCATCAATGAAGTCCATGGCCTTAAAATGTTGGTGGACGAATTTTCAGATTTTGCTCGAATGCCGCCGCCTCGTTGTAGTCTGCAAGAAATCACACCCATATTGCAGGAAGTCATTTCGCTTTATCAAAGTGGACATAAAGACCTTGAGGTGCACTCCGATTTTGACCCTGCCGTACCTACCATGAATCTGGATCGAGAACAAATCAAACGCCTTTTTCTCAATCTTTTTGAAAATGCGGTTACCTCCATGCAAAGCCATGGGGTAATTACCCTGACGACACAGTTCGACCCACTCCAAAAAAAGGTGAGGGTTTCGGTCGCTGACGAAGGTATTGGCATCCCCCCCGAAGATTTGGACAAACTTTTTTTGCCCTATTTTTCTAGATCCAAAACAGGAACGGGTTTGGGTCTTGCCATTGTCAATCGCATCGCGACTGACCACAATGCGCAAATTCGCGTTACCGCCCGTCAGCCCAAAGGCACAACCATTACGATTGAATTTTCTGTATAAGGAACCTCATGTCAGAAACCATTCTCATTGTAGACGATGAACCCGCCATACTGACAACCCTTTCCGGTATTTTGTCCGATGAAGGCTATGAAGTCCAATCTACGGGCAGTGGCCTTGAGGTCATCCCCATGGTGCAAAATACCCCTCCTGCACTCGTGCTACTGGACATCTGGATGCCCGAACCCGACGGCATTGAAACCCTACAACGTTTAAAAACATTTTTGCCGAACTTAATCGTCATTATGATGTCGGGACACGGCTCTATCGAGACTGCCGTTAAAGCGATTAAATTGGGCGCCTATGACTACATTGAAAAACCACTTTCCTTAGAAAAAGTAGTGCTCATGGTCCAACACGCGCTCAATGAATTTCACTTACGCGAAGAAAACCTCACCTTAAAAAAACTGGTGGCCAAAAAATACGAAATGGTCGGTGCCAGTCGCGCCATCCTGCATTTAAAAGAACAAATACGCATGGCCGCTCCCTCTCACAGTCGTGTGCTCATTTCAGGAGAAAACGGCACCGGAAAAGAACTGGTTGCACGCACCATCCATGCAGAAAGCCCACGACGTAACGCGCCTTTTTTAGAAGTCAACTGCGCTGCTATTCCCGAAAATCTGATCGAGAGTGAACTCTTTGGTTACGAAAAAGGCGCGTTTACAGGTGCATCGCAACGCAAAAAAGGTCAATTTGAATTGGCTTCGGGCGGAACACTTTTTTTGGATGAAATTGGAGACATGAGCCTGGTAACACAAGCCAAAGTCTTAAGGGCACTGCAAGAACAAGCCTTTATGCGGGTTGGCGGACACGAGCGTGTGCATGTGGATGTGCGGGTGCTCGCCGCCTCCAACAAGGATCTGCCCTCAGAAATCAAAGCCGGACGGTTTCGGGATGATTTATATTATCGTCTTAACGTCATTCCCCTTAACGCGCCCCCTTTACGCGAACGCGCAGATGACATCCCCCTTTTAATTTCCTACTTCATCAAACAAGTGGCCGAGGAACAAGGTATCCGTGCAAAACGCTTTACCTCCGAAGCCTTTGAATACTTAAAACACTATGCCTGGCCCGGAAACGTCCGTGAATTGAAAAATGTCGCAGAACGTCTACTCATCATGGCCCCGACCCCCATCATCACCTCTCACGATATTCCCGATTTCATCAAAAATGCCACGCCAGCTACTTACACACCTATTTCAAAAGGAGATGACCCTCAGGGAAAAACAAAATCCTTGAAAGAAGCAAGAAGTGCCTTTGAGCGAGCACATATCTTGGCAGAACTGACGGAAAATGACTGGAATGTTCCACAAACCGCAGAGGTACTACAAATTGAAAGAACCCACCTTTATCGAAAAATGAAGGTACTCAACATAAAAGCACCCACGGAGGAACCCTCCTGAAAAAAATTCATATAAACATTCCATTCCACACGCCACACATACATAGGACTAGATATATCGCCATAAAACGATATAAATTACACTATATTAGTGGAGTATTTTGGATGCATCCCCCTGTATTATGATGAGGTTCCTATCACCATGACGTTGGCATTTTTTGTATTTCTTCATCAAAGGCTGCTCATGAAAGTAACTCCTTCATTTCCCTTATTATTAAGACCGTGCTGCTTTTTTTAGAGAAGCTCTGATCCTCGGTTTCTACATTAGGTAGAGTTGGCAGTAGCTCATTCTATTAGTGTTTAGGGCAACGAGATGAATATAGCCGATTATTTCAACCAGTATTTTGAGATTGTGCCCGCCAAGACAGATGCGTTACTGGAAGAAGTCCTCCAACTTAGGTATCAGGTCTTTTGTATCGAAACAACCATTTTAAATAAAAGACACCATACTGATTGTAGGGAACGCGATCAATACGACAAGCGTTCTGCCCATCGCCTTATTCGACATAAAGAAACAGGACTATATGTAGCATCAGTCAGGTTAGTCCTCCATGACCCTGTTGACCCCAAGAGCCTGTTCCCAATTGAAAAATTTTGTAGTGATCTTTTTTACAAAGGGGATATTTTAAAGAGAAACCTTCCAAGAAAATCACTTTGCGAGGTTTCTCGTTTTTTGATCTCAAAAGAACGGCAAAAAGAGATATCGAAAAAAAATGCCTTAAAAGAGAAAAACAAGCACACTAAAATTGTCTTTCAACGAAAAGATGGTCTTTTGTGTTATCTGGTTCTATTCGGGCTCATGAGTTCTGTTATTCACACAGCCCTAGAAACTAACAGTCCTAATTGGTATGTTTGTGTCGAGCCATCACTTTGCCGACTACTGAAACAATTCGGAATCAAGTTCACTCCCATTGGTTCTTTGTTCGATTACAACGGACAAAGACTTCCTTGCTTCGGCACAACAGAGTCCGTACTAAGTGGAATTCATCAATACCGTCCTGACCTTTGGAAATTTGTCACTAAAGGCGCGCCCACAATACCAAAAAAACATTCACAAGAGATTGAAACAGCCCTGGGGCATCCAACATAGAGGAATGGGTATATTCGTTGCCTCTGTAAGGCTGGTTCTCCCTGATTCAGATGATCATCTCAACAATTTCCCCATCGAACACTACTGTGGCGAGAGTTTCTTTAAAGATGCGATGATCTCGGATCCACTGAAGAGAAGAAGCTTGGGTGAAGTCTCCCGAATCCTCGTTTCCAAGGAACGGGAGCGGCTAATCCAGGAGTACACCAGGACGACAGAAGGTGCAGCGAAAAATAATCGCAAAAAGGACGGCCTACTTTGTTACCTTCTGTTGTTCGGCCTATTTTCGGCAGTGATGAAAATGACGACTGAAAATAACATTTCGATGTGGTATGTCAGTGTCACGCCTATTCTATTTAGATTACTCAAACGCTTCGGCATCAATTTCAAGCCAATTGGTTCACCCATTGACTACAATGGCACGAGAATTCCATGCCTCGGTTTTACTGGAGAGATTTCATCCATGGTTTGTAAATATCGCCCTGAACTATGGCGTTTTGTGACCCAAATTGTCACTCCCGATAAAATAAGTCAAATCGTGAAAGTCTCTGAAAATCCTACTGCCAAGACCGGTTATTCACACATCGGCACAACCAACCCTACCTAAATACAAATATTCTCTAAAAATAACAAACTTCATTTAGGATATTGCTAAAAATTGCATAAATAGTCTATATTCAATGACAATTGTTTCGTTTTTCCATAATTCTATGTTAGGCTCAACCCTACTTGTCTCCCTCATGGGCATCCATCAACTAAACGGAAGCGTAGATTTTAAATGTTCCACCTAATATGGGATTGAGCCCCCTGAGATACTGGAAAAACATTGCCCTATGTCAGTAAACAAAGAGGTCTCGTTAGATCGATACCGCATTTCCTCACTTTTACTGGACGCAAATCGACCTCGGGTCTCTGAACGGTATCTTCGCCTGAAAGTAGATTAGCATCCTTTGAGGGCCATCTTATGAATTTAGGTCATTATTTTGACCAGCACTTTGAAATTCTCTCCGCAGACACAGATCAACTCCGAGAGGAAGTCCTTCGATTAAGATATCAGGTTTACTGTATTGAAAACACACTTGCTGAAAAGAAACATTTTACAGACTGCAAGGAACAAGATCTGTATGATGGTCGCTCTGTGCACCGCCTTATTCGTCATAAATCAACGGGCTCATATGTCGCTTCGGTAAGGCTGATTTTAACCGACCCGGGGAATCCCGAATCGCCATTTCCAATCGAAGAATATTGCGGTCAATCGTTTTATCGAGATCTGGAACTCTTAAAAGAGCTTCGCAGAGAGTATCTGGCCGAGGTTTCCCGCTTTCTCATTTCCAAAGAACGAGAGCGTGAAGCGATGGAGGCTTCGATTTCAACACATACAGAAAAGGGAAACCTCGTATACAAAAGAAAAGACGGTCTACTCTGCTACCTGCTCCTCTTCGGGCTTTTCAGCACGGTCGTGCGCACCTCCATCGAGGTCAATGCAACACACTGGTACGTTGGGGTTCAAATGCCATTACTCAGATTGTTTCGAAAATTTGGCTTTGAGCTCATTCAGATCGGAACTACTTTTGAGTATCACGGTCTTAGATATCCATGCTTGGGCTCGACAGAAGCGGTACTCTCAAGTATTCATCGATATCGTCCCGAACTTTGGAATTTCTTGACGCAAGATGGCACACTCGTCCATCACGCATAAAGGAAGATCTCCCTTACAAACCTTATTGTAAGCAACACATCAAATCCTGTGAAAATATGGAGCTTCTAAGCAGAATCCTCATCTTCGTCTTCACAGCAGCGATCCTGCCTTCTGTGCAAGCACAGGATATCGTAATTCATCCAGATGCCCAACAAGAAACCATCTCTCGGAACGGCTTACGTGCCATATTCGGCATGCGTCTCAGAAAGTGGTCTGATGGCACACCCATCACCGTATTTGTACTCAAAGACAATGACCCCCTGCACATTGAATTTTCTAAACAAATTCTGCACATCTTTCCCTATCAGCTCAGAAGGGCATGGGATCGTCAGGTATTTTCAGGCACAGGACAGTCCCCGCAGGAAGTCACCTCACTTGAAGAAATGCAAAACAGGGTGGCAAACACACCGGGTGCAATCGGTTATTTACACGAAGGAGAAACACATGAAGGTCTTGGTGTGCTTCAAATCCGCTAAGGAATCCCAGCAAGAAAGGGGAGGGTCGTGAAAAAAATACCACAGATTCTCTTATTGTTGTGTGTGCTCGTCGTAAAACCTTTCGTCTACGCCTCCACCTTACCAGATACGCTGCAAATGCATGGTTTTGCAAGCCAGGGATTTATCCTTACTTCAGACAACAATTTTTTTGGGAACAGCGAGGATGGCAGTTTCGATTTCTCCGAATTAGGGATTAATGCATCCTTTCGGCCCATACCAGATTTACTTTTTTCAGCACAAGGACTCTCCAGGCGTGCAGGTAAAGACGACAATGGAGACTTACAATTAGACTATGCACTCATCGATTATAGCCTCATCTCCAAAGAATCCCGCAATTTTGGACTCCGCTTCGGCCGGATCAAAAACCCTTTGGGTTTTTACAATGATACCCGAGATGTAGCCTTTACACGACCCAGCATCTTTCTTCCTCAGTCAATCTATTTTGACCGGACGCGTAACCTCGCGCTCTCTGCGGATGGGATCAATCTCTACACAGACTATCGGACAAGGTTCGGAGATCTGCTATTTCAATTCGTCGCGGGCTACCCCAATGTCGAAAAAAATCAAACAAGATCCGCTTTTCTCGGAAAACAGCCTGGAGATCTCGATCCAAACTTTTCATACGTCGGTCGCCTGATCTTTGAACGGGATGGCGGAAAAATCCGACTCGGAATCAGCGGCGCTGTCGTCGAAATGGAATCGACAGTCAATACCCAAAAAGGGGAGATCCGATTCGTTCCAGTCATTCTTTCGGCTCAGTACAATACCGAATTCTGGAGTCTTACTTCAGAATACGCCCAACGCTACTCTCGCTTCGATAATGTCGGCAACAGAAATAACAGCTTCACAGGGGAAAGTTATTACCTACAGTTCACCCATCGTCTTGCAAAAAAGTTCGAAGCCTTGCTCCGCTATGACATTCTCTATCAAAATAAAGATGATCGAGATGGGAAAAAAGCAGCAGAATCTGGAGCTCCCGCCCACAGCCAATTTGCAAAAGATTGGACAGCAGGTCTACGCTGGGACATCACTAAATCCTGGATGGCCCGCATTGAATATCATTATGTGGATGGCACCGCGTGGCTTCCGCTTTCAGATAATCCATCTGCCACAAAACGTTACTGGGATATGTTTGCACTACTCATCTCTTTTCGCTTTTAGGTGAAGCACCCTCTGATTAAGGATTGAAACATAAACTGATGTCTGTCAACCCAAAAAAAATCCAACGATTTTTAAGTCTCAAATGGAAGGCCCTCTTACTATTCAGCCTTTTCCTCTTGGTCATCAATGCCTCTTTTCCCTACTTCAGCCACCAAAACCTAATGACACATTTTGATGAGCGCCGAAAAGCCATACATGCACACAACATTCAGGAATTCAACGCACTCATGGAACACACCGTCAAACGCTTGCAACAATTTGGTGGGATTATCCCTTCTTTTTCTGGGATGGAAACCGCCTTGACCCGTGCTGAAAACGAACAACTTGTTCTGGCTTTTGAGGATCACTGGCCCTTATTACAACTCGATATGGGGATTGACCTTGTGCGATTTTACACGGCATCCGGTTTGGAATTAGGACGCTGGGGAACATCAAACCAAATGCAGGACGAAGAACAGCTCATTCTAAACTGGATTGAAACCATCAGAAAAAAAGAACATCCCATTACAGCACTTTCATGTAAAACCATTTGTACACAATATGTGATGGCCCCGATTCTTTCGGGAGGGAAAAATATCGGCACCATCCTCTTGGGAGCCTCCTTGGCAGAAGTCGTCATCAATTTTCAACAGATTTCCGGCCTGGATGTCGGCGTTGTTATTGATCATGAAGAGAATACGGCTGAAAACAAAAACAGCTTAATCCCCCTATGGAATAAAAAAGTTGTTGCACTCACAAACATGCAGCTAACACTTCCCTTGCTGCAAGCTGCAGCCGAGAAGAATCTTTCTTTTTCCAAAATCAAAATATACAAAAAAATTCTTTTTAAAAACAAACATTATGCACTTCAACTCATCCCATTAGAGGGTTTTTCCGGTGGCGGTTCTGGAGACCTCATCATCATTGATGATATTTCACAGACTTTGGCTGAAATAAAAGCAGCAACCCGACAAAGCCTCATGGCAGGCATCTTAGGCCTTCTACTTTCCGAAGCACTTTTGCTGGCTATTCTCTGGACACCCATGTCCCGCCTTAAGCTGATCACCGATACCCTGCCATTACTGGCAAAAAGTGCCTTTAGCAATGTGCGCAGCGCGGTCGGAACACGGAAAAAAGGATGGCGCGATGACGAAATTGATATTTTGGACGACACCGCCATTGCACTTTCCTACCAATTGGAAGCACTCGAAACCGAAGTCAAACAACGAACAAAAACCCTTGCAGACCGCATGGAAGAATTGGGAAATGAAAAAGACTTTATTGCACTTTTACTGGATACCGCCCAGGTCATCATCCTGACACAAGATCAAACGGGAAAAATAATGACCCTGAACCAGCATGGCAATCGCTTGAGTGGCTATACCGAATCGGAGCTCAAACAGAAAAACTTTGTAGAGCTGATCGCCGAAGAAGAACTCACCGTAGACATGATGCATCAACTGGCACAGCTCCATGCCAGCGAATTAGATGACCTCTCTCACGAATCATTGATGACCTGTAGAGATCAATCCACAAGACACATCCTCTGGTTTCACTCCCGCCTCTTGCGAAAAGGAAATAAGACGCCGCTCATCCTTTCGGTGGGACTCGACCTGACGGCCCGAAAACAGGCCGAGCTCCAGCTCTCCTGGCTGGCCGACCATGACCCGCTCACCGGGCTATTCAATCGTCGGCGCTTTCAAAATGAGCTGGACCGTATCCTACTGGAATCAAAACGCTATAGCCGTTCGGGCGCACTCTTGTTTTTTGACCTCGACCAATTCAAATACGTCAATGACACCAGAGGACATCACGCAGGAGATGCACTCCTCAAGCTTGTGGCCAGCCAGCTTTCCCGGCTTGTGCGTTCCACCGACATCATCAGCCGTTTAGGAGGCGACGAATTTGCAATCGTCATCTCAGAAACGGATGAAACAGGTGCAACACAAGTTGCTCAGAAAATTACAGAATATCTTGCCGATGTCGAAATGCCCATCCTCGAACATTCCTATCAAGTCACGGCAAGTATTGGCATTGCGCTCTTTCCCGAACACGGAGAAAGTGTGCAGGAGCTGCTCTCCAATGCAGACCTCGCCATGTATCAAGCCAAGGAGCGGGGCCGTGGCAGTTGGCATCTTTTTACTGGGACAGAAGCCATCAAAACTCAAATGAAAGAACGCGTCTATTGGCAGGACAAAATTAAACAGGCCCTGGATCACGACGGTTTTGTCATGCATTTTCAACCCGTTCAGGACATCATAAGCGGTAAAATTGTTTATTATGAAGCACTGCTGCGGATGCGCGATCAAGACGATACTTTGATCGCGCCGGGTGCTTTCATTCCCATTGCAGAGCAATGCGGACTGATCTACGCCATTGATCACATGGTCTTAGAAAAAGTCATTATGCGCCAGGCCGAAGCAGCCCGTGCCGGATTGAATGTCAGCTTCACCTTAAATCTCTCGGGTTATGCTTTCAACGATCCCGGGCTATTACCTCATCTCAAAGAAACCCTCGCACGCACAGGGGCAAATCCTCGAAATATCGTCATTGAAATTACAGAAACGGCCGCTGTTTCCGATCTGGTCGCGGCCTGTAGTCTCATGAATGAAATCAAGACGCTTGGTTGTCGTTTCGCCTTAGATGATTTTGGAACGGGGTTTGCCACCTTTAACTATCTGAAACAACTGCCTGTCGATATCGTAAAAATTGGAGACACCTTCATCAAAGAAATTGCCTCACATCCCGATGACCAGATTTTTGTAAAATCACTGACCGAAGTGGTGAAGGGATTGGGAAAAAAGACGATTGCAGAAGGGGTTGAGGACGAGGAAACACTCTTACTGCTTCGTGAATACGAAGTCGATTTTGCACAAGGCTACCACGTGGGGAGACCTGCCAAAGAATTGCTTGAAGAAGTTTTGTAATAAATCCCCCTCAATCCCCCTTTGAAAAAGGGGGAAGACAGACAGAACCGACGCTGATCATTTACTTTTCTCCCCTTTTTCAAAGACAGAATTCACCTTTTAGAATCATCTTTGAAATTTTTTCGAAGTCTTTTTGTAGTGAGCGATCTTCTTCTAAGGGAAGGACTTCGGCGCGAAGTTTTACAATGCCGTCTTCCACACCTTGCCCTGGTTTCAGGGGCTTGTGAAAAGCAACGCCTTCTGCCGCGGCAAACAACTCAATCGCTAATATATCTGCAATATTCTGGGTGATTTGTTGCAGTTTCAAAGCCGCACCCATGGCCATACTGACATAATCTTCCTGATTGACCGAGGTCGGGATCGAATCAACCGAGGCAGGATGTGCCAGCACCTTGCACTCCGAAGCCAGTGCAGCCGCCGCCACCTGAGGCATCATCAAGCCCGAATTCAAACCCGGTTTACGTGTCAAAAAAGGAGGTAAGTCAATGCACTCCGGGTCAATCAATTGTGCAATTCTGCGTTCAGAAATCACCCCCAAATGCGTCAAGACAATTCCAAGAAAATCCAGTGCAAGCGCCACGGGATGCCCATGAAAATTCCCCCCGGAGAGGATTTCTCCCTGCTCAGGAAAAACGATGGGGTTGTCTGTCACACTATTCATTTCGATCAATAAAGTATTTTTAACAAATCCAATTGCATCAAAAACCGCACCATGCACCTGTGGAATGCAACGAATAGAATAGGGATCCTGGATACGGTCACAGGCCACATGAGAATCTCGAATCTGACTATTTTTAAGCAAAGTTCGTATTTTTTTTGCCACACATAGTTGCCCCGGATGCGGTCTCAAATGCTGAAGCTTTTCCTCAAAAGCCGTCGGCGTACCCATCAAGGCCTCCAAAGACATTGCCCCCGCTAAATTTGCCGTCTCGGCCAGTCGCTCGGCATGATGCAGGGCCAATAGCCCCAAAGACAAGGCTGCCTGTGTGCCATTGACCAAAGAAAGCCCCTCCTTGGCTTCAAGGCTCACCGCTTGAATGCCTGCGCGTTTTAAAGCCTGTGCACCTGCGAGACATTCTCCTTCAAAAAAGGCTTCTCCTTCCCCGATCAAGAGCAAGGCCAAATGTGCTAATGGGATCAAATCTCCACAAGCCCCCACCGAACCTCGACTGGGAATAAGGGGATAGAGCCCCGCATTTAAGATTTCGACGAGACGCGATACAATCAAGGGACGCACACCCGAATGCCCCATGGCCAATACCTGCGCCCGAAGCAATAAAATGCCTCTTGTGGCTGTTTCCGAAAGCGGCGGGCCAGCACCGCAGGCGTGGCTTCGGATCAAATTCACTTGAAGCTGCTGAATTTCAGTCTTAGAAATACTTTCACGCGCAAGTTTTCCAAAACCTGTATTGACCCCATAAACAGCCTTACCCTCTGAAAGAACTTTTGCCACCAGACGACGAGAGCGATTCATTTTTTTCTTGGCCGCTTCAGAAAAATGCACAGGACGATGATCCAGTACAACCGCATAAAAATCAGAAAGAGAGAGTCTCTTGCCACTTAAATTTAAAGACCTGCTCATCCTTAAGACCTCGATTTAGGGGAGCGGCCGGAAAAAGAGAGTGCCTGTCTTAAAAGTAAAAATTGGTATCTCACATAAAATTTCATCGCGATTTTAAAACGATAATAAAAAACAAGATCTTTCAAAGCCGCAAGACTTAAAGATTGTAGGGCTTGTAGCATGAGGGTCATTTTTGCATCCTCGGGTTCACGGTATATTTTGTGTGTCAACAACTCGGAAACAACCCATTTCATGCCACAATAGCGCCGCATCTCACCGACATAGGGTTTTAGATTGGGAACCTTTTTTTCCAAAAAGTTGCGCACATGTCTTGCCGCAATTTCACCACTTTTTAAGGCATGACGAATACCTTCAAAGGTCAGCGGATTTACCGTTGAAACGGCATCTCCGATTGCAATCATATTTTGATCCACATAAAGATCTCGATGGTGGCAGGTATAGACAATTGTTTTGCCATGTCGGTCAATGACATTGATTTCATCTGTTTTGAGACACTCAATAATCAATTGATCCAGATAATCTTTCATGGCTCGACGATGTGGCACAAATTGTGTGTTGGGAAAATTTCGTCCCACACCAATTTTAAGCAAATTTGCAGACATCGGAAAAATCCAAGCATAGCCTTGCGGCATCCATTTGGAGCCGATATAAAACGAAAGACAATCTGCATAGCTATGATAAACCGCTTCAGGTACTTCGACGAGGTATTCAATCCCACGTCCAACAATCACATCATCTGCTGAAGCCTCATGCGTTTTAAGACCATCCCCTAAAACGCGCCGATCTGATCCTGTCGCATCAATAAGGACTTTCGCTCGGACGCTGAGCAAGACATCATGACCCGCCTTTTTATAATCTATCACAAGATCTGAGCCTTCACGGCGATGCGCGCGATAGGCGCAGCCAAAAAAAATCCTTGCGCCGTTTTGAATGGCTTCTTCGGCCAAAAAGGTTCGGAGTTTTTTAAAATCCAGCACGATGGCCACAGGATTTTCATCCTGCCAAATATGGGTATGCGCTGTCGCTGAAATACGAATTTTGTGACAGTAGGCACCAACGACAGACTCAGGCAATTGAAAGTCACTTAAAATTTCGAGGGGTGCACCGCCACTGGAAAAATCATTGGCTGCAAACGAGCGCTCTTTTTCAAATAAAAGCACTTTAAAACCCGCTTTCGAAAGTTGACGCGCTGCCGCCCCACCCCCTGGCCCCGCGCCCACAATCACCACATCAAAAGAGTCCATCTCTCACCATAAAAACAGAAAATACCTGGAGAGATCATACTCTATTTTGTTATTTTAGGAAGCTCTGATTAAGTCTGGGTCAGATTTTTCGAGAGATAAAATTTCCAAATTTAAGGTGGAAATTGCAGGGAATAGCCCGCTATTTCCAAAATTTACAACGCAGAATCTGGGGATTTTTGCCTTGAAAAAATGATTCATGACTTAATCAGAGCTTCCTTTAGCAACTGTACTTCAGGCCTGCCTCAAAAACGATCATTCCCACGAACTGAGGCGTCCACTCGAATTCCTCATGCCCTATCAAGAAGGTCTAAGCCGTTCGATATTCGACATGACTTTCCGGGTCATCTCATGATCCGGGCCGAGTGCTGTATTAAAAATCTGAAAGGCTTTTTGAAACAACGCAGCAGCCTTTTTTTCTTGCCCCATTTTTTCCCAAACCATCCCCAGGTTATTGTATCGGATTGCGACATTGGGATGTGCTTGCCCATAACCTGATATTTCAATCTCAAGTGCTTTGTTGAGATTGAAAATAGCCTGTTTTAGGTCACCCAATTGCTCCCAAGCCAAACCCAAATTAGTATATCGAATAATGACCTTTGGGTTTAATGTCCCATAAATTTCCAAATCAATCTGGAGGGCCTTCCGATAAAATTCGATGGCCTGCTCCATGTCATTCAAACGATAAAGTGCTGAGCCCATGTTATTGTAAGCCCTTGCGATTTCAGGGTGATTTTCCCCATACAAAGCCAGATCGATCTCAAGCGCTTCTGTATAAAACAAAACAGCCTTTTCAGCATCCCCCAAATGGTAGACGGCTAAAGCCAGATTGTTATAACTTCTTGCGGTATTTACATGAACGAGCCCATGAATATTACGATTGATCTTCAGGGCCTTACCATACAAAACAAAGGCCTGTTGATATCGTCCGACTTTAATAAGAATTGCGCCGATATCATTGTAACGCCCTGCGATTTTTGCGTGGGTCTCCCCATAGATCTCGATTTCAATTTTGAGAGCTTTTACATACAAAATGATCGCTTCTTGAAGGTTCCCCAGGGCCTTCCATATTTTGCCCAACATGCCGTAACGCTCAGCCACCTTGGGATGACTTTCCCCATAAACCTCCCGTTCAATATTCAGGGCCTTATCGTACAATTCTGTGGCACGTTGAAAAGCCCCCTGCTTAAATAAACTGCGGCCCAGATCCCCGTAGCGTTTCGCCATTTTTGGGTGCGCATCGCCATAAATTCTGAGATCAATTTTGAAGGCTTTTGTATATTCTTCCAGAGAACGGTTGTAATCACCCGCCTGATAATAAGCGGTGCCCAGATTGCCATGACGGGTTGCTGTTTTGGGCTGCTGTGGGCCGTAAACCGCCACATCAATTTCAAGGGCTTTTTTATAAAAAGCAATGCCTTTTTCAAAATTTCCGGCTTTTGTCCAGGCACGCCCTAGATTATTATAGCGTTCTGCTATTTTAGGATCTCCTTCGCCATAACGTGCCAAATCCAAGTCTAAGGCTCGAGTATACAAAACAATGGCCTTATTGGCATCCCCCAGTTTGTACCAGGCCAAGGCAAAATTGTTGTATCGAATCGCAGCATTGGGGTCATTTTTATCATCCTGAGCCGAAGCCGTTTCAATGGCCTTTTTATAGAGCACCTGGGCTTCCTCAGATTCGCCCAAGGTGTAAAGCGCCATGCTCAAGGTATTGTAACGACTCGAAACATAGGGATGGTCATCTCCATAAAGACCCACGTCAATTTCAAGCGCCCTTCTAAACTGAAGGATAGAGGCCTTTAGTTCACCCGTCTTCTCCAATACCTTTCCCAAACCATGATGCGCCATTGCCGTTTTTTGATGTTTATCGCCGTAATTTTTTTTTGAAGTGATCAGTACTTTTTCGCGAAAATTGACTGCTTCTCCGAGATCTCCCGCGCTCTCCCAAGCCTGTGCCACTTGATTGTAAACCTTCACAATCTCTGGATGCCTTGCACCCTCTTGTTTTAAAAGCAAGGCCAAGGCCTTTTCCAGATGAGAAATTGCCGCCTTGGGTTTTCCATAAGTGCTGAGCATCACACCAAGATGCCTTAAGTAGGTCGTATTTTCCGAATCAAATGAAAGCGCGACTTCGTAATAAGATTGCGCCGCCTTAAAATTTGACTGAACTTCTTCTAGGGCGGCAAGTGCAAAGGCATCTGCTCCAGCAAAATGCGTTCTCTTTTTGTGGTTGCGATTTTTTTCAAGGGATTTTTCTAAACGAGACCGCAAAGCCTGAAGGTCTCCTAAACGCAACAATTTTACCGCAGCCCGCACCGCGATTTTATCTTGTGCGAAGGCACGGATAAGGCGTTTTTCAAGCACCCGCTCTTTTTGAGAAGGACTTTTAAGACTTGTTTGCTGCCGCTTTGCATTCTGTGCATGAGATGGCAAAACACTCAGGAAACACAGCAATAAAGCACTCCATAAAAGCAGGTTAAAAAAGCGATAAAATGAGCGATGACACAAAAAGTATATCCGCGTCCTAAACATCAATGAATCCTCAACATATTGAATGTATTGTACTAATTATAATGCCTTTTTTAGTTTTAACCTGAAAAACCCAAAATAAAGCCTGACAAAATCAAGATCGGGTTTGATAGAATGACCACGACAAGAAAGTTTTTTAAAAATAATGCAAGGAGCATGGACACACAGATGGAAGAACTTATTTTGACAAACGGCAATGAAATCCTTCAAACCCTGGCAAAGATTGAACTCAAGGGCAATGGATTTATCACAGAATGTCTCGTAGGCGAAGTCATGGACGCAGGTATTTCCAACCCTGACTTTTTTAAAGCCAGTGGCTCTGACCCCGAAGCCTATTACGATGGCAAAAATAATGCTTGGTCAGATATTCAAGTCCGCGAAAGTAAAAAGGTCTTTATGGTGTACGGAGGGGCAGGGAAAACACGCCGATTTCATATTGCGGATACACCTTAGGAAATAGATCCCACACTTTTTCTGCCCGAAGAAATCGTTTTGATACGGCTCATCAGGGTAAAAAGCGCAGGCACCAGAAAAAGCGTAAACAAGGTCGAAAGCGTTAATCCACCCACCACCACACTGCCAATGCCGCGGTAGATTTCAGAACCCGGCCCGGTAAAAAGCACCAGTGGCAACATGCCACAAACACTGGTCATCGTACTCATAAAAATAGGACGCACCCTCACCCGCACCGATTGTTTCATGGCTTCGACCGCTTCGACGCCGTCTTCCCGCATATAGTGCAAGGCTTGATGGACGATGAGAATGGCGTTGTTTACCACGGTACCGATGAGGATAATAAAACCCAACATCGTCAAAACATCCAAGGTTTGATAGGTCACAAAAGTACTCACCAACCATAAACCCAAAAACCCACCGCCTGCGGCCAAAGGCACACTGATCATAATCACAAAGGCATAGAAGAAGGATTCAAACAATGCCGCGATTAAAAGATAGGTAATCAAGCCGGCAATGATCAAATTCCACTGCACGGCTTTCCGTGTCACGACCAAGTCATCCGCCGTACCACTTAAACGCACCCGATAAGGCAAGCTGACCGTGCCATCGGCCT
This sequence comes from uncultured Nitrospira sp., assembly GCA_964451325.1. GTDB lineage: Bacteria > Nitrospirota > Nitrospiria > SBBL01 > JAADHI01 > JAADHI01. Next base: position 286,747 of record CAYVHO010000001.1, on the reverse strand, counting down.
TCATCGGGGCCAGGACTTTCTCTTCAATCATCTCCATGGCTTCTTGCAGCGGAATCTCAATTGGGGGCACAACACGCACAGAAACCGTGCGCTCTCGTTCGAGATGATTCACCTGCTGCGGCCCGTTCGTGATCACCACATCCGCCACCGCACCCAAGGTCACAATTTGTCCCGAAGGCGTGCGAATGGGAATACGTTCTAAATCGTGACTTTGCCATTGAAAGTTTTTATCACCCGTCACAACCAAGTCAAGCCGCTCTCCTTCATCAAAATACTCGCTGGCCTTTGTGCCATCTAGAAGTGCATCAACAATCTTACCCAAGTCTTGTGCATCCAAATTCATGTCGGCCATGCGCACACGGTCGGGCAAAATTTGGATTTCCGGTGTGCCTAAATCCAAGCTTGGAATGGGACGAATCTGAGCGCCTGGCATGAGTTCCATTAGTTGGCCAAAGGCCCGTCCCCCCATGCCGACCAGGCGCTCTAACTCTGGTCCAGAAAAAGCCACGTCAATACTACGCCCCTCGCCAATCCCGCGTGAAAAAAGCCCTGATTGCAGGACGATGGCAATCATACCCGGTATTTTACGAAGCGCGCCTTGCATAATGGGAATCATCTCGCGAATACGTGCGGCCTCACGCACCCGCACCCCCATAAAAACCTGACGCCCCGAAGCCACATAAAAAAAGTTCAATGCGGCAGGGCCTTCGGGATCAGAAGCTTTTGGGTTGTCGGGATCTTTCTCCCAGTAGGGACGAATGTCCTTTTCAATCATTTTTCCGATTTTCTGAATTTCATCCAGGTTGTAACCCGGCGGTGGCAAAAGAATCCCCAAGACCAGATTGCGATTGCCTTCCGGTAAATACTCTGCTTTGGGCATGAGAAACCAAGCCAGACTGACTGAAAGTGCCGTCATGCCGACAACAACACAAAAAGAAATAAGAGGGCGTTTACAGATCTGATAAACAAGTGTGGCAATGCCATCAGCAAAACGGGCCGCAAGTGGCACAATCCCAAACAGTTGGTTTTCTTTTTTCGTCTCCTTTGCCCCGCCTAAAATCATCGCAGAAAAAGTGGGAATGACGGTCATCGCAACAATGAGACTTAATGCCACACTCGCGCTAATCGCAATGGCAATATCGCGAAAAAGCTGGCCGATCTGTTCTTCGATAAAAAAGATGGGTAAAAAAACGGCGATGGTCGTGAGTGTACTCGCAAAGACCGCACCCCACACTTCATTCATGCCATCGATCACGGCCTTTGAACGGGTTTTTCCTAATTGCCTATGGCGATAAATATTCTCCAAGACCACGATGGCGACGTCCACAACCATGCCTACGGCAAAGGCCATGCCCGCAAGAGAAACGACATTCAAATTTCGCCCCAGCATGTGCAACACGATAAAGGTACCCACCACACTAATCGGAATCGCCGTCGCCACAATCAGGGTACTTGAAGCACTTCTCAAAAAAAGCATCAGGACAAAAACAGCAAGTAGCCCACCGACAATCAGGTTTTGCTGGACCAAATCAAGCGAGCTGTTGATGTAGTCTGTTTCATCATAAACCTGATTAAGGTGCAGCCCATTGTCTTTGAGTATGCCTGCATTCAGCTCTTCGACTGCAGTCCGGAGTCCATCCATAATATCGAGGGTATTCGCGCCGGATTCCTGTAAGGCATTCACCGCAATGGCAGGATCACCATTTTGACGCACGGAGCGCAGGGGCTTTTTATAGCCCAGTGCAACCTGTGCGACATCTTTCAAAAAAACATGTTTTCCGCCCACACGTTTAACAACAATGTTTTCGATGTCCTCCGTTGAACGATATTCCCCTAGAGTTCTGACAAGGTAGCGACGTTTGCCTTCTTCAAAATCTCCCGCACTGACATTGGCGTTTTCCCGCGCCAAAGCGCGGGTCACATCCAAAATCGTCACGTTTCGCGCTGCAATGACATTAGGATCAATCACCACCTGCATTTCACGTTCACGTCCCCCAAAAACATTGCTAATCGCCACACCCAAGACCCGCTCAAAACGGGTTTTGATAAAATCTTCGGCAAAATCATGATAAGTGTTAATGTCTTTTTCATTGCCAGGAATGGGTTTTAAAATAAACCAGGCAATTGCGGAGGAGGCAACATTCACCGTTCTTAAGACAGGACGCTCCGCATCCAGAGGAAAATCAGTCACTTGATTGAGGCGGTTTGAGACATTGAGTAAAGCGGTATCTAAATTGGTTTCGGTTTGAAAGGTGAGCACAATTTCGCTGCGACTTTCACGGCTTTCACTGGTCATTTCAACCAGACCGGGGATGGATTTAAGTTGTTCTTCTTGACGCTCCGTCACTTCCCGTTCGATTTCACGTGCACTGGCACCCCGCCAAAAGGTTTCAACGGTAATCTCAGGTTTAATCACTTCGGGGGTCAGTTGAATGGGAATTTTAAAAAGCGAAATAAAACCAAAAAGCAGGAGTAAAATGACCCCCACAACAACCGAGACTGGCCTCTTGATCATGGTTTCAATAAAAGTCATAATTTCTTAATGTGCATGTCCGGGTGATTCTTGATCGGAGGCAAAAGGCCTCTCTTCGGCTGGCCCGGCATCATCCCTTACAACATGCACGGCCCGGCCTTCTCTTAGACGTTCGTTACCGCGAATCACAACAAGATCATCCGCCTTAATTTCTCCACTTACTTCGATTAAGCCTGCTTTTCCCTGGCCGACTCTAACGGTTTTTTTCACCGCCTTTGCATCTTCCACGACAAAAAGAAAGGCCTCGCTCCCTTTCCGAATCAAGGCATCCTTATCCACCATCAAAACACGTCGCGATGCACCCAAAGAAAAAGCAACACGAGCCAACATACCTTCTTGCAAAAGCAAACCCTTATTTTCAACATGGACTTCAACCGGAAAAAGCCGCGCGGCACGATCTCCAGCCGGAATCAGGGCATGCACCTTTCCTGAAAAAACCTCACCCGGAATCGCGTCAATCTGCACGGAAACTGCGCCGCCTCTCTGGACTTCACGGATGTATTTTTCAGGCATTTCGACCAAAATTCTAACCCGTGAAAGATCCACCAAGTGTACAATGCCACCCCCTTCGGTGACCCACTGCCCTTCTTCGGTCAAGGCTTGCGTCACAATGCCATCAAAGGGTGAACGCACCTCTTTTTTACTCAATTCATCCTGCGCCTGAAGTCGTTCGGATTCATTGACAGCAAGCGTCTGCTCTAATTCTTCCACCGTGAGTTTGGCATCACGGTAGGCCCGCTCTGAGATCAAGCCTTCCTTCATTAGACCTTCACTGCGTTTGAGGTTATCCCGTGACTTCTGCAAACGTGCCATCGCCGCATTTTGTTTCGCTTCAGATTCTTTTAATTTCAAACGAAGCGTGCTTGCGGAAAGCCTCACCAGCAGATCGCCTTTTTTGACTTTTGCACCCCGTCGCACCCGTAATTCTTCCACACGGCCTGAAACTTCGGTCGCCACACGACTGGCGCGCCAAGACTCTACAGTGCCAATCTGAAGAATTTCGTCCTGAATCGTTTCCAGTCTCACCGGGGAAACAACCACATTTGCCGGAGGTCGTCCTTGCGCAACAACAACTATTGGCTGTAATAAGAATACCGTTACAAAAAACAAGGCCACTTTTTTAGCAGATTTGAATGAGATGCATTTAGAGACCTTCATCTGTGTCCACTCATAATAAGCTTCCTCGAAATACCGTCAGGGCTTCCCCTTCAAGAAAAACACGTTCGCCCTGACATCGTACTTGAAGCTTTCCGCCACGTGCGGATGCCTGATATGCGGTAAGTTCCTTTTTCCCCATGCGTTTTTCCCAATACGGTCCTAAAACACAATGCGCGGAACCCGTTACGGGATCTTCATCAATCCCAGCCGCAGGTGCAAAAAAACGGGAAACAAAATCGTAATCGGCATGCGACGCAGATGCAGTGACCATTACCCCACGCATCGCAACCTTTTTAAGGCGATTAAAGTCAGGCTGAATACCGCGAAGTACAGTTTCATTTCTCACCTCAATTAAATAATCAAAACGGGTTTTTCCGAGGTAAACGGCTTCGACATTCAAGGCTTCGAGCAGATCCAAGGGCGCATCCACACCTTGCTCCACCTCTGCAGGAAAATCAATCTGAATCCGATTTTCTTTTTTCTCTGCCCGAAGCACGCCACTTCGGGTTTCAAATTGAATGACGGTTTCAGAATCCACATGTTTTTCTTCCCACAAAATATGGGCACTGGCCAAAGTCGCATGACCGCAAAGATCCACTTCGCACACGGGTGTAAACCAACGCAGATCATAGTCTGGCCCTTTCGGATAAAGAAAGGCCGTTTCAGAAAGATTCATCTCCGCCGCAACCTGCTGCATCCAGCTTGCATCACAAGCTTCAGGCAAAAGACAAACCGCTGCGGGATTACCTGAAAATGGCTTAGAAGCAAACGCATCGACCTGAAAAAAAGGGAGGGACACCTTAAACCTGAACCTCCACACACGGGCCTGAGGCTTGTTTGTTTTGACTCAGATGGGCCATCCCCCAAGCATTCATCGCCTCAAGCACCGGTTCTAAACTTAAACCCAGTGGCTTGAGTGAATACTCTACCTTGGGGGGAATCTGGCGATAAACCTCACGATGAACAATATTTTCCGCTTCTAGTTCACGTAGTTGCTGCGTCAACATTTTTTGGGTAATGCCTTTGACCCCCCGTTGCAATTCTCCAAAGCGCCGCGTCCCCTTAAAAAGTTCTCGTAGAATAAGAACTTTCCAGCGGCCTCCAATCACTTTCAAGGTTTTTTCAACAGGACAAGTACTTTTTTCAGGCTTTTCAGGTTCGCCTTTAGTTTCCATTTAAATGGTATCCCACTCTTTAGTACATACTTTACAAATCAATGAAATAGATGATATCAACCTAGCACAGCCCATGCAGCAAAACAAGAACCTGTATCGGCCTCACAATGCTTTCACAGATTCAATCAAAGGAGGATGTATGTCAGAGCGGAAACAGCCCTATGTCATTTCAGAAGAACCTGGGGATAAATATTATTGTGCCTGTGGAAAATCAGAAAGCCAACCCTATTGTGACGGGTCACACGAACGTCTCAATACCGGAAAAACACCTACACATATCGTCATCGAAAAAAAGAAATCTGTTGCCTGGTGCGGGTGTCGAAAATCAAAAAATATGCCTTTTTGCGACGGGACACACACGAGAATTTAAACCTCATTACAGATCAGGAACGCCCGTCGTCCCCGTGGAAACGGGGATGACAATTGTTTAAATCATCCCTGTTTAAGCATATCCCGGAAAGCTTTATTGAGAACCTTTTGGGACATAAAAACCATCTCCCTGCTCCAACTTCTCAGTGATGATCTCTACCGGAAGCGGCACACTGAACAAATAGCCCTGTACGGTATCACATTGCATTGCACGTAAAAATTCGAGCTGTGCAACCTTTTCCACCCCTTCTGCGATTATTTTAAGATTAAGGCTATGTCCCATGGCAATCACAGCACGAATAATTGCGGCATCATCAGGATCGTGCGTAATATCCTGAATAAAGGATCGATCAATTTTCAAACTATTGACGGGAAAACGCTTCAGATAACTGAGAGAAGAATATCCTGTTCCAAAATCATCAATCGAAATCTCAATCCCCAAGATGTGGAAGGAACGAAGAATCTCCACCGTCACCTCCGGATTTTTCATTACGATACCTTCGGTCAGTTCGAGTTCCAAATACGAAGGGTCTAAGCCGGTTTCCCCTAATACCGCTTGAACGCTTTTGGCTAATTTTTTATCATCGAATTGACGGGCGGATAAATTCACAGCCACGCGAAAAGCATCAAAACCCGCATCCTGCCAGGCTTTATTTTGCGCACAAGCCATCTTCAGTACCCAATTCCCAATCTCTGCGATCAAACCCGCTTCCTCCGCGATGGGAATGAATTTTGACGGGGGGATCTCTCCGAGTTCACTGTGCACCCAGCGCAACAACACCTCCATACTCACAACCTCGCCCGTCTTACAATCCACCATGGGCTGATAATAAAGCGCAAGCTCATCGCGCTCCAGGGCATAACGTAAATGTGTTTCCAATTTCAGGTATTCCTCGGCTTTCACATTCATGTCCGCTGCAAAGAGTTGGTAATTATTTTTACCCTGCTCTTTCGCCCGATACATCGCCGTATCGGCATTTTTCAACAAGGTTTCGGCAGTCGTTCCATCATTGGGATAAAGACTGATTCCGATGCTCGTGGTGACAAATAATTCATTGCCTTTAAGCAAAAGGGGTTTTCTAAAAGCCTTCATAATTTTTTTTGCGATTTTTCCGATATCTTCCAAGCGTGTAATGTCATCTAGAATAAAAATAAACTCGTCTCCCCCAGAACGCGCCACGGTGTCTCCTTCACGCACACAGTCGATTAAACGCTCTGAAACCCCCTTCAACAACAGATCACCAATGACATGTCCTAGCGTGTCATTGATATTTTTAAAACGATCCAAACCCAGCGACAAAACGGCCACGATACGTTTACGACGATGGGCACCACTGAGCAACTGCATGAGTCGGTCCAGAAATAAAGTCCGGTTAGGTAAATTGGTTGGAATTTTGCCGTGATGGGGAAGGAAAAAGAAATGACCCATTCCTGGCCCAGGGAATCAAAATAAAGGTCTTCGAGATAAGGTTTTTTCGTCATGACAATCTTAAAAAAGGTGTTCTTTTTAAAATTCCGTCCGATGAATTCAGGACGACTCTAAGCAACCACCAAACCATCCTGATTCATCGCATTAATACTCGAAAAATAGCCATATTGCTGACTAAGACTTCTCAAAAAGGTGGTCATTTTTCCATCCACATCCCCCGCAATGACTTCATCCATGACCTCAAGCTCAGACCAAGCCTCCACGTCCCGGTACACCTCGTAAAGCGTACGGTCAATTTTTTCGATCGTTTGCTGTGCAAGCAATTGATAGGTTATGCCAAGATTATCTTTCAGAGCCTGTTTGCCATTTTGATAAGCCACATAACTCACCACCGTAAGCGGAACCAAGGACAAGACCAAAAAAGTAAGTGTTATTTTTGTTCTAATTTTTATAAAAACCTAAGACATACAGCGCTTTCAAATCAATCAGGGCCCACTCAAAAAATATTCCTTCTCTCCGGGATACTTTCCATCAACCCTTAAAACCTTGACGCTTTCGTCCACCGCATTGGCATTAACATAGGCAATAGACGCATCAATCTGACTGACAAAACGTTTGACTGTGTCATTAGAACTGAGGGTTTTAGGGAAAGCCAGGATCTCTCCTTTGACAATCTTGTTCAGCCAATAGCGCTTTAAAACCTTGGGCTGCATCATAAATATTTTCTGGACAAAAAGACCTTTTTCGGAACTACCATCTTCCTGCATAATGATGTAAACCTTGCGATTATCTGCCCAGTGGCGTTTTTCCTGTTTAAAAATACGCCTTAAGTCACGAGAGAAAATCTCATTTAAGGGATTGTTTTGATGTACGATGACAGCAATATCGATAGCATGTCCGCTTGCGGGTAAGAGCAGGAGGGATGAGAAAACAAGGGTTATGATCAAACAATATTTCACAGGACAGTGGCCTACTTTAAGAGAAATCAGACGGGGGCTTCCCTCTTGCTTCAGATCCTAAAAAACCGGCCCATCTCCCTCAACAATCTTTTCTTTAAATTTATCAAATAATCCATGCCTGTCAAACGCATTCCCCCTGGGAAAACCTTGAAATAATAGGTCTTTACGACTCTGGGATCGCACAAAAAATGCAGGAAATAACCCACAGAGTGAAACCCTAATCGTCCAGACTGGGTTTATTCCGCATTTTCTTTTTGGCTCGCACCTGATGTTTTTTTTCGAGTTCGCGCTCTCGGACGCCGCGGCCTTTTTGCGTAGGAATACGGCGTTTTTGCACGCGGTTGAGTATTTTTAAACGTGCGATGAGACGCTGAAAGGCTTTTTCTTTATTTCGTATCTGTGAGCGGGACTCCGTCGCCGTCACAACAACTCCGGATGGAAAATGCACAAGACGCACCCCGGAATCGGTCACATTACGATGCTGTCCACCGGGTCCGCTGGCACGAAAAGTATCTACCTTGACCTCTTTTTTAAGATCCGCCAGTTCAATACTAAAAGCCATTACCACTCCTTGATCTTCAAGCCAATGTGCACTATCTTAGCAAGAAATAAAACATAAGTGCGCCCTTAAAACAAATGATAAAAGCCTATTTTCTGCCTCAGATGCAATGCTCAGAAGAGATCAAAAATATCGGGAAACAAAACGTCTCCTTCCCTCAATTAACCCCTCCACAAATCGCTGAGATTTCCGCCCACCTCATTGCGACACAAAAAACCCTTGCAAATATCTCCATTTTCGAAATCGTACACTGCATTGCCCGCGTCTCAGCACAGTGGCGCGATACAAATCACCCCCTGCGTCGCAAAGCCGAAAACATATTGCCAAGACTTTGTGGACTCTCAAAAGAAATGGTTTCGCAAATACTGGATGAAATTTTTAAAGAACTGACAGAAGAAAAACTGCTACACCTGCTTAAAACAGAATTAGGCAATGCCGAAATACTGGATCGCTTTTGCAACAATAACAATGGAAGCACACGGACACGCGCCTTCGGGCCATCACTCATCACACACATTTTACCAGGCAACGTGCTTGGCGTCTCCATCATCAGTTTGCTCTGTGGACTCTTGGTCAAATCGGCCAATTTACTACGCGTGAGCCAAACAGAAATCGTGTTTACAACACTTTTTGCAGAAAGCTTACAGGAAATTTCTCCCGAAATAGCACAAAATATTGCCATTCTTATTTGGGATAAAAAAGAAGAATCGATCACAAAAACCGCCTTTCAAAAATCCAATTTTGTCATCGCCTACGGAAACGATAAAAGCATTACCGCGATACAAACCTTAGTTCCCGCAGGCGTCCCCCGACTTTTTCACGGACACAAACTGAGTTTCGGTCTCATTGCGCGAGAAAATATTTCTAAGGATTTAGCAAAAAAAGTCGCGATGGACGTCGCACACTACGATCAACAAGGCTGCTTGTCACCCCATGTGTTTTATGTCGAGTCCGGCGGAACAAGCACCCCCATTGATTTCGCTAAACAAGTCGCCGAATCATTGCAAACACTTTCAAAACAGCTCCCTAAAGGGGCGTGTGACGATGCGACGTCCAGCCAAATACAACAGCTCCGAGGCACACTGCCCTTATTAAAAGGTGGGGTGGTCCTTAAAAGCACAGACAACACGGATTGGACCGTGCTTTACGACCCCTCCCCAACATTTACAGCCTCCCCACTTTCCCGCTGTATTTGGATTAAATCCATTTCCGATCTTTCAGAAATTCCGTCTTTATTTGTCCCCCTTAAAAAAATCATTCAAGGTATTGGCATTGCCATCCCGAAAGATCGTGCCGACGACATCATTGAGAACATCAGCAAAATAGGTGGCTGTCGCATTTGCCCTATCGGCGAAATGCAGCGCCCCCCCTTAAACTGGATGCACGACGGCCAAAAGCGTCTACTGCCTTTGTTACGATTTGTAGATTGGGAGTGACAATGAAAAGGAGAAAACCGAAAAATCATTCACAGAAAGCTCAGAAATAGACCCTGTGGCCCAATATTTATCAATCAGCGTGATTATCCCGACCTATAATCGTGCACACACCCTCCCTCGGGCACTGCATTCCGTTTTAAAGCAGGACCATCCTGTTCATGAGATCATCGTTGTTGATGATGGATCTAATGACAATACCGCACAAATCATCGCAAAAAATTTTCCTTCTGTTCACTTGATTAAACAAAAAAACCAGGGGGTCAGCGCGGCCAGAAATAGCGGGATTCAAGCCGCCACCGGAACTTGGATCGCCCTACTAGATTCCGATGATTGCTGGTTACCTTCTAAGCTTTCCCGTCAAATCGAAGTCCTTGAGAAAAACTCAAATCCAATGATTTGCCACACGAATGAAATCTGGATACACAATGGACACAGACGGAATCCGATGAAAAAACATGAGAAAAAAGGGGGCGCGATTTTTTACCATTGTTTGCCACGGTGCACTATTTCTCCGTCAACAGTCATGATCAACAAAATAATCTTCAAGGAAATGGGTTATTTTGATGTCACACTGCCCGTCTGCGAAGATTATGATTTCTGGCTCAGAATATCTGCGCGCCATCAGGTACTCTACGTCGATGCGCCCTTAAGCAAAAAATATGGTGGACATACGGATCAACTCTCCACCTTGTATTGGGGAATGGATCGATTCCGTATCCAAGCGCTGGACAAACTGCTAAAAACAAACAAACTTGATGAAATGAAGCGGGCCGCTGTACAAAAAACCCTGAGCAAAAAATGTAAAATTTTGATCAAAGGAGCCATCAAACACAAAAACAAAAAAATGAAATTCTACGGTGAAGCCATCATGAAGTATCACAGATTTTAAGTGAGAAAAGACAAAAAAAATTAGAAGATATTTTTCAGGCGCGGTAGCGGATGAAGGATCAGTTGAGACACCTCGGAAGCGGACATCGACCTACTGATAAAATCACCTTGAAAAACCCGGCACCCCATATCCTTGAGGCTCTGAAGTTCTGCTGTGCCTTCAATGCCCTCGGCAACCACATTAAAATTCATGGCGCAGGCAATGGCGATAATGGTTTGCACAATCACCCCGTTGTTGGGATTTTCATAAACATCATGTACATATTTATAATTGATCTTAATCGTATCCAGTGGCAGCCTCTTCAAAGCACTGAGCGAAGAACGACCACTGCCAAAATCATCAATCGCAAAACGAATACCGCATGATTTTAGGGCTTTCATTTTTTGCACGGCTTCTTCAAAACGACTAAAAACCATGTCTTCCGTCAACTCAAAAATAAGCAAACGAGGATCCACTCCGGTCTCTTGGAGAATCCGCTCCACCTGAGCAACGAAATCCGATTGCATAAAAAGATGGGTACAAATATTTAAGGAGAGCTGACAAAAAGCCACTTTTTGTGTCGCCCAAGCATGGGCTTGCACACAGGCCTCCCGTAAAGTCCAAAGTCCGAGCGGCAAAATGTATTGGCTATTTTCCTCAGTCACCGTATTGCCACAAAGCGTGATTCGGCCTTTTTCTGGATGATCCCAGCACAGCACCGCCTCCAAGCCGATAATGCTCGAAGAGACATCCACTTGCGGCACATAGTCGAGCGAAAGCGCTCCCCCCGTTAACGCAGCACTTAAATCCCGCTGCAATGTCGTTCGTGCAAAAACAGAAGCCTGGCGATCCGCATCATAAAATTGAACTTTCTGATGAGACGACTTCGCTCGGTACATGGCGATATCCGCCTGTTCCAGAATTTCTTTATAATGGGTATGTTGCTCTGGAAACATGGCGATGCCAATGCTCGCCCCAAGGGTCAGACGATGTTCTTCCACTTGGTAAGAAAATTTAAGTGCCACTTCTATTTTTTCCGCAACAGTTTGCGCAAAACCGGCCGCGACCTTCATCTCGTCATCTAATTCCGGCAACAGCACCAGAAATTCATCTCCGCCATAACGCGCAGCAATATCTTCTTCTCGTAGAATTTTCGTCAACCGATCCGCAACTTTTATCAACAGCACATCTCCAATGGCATGGCCCAAAGAGTCATTGATCGGTTTGAAATGATCCAAATCAATATAAAGCAAGGCCCCATATTTTCGACGGCGCGTAGCCGTGGCCAGTTTTTTCTCCAAACGACCTTCTATCGCACGTCGATTGGGCAGACCGGTTAAAGGATCATAAAAGGCCAGCCTTTGCGCCTCCGCTTCGTCCGCCTTCATTTTTGAAATGTCACGGTACATCGCAGCATAGGAATAAGAATCGCCCTCGTCATCGGGGATTTGAGAAATAGCGAGCAATTGCGGACGAATCTTGCCATTTTTATCGCGATTCCAGATTTCTCCCTGCCAATGCCCCTGAGATTTGAGTTGTCGCCACATCACGGCATAAAAAACCTGATCATGTCGCCCCGAATTGAGAATCGCTGTTGTCTCTCCAATAATCTCTTCCGGGGTATAACCCATGATCTGTGTAAAGGCAGGATTCACGGATTGAATCACACCGGATTCGTTTGTGACCAAAATACCATCCATGGAAAATTCAATGATTTTTTCGGCCAAAGCCAGATGTTTCTGAGAGGTTTGAAGTGCCTCTGATCGGCGCTCAAGGACAGACTGTAAACCCTCAAAATATATTTCTTCCATACACTTTAAGACGGCTGAAAAATTAACAATTCCCAATAACCGTCCCACTCGGTCACACACGCCTAAGTGTCGGAAACCATTTTCAATCATCGTATTTCTGGCACTAAAAACCGTTTCATCCTGATCTACGGTAATAATGACAGGGCTTGCGATTTCACCTACGGGGGCATGATCCATTTTACGCGCAAGTGCTCGAATCAAATCACGTTGGCTTAAAATCCCGACGGAAGATACATCTGAATCAGATAAGACAATAATCGCATCCGCCCCACTCTGACGCATACGATAGACGGCCTCAGACAAAGTGGCATCCTTGCGAATACTGGGTGTGGCCTTCACAATTTCACTGACGCGGCGCATATGGAGAAAGTGGTTTAAGTCGTGACTCAATACAATATCCGTCTGGTTGATGATCCCCAGGCGCGTGCCTTCATGACCCAACACCAGATAATTTTGGGTCTCATCACGATTAAAGGCAAGCGTGACATCATCCAGCGTCATCGACCCGGAAATGGTCTCCACAGGAAAACGCATCACTTCTGAAATGGAAGTCACGGAAGCATTAGAGGTCGAAAAATCAAAATTGAGCACATCTTTTTCAGTCCAAATACCAAGGGCTTTATCATTTTCAATCACCAAAATGGCAGTACTCGCGTGCTCAGACATGCGCTCGGTGACACGGCGTAAGGTTTCTGAAGGCTTACATTCAAGAATATAGGGATAAACAACATCTTGTACGAGGATTTTTTGACTCATCTAAACCTCAAGGCGAGAGGCGTATTACTTGACATAAGATATATTTTATAGTGTAAAACGCCAATAAACCTAAAAATCACAATTAAACTTACTATTTTTCAACTTAAGCTAAATAAAGTACAACTATTATTGATAACATCATACGCCCTTCAAAATTCAGAGTAAATACAGACAAACCCATCAGGAAAACAGCTTAAGCAAAACCCATGTTTTCAGACCACCACGACAATCCAGGCAGCTCTCGGAGGAGGACAATCGCCTTCCAGAAATGCCAGTTCCGTAAAGAACAAGTCTTTTTTGCTTTTTTGAGATTGAATTTAGAGACAAGTTTTGATACTGTTGCGCGTTCGCTAGAGATGCCTTTTCAAGGATATAAGGTAATTTCTCTGTTTGCCTTAAAGCCGATGATCGCCCTGTAATGCACCGCAAAATGCAGGATGAATCACCACAGCGGTCTTTGGCTAAATTCCATAAACGAATGTACAAGAAATTTCTCATGGGAGGTTCAGAAGACCTTTCATGACCCAAAAGCACAGGACGAATGAGATTAGCTGAACAATATTCACATATTATGAATTTGTCAACATAAAAAGGCAGTTTATGTCACGTTTAAACGATATTATCGATCGCATTAAAGAAATCAGCCATCTTCGCACAGATGCCGAGGTTGCAAAAAAACTTGGACTAAAACCCAACACACTCTCTGAACGTAAAGCGAGAGACTCAGTGCCTTTTGAAGAAATCTTCAGATACTGTGTGAAAAATGACATCTACCTCGATTGGGTTTTGACTGGCGTCGGATCCAAACTGAAAACCAGAGATCTCGCCCAGGAATCACGAACACATTACAATACAATAAGGCCTGACCCAGGCCCTTATGATGAAAAAGTGGGAGAACTCAAACGCGCCATTGAAACAACAAAAAAAATTGCTCAAACATACAATTTTTCATTGAATGATGTCTCTCTTTCTCTTATCGTCGATATGGTTTACATCCATGGACTGAGCGATGATGCCATCCGTGACTTATTTCGACTCTTATCTTCCGTAAAAGATTTTTGGTCCGTCGCATCGTCTCTAGGAAAAAACACATAAAACAGGCGTCTCCACCCTCATCAAGCAATAACCCTTGTATTGACAAGGTAGAGATCTTGAATTTCAAGAAATACGTCTTATTTACGGTGTAGGGAGACGGACCATTTATAATATCGGGAGGTTGAGATGAAGTGCAAACGTTGCCAAGGTTTATGTGTCGCCGAAGAGATTGAGGAAAATGGGCGTTATATTCCAGCCGCACGATGTCTCAGTTGTGGTGATATTATCTATCAAACACTCTTCGAAGAGACAAAACACACTCAAAAAAGGAAGGCAAAAAAATTGGGGACTGACAGAAAAAGAAGCACACCCACTTATAAAAAAAGCCCCTACATCAAAAAAATCTGCGCATAGCTCCGAAACCAAAGCACCCAGCCCTCAAGACCGGAATACATTCATCCTTGTTTTATCAAAAGCCACCACATGTGTGATCTGCAACTGGAGATCAACCTGTAAACCGACCGGATAAACAGAAACAGAATGCTGACCACTGTGAATAATCTGCCCCGAAGAGAGACGAAGACGATAATAGTTTTCTGAGCCTCTAAATTGACGTTCAAGGACTGTTGCATGTCCTTTTGGGTTTGGCCTGAGATCAATATCATCCGGTCGAATCATCACCATGACTTCCGCGCCTTCGGGGAAACGACTTGTGTTTTCCAAACACCCGATTTCGGTCACAATTTTACCTCCTTCGACCACACCCGTGATAAAATCAGCCTTTCCAACAAAATCAGCCACAAAAGGACTCACGGGGGTGTGATAGATGCCTTCTGGCGTATCCAATTGTTCAAGACGGCCCTCATTGAGAAGTGCCACCTTATCGGCCATGCTAAACGCCTCTTCGTGGTCATGCGTCACCAAAACTGCGGTGCTGCCCGTCTTTTGCAGGATTTCCGAAACATCCTCACGCATACGCACACACATATCTGGATCAAGAGAGCTAAAAGGCTCATCTAGGAGCACCACAGCAGGATCTGGGGCCAAGGCACGGGCCAGAGCAATACGCTGCTGCTGTCCACCAGATAACTCATGTGGATAGCGTTTTGCAAAATCAGAAAGCCCGACCATCTCTAAAATATTAAAGACCTTTTTGTTTTTTTCTGAACGCGACATCCTGCGCAGACCAAAGGCAACATTTTCCGCCACATCCAAATGAGGAAAAAGGGCATAGTCCTGAAAAACCATACCCACACCCCTTTTTTCGGGGGGCAGCGCCACCCCCTGCTCACTCACGATGTTTCCCTTCAAAAGCACCACACCTTCATCCGGGGCCTCAAAACCCGCAATAAGACGCAGCAGGGTTGTTTTTCCGCTCCCACTGGGACCTAAAAGTGCCAGGACTTCTCCTTCTTCCACCTTTAAAGAAACGTCAAGAGCCGCAGGCAGTTTACTGTTAGGGTAACTTTTTGAAACCTTGATAAGTTCAATAATCGTCATTTTAAAACCTAGAAGGATGAGGCACTAAAAACCGCTTTCGCGATCTCGTGTCAATAAAAAAACAGGAACCAGCCCAGCCAACACAATTGCAATGGCGGGCAGTGCAGCCCGCTCCCACTCCCCTTCCGAGGTCATTTCATAAATACGAATGGCCAGCGTATCCCAGCCAAAAGGACGGGTCATGAGTGTCACGGGCATTTCTTTCATCACATCCACAAAAACAAGTACGAGCGCAGTCAGGACACCACCCTTCATCATCGGCAAATGTACACGCCGTAACATTTCGACACCGCTACAACCCAGATTACGTGCCGATTCATCAATATGCGGGGAAATACGTTTCATTACACTTTGAACCGGATGATAAGCCACAGCCAGAAAACGCACCAAATAGGCCAAGAGCATGGCAGCCACCGTGCCTTTCAAAATAAAAGGACGATTCAAATACGTCATCATCTGATGATCCAACCAGGCAAAAGGAATAAAAACACCCACGGCTAAGACCGAACCCGGTAAGGCATAACCCAAGGTCGCCACGCGCACCAAAGTGCGCATCAAAACCGTCGATTGCAAACGATGTGCATAAACCAGGATCAAAACCGCGACCACTGTAATCAGTGCGGCCATTCCCCCCAAAGAAAGGGAATGGCCTAAATATACAAAATAACGCGCGTCAAAATCCTCCCCTACGATAGAAACACTCCAAACCAACAACTGCACCACCGGAACAACAAAGGCAAGAATAAAAACCGTCAACGCAAAGACGGCCGAACACCAACGCGTCATGCCCTTGAGCTGAATACGATCCCCCTGCCGCATCTTCATACCCACACTCGTATAACGCGTGCGTGAAGTGAGTTTTTGCTCAAGCACCAATAAAATAAAAACGAGGACAACCAGGAGCGAGGCCAGTTGTGAAGCCGCAGAGACCGAAAAAAATCCGAACCAAGCCTGATAAATGACTGTGGCAAAAGTATCATAATTAAAAATTGACACCGCACCAAAATCAGAGAGTGTTTCCATGAGGGCCAACATGACACCGCCCACAATCCAGGGACGGGCCATGGGCAGGGCCACACGAAAAAAACCGCTCAGCCGCCCCGCGCCAAGCGACTGAGCCGCCTCCAAGGCGCGTCGTCCCTGACTCAAAAAAGCATTTCGCGCCAAAAGGTAGACATAAGGATAGAGTGTGAGGATCATGACCGAAATCACTCCACCTCGAGAACGAATCTCCGGGAACCAGAAACCGTCCTGACCAAACCAAGCCCTCAGCGCCGTTTGAAGTGGGCCGGAAAAATCAAGCAGACCAATAACCACAAAAGCCGTAACATAAGATGGAATCGCCATCGGGAGCATGAGCGCCCAATCCAAAAAACGACGTCCCGGAAATTCCGTCGCAGCGCACAACCAGGCCAGACTCACACCTACAACACTCGTTCCAATCGCAACACCCAGGGTCAGCCAAAACGTGTTGATCAAAATACCCGCGAGCGTCGTCTCAATCAAATGCGTCCAAACATCATCATGCGGGCTAAACACAGAAAAAAGCACCACACCCAGCGGAACAATCACAAGCGTGGCGATGGCGAATGCAGCAAGCCCCCATCGGTCAATCGACAGATGAGGGCCAGAGGTTTTTGTCAGGGAAAAGTCCATTGAAGCGGCTTAGAATTTCACCTCTGCCTGAACCAGCAGCTCGTTGTTGTCCACGTCCGCACCACCCGTGTCTTCCTCATTGAGGTAATACTCGGTTTTGATTTTAAAACCTCTCACAATTTCGGAAATAACCGCCAGTGTTGTGGTTTGACGATCCCATGTCCTGGAGTCGTTCACATCCAATGCTAAATCGACGTTGTAGTTTTCGTATCTCACCAAAAACTCAATGGACTTCAGACGGTTCATGCCCAGTTTTTGTTTGTAAGAAGGCTGCACATACCAGCCGTCTCTGTCCATCAAACCATCTTTCGCCATCAGATACTGCGCAAAGAAATTAAATGCCCCCAAGCTATAATCCAAATTCACACCGTAACGTCTTTGGTCTTTGTTCCGTCTTGACGTCCCGTAACCACTGATGGTTTCCAAATAAGCAATATCCTGATCACTCAAATCAGCCGTGTACCAAAAAGGTAGAATATCTATATTATGTCCCTCTTTAAAATCATGATTCAGACCCAAACCAATTCCGATCTGTTTGTTGGCATTATTCTCACCATTGTCATCATCATCCGTCGTCAGGGCATAGACATTGTCTTCGCTCGCTCGACGATCTCTCAGTCGTCGGCCATTCGTCGCGGAAAACCGCCAGTAAACTGGGCCGGAACGGCCTCCCGCAAACAAACCCAAATCCTCATCTTGCCAGAAGGCATACCCTAAAATCGGATAAGATTCCGTCTTACGACTGACCTGGATAAACGTGTCTTCCTGTCCCAGTTTCACCCAACTATTAAAGGGTAGATTTGAAAACTTAATCCAGACCTCATCCAACTTGACCGCTTTATCCGGGCTAAACTGAATATCTGCTTGAAACAAAATATCTTCGCTGACGTGGACTCTGGGTGTAATGACAATTTTATCAATCGACATTCTGGGGTTCGAATTATTTTTTTCCTCTAGCTGACCCGGGCCACCCGGATCAAAATCCCGGCCATTTGACTGAGAATCTATGATCTCAAGCTCCAACTCTCCACCAATTTCAAATTTGGCCCCTCTCAGAGAAATGACATTCTCTTCGGCAAAAACATTAGAAAGAGTGCCTTGGAATGTCCCAAAAAAAATGGACGTCACGGCAAAAGAGAGCAGCATTTTTTTCATAAAAAACGGGGTTGAAGGCATAAACAGCCTTAAGACGGATTGACTGGACTTCATTCAAATTTTTCCTATTCGTGTTGTATGTTATTTTGGCTTGGTTTTGATTATTTTTTTTCCATATTTGCTTTTGAACAATCGGAGCAAAGACCATAAAGCTCTAATTTATGACTGAAAATTTTAAAATGTTTTTTTTTCGCAACCTTTTCTTGAAGCGCTTCGATTTCTTCATTCTGAAACTCAATGATGCGTTTACACCCTTGACAAATCATGTGATCATGATGTTTCACGTTGTAGACCAATTCATAACGCGCCTGACCATCCCCAAACTGACGTTGCTCGGAAAGACCACTTTCACAGAAGAGATTCAGGGTGCGATAGATCGTCGCTAATCCAATAGATGAATTCTCATTCTTCATCTTGCGATACAACTCTTCCGCCGTAATATGTCGCTCCGAATCCAAAAAGGCCCGCAAAACAGCAGACCGCTCCTTGGTCACCTTGAGATTGTGCCGGGAAATATGGCTTTTTAAGAGTTCTTCTTCTTTTTTCATGGCTTGCCTCTCACCTGGTTCTCGTTTATGCACACCAAAACAAAAAACCCCGGATTAAATCATGAATTATTTCTCAAGAAATAGAAGTCAATATAGACCAAACCAGGACGTTCTAAATGCGATTCATTATCATAATCATTGAGAATGATATGGAATAATGAACGATTTTTCAATGTTTTTCTAAATAGAACTACGGATTTGGGATATGTATTGGAATAGGATTTAAAAGCACCCCGGCCTCCCCTAAGGGGGAGGGAGACCGAGGCTGCCGCTGAAAAGTGGGTGGAGGCACTTTCAACAGCTGCAAAACGGATTTCGAAAAATCAACACATCCACTTTTAGGAGGAAGCTGGCACTGAGGCACCGAGCACGGATGCCGCCTTTTCTTTAATCAAAGTGATATAAAGGAAGAGCGCTAGACCGGACACAAGCGGAAATAAACCCCAGAGGGCATGAGACCATCCCAAATTAACCCAAAGAGCTGCGATGGCGGCAAGGCCTAAAGCAGACAAAATCATCCCCCAGAGCAGCAGGCGCTGCTGACTGACATCAGAATGGAAAACGCCCCTCTCAATCGCAGCCAGGCGCTCTTTATGTGACAATTCCCGCCATTTCAGCATAAGCCAAATCAGAGCGAGTCCAAAGATAAGCCCTGCGACGATGACCACATAGGGAATCATCAACGCCGTCATCCCTTCCAAGGAGGCCCCTTCCGCTTGCATCTTCGGGACACTTGTTCCTGAACCTAATTCGGAGGGCGGCAGAGGCGATGCCTCTCCCCCACCTTCGAGTTCGAGCGCGCTGACCAGGCCCTCACTCTCCTCCAGCATCGCGCCTTCAGACGACATGCTTTGTGAAAATGCCGGAAAAGGCATCATCGCTACCGCCATAAAAAAACCGAATAAGATCCCCTTCATAAAAATCAACTTCATTGTCTGAACAAACATGATGATGTTGCCTCCTTATGATTGAAAACCAGGACTGCTTCACACAGCCCCATGCCGCAATGGCCTCAAAAGCGCCACCGCCATTTTCAACAGATCTCTAAAAAACCAAGACAAGATCCATTGATCGTTCCGGGCTTCTGAGTTCGGCAATTTTTGTGACCACCAGCCGCTTTTACAAAATTTTTTTGTCGCGAAAAAAGGTTCAAGGTGCAATCTGCTCGTAACGAATCGAATACCAGCCACTCTCGGTTGTCTGCGGGTGGTAATAGCCAAAAATCTGGAGCTTAAAAACTGCGCCGCCCGACCGGATCAAATACACCCGGTAATTCGGCCAAAGCTCGTGATCTCCATCGGTGATGTTGTAGGCATTCCAAGTTGAATTCACAAAAACCCCACCGGTTTTGTCAGCAAAATAATGGGCCACCTGATCCCGATCTGTGCCGTTGGTCACCAATTCGGGGTCTTCACCCAAAGCTTGTGCCCCGCCCTTAGCGGAACCGCTCACACCGCCGTTTGTCAAAATACGATATTCTCGACTTGTGGCATCATATTCCACCTTTAAATCCCATCCGACGTTCGACACATCCACTTCGGCCTCGCTGTCAAAATCATAATAAAGCGCCCCGCCCGCATCACGCGGAATAAGAAAGGTGTGTGGAAAAAGGCCGTTAAAAAAATCGCTCCCCACGGACTGAACCTGCATTTCAAGACTGATCCGACGCATGCGGGGTTCCGAATCGGCATCGCTGTCCCGGATGAGTTCGGTCACATGAAACTTGGCGTAGCTGTCGCCGCCAGCCGATCTAACAACCCACCAGTTCTCCGGCACCGCCGTCACCGCATGTGTCGGCGGGCCGTGATAAAACCACCAGCCTCCAAGCGTACCGTCCCCCTGAACTGCGGGGACAAGCCTGTCCATTTTAAATTCGGCGTCATCGGTCGGGATCTCAGATGAGCTCACTGTTATAAAATCGACGAGTTCACTTTCCACAGTGGCGGTCTCAAACCAGCTTCGAATGAAATCACCATTTGCATCGTAGGCCTCGGCATTGTTGCCGGTGAAAAAACCGCCCACTCCTTTTTTGCCGGAAAATCCGCCATTGAGCTTGATCTCCGAGCGTTTAAAGGCGATGTCCCAGTCGGATGAATCGGCCGCTGCTGCATCGCTTAAATTAACAACTTGCCCCGTCGAAAAATTGAAATAGGTGTGTTTATTCTTGGGATCGCCCGGGTCCACACCCAGACCTCCGGCACTGGCATTAATCAAGGCACTTTTTGTCGCAGAGGCCGCACCGACAGTGAAAGCGATACGCATACCTTTTTGGTAGTGTCCCTCGGTCTCACCACTGTCCAGCACATTACAGAACAGCACATAGCTGCCCTCGGGCAAGTCCAAAGTGACTTCTGCTTCCGTGCCCGGTGCAAATTCCTCAATCTCACCGATAACCTGCCCTACAGCATCTTCCTTCACCTTGCCATCCACCACCTGGAGCGCATCGACCGCGAGATCTGTTTTTAAAACAACCAACTCATGCACCACCGTTCCGGTATTTTTTGCTTTGAATATAACCTTCTGGTTCACGCCGCTTACGCTACTTTTATCGAGCGTGATCGCCCATTCACTCAATTCCGACGAGACGGTCTCGCTCCCTGCGCTACCGCCTGCACCGACAGAAGGACTGTCACCGCCTGAACAGGCAAATAGAAACCCGGACATGAGGAAACTCGCAAAAACAAGACCTGCCGATGACCCGGGTTTTTTTTTCTCAAAAAGATTAAATCGCTGCATTATTCATTCCCTTCTCTTTTCTGATGGGCCGCTTTTGGGCGCTGGATTTTGTCTGTTTTTTCAAATCTTGATGCGAATACCTGCATAAATAAAACGTGGCGTATTGGGCCGAAAATCGTCAAACTCGGAACGATCCGGATCCCGATGTTTGTCCGTGATGTTATCTACTCCAATGAAAAGCGTTGTATTTTCCCCTGTTTCCTGATTCAGCTTGAGGTCAAAAGTCGTCCAGGCCGGAGATGTCACGCTGTTTTGCGCATCCACAAATTCCTTGCTCTGATAAACGACACGAAAAATGACCGTCGTCCCCCAGTCGTCCTGACGCAAATCCAAACCACCCTTAACTTGATGTTTTGGACGCTCAGGAAGCCACTTATCCAAATCCGTGTCTTTTGCCCACAGATAGGTGTACCCGGCTTTAAAGGTAAAATAGCGCCAGAACAAAACCCGGCTGGAAAACTCCGCGCCCTGCGTCACGGCACGGTTCACATTCTGGTAATCGAAAATCTGCAAACCCGTCGCCGCACTCTTTTCCGGGTTCAGGCGAGTGTCGATCAGATTTTTAATCCGGTTGTAAAAGAAGCTGACTTCCCCATGCACCTTCTTTCCCCGCCACATTTCTAGACCGACCTGAAAGCTGTCCGAGGCTTCCGGCTGTAAGTCGGGATTGCCGATGATTCGGTAGCCCAGCGCCGAATGATCAAAGAAAAAGAAACGTTCGCGCAAATTTGGCACACGATAGCCCTTACCGTATCCAATTCTGAAATTCACAAAGGCCGCTGGTTTGAACATCAGATTAAGCTTTGGAGCGATAAAAGCACCAAAGTCACTGTCGTACTGGTAACGAATACCCGGAAGTAATTCGAGCCAGTCGTTCAAAAAAATATCGTCTTGCAAATAGGTTTCAATATTTTCTCGCTTCGCACCAGGGGTGATTTCCTGAATTGACGTAAACCCCGCCGCCTCATCCCGAACTTGTTCCTGTTTCAGACTTTCCCGTCCGACCACCGCACCCCAGGTCAACAAGTGCATTTCCCCTACGGGAACATCCCACTGTACTTCTGCCCGTGAGAGCGTAATAACGGCCGTTCTCTGCTGATCGATCTGAGGGCTTTCGACGACATCCTGCTGACTCACATCTTCAAGTCGCTCGTGGGCCAAAGCACCTGAAAGGCGTGTGCCATTTTTAAAAGGAATCTTCCCCCCCACAGTCACATGCCATTTATTCACCGCTTCCAAAAACTTGCGTGTGCGGATACCGAGACCAGGCACCAAGGTCTCATTCTGCCTCTCTTTATCTTCAAAATAATAACGCGGACTCAAATAAAGCTCGGCCCCGCCGGGCATCGTCAGGCCAATGCGGGGGTCGAGGTTCCAGCGCAGGGTCTTGTCCCCATCGGTACGGTTCGTTTTTCCACCTAAGTCAAAACCCTCCGAGCGTCTAAAATCGGAAGTCAGTTTCAGATTCCACCGCGGCCCCACAAAGCTCAAATCGGCCATCGTACGGGAGTAAAAACCCAGATCTCCGCCGAGGGCAGCGTCATTCAGGTTTTTACTCCCGTAAGTCCCTGCATCGGCTTCGAAAGTGAGCGAAAAAGGCTTTTTCGGTTTACGCGTAATGACATTGATCACGCCGCCCATGGCCTCGCTGCCGTAAAGCGCTGAAGTCGCACCTTTCACGATTTCGATGCGTTCAATGTCCGCCGTGCCGATTTGCGTGAGATCGACCGTAGAACCCGTCGTCGCGCTCAATCGCTCACCGTTCAAAAGAATCAAAATCCGATCCGCATCAAAACCCTGCATTCCAACAGACGCGCCTTGTTTGCCGTGTGTCCGCCGTAAGATCAAGCCGGGGACATCTTCCAAGGCCTCTTTCAAATCCCGCGCGTGGCTTTGTTCAATCTCCTCTCGCGTCACCACCTCGGTACGCACCGGGGCTTCGAGCAGTCTCTTTTCCGTTCGTGTACCGGTAATGACCACCTCATCCAATTCAAGGCGCGGCCCAAAACGCTCATCCACATCTGTTTCTCCAGCGCTCACATTTAAAATCCCAAAACACAATATCGAAACGACCCATGCGATCCATGACATCAAAGCACTTTTTTCATGTAGGATGTGAAGAGTGCATCGTCAATTTCTTTTTTCCGAGCCAGTTTGAATAAGTCAGCAAGCGCAACAAATTCCTCCTGCTTAAAATGAAACTGAATATTCCGCAACATCAGATGATAGCCATTGCATTGACAACGTTCGATGACACCTACTTCCGACTTGGCCAAAATAACGACTTCTTTTGACTCTTTTGATTTTTTTTTCATTCTTTGATCTCCATTTTTATGGGTCTCACCTCTGTTTTAAAAAGGGAGACCCGGTAGGGTATTCATTTCGTAACACGGACAGCCGCCGTTTTTAGATCCACTTCATGAAAATCCCGAACGGCCTCCGCTATCCCATTTTCCAGCCAACGGGTAATGACCGGGTGCGGCGCAAATCCCTGTCCGTTCATTTCGTAATGTTCACCTTTTTTTAAACCGGCTTCTTCCAAAAACCGCTCATACGGCCCCGCACCATAGAGACGGTTTGAAACCAACAACACCCGACCGTCCCGATTGCCTGCTTCAATCATTGCTTTGAGCTGGATAACGGCCACTTCACGTTTCTTCGGCCAATCTTCCCGCATGGTCGCAATTTTGATCGCCCTAAAAGCGGGCTTTGCTAAATCCCGTAGACGCGCCGCATGGCCTTCCATACGCTCAAGCCACAGCGCATTGGCTTCATCGTCACCCGCGCCGTGCGCCACAAGGATCACGGTCTCATCAGCAGGATTCCGGCTGATTTCCTCAATGCGCTCATGAAGAATTTGTACAATCTCAGGATCCTCTTCATAGCCTCCAAAGCTCGAAAACAGGGCCGCACTTCGAATCTGATCCGGCGGAGCATCTCCTTCATGGTGGGATTTCGGCGGATCATTTGTGAGACCCAAAATGTAGTCGGTCAATGGCTTCATCTGTCCGGAAATAGAATACATCCGGATAAAAACAATGCGCCGTATCCCTTCGGCTTCCAGACTGGAAACGGCCTGCTGAATCAAGACAGGATCCCCCATGCCATATGCCATCTCAATGCGATATTGGTTTTTCAGGGGCGCAATTACACGCTCCACAACATCGTTATAAGGCTGTGTCGCGCCATGCGGCATAATCACCACACCGATCTGGGCTGGCGACGGACGAAGATAAACATTCGCCGTCTTTTTAAGCCATAAGAGAAGATTAGGATGTGGTACGATTTCCTGATCCACAAAATTGAGATCATAATCTTTGAATTTGCGCGACAACCAGTGCATCATGGACATGCGGTTATCGAATTTAGGGCCGATAAAAAAAGGGGCTACAATCAGTTCCCCCTTTTTCGCAGCACTTCGAATCACCAAGTCATCAACCGCTTTGTTCTTTTTTTCTTTCAGAATGGCATCCGCACGCCGATGATAATAGATCCCAATTTCGATAGATTTAAAAGGTCGGTAGCGATGAACATAGGCCGTCAGTTTTTCCAGATCGGCACGCAGCGCGGCTTCATCGGCTTCATTCATCACGCCCATACCCAAGACCACCACATGCTCCGCTTCGGGATTTAGGCTTTTTTCCGAAACACGATCCAAAAGAATCTGGGCGCTGAAGTGACTCTCCGACAAAGGCGCGGCCCAGCGCACACTTGCGCCTGCAGCATAGGCCGGAAGATGCGGCGCGACCTTTTTAAGCACGGGATCAGAGGCGGAAAGAAAGAGCGGCAGCACCGCAATATCGCTCGCCCCCGCATCTTTTAAGGTCTTGATTGCGTCTGTGATATAAAGTGCATATTCACTTTCCACGCCGTTATAATTTGAACCCACGAGGGCCAAGGCCGCCAGATAATCCCTTTTAAACATCTCAAACAGACTTTTGATTTCCTGATTGCCCAAAAAACCACGATCCGGCGCAAGCACCAAAAAACCGGTTTTTTGCTCTGACACGCGCTCTGTCAGCACTTGTTCTGCAAAAAGTAGTGGGGCAGCGCTTAAAAGAAAAAAGAGTGCCGCGCCCGAAACAAATCCTTTTGACCTTTTTTTTCTCATCGTATTCCTCCGTTCATGACTTGTTTTTTTAAATAAAACGGGCTCTGAGCCCGACTAGTTGTAGCGTTTCTGGCGGCTGATATCCCGAGTGCAAGTTTAAAAAGCCGCGCCACGGCACAGAACTGCCCAGGGGCGAGATGAAGCGTAATGCCGTCCATCTCGACATGGTAGATCCCGCGGGCGCAACGATGGATCAGTCCTTCAGCGGCCGAAACGAGCACTTCTTTTTCGTAAAATTTCTCCATCATGTTTTATCTCCGCACATAAGGACTCAAACGCTAGAAACAAAAAAAGCCCGAAACGAATTATCGTTTCGGGCTTTGGGGTTTCATACCGCGAGCCGCGTTGATAAAAAGAGTGTAGCCTGAAGGCTAGCACGCTATTTTTTAAGAACGTGACTCCAGTGAAAAAGGAATCACATGAAAGCGCTTACAGCGTTTACATTTTAATTCGAGTCCTGCTTCGCGTATCCGTGCCATAAGGCTACCGCAAAGACAGCGCAACTCTTCTTTTGTCAATTTCTGATCTAGAACATTCAAGATGATTTTTTTTCTCACAAGGCATTCATCGTTTTCCATCATTCACCTCAGGCACGCCAATATTAGATATTGATAATCATTATCATAATCAATAAAAACATATTCCTTCGTTCGTGTCAATATTTTTTTATCTTAGAAAATACAAGATACTGCTTGACACTTTATTGAGTTGTGATCAGGCAGAAGCAGAAAAATCGGAGTGAATTTGCCTAGTTAGATTACGCGAAAATTGCATATGGCGTTTCGTTTACGAGTGAAGCAGGAAACGGATGGGCAAGTAAATCTATTTTTTAAGAATTCAAACCCAATTTTTTAATGAAAAGATTAAGCTTGACCTGTCTATAATTTGGGATTATAATCCCAAATTATAGACAGGTCAAGCTTAATCCCCTGCAAATAGCAGTGAAAAAAGGAGCACAACTTGAAATGTATTGTCATACGGTGAAGTTATCATTAACACATCCTATTTTCTCACACCTTAAATTTTTGTTATCAGGGCCTGCGATGGGACTGATGCTTAGCCTGTGTGGGATATTCCCCGCCCTTGCTGCGCCTGAGGCAGATCCCTTGTCGAACCCCGGTGCAACGCACCGCGCGGCCGTAGCCCAGGCGCGTCAGGGAGAACATGAGGTGGCACTGAAGCGCTTAGGAATTTTGCTTGAGGCTTATCCGAAAACACCGGTCTTTCGCTACGACTACATTAGTGTCCTCGGCTGGGCCGGGCATGATGAAGCGGTACTGGCGCAGTCGGCGCGGATAGATTTTACACAGGCACCGGCCTATGTCCTTAAGACCATCGGCAAATCGGCGCGGAATCATCAACAGACCGAACTGGCCATAAAGGCCTATCGTACCGTACTGAAACGAAACTCCGATGATCGGCAAGCCCATCTCGGTCTTGCCATGGGTCTGGCTGAGGCTAAGAAACCTACCGAGGCCGACGCACAAATGGCAGCCCTGCTTAAGGTTGCGCCCAAATCCGTGGCCTTGCTGGAAACACTGGCCTATGTAAAAGAAACCGACCGTGATTATGCCGCAGCCATCAGTGTCTACGACCGTCTTTTAAACATTTCGCCTAATCACCTCGGTGCCCGCCGTGGACGAATTCTGGCCCTATTGCACTTGGGTGTCCCCCACGAAGCTATCCGTCTAGCGCGTCGCGATGCCGCAGTATTCAGTGTCGAAGACTGGCAGCGCATGACCGGGGACCAAGCGGCGCTGGAAATTCGCTGGGGGAGACTTCCCACACTAAAGCACGGTGAGCGTTATCGTGACACAGATACTGCCATCGAAAACCTGAAAGAACAATATGCTCAGATGGAAGACAAGAGTATCACCGCCACATCACGCAACCGTTTTAATCTGATTTTGGCTTATCGCAACCGACGCTATCTGCACGAAGCAACCGCCTTGTATGAACAATTACGTGAACAGGGTCTCACACGTTTCCCGCCCTATGTGCTGGCTGCCGTGGGCGATGCTTATCTTTCCCTGCACCAACCGCAACGTGCCGTTGATCTGCTGGAACAAGCAATCAAAGAATACCCTGGTGATCTGGATGCCCGATATTCGCTCTACTACGCCTATCTGGAGTCAGGGCAATACGAGAAATCACTCGCGCATATCGATAGTTTGAACGCCTCGCTGCCACAATGGACACAGACACCCGGCAATCAACAAAGACATCTCAATCTTAATAAACTGTACGCACAAACTATTGCGGCGATGGCACGGGCTTATGTGGGTAAACTGAATGTCGCTGAGCGCAGACTCAGCACACAATTAGCACAAGTTCCGGCCAACACAGATGTGAGAAACGCGCTGGGTCGTGTCTATTTGTGGCGCGGTTGGCCTCGTCTGGCCTTGGGGGAGTTTCATACCGTGCTGGCACTGGAACCGGAAAACCTGGGTGCTCGCATGGGTATTGTCAGCGTACTCGACAGCCGTGGTGAGCATGCTGCCTCCGATGCGGCCTTGGCACCACTGCGAGTCGATTACCCAGACGACGCCCATGTCCGTAACCTATCTCGCAATGCGGAAGTACGCAAAATGCGGGAAATATGGATGTCGCTTCGCGGCGGTTCCAGCAGTAGCAGCATCTACCAGGGTAGCAAGGATTTGACCTTTAAGGCCTACTACTACGATCAACCCTGGCGTCCTGGTTTGCGCCCCTTTGTATCTCTGATGCGCAGCAAAGCCAATTTTCTCGAACAGGCTGTCAGTCGCAACCGTGTGGCTGCGGGCATGGATTATCAGCTGCAAGATATGAGGTTGCGTGGCAGTATCAGTGATGGTGACGGTTCGACGGGCATTTCATTGAGAGGTGATTGGATGCCCACGGATTACTGGCGTGGCGGTTTATTCTTTGAAAGTTTCAGCGAACAGACCCCCCTGCGCGCTGATTTAAGTGCTGTCGAAGCCTGGTCGATTGAGGCAAACACGGCATATCATTTTCACGAAAGCCGTAGCCTGGGACTGTCATTGCAATACATGGGTTTTGATGATGACAACCAGCGAAAAACCTTCTCAGCCTTTGCCCGTCAGCGCTTAATCAAGAAGCTACGTTACACCTTGAATGGCGAGATTTATTACTACCGTCAGAGCAATACCATCGCGGGAGCGGCCTATTTCAATCCCTCTCGTCAGAATGCGTTTTCATTGACTTTTAATAACGCGTGGTTGAGCTACCGGCATTACGAAAAATCCATGCGTCAAGTTTTGATTGTCAGTGCCGGGCCGAACAGTCAGCAGGGCTTTGATTCCAAATTTACATGGTCTCTGGGTTATGAGCACCACTGGCGTTTCAGCCGACAATTTAGTCTGAGTTACGGCATCAGCCGTGCTCGATACGTCTATGATGGTGTGCCGGAATTTTCCACACGTGGTTTTCTAACCCTATACACAAGGTTTTAATGATGATGTTATTAAAAAAAATATCGCGATGTAAGATTTTACACACGCTCTGCTGCATGTTTTTTTTGCTGCTGTGGCTTGCACCGGTTAGCGCTGAGTTACTGGTTATTTCGTATCACGAGTCGCGCCATGCCTTGGAGCGTGACAAGGAATCCAAAGCGATTGCATTGGAGACCTCAGAGCTGACCGCACAATTTTCCTGGCTCAAGGAACATGGCTATGTTTCGGTGAAAATCGACGATCTACTGGCCGCACAAAAGGGCGAACGCCCTCTGCCGAATAAGGCGGTACTGCTGACTTTTGATGACGGTTATCTGGGAATGTACGAACAGGTTTTTCCGCTGCTGCGTGCTTTTGATTACCATGCCGTACTGGCAGTGGTGGGAAGCTGGTTGGAGACACCTGCAAATAAAGACGTCATGTATGGCAGTGAGCCAGTATCGCGACGCTATTTTCTGAGTTGGCAGCAGATTCGCGAAATGGTGAAATCGGGTTATGTCGAGATTGCATCACACAGCTACGATTTGCACCACGGTATACGCGCCAATCCACAGGGCAATACCCAGGCAGCAGCAATCACGCTACACTACGATGCCAAGACTGGTCGTTATGAAAGCGATAAACAATATCGTCGGCGAATTCATCGGGATTTGAAGCGTAACTCCGACCTCATTGCCCGCCGGATTGGGCAGCGTCCCCGGGTCATGGTGTGGCCCTACGGCGAATATAACCACGTGACCATCGACATTGCCCGTGACTTGGGGATGCCCATCACCCTGAGCCTTGAAAACGCTCAGGCAAATATCTCCAACCTTGGCCATGTCGGACGCCTACTGGTCGGCCACGGCATCACCCTGACTGACTTTGTCTGGCTGGTGAACGACACCATTAAGCCGAAGGTTGAGCCGGTGCGCGTGGTGCACATGGATCTCGATTACGTCTATGATCCGGACCCCAAACAACAGAATGAGAATTTAGGCCGACTATTGGACCGGGTTAAGGCCCTGGGTGTCAACACGGTCTACCTACAGGCCTATGCCGATCCCGATGGCGATGGCAATGCAGACGCCCTTTATTTCCCCAACCGCCACTTGCCCATGCGTGCGGATTTGTTTAACCGTGTGTCCTGGCAGTTGCGTACCCGCGTTGGCGTGAAGGTTTATGCCTGGTTGCCCGTCTTGGCCTATGACCTGCCGAATAATCATTCCTTAGCCAATACACGGGTCATTGCCTCTCCTGCGCGTAAGCCCGGCTCGGAAGACTATCGGCGTCTCACACCTTTTAGTCCACAGGCTTTGCGCTTTGTGGGTGACATCTATGAAGATTTGGCCCGGCATGCTCCGTTCGACGGCCTCTTATTCCATGATGATGCCTACCTGAGTGACTATGAAGATGCAAGCCCGTGGGCATTGAAAACCTATCAGGACAACTGGGAATTACCAAGCGATATTAATGTCATTCGGGATGACCCGGCGCTTTTTCAGCGCTGGACCCTGCGCAAGACAAAAGCCTTGGCAAAATGGACGGATACCCTCAGCGCGCGTGCCCGCATCTATCGTCCGGCACTCAAAACCGCCCGTAATATGTATGCGGCCGTGATCATGAACCCACAGTCTGAGGCATGGTTCGCCCAGTCCCTGAATATCTTTCTCGAACATTACGATCATCTTGCTTTAATGGCCATGCCCTACATGGAACAGGCTGAAAACCCACAAGCCTGGTTACAGTCGCTGGTGACGCGTGTAGACCAGACCCCGGGTGCCCTCGATAAAACCGTATTTGAATTGCAAAGTATTGACTGGCGTCGGCAAACCCCTATTCAGGGGGCTGTGCTGGCACGCCAGATGAAACTGTTGTTGCACAATGGTGTGCGCAACTTTGGGTACTACCCGGATGATTTCATTCAGGGACAACCATCACTCGAAGCAGTGAGACCTTTCATCTCCTTGTCTCCTATTCTGAAGGAAGATTAATCATGGAAACGTGGCTTTCAATCTATTTGAATTGGGCGCTTGTTTTTGCCTCTGGCTATCCCCTCTTCATGGCTTATGTGTGGATGGTAGGTGGCTTGCAGTATTTCTTTAAATGGGAGCGTGGACAGCCCACAGGTGATGATGCACTAAAGATGTTATCAA
Organism: uncultured Nitrospira sp.; assembly: GCA_964451325.1. Lineage (GTDB taxonomy): Bacteria > Nitrospirota > Nitrospiria > SBBL01 > JAADHI01 > JAADHI01. The sequence goes on along the minus strand of CAYVHO010000001.1, from coordinate 255,366 downwards.
GCTGTCCCCCGGTGAGCATTCTTATCCCCTGTCATAACGAAAGTGAAAATATACAGGAAACCATTGAGGCTCTGAATCAACAGAATTATCCCAATTTTGAGATTATTGCTATCAATGACGGCAGCACCGATAACACAGGGGAGTTACTGGAAACACTGGCTAAAAAATACGCCCGCTTACGCGTTGTGCATCTGGCGGAAAACCGAGGCAAGGCGATGGCTCTGTGTATGGGAGCGATGGCATCACCCAACGAATTTTTGATCTGTGTTGATGGTGATGCCTTGCTGGATGCCAATGCAACGGCCTGGATTATAAAACACTTCCTTGATGGCTCCCGTGTCGGCGCAGTGACCGGCAATCCACGTGTACGGACTCGTTCCACTTTGCTCGGTAAAATTCAAGTGGGCGAGTTTTCTTCCATTATTGGTTTGATCAAGCGTGCGCAGCGTATTTACGGCCGAGTGTTTACGGTTTCGGGTGTGGTGGCTGGATTTCGCAAGTCAGCCTTACAAGAAGTGGGCTACTGGAGTACGGATGCCATTACCGAAGACATCGATATCAGCTGGAAGCTCCACTTAAGTGGCTGGGACATTCGTTTTGAAGCCAATGCCCTCTGCTGGATTTTGATGCCAGAAACCCTTAAAGGATTGTGGAGCCAGCGCTTGCGCTGGGCACAAGGCGGAGTGGAAGTCTTCATCCGTTATTTATCGCAGATTCTTAATTTTCGCCAACGGCGCCTGTGGTTGTTGTTTGTGGAGTACCTGCTCAGTATGGTCTGGGCCTATACGATTCTTTCCCTGATCTTGCTCTGGCCGATCGTGCAGTTCATTCCACAAATGGACAGTGTGAAGACATTTTCACTTCTACCCGGCTCTACCAGCCTCTTGCTGGGATTTACTTGCCTGATTCAGTTCGCAGTCAGTTTTTATATTGACGGACGCTACGAAAAAGGCTTGGGAAAACTGTATTACTGGATGATTTGGTATCCCCTGGTTTATTGGTTAATCAACTTATTGACCCTAGTGGTTGCTATGCCCAAAGCCTTGTTAAGGCCGCGCGGTCAGCGTGCCGTCTGGGTCAGCCCTGACAGAGGAGTGCGCCCATGAAAAATCTATTGATTGAAAACCCAGACCACCAGGGAAAAGTCCGAAGTTTAGTACAGAGGACGATGACCCTGACTTTGTGGTTATTGTGGCTTTACCTGTTGTTGCCGATCTTTGAACCTGTCTTAGCCGGTGTTGAGACCGTGTTCAATCCTGAAATCTTTGTGGGAATACTCTTGCTGTTTAGCGTGATGATGCTCAGTTGTTGGCTATGGGTCCGATACAATATCCTGCTGTATCGTTTTCGCGATGAGAGACAAGTTGAATACAAACCGCTTGTTTGTAATGAATTAGCGGAGGCCTTTGGCATTTCTCCTCTGGCATTGACCGACTGGCATAACTCCAAACACTTGCTTATCCGGCTAACCGAGCAAGGCGGTATTTACTCTGTCGAAGGGGGAAGCCTATTTCAGGAGAAGTCAGCACCTGACTTCGCACAAAGCCGACCCTCGATTTCACTTGAAGTCAGTACCTAATTTTAGCGCGATTTCGGCAACTTTTTGATGCTCAACGTCTGCATTCCAAATTTTGGAAATAGCACGCTATTCCCCGCAATTTGCGTCTTGAATCTGAAATTTCATCTCTTGAAAAATTAAGAGATTTCTTAACGAAGAACAAATGCAACTGGCACAATAAATTCCAGCTCTCGGCGTGAATCCTTTTCCGGCATAATTGGAAAAGGATCTGCCCGGCGGGCGATCTCAAGGGCCGCCCGATCCAAAAGCCGATTGCCCGTTGTGCGCTCAAGACGGATATCCTGTGCCCGTCCGGCACGATCAATACGAATACGTAGCCAGCCTTCGCCTTCGATACGCAAACGCCGGGCACGGCGCGGGTAATATTTGTGTTTTTCCAACCAAGCGACAAGCAGCTTTTGATAGGCTTCCATGGCCGCCGGATCGAGAGTGGGCACATTAATTTCGGGAAGCACATTTTCGGAGGAATTCGGGGCGACAAGCACCTCAGCAACCTCAGAAAAAGCCGCAACAGGCAGCGGCTCTGGCAAAACTTCCTGTACAACTTCTTGAATCACGGGTTCTGGTTCGATCACGGGTTCTGGTTC
>CAYVHO010000001.1:103395-253100 GCA_964451325.1 uncultured Nitrospira sp. | reverse complement strand
GGTTCGATCACGGGTTCTGGTTCGATCACAGGTTCTGGTTCGATCACAGGTTCCGCAGCGTGTTTCGACGGCACTGGAAGGGGCATGACGGCCTCATTTGCCACAACAGGGGCCAACAAGCTGAGCCGAAGCGGCGGAGGCGGCTCAGGCAAAACATCCTCTGCGGGAAGGTTATACCAAGCCATGAGGCCACCGTGCAGCAGGAGGGCGGCCAATAAGGCCATACTGAAATGCAAACGATTGTGCGTCATTCTGACCTTAACTTAAGGGGTGAGAGGCGTCGTGAATAAAGCGATGTTACTTCCTCCAGCCGCTCGCACCTCGTCCATCACTTCGATAAGCTGCTGCACAGCCGTGCGTGCATCGCTTTTCAGCGCGACGGCAGGGCTCTCATCACCCTCAAGTAGTGGCACAAGTGCTGTGCGCAAGTCCTGCAATGCGATCAGATCTCCATTAAGACTCAAAACACCCAAATGATCCAGGCTTAGGGTAATTGGAGGCAAATCACTCGCCACAGCACTTTTTGATTCGGGAAGCGATAAATCGATCGCCTCTGGAACAAGAAAGGTGCTGGTCAACATAAAGAAGATCAGCAGCAGGAAGACGACATCAATAAGCGGCGCCATATCCAAGTGCGTCCGGATCCGCGAACGACCTTCAAACACCATAGGTTTCCTCCTCCAACAAGGGGGCTTCATGCGCCGAGACTGCGGTATTTTTATTGAAATAAAGCAGCACGCGCACACAGGCATCATTCATGGCCGCGCGGACTTTGTCCACTTCCCCTTCCAAATAATAGAAAGCCGCCATTGAAGGAATCGCCACCGTCAGGCCAAAAGCCGTGGTCAAAAGCGCGACCCAGATCCCACCAGAAAGCAGAGAAGGATCAACCCGACTCCCCGCTGTTTCAAGCTGCATGAAGGCACTGATCATGCCAATAACGGTTCCAAGCAAACCCAACAGGGGGCTTAAATGGGCAATGGAAGAAAGACCGCGCAACCAGGATTCGAGTTGCCGAATCTGCGCAGAGCCGACCCGACTCACTTCCGCATCCACGTCTTTGGCGGACATGGCGGGATCTACACCGCAATGCAGTGCGCTCTGCATCACCCGCGCCACCGGATTGTCTTTATTTTTCAATAGACGCAAGGCATCATCCGGCCCGCAGGTGTGCAAGGCGCTGAGACTCTCCTCAATAAAAGCCATGCGAAATAATCCCATTTTAAAAAACTGAAACAACTTCATCAAGATAATCGTCATGGCCAAAACCGAGAGACCCAGCAAGACATACATCACGGGCCCACCCTGTTGTAATAAGGTATAAAGTGTCATCGCCCCTCACTGTTTTCTTGCATTATGGAAGAATTTCTCCTTCCACAATTTACATTTCAACTTCAATCCCCACATAGCCAAACACAGGCATGCCGGAACGCGGACCGTGCGGCTGACGCGATACGATGTATTCTTCGTCCAAGAGGTTCTGCACGCCACCAAAGAGTTTCACGGTTTTATTCATACGGTAAAAACCCGTGACATCGGTCACAAAATAGCGGTCCGTCTTTCCAAAGCGCGCATCGGGATCGCCAGCGCCGTTGACTTGCACTGCGCTGTTGTTGGCCGTCGCAAAGGTCTCATCCACATAACTTCCCGAAATAAAAGCCCCCCAGCGATCTGTTTCCACACCAGTGCCAACACTTAAGAGCCATTCCGGGATATAAGGCACCTTGTTCCCCTTCCTGCCGAAGCTGAAAATGGACGCTGCATCGGTTGATCGCGCGCTGTTTTGCTGTTCCGCATTGGTATAGGTCAAGGTGAAAAACCAAGGATTGTGGACTTTCCATTGATTCGCGATCCCTGGGTCAATTTGTGTCGAAAATTCAATCCCATAGATATCGACTTCACCAAAATTTTCATCGTTACCCAGACCCGTGCCACCAATATTATCAGTCACAATCAAATCTTCAAACTGTGTGTAAAATAAAACCGCTTCGGCGGCGAGCGCCTGGCGCCGATTACTATAGCGCGCACCGGTTTCAAAGGCCAGACTGGTCTCAGGATCAAGACCACCTCGCGTCCCTCTGGGGCTGGGCGGCGAAAAACCACGATGTATGCCACCGAATGTTGTCCACATCTCGTTCACACGATAGGAAACGCCCAAACCTCCAGCCACCATGTCAAAGCTGTTCTTTCCGTCTCTCCCCTTTGTCCCACCCGCACTTTGCAGGATGCCTTTTGGAGATTCTGAGGTTTGATCCAGACGTTCGTAGCGGATGCCCGGCACAAAGGTCCATTTCCCGGCTTCAATCGTATCCTGAATATGCAAAGCCAAGGCTTTTGTTTTTTGAAGACGGTCTCCAGCATCACCAGGCGTTCCGGGCGCGAGCGCCGAGATGCTTCCATTGACGGCCTGTGTGTAATCGTCATCCCATTGAAAACGCCGCACTTCATCCACGTGATAACGGATGCCAAATGAGATCTCATGCTGGACCGCCGATCCAAAACGATAATAACCCACGGTCTCCGCGCCTTTGGCTTTATAGGATCGGTTATTCGCACGCACCCGTAAAGTACAAGCAAAGTCCCCTTTCAAACAGGCAAGCCCCTCACCATTTTGCGCGCCAGCCAATGCAGCAGAAAGTCCGATGGTATTCCCATCCACATTTTGCAGATCTTTTAGCTTGTACCAATTGCGCTTAAATTCATTGGAATACAGTGTCGTAATAATATCCAGATCATCGCTCGGACTGACGGCATAACGTAGATAACTACGCTCCTGTTTGGCTTTGATGTTATCAAAACGCGAAGCCGCGTAACGTCGCCTGGGGTTCGCCTTGAAATCGGCCTCACTCAAACCAAGGTAGGTTTCATTGGCATCCAGTTCGGTCTGACCGTATTTCAGTTCGATACGTTGATACATTGTCGTCTTCGGCTCCCAGGACAGTTTGATCATCGGTTCGGTTTTTGTGAAACCAGTGTCATCACTGTCACGGAAATCGGCGGTTTTATCAATCTGCGTAAATCCATCGCTCTTTCGCACATAACCTTCGAGCAAAAATCCGATTTGCCCCACATTTGTATCAAAGGTGTTGCCAAAATATGCATGGGTGCGCAGTTCATTAAAACTGCCGTATGAGGATTTGAGGTAAACCTTCTCTTTCAAGGGAATCGGTGTGGAAAGATAGTTGATCACACCCCCGGTCGTATGCGGACCATACTTGATCTGGCTCGAACCTTTTAAAATTTCCAAACCACTCATCCGGCCCACCGTGGGTGCATAATAGGCCGATGGCGAAGAATAAGGTGCAGGTGCCATCAAAACACCGTCCTCCATAATAGAAACCTTCGCACTACGACTTGTATCTACGCCACGCAAACTGATACTCGGAAATAGCCCACCAAACTCCCCCCGTGCGTAGACCCCCGGCACCTTTCGCAATACCTGGCTTATGTCGTCATAACTCTGTTGCCGGATCTCCTCTTTGCTCACCACCTGGGCAGAACCCGGCGTTGTTTCAAGATCAGCCGGATTTCCGATAACCTTTATTTTATCCAAAACTTGCACATCTGCCGTTTCCTCTGCATTCCCCTGCGGTGTAAAAATGAGACTTGTCATCGTCAGCAGGACCAGCATCAATCTTTTCTGCATCTTTCAAGAACCTCCTTCGTTTACGTCTTATTCGCGCTTTGATCTCTTATAGTTCGACTTTTGGCGCGGGTTCTCAAAGGATCGCTGGCCACAAATTCAATATTGATAATCACTATCACTTTCAAAACCAAGTTTAGACATCAACAGATGGCTTGTCAACATTTTTTAAAACGGGAGGGAAATCAAGACCGTTTCGGGCAATTTAGGCGAACAAAGAACCCAATAAATTGGGGAACTCGGCCTTCAAAAAGAGGATAAGTTTATCTTGAGCAAGCAACATTGCAAAACTATTGCGCTTAAATTATCGATATGGTATAAAGTCAATAGGTCCATAGTACGAAAGTGAACAGAAAATGTAATTTGCTGTAGCTCTTTCCATCTGGCTGCAGCTTTTTTTTTGCTGATTTGGCCGACTTTGGGCATTTCGTCAGCCGAATGCTGATAACATAACAGGAGAACACAACAGTGAGTACAGGAACAGTAAAATGGTTTAACGGCAGCAAAGGTTTTGGATTTATCACCCCTGAGAGCGGAGACGATGTTTTTGTCCACTTTTCAGCCATCGTCGGTGACGGCTACAAGTCCCTCGATGAAGGTGATGAAGTTGAATTTGAAATCACCCAAGGTCAGAAAGGCCCGCAGGCCGTCAACGTCAGTAAAATTTCCTAGACCACAATTTTATTGAGTTTGGAAAAGCCCCGTCGGAATGATTTTCCGGTGGGGCTTTTTTAGGTTTTTATCAATCACAACACCATGCACAAACTTCTTATTTTATTTGCCAAAAGCCCAGAACCTGGACAAGTCAAAACCCGCTTAACGCCTTGTCTCTCTAGGATTGATGCCGCGAAACTTCAAGAAAGTTTCATCAAAGATCTGCTCAACACAACACAAGAACTCACAGAAACAGACACAACACTACAATGTATGATGGCTTGTACACCTGAAATTGATCATCCTTTTTTCAAATATTGCAGCGAAAAATATGATCTGCGTTTCATCCTTCAAAAAGGAGACGATTTAGGTGAACGCATGTACAATGCCTTTTTTTGGGGATTTAAAAACGGTTTTGAAAAAATCGTTATTATCGGCTGTGACTCCCCGACCCTTCCACGCAATTTTATTCGGCAAGCTTTTGAAAATCTTTCAGAAACAGACCTCGTTGTGGGACCCAGCCTGGACGGCGGTTATTATTTAATCGGAGCGCGCAAAATAACAGACAAAGAGCAGAAAGACTTTTCCGAAATTTTCACCGGGCTTGCCTGGGGAACAGAAAGTGTTCTAAGCAATACACTTAAGATCTTAAACCAACAAAAATACAACTATAAATTGTTGCCCTTTTGGTACGATATCGACACCCCTGCTGATTTGAACTTTTTAAAAGAACATCTCAAATATCTTCGCAGCCAACAAGAAATGCTGCCACACGCCACCCTTAAGATGCTCGATTCATTAACAATAAACGAAGCCTCGGACACATGAAAACCCTCGGCCTCTACATCGACTTTCCCTTTTGCATCGCCCGCTGTGCATTCTGTGCCTTTGATATCGAAGGGTATCGCGCAAAATGGGCCGGGCGATACATGAGCGCGCTTCATCACGAAATCGAAATATATGCGGCATTACCAGAAATTTCAGGACGAAAAATCACAAGTATTTATCTCGGTGGTGGTACGCCCAGTCATTATCCTTCGGAAGTTTTGGAAAAACTGCTTGAACGATGCCGCAATCTTTTTAGAATTTCAGCAGACGCAGAAATAACGCTCGAAGCCCACCCCGCAACGGTCGATGCAAACAATCTGACCGCGTTTAGAAAAATGGGCATCAATCGCCTTTCACTCGGCATGCAATCTTTTTCAGACAAACAACTGAAACAACTGGGCCGACACCATACAAGACAACAAGCGATCATCGCCTTTCAAAATGCACGTAGTGCTGGTTTTCGCAATATCAGCATCGACCTCATGTATGGACTACCGGATGAAACGGCCGAAGACTGGGAAAATACCCTGAAACAAGTGATCGCGCTTTCCCCTGAACATATTTCGATTTATGCACTCTCAATTGAAGCTGGCACGCTCTTTGACAAACAACACAGAGCAGGGACATTGAATTTGCCTTCAGAAACAGAGAGCATCGCGCTTTACGATGCTGCACGGGGGCGATTGGCGGAGGCGGATTATCAACAATACGAAATCTCCAATTTTGCCAAACCAGGATACAAAAGTCGGCATAATTTACGGTATTGGAATCAGGAAGACGTACTTTCATTCGGGATCTCAGGACACACTTATTTTAATGGAGAGCGTACCGTCAACATAAACAAAATCCCGGACTACATCGAAAAACTCGAGACAAACAGATTACCCATCATAGAACGAGAAAAAATAAACCCACAAGATGCGGCAATTGATCACATCATCTTCGGACTCAGAAAAACGGAAGGCATCCCAGAAAAAAATATATCACGCGACCCCAGTTTTAGGGAAATCGGCCGACACTTGGAGGATGGAGGATTACTCCAACATAAATCAGGACGCGTCCAGCTCACCCCCAAAGGCATGCACTTCGCCGACGAAGTGGCCATGGCTTTTTTGTAATGACCACATTCCTTCTTTTTTGTAGTAACTGAGTGGTTTTGAGAGCGGTCTTCGTTATGCTCTTGGGATCTCCCTGACATTTCCGCTCGAAAAAAACTTACTTTGCATTTCATCAACAAAATGATCTGATGCAAGATAGATCGGGTTCTTAAGTTTCTGCCAGGGCGATACACGAACTCAATACAACACAAATAAGACAAAAAACAAGACCTGATCTACGCTATAGAACTCTGACTTCCCAGCAGTATTTCGAGATTACAGCATATTTCTATTACAATAATTCGCATTTTCAAATTCTATAATATTAGCCCCTATATTCGGCACAGTAGGGAACATTGAGGTTAATTTTTGGACTATCCTTTTAGATAAATCTGCTTTTTGTTCATTGCTTCTGCCTTCCATTATATTTGCAAAGACATGAATAAAATCTTCAATCTTGTTGCCCGTTGAATATTTTTCAAACGAATTCACTCTTACTTTTATATCGTTTTCATTAAATAATTTAGTTGATTTAGCAGCTAAGTGAACTTGCTCAATAATTTGTTCTTCAGGATGTAATATAAAAATACTTTCAGAACAATCGACTAAAAAATGAGGCATGTTTCTCCTATGAATATACAGTGCATTGCCTGGGCTCAGGTCTTGTTATTTGCCATTCAGCTAATTACCCGGTGATACGTGAAAATGAAGATCAAAAGAGTCTCCGACCTCTTTCATGCTATATCCCCCATATTCAATAAGTGAAATGGGGTCAGGTCTTTAAAGTTGCTATTTTGTTTTTCTTATTAAGCAGTCGACTTATTGTTGAATAATGAAGATTGAGATGATCGGCCTCCCCTGCCGAGCAAGCACTAACCAGCCAGCCAGTCCGTCCGTCCGGACTGTATCGCTCTACCATATTCTATTTTCAAAAGTCTCGCCACATGAATAAAAATATCTGAAGAGATTATCCATGTCAATTTTAAAGACCTGACCACATTTGCACTTGGGATCTCCCCGGCATCTCCGCTCGAAGAAAACTTACTTTGCATTTCATCAACAAAATGATCTGATCCAAGATAAATCGGGTTTTTAAGTTTCTGCTAGGGCGATACATGAACTCAGTACAACAGAAACAAGACAAAACACAAGACCTAACTCCCACTACGCTCTTCAATAGTAGAAGCGGCCATAAAGAAACATGCCTACGAACAGAAGGAGGTGGCCGATCATCTCAACCTTACATTATTCAACAATAAGTCGACTGCTTAATGAGAAGAGTAAAACAGCAAGTTTAAAGACTTGACCCCATTTGTTTTATTGACCCCATTTGTTTTATGCGATTGTTATGTGATTTACACACTAATTTATAACGTCTTTTTCTTCATCAATAGTGATTTTTGCCATTTCCAAACCGGTACTCAAGTCTTTGTACATTCCACCTGCTTCAAGTAGCTGTGCTAACTTATAATTATATTTTTCGACGATACGCTGAGAATTCTTTATTAATGGCGCAGGAATTAAGTAACGTCCACCATCTATATCCCAGAGATAAAAATCATACAAACTGATTTCATGAAATCGAAAAGAGTACTTACATCGAAATGCTGTTTTATTCGGAAAAGACGAATTAAAATTGCATGATGATTGGTTTCTTTCTACTTCAACAATACTAAACCTGAAATCATTTAAGAGAACCCATTCTTCTTTTCCTGAATCATAACTCCAGTCTGATTTATCGGTTCTTAATATCATATTAATATAATACTTTCGACTATCTCTTGAGTTATATCTTAGCGACAATTCAATTATATATATAATTCCTCGATATAATGAGCTATCAATATCACTGACCTTTGGTGATCGAATATGATCGCTTTGTATTCTGTGCTCCATAAATGAAAATGATGACAGATCGTCTTTTGGGATCGGAACGACACCATCTTTCGTTCCATATATAAGGTAAGACTTTATATGGTTTTTTATATTAGAATTTTTCCATTTCTTATGTATCGATTTCAGCGCAGGTGAATTCTTTGTCAATTGCCTTGCTGTTTTACTACCACTTATCTTGCTCCACCATGAGCCACCAAAAAAAGCAGGGGTTATCATTATGTGGGAGAGGTATCTTGAAATTTTTGCACCCCTAGACTCGGTTTCTAACAACATGCCATTAACGACAACTGAGCCTAAACTATGTGATATTAAGATCACTATTTCATATTGATGTAGTTCACTTTGGCAATATGTTGTGAATTCGCCAATTAACGAATGAAGATCGGGGCTGCCTGGTATTATGAGGTTGCTAGAATAGCCATAGCTAATAACATCAAAGTTTTGCCCAAGTGAACTTCCCATTATTAATTTTGGAAACATGCCCCATGTTTTCTCGGAGTTTCCACTTAAGCCATGTACAAATACAATTGCTGCTTTCGAAGGATAATCACTCCACTTATAAGCTAAGGAGTTATCGGTAGTTATTTTTTCGCGTTCTTTTTTCAATACCAATACCCTCATTAACTTAGCAAAATAAAATGAACTGCATTTCACACATAACGCCTCGCATCACCGGCAAAATAAAGTTGCAGAGCGAAGCGGGGCAGCTTTATTTTGTCCGAGTGCATGCGTTTGTTATGTGTTGAATTAGTATGACACTCGTCCTCACATTAAATCTGTGACTGGTTTAATTATATTAATAACTTTCTGTCGATCTTCCTCTGAATCACACAACATTTTCCTAACTGCTTGCTCATATTTCTCTTGAGATAAAAACCCTAATTCTTTAGCAACACATTCCATCGCAGGGGTTTCACGAATAGGATATCTCGCGACTAGACCTGCAATATTCTTTTCTTCCAAAAGCTTACTAATCAGCTGCTTTTCCTCACTTAGTATTTCACTTGATGAAATTGTTACATCTACATCAGCTTCCAGTATTTCCTTCCATGATGGTGTTTCATATAAGACCTTATCTTTTACTCGTCTTTCCACAAGACGAGCAGCCAAGCGGTCTTTATGCGGCTCTATTGCATCGACTATTCCCGATGTCAAACTTTCTAAAGCTGCCTCTACATCTATTTCGCTGATTTTCGAAACACGACTTAATACACTATCTATCACAATGGGATGGTAATAAATGGATTCGACCGAGTATTGCTCTAATGCGGCTATCCCTTCTGACATTAGTTTTTCACATTCTTCGTCTGATCTGTTGTCTTTATCAATGATCCCAAGCGATGATACCCAATGAGTTTTTTCAGCCGATCTAAGACCTCTAACAATTCGCTCGACATCAACACAACTGCCAACAGGCCTTACTGAAACAGTAGGAAAAAGTATGTGATATAGCTGAGCATCCAAACTTGATGGTGTTCCCTCAACAAACAGTATGTTCCTGCGTGACCCAAGGATTGCTGATGCAGTTAATTCATCCATTTCTTCAACGGCATCTATATAATCAGCAACCCATTGCTGAGGGTTGTGTACATAAGACCTAAGTAAAAGTGATGAAGACTTTTTTTGATCCAGTGGCAGTGATACATCGTGGGTAGAGATAACAAAGGCGCAATCATCTCTATACGTTAAAAGAGTGCTTAGTAGCGGAGATACAATAGATCTGTGCAAATGACGCTCTGGCTCATCAAGTAAAATTAAAGTATCTTCTGGAGCAGTAAGCACATTTGCAATAATTAAAAGTGCATTTCTTTCGCCATCCGATAATTCAGCAATACTGTAATCAGGACAGTCCTTTCCCTCGGCTATTAGCTTACTTCCCTTATCTACTTTTATTTGAAATTCTAAATTGGATATTTTTAAAATATCGTTCATTTTGGCTATCGGAGACTGAATAGCAGCAAGGTCTTTTACTGCTTCCATGTCACCTGAACGAGCTGCCCCGGCTATTTTTCTTGCCTCCACATTCTCAGAATCTATTAAATCAAAAATTGTTACCTGAGATCTTTGCGCCGCATGATCGTCTTTCCAACGAGACTCGGCTCGTTGGTCGAGATTCGACATATTTATTTCGCTTTGTTCTCTTGCGGCAGGTGTTATGTCAATTGAGTTCGTATTAAACCAAACTTGTCTGTGTGCAGTAATTCGCCTTACCTTGTTGGTATTTTGAGTCGCGAATTTATGCATTAATGTAGATTTCCCAGTTCCATTTGCACCAACTAGAAACATAATTTGTCCTGATTCAATTTTATTTTCTTCTTGCTGATTGTCTGGTGTTGGATAATTTAAATTAAATTCGCTCATATATATCCTAAATTGTACTTTTTGGTGCGGTTAAAATAGTACTAAAAATGACGACTACTTAAGACACATAACTTGGTATTATACGGAATTTTTTCCGTATAACTCTTTACCACATACAGAACTTAGAACATCTGCTTTAAATTCTGTCGTTCTTAATTTTTTTGGAAGGGTTTTTGTATGGCATACACAATACAAAAAGTCAAAGAGAAATACATCCCTAAATCGACACGCCTGCTTGACCAGGTGCGCGAAACCTTCGCGTTACCACCATTACGCGATCTGGAGCAAGAAGGCCCAGCTCACCCAGAAGGTTCTTAATTCAGAACGGGATCGTCACTGTATTTATGCTTGTTGCTCACACCTTGCATTTCTCAAGAGGCCATTAATCAGGAAGGTTTATCCGAAACCGCGCCCCATAGACGAAGAAACCACGAACCCTTGAACACACGGGCCGCGGGGAAAAAACATTGTGAGAAAAAAGCTGGTTGGGGGACAAGGGTTCGAACCTTGATTAGCAGAGTCAGAGTCTGCGGTCCTGCCAATTGGACGATCCCCCAGTAAAAAGGAATGTATTTAAGACAAAGGGACTTTAATCAAAAGTGGGGTTTCTGTCAAGAATCTTATCCCTTCAGCAATACAATCTGCTGATCAATACGCTTGAGTGATTTTTCTTTCCCTAAAATTTCCAGCACATCAAAGATACCGGGACTCACGGTTTTACCTGTCACCGCTGCGCGAATGGGCTGGGCGATTTTGGCAAGTTTTTGGTCCATTTTTTCGCAAATGGCTTGAAAGGCCTCTTTTAATGAATCGTGTTCAAAAGCGGTCTCGGCCAAGGCATTACGCACGGCTTCTAAAATCGGCAAGTTCTCTTCTTTCAGGAATTTTTTTGTTTTTTCGTCGTAGGGGATTTCGTCCTGAAAATAACAGACTGTAGACTCTGCCATCTCCACGATGCTGCGGGAACGCTCGCGCAGGGCCGGAATCACTTGATTTAGTTTTTCAAAATCGATGTCTTCTTTTTGAATCCCCAGTTTTGCGAGATGTGGTAATAAAGGCGGCGTCAAAAATTCGGGCGTTCCGGTTTTGATGTAGTGGGCATTGATCCAATTAAGCTTTTCGGGATTAAAAATAGCCGCAGAGCTGCCGACATCTTCAACCGCAAACTTTTCAATCAATTCGTGCAAAGAGAAAATTTCCTGATCCTGATGCGACCAGCCCAGGCGCACGAGGTAATTGATCATCGCCTCCGGCAAATAACCTTCTTCACGATATTGCTGGACTGCCGTCGCGCCGTGGCGTTTTGAAAGCCGGGCCTTGTCTGCACCCAAAATCATCGGTACGTGGGCAAATTCTGGCACAGGATAGCCAAAGGCTTCATAGAGTTGGATCTGACGTGGCGTATTGTTGAGATGGTCATCGCCTCGAATCACATGCGTTATGCTCATCGCCACATCGTCCACAACAACAACTAAATTATAAGTGGGTGTGCCATCAGAGCGGGCAATAATCAAATCGTCCATCGTGCTGCGCTCAAAAACAACCTCGCCTTTGACGAGATCGTTCACAACGATTTTGCCTTCAGCCTGGGCTTTAAATCGAATCGCAAAGGGCAAATTCGGCGCAGGGCCGCTGAGCTTACGGCAACGTCCATCGTAACGTGGCACGCGTTTTTCTTTCATCGCCAACTGACGCCGTTCTTTCAATTCGGCTGCGGTGCAATAACAAGGATAGGCCAAATCTTTTTCAAGCAACTCCGCAACCTTTGTTTTATAAAGGTCAAACCGCTCACCCTGACGCAAGACATCCCCTGTGCCGCCCTCCCATTGATCCCAATCCAGCCCCAACCAACGCATGCCATCGAGTATGGCCTCAACCGCTTCATCGGTGGAGCGCGCCTGGTCGGTGTCTTCAATGCGAAGAAAAAACTTTCCGCCGTGATGACGTGCATATAACCAATTAAACAGGGCCGTTCTGGCCCCGCCGATATGTAAAAACCCCGTGGGACTGGGGGCAAAACGAACACGCACTTCAGACATACAAAGACCTCACTTTTTTTAAGACCAAGGGGAAAAATTATGACATTTCCAGGATTAGATTGTAAAGAAAGTCCGACTGAATTAAAGACAATATCCGAGGTATCCTTTTTGAGTCATTTATTTTTATATACTCAAAGTTTGTTTTAATAAATTAAATCCGATATAGTCGCAGTAAGTTTCTCAAAATCCAACTGGATGAGGGAGACGCCACCCTAACGCCCATGTAAGAGGAGCCCTTTCAATGAGAACGTTTGTTTTATTTGTTGTTACACTTTCCATCTTAACCAGTTTTACTGTTTCTAGTTTTGCGGGAGGCAAACACTCCGGCGATCATGGTCATAAAGTTGCGGGTGAAGTCGTCAAAGCTGAAGGCGCATTTGTGACCGTCAAAGATGATCACGGAAAATCACACAAGTTTCATGTCGATAAATCCACAAACCTTCAAGGAAAAATTAAGGCGGGTGCGAAGGTAGAAGTCGAAGCGACAGACGGGGGCCACGCCATCTCCATGACTGTAAAAGAATAGTTCTCCCAAACAGATTTGTTTTTTAAAGCCCCGCCTTGCATCAAAGCAGGCCGGGGCTTTTTCGTTCATTTCACGGCGATCTGTCGATAAGGGTTTCAATCGCTCGTAAATCTTGAATGCACTCTGCTTTTTCATTTTTTAAAGTGCGCGCCCCCCGCTCAATCAAAAGGGCCCTCATGCCCACCGACTCTGGCCCCACAACATCATTTTGATATTGATCGCCGACATACAGAGCCTCGGAAGGCAGCAACCTTAAGATTTTCAGGCTTGTTTCAAATATTTCGGCCTGGGGTTTGGCGACGGGGCTTTGGCTTGAAAAAACAATAGAATCAAAAAAGTCATAAATTCCCAAATGACGACAAATGGGGATAAGGCGAGAGTCAAAATTTGAAATAATACCCAAGGTGAATCCTGACTTTTTTAATGATGCCAAAACAGACGGGGTCTCAGGGAAACATCGCCAGGGCGCTTCACTTGCAAAAAAACCGTATAATGTTTCAAAAAAAGCATCGAAGCGCGGGAAATCAATCTCCAGAAACACCTCACGCACAAGCGTGTGCCACCATTCGTATTCCAATCGGGGCAGGGTCTCTTTGTCCGCAGCAGGAAAAGCCAAGGGGGGCGCTTTTTTAAACGCGTTTTTAAAGCGTTGATCAAGCGTTTCAACTTTAATCTGTACCCCATAGCGTTCTGCAATTTGACTGTAATAAAACCCAATGGGTTCTTTTGCTTCAAACAGGGTATCCCCTGCATCAAAAAATATGCCTTTGAGTGGGCTTTTCTGCTTCATTCTTCAGACCCTTTAAGCTGATTTTTTAACTCCAAACCCTTGACCAGGGCATACAACATCTCGATGACGGGGGTCGGCACACCGTTCTTTTTTCCACGTCTCAGTAAATCGCCATTTAAATATTCGATTTCGGTCTCTTTGCCCTGACGATAGTCTTCGTGCATTGAGGTGTAATAGTTTTTCAAATCAAAAGACGCCTCAATGCTTTGTTCTATAATCTTGGGTTTTATAAGAATGCCTTCTGAAGCCGCAACCGCAATGATTTCGGCAATCCCTTTGCGAACCATTTCTTTGAGTTCTGAATGCGCTAATACCAAAGAAATGGGATAATCCAAAATCACTGAAAGTGGATTAAAAGTGGCATTCCAGCACAGTTTTTCCCATTTGGCGCGGCGGATATTGCTCGAAAGACGACAGTGAATCCCCGCCTCAGATAAAAGTTGATGAACGGCTTCGGCGCGCGGACTTTTTTCTCCCGACAACTCCCCCAGGGTAATCATGCCTCTGCGAGCGTGTTCGATTATACCCGATTCATTCAGCCGTGCCGTGATGTAGGCCACCCCCGCAAGCACACAAGGTTTTTTGTAATACTCAAGAATGTCACCTTCGGCCCCTACCCCATTTTGCAGCGTTAAGATCACAGCGCCTTTTTCAATAAGGGGTGTAAGTTGAGGGTAAATCGGCATAAGGTCTTGGCATTTGACCGCAAGAATAATAAGATCAACGGCCTCAATTTTATCAAGAGACTTGAGCAAAGACGGCTGAACGACAAAATCTCCCTCAACGCTCATAATTTTTAGACCGTTTTCCGAAATGTCCTGGAATCGACCGGCTCTCACTAAAAAGGTCAGATCGACACCCGACTTTATGAGCAGCGCACCAAAGTACCCACCAACAGCACCCGCGCCGACCACAAGGACTTTTTGTATTTTAGCGATCTGCAACAGAACATCCCCTCCATGTCTCTCTTACTTCCAAAACAATAAAATGAATGATACTTGAAACAAAACATGAGCACAATTGAAAGCCTTCTCTCCAAAAAAGAATCAAAATCATCCCTCACGGTTATACCACCCTGTTCACTTTTATCGGATAAGGTCAGTTTTTTTATGCCTTCAGTCGCTCTGTTGACAAAGCTGATGTGAAGGTTTAGATTTATCGCGAATTTAAACCAAGCGAGGCATATATGGAACTGGAATATTTAGGGGTATTAGAGAGTCGTGTTCAAGAAATGATCAGACTGCTTCAGACCACAAAAGAGGAAAACCGTGTCTTAGAAGAACGGCTTTCCGAGCAGTCCGAAGCCTTTCAGGCCCTTCAAGCAGAACGAGAAGAGGTTCGGCAGCGGGTTGAACGAATTTTGGGAAACTTAAGCCATGTCGACAATGAGACAGAAAACGTCATGGCCGAGCAGAGAATGGAGCCGGAGGGTGGACAAGAAACTCCATATTGAGATCTTCGGACGTCAATACACCCTTCGAGGTCAGTCCGATCAAAGTTATGCCGATGAGCTGGTCGCCCTTGTGGATAAAAAGATGCGTGAGATCTCAAAACATTCCCCCGGTAGCCCTTTTTCAAAACTTGCGGTACTGGCGGCAATCAACATTGCGCACGAGCTGGTGCAAGCCAATCAAACCGCGCAAGTCACACAAACCACGCTAAATGGAAAAACCCAGGAAATGATCAAAAATATCGAAGAAATCCTCAAAACATCCCCTTCAAAATAAACCCGACCCTCATCTCTTTTCAGCCCTTAAAAAATATTGCATAAGCGGGTCGGCACTTCTTGATATTCAGGACCATCTTTGTTAGTCTTAATTCCACTTAAATATATCCCTGCTTTGTGCGTGGGCGGGTAATCCTCGAACCTAACTTTTGTGCAAGGGAGCTGAGTCCAAGGAGGTTGTGAGCATGTTCCAGCGCGACTGGAAAAGCCTAATGCCGCCATCTCGGTGCCCACCTGGTGACCCAGGTTTGATTTGATCTCCTTCTCACGGCAAAGTGGGGATTTTTTCCCCAAAACAGCAATGTCCTTAAACCACCACATGCAAGCTTCTCCCTCAGCAGCCCCTCTCTGCAATTAAACAATAGGATTTTGGCACACCATGGATCTTTTTAAAGATCAAAATATTTCTCAAGATCCTTCAGCCCCTTTAGCCTGGCGGATGCGCCCCAGAGACTTTTCGGAATACAGTGGGCAAAAACATCTACTCGGGCCAGGCCGATTTCTGCGGCGGGCCATTGAAGCCGACCGGGTTTCGTCACTTATTCTTTACGGCCCACCGGGCTGTGGAAAAACAGCACTCGCCCACCTCATCGCAAGTTATAGCCAATCCGTTTTCACCGACCTGAATGCGGTCACCGCAGGCATTGCAGAAATCCGGCAAATCATCTCAAATGCAAAAAAAACAAAAACACGTTCCGGACAAAAAACCCTTGTCCTCATTGATGAAATTCATCGTTTTAATAAGGTTCAACAGTCGGCCTTATTGCCCGATGTGGAGCGTGGCACCATCACCCTTGTGGGTGCCTCCACACAAAATCCCTTTTTCAGCATCATTCCTGCACTTTCTTCACGGTCTCAAATTGTCGAACTCCAGTCTTTGAAACCGGAAGATCTCTCATTTTTGCTGGATCGGGCCATTCACGACCCTGAACGTGGTTTAGGAAAATTGAAACTCATCGTCACAGAAGCCGCAAAAAAACACCTCATTGAAACAACAGAAGGAGACGCCCGCAAACTTTTAAACACCCTTGAAATTGGTGCAAGTACAACTTCAGCCGACGCCGAAGGGGTCATCCATTTTGACCGCGCGGTTGCTGAAGCCTCGATTCAAAAAAAGGTGCTGCGCTATGAAAATAAAGACGATCACTACGATACGATTTCGGCTTTCATTAAAAGCATCCGTGGTTCTGACCCCGATGCTGCGATTTATTGGCTGGGTAAAATGATTTATGCGGGAGAAGACCCACTTTTTATCGCCCGACGTTTGATTATTTCAGCCGCAGAAGACATCGGTAACGCCGATCCAAGGGCCCTCGGGATTGCCATTTCAGCCCATCAGGCCATTGAAGCCATTGGCATGCCTGAGGGTCGCATCCCGCTTGCGGAGGCTGTCAGCTATCTCGCATCGGCCCCCAAAAGCAATGCGGCGTATTTGGCCATTGATGCCGTGCTCAATGAAATTGAGAGTGGCCGCGTCATGGAAGTGCCACAACACCTCAAAGATGCCCATTACAAAGGGGCAGAACAACTGAACAGAGGAAAGGGGTATCTCTATCCACATGATCATCCGGGACATTTTGTCGCACAGGATTATTTGCCTGAGCACCGTGTATTTTATCGTCCCACACAGCAGGGCTATGAACAAGAAATTGCACTGCGGCTCAAACAATGGCGAAGGATTCGTCTCTCCTCAAAAAACACTCCCTCCGCAAAAAACAAAGACGAAAGCACTTTATAGATGGGAAATTTCACAGAAACCAGTCGATCCACCCGGAAAATTTTAAAAGTCCATGAGTTAACCGCCCAGATCCGGCAGCGTCTCGAAACACAATTTTCGGATCTTTGGATTGAAGGCGAGATTTCGGATCTCAGAACACCCCGTTCAGGACATCTTTATTTCACGCTGAAAGATACAAATGCGACCTTAAAGACCGTCATATTCAAATCACATCTGCGTTTTCTCCGTTTTTTGCCCAAAGCCGGAACCCATGTGCTCATTCGAGGACATCTGAGCGTATACGTGCCAAGGGGAGAATATCAGCTTATTTGTGAGTACATTGAACCTAAGGGTGCAGGTGCGCTTCAAGCGGCATTTGAAGCTTCAAAAGAAAAATTGCGTCTCGAAGGACTTTTTGATCAAGACCGAAAACAAACAATGCCTCTACGACCTTCAAGGGTGGGTATCATCACTTCAGCAAGTGGCGCGGCCATTCAGGACATGATCAAAATCATTCGACAGGGCGATTTCAGATGCCAGCTGCTCCTGCATCCCGTCACCGTGCAAGGCGAGCATGCAGGCACAGAAATCGCGGCCGCACTCGACACCTTCAACCTTTATGCAAACGATGAGGCGCTGAAAGTCGATCTCCTGGTGATTACACGCGGAGGCGGCTCCCTCGAAGACCTATGGGCTTTTAATGAAGAAGTCGTCGCATACGCCATCGCACGTTCAAAAATTCCGGTGATCTCAGCCGTCGGGCATGAAAGTGATACCAGTATTTCAGATCATGTCGCCGATCTGCGTGTCCCGACCCCTTCCGCAGCAGCCCACTTCATCGTTCAAAGCGGCACGGAGATTGAGAAGATCTATCATGACCTGCAGGAACGACTCATCTCAGAAATGATCCGATTTAAAGACAAAAATCTATCCAGATTGGAGACTGCAATTCAAAGACTTAGGGCTCCGAGCCAACAAATAGCATTTTTTCGGGATACATGCCTACACTTACGGATCCGACTGGATCAATGCATGCAAGCGCACCTGGGGAAAAAGCAGAGCAAGATGCAACAGGCACAGCAAGGGCTTCAACACCTCAACCCGGTCAAACGCATTGCCATCTTACAAGAACAACAAAAACAATCACAAAACCGACTGACCCAAGTGGGTCGACAATTGATTCAAAACAAAAAACAACATTTTCTGGCGGTACTGGAACAACTGGATCTTGTGAGCCCACTCAACATTCTTGCCCGCGGCTACAGTATCGCGCAAAAAGAACCGACGTTTTCTGTCATACGGGATGCATCAAAGGTGGACATCGGCGATCGCATCAAAATCAAACTGTATCGTGGGGGCTTGCGTTGTACCATTGAGGAAAAAACAGAGGAATGAACAAATCAGGAAAAAAGAGAACAGCCTCTATCTCTTGGGAAATTTTCGAGAAGAAGGGTTTTAAAAACGTGGCAGAGGCCGAATGATCGGCCATGGCAAAAAAGGGCGCTTAGCGATTTTGCACAAGCAATTTTGGTCCATCTTTAAAAAGAATTTCGACCTTTTTGCTTTGAGGAATATTGACAATAAATCCAATACCAAAGGCAGGATGTTCAATAATTTGTTCTTTTTTGAAGTTACCTTTCATGCTGTACTTTTTTGCTTTGGAAAAATCATGATCGTCTTCCAGCTTGGCCATCTGGTTTTCAAAATCCGTTTTTTTGGTTCTTCGTGTGCCACCCGGGGTCTTCGCCTTTGGCTCCGCATCACGGTAATTGTGATTTCCGTTGCAGGTCTTACACTTCGCTTTTTTCGGAAAATCATCGACCAAGGCGACGATGGTGTGATCCAGCATCAATTTACACTTGGTACACCATGAAACAATGTCTCCGCCTACAATATATTCACTTACCGTATCTTCCGCCATATTGTGTCTTTCTCAGCCTAAAAAAGGGGATTTTTATAAATTCGGACAGCGCATAGTGCTCTAATTACACAGAATAGTCAAGAAATGCTTGAAAGAAGTCGTACCTCAATCTGGGACATCACCGTCGGATCTGCTTCCTTGACCGGATTCCGTGATTCTCCTATAATGCGGAATTTCGGATTGGGTCTGTATTTTTATGACGAAAGGAATATTTTGAGCGAAGAAAACAGTCAGGTCACACAGCGCATCAACAAGGTGCGTGCCCTTCGGGAAGCGGGCATTGAACCCTACGGCAGTCGTTTTGAGGGAAAAACCCCACTGCTTGAGATTACAACACAATATGGGGAGACGCCTAAGGAGGCACTCGAAGTAAAAGTCCTCTCCTATCGCATTGCGGGACGTGTGATTGCGCTACGCCGTTTTGGAAAAGCGGCCTTTGCTCATATTCGAGATGCCTCAGGTCAATTACAGGTCTATTTCAAAAAAAACCTACTGGATGAGACAGGAGTAACGATTTTTGAAAAATTAGATATTGGAGATACCTTAGGGATTGAGGGCCGGCTTTTTCGGACCAAAACAGACGAACTCACCCTCGAAGCAAAGGAGCTGACCTTCCTCTCTAAATCCCTGCATCCTCTACCGGAAAAATGGCATGGTTTGACCGATGTCGCGCTGCGTTATCGCATGCGTTATCTGGATCTGATTGCAAACCCTGAAGTGAAAAAGGTTTTTGAACTACGGAGTAAAATCATTGATGTAATCCGGCGGTTTCTGACCGAACGTCATTTTTTAGAGGTTGAAACGCCCATGATGCACCCCATTCCGGGAGGCGCAGCAGCACGGCCCTTTATTACCCATCACAATACCTTAGGGATAGATCTCTATCTTCGTATCGCCCCCGAACTCTACCTCAAACGCCTTATTGTTGGCGGGTTTGAACGTGTTTTTGAAATCAACCGCAATTTCAGGAATGAGGGCATTTCGACCATTCACAATCCTGAATTTACCATGCTCGAATTCTACATGGCCTATGCCGACTATAACGATATGATGGATTTGACCGAGGCGCTTTTCACAAAGATTGCGGAAGAGACCCTTGGAACACTTCAGTTTGAATATCAAAATCAGAAAATTGATTTTACAGGCCCCTGGCAACGTCTTGCTTATGCGGAGGCTGTTTCTCAACACTACGAAATTCCGCTGGGTGATCTGTCTGATGTCGAAAAAACAGCCGCACATATGAAACGTTTAGGTCTTGCCCTGGATGAAAAAACCTCATTGGCTAAGATGTTGGAACATCTTTTTGAAACCGGGGTTGAACCCACACTCGCAGGCCCTGTTTTTATTACTGATTTTCCAACAGAGCTTTCGCCATTGGCCAAACGCAAACCGGATGCACCGCATTTGACCGAACGTTTTGAGCTTTATATCGTGGGTCGTGAGATCGCCAATGCATTTTCAGAACTCAATGATCCCGAAGATCAGCGCGGTCGTTTTGAAGCCCAGGTCGCGCAACGGGCGAGTGGTGACCTGGAAGCCCACGAAATGGACGAGGATTATTTGTTGGCCCTGGAATACGGGATGCCGCCAACGGCAGGTGAAGGCATTGGCATTGATCGATTGGTCATGTTGTTGAGCAATCAAAACTCCATTCGAGACGTCGTGCTTTTTCCGCAGATGAAACCTGTGCCGACTGCGTCTGTGCCTCACACTGAAGAAGGCTAAAACCTGCTTGCCTCAACTTAAGAAGAGTTCTCACTAAATGTCCCTGCCTTACGAATTGTTTATCGCCCTCAGATACCTGAGAGCAAAACGCCAAAAAAAGGTGATTTCACTCAACACCCTCGTTTCCATTGGAGGTGTTTGTATCGGCGTGGCCGCTTTAATCGCAACGCTTGCGATCATGACGGGTTTTACCGAAGATCTGCGTGATAAAATCCTGGGCACGACCTCCCACATCGTGGTCAGTGATCGCACAAGCCAGACCCTTGAAAACTATCAAGCCCTTGTTGAAGACATCCTCAAAGTGCCTCATGTCGTGGCTGCAACCCCTTTTATCTTTAAGCAGGTGCTGCTGTCTTCCCCTTCAAGCGCTTTTGGTGTGGTGCTGCGTGGCATCGATCCTGAAAAGGAAGGCACGGTTACAAAGCTTGGGGAAAATATGGTTGAAGGCACACTCAAATTTTTAAGCACGCCCCCCCCTAACCTTCCCCTGCAAAACGACCCAAAACAGAACATGGAAGAAAACAAATCCAAAAAAACCTTGCCGGGCATTGTGATGGGCATGGAACTGGCCAATCGTTTGGGTGTGTTTTGGGGCGATGTCATTCATGTCGTCTCTCCGATGCTCAAACAAGGGGCCTCTATCGGTCAGGCTTTGGGGGGGCCGGGTGGCTTTACCCCTAAAATCCGGAAATTTTCGGTTGTTGGGCTTTTTGACTCGGGCATGTACGAATATGATTCTTCTCTGGCCTATATTTCGATTGCTGAGGCCCAGGAATTTTTTAATCTTGGGGACGTGGCGACAGGGATCGAAGTAAAAGTGGATGATATCTTTTTGGCAGACGAAGTCTCGCAAGAAATTGAAACCGTGCTTGATTTCCCCTATCAGGCACGCGATTGGAAGGCGCTTAATCGCAACCTCTTTTCAGCACTCGAACTAGAAAAAGACATGATGTTTGTCATTTTGATTCTCATTATCCTGGTGGCCTCCTTTAATATCGTGGGGACTTTGACAATGACCGTTGCAGAAAAGGCACGGGAAATTGCCATTTTAAAAGCCATGGGAGCGACCAAAAAATCCATTACGCGTATCTTCATGTTTGAAGGTTTGATTATCGGAGGCATTGGTGTGGCCCTGGGGCTTCCTCTGGGGCTTGCGATTAGTTTTGCACTGGAGACTTTTTATAAATTGCCAGGGGATGTGTATTACATCAGCTCTTTACCCATGCGTCTACATTTTTATGACGTTGCCCTTGTAACCGGTTCAGCATTTTTGATTACTTTACTGGCAACACTTTATCCCTCACGTCAGGCCGCCAAAATGGAGCCTGTAGAGGGACTTCGTTATGAATAGTAGAGCGCCTCATGCGGTCTTGGATCTCTCATGATTCAGGTCATTGATCTTCACCGATCCTTTCATATCTCCGGAAAATCCCTGCATATTTTAAAAGGCGTGAGCTTTGAGATTAAAGCCGGTGAAATGTTGTCCATTGTGGGGCCTTCCGGTGTGGGAAAAAGCACACTTTTGACCCTGCTTGGGGCGCTGGATCGACCCACTTCAGGCAAGATTTTATTTGAAGACATGGACCTTTTTGCCCAGACGGATATGGAATTGGCCCAGTTTCGCAATCAAAAAATTGGTTTTATTTTTCAATTTCATCACCTCCTGCATGAATTTACTGCACTTGAAAACGTCATGATGCCCGGCTTGATTTCCCGCAGGCCTCAAAAAAAATTAAAGGCCACCGCCCTGGAATTATTAGAAGGCGTGGGTTTGTCTCATCGTGTACATCACAAACCCGGAGAACTTTCCGGTGGAGAGCAACAGCGGGTTGCCATTGCCAGGGCTTTGGTGCTGAACCCCAAACTGATTCTGGCGGATGAGCCCACAGGAAACCTGGATACCCACACCAGCGACGAGGTTTTTAAGCTTTTGAGAATGCTCAATCAGGAACGCGGCATGACCTTTGTCCTGGTCACGCACAATGAAAAACTCTCACTTCAAGCAGATCGACTGATTACCATGGTGGACGGCGACATCCAACGCGCTTCATCACCTTAGCCCCCTTCCCTCTTTCATCCAAAAAAGACCCCAGGAGTTTGTCTAATAAGAGCGCAGGCAATGGAGGCGGGAAATGGTTCTTCCTGAAGCCTTGATTTTTTAAAGCATGTCCATTAATGCAACTATGCAGGCCTGACCCGATTCTCGCTAACGGATGCATCAAAGTGAGTGAGATGCTGATTCCTTCCTTATTTTGTTTGAACTTGCCTGACAATAAGTTAAAACATATTATAACTTTTATGGATTGGAGGGTTCAGCCATGAACGTGACAGTGAGAGCCATAGGGAACTCAAGAGGCATCATCATTCCAGCAAAAGCCTTGCGAGACGCAGGAATCAATAAAGAAGCCGACTTAATTGTAGAAGAAGGCCAAATCATTCTAAAAGCAAAAGAACATGCTCGGAAAGATTGGCTGCTTGCCATTAATGCCGATCCCCCAGGCAAAGAAGAATCGGTTTTTATGGATGGGATTGAAGATGACGATGTTATAGATGAATGGACATGTTAAAAACAGGTTTTCCAAAACGCTTTGAGATCTACTGGGTCAACCTTGATCCGACGATTACTGCAGAAATCAAAAAAACCAAATCTTGCGTAATTATATCGCCCGATAGCATGAACGAAGGTTTGCATTCAGTCCTGAATGCAGGCCCAAAAAAAATTACGAGTAAATTCACCGAATTTGACCCTTACGATTAACAAAAATACAAATTTCCCTTGCAAGTTTATATGATATATCATATAAATTAATATGAATGGTTTAAAAAAAGAAAAGCCCGTCGTGTGGATTGGTTCATCACATGATGACTGGACAGGTTTCCCAGATGATGTCCAGGATGTTATGGGTTACGCTCTCCATATCGCACAGCACGGAAAGAAAGCTGAATACGTCAAACCCTTGAAAGGTTTCAAGGGAGCCGGAACCCTTGAGATTTTGGACGACTTTGACGGAGACACTTACCGGGCTATTTACACAATTGAGTTCAAAGATGTGGTTTATGTCCTCCATGCTTTCCAGAAGAAGAGTAAACGAGGAATCGCCACCCCAAAACAGGAAATCAAGCTGATCGAAAAAAGGTTAAAGAGTGCGGGGGAACATTATGACAAATACCACAAAAAAGCTTAGTCCTTTGCCGGATGGCACAAAAGTTATTCAAACGGCCCACCCTTTTGAGGGCTTGCCCAATGCGGATGAACGCCTCGCAAAAGCCAAAATCGCTTATAAGATCAATGAATACATTCAAAAAAAGAAATTAACACAAAAAGCAGCGGCGGAACTCCTTAGTGTCACGCAGCCGGAAATTTCAAATCTCAAACGTGGTCGTCTGTCGGGTTTTACCTTTGACCGGCTTTATCGGTGCTTAAACGCCTTGAATGTAGATGTGCAAATCACTATCAAAAAACATTCAAGCCGGTCTAAAGAACCTGCTGGCGTTCATGTTACGGCTGCGTAACAAGGGTCAGAATCCAGGCTTCAAATGACACCAGAAGAAATTAGAGATCCATTGAGAGCGTTGCGCAAAACGGGAGCCCAGAAACTGATTAAACAAACCATAGATGCAGAAGTCTCAAAGCTGTTATCTGAGTATGCTGGCAGGAAAACAGAGCGTGGTCATGCAGGTCTTGTCTTGAATGGCACTCCTCCTGAGAGATCAATTCAAACAGGCATTGGCCCTGTGAGCGTAAAAATCCCTAAAGTGAGGTCTCGTTTGGGGGAAGCCGTGCATGAAATATGGATGTCGGATACCCAAGCTTATGATCTATTTGTGAAGACCGATGAAGACAAATATCCGAAAGCGACACAATGTCTGCAAAAAGACAGAGAGGAATTGTTGGCCTCCTATGATTTTCCAGCCCAACATTGGCAAAGCATAAGAACGAGTCATCCAATCGAATCTTCGTTCGGAACCATAAGACATCGGACCAAACGATCGAAAGGGTGTCTTTCTAGAGACGGGATGTTACACATGATCTTCAAACTGAGTCAATGTGCAGAAAAAAACTGGCGAAAGCTACGAGGATTTGACTCTCTGGGCAAAGTCATTGAAGGGGTTCAATTTAAGGACGGAATCGAGATAAAAAAGACTGAAAAACCGGCCCAGATCGCCGCTTGATCAATGCCTCATACACCAGATTTGACAATAACTCCTCTTGATGAACAATCCTCTCTTCAATACCTAATCGAACCCTTTCATCCAATAAAGTCTGCCGCAATGCTTGCTGGGCTTTTAACAGAGCCTTCTCTACAAGCCAATACGCTACGACTTGAACTTCTGATTCACCTTCTCATCGCTTTTTCTTCAGGGAAGAAAAAACCTAGAACGCGTGATATGAACCGATGGCTCAATAAAGAACTTGGAATGTCTGTTTTCGCTAGGTTCGAAGACCCAATTGAAGATGTTTTTATTTCTAATGTTACTACCCGTGAAGGAAATATCAGGATCTTTGAGGGGATTTGGGAAAGCAGCGACTTCTACCTTCAAAGGATCTTGAATGTTGTTGAGACTCTACCTGAGGGACAAGATTCTCTCCGATTGAAACGAGAGATTCGTGCCTTACTGAAACTCAGTGAGGAAATTGTAAAAAGGCGCGGACTTGCACGTTTTTCTTCTGGAGATGGGATACCAAAGGGGAAGATTAAACTACCTCCATTAGAAAAACTGAAGCAGCTTCGACAAGCGCTCATCTTTTCACCTGAGGAACTAGATGCCCTTGGAATCTCTCCCTCAGACCTTTCTCCTTTTATTTTTCAGCCAAGCCTTCGAACTCGATTGAGGAAGCAATCTATCGGAGACAGTCTTCTTGAGAAATGTCCTGTCGTGAATGATCGGGTAACGTGGATTGTCCTTTTGCCAACGGCAATAAGTATTGCTGTTCGAAGGCATGTATTGGAATGGGTTGCCAATAAAGGATATCAGAATAGCTTTAACAAGAATTTTACGGCTGAATACTGGAATTTTCTCTGTGAGACGCCAATTCTAGGATCTTTACAACACAGGGAAAGACCTATATTTCCTGTGAAAGTTTCAAAAAGTATATTTTTTGAATTCGTGATAGAAGTTGATAAAGGTTACTACCTACAAATCATTGCCATGGTTGATGGTATTGAGGGATACCTCAATCACCATTTTTCAGCTTCCGCACAGGATGAAAAATTGTTGAGTAAGGAAATTAATTCCAAGGTGGAAAAGGCCAAATCTCATTTCTGTCAAAAAGATGGATTTAAGCAAGGAATGACTCTCCTCCTTGGGTGTGGATATGGTCGTCCAAGTACTTTTTCTCATCCTCAGGAAGCAGAGAATTGGTGGATTGAGGCCGTATCTGCTCCTGAACTATACATCTTGGGATGGATATCTGAAACATCTCCTTTTTCCTTTTGGAAACTGGCAAGACAAAAAAGGTTTCTAAGAGAAAAAGGTATTTCAATTTCCAATATAAACGGCCCATTAAATCTTTATAGCTGGTGGATAGACACCGACTATACATTGCTTCCTTCCAACCCCGAACTAGGTGGAAAACCAATGAAGTTGGTTATCCCCTCAAACTGTCTCTTGGAAACCAGAAAAAAAGTGCGTCAGGGATATGATCCTCGTGTGCTTCCTCTTCCAAACGGACAATTTGTAAAAGTTCAAAAGGAATCAGAGGGTTATTTTACCAGAAGAAATGAAAGGCCTCAGTATCGCTGCATTGACTCGCCCCTAAGAGGGGAACTCAAGGGGGCATGGGTAGGGGAAGTGATCTGGTGGGTTTCAGTAGAACAAAAACAATCAAAACTTTCCCGTGATACAGTTTTTCGACTATGGGAGGCCATTTATCACTGGATGGAGCGCGCAGCTTCCGTGTTTGAATCTTGTACTCAAAATATTGCGCTTCAATCTGTCATGATTATTCTTGATTTTGATGAAATGCACCAAGACCAGATTATTGATCCCGTCCCAGCCCATTTACTTCCAGCCCTTCTTTTAATTTCTACGGATCAAAAAAAATCTACGATCCGTATTCGTTTTCGTGATCCTTTCTTTGGAGGCGTTAGGAATCCTAAAAATGATGCTGAGAGGGCGATAATCAAGGCGATATTGATTGGTGTTCACAAGCTTATTGATAACGAGCTTCTTTCAGATGAAAAGCTTGATGGTCTTGTAAAAAAAATAATGTCCAATGAAGATGCTCGGCATCTTCATTCCTTTGAAGCGAAGCGTTTTAGAGATTACATCCTCAGTTATGATTCTGCGGAGTGCATCATTGTTGAAAAAGCAGATGATTCCATCTCTCAACTCGAAGTTGGATGCTTAATTCGGGATAAGAAAAGAGGTAACTGTTTCAATGAAGCAGCGGAGAGCGTTACTTTTTTAAATAGGGTGGTGGATCAAATCTGGAAGAAAATTCGGACCCGACTTAAGACTCTGAATCGAGTTGATCTCATCCAGTTTGCACTTCGAAATATTGAGGGTAGCGATATCGAACAAACGCGATGGGATAATACGTTTCGAGCAACCCTTGCACTTCACGCGAAGAAAAATTTAGTCAAAGATGTCGCAATGGGAAAAAATACAGATTTTATTAGCGCCAAGATTGCATCACGCTTAATCACCGAAATGGCTATTTCAGAATCTCCTCTTGAAGGGAGTCTGCTCGTAGGAAAACTTGATTTTACCTCGCTGATGGCGGACACACTTTATATCTTCCATTTAGGGGGATTGTCAGATGCTATACGTAAAAAGGTTATGGACCCGAAAATTCAAATCATGCCTAACGGTGCGATCAAACATCATACTGGTTTTATAGATGATGTGCTTAAACCACTTGGTCGAGGAAATCAATCTTCTCAATTGGACTACGCTGAGGAAAATTACGAAAAGCTTTTTGAGACTTTCAAGCCAGTGCAAACGGTCATGGGAAATTTTCCTGAAGCATTCCTTACCGCATTCGAGGCCGAATTCGGACTATCTGTTGACGCTCTGAGGGGCGTCAGAGATACACTTGAAAACCTTGCGATTGAAAAAGGAAAATGTGTTTTTATCGCTCGAAGAAATGAAATCTTATCCTATTGTGACAAGAGCCAATTAGCTTCTCTTAAAACAGGTAAAACTGTTTTAGATCACTTTGAACTTTGGCCGCGAAAGCGTTGGGATAAAGCACCCAAAGGTTTTGTGGATAAAGACTGGTACCCATGGAGGTTTGGTCGTCGTTTGTCACTATTGGCTCGTCCTCTTGTAAGATTAGAGGAAGGAAAGAACCCTCGCTATATTATTTCTCCCGGACTATTGGGTGAGGGGATTGGGTACACCTTAGCTTTGTATTACAAAGCTAAGGTAAATGCTCTAGCCTGCAAATCGAAAAAGATGAAGACCTGGATTGCTTCTGAAACTAATCGCCGTGGTCATGAATTTGCTCAGCAAGTTTTTGATACTGTTCGTTCTATCGGTTATGAAGCTCGGCTTGAAATCAAAGTGACTGAATTGTTGAATGAAAAACAGGATAGAGATTGGGGAGATGTAGATGTTCTGGCTTGGAAGCCAGGAGAAAACAATATCATGGCCATTGAGTGTAAAAACCTTAGACAGGCCAAAACACCCAATGAGATAGCAGAACAGTTAAATAACTTCAGGGGGGAAACAAAACCAAATGGAGAACGTGACGATTTATTAAAACACCTTGACCGTTGCGAGTATTTGAAATCTCGTTCATGCCGTGTAGCCACCACTTTGAAATTTGATAGTCAAGATATAAACATTGAGGTCGTTGTCTGTTTTAGTAAACCTGTTCCCATGCAGTACGCCGAGACCCAATTCCAAGACCTGACTTTTATGACGATTGAGGATTTTTGATAAAACAACTTAGATTCAAGTTTGAAGTGCGACGAAACCCAATAAACTACTTACAAAGAAAAAAACCTTTTCTCAATGGATTCCTAAATGCCATCAAAAAAAAATGACTTCCTAAAAACCATTTGCCAAACCTCCCCTCAGCCTGTGGGCCTAGAAATCGAACGCGCCAAGGGCGCAACCCTCTACACCACCGACGGAAAATCTTACCTCGATTTTATTT
The DNA here is from genome assembly GCA_964451325.1 of uncultured Nitrospira sp. Classification (GTDB taxonomy): domain Bacteria; phylum Nitrospirota; class Nitrospiria; order SBBL01; family JAADHI01; genus JAADHI01. Next base: position 224,070 of record CAYVHO010000001.1, on the reverse strand, counting down.
CCGGTATCGGTGTGGCGAATATCGGTTTTTCACATCCGGCCGTGGTTAAGGCGGTGCAGGATCAAGTTGCAAAATACACCCATGTCATGGTTTACGGTGAGTATGTACAAGCGCCGCAAGTGGATCTCGCCAAAAAGTTGATTTCTCTTTTACCCGATGTTTTTGAGCAGGTTTATTTTACAAACAGTGGGACGGAGGCCAACGAAGGGGCCTTGAAACTGGCAAAAAAATACACGGGGCGGAAAAAACTCATTAGTTTTGAAAACAGCTTTCATGGTGACTCACAAGGGTCTTGCGCGGTGACGGGTCGGGAGATCTATCGCAAACCCTTTGAACCTCTGCTGCCGGGTGTGCGTTTTCTGCCTTTTGATGATGTGGATGCGCTGGATGCGATTAACGAAGAAGTCGCGGCCGTCATTACCGAACCGATACAGGGCGAAGGCGGGATGCGTGTGCCGGATGTCGATTTTCTGGTCAAACTGCGGGCGCGTTGTGATGAAACCGGGGCGCTCTTGATTTTTGATGAAGTGCAGACGGGTTTTGCACGCACGGGAAAATTATTTGCAATGGAACATTTTGGGATTGCTCCCGATATTGTGACGCTCGCTAAAGGCATGGGCGGCGGCATGCCCTTAGGGGGCTTTGCCGCTTCAAAAAAAATTATGGCGACTTTTTCCACAGATCCCCCACTTTCTCATGTGACGACTTTTGGTGGCCACCCCGTTTCCTGTGCGGCGGGACTGGCCGGGCTGGAGGTGATTCTAAATGAAAACTTGGTGGAAAAAGCAGAGGCAGACGGGCAATATATCAGAAAACAGCTCAGAGACTTGGCCGCTCAAAATATTGGTATTCGAGAAGTCCGTGGCAAAGGACTGATGATTGGCTTGGAAGTCGTAGACGCAGAAACCGCTGAGCGCTGTGTACAAGGCGCTTTTGATCGGGGTGTAATTCTAGGCTGGACGCTGCACAGCGACACCGTCATCCGTATCATGCCCCCTTTGATTCTTTCAAAAGTGGAAATCAACAGAGGACTAAAGGCCATCGCAGAAGCGCTCGGTGGGACTTGATACCCCTAGTCGTCATTCCCGCGAAGGCAGGAATGACGTTTTTTATTTAGAGAAAGACGCTAATTTTTTGGTTTCGGTTTTCGTTTCCGTTTTATTTTTGTTTTCGTCTTTGTTTTGGGTTTCGATTTGGGCTTTGATTCCGCTTTGATCAATTTCTTTCGACGCTGTGCGGCGAGGATGCGGAAATTGATCTTTTGCTGCTCCATGTCCACATCATCCACCTCAACCTGCACGGCCTGCCCCAGCCGATAAATGCGTTTAAAGTTGCGTCCGATTAAGGCATGACGTTTCGCATCGTGAATATAATAATCCCCCTGCAGACTGCTGATGTGTGCCAAACCTTCCACAAAATAAGTATCTAATTGCACAAAAAGTCCATACGCGGCCACGCCACTGATAATGCCCTCGTATTTTTCGCCGATTTTATCGGCCATGAATTTGACCTGTTTTCTTTGAATGACATCCCGCTCCGCATCCACGGCCACACGTTCACGCTCAGAGCAATGTCTTGCAATCTCCGGTAATTTTTTTGCCCAGCTTTCTTTTTCGGTTTCAGGCATCTCAGATCTAAAAATAGATTTGAGTAAACGATGCACAATCAGGTCGGGATAACGTCTAATGGGCGATGTAAAATGTGTGTAATATTCCGAAGCCAAACCAAAATGTCCGTGATTTTCAGCGGAATAGCGCGCTTGCTGCATGGCGCGTAGAACGACTTGATGGATCAATTTTTCTTCAGGCCGTTCTTTCACTGCGTCAAGCACTTCAGCTAAGGATTTGGGGGTGACTTCTTTTTCCAGTTTTATTTTTAGACCAAAGCTCTGCATGGTCTCTCTCAGGTCTGCGATACGTTCTTTGGGCGGGGCTTCGTGGATACGATACAGTGAAGGGATACCTTTTGTTGTCAAGACTTTTGCAACACATTCATTGGCAATGAGCATAAATTCTTCAATCAAACGATTGGCGGTCTGCCGTTCTTCTCGAATAATATCAATCGTTTCCCCCGAAGCATCAATCACAATTTGCGGCGATGGCAAATCAAAATCAAGACTGCCGCGTGCAAAACGCACGTGGCGCAAGATCTTCGCCAAGTGATCCATGGCCTCAAATTCTGGCAATAGGGTGTTGTAGGCCGCACGGGTTTCAGGATCGCCTTCGATGATTTTTTGAACGGCGGTATAGGTCATGCGTGCGTCACTGCAAATCACACTTTCGTACAATTCATGAAACAGCATTTGACCATCACTCGAAAAAAGCATCTCCGCCGTAAGAGTCAATCGGTCTTCGTGGGGTTTAAGACTGCAAATGCCATTTGATAGTTTTTCAGGCAACATGGGCAAGACAGCATCCGGGAAATAAACCGAGGTCGCGCGTTCATAAGCCTCATTATCCAAGACACTGCCCGATTTCACATAATGCGCCACATCCGCGATATGCACCCAAAGTCGATAACTCGAACCTTCCGGGACAATCGAAATCGCATCATCAAAATCACGGGCGGTCTCGCCATCAATGGTCACGGTCGCGAAAGCTCTCAAATCACGACGCCCCACACACATCTCATCGCTCACCACTTCGGGCATCTGAGCGGCTTCGGTCAAAACAGGCTTCGGGAATTCACACGGCAAATCGTAGGAGGCAATGACGGTATCGGTATCGATTTCAGAATCTTCGATACGACCCAAAATACGTATAACTTTGGCTTCGGCCGCATGACCTTTTTTTGGATAACTCAATATTTTTGCGACAACCACATCGCCTGCTGTTGCTTTTCCGATATGCTCAGGAAGGATACATAAATCTTCGGCGATGCAACGATCCGCAGGCACAAGAAAGGCCATGTCACGACCCGTCTCAAAACGCCCGACGATTTGCATATGCGCACGCTCTAGTATGCGAATCACACGGCCTTCGCGTTTTCCCTCGCTTTTGTGTCTTTCGACACGCGCCACAACATGATCCCCATGCATCGCATCGCCATTTTTTTTAAACCCAATATAGACATCGCTCTGCTTCTCTGCCGCAGGTGCACCCGGTGGCGGGGGATCGGGAATCACAAAAGAAAACCCATCGGGATGTCCTTTTAATCGGCCACTCACCAAGTCCATTGCCTGGGCCATGCCGTAACGTCTTCCTCGAAGACGGATAATTTGGCCCGCCCGTACCATACGACGCAGGTGTTTCTTGAGCTCATCTCCCTCATCACGCGGGAGGTTCAAGACACCCATAATTTCGCGCACCAGCAAAGGCCGTTCGGCTTTTGCGATCACACGAAGCAACTCTTCTTGTTTATTCATTTTCATAATGCATCAGCAAATATTTTCCATCCGGGCCACTCCCCTTTGAAAGGATACGCCATCCCTTTGACAAATAAAAATCTCTCGCAATTGTATTAGGATCTGAACACTTCAGGGAAGCAGGTCGCCCGATATGCTTGAGACATTCACGAAGCAATGTTGTCCCGACGCTTTGTCCAAAAAATCTAGGATCAACAAACAAGTGATAGATAAAATTCTCTGCTTCCCAAACTGAAATAAACCCGAGAAGATGGGTTGCCTGAGTAAGGACCCAAACTTTTTCACCCTTGGTGTCTCTATCAAAATCGTCTATTCTGAATAGAGATGAATCCATCCAAGCAAAAGCATGTGTCCGGGATTTGAGATATATCCCAGATACAGCCTTACGATCACAATCAAGGTATCGACGTGTCTTCATTTCGCTTTTTTTAGACCAACTTGGCATTTGATAAAAGATAGAGATGACAAAAAGGAGCAATTCAATTACTCAACAATCAAAGAATCGTGATCCATTTCCGGGGATTTTTGAACCTGCATGAGATCTAATATTGTCGGGGCAATATCAGCATGAATACCGGACCGGAGATTATATTTTTCTTTTGAAACTAAAATGAGTGGCACAGGAAAGGTGGTGTGGGCCGTATGGGGTTCTCCTGTTTTGTAATCGGTCATTTGTTCTAAATTGCCGTGATCGGCGGTAATCAAAATGATGCCATCTTTTGCAAGTACAGCCTCGACAAGGGCTTCTAAAGCCTGGTCAATGGCCGCCACGGCTTTTACCGCCGCAGGTAATATCCCGGAATGCCCGACCATGTCGGGATTGGCATAATTCACACAAATAAAATCGAAATAATCACGTGCAATCTGAGCCAAGACGGCTTCGGTCACTTCGGCGGCACTCATTTCCGGTTTTTGATCGTAGGTTTCAACTTCTTTGGGAGAAGGAATCAAGATGCGTTCCTCTCCCTCAAATGGCGTTTCACTGCCGCCGTTAAAAAAATAGGTCACATGGGCATATTTTTCAGTTTCAGCAATACGCAATTGTTTGAGCCCATGTTCACTCAAGACGGCGCCTAAAATACCTTCTAATTTTACGGGTTTAAAGGCAACTGGAAAATCAAAGTCCGCACTATAAGACGTGAGTGATGCAAAAGAAGACAGTTCAGGAACAGATCCACACTCAAATCCATCAAAGCTTTTTTCGGTAAAGACCCGACACATTTGTCTTGCACGGTCGGCGCGAAAATTTAGAAAAAAGACACTGTCCCCGTCTTCAATCATACCAACAGGTTTGTCATTTCCACACAAAACAATGGGTGCAAGAAATTCATCTGAGATACCGGCCTCATAACTTTTTTGCACGGCATCTATCGCAGATATGGCACGGGCACCCTCACCGGAAACGATGGCACGATAGGCCGTTTCTGTGCGCTGCCAACGCTGATCTCGATCCATCGCATAAAAACGACCTGAAACACTCGCGATTTTCCAATCAGCACCTTCCGGCTCAAATCCAAACAACATTTTTTCGAGTCGTTCGATATAAGACAACGCACTTTTGGGTGGGACATCTCGACCATCTAAAAAGGGATGAATTCGAAGACGCTGCACACCCTTTTGGCTGGCCATTTCTAAAATGGCTGCAAAATGGTCGATATGGCTGTGCACACCCCCATCAGAGAGCAATCCCAGTAAATGAAAGGTCGTCCTGTTGGATAAGGCTGCTTGCATGGCCGATTGAAGCACTTCATTTTTTTGGAAATCACCGTTTGAAATGGCACGAGCAATCCGTGTGAGTTCTTGATAGACCACACGACCTGCACCAATATTGAGATGACCCACTTCGGAATTCCCCATCTGTCCATCGGGTAAACCCACCGCAAGGCCAGAGGCTTCTATCTGGGTGTGGGGATATTCTTCAAGGAGGGATTTGTAAAAAGGCGGCGCGGCTTCATCCACGGCATTGGCTTCGGAACTGGGATTGATGCCCCATCCATCCAAGATAATCAGCACGACGGGTTTTGGTACAAACATTAGCTGTGTTCTTTCACCATGGGCGCATTATAGGGAGAGACCACCAAACCGCGATTGCCGGCTTTGTCCACCAAGATGGGGGTTGCCACATAGCTGTTCCAGCGTCCACACCGTCCACAGCGGCCTGACCACTCGACGGTATGAAAATCACAATTGCTGCAATAAAAAGGAATCAAGACCCGATTTTTGAGTTTTAAACCCTTTTTAAAGGATTCCACAGCAAAGGCCAGATCCCCACGTCTCACATGAATATTGCCTAAAATTTTATGGAGATCAGGAAAAGACTCGACATGTGGTTCAATCTCTGAGAGCGTATCAAAGGCATCATCAATCATTTCCAAACGGTAATAGAGTTTTCCGAGATAGAACTTGAGCACGAGACTCTGTAAATCATTTTGAATGGCCTGATGGTAGATTTTTAGAATGCGGTCTGGCTCCCCTGTTTCGATAAAAAAGTCTTCCAAACGAAGCAGGAGAATTAAATCCCCGGTCATTTCAAATGACTTTTCAAGCAAGGCCGCCGCAACCTTGGTATTGCCTTCGTAAAAATAGGTATCGCCTAATCCAATATGAGCGGGTAAAAAACTCCGGTCTGTTTTAATCGCAGATTTAAAATGCCGTCTTGCAGTACTGGTGTCTTCTTTTTGTAGACATTGTTTCCCCAATTCATATTTAACCCCTAAGAGGGTGATCTCTTCCTTCTTCTTATCTTCATCCGAGAGGTGAAGTTTAAGCACTTTTTCCTGAAGCGTATGGACTGCGTCCCACTGCTGAAGTTGGATACTCAAATCACGTAACTGAAGCAAGGCCGTCAAATTGGTTCCATCCAGCTCAATCACTTCTTTTAAAAATTGCATGGCTTCTTCGTAGCGTTCCGCATCTTGTAAATCGTGAGAGAGGGCCAAGAGCACCTCAATTTTTTGATCATCCTGGGAACGGGCTTTTCGATGCAGACGGATGGCTTCGTTAAAATTACGTTCAATGCGATAGATTTTTCCGAGACGCAACAAGGTGTCGTAGTGATTGGGATCAAGCGATAAGATTTTTTTGAAAACAGAGGTCGCGTCTCGATAACGCTTGGCCAGGTAGGCATTGATCGCATCAGTATAATAAACCTCGACCTGGGCAGTGCGTTTTTTTTCACGTCTTTCTTTCCAATTCAGAAAGAGGTTTTTAATCTCACGCAGCCCTAAAGAAATAATAACAACAATCCCGCCAAGGGCCGTTGAAAAAAGAATGAGCGCGGTAATGGAGAGATCAAAAGAAGTGTCACGTGTTAAATAAAAAACAACACTTCCAGTATTGAGAGTCGACAACCAACCGGCAGCAGCCATCAAGACAAAGAAGATGAGGATAAAAAGGGCCATTTTCTCTCTCTACTCCTGATCCCCCAAAGAATCGGCTTCCAGTGCGATGGGCGAAAGCATGATTTGAGGCGCATCGCCCCAAAGCCGATCCAGGCCATAAAACTCACGCGATTCTTCCTGAAAGATATGAAAAATGACATCGCTATAGTCCATAAGCGTCCAAACCCCGCCAGAACGCCCCTCCACCCCCAAGGGTTGTTGGCCTTCTTTGGAGAGTGTGCCTTCAACGGCCTCGGAAATTGCACGAATCTGAGGTAGGGATTCCGCAGAACAAATGACAAAAAAATCCGCCAGCGAAGTCAGCGCACTCACATGAAAAATAACAATCTTTTCAGCATGTTTGGATTGGGCAATTTCTGCAATGAGGAGGGCGGTTCTTTTGGCGTCCGTTTCACGCGTATGTTCTGAACGCACATTAAAATCGTTAGGAATGGTCAACCTCTTTGTATAAGTTACGATCAATTATATAGGACTGTACAGAGTGAGGCAAGAGGTTTTTCAAGGATTTAGCCGCTGTAATTTTGGCTCGGATATCACTTGCAGAGATCTCAGAATGGGGGATATTCAAAAAATGACATCGGGTTTGATCGCTTAAGGCAAAGGGATAAATTTCCAGGGTGCCTGCATCTAACTGATCAAGGCATCTACGATCCAATTTTTCAAGTGAGCCAAATTGAGGCAGTTTTGAAAAGGGAAATCCAGGACGAGAAATGACAGCAAAATCACAAACCTGAACAAGTTGCGCTGGTGTTTTCCAAGTCTCAATTTGAGCAAAAGCATCCACACCCACAATAAAAAAAAGCCGCGCATCCAAATATTTTTTTTTCAAAATACGAATGGTGTCGATGGTGTAAGAAACACCTGAGCGCCGAACTTCTTCATCGCACACCACAAAAGATGGATTGCCTGAAAGTGCCAAAGAAAGCATTTTCAGTCGATCTTCTGAGGCAAGAATCCGCCTTGGATCTTTATGGGGAGGATGTCCAGTCGGGATAAAAAGGACTTGTGTGAGTGAAAGTTTTTTTGAAACGGTGTTTGCAATGTGGAGATGTCCATTATGGATGGGATTGAAAGTCCCTCCGAAAAGACCAATACGCCGCTTTAACATATTTGAGGATTAAGACCTCACCTGGCCATCCCCCAAAACAATAAATTTTGCGGTCGTTAGGGCCGTGAGTCCCATCGGGCCACGGGCATGAATACGGCTGGTGGATATTCCCATTTCAGCACCGAGTCCCAATTGAAACCCATCGTTAAATCGTGTGGAGCTGTTAATAAAAACAGCGGAAGCATCCACTTCATTCAAAAAACGCATGGCGCGGGGATGATCTCGGGTGACAATCGCTTCAGAATGTTCAGAACCATAATCAACAATATGTTGCATGGCCTCTTCCATAGACGCCACAATTTTAACTGCAAGCCTGAGGTCAAGATATTCGGCATGCCAATCGGCTTCTTCTGCCGGAGACAAGGCGTCTATTTCGCCCTGAAGCAAGGCCACCGTTTGTTTACATCCGTGAATGGTTCCACCCGCAGTTTGCAAACGCTTTGCAAATCGCGGCAAAAAAGCAGAAGCAAGCGAGGCATGCACAAGAAGCGTTTCCATCGTATTACAAACAGAAGGCCGCTGGACTTTTGCATTGAGCGCAATTTCTTCAGCCATTTCAATATCCGCGGATTCGTCAATATAAGTATGGCAAACACCTTTATCGTGTTTCATGACCGGAATTTTGGAATGTTCGACGACGGTGCGAATGAGTCCTTCACCCCCTCTTGGGATGATTAAATCGACCGTATGCTGCATTTTGAGTAATTCATAAATGGCCTGCCGATCCGTCGTTTTGATGAGATTCACCACACGAGCAGGCAAACCTGCGGCTTCTCCAGCTTCTTCTAAAATTTTTGCGATGGCGGTATTGGAATAAATGGCTTCGGAGCCGCCGCGTAAAATAACGCCATTGCCGGATTTAATGCAGAGGCCTGCAACATCCGCCGTGACGTTGGGCCGGGATTCGTAAATGATCCCAATGACTCCGATAGGGCCACGCATCTGCCCGACTTGCAGGCCATTTTCGAGCCGTTTCATCCCCAGGATTTCACCCACGGGATCAGGCAAAGCAGCCACTTGCCTTAAGCCTTCGGACATTGCTGCGATGCCTTTCGGCGTTAAAGTCAGACGTTCTAAGAGTGGCCCGGTCAGACCTTTTTTTTTGCCCGCTTCGAGATCTTTTTCATTTTCAGTCACCAAAAAATCCGAAGCAGCAATTAAGGCATCCGCCATTTGCAGCAAGGCCCGGTTTTTGACCGCACTCGGAAGTTTTGCGAGCAAACGTGAAGCAGCTTTTGTCTGCTGGGTTTCCGCTAAAATATCTTCAAACAATGTCATTAAATACCACCAGATTGTCGCGATGAATGACCTCGTCGGCCCCTTTATACCCCAGTAATTCTTCGATCTGGGTGGAACGATGCCCCTTGATTTTCATCATCTCAAAAGCATTATAATTCGTCAAGCCGATTGCCACCACCTTGTGCTCCGGGGACAGACAACGCAGGGCATCTCCCACCTCAAAATCGCCATCAACAGCAGAAATGCCAGAAGGCAGCAAAGAGCGCCCTTTTTGAGTAAGGGCCCCAACGGCCCCCAAATCTAAAAGAAGCTCCCCTTTGGGTTTCAAGGAAGACGCAATCCAATGTTTTCGGGAGGAACGCCGGGTTTGTTCCGGCAAAAAAAGCGTGCCTAAATCTTCGCCTGCAAAGGCTCTTTGCATCAAACCCGGTATGACCCCATTCAAAACAAGGGTTGTCACACCGTAGGCTGCAACCTTACGCGCCATCTGCACCTTTGTGAGCATGCCCCCAGTGCCACCACGCTGATTGGTGCCACCTGCCATGGCCTCAATTTCATCCGTCACAGCCGAAACCAGGGTCAATTGTTTTGCAGCACGGTTATGTCTCGGATCTTCAGAATAAAGCCCATCCACATCCGAAAAGACAATCAAAAGCGATGCATCCACAAGATGTGCCACCTGGGCAGCCAAATTATCATTGTCTCCCATCTTGATTTCATCCACGGTCACCGTGTCATTTTCATTGATAATGGGCAAAACCTGATGTTCAAGCAGGGTCATTAGGGTATTTCGTGCATTGATAAACCGTCTTCGATTGGTAATGCCGTCGTGTGTCAAAAGAATTTGAGCGACCTGAAATTTATACTGCGAAAAAAGACGTTCATAGGCCCACATCAAGCGACTTTGCCCCACCGCCGCGGCAGCCTGTTTCATCGGAATACTTTTTGGCAGCTGCGAAAGCCCCAATTTTTCCGCACCACAAAGCACCGCGCCTGAAGACACGAGCAGCAGCTCATGTCCGGCATCGCGTAACAAGGCCATTTCTGAGGCGATTTCAGATAAACGGGCCTCGTTCAAACCTTTATCACGAGAGGCAATGACACTGCTCCCGATTTTAATGACAATGCGTTTATTTTTATGCAGATCCGGACGCTGAGACGACATTAAGAGACCTCATCTGCCGCTGATTTTAAAAGCATGGCCTGCTCTTTCCTGTATGCCATAATCGCAAGCCCTACTGTGCGAATGAGAGATTGGATGCCTATCGTACTTGCGGAAGAAACCTCAAAAAAAGGGATCTGCTTTTTATCACAATAAACACGTAACTGCGCGAGCTTTTCACCGTCTTCGACGATATCAATCTTTGTCGCCGCAACAAAAAATGGTTTTTGAGCCATTTTTTCGGCGTATTGTAAAATCTCATCTCGAATGATTTCGAAATCGGCCACCGGGTCATCCAGCGCCATCACCGAAACATCCACCAAATGCAGCAATACCGTTGTACGTTCCAAATGTTTTAAAAAACGAATACCGAGGCCTTTGCCTTCATGCGCGCCTTCGATCAAACCCGGCACATCGGCCACCGTCATATGAAAGGCCCGCCTTTTGGCATCATGCCAGGTCGCAACCCCTAGATTGGGATGTAAAGTCGTAAACGGATAGGCCCCTATTTTTGGATGCGCCCGTGTCATTGCCGCCATCAGAGAAGATTTTCCCGCATTGGGAAAACCCACCAAACCCACATCGGCCAGTAATTTTAACTCTAAAGTCAGCCAACGCGACACACCCGGCACACCCGGCTCCGCATCAACAGGGGCCTGACGAACAGCCGTCTTAAATCGCGAATTACCTCGGCCACCCTTGCCGCCCTTTGCAGCCACCATGCGTTGGCCCGGCGTCACGAGGTCACCCAGAATTTCTCCTGACCCAAAGTCACGCACCAAAGTCCCCACGGGAACCGCAATCACACGGTCTTCGCTACCGCGACCTGAAGAATTGTGACCACTGCCATGACCACCGTGTTTAACGACATAATGCTGCTGGTAACGTAAATCGACCAAGGTCGAAAGCTGAGCATCGACCTCAAAAATGATGTCACCGCCCTTGCCACCATCGCCGCCATCCGGCCCACCCTGGGGGACAAATTTCTCACGTCGAAAGCTGACACAACCATCGCCGCCAGCGCCAGCCTCGACATATATTTTAACTTGATCAACAAACATGGTGTGGTAAAACCCTCCGAGGACGCCGCCAACGCAGGTTAAGTACCTGCTTTAAGAGGGTAAGGAAAAGATAAGGTCAGGGATTTTAAACAGTGGGAGGGTAAATAGAAACCTGTTTTTTGTCTCGCCGGTAGCGTTCAAATTTCACAACACCCGTGATCTTCGCAAAAAGCGTATCATCTTTTCCAATACCGACGTTTGTGCCAGGATGAATTTTAGTGCCTCTTTGCCGCACGAGAATGTTTCCTGCCAGCACGTGTTCTCCACCAAAGCGTTTCACACCCAGACGCTGCGCGTTACTGTCACGGCCATTTCGAGATGAACCAACCCCTTTTTTATGGGCCATAGCTTACTCCTTTACGATTTCCGAGATTTTGAGACGTGTAAAGGCCTGTCTGTGTCCTCGGCTCTTACGGTAGTTCTTCCGTCGCTTCTTTTTAAAAACAATGATTTTTTTTCCACGGCCCTGCTCAAGCACTTCCCCAATGACCTTCACATTTTTCAAGACCTCAGGGTCAACAGTTACGCCATTTTCATCCTGCAAAAAAAGCACGGACTGAAAGGTCAGCGAATCGCCTACTTTGGCATCATATTTTTCGACATCAATGATATCTCCGGCCGACACCCGAATCTGCCGTCCTCCTGCTTCCATTACTGCACGCATCCTAACTCTCCTCACAAAAACCCAGACAAGGCAATCCACAAAGGACGAAATTCTACAGAATTCACCTCCTGCTGTCAATATTAAAAACTGTAACGCAGCTCAGTGTAAATTCGGTCATTTTTGTCAAAAAAGCCAATAAAACGAAAATCATCCTGTTGAATGTCACCCTCCTTGCCTTCAAAAATATCGGCCCCGACAGACAACAGAAGGTGATCATTCCAACGATAATTCACACGGGGGCGAATGAGAACCTCTTCATCATTAAGGATATAAATCGCCAGGATTTTAAAAAGTAGTCGCTCATTCATCAAGGTCTTTCTCAGCGTGATACTCGCACCGGAGTCGAGTTCATCCGCAATAATTTCTTCTTTATGATTTTGAATCCATTGCTGAGAAAACTGAAAAAAAGTTTCCACACCCCAAGGTGCACGTGTATCCCAACCGACCGCATATTTCACCTGGGGACGGACAAGCTCTGTTTCTGTGGCGGAGGCAAAGGTACCAAAAGCGCGACCATAGACATAAGCAAACTCCCCTTTGATGAGTTCATTTCCCAAATTTTTTGTAAATGCCAAACCAAAGGTTCGAATCCGGTGATAACGTGTCGGGGTCGTTGAGGCCCCGCCACCGCCACCACCGCCAAAACCAAAAAGTGTTTGCGAAGCCGTCGGAAAATCATCCCATCCATCAAAATAAGTAAAAGCCAGATCAAACCCTGCTAAATTTTTTGAAAAACGAAGACCAAGCTCCGTGTGCCCAAAAGTCTTCGTAGGGGTTTCCAGACCAGGCGGTTTCTGAAATTGCTCAAACTCCGTCCCGGCTGCGGCAGGTTGGTGAAACACAAGCTGGGGAATCCAAACAAATTGCAGGGTCGATTTTTCGAAATAATGATCGACCTTCAACATCCAAAGCGGAATATATCTATCCGTCAATTCCCGTAAAATAAATTCACTGAAGTCTAGGGGATTTAATTCATCCGTAATGCGAAACCCTTCAATCACACCCCAGCGGATAATTTGTTTGCCGATACGCAGATCCGTATTTTCAAGGGAAAAATCACCATAGAACTCACGAAAATTGGCATCAAACGCATCCGTATCTTCCACCACGCCAGGGCTACTCGATACAAAACGGTCTTGAAAAGGATTGGTTTTTGTCAAATTTTGCAAGTCGTAAATCGGCTCATAGGCAATACGTGCAATCGCCGTAAAACGAAGATCATAAGAATAACGGTAACGGGCTTCCAACTGATAAAAAGTAAATAACTTCGTAAAAGCGGGTGCAGCGCCGACACGATAAGCCGTCTCCTGCTGAATAAAATGATCCAACTCAAGCCCTTCGGGAAGAAGCTTTGCAGAGACAGAACTTAAAAAGGCAGAAGGCAAAAAGAAGACAATAAAAACCAGGATGTATTTAAAAGAGCATAAAAATTGCGTCACAATTCGTTCCGAGTTTAATTGCCATCCATGCCATTGAGGAGGGCTTCACGTTTCGCTGCACGATTGTTGAATTGATCCACAACATCTTGTGTTTGCTCTAGTATCTCTCGAGGCGTCGTGATCTGATGCACGCGGTTTTTCTCCGATGAATCTCCCGAGGGATTAAAATTGAGCACTGATTTACTCAGCCATGAGAGGTAGAGCAGGTAAACACCACTAAAGATTACCACGACCACCGCAAGCTTCATCACAATTTTTGTCACAAAACCGCCGACAAAACGCTTCATCAGTTTTGAAATCATAAAAAAACCGGCAAGCCCTGCCACCGCGTAAACAATCAATGCTGTTTTCTGATCTTCAATAAAAGAGGCAAATAAGTCTTTTCCTTGACGAACGGCTTCTTCCCCCACGGCCTTTATATTTCCTTCATTTATCATTTCTTTTAAGACGGCCTTTTGTTCCTCCGCCAAAGCCCCCATTTTAGAAGTGTGTTCCATGCCCTGCTCGGCAGCCTTTTTGGCAGAACCTTCGATTGCAAAATTCACTTCTTCCATCTTTTCTCGCTGATCTAAGGGCACATCCAACAAAGTTTGTGTGATGACCACCGTCCCGCTTTCATCCACATATTTGTAATACGTTTCGGATCGGGCTGCATGCTGACCGACTAAAAACAGCAGAACAACAAAGATAAGGACTCGAAGTCCCTTTTGAAAATCACTCATATCCAGCTTTTTATTGAAAATCATGATCATTTTGATTCTGAAGACAAACATCCCAGAAAAGCTTCCCCCAGTTTCAATAGTACACCGCCCCTTCAAATGTGTCATATTTTCAAAATTCCCTTAAACAAGCTCGGCGCCCTATTTGTGCGGCACTTGTTTTCAAGACCGCTTTTCGACTACATTTCCAAAAATCGATAAGGAGAAAATCAGACCATGAAAATCAACTTTACAAAAAAAGAATACCGCCGACTGCTCGATATCCTGGACATCGCAGATTGGGTTATGACGGCTTTTGACACAAAAAAATCAGAAGAAATCAAAAAATATGACGCGGTTCATCAGAAGATATTCTCTTTTTCAAAAGAGATGGATTGCGAAGACATCATCAAACACGACGAAACACTGGGTGGCTACTACCCGACCTATGCATACGAAGAATCGGAACACCGAAAATATATAGAGAACTATGATGAAGATGTCTTTTGGGAAACACTCTCCCGCCGATTGGCCTCACGAGACCTCATCGAAACAATCGGCGAAAAAAAATACGACGCTTTAGACCCAGAAGAACGCTTTTTAAAGCTGGGCGAGCTGGAATCTTTCTACGAAGCAGAATTTGAAAAAAACGGAATTAAAAACCTAAAAATCGAAAAAAAAGTAAAACTTACATTGATTGATTGAGGGGGAAGGTTTCTCCCCTAGTGTGCTTGATATTCTTGTTCAGAGAGAGTTTCTCGGCTAAGGCAGTGATTGTCTCTCTTTCTTTTCAGATTCCGATCATTGTCTTGGTGGTCGCATGGCAGATCTTGCCCTTAAAATAACCCCCTGAAGTTTTTTATCTGATACTCCAGAAGCGCCAGGAGCATAAACACATATGCTATAATGGGTAATATTTCTTCATCCCCTTAGGCGCAAAAAAAACGATGCAAAAAGTAATTATTGCCAGTGCGGTTCGCACGGCCATTGGTCGTTTTCAGGGTGCTTTAGTATCTCTGTCTGCAACCCAGTTGGGCAGCGCCGTGATTCGTGAGGCGGTTCGACGTGCGCTGATTCCGGAAGGGGAAGTTGACGAAGTATTGATGGGCAATGTGCTTTCCGCAGGTTTGGGACAAGCCCCTGCCCGTCAGGCGGCGATTGGCGCAGGTCTTCCTGATCATGTGCCTTGTACCACTTTAAATAAAGTCTGTGGTTCGGGTTTAAAAACCGTCATGATGGCGGCACAGGCCATTGCCTTGGGCGATGCTGAAATTGTTGTCGCCGGGGGCATGGAAAGCATGAGTCATGCGCCTTATTTGCTTGACCGTGCCAGAGAAGGATATCGTCTGGGTGATGGAAGACTCATTGACAGTTTGATTCATGACGGCCTTTGGGATGTATACAACGATTTTCATATGGGTATCGCTGCGGAGCAGTGTGTCTCGGAGTATAAATTCTCGCGTGAAGTTTTGGATGAATGTGCCATTGAAAGTTATACGCGTGCCCAAAAGTCCCAAGAAAATGGGGATTTCAAACGCGAAATTGTGACACTTCCTTTAAAAGATCGCCAGGGCGAACGAAATTTTTTTGAAGATGAAGAACCGTTTCGGGTCAATTTTGACCGTCTGTCTCAACTCAAAGCGGCTTTTATACCCGAAGGCAAGGTGACGGCAGGAAATGCTTCTCCACTGAGTGATGGGGCATCAGCCCTTGTACTCATGTCTGAGGCTGCAGCCAAAAAATGGCACAGCCCAATGATGGCGACGATCAGGGCTTATACGGCATCCGCGACCGCACCCGAGCGTTTTACCATTGCGCCTGTTGCCGCGATTCGGTCTTTACTTAAAAAAACAAACTTAAGTCTTTCTGACATTGATTTTTTTGAAATCAATGAAGCCTTTGCAGCATCATCTCTTGCGGTCATGCAGGATCTTGAACTGGATGCTAAAAAGGTGAACTTACGTGGCGGTGCCATTGCTTTAGGCCATCCCATTGGTGCGAGTGGCAGTCGAATCTTGACAACACTGCTGCATCTCCTAGAAGATCACCAACGAAAACGCGGAATTGCCTCGCTCTGTATCGGCGGAGGAGAGGCCCTTGCGCTTCTGCTTGAACGAAATAACTAGGAGATTGAATGGGTTTTAATACGGTGGGCGTAGTGGGCGCAGGACAGATGGGGCGAGGCATTGCACAGCTCGTGGCGACGAGCGGTTTTCATGTGGTGCTTTATGATATCGACCCGCATGCACTTGAAGGGGCGCAAGAACAGATTACGAGTGGATTAAATAAAGCAGTCAAAAAAGGCATATTGACGGAGTGGGTCCGAGAGAAAACACTCAAAAATATTAAGGCCACCTCAAAATTTGAAGATTTGGCTTATTCTAATCTGGTCATTGAGGCCGTCCCGGAAAAAGAAGAAATGAAGTTAGAAGTTTTTGAGGGTTTAGAAGAAATCTGTCCCGAATCGACCTTCTTTGCGAGCAATACTTCATCGCTTCCCATCACGCGCCTTGCAGCTTGTACCGATCGACAAAAACAATTTATTGGGCTTCATTTTATGAATCCCGTCCCCGTAATGGAATTAGTGGAAGTGGTGCGCGGGTGGCATACTTCAGATGAAACCTTTGATCAAATCCAGCAATTCATAAAAAAACTGGGAAAGACCATGATCGTCTCAAAAGACTATCCCGGTTTTATTGTGAATCGTGTGCTGATGCCCATGATTAACGAAGCCATTTTTGCTTTGACCGAAGGCATCGCTAGCCCAGAAGATATTGACAAAGCGATGACCCTGGGTGGGGGACATCCCATGGGGCCTTTTGCTTTGGCGGACATGATTGGTCTGGATGTTTGTCTGGACATTATGGAAATCATGCACAGCGAATTTGGTGAGAGCAAATATCGGCCGGCACCGCTCCTGCGAAAATATGTTGAAGCAGACCTGCTGGGAAAAAAGACGGGTCAGGGTTTTTATCATTATGATCGCCCTGACGAGACTGAGTCTCTGAAATAGAAAAACGCCATGTATTTCGATTTATCTGAAGAACAAACAATGGTCGTTCAAATGATCCGGGCCTTCACTGAAAAAGAGGTGAAACCTGTCGTTTCAAGGATGGATCACGCCTGTGAATTTCCAAAAGCCCTTGTGGGGAAATTGGGGGAGATGGGTTTAATGGGCGCCTTTATTCCAGAGGCGGCGGGTGGATCTGGAATGGATCTCGTGACCTATGTCCTAGCAATGGAAGAGATCTCCAAAGCCTGGGCGTCTCTGGGTGTGATTATGACAGTCAATAACTCCTTGGTCTGTGACCCCATTTATCGTTTTGGCAATTCTGCACAACACAAAAAATATCTCAAGCCTTTGGCCCAGGGAAAATCTTTGGGATGTTACGCACTCACGGAGCCTGAAGCGGGTTCTGACCCAGGTGCGATGACAACACGGGCGACAAAAGATGGGGACGATTTTGTTTTAAATGGCACCAAGCGTTTTATTACAAATGGTAGCCATGCAGATATTGCTATTGTGTATGCCGTGACTGATCCTGCTTTGGGTAAAAAAGGCATTTCCGCGTTTATTGTTGAGACGAATACCTCTGGTTTTGTGGTCGAGAAAGTTGAAGAAAAATTAGGGCTGCACGGTTCTGATACGGCAGAATTGGTCTTTCAGGATTGCCGTGTGCCCAAAAAAAACCTTTTGGGTGAACTGAACAAAGGATTTAAAATTGCCCTGGCGACTTTAGATGGCGGCCGTATCGGGATTGCTGCCCAGTCTTTGGGTATTGCGCAGGCTTGTCTCGAAGTTTCTATCGATTATGCAAAAAAACGTTCGCAATTTGGCAAAACGATTTCCAATTTTCAGGCGATTCAGTGGATGCTGGCCGATATGAAAACAGAACTGGATGCCGCCCGTTTGCTGACTTTTCGTGCGGCATCTTTGCGCCAGTCAGGGGATGCGGCTTCCATTGCGGCCTCTAAAGCCAAACTTTACGCTTCTGAAATGTGTAATCGCGCAGCTTATAAAGCCATTCAGATTTTTGGAGGTTATGGTTATATGAAAGAGTTTCCTGTGGAGCGTTATTTTCGTGATGCACGGGTGACGACCCTCTACGAAGGCACCTCAGAAATCCAACGCATGGTGATTGCGAAAGATCTCCTTAAATAGTTTAAAGTCAGTGTGGTTATTTTTTTATGCGAAAGAAACGATCCGAACGCAAAAAGAAATTCACAAATCTTTCCGGTACGGAAATCTCAGCACTTTATAGAGATCCCCCAAAACGAAAATTAGGCAAACCCGGGAAATATCCTTATACCCGTGGGGTTTATCCCACAATGTATCGTGGGCGTCTTTGGACGATGCGGCAGTTTTCAGGTTTTGGCTCGGCCAAAGATACCAATAAGCGCTTTCACTATCTGCTTAAAAATGGACAAACCGGGCTCTCTGTCGCCTTCGACATGCCGACGCTGATGGGTTACGATTCCGATGATTCACATTCCTTAGGCGAGGTCGGAAAATGCGGTGTTGCAATCGACACCGTCGAAGACATGGCCCTGCTTTTCAAGAAGATCCCCTTAGATCAGGTCAGCACTTCGATGACGATCAATGGTCCGGCCATTGTGCTTTTTGCAATGTATCTTGTGGTGGCCGAGCGTCAGGGCGTTTCTTTTAATCAATTGCGTGGCACGCTTCAAAATGACATCTTAAAAGAATTTATCGCGCAAAAAGAATGGATTGTTCCACCTGGCCCTTCGCTTTCGATGATTAACGATACCATCCGTTTTTGTGTAGAAGAAGCACCGCTGTTTCATCCGGTCAGCATCAGTGGGTATCATATTCGAGAAGCGGGATCGACGGCGATTCAGGAATTGGCCTTTACACTTTTTGACGGCCTGACTTATGTCAAATCGGCCATTGATTCAGGTTTGCATGTGGATGATTTTGCGCCGCGTCTTTCTTTCTTTTTTAATGCGCATAATGATTTTTTTGAAGAAATTGCCAAATACCGCGCGGCGCGAAGGTTGTGGGCGACAGAAATGAAAAAACGCTTTCATCCCAAAAATCCACTTTCTCTGCTGATGCGTTTTCACACACAAACGGCAGGCTGCTCGCTGACCGCACAACAGCCCCACAACAACATTGCCCGTGTGACCCTTCAAGCCCTTGCGGCGGTGCTCGGAGGCACACAATCACTGCACACCAATTCCATGGATGAGACCCTGGCTTTGCCTTCCGAAAAAGCTGTCTCTATCGCTCTTCGCACCCAACAAATCATTGCACACGAAAGTGGCGTGACCGATACAGTTGATCCCCTGGGTGGATCTTATTATGTGGAGTCATTAACCGATTTAATGGAAAAAGAGACCCAGGCCTATTTTAAGAAACTCGAAGCCTTGGGCGGCATGGTGGCTGCGATTGATCTCGGATTTCCGCAGGCGGAGATCCACCGTGCGGCCGTCACTTATCAGCGGGAGATAGACCAGCAAGAACGCATCATTGTGGGTGTGAATGACTTCATTGAAAAAGAAGAGACCTCCATTGAGATCTTAAAAATTTCAGAATTGGTCGAGAAAAAACAAGTGACGCGTCTCAAAAGACTCAAACTGAAGCGCAATCAAAAAAAAGTGATGCAAAGCCTCTCTCGTTTAAAAAGAGGGGCCGAAGAAAAAGCGTATCTTATGCCTCTGGTATTGCATGCGGTGCGGGCGGGTGCAACCGTCGGAGAAATATCAGCCCTCTTTCGAAAGGTCTATGGCACTTACAGAGAAAAAACCGCTTTTTAAGGAAGCACTTGACACAGGAACCCGTGATTTTGGTGTTGTCATCCCCGCGAAGGAGGAATGACAACACCAAAAATTCAAACTGGACAGGACCAGGGATCTAAATGATTGACGCTTCTTAAAAAATTCGTTATCTTCCGGGAGAGTTACCATCTGTTTAGGACGTCAATGGGCCTGTTTTACATTTTTTTGAAAACGAAGCTAAAAATAGTTTTTATAATGCTTCTGTTTTTTATGCCTCAGCTGGTCTTTCTGGCTCCGGCCCATGTGCAAGCGCAATCGCCAGCGCTTCAAAAACAAGCTCAGCCATCCTATTCCCTGCTCCCCTTTTTAAACCCAAAGAAGCTTTTTCTCCGTTCGGAGCGGGCACTCGTTATTGATGTGGCAGATGGTGAAATTTTACTCGATCGAAAAAAGGATGTTCAACAACCGATTGCATCTATTACAAAACTCATGACGGCAATGGTCATCATTGATGCCGATTTGTCAGATTCGGAAGTGATTCATATTAAAAAAGCGGATCGGGATCGTCTCCGTGGTTCCGGCTCGCGCTTGAGTTACGGCACACAGATGACACGTGTGGATCTTCTAAAAATTACCTTGGCGGGTTCTGACAATCGTGCGGCGGCGGCGCTGGGGCGGACTTACCCCGGAGGACATAAAGCGATCATCGCTGCGATGAATAAAAAGGCCCGTGTTTTGGGTTTGAAGAACACGGTTTTTCAAGATGTTTCGGGTTTACGCAGTGGCAATCTTTCCACCGCATCCGACTTGGCCCTGCTCTTGGCAGCGCTTGGCAATTATCCAGAAATCCGTAAAATGTCGACGATCAAACGCGACCATGTGACCGATTTACGCAAAGGTTGGAAGGTTGAGTTTATGAATACCAACCGTCTGATGCGGAATAAACTTTGGGATATCTCACTGAGTAAAACAGGCTATATTGCTGACTCAGGGCATTGTTTGGTGATGCAGGTTACGATGGATGATCGCACCTTGACCATTGTGTTGCTCAATTCCTGGGGAAAACTCAGTAAGTACGGCGATGCCAACCGGATCCGAAAATGGTTACACCGGGCCGATCAACAAGCAAAAAAGGCGGCGAAAGCCTCAAAGGAAGGTGCAGCCAATGTTTCGATTTCTGTGCGCGGCTTAAACAAGATACCTCAATCCCGATAAAGTGCGGATGGCCTAAAAAAACCACCAACCCTCGACTGCATCATCCAGTTCTGTCTTGCAGCGTTTTAGCTGTGCATTGTAGACGGCAGACTTGTTTGTTACCTTTTTTGCGACTTTTTTGAGCCAGCCTTTCTTTTTCCAGGCACCACTTCGATACCCCCCCCGCCCTTCGTGATAGGCCAGGTATTGATGATAGACATCCCATTTAGAAATTCCGAGTTTCCGTTGTGTGATATGGGTGTACCAGCCGACAAAATCAATGGCATCATCAAAATCATCTCGGTCTGCCCCGCCATTGCCTGTATATTTGACGTAGTCTGACCAGGCGGGTTTTTGGGCCTGGGCGTAACCGTAGGCGGAGGAGCGACGCGGCAGGGGGATAAAAAGAAACCAAGGGCGCGGCGGTTGTGCATCGTCCACGAAACGGGATTCCTGATGAATGATGGCCATCATGACCCAGATGGGGGTTCCCCATTTTTGATTGGCCCCACGTGCGGCTTCGTACCAATCGGTTTCCCCTCGAAAAATGCTGCAGACGTTGTTGATCTGGGTAGGACGATAGGTCGCACAGCCCGAAAGCAATAAGAGTATAAAAGTGAATAAGAGCGCGATTGGGCTTGGGGGGGACTTCATTCTTTTTCTCTATGCTGTGTTGAGCTCTGTCTTATCACGAAAAAATCAATGTATTCAATGTAAATATAAAAGATATGTGAATGAATCGTTGGATTTTCCTTGAATAGCGTCTCAGATATTCTTATCATGGGCAACTTCAAGAGAGAAATGTCGATTTTATAAAACACAAAGGAGTCATTATGGTAACAGTTGGTATGAATTATGCGGTATTAGAAGGTAAGGAAGCACCCTTTGAGAAAAAATTTGCCATAGTGCTGGGTGTGATGACCGAGACTCCGGGACACACAAAGACGAACCTTTACAAAGATGTCTTTCAGGGCCGCTCTTATTTGATTGTTTCTGAATGGGAAACACGCGAAACCTTTGATGCTTTTATTCAATCAGATGCTTTTGCTCAGGTGACAAATTGGGGAAAAGAAACGATTTTGGCCGGTCGGCCAAGCCATGAAGTTTATGGCGATGAACCTTCTGCTCCCGTCACCGGAGGTTGCCCCGTCGATCACTGATCGGATGGTTTTTTGTCTGGCCCTGGCAATTGGTGCCGGGCCTGATTTTCATGCAAGGGCTGTTCATGCTTTGAGCAAGCTTTTGTATGTTCCCCTTTTTAAGAAGGCTTCGAGTTCTTCTGCCGGAAGCGGCTTGCTGAGATAGAAGCCCTGTACGCCGTCGCAATGATGTGCTTGCAGAAATGCCAGTTCACTTTTTGTTTCAACACCTTCCGCAATTACTTCAAGGTTTAGATTGTGCCCCATGGCGATGATGGCCGCCGTAATGGCCGCATCGTCCTTATTTTGTGGTAGGTTTTTGACAAAAGACTGGTCCACTTTGAGCGTGTGCACAGGGAATTGCCTCAAATATCCGAGCGATGAATAGCCGATACCAAAGTCGTCAATGGCTAGTCGCACCCCAAGTTCATTGAGTTTGTTCATGGTTTTAATGCCTTTGTCCACTTGATTCATTGCGATGCTTTCTGTGATTTCAAGCTCAAGAGACTCCGGTTCGAGTTTTGTCTCTTGAAGCACGGTGCGGACATTTTCTAATAAATTTTCCTGCTGAAACTGACGGGCTGAAAAATTCACAGCGATCCGCAGCGGGGGAAGCCCTTTGTCGCGCCAGCGTCTGGATTGTTCACAGGCAACACGAAGACCCCATTCTCCAATGGGAATGATCAGGTTGGTTTCTTCTGCCATCGGAATAAAGGCGGCAGGTAGAATCAAGCCCTTTTCGGGGTGTCGCCAACGAATGAGGGACTCCAAACAGGTAATTTCTCCTGTTTTTAGATCTAATTTAGGTTGATAATAAAGCTCAAACTCATCTCGCTCCAGGGCCTTGCGAATGGCCATTTTTAACTCAATGCGCTCCAGCGAGCGGGTGCCAATTTCTTCCGAATAAAATTTATAGCCGTTACGTCCTTGGTTTTTGACACGCGTCATGGCTTGTTCGGCATGGGTGAAGAGGCTTTCACTGTTTGTGCCGTCTTCGGGGTAGAGGCTGACCCCGATGCTCCCCGTGATGATGATGGGACGATGACCATTCAGGGTGATGGGTGTTGAAAGCAGGTGAAGAATTTTTTGTGCGATGGTTGCGGTGTGTTCGATTTCGCTGCTTTCGGCCAGTAAAATTGCAAAAGTATCTCCTGAAAGACGTGAGATGGTGTCTGAGTCGCGTACGGTGCTTTTGAGTCGCCTGGCGACCGTAATCAGTAATTCGTCGCCTACGGCACGTCCAAAGGCTTCGTTGACTTGTTTGAAGTGATCGAGATCAATTGAAAGAATGGCCAGCTTTTGTTCTTTGCGTTCGGCCTGCTTGATGCCTTGAATCAGTCGTTCTTTGAGCAGACGGTGATTGGGTAGATCAGTCAAGATATCGTGGTGGGCAAGATAAACCAGCCGTTCTTCTGAGAGTTTTCTTTCGGTGATATCTGAAAAAATGGCGACATAGTGCGTGATTTCTCCGGTCTCATTTGGAATACCGCTTATGCTGAGCCATTCAGGGTAGATCGTGCCATTCTTGCGACGATTCCAAATCTCGCCTTGCCATTCTGCATCCGCGCTGAGCTGGTGCCACATCTTTTTGTGAAAATGTTCACCCTGTCGGCCCGAATAAAGAAAGCTTGGAATTTTTCCAAGGACTTCTTCGTCGGAATAACCTGTGATTTTAGAAAAGGCTTCATTGACGACTTTAATCTCCCCCGATAAGTCGAGTATCATGATGCCTTTGAGGCGGTGTTTCATGATACTCGCGGAAAGCAGGGTATCGGTTTCTATTTGTTTGTGTATTTTTGACATGTAGCGCTATTTTACCTGAAACGGGGTCTCATTTTAAATAATAAAGATTATTTGTAATTATTCAATTGCATAAGGGCTTTGAATAAAGATGCGCTCCCTCACAAGGCTCGTCCCTCTCCATTATTAAGGAGAAGCAGGCACTTTTTTCTTATTGGCTTGTTTTTTACAGAGTATTTTAAGGTAAAAAGCATAGGGATGATCCTCTGGGTTGATGGACCGCCAGTTTCGCGTAACCGCGCCGACCTTGTCCAGAACCCGGCCCAGTTTGCCATAGTCACGACTTTCCATCATGGCCCGCATCTTATTGCTGCAATCGATTTCTATTGCCGAGACCGTAAATTGATAGTCCTCATAACCGTCCATCAGAAAGGCGCGTAGTCTGCGGGATTTGAGCAGGTCGTCGATGGCTTCCTGGGTTTTTGGTACCACTTTGACCCAAACCCCGATGATATTTTCCTTGTTTCGCATAAAGTTGTTTTGATCGTAATAGTGATCGAACAATTTTTCTTGTCCAAATAAGGCCCAGTGGGATTCTGCTGCATGCGCTTGAGTGGGCATGAGTAGAAACACTGAAAAGAGGCCCAAGATGATTTTTGTATACATGATACGTGTTCTCCTAATCGTTACTGATTTTCTTTTCCTGGATTGTGATCAGATCTTGCGGGTTTTGCACATCGAAACCCCGCAGAAATGGCACGGGTTTGTGGTAATAATGAAATACGGTTAAAGGTCTGGAATGATATGCCACAGCGATAATTGCTGCAATCATAAAAAGATCCTCCGCGCAAGACTCTTAACGTTTTGCCAAAATTGGGGTGAGGGACCTTATTATTCGGATAAGGCAGAAACCAGCTTGAAGTCCATTGAAAAAGGTTACCCGCCATATCATAAAGGCCGTAGGGACTTTTCCCTTGCGGATAGCGATTGACGATCGTCGTGTCTTTAATCTTCTCTTGTTGGATATTCGAATGATTTTTAAGGTGTTTTTTTCCCCAGGGAAACATGCGTCCATCTGTTCCCCGGGCTGCTTTTTCCCATTCAGCTTCATCGGGGAGACGCTTTCCTGCCCAATCGCAGTAAGCCGCGGCATCATACCAAGAGACAAAAGCGACGGGATGATTGGCGATGGTCCTGGGGTGTTGTTGTCCCTTCCAGTGGGGAGGGGCTTGCCGTCGTGTTTCGTTTACAAAGGTTTGATAATAGAGATTGGTGACATGATACTGGTCGATATAAAAATCATCCAGATAAACAGTATGGCGCGGCCCAAGGCTTTTTTTTGTAAAGTCTTCACCCATAATAAACTCACCTGCCGGAATCAGGATCATCTTTTGCAAAATAAAGCTGTCGTTGAGGTCATTTCCTGTCGTTTCACTGCCCAGTCGCTTTAACTGCTTGAAATAAGTTTTTAGACCCAGGGTCGTACCGACATTGTGCTGCCGATGACAGGGCACACACCAAGGGCCTTTTGTATCGTCAATCTGGTGCTTTTGCGGCCCTTTGTGGCAGTAGCGACACTCGTCCCGTGTAAAAGGGTCGGCCTTTTTTTGCGAGTCAATTTCAGCAGAGGCGTTCTGCAAAAAAAGCACGAAAAAAAAGAAGGAAAAACTTAAGGAAAAGAGATATCCGCGACACCGTTTCATGGAGCGGAATCCTATCATAATTTCAAACAGATGTGTAGAAGCGAAATGTTTCAAGATTACGTCGTTGATTTCAGTGCCTGTGGATTCCCGCTTTCGCGGGAATGACGGCGCGTGGAAGATGGTCTATTGATTTGAAGACTCAGTCAAAACAACTTCTTCTTCACTGACTTTTTCATTCACAATGCGAAAGGCTCGGATCTGTGGTTTATTTTTGTTTTCCAGAGAGACAATCAAATAGTGCACATCGGGATAAAAAGCGAGGCGAATGTCGGTTTCTGAAGGATAGGCCGGGCTGTGGGTGTGAGAATGATAAATCGCCACCAGTTCTGTGCTGTTTTCCCGCATTTTTTTAAAAGCGGTGATTTGCTGTTTCGGGTCCATCACATAACGCAAAGTACGATCTGCCGGCACCTTTAAATCCACAATCGAAGGATCGTCCGAAGGCAGATTGGTGATTTCATAGATTTCAGTGGCGATGCCGTTTTTCCCGGCGAGCAGTCCACAGCATTCATAAGGGTCTTCGGTTTGTGCGTGGGTGCTTATGGCGTTTGAGACTTTTGAAGTCATCTTGAAAGTGTTTTGGCCCTTTTCGTAAAAAACAATGCCGACTTGTTTGATATGGGCAATCAGATCCGCATTGTCGATGTGTTTAAAAATCGAAAGATCAAAACTATAAGGCAAGAGCAAATCGTCGAGTTCATTGTCGATTTTGCTGAGGATTGAAAGGTTTAGGTTTTCTCCGTGAAAAGTCAGATCAATATCCGAACCATTTTTAAAATTACCCCTAGCGCGGGAGCCGTAAAGCATGACTTTTTCAAGTTGAGCATAGTGAGAAAAAACGTGATTGATTTTTTCGACCGTTTCTTCTTTCAGACCGTATTTCATGATTGTTCTTCTTTTATTTTTAATGGATCGAGTTTCTTCTGCAAGTCTGTAAAAGCATGATAGTAGTGCGCGAAGATGGCTTTTGTGATTTTTTGAGTTGTTTCCTCGTTGTAGGTGTGGGCCGTTTCATTTCGGCTTTTAATCATTTCCATCCAGATTTCGCCGTCTGAAATTAAATCAAGGTTGAAGGCCTCTCTCGTCGCATCTTTAGAACCATAAATATCTTTATTGCCTCGATTTTCCAAAAAATCTTTCAAGGTCTTCCACGCCAACTCATGCGTGTATTCAAAAGATTTCACGAGCCCTTGCGCCTCAAGTTCATTCAGTTCTTTTTTTTCGATGAATTTGGTGAGTTGTTTGAGGGCTTTCGAAAAACTATTAAAGCGCTGAATCCATCGGATGTCTTGGTTTGTCATGGGGTTTCCTTGTTCATTCCATTCGAATCATGAATAAATATTTTTAATTTATTCATGATTTTATTTAGATCAAAAACGTTCAAATCAGTCGGATAATTGTCCACATAACGTCTTGCGACCTTAACTTTATCGGCGGGTCTATTTTTAGAGGTCTTTTTTTTGCGATAGTTCATGCGATAGTTCAATAGATTAGACCATTTACTTTTTTCGATGATTTTCTTTGCACTGGGATGAACGGCTTGAATACATTCCTCAAGTATTTCTGGAGCAATATAGTTTTCAATTTCTCGACCTTCTGTAACCCACGCAAATCCTGGTCCTTTGTCAAACTCTTTTTGAAGTCGTTTCTTCGTTTTTGTCAAATGTTTTCTGGGCGAATCTTTATCGCTATCAAAAACGATGCAGGCATTTCGGTTTAGTTTTCGGACTGAGATGAAATCTTCAAAATTATCGTCGAGGTCTTCTTTGTCTTCGCCTGAAAGATGACTGAATAATCTCCCACCATAAAACATGATTGAATAGTGAATCCCCTCAACAAGCGATTCGTCAATGCTTTTTAGCCAGTGGTTTATATAGATTCGATCAGAAGGTCCCTCTACCCAAATCACGCAGTTTGCTTGGAGTAAGTCCGAAGCTTTATAACCAAGGTCATGACAAATATTCGATTTTTCTTTTGTTGTTGAAATCGCGTCTACTGTTGTTGCGCCATCAGCATATTTCACATGAAATACCTCTGCCCCGTCAATATCCAGCAAATGGGCAGAATGTGTCGTAAAGATGTATTGATTTGATGTGTTTTCTGAAAGATATTTGATTAGTTTTCTCTGAAGCAATGGGTGGAGATGGAGCTCAGGTTCTTCAATGCAAAGGATAGACTCTTTGAGTAGGGTCGCGGCAGCAGCAATAATAATGACTTCGTGTATTCCGGTTCCCAGTGAAGAAAGGGGTAAGGTCTTTCCGTCCATGTGGACGAGAATCGTGTCCTCTTTCCGGGGGATCTCTATTGTTGTTTCTTCATTCTCCAATACAGTTTTTAGGAATCGATTGATGCTGGCAAAATCTTTTTTTAGTGATTGTTGCTCACGGTCTGGATGTTGGATTTTGGCGAGTCTTTCAATAATGCCAAGTCCACTGTAGTCGTCAGGTTTTGTTTCTGCTTTGCCAATTTTTCTAATTGCAGGAATAAATTCTATGGGTGGGATATGGTCAGGAAGAGGCGGCAGTTTGTCAATGACATCTGGGATCATCGCACTCATGTGTGGGGCGTTACGAATCATCCTGTCTGTGAGCCTAGCCCAAAGTTGGCGCCATTCGTCCTCTTTGAGAACTTCATTGATCGAACTAGGAATCGACAGCTCATATTTTCCGTTGAGCGTGGGAGATTCGTAGACAAACCATGCATAGACGTCATTTTTAAGGAGTGGTTTTGATGTTACCATTTTTGTTAGTAGGCTTCTGTGCAATCTGTCATCGCTGCCATAATTGGGTCCGTTCGGTAATTTTTGGTCTAAATATGTTTCAAGTTCTTCTCCTTCTGGTCTGAGAGGGAAGGCTACTCTTGTTCTTCCAGATTTACTTGGTAGATGTCGGTCAATTTCAGAAAAACTGGGGTTCGTTTGGGGACTGTTTCTCACTCGTTTATGCAGAGGAGACAAATGTTTTTTTAGAAAGGTGATGATATTTGACTTGCCAGAGTTATTCTGACCGATGATGAGGTTGATTTTTTTGAGGGGGGCAATTTTTACGAGCTCATCCCCGATACTGCGATAACCTGAAAATCCGAAGCCATTAAATTTCATTGCTTACTCTGTCGTTCTATTTATATGTTCGTTCATTCCGAGATTTAATCCGATAAATATCGACGACTTTGTTTTTGTCGTCGATATTTATAGAGCACTCGGTAATTTCCAATTCTGATACGGTAGCCGCCTCTTCACACTTGACTTGACACTAGGGAGAGAATGGTCTGGTCGATTTTTTCCTTCTCACTGTGGGGAATTTTCTGTGTTTCTTTTTTGACGCGCTTTTCAACAAGAACGCGATAGCTCAAGTTTTTTTCTCGGTGAGGAATTTTTCACGAAAAACTTCGTAAGGCAGGAAATCACTGGCTTCATTTTCAGCTTTGAGCAGGTCGCAGGCATCTTCAAGGTCTTCCATATATTCCAAGAGGTCTTCGTAGTCCTGCATCTTGAGAATGACAGAGGTTTTTGTGCCGTCTTCCTCAGTAACAAATTTAGGTTTGAGGTTTGTTTTCATCTTTTGATCCTTTTGTTTCCGTCCTCTGAATTTTAACGGCTCGTCGGAAAAATTACAATGCTTTCCCCAAACCCTCCACCTCCGGGTGTTTCCAGGAAATGGGGTCATGCGGAAATGGGGTCAGGAAATGGGGTCCAGTCAGGAAATGGGGTCGGTCCAGTCAGGAAATGGGGTCAGGTCTTTAAAATTGCTGTTTTGTTTTTCTTATTAAGCAGTCGACTTATTGTTGGAAAATGAAGATTGAGATGATCGGCCTCCCCTGGCGAGCAAGCACTGACTAGCCAGTCCGTCCCATATCGCTCTACCATATTCTATTTTCAAAAGTCTCGCCACATGAATAAAAGTATCTGAAGAGATTCTTTATGCAATTTTAAAGACCTGACCCCATTCTTTAGGCGTGCAAAAAGGAATCAGCTCCGAAGAACATCACACTGATTTTTAGGGTGTAATCACATCAAGTCTTGGGAAATAGTGCTGATAACAACCTTTATCTCGTGTCAAAATACTCCAGCCTTTCACCGCAGCATGTGCGCCGATATAAAAACCGGGCAGGGCTGCGTGTTTTTTGCCCCCGGACTTTCGGTACTTTACAAAACATTTCCCGGCAAGAAAAGCCGCTTCATAAGGGATATCATCCCGAAGAATATATACAGGAGGTAAGGCCGCTTCCAATTCCTCGATACGGGAAAATCCGACTGAAATTTCTGAATAAATGATTGGGTTAATGTAGAGCAAGTCGTGTTCGGCATATTCAGCCAAGGTTTCAGATGACCATGAAAACCATTTTTTGTCTTGGGTAAATATATCTAAGAGTATATTACTGTCAATCAGGACGGGCATTATTGCTCACGAGTCAAACGCATAATTTCATCCGTGCTCATTGAGACCGAACTTTTACCCGCCATTGCCTCAATCAGTTTTTTTCCTCGGATCGATTTTTTTGCCTTTCGTACTCTCAGTTCATCCCCGACTCGCTCGAATTCTATATCCGTGTGGGGGAGAAACCCCAGCGCCTCACGAAATTCTTTCGGTATCGTAATTTGACCTTTTGACGTAATCAACACAATAGAACCCCTCAAAAGTAAGAACGATACCAGTATTACACATACCCAGAACAAAATCCACGCTGGAGTGAAAATGGCTTAAGGTGAAAGCGGACGACATTTAGTAAGGCCAAAAGCCCCCTTACAACAATTCCTCAAGCGCGATTTCAAAAACAACTGTGGGCATACCGATTTGCCAGGCGTCTAGCACTTTTGGGTGGATTTCTCCGATCAGTCCAATGTCTTGATTTTTGATTTTGATTTGGCCGGAACGGCCGTTGATAAAACTGGGGTGGCTCAGAGGTTCGAGTGTGTATTTGATGGCGAGGCGTGCAAAGAGGGATTCAAGCACGGCGTGCAGTTCTGAAAAATTGGCACCCGGATGTGCAATGAGCGCGGCCAGATGAATCAATGTGGCGGTGTGATCTTCGCGCACTGGGGCCAAAAGTGCGATTTCACCCGCTTCAAAAATGTGATGCGGGTAAAAGGCTTTGGAGCTTGCGCCCTCAACGCGTAAGAGCGAAGGGATTAACCAAGAGCGCAAGAGTGAAAACCGCTCAGTCATGGGGTTTTCGATTTCGACGATCTGTGTTTCCGGTCGTGTATTTTGATCGGCATCCCCAGAAGACTCTAAAGACATTTTTTCGATAAAATCTTCACGCGATCCCAGGATATTTGAAACAACTTCTTCAAAACCAAAACCGACCATCGCGAGGCGCATGGCATCTGAAAACTGCTCAATTTGAGATAGCCCCCCCACGGTAAAGGTGGCGGGCATGTCGGGGGTAAACGAATCATAGCCACGCGAAATCGCAAAATCTTCGACCAGGTCGATGGCGTGCATGAGGTCATCGCGATAAGGCGCAGCGCGCACGGTGAGTTTTTCTCCTGCCGTATTTACATGCAAACCATAGGCTTCTAAAACAGAGACAGCTTCGTGCATTGCCACAGATTCACCCAAAACGCGATTCAATTCAGGCAAGTCCACTGAGACTGATTCGGATAAATCGTAGGGCGTTTGATAGCTTGTCCCAAAATCGGTTTGATCGGCATAATTCAAAATAACGGGTTCAATCGCAGCTCCACGATCACAAAGATTTGCAGCAAAAATATTGAGGGCCAAAGTCACCATACGCTGATCGGTTCCGGTCACTTCGACAAATAGTTCAGAATCCCCCACTTCCACTTCACCCAAAGCACGGCTATTGATAATCGGCGGAAAAGAGAGAATCTCTCCTTTCGCATCGACTAAAATGGGAAAGCATGTTGCGCCCTTTAATGTATGTGCATATTCAATGCCCTTGGGGTGTTTTGTGATGATCTCTTTTAAGCTCATGGTTTCTTCAAAACCCAGCGGCACAAAGCATGTGCTTTCAGGATCAACCAAGTCGTATGTGACCGGGAAATTAATTTTTTGCAGACGATAAAGCCCAATCGAAACCAAGGCCCGATTACGCCCAAAACTGTCGGCCAACTTTTCCTGAGCCTGAATCAATTGATTCAAAATCGCCTCAGTCACGATCATATTCCGTGAAATACAAGCGGCCAAATAGGGTCGCACCGTACTCACTTCTTTTGAAATTTCAACATGTTGTATCGCTTTATTTGAGACATCAAAAAAAGGATAGGCTTCTGACCATGAGGCTTTTGCGGGGAGAATTTGACGCACAATGCCTTCGGGCGTCCAAAGATCAGGGCGATTGGTATCATTCAACTCGATTTTGACGGAATCACTTTCGCGGAAAAAATCTTTGACCTCGCCTTTTACTTTTTCAAGCAAAGTTTCAAGTTTTGCCTCGTCGACGGTATCGTTTAAGAGGGACTCAAAATCGCTTATTTTTACTTCAATGGTCGGCATGTTTTACCTTGTTCATATGTTGTTTTTCCCGCACCAGGTTTAAGTCGGCGGAAAATAAATCTCGGATATCAGAAATACCCAGGGCCATCATGGCCATGCGATCCAAGCCCAAACCCCAAGCGATGACAGGCACATCCACGCCTAAAGGCCCGGTTACTTCCGGTCGAAAAAGACCCGCGCCACCCAACTCCATCCATCCCAATTTTGGATGACGCACGTGCATTTCAACCGAAGGTTCGGTAAAAGGGAAATAGGCGGGTAAAAATTTAATTTCTTCGGCCAAAGCCACTTCTTTTGCAAAAAGCGTCAGCAGGCCCAAGAGGGTGCGAAAGTGAATTTCTTTGCCCAGGACAATGCCTTCGACCTGAAAGAAATCAGGCGCGTGGGTGGCATCCACCTGATCGTAACGAAAACAGCGGGCAATCGAAAAATACTTGCCCGGATTTTTGGCCCCGGCACCTAAAGTCCGCGCTGAAACCGATGTGCCCTGGCTTCTTAAAATGAGTCGGCGGGTACGCGCAGCGTCAAAGGGATAACGCCAGCCGCGTGAACCGGTATCGCCGCCATCTTCGTGGGCGGCAGCCACACGATCAATCACGGCTTTTGAAATGCTTTGATCATGCGGCGTGTCTTTCACAAAATACACATCGTGGATTTCTCGTGCGGGATGAAATTGCGGCATAAACAGGGCGTCCATATCCCAGAATTCGCTTTCGACCAAGGGGCCACGCATTTCGGAAAAGCCCATCGAAACAAACTTGGTTTTCACTTGATCCAAAAATGCTTTGTAGGGATGTAAGGCCCCACCGCTAATCCGAGACGGGGGAAGCTGAATATTGTATTTACGAAATTTTTTACCCTGCCAAGACCCTTCTTTCAAAATTTCCGGCGTGAGTTCGCTTAAGGTTTCAACAAACGTTTCAGAAGCCACCCTTTCATAAACGGGTGCAAATAAATCGGTCTTTTTGTAAGTCCGTGAAACCACTTCATCCACGCGAAAAATACCTTTTGAGGGGCTACGTTTACGATGATGGGTCTCGATGATGTTTTGCTCGGCTTCAGAACACTGCAAAAAAAGACAAGAACTGTCTTTTTTCTTGAGGCCATCAATGACGTTTTGAAGATCACGAAAAACAGACAAGGGCGCTTCATCCGAAATTTTAAACCGCCCCCCTGGCACCACCGAGACCGCGCCGCTGGATTTGAGTGCGCCGATGGCTTTGCTTTTTTCTTCCGCCTCCATGTCTGTGCGTTGTTGCAGTTCACGAATCCCCACTTCGCCCTTGGCCATAATTTCTTCGGCCATGCGAAGCGGTGGATTTTTTGCTTCGGCGTATCGTTCGCCAATTTCAGTTAAACTTGCAATGAGCGTCACATTTTCTTCGGCTAGCACGATTATTTTCTTCGCCAGCAGCCATTCAATCGCCGATGAAATTTGAGCGGGTTTGAGTCCCGAACCCTCTGCAAGCAGATCAGGATGACAGACATCATTTACAGCAAAAATACGCATGACCTGTTTTTCAAGCGGGTGCAGGGCTTCGACAAGATGAGATAAATTTGTTTCGACCATCACAAGGTACCTTCCCGTCGAAGCGCCGCGATGGCATCGCCATAATCAGGATAGTCTTTATTTTTAAAAACAGCGGTTCCCGCAACAAAGACATCGACCCCCGCCTCAGAAAGGGCTTTCATATTTTTCGTCGTCACCCCCCCATCGACTTCGATCAGAGTCGTAAGGTTTCGTTTTACAATCATCTCTTTTGCCCTGCGAATTTTTTCATAGGCTTGCGGAATAAACTTCTGTCCTCCAAAACCCGGATTGACCGACATAATCAGGAGTAAATCCAGATCATGCAATATGGAATCAATGCTAGAAATGGGCGTACCCGGATTCAGCGAGACACCCGCCTTTGCGCCCAAACTTTTAATCAATTGAATTGTGCGATGCAGATGCGGACAGGCTTCAAAATGCACGGTGACCGAATCCGCTCCGGCTTTGATAAACGCGGGAATGAGCAAATCCGGCTCCACAATCATGAGGTGCACATCCATCAACTTATCGGTCACTTTTCGCGCAGCATCCACCACCAGCGGGCCAATGGTGAGATTGGGTACAAAACGACCGTCCATAACATCCACATGGATCCAGTCCGCACCACCTGCATCAATGGCTTTAATTTCGTCGCCTAATTTTGAAAAATCAGCAGATAAAATAGAAGGGGCAATTTTAGGCATTGTTTTTCCGACTTTTCATAATCGCATCGTGGGCCTCTGTGAATTGTTGCATTTGCTCTTTTGCAAATTTTAAAAAGCCGTCCGGCAGTCCCTTTGAAGCCAATTTGTCAGGGTGGTATTCCTGGGCTTTTTTCCGAAAGGCTGTTTTGACTTCAGAATCTGTCGCCATTTTATCCACTTCGAGCACCTTATAATAACGGTCTAAATCTGCCGTAAAACCCGAAGCTGAGCGACCTTGATACCCCTGATTGGACTGCGAACGCCTGCGCGACCGACCTCCTCCAGCCCCCATTAACTCCGCTTCTAAAGTTTCGTAGGCCCCGTCATGCAAGTGAAGATAAGCGGGCAATAATTCCAAAATCTCTTTTTCTGCGGGATGCAGTTCTCCATCAGCCAAAGCAGTCATAAACAGGACGCGGTAAATGGTTTCCCGCATGGCGTCATCGTGCATAAATATTTCTGAAATTTGCTCGGCATATTTGTAAATAGAGGTGTCATCCAACTTGGCACGATCAAAAATCTGAATGGCCACTTGACGGGACTTGATATCCAAATCAAGCTCTTGACGGATAAAACGATTGATAAACTCGATTTCGTCGTTGCTGACCACGCCATCGGCTTTTGCAATCTTAGCCAACATTGAAAAAGTCGCCACCAGAAAACCGATCTGTTTCTGCTGACTCCCACCCAGTTTGGGCTGATCCCGAGTCAGTGAGCTACCCAGCCCTGCCCCAATGATGGCACCAATCGGCCCACCAAACAGCATTCCAATTGTGCCGCCGACGCCAGCACCCCACCAAGCCATTATTGTCTCCCTCCGACGATCTTTTGATCGTCTAAATATTTAATATCTTCCATTCTATCTTGTCTTTCTCCATCGGACTGCAAAAAATCGATCCATACTATCTGAATTGAAAGCCGTTGTAAAATAACCCGATTCATCCACATATTTTCTCGCCGCCACAGGCAAGGAAGCGGAAAGATCATCTTGCGTCATTTCAGGATGTTGTTTTAAAAAAGTCTCCGCAACGGTCTCGTTTTCCTCTCGTTCTGTCGAACAAGTGACATACAATAAATACCCTCCCGGCTTTAAAACCGCAAGCGCCTCATTTAATATTTCAAGCTGTATTTTGGAATAGGCTTGAATCATTTTTTCTTTTTTGGACCACTTGCCTTCGGGAATACGTCGCAGGATACCCAAAGCCGAACAGGGGGCATCCACTAAAACCCGGTCATACTGCCGATTACCGCTGAGGGCTTCGGTCAAAGGAAGCACCTTGATATTCGGGCTCTGAAGCCGGTTTATATTTTCCTCCAGTAATACAAGTCGGTTTGCATTAGAATCCGTGGCAATTATTTCAGCTTTGCCCGCTGTAATCTCGGAAAGATGTGTTGTTTTTCCACCCGGTGCCGCACAAAGATCGAGTATGCACTCTCCCGGCCTTGCACCGAGCAGATGGGCCGTCAATTGCGCGCCTTCGTCCTGCACATAAAATTCACCGCGTTTAAAAGCGGCCAAAGTCGCCACAGAAAGCCCTTTGAGCTGTAAAGCCACAGGAGAAAGCGAAGCCAACTCAACACGACCCCCTTCTGAAATGAGTTCCGTCATCAAGGCATCCCGGTTTGTTTTTAAAGGATTCACACGCAGGGTCATCGGCGGGGTCAGATTATTGGACGCACAAAACAGGCGTGTCTTTTCTGCGCCCCAACGTGAGCACCAGCGTTGCACCATCCACACGGGATGGGAGGTCAAAATTGCAATTGTTTGAATGGGTTCTTTCGCATCCGGTTGAGGGAGATTGTCTTTGCGACGCATCACATTTCGCAGCAAGCCATTCACAAAACGCCCGGCTCCAATCCCTTCAGCGGTTTTGGCAAGATTCACCGCGCTGTTTACAATGGCATAATCGGGAATACGGTCTAAAAAAATAAGCTGATAAAGTGCCAAGCGTAGAATAAAACGGATCTTTTTTTTAACGCGGCCCGCGCGCGCAAACTGATCTATCCACCAATCCAGCAAAGCCCGTTGTCGAAACACGCCGTAAACAAGCTCGGTCATGAGCGCCTGATCACGACGTTCTAGCGGGGTTTCGTGAAGGACCTCATTGATCAGTGCACCCAGATCGGCCCCCGTCAACTCGGCCTCGTGCAAAAGAAAAAGCGCCTGCGCTCTCAAGTCTGGACGTTTTTGCTTAAACGCTAAGCGTCCTGATTTTGTGGGTTTATTTGGAATCAGAATAATCGCTAAAAAGAATGTCTTAATCTCTTGATTGTAATTTTGAAAGCAAGTGTAGAATTTCGATATACAACCACACCAGGGTCACCAAGAGACTAAAAGCCCCGAACCACTCCATGTATTTCGGCGCGCCCTGTTGAGCCCCCGTGGCAATAAAATCGAAGTCCAGTACCAAGTTGAGTGAAGCAATCACCACGACCGCAAGACTAAAAAGAATGCCAAAAGTGCCACTGGAGTGAATCAAGGGAATCGAAGCACCAAAAAAGCCCATGACAAAACTCAAAAGATAGACAATCGCAATGCCACCCGTTGCCGCAAAAACACCCATCTTAAATTTCTCTGTCACACGAATGACGCCGGTGCGATAGGCCAAGAGCAGCGCCCCCAATGTGCCAAAGGTCAAAAAAACGGCCTGGCTCGCAATACCGGGATAACGCAGCTCAACCCCCACAGAAATACCCCCCAAAGCCAAACCCTCCAGAGCGGCATAAATAGGTGTGGTATAAGGCGCCAAGTGCATTTTAAAAATGGTCAGCACGGCGACAATAAGTCCACCCATAAAACCTGCCATGACCAAACCCATAAAAGGCTCGCCTTTCATCCCCATATTCCAGGTAAAGCTTGCCGTGATGATCAAAATAATAAGAGACAAGACCGTTTTATTGACGGTGCCATCAACGGTCATGACTTCCCCGCGCAGACCCGCTGAGATATCAGTAAAAGGGTTCTTTTTTAAGGCCGGATTTCCAGACCGAAAGTTAAACCGACGATTCATAGTCTATTCCTCCCAAAAAATTCATTTTACAAGTGCTGTAAGATTGTTCCTAATTCAATAGAATGACCTAAGGCATAGGCCTTGGGCGTCATTGCACGTTTGCCATTGACTTGCAAGGCCTTAAGTAGGATATAACCTGAACCCGCTGCGATTTCAAGGCCTTCGCTGGAAAGCCGTAGGATCTCGCCAGGTGCACCAAAATGGCCTGCTGTCGCGCCAAGGCCCATAGATGTCATTTTCCAACGTGTCTTTTTATAAAAACTTGTAAGACCCGGCCAGGGCGTCAGACCGCGCCAACGGTTAAAAATATCCTGGGCACTCATCTGCCACTGCACCCGTCCGTCTTCCTTTTTAATCAGCGGGGCCATGCTTGTTTCTGCATCATTCTGCGGAAGGGCCTTTAGTGCCCCTTGTTTTAAGCGGCTGAGGGTTTCAATCAAAAGCGCAGCACCCGCTTCTGCCAAACGGGGGGATAAATCAGCCGCCGTTTCATCAAAATGCATTGGGACCGTTTTTTTTAACAACATCGGCCCGGTATCCATGCCCGCGTCCATCAACATGGTCGTCACACCGATCTCTTTTTCACCACGGATTAAGGCCCATTGTATCGGGCCCGCACCGCGATATTGAGGAAGCAGTGAGGCATGCACATTGATACATCCATATTTCGGAATATTGAGGACGTTTTCAGGCAAAATCTGCCCAAAGGCCACCACCACAATCAAATCGGGGCGAAGGGCCGACAAGGCGTCAATCACCACGGTTGATTTTCTCAAACGCTCCGGCTGATAAATGGGAATTTGAAGCTTTAGCGCCGCGTCTTTCACTGGAGGCGGGCTTAAAAGTCCTTTCCGGCCCTTTGCACGGTCGGGCTGGGTCACAAGGGAAATCAGGTTTTCTGTCGTTGCAATGGCCTGAAAAGAGGACAGCGCAAATTCAGGCGTCCCCATAAAAACAATGCGAAGCTTTTTATCGGTAATGGCTTGTGTCGGAAGGCTATTTTGATACAGCGTATTTCTGCTTTTTTTTGAATTTTCGAATAAAAATGTTTCGTTTCAGGCTACTCAAATGGTCTAACATCAAGACC
The DNA here is from genome assembly GCA_964451325.1 of uncultured Nitrospira sp. Taxonomy (GTDB): domain Bacteria; phylum Nitrospirota; class Nitrospiria; order SBBL01; family JAADHI01; genus JAADHI01. The sequence goes on along the minus strand of CAYVHO010000001.1, from coordinate 185,628 downwards.
CCGTTCAAATGATCAATTTCATGCTGAAACAAACGTGCGGCCAGTCCCTCGGCCTCAATACGGATGTCCTTGCCTTCTCGATCCTGCGCCTTGAGTTGGACCCGATAGGCCCGTCTGACTTTTTCAAAATAGCCTGGAATGGAAAGACAACCCTCATCCGCAAGCTCTTCTCCTTCTGATTCAATAATTTCAGGATTGAGCAGCACAATGGGGCCAGGGCCGTGTTTCGGCTCATCTTGATGACGTGAGAGATCATAAATAAAAAAAGACTGCAAATAACCCACTTGTGGTGCAGCCAAGCCTAAACCATCAGACATGTAAAGGGTTTCAAACATCTGATTGATCTGACTTTGCAGCGCAGCATCAATCTCGGAAACGGCGGCCGAAGGTTCAAAAAGCTGGGTCTCAGGATATTTTAGTATCTCTAATGGGGGCATAACTCAAATCCTTTGTGATCCAGTAATTGTACCTTGTTTCTCCTTGTCTCCTCAAGACGTCAAAAGTTAATCCCCCAAGACTTCAAAAATCAATCCCCATAGATAATCAACTCACGATGCACATAGGTCCCAAACAAAATACTCAAAATGCGCTGTTCCGCAAATGATAAATCTTGCATGCCCGCATTTTTAGCTTCTTGCTCAATCAGATCTTCACTCCAGGTAAGTGAAAAATCTGCACCCACAAGCCTCGAACTCACGGAGCGCTCATCTAAAACAATTCGTTTGGCACCGATTTTTGTGTCCTTAAAATTACGGGTCAAAGGCAGGGTCACATTGGAGTAGAGACAGCCTGACAACACAAATGACAAGAAGATAAGCCCTATTTTCTTAATCACCGTAAACCACCGTTTCCACATGGACATAAAGACCAAAGAGGATAATGGTCGATCTCGAATCAGCATGTTTGATCGTCGTAATGCCACCGTTATCCGCAGCGGCTTTTGTGCCTGCATCTCCCCAAGCAAAGAGCCACAGCAGGGATGTTGCATCCGAAACCCCAATTTTTGTCCCTAAAGTCGTATTTTCAAAATCCGTATCCAAAGGCCGCTGCACTTTTGAATAGAGGCATCCCTGCAAAATGACTGCAATCATAAAAATAAATAAAACCGCCCTTAAATTCTTTATTTTCATATCTTCCTCCGTAAAAATACCGCTTGATGAAAAGAACGCATTCTTGTTTCTTTGTTTAGACGCTGTTCTCTAATGTTGTAAAATAGAGAAAAGTATCGTGAAAGGTATGCTGATTTGCTTGTTTTTGCAGTGCCTTCGGTGTGCCTTCTCCCACAACCTTGCCTTGCTTTAAAATCAGCACCCGCTGGCAGAGACGCTCAATATAGGTCATGAGATGGCTTGAGAGAATGATCGTTGCACCTTCGGCCTGACGTTTTAGAATAATCTCCGAAAGCGACTCCATCGTGGCAACATCCAGTCCATTAAAAGGTTCGTCTAAGATCAAGAGCGCCGGACTTCCAATAAATGCAGATGAAATCGCAATCTTTTTTTTCATACCAAAGGACAAATCATTCAAAAGTGCATTGCGTTTTTCAGATAAGCCAAAAGTTGAAAGCCAGTATTCAATCTCGTCCTTTGCTTTTTCAATCTCCCTGATTTCCGCAATATACAGCAGCAACTCCTCCGGTGTGAGTCTCGGATAAAGCAGGGGGGATTCGGGCAGATATCCGATGTGGCGTTTAATGGCTTCAGGCGTTTTTTTCACATCCAGCTCACCCAATGTAATCTTTCCTTTTCCCGTAGAAATGAGTCCGACAATCATCTTCATCAGCGTCGATTTACCCGCACCATTGTTTCCGATCAAACCCAGAATTTCCCCCTCCGATTCCAGACTAAAAGGATGCAAAGCTGTGAGTTTCCCGTAGGATTTTGTGACATTTGAAATGGAGAGATTCATGAAACAAGCCTTTCATTTTCGATACGAATAATGGCTGAGCCCTTCAAGCTCGACAAAACAGGAAAAAGCAACAGAAACATCGCCGGATTAAACAGCGCGATAAACAAGGTCGCCAGTACACACAAAAATGCTGCGGTAATATATTGCAGCACAGGCCGTTGATCCCCCTCGCAAATACTGCCTCCGACCAGTGATGACACGGCAATGCCGACCAATAAAAGTGTCAGGAAAAGATTCAGACTTTCTTGCCAGGGCAAGGGTCGCATCGCCATTTCAATTCCAAAAAAAATAAAGGGAATCGGCAGGGCCAGTAAACGGGCGTAACTGAGCTTGGCACGCCAAATGTGTTCCGCTGAAAGCGGTAAAGCAACATCCATCATGCGAAAAGGGCGCTGCATTTGAAAAAGGGGAGAAACCGTCGAAGCAATAATAAAAGCCGCCAGTGCACAATAGACCGCAGGGTCAATCTGCCTCCAAGTCAGCGCAGAAAAAATAACGAGTAAGACCAATATGAGATTCCGCCAAATATGTGGCACAAAATTACGGGATGTTAGAATAAGATCCCGTTGAAGCAAAGGGCGGACTTTTTTGGGAGCAAATTGACACACACGAGCAAGCAGCGCGACCGTACTGGTGCGATTTTTACGGTTTTCATGTCCCACAAAAAATTGTGCGACCCGCCCCATATCCGTATAGCGCCAGTACTTAAACCCTTTGTAATATCCCAAGGGCGCAAACAAAATTGTAAAAAAATCCGCCCACCAACTCAACTGCACGACAGGGAGAAAGACCAATAAAAAAGCCAGGATAAACATGATACCACTGAGTTTTTTCCGATCAGGCGACCAAAAATGAATCCATGTGAGCGTAAAACCAATTTCAACACCCGGGAAAAAAAGCCAAATCATAAAAGGCCAAACAAGCAGCTCTGTTTTGCCAAAAAAAATCAGTAGAACCGTTCCGACAATAAAAAAAGGAATATCCCGGAAAAGCTGTTCAAAATAAAACACTTTGTAGCGAGTGTTAAAATCAATGGGCAGAAAATCTTCCACGGAAAGCGAACGCTCGCTGGGATAAAGTCGTCGTGCAAGCGGGAGAAAATTAAAAAAAATCTTGAGCGCCAAAAATGCAAAAGAAAGCCGCACGACCGTCTCTTCCGAGAGCGATACGGGTTGAAGTCGCCCAATCCCAGCGGCAAAGTCATTAAAAACTTTTCGCCCCATCAAAAAAGCGACCCCCATAATCACCGGGCCCAGAATAAAATAGGTCGCCCAGTCGTAGGAGAGCAGTCTTCGAATCGCACGCAATTTTATTTTTATAATCGTCTTAAACATGACTGAATCAGCAATTGTTAAAAAATAGCGGCATCATAACACAGACGGGGAAACACCAAAAACAGGGAATGAAGAAACAGTTCCTTAAATCAACCTGGACTTTTAAAGGAGGGGTGATAGGCAGACATGATATTCGCGCGCGTAATCAAACCGACAAGCCGTTTGGGGTTATCCAGCTCCACGACAGCAATACGATCTGTTTTAGAAGCCTCCATCCGGCGCACAACATCCACAAGCACATCCTCCGGATAGCTCAGCGGCACATCTCTACGCATAATTTTTTCGATAAGTGTTTTTTGAAAATCTACGCCATCCTGGTAGGCCCGATGGATCTCAACATAAGTCATCATTCCAACCAATTCTCCTTGCGCATTGATCACAGGAAAACCCGTGTGATGACTCTGGTCAATAATTTGAGCCAAACGCTCCACCGTCATATTTTGCGAAACAATTTCGACATTTTTAACCATAACCTCTTTCGCCGTGACACTCATCACGGGATCATGCACATTGCCACCCTCTAATTGCACCCCGCGTTTTAAAAGCACTCGGCCATAGATCCCGATCTCACCCATCTGCCGGGCCATGATCATGGTAATGGTCACTGAAAACATCAATGGAAGAATAATACGGTAGTCCTGTGTAATCTCAAACATCATCACAATTGCAGTCACCGGGGCATTGGCGACGACGGCAAAAATAAGTCCCATGCCAACAAGCGCATAGGCACCCGCTGGCGCAATATTCGGAAAAATCGTGTGCGCAAATTGACCATAAAGGCTGCCCATCATCGCCCCAATAAAAAGGGAAGGCATAAGAATCCCACCGGAGCCACCCGAACCCAAAGTAATGGACGTACAAACAATTTTACCAATCACCAAGGACAGGAGCAGTAGCATCCCCCAGGTCGTCGCCCCGCCTCCTGGCGACAAGATATCTGTGACCTCAAAATAGCCTGCACCCAAAATTTTGGGAAGAAATAAACCGACGACACCGACAATCAAACCACCGATCATCGGTTTAATTGGATCAGGGATCTTCTTGAATCGGTCTGTAAATTCCTCAGCCCAGAACAGCACCTTTGCAAAAAGACTCGCAAGTGGGGCCGCAATAATGCCAAGAATAAAATAAAGCCCAAGCTCCGCCGGGTGCTGAATGCCAAAAGCGGGCGAGGGTAAAAACGTATTATCTCCAAGTAAGATATGTGAGGTCACCGAGGCAATCACCGATGAAAAGACCACCATGGAAAAGGCTTGTGTCGTGAACTCTCGCAGCAGGACTTCCATCGCAAAAATAACAGCCGCAATTGGCGCATTAAAAACCGCCGCCATGCCACCTGCCGCACCGGCCGCCGCCAGCGTTTTGAGGTAAGCCGGTGCAACCTTAAACAGTTGCCCAATAGACGAACCAACCGCCGCGCCAATCTGAATAATCGGCCCTTCCGTCCCTGCCGAGCCTCCCGTACCAATGGTCAGGGCGCTGGCAAGAGATTTCACCACCACCACACGGGGCCGTCCACGGCCGCCACGACGGCGCAAGGCATAAATCGCCTCCGGCACACCATGTCCTTTGGCCTCCTTGGCAAAAAAGTAAATGACTAAACCGCCCAACAAACCACCCATCGCGGGTAAAACAACGCGGTACCAATGCCCCGAAAAAAGATCACCAGAAGGCCCCGCGGCACAACAAAGATGGTAGACCCCATCAATCATGTGTTTGAAAATAAATGCACTTACACCAGAAGCCAAACCGACAATGACGGCCAACATCATCAGCGTGCGTTCTTCGGAGAGTGTGATCAGGTTTAAGAAATTAAACCCTGATTTTCGAGAACGTAAAATCGCCCGTTTAAGCCGTAAACTCATGCAATATATCCTTTAAGAGTGGTATTCCTATGAGAGGACAACCGGAGTGAGTGTACCATAGTTACCCGGTTTTGAATCGAAGAAGTGGTATTTTCATACTAAGGGGGAGTTAGCCTCTTGAGCAAATAGCGGGATGTATTCGGACTCAGACCTTCGGAGAAAAAAATTCTAATTCAAGAAAAAATAACAGAGGGGGAGCTTCCACATTAATTGAGAACCCTCCCTAAAACAATTGTCTTTTAGAAAAAAAGACAGAACCACTTACGTGACCGCACATGACCTTGTAACCTCAGCTTTCCAGAGATGGCTCACGGAACCGATTGTCGCAAAAATCGAGCCTGAAACCTTAATATCTGCTGTGGTCGCACAACCTGGCACACGAACCACAAAGCCTACCTTGCCGATGCCACGCTTATTTGTTTTAAGCTTCATTTTAGAGCTCGTAATCGTATTACCGTCTGAATCAGCCAGAAAGACTTCCCCATCGACCCCTCCTCTGAAAAACTCCATTTCAATATCAGAAAGAATCTGCCCTGACTCATCTTTTGCAATAAAAATCAAAGAACGATATGTGACTTCAGTATTACTAGTGGCTGCAACTGTCCCACGCGGAAGTGTATCCGTGCTGTCCGCTGGGCCCGTGATTGTCGCACCATTTGGAGCTAAATCTCCACAAGCGGTCAGGGAAATGATGAGAGATATTAGAACAAGTGCTTTTCTCATTTGAAACTCCTACGCATATTTTGGCAAAGCCTTCAAAAAGCGCTTCAGCACTTTTTTATCCACTTGCATCACATCCACGGACCCGATTTTTTTGGGAAGCACAAAATAGATTTCGCCACCGACTACTTTTTTATCGCCTGCCATGACCTTAAGTATATCCGCAGGGTCTAAATCGGGCAAACGTGTCGGAAGACCAAGAGACTCCAGGAGGACAACCTGTCGTTTTACATCGGCCTCGTGCAAAAGTCCAAGTTCGACCGCCAAACGACTTGCGGCCACCATACCCATGGCGACACCTTCTCCGTGTTTGACTTTCCGATAACCGGTCAAGGTTTCGACGGCGTGTCCGATGGTATGACCGTAATTTAAGATCTTGCGAATCCCACCTTCATGCTCGTCGGCCTGAACGATTTCAGCTTTAATCTGTGACGAACGATGAATGCAGTGTGTTATTTTTTCTATGTCAAGATGACGAATGGCTTTACTGTGCGTCTCAAGGTATTGAAAAAAGGCCTCATCTGCAATCACGCCGTATTTCACGACTTCGGCCAATCCAGAACGATATTCGCGTTTTTGCAAGGTGTGTAAAACAGCTGGATCGCTACAGACAAAACGGGGTTGATGAAAAGCCCCGATGAGATTCTTTCCTGCAGGATGATCTACCCCCGTTTTACCTCCGATACTGGCATCAACCTGTGCAAGCACAGTCGTGGGACACTGGACAAAAGGGACCCCCCGCAAATAGGTTGCCGCCGCAAAACCCGTCATGTCCCCAATCACGCCACCCCCCAAAGCAAGGAGCAGATCACTGCGTTCAAAATGGTTTTGAATCAAGCTGTCATAAATACGATTGATTTGTTTCAAGGTTTTATAACGCTCCCCTGCCGGGATCTGGATCATAATAAATTTGAAACCCGCCTTTTTCAGAGATTTCCGAACACCTTCACCGTAAAATCCGTCTACTTTGGGATCTGTGACCACCGCCACACGGCCTTTAAAAGAAAGACCTCCTAAAAGAACCCCCAAGTCCTCAATTGCACCTTCTCCAATAAAAATATTGTAACGATTTGGCCCCAAATCCAAGGGGATCTTTTTAGTCTGTTTCATATAAAACTAAGAACCAACACTCTTGAATATTTTAAGTTGATCAACAATATGACGCACACTCTCTCCAATTTGAATGTCAGACGTATCAATCGTAATGTCCGAATGTTTATAAAATACTTCCCTTATTTTCAAAAGCTTATGAATATGACCCAGTGGATCGGGACCCTTTAAAAGTGGCCTCTCCCCCGCGCGCCGCTGTACGCGTTTTAAGATCACTTCGGGTCGTGCAGTCAGGGCCACCAAGATCCCCGTTTTTGAAAGCACATCCATATTAATGGGATTACACGGAACACCACCCCCCGTTGCAATCACGTAAGCTTGCAACGCGGCTGCTTCCGCAACAGCCGCAATCTCCAAATCTCTAAAGTAGGCCTCACCTTCTTCTGCAAAAATCTGAGGAATCCGTTTTTGCGCCCTTCTTTCAATAATGTGATCTGTATCTACAAATCGATATCGAAGCTCCACAGCCAAACGACGACCGATAATGCTTTTTCCCGTGCCCATAAATCCCAGCAAAACAACGTTTTTCAATCAAAACCCAATCTAAACCTACTTCATCACGGTCGGCGTAATAAAAATGAGCAACTCTGTCGTTGTTTCACTTTTTTCTTTATTCTTAAACAACCACCCCAAACCGGGAAGATCTTTCAAAAAAGGAATACCACTTTCCGACTCCGTTTTCTGGGTTTCATAAATCCCCCCAATCACCATCGTTTCACCATCCATCAACAGGATCTGTGTCGAGATTTCCTTCTGAAAAATAGAAGGCTGTGTCGAACCTGCTACGGGTGGCCCGGGTTGATTCTTGGTCAGATTCAACTCCAATAAAATCCCGCCATCCGTCGAAATATGGGGAGTCACCCTTAATTCAAGGTTGGCATCGACCAGCTTGGTATTTGTACCCCCATTAGGGGAAGAAGTCTGAAAGGGGATTTTTGCCCCTTGTTTAATCAAAGCCTCATTATTGTCGAGTACCATGATTTTAGGGGTAGAGACGATGCGGGTCATCTCTTGCGACTCACCCGCAGAAATTCGTAAATCCAATTGGAAGGGACTTTCTGTAAAACGTCCAAAACTAAAACCGACGCCTCCTAAGGGACTGGCCGCAGGAGCATCGACGGAAAATTGCTGTACGGGATTGAACACAGTCGAACCTGGACCAGAAAAATTTCCGATACCAATACTGTTTCCACCGCTGTTGGTCCTAAAGTCAGCACCCCACTGTACACCGAGGCTTCGTTTGAAGGTCGGCTGCACCTCGACGATGCGCGCTTCAATGAGCACTTGAGGGGTTTTGGTATCCAGTTTTTTGACCATCTGCTCAACTTGCTGAAGGTTGCTCTCTATATCCTTGACCACCAATGCATTGACCCGCGTCGCGAGCATAATCTCTCCCCGAGCGGACAGTAATTTTGAAAGCAGAACCTTCATTTCAGCAGCTTCTGCATAGTTAATATAAATGACCTGTGTCAGCAACTCTTCAGCCAAGACCTTTGTTGCCCGTGCTTCGACTTTTTCGCTGCGTAGTTTCGTCAGATTGGCGAGGGTGGCAATGCGAATAATGTCACCTTGACGCTCCATTCCTAAGTTTCGAATTTCCAAAATGATCTCAAGGGCTTGATCCCAGGGCACATCATTGAGCTTCACCGTAATTTTACCTTTGACATCATCGCCCATCACAAAATTTAAACCACTGACATCCGCAATCAAACGCACAATATTGGTAATCTCAGCTTCCTGGAAATCAAGCGATATTTTTCGTCCGGTGTATTTTTCTGGGACAGCAGGTTCAGGCAATGCGGCCTCGGCCGCATTAGCGCGCGTAATCGCATCGCGTTTGGCCTCAACGGCCTCACGTCGTTTTCTCCGAAGAATAACCTTCTTTTTTGCAGCCTTTTCCTGCGCAAGTTCCACCGTTTTGTTTTCAGAGACCGTGCCCGCTTCAGAAACCTCATTTTCTTCTGGCACCTCCAATAAAGGCAGGTGTGCTCCAGGTTCAGGGGCCGAAAGCATCAGTTCAGCTTTGACTGGCACAACGGACTCAGACAAACCTGGCCCAGGCGTCATTTTCTCGGAGACTAAACTCCCTTCGTCTACTTCTTGCGCAACAGGCTCAGAGGGATCAGAAACAAGCCCTTCTTTAGCAGGCTCTGTCACTTGTATCACCCCGTCTTCATCGGACAGACCTTCAGCTTGAGGAACCTCAGGAATAACCTCGACTTGAGCAGCGTTTTCCTTTTGCACAACTTCGCCGGAAACACCCTCGGATTTAGCAGCAGACGCAGCTTCAGTATCTGGAACAGGAAGCGGAGGCGGTAAGGTTGCCGCAGCGGCAATACTGGGGGAAGGCAGTGGAATCGTAAAGGGCATCGATTTCAAGACAAGACCGGGTCCACCCGCACCCGCTTCAGCACCCTCAAGTGCCGCCGCATTTGGAGATGAAAGCCCTGATTCCGGCTTCTGCAAAGCAGGCGTATCAGAAAGAGCCTCAGACGGAGGTGCACTCACTTGAACAAGTGCTGGCGATGTAGATTCATTCCCTCTCTCCAAAACATCTTTTTTTGAAGGACCTTCGATTAAGATCTCTAAATCACCGCGATGCTGTGTCAAATGGTATGAAATTGGAGAGAGCAAATCCAAAACAAGGCGTAACTTCTTTTTATGCTGCCCCACACGAAGCTGTTTTACACGATGATCATCCACGGTCACCCGTGTTTGTTTTGAAGACATTCTAACACCGGGAAGATCAATCACCAGACGCCTTTTATCCCCGAAACCAATAAAAAAAGTCCTCGGAGACAAAGTACCGTCAGACGACACAATGAGTTTGAGTTTTTCTCCCGGCTCAAACCGAAGCCCAGATATTTTTTGGGCAAGGGGAAGCGGGATGCGCTCCTCATTGACGGATGAAGTTCCCGGCAAGGCGACCGCCATATTTTCCTTATTTTCTGAAGTCTTCGCTTGTGAAACATTCATTTTTTGAAGTGGAGACGACTCATCAGCAGAAACATCAGACACTTTTTCTATCCCCATGTTTGCGTCTAAGTCCTGCGCTGTTACTTCGACTGCGACATCCGGCAGATCCGATAACGCAAGCTCGGGAAGCACTGGCGCTGCTTCAAACCCAGCAGAGGCATCCATCGGGGGATTGGCATCGACCATCATTTCCCCTGAATCGGAGGAATCCGGGATTATGGCTGGGGGCTCTTCCTCAAAAAACCGAAAGCCCCGGGGAGCCGCCTCAACTTGCGTCACTTCCACAACCAGGTTGAGGCCCTCGGTTCTCACATCGGTTTCAACCACACCGGACAATTCAAATTCGAGACGAGAAACATTGCTCCCTCCCCCACTTCCAGGACGGATGGCGCGAATCGGGCCATTGTCCAAGTGGATTTCCTGGGCAAAACGGGAAAGATCGACTTCAGCCATATCAATGACAAGACGCTCAGGATCGGACAAGCGAAAGGTGGTATAAATCATGGGCTCTTCCCCTTCCACTTCCACGATCGTTTTCTCTATACCCTCTGAGACACGAATATCCTGAACCATTGCGACAGGTGGGAGCTGTAAGCTTTCCCCTTGTCTCTGAAGACCACAAGACAAAATAAGCCCTGAAAGAACCGGAATCATGACAAAGGGGACAAGCCCAGGAAAGTGAAACCGCTGAAAAAACCTACGCAATCGGTGACTCATTCTACTACCCCTCCTTTTGGGGATGAAGTTCCATCTCAGTTCTTCTCTTTTTGGGTTCACCAAAAATATTTAAAACAGTCTCCTCAACCACCACTTTTTTTGGGGTAATCTCACTGATGACACCATGATTGAAACCCACTTTTGTCCCGATTCCCACCGTATAACCCTTTCCATCTGGCGTATTCACAATGGCTTTTGGCCCATAACTCCCCCAAATAATCCCTTGCAACCTTAAATCTGAGACGCGATTTCTTTGTAAAGGCGGAAGTTCATTCACCCCCGTCGGACGTTTAGGGGACGCCGTAATAATAGACCGAAAGGGGTCTCGTCGCCCCACGCCAAGATAAGAGGGTCGTGGAAGTACCGCTTCTTCGGTGACCGCAAGAGCAAGATCCCCTGCAATAGGAGGCTCTACTTCGGACAAGGCAAGGACTGGAACGGGAGTGGGCGATTCAAATTCTAAAGGTGCGTCCTCGCCACAAGCTGCAATAAACAGGAGCAGGCTTATTAAACAGACAGATTCGAACAACACAGATCGGCTCATTGCACACGCCCTCCAGAGGTATTTTCCGCAACCACGGGTTTTTCAGCAGAGGCAAAAGCCGTTGCGGAAAAAGAGGTTTGAATCAATACACGGTTTCGGTCAACCTGTGGGGAAGACATTTTAATATTGGAGACGTTAATAATACGTTTTAGTTTACTGATTTTATCAAAAAAGACACCAACGGAATGAAAACCCCCTGCAACTTCAATATTGACAGGGATCTCAGTGTAAAGACCTGAGGGGTTCTCCACTTTTGCACCGGGTCGCCAGAGCTTAAAATCAAGACCACTGCGCCCACCAATGTCGGAGACTTGTTTCAAAAGAAATTCGATCTCGGCCTCCGAAGGTAATTGTTCCTTCATTTCTCTCAATTTTCGTTGAAGCATTCGGTCTTCTTTTTTGAGCTGGGCTAAACGACGGACTTTGACACGAAGCACGTTAATCTCATTATTTAAGGTAGAAATCTCTCGCTCAGCCCGTGCAATTTCTTCATTTTTGGGAATAAAAACAAACCAAATGAAGGAACCGGCAAAAACCACAATCGTCAGAAATATCGCGACAAATTTCTGTTTGTTGCTCAAACTTTTAATTGTCTCAAGATTTATCGCCATCGTTCACCCATAAAAATACAGAATAAATAAGTGCCCTTAAATCAGAAAAGTCCATTTCAAGCGAAAGGAATATACAGTAATCCCACCTTCTTTCCTCTGTCTTGATTCCAATATTTCAATATTTTTAAAGTCAGGTGCAGCCTTTAAATTATTGATAAAATCGACAATTTCACTGTTTGTTGTCGCCGCGCCACTCAGCTCTATATTGCCCCTGCTCTCACTTAAACTCACCAGCCAGACGCGATCAGGCAGCCTTTGACTGATTTCATTTAAAAGTGACACCGGCATGGACTGTTTTTTTCGGAGATCCTGGATCACGGCGATCTTATCTTCAACCATTTTTTTATTCTTTTCAAAGTTTTCCACGACTTTGACTTGCGCTTTGAGTGACGTCAATTCTTCTGTGAGCCGTGTTTCCTGAGCCCGTAATCCCTCAACTCTGCGATCCAAGCTCCGCCAGCCCAAAAACCATCCCAGGATCAGAATAAAAGAAAGCAGTCCGAGCCAAACCAACTGAGACTCAACTGCAATTCTCTTCTTCGCCTTTTTCGCTTTCTGTGTCGCGAGTAGATTGATCTTGATCATGTTTTAACGGTCTCCGACTTCGCGAAGGGCCAAACCCACACCGACAGAAGCCAGCGGAGCCATCTCCTTTACAAAATCCAGGTCAAATTGACCTTCGGGTATTTCGATCTTTTTAAAAGGATTCGCCATTTCAACCGGAATCTCAGATTTCTCTGCAAGACAGGAAGACAAATTAGAAACCTTTGCGCCTCCCCCACTGATCAAAATACGGTCAATGTCTTCATTGTTTGAAGTCGTTTTAAAGTAATCAAAAGAACGAACAACTTCAGAAACGATTTTATCATTCAAAAGATCAATGATATTGGAAAGCAACTCAGGGTCAATTCCATCAACGGGTTCTCCACGTTTTGCCTGTTCAGCCTGTTCATAATTCACATTGAATTCCCGCTGAATGGTCTCGGTGTAACGATTTCCACCAATCGAAATATCGCGGGTAAAAGCAAAAGCCCCCCCCTTAATCACATTGATATTCATGACACTCGCACCAATATCGACCAGCGCCACAACCTCACCGTCCATAACTTCGTAATTAAGGCCAAACATATTTTCCAGGGTAAAGGCATCGACATCAACCACCATAGGGGTCAACCCTGCTTCTGAAACCAAGGTCGTATATTCGGTCAATTTTTCTTTTTTAACCGCGACAAGCAGCACATCCATCTGATCACTCACTTCATCCCCATCCATTGTGTCCAGTATGCTGAAATCGATATTTACATCGTTGATATCAAAAGGGATGTATTGCTCTGCTTCCCATTTGATGGATTCATCCAGTTCATCTTCAGACATCAGAGGCAATTGAATTTTTTTAACAATCACGGAATGACCTGAAACAGAAAAGGCAACATTTTTTTCTTTAATCGATTGTTCATCCAGAAGCTCTCGGATGACAGAAGCAACACGCTCAGCATCCATAATGGTTCCATCTACAATCAATTCTGATTCAAGTGCTTTTACTCCAAAAGACTCAAGCTTGTAGCCATCCCCCTGCTTACGCAGCTGAACCAGTTTAATCGCCCCTGAGCCAATATCAAGGCCGAGCAGAGATTTTGGACGTGAAAAAAGTGAAAACCCCATAAGCCCTATTTCCCGTTCCTAATCACTTTGTCAAACATGACATTACTCCGTTTTTTTCAAATGAGGCAGACAAATCATCCGCATCATAAAAAAACATTATTTTATATCAAAAAAATAGCTCAAAAAAGTATGATCCCCCACTTTTGCAAGACAGGATTGCAAGACAACCGCAGTCCTAGATACCAAGAAAAAGTAACAATCCTAAGTATACTTAGTGTTAAAAGCATGTCAAGACGGACAAACAATTTATTGCTTTAATTGATTTTTTACAAAGTCAAGAGAGAATTGGAAACAAAACAAGACAGGGGGGAAAGTCCTTAAGGAAGCACTGATTGGGTCTCAGGGCCTTAAGGGGATAAATCATCCCCTCGCTGCAAATCTGAAGATGAACGCTCGCGTTTCTGACTCAAACCGAGCGTTGCTTTAAAATTGTCTCCCAAAAAAAGTTCCATCATAATTTCAACACCCGCCGCAACATTTTCAGTCTGGGTAATCTTCGCTCCCCGAACAAAGGCCGCGATTTTATCACCCAGAACAGCATCTTTCGCCACAAGTTCAGAAACCTTCTTGCCGGTATCTGTCTTTAAAGCATTGGCCTGAGACTCCAGCTGCGCGTAAGCATTTATTTTTGCCGCTTGCACCGCCTGAAGACGCTCAGAAATAGACCATTCCTTTTGGATAGAACCCAGACCGCGCGCCACAAGGGTAACATTCTCCCATCCGGCATAACGCACATCAATTTTGGTTGTTTCGCAGCCGCCCAAAAAGAGGAAACAAGATACCAGCAGACATCTGATTTGAAACGAAGATTTGATCTTCATGAAGCAGCCCAGCGTGGGGAAAGCTCGTTTTTTAAACCCAAAAGATCCAGCGCACGCGCAACGATAAAATGAACGAGGTCGTCTATCGACTGGGGCTGATGATAAAACCCTGGCATTGCGGGCAACAAAGTCGCACCCATCTCTGAGACAGCCAGCATGTTTTTGAGATGAACACGATGCAGCGGCGTCTCACGTGGAATAAGAATCAAAGGACGTCTTTCTTTAATCGTCACATCAGCCGCCCTCCCGATCAGATTGGATGAAAAACCATGTGCGATTCCTGCCAGCGTTTTCATTGAGCAGGGGGCGACAACCATGCCCTGAGTGGGCACGGAGCCACTGGCAATCGGGGCACCCATATCATTTTCGTCACAATAAACCAGCTGATGATCTGCATAACGATGTTTTAAGATGTCCAAGGTTTCTGAAAAATGATTTCCCCACTCATAGCCAAGCTCACCTCGAATAATCGTACGTGCAGATTGAGATAAAACCAAATAAACCTGATGATTCTGTTTTAAAAGATATTCCAGAAGCGTGACACCATAAATGGCCCCACTCGCACCTGATATTGCGATGACATAATTCGCCATTATTGCCTAATGCCCCACGACGTCATGATTAATTTTCCTCCACATCTCGATGACGGCAGTGTGTGAGCAGCCCCTTTTTTTCAAAATAGTCTTTCAGCTGGTTGACCAGCGAAACAGAACGGTGCCGCCCTCCAGTACAACCAATGCCCACTGAAAGGTAACTTTTCCCTTCTTTCCGATAAAGCGGCAGGAGAAAATCAAAAAGGTCGTAAAGTTTCACCAAGAATTGCTCCGCTTCAGGGAGTTTAAGCACAAAATCTTGCACAGGTCGATCATTTCCTGTCATCGGACGTAAGTCTTCTTCAAAAAAAGGGTTTTTGAGAAAACGCACATCAAAGAGCAGGTCCAAGTCATAGGGCGCGCCAAACTTATACCCAAAGGACGTGAGTGAGAGACTAAACTGCTTGTCTTCCCCTTTTCCTAAATAGTGGTGTGTCACCACCTCTTTGAGTTGATGCACGTGGTAATCAGAGGTGTCAATCACGCGATCCGCACGCTGTCTCAAGTCTTCCAGGATTGTTCGCTCGCTGTGAATTCCCGCAAGGATTGTGCCTTCCCGTGCCAGTGGGTGAGGACGGCGCGTCTCTGAAAAACGACGCTGCAGTACGTCATCCCGGGCTTCAAGAAAAAGCAACTCAACCTGATACCCCTCTTCAATCAAACGATCATAGACTTTGAGAAAATCCCAGAGAAAGGTACGCTCACGGATATCAATCCCGATTGCGGCCTGAGAGATACCACTACGTGACTCACGACAGAGCCCCACGAACTTGGGCAGAAGCTGGGGTGGCAGGTTGTCCACACAAAAAAAACCCAGATCCTCAAAACACTTGATCACACAGCTCTTGCCAGAACCCGAAAGCCCACTGATAATAACAAGACGCACATTTTTCGCAGTACTCATCATCACGCCGACTCGCGTTTATGGCTCAGGTATCCCGCTCAATTAAACCCAAACCCCCATCTTTTCTTTTGTAGAGCAAGTTGACTTGTTTGCTTTCGCAATTTTCAAAAAGAAAAAAACCTGTGCCAAGCAACTCCATCTGCAAGGCAGCCTCTTCAATACTCATGGCATCAATGGGGAAAGTCTTGCGCTTTTTAATATTAACGTCTTCCCAACTTGGAACCGGTGTGGCTTTCTGCCCCGAGATATCATGTTGCACCCGATGATTCTGGAGTTTTTCTTTATGCTTTTTGAGTTGTCGTTCTATTTTGGAAATCGCTTTGTCAACGGAAACATACATTTCGTCCGTCTCTTGCTCCGATTGAATAATAAACCCATTTACCTTCACCAAAACTTCTGCCATATGGCGATATTTTTCGACCTTGAGTGTAACGATTGCTTTTGTCACATTCGTGGTATATTTCTCGATTTTCTTCGCGCGTGTCTCGACATACTCCTTTAATGCAGGCGTCACATCTAATTGTTTTCCAGTAATTGTTACTTCCATTTCGGACCTCCTCAACTTCGTCATGAATAAAGACAAGCTCATTCGAATAAAAAGACTAAAAGGGACGTTTGCGCCGGCTGGCAGGGGGGATTTTCAGCCACGCACGATACTTGCTTACCGTGCGACGGGCAATTCCAATATCCGCATCTTTCAGACGCGCAACAATTTCCTGATCTTTCAGAGGACGTGTTGCATCCTCCGCATCAACCATCTTCCGAATCATTTCACGCACAGCGATGGACGAAAGACTTTCGGATTGACTACCGACACGCGGCAGACTTCCGTTAAAAAAGAACTTTAGTTCATAAATCCCCTGCGGGGTATACATATATTTATTGGTTGTCACACGGCTTACTGTGGATTCATGCATCTCGATATCATCCGCAACCTGTCTTAAGATTAAGGGTTTAAGGTGACTGACCCCTTTTTCCATAAATTCGTATTGAAACTTTAAAATGCTTTCACCCACCAGTTGGATGGTCCGATTTCTCTGCTCGATACTGCGGACCAACCAGAGCGCCGACCTGAATTTTTCTTCCAGATAAGATTTGGTCGTCGCCGTCACTTCACCTTTGGATCGAAGCAGACTTCGGTAAAAAGGACTGATCTTGAGTTTGGGCATACCGTCATCATTCATCGCCACGACATAACGTCCTTCAGACTTGACGATGTGCAAATCCGGGGTAATGTAAACATTTTCCGAGGAGAAAAAAGGGCGTCCGGGTTTGGGCTCAAGGTGTTCTATAATTTTTGAGGCTTCGACCACTTCTACCAGCGTCGCATCACAGGCTTTGGCTATATTTTGATAGCGCTTCTTTTCCAGGTCAATTAAGTGGTTCCTGATCATCGTTTCTACGAGTGAACCTGCCAAATCCAGCTGTGCAACCTGAATCAAGAGACATTCTTCGAGATCTTTCGCAGCAACCCCCACCGGATCAAAACCCTGAACAACCCTTAAGATGGTCTCGACAGAGGAGACAGAAACATCGACAATGCTCGCAATTTCCTCAAGCGGGGTCTTCAGATAGCCATTTTCTTCAATCTCTCCAATAATCGCTGTGCCGATTTCTTTTTCTTTTTCCGAAATTGCAGACAGACCCAGTTGCCAGAGCAGGTGATCCACCAGTGAGGTGGTTTTTGCGAGCGTCTGTTCATAAGAAGGCCGTTCATCGTCGGCAGAAACGTTTGAAGCACGCCAACCTTCATCACCACTGTCGTCAAGGTAGTACTCTTCCCATTTGGACTCGATTTCGTCCTTCTTTTCAGGAGTTTCAAGATCGCCTTCAGAACGCTCGACTTCTGCTCCAGGCGACTCCGACTGAACTTCCTCACTTGATGTGGGCTCACTCCCCTGTTCCTCCAAAAGCGGATTTTCCACCATCTCCTGCGTCACGACTTCATCCAGTTCAAGTCGAGAAAGTTGCAAAAGTTTGATCGCCATCTGTAACTGGGGCGTCATCACCAACTTTTGCGACAATTTCATGTCAAGCCGCAGTTTCATGCCACCATCAAAGGACATTGATACACCTCATGAATGACTCACCGTCTCATTTTCTTGACCTTGCCAACGAAATCGATCCCCTAGATACAAGGCCCTTGCCTCTGGATTATTTGCGATTTCAGAGGGTGTGCCCGCAATCAAGATCTTTCCCTCGTGAATAATATAGGTACGATCTGTAATGGCAAGGGTTTCCTGTACATTGTGATCGGTAATCAAAACACCGATCCCGCTCTTTTTCAGATGTCGAATCACCTTTTGTAACTCCAATACGATGATGGGATCAATTCCCGCAAAAGGCTCGTCTAATAAAATAAATTGGGGAGAAAGCACCAAGGCGCGCGTAATCTCAAGACGCCGTCTTTCTCCACCCGAAAGCGTGTAGGCTTTGTGCTTTGCAAGATGTGTAATATTGAGCTCTGCCAAAAGTGCTTCAAGACGCTCTTTACGCGCTGAAGCACTCAAACCCAGGGTCTCAAGCACAATTACAATATTTTCTTCAACAGTCAGTTTTCTAAAAATGGAGGGTTCCTGGGGCAAATAACTCAAACCCTGACGGGCACGTTTATACATCGGCATCCCGGTGACCTCTTCCCCATTCACTGAAATCATACCTTTTGTCGGTGGAGTCAACCCAACAATCATATAAAAAGTCGTCGTCTTTCCCGCGCCGTTTGGCCCCAGCAATCCAACAACTTCACCGTGATCCACCTGGAGACTGACATCACGAACGACCTTCCGGCCGCTATATTCCTTTTCTAAACCTGAGGCCTTTAACACCACATCTCCATAAGGTAACGAGAGAAACACATCACAAAAAGATCAAAAGGCGAACTTGCTAAAAATCTACTTCTTTTTCCGACTTAATCCCGCTTTTCCATTATAAATGACTGCCTGGCTCTTTGAGACCAAGGTACGCTCTTCATCAATATAAAAGGTAATCACCTCTCCCTTGACATGAAAATCATTGTCCCAGACTTCCGGGTTGCCTGTTAAAATAAAAACGGCCTTGCCTCTTTTGTAAACCCCTTTATCGGCCTTTGCTTTCTGGGCACCACGGACAATTAAGACGTTGCCAGATGTCGTAATTTGCTTGACCTCCCGGCCATCACTGGTCTCCTGCAAAACGGAATCCGACTCGCCCTTCGATTCAGACAACAGGACCTCTGCACGATCCGCATTTATCCTCATGTCTTCTCGTATGATCAGCACCTTCCCCTCAAAAATGATTTTGTTTTCCAGATTCTTCAGCGTCATTTTTTCTGAACGAATGGAAATCGGCACATTCGGTTTTTCTGGAAGAACGGTTTCCGCAAACGATAGACCCATTCCAAGCACAAAGGACCAGAACATTACAAACAGAACGACAAAAAAGGACGAATTTCTCTTAGTGGACCACAGCCCTGACATCACCAATAATAACCATCTCCTGTTTATCCACAGAAACACGAAGCGAGTTTCCATTTATTTCAATCTGAGACCCCACAATTGTCGCCTCTCCCTGGGAAACAATTTCCCGCTGAGACGCACGCCACTCTATCCCACGTGTACGAAGCGTGTAACCATTTTCTAAATCAACAGACATCAGCCCTGTATTTTTCCAAAGGGAAAACGCCTTTTTCTCCGTGTCGACAGCGCCTTCATCCCCTTTCAAAAACAAGGTCTGCTGATCGCCATAAGGGATGCTCACCGAAACATCTCTTAAGAGGCCCTTTCGCCCTTTTTCTGTTAGGGCTGCCCCCTTTGCATCAAGAGACCAAGAAACAAGCCCAGCCTCCGTTTGCACAAAGGATAAATTTTGGATATTGACCTCAGCGTTCTGCGCATCATCAACACCCAAATCTTCAAACACTTTTTTTTTCAGACCAGAAAAGAGTGAATAGACCAGAAAAAATGAAAAACCCAGAACAAAAAAAGATAGTACAAATTTTGCATACCCTTGATAAAAGAACATATGTAAAAATATCATAATGGGCAGAATGAGTAAAGCATCGAAAATCATCTGGGATCAAGGACTGCTTAAATTATCGCTTTCACATTAAACTACAAGCGATTTTTCTTGACAGAAATTGCAAAACCATTTAGAAATAGCCCTATCGTTTCACGACCCTCGGAGGAGATAATGACAAGAAAAATTTTTGCGTCTCTATTGTTGGTTTCAGTTATTTTCACTGCAAACACACCTGTTTTTTCAGCAGAGCTCAAAAAACATGAGCGGCTTTTTACAGAGGAGTACAGTCGTGTCTTTGACGCAGCAATTGCCGTCCTCACTGAAAAAGGTTTCGCCACGCATCCTCACAAAAAGATGAAGTTCAAAAAAGAAAAGGGGCGGATTAAAACGCCGGAATGGCGTTATTTTAAGATCTGGTCTGCAAAACCTGTTATTGAAAAACACTATAGAGATTCCTACAAAATTAAGGTCAAGGAAATTGAGGTCGAAGTCCCTCAGGCCAAAACTGAAAAGGAGACTGCCGAAGTACCTGCAACGGATGCAGCCCCAGCAGCGACACCCGATACAGCCCCGGCAGAAAGCACACCTGCAGATGGCACCGTCGTAGCAGAAGCCGAACCGGCTCCCATCCCGACCGTCAAAAAGGTCAAGGTTGGCATTAAACGTAAATTTCTTATCCATAACGATGCCACAAGAAAATGGGACAAGGGAGACCCCGCAAAAGAAAATGCAGGTTACTCGATAGAAGATCTCTTTGCAGCCATACAAGAAAAGCTGGATACAGAACCCAATCCAGTAGCAGATGTAACAAAACAGGTGAACCTCAATATCAATCCACCCCCAATTGATCGAGTCACCAGGCCATAATAAGCTCCGAAAAAAAAGAGAGCCCTCGCAAGTGAGGGCTCTCTTTTTTTTTGCCAAAATACACACTTTTACCTTATTTCCAAGAAAATCACTCACGCAAAAGATAAAATTGAGATAGGACTCTTAAAGAAACAAGCGGTCTTAAACCAGGCAAGGCATGATAGGATTTTTTTGAATGGCACAAAATCGCACACATCCACGTGAAACCTGGAAAAGCCAAGTGGGTTTTATCTTCGCCGCCGTCGGCTCAGCCGTCGGCCTGGGCAATATCTGGCGTTTTTCATACATGACCTATGAAAATGGAGGCGGTGCCTTTTTAATCCCCTATTTCATCGCCCTCTTCACCGTCGGGATTCCCTTGATGATTTTGGAATTTTGCTTGGGACACAAGTTTGTTGCCAGTGCACCTTTGGCATTTTCAAAACTAAATCGACGATTTGAATGGCTTGGCTGGTGGTCAGTCACCTTTGTCATGTTTGGCATCGTGCTCTACTACTCCGTCATTATTTCCTGGTGTCTCAACTACCTCTTACTCTCATTTACTTTGGCCTGGGGCGATGATCCAGGGAACTACTTCTTTAAGGAATTTCTCAACATATCAGAAGGACCGGGTGAAATCGGGAGCGTTCAAACCCCAATTTTTTTGGGACTGATTGTGATTTGGCTTCTTAACTGGGCCATCGTACATCGTGGTATCCAAGGTGGCATTGAACTTGCGAATAAAATTTTCATGCCCATCCTTTTTTTGTTGACCTGTATCCTGGTTTTTTGGAGCATCACCCTGGAAGGCGCAGAAATCGGACTGAAGGCCTACCTCAAGCCTGATTTTAGCGTACTGACAAAACCCAAGGTCTGGATTGATGCCTTCACCCAGATTTTTTTTAGCTTGAGTCTGGGCTTCGGCATTATGATTGCTTATGCCAGCTACCTGCCCAAACGAGCGAATCTCAGTCGCAACGCATTTATTACCGCCTTGCTCAACTGTGGTTTTTCAGTTTTCTCTGGAATCGCCGTTTTTTCGATTCTAGGATATATGTCCGTCGAGATGCAAAAACCCATTAACGAAGTAGTGACACAAAGCATCGGTCTTGCTTTTGTCGCCTACCCCACGGCCTTAAGCCTTCTGCCCGGTGGCGCAATTTTTGGCGTGCTGTTTTTCACATCCCTCGTTGTTGCAGGCCTTTCGTCTTCCGTTTCCATTATTGAGGCCTTTTCTTCCGCCGCCGTCGATAAGTTTCCCTGGGATAGAAAACGCATCGTCACCTGTATTTCAGTCTTGGGTCTGGGCGGCAGTGTTATTTTCACAACAAATGGGGGACTCTTCTGGCTGGATATTGTCGATCACTTCATTACCCATTTTGGACTCATCATCGTGGGTATATTGGAAGCCGTACTCGTCTCTTGGTTCTTTCCGCTCGAGCGCTTACGCGAACATATCAATACCGTTTCCGATTTCAAGATTGGCCTTTGGTGGTCATTCCTTATCCGGTATTTCGTACCGCTCATCCTTATCATCATCACGGGAACAAACTTGTTCAATGAATTTCAAAAACCTTACGAAGGTTACCCCTTAGCCTCCCTCATTTTTATTGGCATCAATTGGCTGGTCGTCACGATATTGATCGCCCTTTTTTTTAGCCGAAGTCCCTGGAAAAATACAAGCCAAACTTAATGAGCACTTCATTAAATCATTTCCTCACGGATCTTCGAAGCGCCCACCAGGGCTTGAACAAACCCCAAGTCCAAAGCAGCAAAATCAGCAACAAGCCCAAATAAGTGGCATTATCACGAAAAAACCCCGAATGAAGTTCATAGGCCCACACCTCAACCGTCTGCGAATCAAGGAAAACACCACGCACGGAAATACTTGAAGAATGATTCAATTTCAGCCCCACGACCTGAAATAATTCCCCTGTAAAAATTTGCAGTGTGCCTTCGGGAGACCCATGACGATAAAAAGCTCGGTCAAATTCAATGACCTTGCCTTTCCGGCTTTCAAGGTTGCGAAGTGTTTGAACAAAATGATTGTCTTTTGCCTCAGCGGCTCCCATCAAAAAAAGAGGCAACAATAAATAAAGTCCTACACATAAAAGAGCAACAAAAAGCGGTTTCCAGCCCGTCAGGGAAATGGGAAAGGGTTTTAATGTTGTCTTCCACCAGGTCATGCCCACATAAATCAAACCCAAAAGTGTCACGCCATAAGTTGAAAGACTTTCAGGCCATACCCATGCAAACTGAAACAAACTCCAATCAAAAGGCACAAAAAGGTGAACCCCATTGGCCCACTTAATTTGAAATGCATCTAAAATAAGATGAAAAAAAGAACCGAAACTTAAAATAAAAAATGTCTTTCGAGGAAGGGGAGAAAGACACGCAAGCGCAGCACTCAAAATGAGAGAAAAGAAAAGCGTCGCTTGCACAACAACATAAAGTCTCAGATCTAATACATTAAGACTCGGAAGAAAAATACGAAGAATACGCTGTAAGATCCAAGGCAGATCCGGGATAATTGCGCCAAGATAGACCCATCGAAGATCCGCATCCCGACACAGCCTTCGTGTGACCAAGCCACTCAATCCTAAATGCGCAAGTGTGTTTGGCATAAACTAACTTGAGTTTAGCTGTCGTCCAAAAGACGCTGCCAGTTAGATGGAATTTTGTCTAAACCTGCGACGCTTTTAAAGCGCTCTACAGATAAAGGGAGCATTTTAAAACGTCCAGAGACCAGCAATTTTCCTGCCGCATTGCGCGCTTCAGCCTGCACAGAAACAGCCTGCCATGCAGGAACGGATGTTTCAATCCTTGCAGAAAGGACGATTGATTCTGTGCCCAGCGCAGGTCTCAGATATTTAATATTTGCGGACTGCAACACCCATGCTGCGTGCATCTCAGACAAAAGAATCGTTGGCACCCAGGAAGAAAGACAGTCCAGGGCCGTGTAGATCACGCCACCATGGATCATGCCCGGAAAACCCGTCATATGCGTCTTGGTATCCAGTCGCCCCAACAAACGCGTGTCGTCCTCAGCATCTCGAAACACAGCGATCTTCAGACCATGTTCATTCACATGCCCACAGCCGAAACAGTCATTGCCTTCAAGAAAATCTCGGTTAATCAGTTCGAGGGACATTGTCAAATTTTTCGCGAAGAGAAGGCTCCATTTATAGGATCACCTTAATTTTGGGAAGACAAAACCTTTTGCAACATTTCTCTTTCTATAGAAGCCGTCCCGACGATGCCCACAACAATACCTGCGGCCACATTCGCAAGCTTTGCAGCCTTCGGAAGGCTTGCGCCCGCAGCTAAGGCCAAGGCCAGGGTACTTAAGACCGTATCTCCGGCACCCGTCACATCAAAGACCTGTTTTGCCTCCGTTGGAATATGAGTCAATGTCCCTGATTTTTCAAAGAGGCTCATGCCATGCTCTCCACGCGTAATGAGCACTGCTTCGCTACCCAGTTTTTTAAGCAAAACCTTCCCCGCTTTCAATAAGGCGTCCTCATGATCAATTTCAATCCCTGAAGCCTGAGAAGCCTCCAAATTATTCGGCGTGACCAAGGTCACTTTTTTATAATATGGAAAATGGCTCACTTTCGGATCAACAACGATGGGAATCCCGCGCTTAATCGCAGCAGGTAAAATTTTCCTGAGAAGCGCTTTGCTAATCACCCCTTTTGAATAGTCGGAGATGGCCAAACAATCCACCTGAGAAAGCGCATCAAGCGCAGTGTTGATCAATCGTCGGTTTGTTTTTGGAAGAAAGGGCTTATGATCTTCGTGATCAAATCTCACCACCTGTTGCTGATGGGCGATAATACGTGTCTTTTTGGTCGTGGGACGATTTTCTTCGACCACAATCCCGCCCAGATCAATGCCTTTGCTCGCCACACGGTCGCGAATCCATTGACCCGCATCATCTTCACCAATCACACTACAAAATGATACCTGTCCTCCCAGACCGAGGATGTTGTTGACGACATTTCCTGCGCCACCCAAACGCACAGATTCAGAATTCACATTCACGACAGGCACCGGGGCTTCCGGCGAAATCCGTTTGACTGTGCCCCAGATATAGTGATCCACCATCAAATCTCCAAGCACAAGGATTTTTTTTCCAGAGAACTGATTTAAAAGCGTTTTAAATTGTGTTTTTCTCTCTTGCACAACAAGCACCTTGCCAGAACAAAAAATCCCTAGAAAGTGTACTCTCCCACTTGAATGTTGATACGCCCTAACGAATCACTTTTCCGATGCGTCCCCAGCGACTCCAACCTCCGAGCCATTCCACGGCCTTGCTTTTTTTATCCCAAGACCAATAAATTAAAAAGGCCTCGCCTTTTATGTTTTTAAAATCAACAAAGCCCCAAAAACGTGAATCAAGGCTATGGTCTCGATTGTCTCCCATCACAAAATAGCTATTTTCTGGCACATTCACGGGGCCGAAGTTATCACGACCCATCATCAGCTGAGAAGACAAGGCATTCACATCATCATTGGTAAAAGACTCGTTTTGCTCGATGCCATTCACATACAGCACCTTGTCTCTAACTTCAACCTTATCTCCAGGAACGCCCACAACCCGTTTAATAAAGTCTTTGGATTCATCCTTCGGAAACCGAAAAACGATGACATCTCCACGCTCAGGCACTGTAATGGGGATGACAACAATATCGGTAAAGGGCAATTTCACACCGTAGATAAATTTATTGACGAGAATATGATCGCCAATCAGTAAGGTGGGAATCATCGAACCAGAAGGGATTTTAAAGGCTTGCACCACAAAAGTACGAATCACAAGCGCCAAGATGATCGCAATGACGAGGGTGTCCAGATATTCCCGTATTGTCTTCCATCTTTTTTGAAGAGATGAGGCGCTCATGTCATTCCTGAATTTTCAAAACAGCTAAAAATGCTTCTTGTGGGATTTCAACCCGCCCCACAGACTTCATGCGTTTTTTGCCTTCTTTTTGTTTGGCCCAAAGCTTCTTTTTCCGCGTAATGTCACCGCCATAACACTTTGCCGTCACATTCTTTTTTAAGGCACTCACTGTTTCTCTTGCAATAATTTTTGCACCAATCGCAGCCTGAATCGCAACCTCGAACATCTGTTTTGGAATCATCTCTTTCATTTTTTCGGCCAACTGACGCCCCCTAAAATGCGATTTTTTGCGATCACTAATAAAAGAAAGTGCATCAACAGCCTCGCCATTTAACATCAGGTCGACTTTCACCAAATCCGCTTCCTGATATCCGTTCAGCTCGTAATCAAAAGACGCATACCCCTTCGAGATAGACTTGAGGCGATCATAAAAATCCATGACGACTTCGTTGAGCGGGAGAATATAAGTGACAATGACACGGTCAGCGTCAAGGTACTTCAAATCCTCTTGTCGGCCGCGTCGATCCTGACACAGCTTTAAGATGGCCCCCAAAAAGTCACCTCGGGTAATGATAACCCCCTTAATATAGGGTTCTTCAAAACCCGCAATCTCTCCGACAGGGGGCAACTGGGCCGGATTGTCAATCTTTAAAACCTGTCCTTTATTTGTCGTGATCCGATAAATAACAGTCGGGGCAGTGCCAATAAGAGACAAACGATATTCTCTTTCGAGTCGCTCTTTAATAATCTCCATATGCAAAAGCCCTAAAAACCCGCAACGAAAACCAAAACCTAATGCCAGCGAAGTTTCCGGCTCAAACTGAAAGGAAGAATCATTCAAACTCAGCTTTTTCAGCGCATCGCGCAAATCTTCAAAACGGTCGGTATCAATGGTGTAAAGACCGCAAAAAACCATGGGCTTCACTTCTTGATACCCTTCAATTGCCACTGAAGCAGGCCGCGATTTTTCCGTGACCGTATCACCAATTTTAGTCTCGGCAACATCACGGACCCCTGCGACGATATAACCCACTTCCCCGACAGAAAGCTGATCCACCCCTTCGGCCTTGGGCGTAAAAACACCTAAGGACAAAACTTCGTGCTCCGCCTCTGTCGACATGAAACGAATCTGTGTCCCTTTTCGAACAGAACCATTTTCAATTTTTACAAGAATAACGGCCCCTTGATAGTTGTCAAACCAGGAATCAATAATCAAAGCTTGCAAGGGCACATCTAACGCACCCTTTGGGGGCGGAACATATGTGACAGCAGCCTCCAGGATCTCCTTGATTCCAATCCCCTGTTTTGCACTCGCAGCAATAGCCTGGGAGGCATCAAGGCCTAGAATTTCTTCAATCTGAGACCGCACACCTTCCACATCTGCACTGGGAAGGTCTATTTTATTGATAATGGGGATTATTTCCAGTTCAGCTTCAATCGCAAGGTAAGCATTTGCAATCGTCTGGGCCTCGACCCCCTGAGCCGCATCAACAACAAGCAGGGCCCCATCACAGGCCGCAAGACTGCGTGAAACTTCATAGGAAAAATCGACATGACCGGGGGTGTCAATCAAATTAAAAAGATAGGTTTTTCCATTTTCTGCCTGGTAGGGAATGCGAACAGAACGCGCCTTAATCGTAATACCACGCTCTCGCTCAAGCTCCATGTCATCAAGTAGTTGATCCTTGGACTCTCTGGAAGTCACAGCACCCGAATACTCTAACAAACGGTCTGCCAAAGTCGATTTTCCGTGGTCGATATGGGCAATGATTGAAAAATTGCGAATATTATCTTGCGGAACGGTAGGTTGCAAGGAATCCTTCTTAAATTAAAAACGATTGAAAAGTAGATTTAATCGTGAGGAGGTCTCGCCGATAACGCGCCAAGAAAAATTAAAAAGACCATTGCAGCAATGAGTATAAAGTTTCCCATTTTAGGAAAATAACCTCTCTAATGATCCCACTCAACTCGTATAGTCCCTGGCGCAACGGAAACCCACACTACTTTCTCCACGCTCTGGATGTGCGCCTCCAAACCTTTTTGAGACCCTTAAATCATGTGTCGTACTGTTATAAGAACCCCCACGATAGGAAAGTACCTTAATGATACCAGGATCCTCCGGACCTTTTGGGTTTTTAAAGGGGGCATCTTTATAATAAAACTGATCATACCAATCTGCAACCCATTCAGAAACATTCCCGGACATATCATAAATTCCATAAGGGCTTCGGCCTGACTCAAAACTCCCCACCGGGGCTGAATATTTAAAACCATCACCTTCACCACGACCATTGACCCATGACACCCGAAAATCATCGCCCCAGGGCCACTCTACGCCATCCTCGCCACCTGCGGCCTTTTCCCACTCTGCTTCCGTCGGCAAACGATTCCCTGCCCATCGACAATAGGCGACCGAATCGAGCCAGGAAACACCCACAACAGGCTGATGATCCTCTTTTAACAAATTGACATCATCTTCAAAAACGGGAATTCTTGGCAGCGGACGTTTGAGCATATTTGAAAACTGGCCGTAGTCCAGATTCGTGACCTCGTATTGGTCCATATAGAAGGCATCCAAGTAGATCACACGCTGAGGCTGCTCATCAAAATCGCCCGCATCACCCCCGCCCATCGGGAAAGAACCCGCAGGAATAAGGACCATCT
Organism: uncultured Nitrospira sp.; assembly: GCA_964451325.1. Taxonomy (GTDB): domain Bacteria; phylum Nitrospirota; class Nitrospiria; order SBBL01; family JAADHI01; genus JAADHI01. The sequence continues at coordinate 157,457 of CAYVHO010000001.1, read as the reverse complement.
TTCGTCCATCCCCCCCTTCGATGAGCTCAAATTGGCTATAATCCACTGTCTTCACACTCGCAACATCCCGTTTTCGGATTTCAACCCCTTTGCTAGAAGCCTGAATATTGGCAGATTTCACCTTTTCGACAATAAGCGCAAGCGCAATCAGGATAGAACAAAAGACCATGACCCCTGAAAGGACTAGGATTGCTTTCCGATTCATCATGCAACAAACCCCTATAACAGTTTGAATATTTCTTTAAGGAAAAAGTGCCCCAATATAACGAATTCGTGCTGGCTTTGCAAGATAAAGCCCTTCCAGATCCTCTCTCAGTTTGAATTTTAGTAACACGTCATGCCTGCGCGGGAATGACAACACTAAAATATCGGGTTCCTGTACCAAACTGAGACACCACCCCCTTCCAAGATCAGGGCAAACGCCGATGTGCTTGGATAGAAACATTCTTCTTCCTGGAGAACATCCATCATTGCAAATAAAATAGAGAATGAGCTAGAATGGGAAATTCTAATTTTATTAGTTTCTTTTCTAAGGGTTTTTTCTCATAAAATTCTTATTTTTCTACTAAAAAAATGACCTTCACCCAGGGAGCAGTGTGAATCTATTGACTTAGGTATTTTGGCATTCGCGTCTCAATCACAATCTAATCCTTTTTGAACCAGAGTATAAGGAGTACAAAAGTGCTTAGAAATATTAAGACATCCGTTAAAAATGTGCTTAATTCCTATTCACGGAAGATTTGTAGAGACGAATTTAAAAACCAAAAGTTCACCCGCTTTAACGAACGCCCCGTAGAGTTCTCATTCGTTTTTAGTAAGTTAATGGAAATCTACCCTAGAACGATTCTAGATGTCGGGAGTGGAACTACGGCGCTGCCCCATCTGATGCGGAACTGTGGTTTTCTCGTGACCGCAACGGACAATGTGCATGACTATTGGACCGCAGGAATGTTTAATCGGCATTACCATGTCATTGATGATGATATTACGATGTCTCGGCTGAACAGCAAGTTTGATTTCATTACCTGTGTCAGTGTGCTCGAACATATACAACAACACGACACAGCGGTTCAGAACATGCTAAACCTACTCACTCCAGGAGGACACCTGCTATTAACATTCCCCTACAACGAAAAGAGCTATGTTAAAAATGTCTATGAATTACCTGGCGCAAGTTATGGACAAGGAAACTCGTATATCACGCAGTCCTATTCCCGTTCCGAAATGGAAAAATGGCTCGCCAACAACAACGCAGTGATTCTAGAACAGGAATACTGGCAATTTTGGGATGGGGAGCACTGGACGGTCGGAAAACAGATCATCTCCCCCAAGAAGGTCACAAACAAAGAAAAACATCAACTCACCTGTGTGCTGCTCAGTAAAAATTAAAAATAAAGCCTCTTCAGCAAAAAAAAGGGAGAAACCAAAGGTTTCTCCCTTTTTTCAAGATCAAGCACCTGACCGGGTGACTAAATATTAACCACCAATACTGACCATGTTCGATAATTTTTTCTGCTCTGCAATCATGTCCAACTCGTGATACTCAGGTTTAACAAACAAAACCTGATCCAGGAGGCCCGCAATTTCGTCATCACCACAACCATTACGAAGCGCATCACGGAAGTCAACAGCAATCTCTGAAAACAGGCAAGGACGAATCTGACCATCTGCCGTCAAACGAACACGATTACAGGTATCGCAGAAATCATGACTAACGGCATGAATAAAACCGACCACCCCCGGTGCCCCTGGGAGCCTGAAGTTTTCCGCAGGACCCGCATTTCCTTCATTGGCTCCATTTAGGGGAATCATTTTGCCGAATTTCTCCTCGACCTCATCCACCACCGTTTGAAAAGGTTTGTAGGTTTTCACCCAGGTGTCCCAATTGGCACAAGGCATATACTCAATAAAGCGCACATGATAGGGTTTACGACGTGTTAAGTTCACAAAATCAACCACTTCGTGGTCATTAACACCCTGCTGAAGCACGACATTAATCTTCAGCGGTTTAAACCCGACACGTTCTGCCTCTTCAATGCCTTCCCAAACCATGTCAAAAATATCACGGCGCACAACCTCTGCAAATGTTTTTGGGTTGAGGGAATCCAAGCTGATGTTAATCCTTCGCAGCCCTGCCTTGTAGAGATCTCCTGCCATCTGTTTCAAAAAAACGGCATTCGTCGTCAGAGCCAATTCGTCAATACCAGGAATTTTGTTCATTTGCTCGATAAAACCAACGACACCTTTTCTCACAAGGGGCTCTCCCCCCGTCACACGAACTTTTTTCAGACCTCTCTTTGCGGCAACACGGATGATACGTAATAATTCATCATAAGAGAGAAGCTCATCGGTAGGGGTCCAATTCAGGCCCTCTTCCGGCATACAATAAACACACCTTAAATTACAGCGATCTGTAACAGAAACCCTCATATATGTAATGGACCTTGAGTATGGATCAACCAGTGCGGACATGTCTCCTCCTTCATTAAAAGGTGGTGTTATAACTGCAAAATATACGTAATTCTATAAAACTGGTAAGCATTTGTCAAGAAAGATCGACAGAAAGTCCAGAAATTTAGGATTGCGTACATTTAAGCACAAGGTATGTTATATTGCAAACTAATGTCTAGCTTAAAGGAGAAAAATAGATGCCTAATGATAAAACAGATCAAAAGAAAGACGAACCATTCAGAATTCCGCTTCGCATCGTCCCCAACGAAACAGAAAACATTGAAGCTGAAATGCAGGATATTTTCGACGAAGACAAAATCGTACATCGTCATGGCTCAGCCGAACCGGAACATGACTAAAGGTTTAGATAATAAAATCTCCGAAAATATAGCCTGATACGGTTGAAACCAAGGGCCACACGATTTTTCTCATCAAACCAAAGGGATCCATAAACACGACAAAAACCATTAAAAACATGCCATAGGGCTCAATGCTACTGATAAGACGTGCCTGCGCCCTGGGTAAAATACCCACCAAAACCCTTCCTCCGTCCAGTGGAGGAATCGGAATTAAGTTGAAGATCATCAAGACCACATTGATCAGCACGGAAAAATGAAGCATCTCGCGTAGCGGCAAGAGGAAAAAAGTCGCGGTACTGCCCATTTCAGAAAAAAGCCCCCCACCTCCCATAAAAAATGAATTAGAAAGCAGGCGATAAAAAATACCGCTGACCACCGCCAAAAAAAGGTTCATGCCTGGGCCAGCCGCAGCGACCCAGGCCATATCTTCTTTGGGTCGTCTCAAGTTCAGGGGATTGACAGGGACAGGCTTTGCGTATCCAAAAATAAATCCGGTGGATGCAAACATGAGTAGCGGAATAATCACCGTGCCAAAAGGGTCAATGTGGGACAAAGGATTCAGTGTAATACGTCCCAATTGACGTGCCGTCGGATCACCCTTCTTATCCGCAACCCAGGCATGGGCCGCCTCATGCAGCGTCACTGCAAAAATCAAGGGCAAGACCATGATGCTCATTTGTTGAATCATTTCATTCATAATAAGTCCATTATAACAGTTCAGGTGGGCTGAACTTATTCCTATTATTCCTCTGGGCGGACTTCCACCAAGACCTCATCCGGGTTCACACGATCGCCTTCCGCAACATGAATTGCTTTCACCACGCCATCAATTGCAGTATGCACCTCGCTTTGCATCTTCATCGCCTCAATGATGAGCACAACAGAACCCGCTGTGACTTTTTCTCCGAGTTTAACCCGAGTCTCCACAACTGCCCCAGGCATCGGCGTGGTCACATCACCGTCGTGCGCGACCTTAGGACGAATAGAACGTCCTCCGGCATGAGACTCAATGCGTCCTTCTGCCGAGGGCATCACTTCAAGAAGGGACTCAACCATGACTTCTTCGAGCTGTCCGTCGATATAAATAAAGTACGGACGTCCCCCTTCACCCGGATGTCCGACACCGCCCACTTTCACATCGAAAGTTTCTCCATGAATCTTGACATTAAATTCACTGGGCGCAATTAAGGGGGCCTGCGCTTGTTCTGCTGGAAGACTTTTCCCTGTTTTTTCAACAAGGGCCTGGTCTTTCTGATTAAAAAAATCAAGGGCAACCTTTGGAAATAAAGCGTAGGTCAGCACGTCTTCCATATGCTCAATCTTTTTTCCCAAGGCCTTAGACAAGGCTTTTTCGGCGGCCTCAAGCTCAGGATCAAGTAAATCAGCCGGGCGACCCTTAATCGGAATCGCATCCCCAATGGCCTTTTTCCGAACCGCTTCGTTAATCGGCCCAGCCGGTTTGCCATAAAGCCCTTTTAAATAGTTACTGGTCTCGCTTGTAATGACTTTATAACGCTCCCCCGTGAGCACATTTAAAGTCGCCTGTGTTCCTACGATTTGACTCGCGGGGGTCACTAAAGGGGGAAAACCAAAGTCCTCACGCACACGTGGAACCTCATCAAGCACATCCTGCATACGATGCAAAGCGTTTTGCTCCGCAAGCTGACTGGCAAGGTTAGAGGTCATGCCTCCAGGAATCTGATAGATCAGCACTCTGGGATCGACTCCGGTGTAATCGGATTCAAAAGCGCTGTATTTAAGACGCGCTTCTTTGAAATAGTCCGCAATTTCGGCAAGCAGCGTCATATCAAATTGGGGGTCACGTTCACTCCCTTCCAAAATCCGTGCAATCGTCTCAACGGGAGGCTGGGAGGTCCCCGAAGCCATGGAGGAAATCGCCGTATCAATCGCATCCACACCTGCCTCAATGGCTTTCACATAGGTTGCAACCGCCATGGCACTGGTATCATGTGTGTGTAAATGAATGGGGACGCTGATCTCTTCCTTCAATTTACTGATCAGATCAAACGCGTCATAAGGGGCCAAGAGGCCTGCCATGTCCTTCACACAAATCGAATCAGAACCCATGTCCTCCAAACGTTTTGCCAATTCCACAAAAAGATCATTGTTATGAAAACGACTCACGGTATAACAAAACGTCCCCTGTACTTTTCCACCATATTTCATCGCTGCGCGGAAAGAGGTTTTAAGGTTCCTCAAATCATTCAAGGCATCAAAAATACGAAACACATTTATGCCATTGACCACGGCACGGTCAATAAAACGCTCAACGACGTCATCTGCATAATGGCGATAGCCCACCAGATTTTGCCCCCGAAGCAACATTTGAAAGGGTGTATTGGGCATGAGCTTTTTTAATTCACGCAGTCGATCCCAGGGATCCTCCCGCAAATATCGGATTGCCGCATCAAAAGTCGCACCACCCCACATTTCAATAAAGGAATAGCCCGCCTGATCAATTTTTTCAGCGATGGGCAGCATATCTTCAAGCTTTAAACGGGTGGCAAGGTGCGATTGATGACCATCTCTGAACGTGGTGTCCATAAATTGAACCGGTAATTGTAAGGGCTTTAAATCTACTTTTTTACTTGAATCTGCCACGCGACCTCCCTAAATAACAGTATTCCACTGGTTCTATTCTCGTCTCGAATGGGCTGCGATCGCTGCGGCGATCGCAATGACCCGATCCATCTCGTTCACAGGGGTTGAAACATTCAACTTATCCAGATGTGTCTCGATATAGCTTGTATCAAAAGCCCCACTTTGAAAATCGGGATCTTCCATCACCTGCTTTAAAAAAGGAATGGTCGTTTTGACGCCACGAATCACAAATTCATCCAAAGCACGGCTCATGCGTTGAACCGCCCCATTCCAGGTTTTTGCACGTACAATCAATTTGGCCAATAGCGGATCGTAATAGGGCGGAACAATATAACCCTTGTACATATTGCTATCAACACGAACGCCAATGCCTCCGGGTGAATAATGTGCGGTAATCTCACCGGGGGTCGGCATAAAATTTGTTTTAGGATCTTCTGCATTGATCCGACACTCAATCGCATAACCCCGCAAAAAAATATCTTCCTGGCGATCAGGAACAGACTGACCTGCGGCAATGCGAATCATCTCTTTGACAATATCGATCCCCGTCACTTCCTCTGTCACCGTGTGCTCAACCTGTACCCGTGTATTCATCTCTAAAAAGTAGAAGTTTTTGTCAACATCCACTAAGAATTCAACCGTACCCGCGCTAATATAATTCACAGAACGCGCAGCCGTAATCGCGACTTGCCCCATTTTTTCTCGAAGTGTTTCATCCAACATGAGCGAGGGCGCAATTTCGATCAATTTTTGATGCCGTCTTTGGATTGAACAATCCCGTTCTCCCAAATGAAGCGTGGTTCCCTGTTTATCCGCCAAGATCTGAATCTCGATGTGATGCGGAGCAATGATATTTTTTTCGATATAGACGGTGTCATTTCCAAAAGCGGCTTTGGCTTCAGACCGCGTTACACTAAAGAGTCTCAGTAATTCGGCACGATTATGACAAACCCTAATCCCTTTTCCGCCGCCACCCGCAGACGCTTTTAGCATCACAGGATAACCAATTTCATCGGCATATTTCGCAGCGTGTTCCGCAGAGACCAGTGGGTCAGTCAGACCCGGGACAACAGGCACACCCGCTTCAATCATCCTCCGCCGTGCGGATATTTTATCCCCCATCATACGGATTACGTTGGCAGGCGGCCCAATAAAGGTGATGTCATTGGCCTCGCAAGCTTCGGCAAATTCCGCATTTTCGGCCAAAAAACCATAACCCGGGTGAATCGCGTCAACTCCCTTTTGTTTGGCTAAATCGATAATACGATAAATACTCAAATAGCCCTCAATCGGACCCGGCTCCACCAGATAAGCCTCGTCTGCATAGCGTACGTGCAATGAAGCGGCATCCACCTCAGAATGAATCGCAACCGTTGCAACCGACAATTCTTTACACGCACGAATAATTCGCAGGGCAATCTCCCCACGGTTCGCAATCAATACCTTTTTAAACATTTTTTTCATCCACCTGAAACCACTCCTAATTCACTCTGCAAACTTGCCTTGATCGACTTGAATAAAAAAAGGCTCTTTAATAAACTCGCCCTCAAGTATTTCATAAATAAACCCGGAAGCCCCTGGAAAATCAACCGTCTCCGCAATGGCAGTCTTAACCTTTGCCGGGGTCAAGGCCCCCCGTCTCATGGCCGCAAGAATCAAGCGTGTCGCATCATAGGTTTGCGCCGCAAATAAGTCAGGCTCCTCTTTAAAATGCGCACGATATCTCGTCACAAATGTTTCGACCACGGGGTCGGTGCTTTCCCTAAAAAAACCATCCGCAAAAACAACACCATTGGCATAAGAACCCGTCAGCTTCAAAAATTCCTCAGAATTCCAGCTATTGGTCCCAAGTATACCGACGGTATTGAATTCATGGAACAGCAGTTGCGGGATAATTAAACCCGCGCGCACCGCATCGGCTGGCAAGAATATCGCTTCAAAACCCGGGGTGTACAATTCTTCAATCTTTCCGTCTTCATCCTCGATTTCCTCAATAAAACCATCCTGCGCCAAATCGGCCTTTTTCAGCCGCAGAATGGTTTTCGAAAAATCCGTGTCATCCAAGGGATAATGTTCCATCAGCACCACCTCACCCCCCAACTTTTTGACCCCTTCCGAAAAACAATCCACCCAACGTCGCCCCAGTTGCTCATCGGGGAAAAGCACGGCAAAACGTTCAGCCTCAAGTTCCAATACCGCATATTCGGCAATGGCATTACACAAAAATCGATTCGTCACCGCATTTCGAAACACCGTATTGCCCAAAGAAAAAAGACGACGGGACGTCGCCCCCGGCGTGATCAAAGCCATCTTCCTTTTCTCAAGCACGGTGGCCACTCGATTGACTTCTTTACTCAAAAGAGGCCCCACCACTGCAATCGGATGATATTCGTCCAACCAGTTTTCCAAGGTTATTCGCAAACGAGAAGGATCTTCCACGGCATTTCTGACCACAAGCCCGACAGATGCCCCGGGTAATTCCTCCTTAAAGAGCTGAACCGCAAGTTCTGCCCCGGATAAGGCCTTGTTACCAAACGAAACCAGCGGTCCAGATAAAGGCAATATCACAGCGAGCAGATAGCGACTGGACTTAATTTTATGTTTAATTTGGACAAGCCGTTGACGCGTCTGAGCAAGAGAACGATGCCGAGGAAACGCCAGGACAAATTGAAGCACCATCTGCTCCTCGTGATAGTAGTCCCCCTTTGCATCGTAAAGAACCATCAAACGCATCATGGCCTCATCGGCAGGGAACATGCTGCCAAAAGACTTCACAAGAGTCAACAAGTCACGCTCATTCAAACGCTCCTGGACAAGCTGAATAATGGCTTCCTCAACCAGGATAGGGGTCACAAACTCGGAGCGCATGGCCCTTTTTTTCATCAAAACATACAAGGCCTCCAAAAAATCTTTTCGAGCACCATAAGTTCGAACCAGATGAGCAAAGACCCTGTGTTTGTCCGGGTCATGATCTGAAACACCATCCCAAAGCGCCATGATTTCTTTTAGACGACCCGAGTCAAAATAAAGAATGCTCAAACGCAGTTGCACAGAAGCCGCACGTGGCTCCTCGGGAAAAAGATCCATAAAGTTTTTAAGCAATTCACTCGCCCGATTTATTTCGCCCTTGGAACGATAAATTTCGCTGAGCAAGATATAAACATCCGGAAGCAGAGGACTTGCACTGTATTCAAGCAAAAAAGCTTCAAGAGAAGACCCTGCAATTTCGTGATTGCCTTGATCAAAATAGGCCTTTGCCTGGCTGAAAAGATTTTTTTCCGCGAAGGAAGATTCATTAAATAATGCAGCGGAGACCTCAATTTTTGGGTTATTTTTTTTTGAAAGAATATCGACAGGATTAGATGAGGCCGGAAGCAGTGCGCCTCCGCTGGATAAAAGGTCTTGTGCCCTTATCTGCCCGGAAAAGAGAAAAACAGAAAGTGCCATCCACAAAAATGTATTCACATAAACCCGTTTCAAAACCTGATGCCCAACATAAAATTGATGTTGCTGAGAAAAACCGAAGTGAAGGATTTCTTTTTCAGCAAAGATTTTCAGCGAAAAAAAAAAGCAGAAAAAACCTTGAGGTTCGATTTCATAAAATAGGGTCGATCATAGAAGAACTTGGGGGTCAAGTCAAGAAATGAACCTCCTGCAAGACCTCGGACTCCCTGATAAAAAAGGGATTTTTATCAAAAACCTTGAAATTCAACTTGTCCATAAACACACTTTCCTGTATAAACGGGTTTCTGAAAACTCAGTGTTTATTTTCTTTCAATAACACGCCGAATGCAGCCTTACGCAACAGAAAGCGGATCCTGTGACTTCAAAGTATATTATGACCTGTCTTGGCCCAGACATCTCCGCAACACTGCGCGAGCGCATCACCTCACATTTGCAACAAAAAAAAATCACACTCGGAACCTTCAAAACCCTTGCAAAGAAAAATCTCTCTTGTATCGAAATTCCCATAGAACATCATCCAGACATCAACACAAGCCGACTGACGAAAGAACTCCTTGAAATCGTAAAGCCCTTTTCGCTTGACATCTTTATCCAAGCCGATACCCCGGCACGTCGAGATAAACGTCTCATCGTTTTAGACATGGACTCCACGCTGATTCAGGTCGAAGTCATCGACGAGTTGGCAAAAGCACTGGGAATCGGAGAAGCGGTGGCTGCAATCACCCACCGTGCAATGAATGGAGAACTCAATTTCAACGAATCCTTGATCGAACGCGTGGGACTTTTAAAAGGTCTTTCTGTGGAAGTCCTCGAAAGCGTTTACCAAGGGCTACCCTTTACCCTGGGTGCAGAACCTCTGCTCGCCATTTTGCAAAAACGAGGCTACAAAACAGGTGTCCTCTCAGGGGGCTTTGATTATTTCACTTCCCGTATTAAATCTGTCTTAAAGCTCAATTATGCCTACTCAAACCGTTTGGGGATGGAATCAGGGCGACTCACAGGCGAGGTGATCGGGGATATCGTTAATGGTGATAAAAAAGCAACCTTTATGGAAAAGATCGCAAAAGAAGAAAACATCCCACTCGAACAAGTCATCGCCATTGGCGATGGTGCAAACGATTTGCCCATGATTAACAAAGCCGGACTGGGAATCGCCTTTAATGCCAAACCAGCCGTTCGTGCGGCTGCACGTTATAGTATTACCCAAAAAAGTCTGCTCACCGTGCTTTACCTTCTCGGGTTTTCAGAAGAAGAAATCACGGCACTTTCCGACGAGTACAGACGATCACTTCGATAGACCTTCTTCCTGAACTTTAAGACCACTTATTTCTAAGCCCTTCTCCCATCCGCAGTAAAAAGATCTATAATTATCTGAAAGAAGCACTCCGTTCAAAATCTCCATTGAGAACAATCAGAAAAACCCTTCTTTTTGATGAAGAGGATAAATGATCGGGAAAACCCTTTCAGGAAAATACGAGATTAAACGTGAAGTGGGTCGAGGCGGTATGGGCATCATTTACGAGGCCTTGCACACCGCGCTGAATCGTACCGTCGCCATCAAAGTTTTGCACACACAATTCACACGAGACATCGGATTTTTAGGTCGTTTTAAACGAGAGGCCCGTGCGATGGCACGACTCGACCACAAAAATATCATTCGTGTTTTTGATGTCCTGGAAGATGAGGGAACCCACTTCATCATTATGGAATATTTCAAGGGACGAAACCTGCATCAGATCTTGAAAGAAAGACGAACCTTGCCACAACGCGCCGTGCTCTCCGTCGCCTACCAAATTGCAAAAGCCCTTTCTTACGCCCACGACAGGGGCGTCATTCACCGAGACATCAAACCCGCCAACATCATCATTAGCAAAAACGGCACGGCCAAAATTGCCGATTTTGGCATCGCGGAAACGACAGACGAGGTCTCCCTTACGGCTGCAAATCACATTGTCGGCACCCCCGAATACATGTCTTTGGAACAGTCTCGCGGTGAAGCTCTAGATGGCCGAAGTGACTTATATGCGCTGGGCATGGTCATGTACGAGATGATCACCGGACAGACCTACTATGCAGGCATTGCCGACACCGATGTCCTCAAAAAACTGGCCTACGACGAGTCGGAATTCCAGCTCCATTTCGAGCATAACGTGGCCCCTTCTCTGCAAAAGCTTGTCAAAGACCTGCTCAGGAAAAATAAAAAAAACCGTATCGCCGACGCTTCCAGCCTCATCCAGCAAATCAAAACAAGCAAACTTGAACTTAAAACTGAAAAAAAAGTCACTCCACGCAAACAAGGTTCAAAAACAAAAAATCAAGAAACACCGCCACTTGTCGCATCAAAAAAAGAGCTCAAAAACAAAGAAATCAAAAACGAAAAGGAACCACAAAAGACAGTCATTGCCCCCAAACCACAAAAGACACCTCCGGCGAAAACCCAGACCTCCACAAAAAAATGGCCCAAACGCATCGCGGCCTTCTCAGTGCTTACCCTTATCTTTTCAGGACTTGTATCCGGCTATCTCAGAAATGGCCCTAAAACACCCATCATGCGACTCGAACGCAACACACAGCTTGAAAAACAGACAAGAAACCGAGAAGAAAAAGCCAACACACAGCTAAAAAAAGAACAAGCACGGATAGAAAAAGAAAATCGTGTTCAAAAAAAAGTCGCCTTAAAACTGGCGAAAGTTAAAAAGGAACATGAACAAGCCATAAAAAAAAGAAAAAGGCAGGAAGCCTTGCTCAAAAATGAACTCATCAAACTCAGCAAAGAACAAACACGGACTAAAAAAGAAGCACTGGCTTTAAAAAAAGCACAACGAACAAGAAAAGCCTTGATAAAACGTACGCGGGCCCAGGAAAAACCACAAAATAAACAGAAAAAGACCGTAAAACTCGCAGCACTCGCGCCCGTCAACACCATTGACTCCCTCGGTGAAATCTTAAGCCGTTTGACCACAGCTTATGAAAAAAAAGACCTGCGTTCACTCCAAAAAATGACCCGGATGTCAAAAAATCGTGCGATTTTTTTAAGGCAAGTTTTCAAAAACTACAAAACAATCACCGTCTCAGTCACTGACCTCTCCGTTGAAGCGAATCAAGCACAGGCCACCATCTCCATCACAGCACTTCGCACCCATCAAAACAAAAAAACCCTTCCCCCAAATCACTGGAAAGATGCAGAACTCATCATCCCCAAAAACAAAGGCCATTGGGAAAAAGTCCGTTGGTAATCAACAAAAAAAGCCTTGAGTCATAAAAAACATTATCCCCACAACATTGACAAATCGGGATTACTTTACTCTATGGAGACTAAGGCCTGCTCAAAAAAAATGAAAAAAAACATGCCATGATGTTTCTTTTTATCTCCTTCCACGTCTTCCTTTTTCTCCCCCTCGTACCGGTTTTCGCGCAAAACACTGCAAAAACAAATCAACGTCCTCCCACCATAAGACACAAACCCTTTCGCTTCACCCTCAACGTGGAAGATCAGATCATTTTTCGAGCGAGCATTAGTGATGATCAAGTCCTTGACTCTGTCCACCTTTTTTATCGAACCCCCGGAGAAAAAGAGTATCGCGCCCTTAAGATGGAGTCCATCGGCGGGACAGAATATCTCATAATTATCCCACAGCGCTTCATTTTTTTGCCTGGCATTGAGTACTACATCCAAGCCAGAGACGCTGCTGGAAATACCGCGACACAAGGCCTTGAAAATGCCCAGATCCGCATCAAATTCAAGGCGCTTCCCGGGGAAATCGCAGGCAAAAATGGCAAACTAAATGCACCACCCATGCCGACAAAAAAAAGCGGTTTTCGACTCAGCACCGCATTGGGGTCAAGCGATAAAATAAAGAACGACACCCCCTGGCACAAAAAATGGTGGGTCTGGAGCATTGCCATCGCTGTCATTGCAGGTGTTGCCGCAGCAAGTGGCGGAGGTGGTGGTGGGAATTCATCCCCACCACCGACAACCGGCACGGGCACCGTAACAGGGGGTATTCCATAAGAGGCATACACCCATGCATGATAAAAAAATCACGATAAAAAAGAACAAGGCATCTCAATGAAAACACCCATTCAAAACACACAAACGAAAAGGCCCTTTGGCGGCTTCTACCTGCTCTTGATTTTGTCTTTTTTTCTGATTCAATGCGGAAAAGATACAAAACAAACCATGACCGGCACACAAACATCCGACGGGAACTTCGCGCTCTCCCTGCCTTCAAAAATAAAAAAACATCAAAACGGGAACAACATTACAGCACAGCTTATCATCAATGGGGGCAGCCCCATCAACATGACCATTGATCTCGACAATGATCAAGTCACCGCGACAACAGGCGAACTTACCCCTGGCTTGCATAGCTTTGTCATTCAATATTTTCTGGATGGCGCCCTCATCACCACCGCAACATCCCAGGCACAAATTGTCGCGGGGCAAAACACCAATATTGTTTTTACACCGAACCTCAACGTCAACGTCGCCCCAACCTTACTCGTAAAACAACCGGCAGAAAATGCAACAAATGTAGCCATTAGCAGCAGCATTTCCGCCACATTCAGCCAACCCATGGACGCAAGCTCAATTATTCCGATCAATTTCACCCTAAACGACCTTACAAACGCTGTTCCAGGTGCGGTCGCTTACACAGAAAGTCCACCCAACTTTGAAGCACGTTTTACCCCCACAGAATCCCTTGCACTTGCCGCAAATTACACGGCAAATTTAAACACTGGCATTTCAGGTATTTTGGGAGAACCCCTCTCTGCGGCAGAGAACTGGACCTTTACAACAACGGATGGGACTTGGGGAAATCCACAGGGAGTCGATTTTGATAGTGTGACTGACCCACTGAATGGAACCCTCACACCTCAGATCGCAGTTTCTCCCGCTAGCAACGCCATCGCTGTTTGGGTTCAAAATAATCTTGGTGCCCCAGGCCCCAACAATATTTGGGCCAATCGCTACATCAAGAACAGCGGTTGGGGAATACCCGAACTAATCGAAACCGACGATGCCGGACATGCAGCCTTACCTCAAATCACGCTTGATTCCAGTGGCAATGCGATTGCCCTTTGGCAACATCTGGGCCAGTCGATATACCCCAAATACAGACTGGCAGACCGCAGAAAAACTTGAAACAGAAGATCTCGGTAGCGCCGGATTCCCACAAATAGACCTAGACGCAAGCGGAAATGCCATTTCTGTTTGGATTCAGGATAACGGCATCACGGTCAACGTACAATCCAAGCGCTTTCAATAATGTTCCAGAACGCCAAGTTCACGACCTTTCAAAAATCAGAAAACACCTCAATCGCAAACCCGATCTCAATATCGTAAAAAAGTAAAGCCTTTTCAGGCCTTACATCCTTTTTGCGCTTGACTTTCGCTCAATACATCCTATAATCGAATCAGTGGGTAATAGTGGGGAACAATACCATCAAATGGTTCAAAAGGACTAAAAAGGGAGCAAATTGGGTTGTTTATAGGACATTTTACCCACACCATCGATACAAAAGGTCGTCTCAGTATTCCGGTCAAATTCCGTGAAGAGATTAACGCCGACTCAAAAGGTATTGTCTACATCACGACCGATCTCGACCCCTGTCTCGTTGCCTACACTTTAGAGCAATGGGATGCCCTCATAGAAAAGATAAATAACTTTCCTGTCATGAATCAAGGGGTTAAAGCCTACAGACGTCTACTTTATTCAAAGGCCACGGAGTGCAGCCTCGACAAACAAGGGCGGGTCTTAATCCCGCAAAAACTGCGTGATCACGCAGGCTTGTCCGGGGATACCTACTTGATTGGCAATGACAATAAGATTGAAATTTGGCATCCGAAAAAATGGGATGCCTCCGAAGCACGTGACATGGAAAGCATCAGCTCAATTCAGGATGAACTTGCAAAACTTGGCATGTAAGACCGATGGAAAGATTTTAAAGGTGTCTGAATCAGCAGCAAAAAAACACCAGCCCGTCATGTTGGATGAAGTTTTAGACGGACTCAATTGCCACGACAGACAAGAAGAGGGCGTGCCAGGAAAAATCTACGTCGATTGCACCTTGGGGCTGGGTGGACACACCGAAGCCATCCTCAAAACCAGCGCACCCAAAGACCGGATCATTGGGCTCGACCGAGATGGTTTGGCCCTTCAAATGGCAACAGAACGGCTCACAAGCTTTAAGAATCGCCTGACCTTGCATCAGGGCGCATTCGCAGATCTCAAAAAAATAATGACCGCACTCGACATCGAAACAGTGGACGGTATTCTTTTCGATTTTGGCATCTCTTCCTATCAGCTCGACACCGCCGAGCGCGGCTTTTCTTTTCAAGAAGCCGGGCCACTCGACATGAGAATGGATTCAGGGTCTGGAGAAACCGCAGCCGACTTAATCAATCGTTTAAGCGAAAGAGACTTGAAACGATTGATTAAAACACTCGGAGAAGAGCGATGGGCATCACGCATCGCATCAAGGATTGTAAACACCCGAACAGAAACAGGACCGATCACACGCACAGAAGAATTGGAAAATATCATTTGGCGCGCCACACCTGCAAAAGCACGGCATGGGCGGATTCATCCTGCGACGCGCACCTTTCAAGCACTTCGCATGGCCGTCAATCATGAACCCGAACAAATTGAAGCAGGCTTAGAGGCTGCTATCTCACTCTTGGCTTGCGGTGGAAGGCTCGTCGTGATTTCCTTTCACTCCTTGGAAGACCGCGCGGTAAAACACTGCTTTCGTGACTGGGAAAAAGCAACAAAATATAAATCAGAACATCAATATATCAATCTTCATAAAAAACCGATCATCGCCAGTACCGAAGAAATTGCTCGGAATCGCCGCGCGCGCAGCGCAAAACTCCGTGTACTCGAGCGGGCAGCTTAAACTAAAAGAACAGACATGGGAAAAATAACACTTGCATTCATCCTGATTACACCGATTGTGGTCGTCGCCTTTCTTTCTGTTTGGCAGAGAAACGACATCATTAAAATCGGATATAAAACCGAAATACTTCAAAAAGAAAAGCATGCGCTCCTTCGCCACCGAAAAGAACTGTTGGTTCAAGTCGAACGCCTCAGCGCGCTCGACCGAATCGAGCAGATCGCCCTGAACGAACTCGGCATGACACACGCCGAGCCCGAACAACGGGTCTACATCACTGCACAAGCGCTAGACACACGGTTGAACGAGGACTAACTTAAGTCTGCTCCACTCAGTGGGCTTTATCTGAGAGGAAACCTTTATGGCGCAACACAATACAGAACAAAAAAAACCGACCGCACTTTATGCGGTGAGCTTTGTCCTGCTCGCGGGTTTTGCCCTTGTCTTCGTCCGACTGATTTTCATTCAGGGGATCGAACACGATATGTGGCTTGCACGCGCCGACCGAGCCCAGCAAAAGACGGTTCATCTTGAGCCCGAACGCGGCGCGATCTACGACCGAAACGGCAATATACTGGCCATGAATTTTGACCGCCCTTCTCTTTACGCCATCCCCGGTGAGATTAAAAACCCGAAAAAAACGGCACAAAAACTTGCCAAAATACTCAAGGTTCGCTCAGATCGTCTCTTGAAGAAACTCAAACGAAAAGGGGCTTTTGTCTGGCTCGAACGTAAAATTGACCTTGCACAGATGCAACAAATTGAAGCCCTTAAAATCAAAGGCATTCGCTCTGTGATGGAGAGCAAACGGGTTTACCCCAAGGGCGCCCTTTTTGGACAAGTCCTGGGTTTTGCCGGACTCGACAATCAGGGTTTAGAGGGAATTGAAAAAAAACATGACCTGACACTCCGTGGCACGGGGGGGGCCATTATTTTAGAGCGTGATGCCCACGGAACATCCATCTTCCCCAAGGACTTGCAATACATCGAATCCACACCTGGACGCGACCTCCACCTCACCGTTGATGAAAATATCCAACACATCGCCGAACGCGAATTACGCCGCATGGTTGAAAGTAGCAGCGCGAAGGGCGGCACGGCCATCGTCATGAACCCCTGGAATGGCGAAATCCTTGCGATGGCCATGCAACCCGCCTTCAATCCCAACAAGGTACGCACCTCAAGCCCTGCCCAGTGGCGCAATCGGGCCATTTCCGATTTTTATGAACCCGGCTCAACCTTTAAGATCATTACCGCCTCAGCCGCACTGGAAGAAAAGCTCGTCCGACCCGAAGATCTCATTGATTGTGAAGCCGGGACCTATCGTGTCCATGGCACGACCATTCATGACCATGACCCCTTTGGCATCATCTCCTTTCGTCAAGTCATTTCCCACTCCAGCAACATCGGCACGATTAAAATCGCAGAAATTTTAGGCCCTGAACGTCTTTTAAGTTATGCCCAGGCCTTTGGTTTTGGCGAACGGCTGGGCATTGCGCTCAACGGAGAATCCCCCGGCCTGCTGCGTGAGACAAAAAACTGGTCCGGGCGCTCTTTGGCTTCCATCGCCATCGGACAGGAAATCGGGGTGACCCCCCTGCAAATGGTCACCGCCACATCCGTTGTCGCCAATGGGGGCTACCTCATGACCCCGAAAATCATCCGTGAAGTCCGTGGCAAAAATGGTGAAGAAACAAATCCACCTCAAATCAAACGCCGCGTGCTCTCTGAAGAAACCGCGCGCGAAATGACAGAGATCTTAAAAGGCGTTGTTTCGAGCACAGGCACGGCAATACGCGCTGCCGTGTCTGGCTACACCGTTGTGGGAAAAACAGGCACAGCACAAAAAATTGATCCACAAACACGTCGTTATTCTCCGGATAAATTTGTCAGTTCCTTTGTCGGATATGTCCCCGCAGAAGATCCCGTCATCACCATTTTAGTCATGGTGGATGAACCGGAAGGCAAAGGCTGGGGCGGTGAAATTGCGGCACCCGTCTTTTCAAATATCGCCAAAGAAGTGCTGCACTATTTAAAAGTGGCCCCCAAGGCCGCGCCTCCCTTAGAAACCCCAGCGCCACGCGTCGCCGGACACGAGGCGACAATCATTCGGACTGCAAAAAATACAGAAGCTTTTATTCAGGATGCCGTTTATAAAATCGGCCCTGTGCGGTGAATTTGCGAGACTGTATCTATGGTTTTAATGAAACACATTCGGAAAAAAAATCAGACATGATTGAATTACTCGGAAAACCCAATATCGAAGTCGACGATATTGCAATCGATTCAAAAACCGTTTCACCCGGCACCCTGTTTGTGGCGCTCAAAGGCCACACACAAGACGGGCATGACTACATCGACGATGCCATTGCACGTGGGGCCAGCGCCGTACTCTCACAAGAGCCGATCTCAAAAAAATACAAACAAGCCACAAAAACAACCTTTATTCAGGTCACCGATACAAAAGAAGCCCTCAGGCATCTCGCACCCTATTTTTTCAACTATCCTGCGACAAAACTCAATCTCATTGGCATCACGGGGACCAATGGCAAAACCACAACCGCCTATCTGGTGGAAGCTTTATTGAATCACGCAGGCAAAAAGACCGGATTGATCAGCACCATCACCACACGTTACGGTCACCACGAAAAAAAGGAAAAAAACACCACACCCGGCTTGCTCGATCTGCAAAAAATTTTTTCAGAAATGCAAAAAACCTCGGTGACGGATGTTGTCATGGAGGTCTCTTCTCATGCCCTGGATCAAGAACGTGTGGCCGGATGTATCTTTGAAACCGCTGTTTTTACCAATTTAACGCAAGACCATCTCGATTATCACCATACGATGGAAAACTATTTTGCCGCAAAAAAGACCTTATTTGAGCAAACAAAGGGTCAGTGGATTGTGAATTTAGATGATAATTGGGGGAAAAAACTCCAAGAGACCGCGCCTGACCGGGTTTGGGCTTATGGCATTGATCATCACGACAGCCTCTATCCGCTTTGTTTTAAATCCACTCTGGCAGGGCTAAGCATGTGCGTGCAAAGCCCCATCGGTGAAATTGAAATTGAGGCCCATCTTTCGGGGCGTCACAATGTTTACAATATACTCGCCGCCATCGGGGTCGGCATTGCCTCAGGTCTTTCCAAAATGCAAATTACTGAGGGCATTGCCGCACTCAAACAGATTCCGGGACGATTTGAAAAAATTGATCTAGGCCAGAATTTTACCGTTATCGTAGATTACGCCCACACACCTGATGCACTCGAAAGATTACTTTCTGCCGTCAAAACCCTTGGCCAAAAAAAAATCATCACCTGTTTTGGCTGTGGAGGAGATCGTGATCGCGACAAACGCCCGCTCATGGGCGTGGCGGCCATGCAAAGCGATTTTGTCATCTTAAGCTCTGATAATCCACGCAGTGAAGACCCCGATCAGATTATTTCTGAGATTGCCTCAGGCATCTCTGCTCACTCACAAAAAACGGGCCAGACCTGTCATTACGACATTATTTCGGATCGCAGAGAAGCCATTTCACATGCCATCGCTTTAGCAAAACCCGGAGATGTGGTGATCATCGCCGGAAAAGGGCATGAAACAGATCAGCAAATCGGCACACAAATCATTGCTTTTGACGATCGTGCATGTGCACGAGAAGCACTCATTGCACAAAACAAGACAGATCACGGGGAAAGATAGCGCATGGGCGCAGCTTCAATGATAACAACACTGTGGACAATCCAAGATTTGCTGGAAGGATGCCAAGGCACACTTGAAGGATCTGTGCCTCAAGCCCCGGCTTGCGCAGGTTTTTCAATCGACACAAGAAGTCTCCGGACAGATGACCTCTTTTTTGCCCTCTCCGGCCCAAATTCAGATGGACATCATTTTGTCCCGGATGCCCTTGAAAAAGGCTGTCGCGGCGCAGTCGTCTCCCGCACGGCCTTTGAATCACAAAAAGACGAATGGCTTAGATATCAAGGAACCCATTTTTTCATCTGTGTCTCCGAACCGCTGCAAGCCCTTCAAAGCCTGGCAAAGTGGCATCGACAACGCTTCAAGTTACCGCTCGTCGGAATTACAGGCAGTAACGGAAAAACCACCGCAAAAGAAATGACCGCCAGCATCCTCAGCCAAGGCGGCCCTGTCCTCAAAACGGAAGGAAACTTTAATAACCACATCGGTCTGCCCCTGACCCTGCTTCGCCTCTCTGAGGAACATCAAAGTGCCGTCATCGAAATGGGGATTAGCCATTTTGGAGAAATGGCCAACCTTTGCGACATCGCCCAACCCACGATGGGACTCATCACAAATATCGGCCCCGCCCATTTAGAGGGACTCGAAAGCCTTAAAGGGGTTGCACGAGAAAAAGGTCTTCTCTTTGAGGGGCTCCAAAAAACAGGCACCTGTATTATCAATCAAGACGACCCCTTTTTAAAAGACTGGACGGATCGTGTGGCAACACAGTGGACCTATGGCCTCAACACAACGACGGAAGCCTACGATCTCAGTGCAGATCAAATGCTCAGTGAAAGTGAAACAAGTACCTTCACACTCCACCAAAACCGTTCAGGGGAATCTGCTCACGTAAGATTGCCTACCCCCGGTCGCCACCACATTTCAAACGCACTGGGCGCAGCAGGGATTGCCAGCGCACTCGGCATCCCCATAGAACAGATCGCCGAAGGGCTTTCCAATTTCCAACCCCTCTCTCAACGCACACAGATTTTAAAAACAAAAGGCATCACGCTTATCTTCGATGCCTATAATGCCAACCCCGCGTCCGTTGAAGCCGCGCTCGACCTGCTCGCCGAACATCCCCAAAATACAGGCAGACGCATTGCCCTCTTGGGCGATATGTTTCAACTGGGAGAGAGTTCTGAGAAAGCCCATTACACGATTGGTTTGTCTGTTGCGACTCATGGTATCGACGAACTTATCGCGCTCGGACAATATGCAGAAATGCTGGCCTCTGGTGCGCGCGCGGGCGGTTTGGCCGAACATGCCATTTCAGTTCACCCAGATCTCAATCGTCTGCAATCCACACTGGATCAAAAGGTTAAATCAGGCGATACATTACTCATCAAGGGATCACGCGGCATGAAATTAGAACGGGTTCTCCCCTTGTTGGGTTTATACGAAACAGGCCTGGGAGGGGAAACTTAATGTTTTACAACCTGCTTTACCCCCTGCACGACGTTTTCTCCTTTTTTAACGTTTTTCGCTATATCACCTTTAGAACAATCTATGCCATTGTCACCGCACTGGTCATCTCCTTTCTCATCGGCCCCTGGATTACACGATGGCTTGCATCTCGTCAAATGGGACAAACGATCCGAGAGGACGGCCCCAAGTCACACCTGATCAAGTCAGGCACGCCCACCATGGGTGGATTGATGATTCTCATCGCCATCATCAGCTCGACCCTGCTTTGGGCTGACATGACAAATCGTTATATCTGGCTAACACTTTTTTCAACAGCAGGTTTCGGTCTCATTGGTTATTGGGACGACTACTTAAAGTGTATCAAAAAAGACCCCAAGGGCCTGCTCCCGCGTTATAAATTCAGCCTGCAAATTATGGTCGCCCTCATCACAGCACTGGGGCTGTACACCTCGTCCGCCTATTCAACCATCCTCTCCGTGCCCTTTTTTAAAGACCTGAACCCTGACCTCGGTGTTTTTTATATCCCTTTTGCAGTCCTGGTCATCGTCGGTGCCTCCAATGCCGTTAACCTCACCGACGGACTCGACGGCCTCGCGGTTGGCCCGGTCATGGTAACCGCAGTCGCCTATCTCATCGTTTCTTATGTCTCAGGCCACGTCGATTTTTCAGAATATCTGCTCATTCCCTATATCAAAGGGGGTGGAGAACTCGCCATCATTTGCGGGGCGATTATGGGCGCGTCTCTGGGGTTTTTATGGTTCAACGCCTATCCCGCCAGTATTTTTATGGGCGATGTCGGCTCTCTGCCCTTGGGCGGCGCACTCGGCACCATTGCCGTGATCTCAAAACATGAGCTGCTCTTGGCCTTGGTCGGCGGCATTTTTGTCGTGGAAGCCCTTTCGGTCATTCTTCAGGTGGCCTCGTTTAAATCACGCGGAAAACGGATTTTCCTCATGGCTCCGATTCATCATCACTATGAATTAAAAGGCTGGAAAGAACCCAAAATCGTGGTGCGATTTTGGATCATCTCCATCATTTTGGGTCTCATTAGTTTAAGTACACTGAAATTGCGATAAAACGAGATGAAATACGAAGTAACAGGAAAAAAAGTCACCGTTGTCGGCATGGGAAAGAGCGGTCTCTCCGCAGCAAGCTTGCTGGCAAAAGAAGGGGCAAATGTCTTGATCGTGGACGAGAACACCTGCAAACCCGCTTCAAAGCTTCATAGTGGGATTCAATTCAAACTCGGCCGATGGCACAAAAGTGATTTGTTGAATGCAGAATTTGTTGTCTTGAGTCCAGGGGTACCACGCTTAAAACTCCCGATGGAAGCCCTTGAAAAAGCGAACATTCCAGTCATCAGCGAAATCGAACTGGCCGCCTCACGTATTAAAGCCCCGCTCATCGCCATTACCGGCACCAATGGCAAAAGCACGACCACCACATTGGTCGGGCAAATTCTAAACAATTGGGACTTGAATGTTTTTGTAGGCGGCAATCTCGGACAGCCACTTTCCGAGGCCGTCGGCTCTGATTGGGATTTTGTTGTGGCCGAACTCAGCTCTTTTCAATTGGAAAGCATTCAAGATTTTCGGCCGCGTATCGCCGCACTCTTGAATATCACCCCGGATCATCTCAATCGTTATGACAATTTTCAAAGCTACCAGGAAACTAAATGGCGGATTTTTGAAAATCAACACGCAGACGATCATGCCATTTTCAATCGCGATGACCCGCTCACCCTGCCACCCGCCTATTCTGGGGATGCCGTTTATTTTAGCAAAACCCATCATTTAGATCGGGGCATCTACCTTCAAGACGGCATCATCAAAAGCACCATTTGGGGAGAAGCTGAAGACCTTTGTCGTTTGGAAGATTTAAAAGGCGGTGCAGGCCATCATATCGAAAATGCCTTGGCAGCCGCCGCGATTACCCAGCTCTGCGGTTGTTCAAAAAAAGTCATTGCAAAAACCTTACGAACATTTAAGGGCTTGCCGCATCGCATGGAATTCATCCGAACCCACGCAGGCGTACATTATGTGAATGACTCCAAAGGCACAAATGTCGGCGCACTCATGCAATCACTTGCGGGTATGCACAAACCCGTCATTTTAATCGCAGGGGGGCGAGACAAGGCCGCCGATTTCAGCACACTGCACGAAGTCATTCAAAAGAAAGTCAAACACCTCATTTTAATCGGAGAAGCCCGACACAAAATGGCAGCATGTTTCTCCGATCATCCGGCCCTTGAAACCATTGATTCGAGTGACGGCATGAAGGCCATGGAAATCGCGCTTTCACAGGCCGCGGCCACGGCCAGATCAGGAGAAACCGTATTACTCTCCCCGGGCTGTGCAAGTTTTGACCTGTTTCAAAATTATGAAGCACGGGGCGATGGATTTAGAAAACTTGTAGAGGCTTTACAATGACACGCGCACGCCTACAAAACACAACACAAATGTCACTGGGTTTTGGCCCAAAAACTGCCTCAAGAAACAACAACAATCTTCTGCCGACGGGGGATTGGGTCCTACTCGCCATCGTTGCAAGCATCACCCTCATCGGCTTGGTGATGGTTTACAACGCAAGTAGTCTGATTGGCGAAAAAACCTATCACGACTCTTTTTATTTTATTAAACGCCAATTACAGTGGCTGGCACTCAGCATTTTTGCCTTTTTCCTGGCTTCACGTGTCAATCTGAGTCGTCTCCGAAAAGGCGTTGTTCCGCTCACCGTCTTGGTTTTTCTCCTGCTTTTTTCGGTCTTAATCTTTGGGGTCGAAATCAAAGGCGCACGCCGCTGGCTCAAACTCGGTGGACTGACTTTTCAAGTCTCGGAATTGGCAAAACTTTTTACCGTCCTCTATCTCGCACACTACATCGATAAAAAAAGAGACCAGTTAGAACATTTTCTAGAAGGGGCCATGCCCCCACTCATCCTCGTGGGTTTGATGTCCATGCTCATTTTACTGGAACCTGATTTTGGCACAACCATCGTCATTCTTTCCATTACACTGTCACTGCTTTTTTTGGGAGGTGTACCGCTTAAACAACTGCTCACGATCGCCATCCTCACGCTGCCTTTCTTTATCTATTGGGTCACGTCCTCACCCTATCGACTCCAACGCATTACGACCTTTTTAAATCCCTGGGCCGTTGCAAGTGAAGGCGGGTATCAAGTCATTCAATCCCAAGTCGCATTAGGCAGCGGCGGACTCACGGGCACGGGTTTGGCTGGGGGGAAACAAGTGCTTTTTTTTCTACCGGAGCCCCACACCGATTTTATTTTTTCTGTTTTTGGGGAAGCCTTTGGATTGATTGGCACAACACTCATTGTTTTGCTTTTTGCAGGGATTTTATGGCGTGGGACAAAAATCGCCTTATACGCCTCTGGCCCTTATCGGCAAATCCTGGCAATAGGACTGTGTTTGCTGGTGGTCCTGCCCGCTCTCCTGAATATGGGAGTCGCCACGGGTCTGCTCCCGACCAAAGGCCTGCCTTTGCCTTTTATGAGTTACGGAGGCTCTTCCCTTCTGAGCAATAGCACCGCCATCGCACTGCTTTACAATATTTCACGGGAAGGCCGCAATACATCAGGGTGGATGACATCATGAGAATCATCATTGCAGGCGGCGGCACAGGGGGCCACCTTTACCCGGGCATCGCCTTGGCTGAAACCTTTATGTCCTTGCAAAACAACATACAAATTCTGTTTATCGGCACGACACAAGGCATCGGCACAAGCCCTATCCCTAAAAAAGGCTTTGATCTTGAAACGGTTGCAGCCACGGGTTTTGTCGGAAAAGGACTCTTGGGAAAACTCAAGTCACTGCTTTCGATTCCGAAAGGACTGGGTCAATCACTCCGTATTTTAAAAAAATTTAAACCCCAACTCGTCATTGGCGTCGGCGGATACGTGGCTGTGCCCGTGATGCTCGCAGCCACCCTACTTCGCATCAAACGGGTCATATTGGAACCCAACGTCATGCCGGGTTTGGTCAATAAAATCATTGCACCACTTTCACACTTAGTGGTCACGACTTTTGAAGCCTCCAATCGACACTTGCCCCGACATAAAATAAAACGACTCGGCATTCCCGTACGCCCTGAAATATTGCAAACAAGAAACATTCAAAAAAATAATGCCATAACAACCCTTGTCATTTTAGGGGGAAGCCAAGGCGCACATTCCATCAACCGGGCCATGATTGAAGCCCTACCCTTTTTGAAAAAAGCCCCTCAGTCCCTTTGCATCATCCACCAAACGGGAAAGACCGATTGTAAAGATGTGCAAGCCGCCTATAAAAAAGCAGGTCTTGAGGCCGAAGTTTTTGCTTTTATTGATGATATGGCAACAGTTTACAGCCGCGCAGACCTCATCATCAGCCGGGCTGGGGCAGGAACACTGTCTGAAATTGCGGCCATCGGAAAAGCGGCCCTCATGATTCCCTTTCCCTACGCCGCAGGACATCAAATCGAAAATGCCAAAGCCTTTGTTGCTATTGGTGCGGCAGAAATGATTCTGGATCAGGATTTGAGCGGAGAATCACTCGCAACAAACATTCTGTCTTTAATCGCTCAACGCTCGCGCCTCAAAAAAATGGCAGAGGCCGCCTTACAACACGGCAACCCCAAGGCCGCAGAAGACATTGTAAAAATGTGTGTCGAACTCGTTAAAGAAGGAAACGCTTAAATATCCATGTTTAGAAAAGTCCAACATATTCATTTCATCGGTATCGGCGGTGCAGGCATGAGTGGTATCGCGGAAATCCTACTGAATATGAAGTATCACGTCAGTGGATCTGATCATACAAGCTCCGAACGTACGGCTTTACTGGAGACCCTGGGCGGAAAAATCTATCGTGGACACGATGCACGTTTTATCAAAGGGGCCGATGTGCTTGTTTATTCTTCTGCGATTTCCAAAGACAATGTCGAAGTCGTCGCGGCCAAAGAAAAAAAGATTCCGGTGATTCCCAGGGCCGAGATGCTCGCAGAGCTCATGCGTCTAAAATACGGGATCGCTGTTGCGGGCGCCCATGGCAAAACCACGACGACAACAATGATTGCCACCCTGCTTTCTGAGGGAAACCTTGATCCCACCGCCGTCATCGGAGGCAAGGTCAATAGTTTCGAGGGTCACGCCAAAAAGGGAGAAGGAGAATTTTTAGTGGCCGAAGCCGACGAGAGTGATGGCTCCTTTTTAAAACTCTCCCCGAGTATTGCGATCGTCACCAATCTCGATAACGAACATCTCGATTATTATCAAACCTTTGAAAAACTACGTCTGACCTTTTTGGATTTTATGAATAAAGTCCCTTTTTATGGTCTCGTCATTTTTTGCGCGGATGACCCCATCCTTCAAGAGATGATTCCTCAAATTGAAAAACGCTCTCTCAGTTACGGCACATCAGAAAACGCCGAATTACGCGCAGAAAACATTGAATATCATCCCGGAAAAAGTAGTTTTGAAGTCAACTATCAAGGTGAGCCTCTGGGACATTTTGAATTACCCACGCCCGGACGACACAATGTCTTAAATGCACTTGCTGCCATTGCCGTCGGCATAGAACTTGATCTTCCCGCCACGGTGATTTCCAAGGGCATCGCAGCCTATTCAGGCGTTCAACGCCGTTTTCAAATCCAGGGAGAACGGGAAGGTGTGCTTGTTGTGGATGACTATGCACATCATCCCACCGCAATTCGGGCTGCCATCGACGCAGCGAAAACAGGCTGGAATCTGCCGCTGATCGTGGTTTTTCAACCCCATCGTTATACGAGAACACGGGATTGTTTCGAAACCCTCGCCACGGCCTTTGAGGGCGTGGATCAGCTCATTTTGACCGATATTTATGCCGCCGGAGAGACTCCCATTTCGGGCATTACCGGGACGGCCTTTTACAAAAAAGTCTGCGAACACCGCGCGGGCCAAACATATTTTCTAAAAAACTTTGAAAATATTGTACAGAAAATCAAAAAAATAACACAACCCGGCATGATGCTCTTGACCCTCGGTGCTGGAAATATCTGGGAAGTGGGCCAAACTTTTTTAGCAGATGAAAAACAGGATTAAACGGACTTCACCAAAATGGCTGTTATGGAAATGAATCAGGAAACGCGGATCAGCACTTCGTTAAAAGAGAAACTCAGCGAAGCCTTAAAAGGCTTTTCGGGGGAGTCTTACTGGCATGCACCCCTGTCTCCCTACACCTCCCTAAAAGTGGGAGGCCCTGCGGATCTCTTGGTCTTCCCAAAATCTGTTTCAGATTTAGCCTTGCTCATACCTCTGCTCGCAGACCACCCTCTCCCGATTTTTGTGATGGGCAATGGCAGTAACCTCTTGGTGAAAGACGGCGGCATTGCAGGTGTGGTCATCCATTTAAAACATTTAAACCAGATGAAACAAATCGAGGCAAACCATCTCTTTGCAGAAAGTGGTGCCTCTTATCCCAAGCTGGCCCTTTTTGCAATGGATCACGGATTAAGCGGTCTTGAGTTCGCGAGTGGCATTCCAGGTTCGGTCGGCGGTGCGGTGGCGATGAATGCAGGCATTCCAGCTTATGAAACGGCTCAGGTCTTAAGCCGTATTTCTGTCATGGATTTTTCGGGCCGTGTGCAAAATTTTTCTGCGCAGGATCTTATATTTTCCTATCGAAAAACCAAATGGCCAAAAGGGCTGATCCTCTCAGCAAATTTTGTTTTAAGACCCAATCCGCGAAGACTGATTGAAGCCAAGATGAAACATTTTCTAAAACGGCGCCAGACAACACAACCCCTTCAAAAACCAAACTGTGGTTCTGTTTTTAAAAACCCGAGTGGGCACCATGCGGGCGCCCTCATTGAAGCGGCAGAACTCAAAGGTTTTTCTATTGGGGATGCACAAATATCAGAACAACATGGAAATTTCATACTGAACCACGGTCAAGCAACTGCCCAAGACTGCCTCACACTCATTGCAAAAATAAAAGAAAAGGTGAGGCAAGAAACGGGCATTGCCCTGGAATTAGAGGTCAAAATCATTGGAAGGGATGTACTTTGAGCCATAAACCTTTCATGGAAAAACGTGTCGGAGTTTTGATGGGTGGCCTGTCCAGCGAACGAGCGGTTTCACTTAAAAGTGGGACCGCCATTTCCGCGAGTCTTGCCCGGCTGGGCTATCACCAGATTCCCATTGACGTGGACCGCGATATTGCCCTCACCTTAAAATCCGAACACATTGACGTGGCCTTCATCGCCTTGCACGGCCGTTACGGAGAAGACGGCGCGATTCAAGGCCTTCTGGAAATGATGAATATTCCCTATACCGGCTCCAAACTGACTGCCAGTGCGCTCGCGATGAATAAAATTGCATCAGACAGTCTTTTAAAGGCGCATGCACTCCCCCTTCCTCGGACAGTTGTTTTAAGCGCAAAAGACCTTGATCAATTCGAAACAACACAATTTCCGATCCAACTGCCTTTTGTCATCAAACCTGTCTCAGAAGGCTCCAGTGTCGGCGTGTCTATCGTAAAAACCCCGACAGAAATTAAATCCGCCCTTGAATTGGCCTTTCGTTTTGGCACGAAGGTCTTGATGCAAACTTACATCTCCGGCATGGAAGTTCATGTGGGCATACTGGATGAAAAACCTCTGGGGGCCATTGAAATTAAATCCAAAGGTGCATTTTACGATTACGACGCAAAATATGTCCCCGGTATGTCTGAACACATCTTTCCCGCACCCCTTCCAGCAAAGGTCTATCAACACGTACTCGATTTGGCTTTGCAGGCCCATCACGCT
This sequence comes from uncultured Nitrospira sp., assembly GCA_964451325.1. Lineage (GTDB taxonomy): Bacteria > Nitrospirota > Nitrospiria > SBBL01 > JAADHI01 > JAADHI01. The sequence continues at coordinate 128,719 of CAYVHO010000001.1, read as the reverse complement.
TTGGGCTGTAGCGGCTATAGCCGTGTGGACTTTCTTATTGATTCAGAAATGAAACCCTATCTACTGGAAGTGAATACCCTCCCCGGTATGACGGAAACCAGTTTAATGCCTGAAATGGCACGGGAATGCGGGATTGATTTTGATGCCTTGGTTGAAAAGATTTTAAACACTGCCTGCACCGAATATAAGGACAGCCCTTGCCAATCAAAATAAACAAACGGCGAAAAAGGCCTGGCCCAAAACCCGGCCAGACACGGACTCAGGTCAAATCATCTTTTAAGGGTGGGATGCGTATCTTTGTGGTGGCTTTCGTTTTTGGTGCAGGGCTATTCATCCTGACCCTGGGCGTGGAACAAATCGGCACATTGTCTGTTTTTAAGGTCAAAGAAATCCAGTGGATTGGTTTGAAACATTTAACGGAAAAAAAGATGGAAAAACGGATTCAATCCGTCGTGGGAAAAAACCTATTTGAAGTGGATATCGCCGTCATTCAAAAACGTTTGCTGGCACATCAATGGATCAAAGAAGCCACAGTCAAAAAACGTTTTCCCAATCGTATTCTAATCGTCGTCGTCGAGCGAAAACCGGCCTCGGTCGAATATGAAAAAGGGACCTTGATGGGCGAAACCGTCAATTTCAGTAAAGCGCCCTACCTGGTCGATCAAGAAGGCATCACCCTTCAGCAAGGTGGTCCTTTTCCGGCCAGGCTCCCCCGTTTGATCAATATCAATCCAGAAAATTATGCCGACGGACTGGCACTCGGAACATTGGCGCAAAATCGACCCGGAGTTTTTATTGACCTATCAGACCCAAACAATTTGCAAGTCCATTTCATTACACCTGAAGGGAAAAGACAGACCGGCTTATTACACTTGGGTGCGGATGGGTATGCTAAAAAATGGCGGCAGTTTTTGGAAATCGAAACGGATCTCACGGAACGCGGTCTTTCTTCCTGGGAGCTTGATCTCCGGATTTCAGGTCGGGCGGTGCTTAAATCGTCCAAGCCAGAACGCAGCCCCGATACACTTTATTTTTAGACACATTTTTTAAGGAGGTTCTACATGGCCAAGGGAGAAGACATTCTTGTCGGACTGGACGTCGGCACCACAAAAATTTGTGCAATTGTCGCCGAAGTCATCGATGACAAACGGATCGACATTATCGGCATCGGCACCCACCCTTCGGTGGGCCTCAAAAAGGGCATGGTCATCAATATCGAAAGCACGGTGAAATCCATCAAACGCGCGGTGGAGGAAGCCGAGCTGATGGCGGGTGTCGATATCGGCAGTATCTACACCGGTATTGCGGGTGGACACATCAAAGGCTTTAACAGCAGCGGCGTCGTTGCGGTAAAAGACCAGGAAGTCTCCCAAAGCGATATCGACCGGGTCATGGACGCCGCAAAAGCGATTTCCATTCCCGATGATCAAAAAATTCTTCACGTGCTTCCGCAGGAATTTGTCATTGACCAACAAGACGGTATTAAAGAACCACTCGGCATGTCGGGTGTGCGGCTCGAAGTCATTGTGCACATTATCACCGGTGCGGTCACTGCCGCACAAAATATCGAAAAAAGTATTCAACGCGGCGGACTGGACATGATCGAAATGATCCTTCAACCCATTGCCTCCAGTGAAGCTGTGTTAACCCCGGAAGAAAAAGAGTTGGGGGTGGCCGTTGTCGACATCGGCGGTGGTACGACAGATATTGCAACCTTTGTGGACGGCGGGGTGCGACATACTGCGGTCATTCCCATTGGCGGCACCCATTTCACAAATGACATCGCCATCGGCTTAAGAACACCCCGGGCCGACGCGGAAAAAATTAAGATCCAATACGGCTGTGCCTCGGTCGATTTATTGGACGAACATGAAGTCATCGAAGTCCCAAGCGTGGGTGGGCGCCCGCCCCGTCAACTCTCGCGACAACTGCTTGCTGAAATTATTGAACCCCGTGCCGAGGAAATTTTTTCTCTGGTTGCACAAGAGCTTGAAAAAATGGGGGATCAAGACCGTGTGGCCTCCGGCGTGGTCATCACGGGAGGCACGTCTTCTTTTAAGGGGATCATTGAAGTGGCCGAACGGGTACTCGGACTGCCCGTTCGCTTGGGTGTACCCACGGAAGTCGGAGGTTTGGTGGATGTGGTCAATACCCCTGGATTTTCAACAGGGGTCGGTCTCACCTTATATGCCTTTAGAAGTCGAAAAAAGAAAGAAGTCCGGCGGCATGGTAAACAAAATATGCTGCAACGTATGCGTAATTGGGTCAAAGGATTTTTTTAGGAACTCATAACAAATAATAATCGTCTACAAATATTTTAACACTAAGGAGAGCCACGGGAGTGCTTTCCCTCAAACGAGGAGGTCACATGTTTTTATTTGACGAAGAAGAACACAATTCAATGGCAGCACGGATCAAAGTCATTGGGGTCGGCGGGGGTGGCTGTAACGCCATTAATAACATGATTCATTCCGATGTCGAGGGTGTCGAATTTATCGCTGCCAATAGTGATATTCAGGCCTTAAATCTTTCAAAATCATCACAGAAATTACAGTTAGGGACAAAATTAACCCGCGGTTTGGGTGCAGGCGGCCGACCTCAAATCGGTCGGGAAGCCGCACTGGAATCAGTGGATGTCATCCGAGAAATGTTAACCGATGTGGACATGGTCTTTGTGACCTCTGGTATGGGGGGCGGCACAGGCACCGGCGCAGCCCCGGTCATCGCCAATATTGCAAAAGAGATGGGGATTTTGACTGTCGGCGTCGTCACCAAACCCTTTGATTTTGAGGGGCCACGACGCATCAAACAAGCAGAAGAAGGTTTAGCCGAGCTCAAAAAAAGCTGTCATTCGGTTATTATCATTCCAAATCAAAAACTTTTAGACGTCGTCGAGCGCGGCACACCACTCACGGAATCTTTCCTGGTCATTGATGACGTCTTAAGACAAGCCGTACAAGGCATTTCAGACCTCATTACAACACCGGGTCTAATGAATGTTGATTTTGCAGACGTCCGTGCCGTCATGTCCTACATGGGACGTTCCGTCATGGGCATGGGCATCGCGAGGGGTGAAAATCGGGCGGTCGAAGCCGCACAAATCGCTATTTCAAGCCCCCTCTTGGAAGAAAGCTCGATTGAAGGGGCATCCGGTGTACTTTTAAATGTGACGGGTGGAAAGAATCTTTCAATCCACGAAGTCAGTGAAGCTTCATCCATCATTCAACAATCCGTTGATATCGATGCCAATATTATTTTTGGGGCCGTTATTTCGGAACAATTGCCCGACGACGAGGTCCGTGTAACCGTCATCGCCACCGGGTTTGAAAAAGTTGAAAGAAGAACAGAAGTTAAAACCGAGATTGAAACCCAGAAAGAAGACACGGTTCCGGTTAAAATCGAGGTTCCAGCAGAAGAAGAAATTGAGCCGATTATCACTGAAACAATCTCGGAAGCCATCTCGGTGCCTCAGCAAACAAGTCGAGATAAAGTCGCACATTTAAGAAAAGTCTTGCGGGATGAAAGACCCGATACAAGCGCAAAATATGGAGAAGACTTATGGGACATTCCAACCTTCTTGAGAAACCAGGTCGATTGATGCTCGCAGAGAAAGATCAGCAGGCCTACCATTGGGTACAGAACAATGGGCGGAGCTATCTTCAACTGCCTTCATTGAACCATCTGGGTGTTTTTCATCTCTTTGGGACACGGCTTTTAGATGACGAAGCCCTTGCACCCTACAAACCCATTCGGCTCCAGCAGGTGCATGGCTCGCACGTGCAACCGGTTCCCAAAGCCCCGCTATCGGCTCTACTCAATGCCATTGAGGGAGATGCCCTGGTGACGGATGTGCCGAATCGCTTTGTTTCGGTTGGGACAGCCGATTGTGTACCTGTGCTTTTAGTGGATCCCGTCAAAGGTGTGAGTGCCGCAGTACACGCCGGATGGCGGGGCAGTGTGCAGAATATCGTGGGAAAAACGGTGCAAAAAATGGTCTCGCTTTATGGTGCGGCCCCTACAAATATCTTTGCGGGCATTGGTCCTTCAATCCAGCCCTGCTGTTTTGAGATCGATGCCGACGTTGTAGAGGCCGTCAAAAAGCAGACAGCGCACAGCCAGGCCGTGCTCTATCAAGAGATAGAAAAAATGGCATCCGGGAAGTGGCAACTGGATTTGATCGCTCTGAATCGTTTGCAATTGATTGACGCAGGTCTGCCTGAAGATCAAGTGGCTTCAGCCGGGCTCTGCACAAGTTGTCTGCCCAACCTCTTCAACTCTTTTCGCAGGGATAAAAAAAAGAAGGGGAATATGGTCAGTGGGATTATGTTAATCTAGTAGGCCTTGAATCTGATATTTGAAGGGTCTTATATCATGCACTCCATTTCAGAGGCACTGGATCGTGTATCCACTGCGATTAAAAACGCCGCAATGCGCGCAGGCAGAAAACCCGGGGACATAAACCTTGTGGCTGCGTCGAAAAGAACAAAAATCACGCAGGTCGAAGCAGCCATCACCTGGGGACTCCGTGTTTTTGGCGAAAACCGTGTGCAAGAGGCACATGCAAAGTTTCTGGATTCGGCATTGATCAAAAAAATAGAGGCCCTGCATTTAATTGGGCCACTTCAAACGAATAAGGTAAAAAAAGTGGTTGGGCTATTTGATCTGATCCATTCGGTCGATTCCCTGCATTTGGCAGAAAAAATAGAAAAGGAAGCCTTTCGACAAAACATTACACAATCCATCTTGATTGAAGTTAATATTGCGGGAGAAACAAACAAACATGGGGTTTCTGTCGAACAAACTCCGAATTTGGTCGAGGCCGTTCGGAAACTGCCCCACCTACAACTCCTGGGTTTGATGACCATTCCACCGATAACGGACAGCGCAGAAGCCGCCAGACCCTATTTTTCAAAATTGCGGAAACTGGGAGAGCGCCTGCAACTCTATAAATTTTCGATGGGCATGTCTCGCGATTTTGAAGTGGCCATTGAAGAAGGCGCGACCTGGGTGCGACCCGGCACAGCCATTTTTGGGAGCAGAACGGTTTGAAAACACAGAAAAATTCGTCCATTAAAATTGCATTTCTGGGTTCTGGAAATATGGCGGAAGCCATTATTAAGGGTCTCCTGGACGCAGGTCTCTATAAACCCAAGACCCTACTCGCTTCAGATCTTTCGGAAAATCGTTTAAAAACACTCCATAAATCTTATAAAATAGAAACAACAAGCTCTAATCGAGAAGCCGTTCGCAAAGCAGAACTGATCATCCTGGGTGTTAAACCCAATGTTGTTGAAGCTGTGCTTGCTGAAATCCGTTCAGAGCTGGGCGAAAAGCTCTTAATTTCGGTGGCAGCAGGTGTCCCTCTATCGCGACTGGCAACGGGCTTGGCCCGCGAGTCTCAAATTATCCGCGCCATGCCCAATGCACCCGCCAAAGTACAAAGCGGGGCGACCGTGCTCGCACTGGGAAAAAGGGTGGATGAAGCACACTTAAACCGCGCCTTACAAATATTTGATGCGATTGGAAAAACCTGGGTACTCGAAGAAACACTACTGGACGCCGTCACCGGACTCTCAGGAAGCGGCCCAGCCTTTGCTTTTATGATGATAGAAGCACTCGCAGATGGCGGAGTCAAAGTCGGGCTTCCCAGAAAAATCGCTCAGGCCCTGGCAGCACAAACGGTACTCGGAGCCGCCAAAATGCTCAATGAAACAGGAGAACACCCCGCACGTCTCAAAGACTTTGTGGCATCACCGGGTGGCACCACCATCAGCGGAATTCATGTACTTGAGACAGGCAATATCCGCGCAGCTTTTATGAATGCAGTGGAAGCCGCAACAGAACGCTCAAAAGAATTGGGAAAAACCTAAACTTTTAAAAAAAGTTTGAATGGGGAGTAAACCGTCAAGTCGTTTGAAAGACAAGGCCAGAGGCCATTTCATAACCGAGGCGTACGACCTGTACGGTGAGGGAATGAAATGGCCGATAACGCAGGATTGCAAGCGAATCGGCGGTTTTCCCTAAGGAGAAGTTTTAATGTTTATACTCGGCAATCTACTTTCAGCAACGGCCAATATTTTGGATGTCGTCCTTGGGTTCTACATGTACGTCATCATCGGTCGCGCCATTTTATCCTGGGTCAGCCCGGACCCCTACAACCCCATCGTGCAATTCCTCTACAAAATAACCGAACCGGTGCTCTACCCCATTAGAAGGTGGACGGGAAGCTATACCTCTGGGCTTGACCTTTCTCCCATGATTGTCATTTTACTCATCATGTTCCTACAGCATTTTTTGGTTGGCACCCTTTTTGGCATCGCGCAACGTCTTGGATAGTGGCCTCAAATAATGAGGAAACAAATGAAATGTAATTCGGCTTGAAGGATAAGAAGCCCCAACAAGAGAGGTTGAATATGAAACTAAGCCCCCTAGAATTGAGACAAATTTCTTTTGGAAAAAGCTTCAGGGGATATTCTTCCCTAGAAGTTGATACATTTATTGAGGGTTTGGCAGATGACTTAGAAGAACTGCTGGGAAAAATGGCGGACTATAAAGACCAGCAGGACAAACAATCTAAGACCATTGCCGAATTAGAAAAAACAGAAGGTGCGCTCACTGAGACCCTTTTGATGGCACAAAAGGCCATGGAAAATGTCAAAGCCAATGCCCAAGAAGAAGGCCATCTCATTATTCGGCAAGCAGAAGTCCGCGCAGAAGAAATTACAGCAGAAGCCCTGCGTCGCGAGACTCAGCTTCAAGGGGAAATCATGAATCTGCAACGCGCAAAAGGTTACTTGATCGAAAAAGTACGCGGTTTGATCCAAGGTCTGGAACGCGACATTGAATGGGATGAAAAGGATATCTCCGAACTAACCCCAGGCGTTTCCAATAAAATAAAGATCTAAGGATCGACACGCACAGCAAAAATCCTTTGAAAAATATCTCTAGAGAATTTTATTTCATTAAAGATTAAAGACCTTACATGAAAAAAAACTGTTACAAGAAAAAGAAAAAAGAATTTGTCAAACCCCTCTTAGCCACTTTGGGGATCACGCTCTTCATTTTATTGGGAACATGGGCTTGGGGCGCACTCACAGAAGACCCTTTTGCAAATACACCACTGATCCGCGACAAAACATCCATTCGTTTCAAAAATTTTAGACCGACACTGGATCAGATAGAAGACGGAAAATACGTCTCACACTTCGAAAATGGAATTACGGCGACCTACACCCTAAACACAAACATCCAACAAAGGGTCAATGCCTATTTTGAACGCTATAAAGTCCCTTACGGCGCCTTTGTCGCGATATCACCCAAAACGGGAAAGATTATGGCACTCGCCGACTACTCCGCCCGCGACCCTCAAAAAAAAGACATCGCTCTACAAGCAAGCTATCCTGCCGCATCGCTCTTTAAAGTCATCACTGCCGCAGCCGCCATAGAAGCACGACAAATTTCACCTGAAATTTCCATCTCCTATCGGGGAGATGTTAATCGCCTCCGGCCCGCCGATTGGAAGGATGATGCAAAAAAAGACAAACTCAAGATGTCAATGTCGGAGGCTTTTGCAAAATCAAACAACATTGTATTTGCAAAAGTCGCCCATCGCTGGCTGGATATTCCCACTTTAATCGATTACGGGGAACGCTTTCAGTTTAACCAAAATATTCCCTTTGAAACCCCTATTGCCATCAGTAAGATGGAGATTGACAGAGATCTGGGCGGGCTAGAAAAAACAGCCGCAGGTTTTGGAAAAGTCGCCATTTCTCCTCTACACGCCGCATTAATGACCTCGGCCATTGCCAATGAAGGCACAATGATGGCCCCCTGTATGATTGATTTTGTGAGCAATGCAGCGGGTGAAAAACTCTACGAATGCAGTCCCAGGGAGATCACCAAGCCCATCTCATCAAAAACTGCCCGTATCCTAAAAGAAATGATGCAGGAAACAGTCCAAAGCGGGACGGTGAAAAACATTTTCAGACGACGCTATCGTGAAAAAAGCATCCGAAAAATATCAATCGGGGGAAAAACAGGCTCCCTTCGCGGAAAAGAACCCAAGGGACGATATACCTGGTTTGTTGCGATGGCACCCCTTGAAAACCCTGAAATTGTCGTCGCAGCGATGGTCGTCAATGACCCAGTGTGGCATATTACCGCACCACAAGTTGCGAAAGAAGGCCTTTCAGCCTACTTTGAGGGGACCTCCTCTTCACCATCGGGTGGCGAATTCACCAAGTAACTCTTGCTTCTTTCCTGCCAGGTATGAGATTTAAGCAAGGCTTCAGGTGCATTATGGACCTGAAGTTTCACATCTGGCGGGGCAAGATGCTCATCTTGTAACAAGGTCTGTAAACGGTAGCTTTCCTGAAGATCATGTAAAGGAATACGAACCTCTTTGGATTCAAAAATAAAACCCATTTCGACCGTGCCATCCGTTTTAATCGTCACAGCTTGGGCTTGAATATCCATATGCGGGTGAAAGGCTACAACATGATATTCCCCAGGAGGCACATTAACAATTTCAAAATGACCCCTCTTATCTGTAATCGCATAATAAGGGTTTCCAATGGCTAAAGCCCAGGTCTGCATATAGTCATGTACACCGCATTGTGTTCTAAGAATATAATGCCCCGGACGAAATTTAATTTTTTTCGTCACATTTGACTTGGGCAAAACGGGCTTATTGAACATTTGAAAGGTGTATTGGCTATCCAGCGAATAACCCTGGATACCATGAATGATCGGATCATTGCTTGCGATGGTCACAGGATGATTATTTCTCACTGCCGTGACAAAGGGTCGCATTTCACAATCTTCCAACCACATGATCGGGGTCGAAAGAAAGGGTTTTCCTTTTTTAACGCCGACAATGGCAACCACAACATCCTGAAACCCCCCATCAGCAGAGGTTTGAAACTCCTTCAAAATACGATTCCCATTTCCATCTGAAATCCCACGGCAAAAATCGATATTGGGTGAAAAAATCAAGTGATAGACACGGTTGGGTGGCGTGGGGCCATTCAAAAAAATACGACCTTTTAATGTTCCGCCGTTTCGAACCGTCGTTTCTTCATAGGCAAACCCTTGGGACAAATTTACGACTGAAAAAATAAGCAAAAATAACAATGAAAGGATCATCTTTCTAATCACAGTATTTCTCCTAATGGTTCTAAAAGGAATCAAATGAGTCCTTTCAATTATTTCACGATACTGCATCAAACGCTTGAGGTCTTCTTTCCTCTCTTCCGGGGCATTATAACGCATTTTACGTTAATCTGAAATAATCAGTCGCTCATCCCCTAATTTAAGCCTGTGTTCGTCTGGGGTTGCAGAATCCATCCTAAACCTTTTCTGTGATTCATAACGTGGGCGTCTGACAATGCTGGCATCAAATGCAAAATCAAGACGGGTGTTTTGATTTTCTGAAACCCTTACAACTTGTTCGTAAATGCGATAATGGGGATGCCAAATACTGACGATATAATCACCCGGCAACAAACCATCAATCCGATAACGACCGTCCTTTTTTGTCATGGCATAATAGGGATTATCCACGACAAAACCCCAGCTTTGCATAAATTCATGCATCCCACAAATGAGCTGAGAAATGCGTTTTCCACGGTCAAAATGCAAAACCCCGCCCCTTCTTCTTGTCGAAACAGGAAGCGGCGCATTTAAAATAATGTTTCCCCGCTCATTTTGGTAAACCTGAATGTTGTGGACAATGGGATCACGATTAACAACAGAAATGGGTTGATGGTTTTCAAGAATCGCGACATTTGGATGTTCGTGATGCATCCGACCCATGTCGTCTAGAAAAAATTGCTCACGTGCCGCAACATCCGCAGGATGAAACATACAATCCGTTGCAACAAACTCTCTTTGAATAAGGGGAAATGGCTTCCCTCTCTGCACCCCTTTTACGGCGATCACCGTATTCCAAAGACCGCCTTCATCACTTACGACAAAGTCTTTAAGAAGAACATGTCCATTGCCATCCGAAATTTTTTTACAAAAAGACCCAAAGGGATAAAGAGAAAGGGAAAAAACCCTTGGAGGAGGAATAGATCCTTTTAAGGTAATCCGACCCGTAATCGCTCCACCGAGACTGACATCGACCTCTTCATAGGCAAAGGCCTTGAAATGGGGAAACAGGACTTCGATAAAAAAAAACCCTGCCAAGATAAAAAAATATAATCTTTTCACAGACAGGCCCCTCCCCAAAGTTTCGTTGAATCCTGTTATAGAATAATAATATTTGAATCAATAAGTCAAAATTTAGAGAAAACCCTTTCTCTCTATATCAGGGCTGCGATCTCTTCTTTAGAGCAAAAGAAATCGCAGCCCTAACATACAGACAAATTTCACGACAAAATGCCTTAAAACTACTCGCCACCAATCAAGATGCGCTCATCTCCTTCTTGCAAGATGTGATCTTTTGGCGTTGCCGTATCCAGGCGTGTTTGTTCTTGAGATTCGTAAAGGGGCCGTTTGATCAAGCTTGCATTAAAAACAAAATCCATACGACTTTCCTTGTTGGCTTTCACGGTCACCGTTTTATTGTAAATCTTCGAGTGCGGATGCCAAATACTGACCTCGTAAGTTCCTGGCGGAATGCCATCAATTTTGTAGGAACCATCTTTTTCTGTCTTCGCGTAATAAGGGTTTCTCACCACGAATCCCCAGCTCTGCATAAATTCATGCATGCCACAGATCATCTGCGAAATTCTTCTGCCCCTTTTAAAATTCAAAACACCCCCGCGCGGCTGATCTGAAATGGGCAGTGGCGAATTGAGGATAATATTTCCTTTTTCGTTCTGATAAACCTGGATGTTGTGTACAACCGGATCCCGGTTGATCATGTTCAGGCGTTGATTATTGTGAAGGATGGCGACATTTGGATGTTGATGCCGTAGTTTTCCATCGTCTCCAAGCACAAATTGTTCATCATCTGCAACATCCGCCGGATGAAACATGCAGTCTACTGCAACAAAATCCGCGATCGTGGGACGATAGGGTTTCCCTTTATCAATGCTTTTAATGGAGACAACGGCTTCCCACAAACCATTATTTTTTTTATGAACGATGTATTCTTTCAAACGGACATTTCCTTCTCCGTCTGAAATCTTTTTACAAAAGGGCCCAAAGGGGAATTGTGCCAAAGTAAAAACCCTTGGTTTTGGGATCTGCCCTTCTATCGTGATTGTTCCCGAAATCGACCCGCCATTCGATACATCTATCTCTTCATAGGCCAAGATCTCTGAAGTACCCCACAGGCTAAACAAGGTCATAAAAATGATGCCTAGACCTATGATCAATGACTTTTTCATGAGCTTCCCCCTAAAAAAAATTGGGGCAAGGGTAAGATGAAAATTTACCACTTGCCCCAATCGTGTTTACTTACAGTCTTGCTGATTGATTATTTATCAATCATGGAAATGGGTCCAAGTGTTTCATCCAGACCGGTAAGCGCCGCTGGTACTTCGTCTTTTGGCGCTTCGGCTGTTCGACCACCGATGCCACCGCCTGAGTTCAGCGGAAGGATCGACTGATTCCCTCTCGGAAGCACCTTGAAATAGCCCCACTGTCCCGCCGCTGCATAAGGCAAGCGGTGATTCTGCCAGAGATAAATACCTGGCAGATGGGTCGGGCCACCCGCGGCACGGACAAACACATCCAGGTTTTCGGAACCACCAAACTCTTCCGCGCTAAACATGTCCGCACCCGGCATATTGATCTTGAACGGCCATTGGTGTCCTTCAAGAGCGAACATCTGGTTCTGTTCGTTGAAAGCACCAAAGACATGAATTCGGACAGGATCGCCCGCATGCGCCAAGATGGTTGGTGTCACAGGGTCACCCGGTGCACCTGCAACACAAGGCTGGAACATGGTCCCTAATTCACAGCCATTCTCTTCACGATACATCCAGGGTTCAATCCGGTAGTTCACACCCGTCAATCCTGCAATCTGCTGGATATAAGGCATAAAGGCCGTCCCGATGATGTTGTCCTCATCCTGAAAGTAGAGGGCCACATCACGATAGTCGGAACGTCCGGCCATTGTTGGATTACTCCGATCCAGAATGACGTCGGCTGCCCAGGCGTTTTTCAGAGAGATGTCTTCGCCGGTCATCGGGTCGCGGTATTTTGCGCCACGAGGCCCGACGATGATGCCACCATAAAGCCCGTCACGCACGGAATTGATGAAGTTACCCCAATCCCATACGATCGTTGAAAACTCGCCATACTCCGGCGGGGCATAGAAGGTGTAGGTTTTACTCTTCCCGGGTTTGACGGTTTGATCCCCTTTGTTGTAACCGACATTGACACCATGAGAATCTTTGGGGTCAAAGGCCAGCATGTCCGCACTAAAGGACGCTTTATGATCCTTTAGATTGTTACGCAGGTTGATCTTGATACAGTCTCCGGAGTTGACCCGCAGCGTCAGAGGATGAGGATGTTCACCACCTGCCACTTTTGCCATGTCGCCTTCCAGCATGAAGAGTTTGCCCGTTGGGTTTGACACGAGCAATTTCCGGTCAAAGTCCACCTCAATGACATCCGGTGCATTGGGATTGTACTTCATGGCATGGTCAGTTGCGACCACGTTGAAGCGTTTCACCGGCGCATCCGCAGGACAGACATTCTTGGCTGATTTTGGAATGACGTCATGTCCCGGTAGGGTCTTTAAATCATCCACTTTTTCATCCAAGACACGTAAAATGCCCCAACTGCCTTCTCCAAGATGGGAAGCACGCCCGTTATAATGCAGATAGTCTCCTGCCATTTTCTGAGGACCACCTGCGCGGGTCACAAAATCGTAGCGTTCCGCAATGCCAATATGATGCGCATTGCGAAGATCCGATTTAGCTGCATACCGTTCTGTACGGAAGGCATGTCCCGCCAAGTGCCAGGTATGCGTTTCATTCATCATGGTGTGAAGCGTCCGGAAAACGATTGTATCTCCAAGATAAGTTCTCAAGAGAGGTGTACCCGGATCTTTTTTGTGTGCGATGGAGGAAAACACCAATGAAGGATCTGGATTGTTCTTCAGACGTTTTGCAATCGATTCCGCCTTAAAGAAAAGTCCACCTCCTGTTGTGTGCGTTCCACCATTCAACATTGGCACGGCCACATAATCCAAATCATAAGGCATTTGGAAAAAAAGCACCTGACCTGCGTCAATCGCTGCACGTTTGGTCTGTCCCGGAGGATTCCCTTCCGTCACAACCTGCGCCGTATAAGGCATGGTGTCGTGAAGCATAAGAACCATCTCACGGAAACTACCACTGTAACCATAACCCACTGGCTCAATGGAGTGAATATCTGCAATAGGGCCACTCCGGATTTCCTCTCCGGTAACCGGATCATGATAGGTCGCGCCAACAGGCTCGATAATCAATGCACCGACTGCGCCATGCGGCCAAGTGGTTGCGCCTAAAGCATGATCATGCCAGAAGACGGTACCCACATCGGCATCTGCCCAGAGACGATAGCGGACAAACTCAGTGGAGACAATCTCATCTTTTTTGTGCGCATGTGTCAAGGGCTCACTAAAGGTAAGCGTATCCACACCGGTTTTGGCATCATGTTCGATCTTCCGAATCCAACGGACTTCAACGGTCTCGACCTGATGCATCCCAATCATGATATCGGTGTTTTCATGGAAAGGCGTTGCGCCCTTACCCATTTTGATTTTGATTTGCATGGCACCAATTTCGGTGTCAGCCATCTGAAGGGAATTCATCGGCGCGGGTAAACCGCGTGTTTCTGTTTTACCCAACATCGTAAACGGACGCATCGACTGGTCATAAGAGAAACCGGTAATCACGCCATCGGAGGCCTGATTGTCAAACTGGATGAAATGCGGATGGATATTGATCTTGGACATCTGGAAGTTGGTGGGGTTGTTATCCACCCACTCACTCTTCAAAATGACGTCGATGCAATCATAGACATTCGCCCGATAAACCAAAGGTTTCGCCAAATCCGAATTGGCGCGCACTTTGGCCACGTCTTCATGTAAGACGTAGATCAGACCGTTTGGATCAATCACTTTTTTCTGATCGCCAATACCATCGTTCATGGTAATCGGCGTTTCAATAAAGTGAATGGTGTATTGTTTCCGACCCGCGCCTTCAGGACAAAGACTCCAACGACCGTGCTCACCCGGACGGGCGGGCTGAGTCGTTTCTTCACCCGGTGCGCCTATACTACCCGGGTCACCAGCCAATGAACCGTTATTCTTGTCCATATGGAAAGGCTCTAACCAAGGGGCCGGGCCATGATGACGGGCAAACGGCACCCGTTTACCAAAATGCGGTTTGAAGTGTGGCCACGCGAGTTTCCCTGTTTTTCGTTCAAACAGAATCGGCGGTCGTTTCCCCGGCATAGGCGACTTATATTTCGGATGCGCAAATTGACCGGTCTCTTCCTTTTCGCCCATGGCCTTGAGTCCCTTCCAGGTCCAATCCCAGACGGTTGCATCATAAGCCATAATTTGGCCTTTTTCGTCTGAAGTGTGACCCGGTTCACCCGCAGGTGGCAGCAACATCTTGACCCAATCCTTAATTGAGACATCTGGAATGTCTTTTGACCAATCCGAAGTTTTCTTGGTGATGTTCCATTTTTTGTCAAACCAGTCCATTGTCTTGCCGACCAGTTTGTCAGAGGTCACAGGCTTTTGCATACGCCCCTTACGATCGGGCAGCTCATGCAAAGGCACCATCGCATCGGTGCTCACAAAGGGATAGTCGCCAGACTGGATGGTATTGTACACACGCCAGTAGCCCCACATTCCTGCCACATAATGATGTGCAACATGGCAGTGAAAGAGAAAGTCTCCCGCCAATTGCTGGCAAAGGCCTGATCCACATTCGGTCTGAAGGTCTAAAACTTCGGATGGCCCAATGACTTCAACGTCAACACGATCCGAAACGGTTCGAATCACAGGGAACTTCACCGGGTTGTTCCAAGCGGCGGTCAAGAGTTCCTCCCCTTTGCCATCTGCTTTGGGCTGGCGGAGCCAACGAATGGTTCCCCCATGCGGATGGTGGGAGTGAAAAACCTCGCCACCACCATGCACCAAACGGAATTTTGCCGGATCACCCATGTAAGAACGAGGAATCGTTGTCGGTGCATCGCCAAAGGTATAAGAGCTGTAGGCCAGGGACTCATCTTCAAAGTGAAAATACTTTTCCTGCATGGCCAGATTGTTGATCCCGAAAGGCTCTGAACGGAAGTTAATCGCACGCGCAGACGGCCGGTAGGCATCCGTATTCGGGTCACGCTGAGGGATCATTTCCCCGTCACGGTTCAAAGGACGAAAAGACTCATCACCCACTTCGTGGTAGACAATTGTGAACTCTCTGAAATCCTTTGAAATAGGATCGATTTTATCGTCATAGGCAATCATCATCTGCCAACCGCTTTGGGCTTCTTTGCCTGTAATCGGATCGAGATAAACTGCGCCCATTGGCTCAACAATAAAAGTCCCGATCAGTCCAAGGCTACCTGGCTCACGTCCGGCATGGCTATGAAAAGCATGTGCGCCTTCCTGCTCGTCCGGCTGAATGTACCATTCAAAGACAACGCTTTTCCCTGCAGGAACATTAGAATCCGGATTAACGGAAGTCGCGGGCTGTCCGGTCGATTGAATGATCTGACTGGAGCCATGAATGTGCAGACCAGCATCTTCGTCTTCAATTTCATTCCGGAAGGTAATGATCATACAATCACCTTGATTACCGCGAATAACAAGGGGTTGAATTTTATCCGTCTGAAGCCCCAAAGAAATGGAACCTGGATCATATCCGGCGGCTGATCTTGCTTCCCTGTTCAGATCTTCTTCTTCCCGAATTCTAGGCAAATCTGCCGTAATCGCATACATGTAGCCCGGGTGAAAATCAAGCCATTGATTCAGGGTGATTTCAACGTTGATCGCAGTAATGTCCAATTCCTTCACGGGCGCAGTGCTGGGACAGCGTGCACCTTCAACAACAGATTCTCCCGCACCTGTAGGACCAAGGAACCAACTTCTGTCCATTTGCTGCATCGTACTTAAATGACTAAAAGGGCCGGCATTGCCCGTTTCTTCGGCATGGCCTCTGATCTCGTCCATCAAGGCACCCATGGCCTTGTCAACCTGGGCCGCACGGCCGGTATCTCCTTCTTTCGTCTCTTCTCTCTGGATCTGGGCTTTCAACTTCATTTTCCAGTCCGTCGAAGCAACCAAGGTCGCACTCGAATCTTCAGAATGCGAATGGTCGTCCCCACTGGCCAATGCCCAGACCTGTGTCGAGAAAATAAGAACGAAAGCAAAGAAGACACTCAAAAAATTCTTTTTCGTGTTCTCCATTATTGTGCTCTCCTTTTTTCCTTCTGCGTTGTGATCAATCTTAAATGGTTTCATATTCATTTTTGCTGATATTTAACGTGTCGCTTACGTTTAGAAATAGAAACAAACTCACGGTACCGCGCAAGCGCACAAAACCGCTGTGGAAAGACTTGTTGGTTTTCAACTCCGGCATTTACTTGACCCCCGCCAAAAACGGGGAAAATTTACCACGGCATCCCAAAAGTGTCAAGCAATTTTTACATGTGTATTTTTATCGACAAAAACAGCAGCTTACGTTTAAAAATTCAACAAAAATACAAAAAGTGTCTAAGGCAATAGACGTTTTTGGGCTCAAGGAACGGAACAAGAGAAAGGAAGGGAAAAACGACAAATAAAAATTCGTTTCGGGATATACAGCTTACCAATTTATTAAGTTTAAAGATAAAAATCGAAAAAACGAGAAAGACTCTCTACTGGAGACACGACCAAGACTTCATTTGGTGTAGAAGGCCGTAGTCCCCCCTCTATATATTTTAATTTGGGAAACCGACCTTCACTTTCACACGACTGTCCATGACCTGGGGAACTTTTTGGGTCAAAATATAGGAATCAGCAATAATCTCAACCGTTTCTTGCGGCCCGACATAACGATTAGCAACATTACGAGCCAGCGGCACACCTTCAGCATCCAAGAGATAATAATACGCAAAGACGCGTTTACGTTTCTTTGCGTGATTCTGAAAAGTCACTTTCCAAAAATATTTGGTTTTGCCAATCTTCTGCCAAGCTTCATCGATGCGATAACCGTGCGCTAAGACCTCAATCATTGAGGCGTCTCGGTCGGCTGCCTCAGACACGGGCAACAACCGCAGATCCGAAATATGCCCCATGCCTACAAAAAAAAAGAGGGTCAAAAAAAGCGCTCTTTTTTTTACAGACAAAGCCCTACTCCGACTCATCGACCTCAATTTTTCGAATACCCAGACCAAAAAGCAGCTTACGCTCTCTTAAAGCAGACAAATTTCTGTAGATTTTTTGAAAAGCTTTGGTCGAAAGAGAAGGCTCAGACAAACGCAGCAGATCTTCGGGCGTGATCGGAATAAAAGTCAATTCAGCAAGATCAGTGGCCCCGACTTTAACCCAGTGATGTGGCATGAATTCCTGCATGATCACTCGATCAATCCCTCGATTAAGTTTGATGGCTTCCTTAATCGCCAGACGACCGTCTTCCGCCGAAACACATTTACCGATGCCGATATTCATCGGGGGGTCAAGGAAAGGGAAAAAGACTAAGCGAATTTTTAAAGCCTCATAATTTTCCTGAAGCTCTTTTTTGAGCTCACGTTTTTGCTTTCTATATTTTTTCTTGGCCAATTTGAGTTCAAGGGTTGTTTTAATGTCACGATTGCCTTCGGCTTGACAGTCATAGGACTCTTTCGCGACAAAAGCATTCGCATCTTCAACTGCAAATAAAATGGCTAATACGACCAAGAGAATCAGGCTGCCTGTACTTTTTCTGTTGAAAAAACTCAAATGAAACCTCTCGATTTTAACCCCACGATATGCAAGGGCGTGTAGATGAACCTATCCTTATTTGCTTCCGTCCGGAATTTCAATTTTTTTCAAACGTTCAACATACTGACGCGCTTTTTCATTTTTTGGCTGCAACTCAAGGGTGCGATTAAAGCTCTCAATCGCCCTTTTTTGGAGTAGTTTTCGATCGGCCATATCAGGGAGCCGTGCCGCCAAAAGGACTTGAGACTCACCCAAAGCCATAAATACTTTAGGATCATCCAATTTCACAAGCGAAAGCGTGGCATACTCTCGAACGGCGTCGATGTAGCGCTTTGCCCGAAAATAAAGTCTCGCCAGCTGCTCACGCGCACTCGATTCATTCGGGTCTTCTTCAATCATCAAACCCCATTGTTCAGCAGCTTCGCCATACTCCCCTTTTTTCTCAAAAATCAAACCCAAATTATAGCGGGCCTCCAAATACGAGGGGTCCTTCTTTAAGGCAATCTTGTACACTTTTTCAGCCAGGTCATACTGGCCTTTTTCAAAATAAATATTACCCATCCCGACTTTCACAACAGGAATATTCGGTACGAGTGCATCTGCCCTCAGATAGGCTTCTAAACCCTCATCAAGTCGTCCCAAACGCGTTGCGATATGACCGAGAGAAATAAACGCGTGTTCGTCGTTTGGCGCGAGCTCAGACGATTTTTTAAATTCGTCAGTCGCCCGTTCAAGCGCCTTTGTCCCCAAATAAAAACGCCCCATCCAATAACGCACGATCGGATTGTTCGGATAATCACGCACCATGGCCTCATAATAACGCACGCCATTTGGCCCACGACGGATCGCCAAGTAGGTCCGCTGCAAGGCGCGGTGGTATTTATGCTCATTGGCATTGAGTCTTAAGGCTTGCGCAAACTGCATAATAGACTCATTAAACATGCGCTGCTTGTTTAATGCCTTCCCTTCTTCGTAATAGGCTTCCGCCTCGGCCTTATCCTTGGCGGTAAGGGCCATCAGAACCGAAGGCGACAAGAGCAACACCATCAAAACGATTACGGCGTGCTTGAGTCTCTGTTTTGAAATCAATGACAACACGCTTCCTTTTCCCCCAAATGTGTAAGAAGCGCATATTACCATTGAGCCCCTTGAAAAACAAACCTGATTCGATTTCCAGGAAAGAAGATGCTAGAATGTTTGCCATCAAATTAGAAGGACCTTCGTCTAATAAAAACCCTGATAATCTATAGATAAGGATTCAATCTACGGACATTCACGGCACGACCCTAGGCTTAAAAAAAAGCCACCTCAAACGCCTGGATAAGATCAGCCGTCGGAGAATAAAGACAGACCAGGTCATCCCCTTTGAACTTGCACATCTCCTAACTGCACTGTCACAGGAAATCAAACGTCAAATTGGCATTCTCGTCGGGCGTGAAGGGACCATTCATGCGATCATTGTCGGAGACCAGCGTCAGATCATGATTCCTGACCTTTCCCAACTTCGACCCGGAAAACGCCAGCTCCGTGGCATTAGACTCATTCACACCCACCTCAAAAGTGAAGCCCTCTCTCAAGATGATTTGACGGATTTGGCCTTGCTCCGTCTTGATTTAATCGCCGCCATCGGAATACAGTCCGATGGCTCACCCGGAGCCGTTTTTATGGCACACCTGCTTCCACCCGGCCCCAGTGGGAAACAGATCGAAGTCCACCCCCCCAAACAAATTCATCAAATTGACCTTGAACTGAAACCTTTTCTTGATGAGCTCGAAGCAGAGTTTGACCTGCAACGAGACAATACCCACGATACGGGAAAAAAAAATCGCGCCATCCTCGTCAGCGTCTCAAAAGCCTCCAAAATAGACCAGGAAGCCGAAATGGACGAGTTAAGCGAATTGTCCAAATCGGCAGCACTTGTCCCTATCGGGCAGATGATTCAAAGACCCAAACAGTTCAATGCCAAATATTTGATGGGGGAAGGCAAGCTCAAAGAAGTGGTCATCAACGCCATGCAGCAACAGGCTGATCTACTGATTTTCAACCAAAACCTCAGCCCCCTTCAAATCAGGAGCATTGCGGAAGTCACAGAAATGAAAGTGCTCGACCGAACACAACTCATCCTGGATATTTTTGCACAGCGGGCACTCACACGCGAAGCGAAAGTCCAGGTCGAGCTGGCACAACTGCGCTACCGTTTA
Organism: uncultured Nitrospira sp.; assembly: GCA_964451325.1. Classification (GTDB taxonomy): domain Bacteria; phylum Nitrospirota; class Nitrospiria; order SBBL01; family JAADHI01; genus JAADHI01. Next base: position 108,661 of record CAYVHO010000001.1, on the reverse strand, counting down.
CCGCGTCTTTCACAAAGGAGCACCGCCCTCTCCCGACTAACCGGAGGTATTGGCGGTCGCGGCCCCGGTGAAACCCGTCTCGAAATTGACCTACGGCGCGCACGGGATCGCATTGCGCATTTAGAGCGTGAGCATGAGTCTTTGGCCGAAGCCCGCACCTTACGTCGTCAAAAACGCACCCGTAATGAAATCCCCATCGCCTCTATTGTAGGTTACACCAACGCCGGAAAATCCACACTGCTCAACCAATTAACCGAAAGTCATGTCGAAACAAAAAACCTGCTCTTCGCTACACTCGATACAGCCACACGTAGATTGCGTTTTCCAAGAGAACGTGAAGTCATCCTCACCGATACCGTCGGTTTTATCCAATCCCTGCCCCCAGCACTGCTGGGGGCCTTTCGATCCACATTGGACGAATTGCGCGATGCACACTTGCTCATCCACTTGGCCGACATCAGCAACCCCAGGCTCGAACAACAAATACAAACCGTCGAAACTCTGCTCAAAGACCTAGGCCTGTCTGAAACACCCTGCCTATTGGTCCTCAACAAGATAGATCGTGTGGATGCAGAGACTGCCCAGATGCTTTGCAAGAGACATCGGGCCATTGGCATTACGGCCTTAAATCCGAAAAAACTCATCCCACTTTTGAATACCATTGAACACGATCTTTGGAAGTCAACGACAGAGAATGTTTGATGAGACTTTTTCGTCCAAAATCGGTCCTCAGTCTCGTACTCACCGGTTTTTCTCTGGTCACACTGCCACTTATCTTTTCACTCATTTACGCCGTGATCTCCGTAGATCGACTGCTTGACCAAAGCCAAAAAGACCTCTTTCAAGCCGTACAAGCCACAAAAGGCAGCATCACCCTCGTTGAGCAAATCAAAAAAATGGAACGCAACATCCGACAATTTCAGGTACTTGGAGACAAAACCCTCTTCCAACTCTATGAAAAATCACATCAAGAATTACAGAACACCGCAAATAGCCTCTCTCGACTCTCAGAAGGAAAACAACGCGATTCCGTCGCCCAACTCATGCGCAGCGAAAAAGAGCTCTACCATAAGCTGAAACGCATCCCCCACGATGCAGAAGAAGGCAAAGTCGCCGTCACAAAATTCACGGCCTTGACCGCACTTGCACAGTTGATTTTGACCGAAAATCGCGGGCTCGTGAGCCAGAAAATAGAGCTTATGGAACGTCGCGGTAAAGAAACGCAGCAACTGCTCGTCTGGCAAGCCATGGGCATTACCCCCATCGTCCTAGCCTTAGTCATCGTCTTCACGCTCCTCATTGCACGCCCCATCCGACAAATTGATCAGGCCATCCGAAAATTAGGAGACAACACCCTGCCTGAAAAAATTACCATCTCAGGGCCACGAGACTTGCAAGTCCTCGGCACACGACTCGACTGGTTACGTTCCCGCCTCAAAGAATTAGAAGAACAAAAGATTCAATTCCTCAGACATGTTTCTCATGAGCTCAAAACCCCGCTCACGGCCTCACGGGCGGGCGCAGAACTGCTTAGAGATGAAGTGGTGGGCACACTCAATAAGGAGCAGCGCAAGGTCGTTGAAATTCTTCATCAAAGCATGATCGCCCTGCAAAAAATGATTGAAAATCTGCTCAATTTCAGCGTTGTACTCGAACGACACGCAACCTTCACCCTCACACCGGTCGTGATTGGTCGACTGATTGAAAAAGTTTTGGCCGATCACCACTTGACCCTCATGGCACGGAAAATCCATGTTGATCTCAAACTCAGCACACAAAGCATTTCGGGTGACGAAAACAAACTTGCGGTCGTACTTGACAACTTGGTTTCAAATGCCGTTAAATTTTCACCCATTGCGGGGACGATAGAAATTAACTTGACAGAAAACGGTCATGAGATGAGACTGGATGTCATTGATGCGGGGCCTGGCATTGATCCAGACGATAAGGCCCGCGTTTTTGATGCGTTTTATCAAGGCAGACGACAAGCGGGAACAGATGTGGAAGGCACAGGGATTGGACTCTCCTTGGCCAAAGAATACGTCCTGGCCCATCACGGCACGATTGAAATTTTAGAAAATGGAAGCGCAAAGGGGGCTCACATCTGCGTGAAACTCCCCATCAATCCCTTTAAGGAGCTCTAATGGATCGTATGCAAACCATTCTGAGTTTATGCCTCTTAGGCACAGTGCTACTCACAAGCTGTCAATATACGGGAAAACAAACCCTTGTCACTAAAGTCATCCCTTTGGAAAAGCCTGCACCTGAAAAAATCATTCAAAAAGAAACTAAACAAGCAGAAAAACAAACAGAGAGGCCCGAAAAAAAAGCTCAAAAAGAAGAAGTCCCCGAAAAACCCATCGAAATCGCCGTCATCGTGAGCTATTTTCGCTTTTTAAACTCACTGCCCGAAAAAGCCTTAAAACAAGAACATGCCCGAACACAAAAAGAATTCGCAGAAAACAGCAGTCCACTCAATCGACTGCGCCTGGCCATACTTCTGGGTTTTGCAAATACAAAACACAGAGATACACAAGCGTCACTGGATCTACTCAATCGCTACCTGGAAAACCCGACGAGTTTAGACCCCATGTTACGAGATTTTTCCTACTTACTGGCCACCTTCGTCCAAAAAATTAAAAATCAGGACAAAGCGTATAAAACACTCAACCAACAATTCAAAAAAGGACGTGCGGAAAACAAAAAATTGAACAAAATGATCGAAGCACTCAAAACCATCGAAAAAAATCTCATAGATCCGAAAATAGCAGAAAAAAAATGAACCCATGCAAACAGCGTATTTTACTCGTAGACGATGACGAATCACTGCTCGGCATCCTCAGCTTAAGACTCAAGGCAACGGGCTACACCGTAGCAATATCGGAAAGTGCTGAAAATGCCTTGGCCCACCTCACGACCTTTCGTCCTCATGTGGTTGTCACCGATCTACGCATGGGCGGGATGGATGGCATGGCACTCGCCAAACTCATCCACAAACGGCACTCGGGACTTCCCATTATTATTTTGACGGCACACGGCACCATTCCAGAAGCCGTTACTGCAATTAAGGGCGGTGTCTTCAGCTTTCTCACCAAGCCCTTCGACAGCAAAGTTCTGCTTGAGCACATCGAAAAAGCCCTCAAATGGAGTGGACATACCCCATCCGACTCCCCTGAAGCAAAACCCTCAGCCTGGCGAAAACACATCATTTCTCACAGCCCCATCATGGAAGAGCTCATAAGCCAAGCAGGCCTCATTGCCGCAAGTGAGGCATCCGCCTTTATTCATGGCGAAACAGGCACAGGCAAAGAAGTGCTTGCACGCGCCATTCATGACGCCAGTCCACGCCGAGGGAAACCCTTCATAGATATCAACTGCTGCGTCATTCCCGAAACCCTGCTGGAATCAGAACTTTTTGGACACAGCAAAGGCGCCTTCACGGGCGCATCACAAGAAAAACAGGGACTTTTTCAAGCCGCAAATGACGGAACCCTGTTTTTAGATGAAATCGGAGACATGCCACCCACCTTGCAAAGCAAACTCCTGCGTGTCCTGCAAGAAAAACAAATCAGACCCTTGGGCTCAACCCGAAGCACACCGATTAACGTACGGGTCTTATCCGCCTCCCACCGTGATCTGGAAGCGGAAATCAAAAATGGAAATTTTAGGGAAGATCTCTTTTATCGACTCGTCGTCGTCACGCTCGAAGTGCCACCACTCTCAAAACGACGTGAAGACATCCCACTCTTGGCTCGGCACTTTCTCGATAAACTGTGCGAACAATCCTCGAAGGAAATGACGGGCTTTTCTCCTGATGCCATCAAACTACTCGTCGCCGCACCCTGGCCAGGAAATGTCCGTCAACTGAGAAACGTTGTGGAACATGCACTCACACTCTCCACTTCACCTATTATCTCGGCAGCACTCATCCAAAAAGCCATTCGTGACGAACCCGAAGAAATCCCTTCTTTCAGCGGCGCACGAGATCGTTTTGAACGAGATTACCTGATTCAACTCCTGCAAATAACGCATGGCAATGTCAGTCACTCCGCCGACATCGCCAAACGTAACCGAACCGAATTTTATAAACTACTCAACCGTCATCAACTCGACCCTGCCCTGTTTCGCTTAAAAAAATAGCGATTTATCAATAATTATAGAATATTTTCCCGCCCCTCAGGTTGATCAATAAAGCACCAAATTCTCCTGTCGTGAAGCAACGACACTTCCCCTCTCTTTCAAGGGGGGTTAATCTATAAAACCCTTGATTTAATAGAAAAATTTTAAATGGCATCACTATTGCTTTATCCAGAATTCAAGTAATGAATTATGTTATTGCAAACTAAAACAGGCACTTTCACATTTTTATAACCACCGTGGTCGATAAGATTTTTTCAAAAAAAATCCCCAAAAAAAAACAAAACAGCTCGAACGTAAAAAATCGGAAACCATTGTCCTCTTTTGGATGCGGTTTCGATGGTTTCTTTTTTTCTCATGCCTCAAGATAAGGACGCTCAAACATGCCCCAGATGAATTTGCAACAGCGTATATTTTTAGTCACGTCTGTTTTACTTCTGCTTCTCACTCAACACACAACACATGCTTTTGCAGGCGAAGCGAGCCTATCTTGGAATGCGAATAACGAAACCGATCTTGCAGGCTACAAAGTTTATTACGGCACCAGTTCTGGAAACTATGGGCAGCCAGATGACATCCCCGACCCAAACCAAACCACATACACTGTGACAGGACTGAGCGCAGGGACAACCTACTACTTCGCCATGACGGCCTATGACACTTCGAGCAACGAAAGCGACTTCTCAGGAGAAGTCAGCAAAACCATTGCCACAACGGACACCACACCGCCCGTCCTCTCTGCCGTCTCCGCCAACAGCATCACTGACAGCGGTGCGACCATCGTCTGGGCAACAGATGAGGCCGCAAACTCCCTTGTCGAATACGGAACAACAACAAGTTATGGCAGCACCTCGGCGCTCAACAGCACACTGACCACATCTCATAACCGTGCACTCTCAGGCCTCAGCCCAAATACCACTTATCATTATCGTGTCATCAGCGTCGACGTCGCAGGTAATACCGCCACATCAGGAAACTTCAACTTCTTAACAAACCCAGCACCAGACACCACCCCACCAATGCTTTCCAATATTGCGGCGGGAAACATCGGCCAAACAGACGCAACAGTGACTTGGAATACAGATGAGCCTGCGACCTCCTTTGTCGACTACGGCACCTCGACTGCCTA
>CAYVHO010000001.1:0-103295 GCA_964451325.1 uncultured Nitrospira sp. | reverse complement strand
ACACTCTCAAACTTAAGTCCAGGCACCACTTATCATTATCGTGTCATCAGTGAGGATGCCGCAGGAAATACAGCGACTTCTGGAAATTTTACCTTTACAAGTACAGCCGCGCCCGACACCACTCCACCTCTCATTTCAAATGTGCTGGCAAGCAATACCGAGCCAAGCGAAACGGTTATCACTTGGTTAACCGACGAAGCAGCGAGTTCTCTCGTCGAATACGGCACCACAACAAGTTACGGAAGTACGTCCACCCTGAGCAGCACACCGCTCACCTCACATAGCCGCACACTTTCAAATCTGAATCCTGACACCACTTATCACTACCGCGTCATCAGTGAAGATGTAGCGGGTAATACCGCCACCTCAGGCAACTTTACCTTTACGACCACTTCCGTTCCCGACACCATTCCGCCCCAGCTTTCTAATATTTCGAAAAATAGCCTCAGCGACACAGCGGCAACGATCACCTGGAACACCGATGAAGCCGCAAGCTCCCTTGTCGAATACGGCACCAGCCAGAGCTATGGCGATGCCTCAGGACTCGGAAGCACTCTGGTCACCACGCATAGCCGAAGGCTTTCAAACCTGAGCTCGGACACCACCTATCATTATCGTGTCATCAGTCAGGATGCCGCAGGGAATACAAGTACTTCCATAAATTTCAGCTTCACAACCACAGCAGCACCCGACACGAGCCCCCCGCTACTTTCAGAAATGTCGGCCGACAATATCACCGACACCCTGGCAGTCATCACTTGGCGCAGTAACGAGCCTGCAAGCTCCCAAATTGAATACGGGACAGATACCAGCTACGGAAACAACACACTGCTGAGCAGTACACTGGTTACTGAACATCAACTCACCCTATCCGACCTTTTACCCGCCCTGGACTATCACTATCGTGTCATCAGTAAAGATGCCGCAGGCAATACCACAACATCAGATGACTTTACATTCACAACAGCAGACACCCCGGATACCACAGCGCCAGATCTGCTCAATATCAATGTAAGCAATATTGCCGCAACAACGGCAAGAATTACTTGGAGCACAAACGAATCCTCAACAGGCCGAGTGGCGTTTGGAGAAACAGAAGCCTACGGACAATCCACGCCCCTAAACCAGAGCCTTTCAGTGAATCACGAGTTCATCCTGGAAGAACTCCTTCCCGGAATAGCGTATCACTACCGGGTTGAAAGCATGGATGCCACAGGAAACCGCACACAGTCCGAAAACCAGAGTTTCACCACGGCACAAACGTCCCCAAAAGACACAAGCCCCTCAGAAACCACTGCGGTAGACGGTGGTGGCGGGGGCTGTGGGATAGTCTTTCCAAGTGACGGCGGCAGTCCTCCCGGCCCTGGCGATGCCGCTGGAATGATGACAATGATGGGTCTCATGTTGCTGATTCTCATAAAAAAGACATTCAAGACAGCCAGAATGGCAACTGTCTCCAATTAGAGACAGTTAAAAACCCTTATTTTACAATGAAATTGGATAATCCATGGGAATAGATGACGTCAATTGCAGACACTCCACTTCAAAAAACAACCTGCTCTGCCTCCGCGCCCCCTCTATTCAGCCTACAGAACAAGGTTATTTTGCCAATCAGAGCAAATGGCCCTTGAATTGCTACTGTAAGGTATATATCGACCGCCCCGAAACATAAGGAGAAGTCCCGTGATAGAAGATCAGTCGATCGAACAACCTGAAGGCCTCGCGCTACAATATGAACCCCTGCCTTTTCAAAAACGCCGGTCTACGAAGCCTGTAGAGATACAACTCAAACTGGTCACAAGTGATTTTGAAACTCCAAGAAACATCAAAAGCGTCACGCTGACGCTTTCAAGCTTAGATGAAGCATGGCATATCTTCGAGGATCTCACCCATATGGCCTGGGAAAAGATCATTGAAAAACCTGCGTGACCCCCTCGATGGATCGAGGGCCTGCATCACAAATCTATTAAGATGCTGGACAGATTGAGTCACGCATTATCACGCAAAGGGAGAAAATCAATGAAAGCGAAAATCATGATGATTATGGCCGCATTATTGGTCTGGACCGGTGTTGCCGTTGCGAGTATCGCAACTGTAAGTGGTGAAATCACCGAAATCAAAGGGGAAATGGTAACGGTCAAAACGGGTGATGGTGCAATGAAATCGATTCACGTCGATCCCAGTGCGACAAAAAAAGAAGGCATGATCAAAGTTGGGGCCCAAATCAGCGCCGAAGTCAACGACAAAGGCCATGCAGAATCAATCAAGGTCGTCAAAAAATAAGAGATAAAATAGACATCGGTCGCGCGGCTCAACTAAAGAGCCGCGTGACCAGTGGCTTGGGAGAGACTTCTATCAGCCATTAATCGTTCATTCTTTTGTTACCTAGTACTTCAAAACCAAGAGGATTTTGAAATGAACATGAGGTATGGAATTAAAAAAATATGGGAATCTTGGTGTGAGAAATATCTCACCTCAACTCAAGCCCGCTCGAAATCGACTTTACAGTGTGCAATTGAACAAGAACTTGCACATCTAAAACAGGAAAACACCCCCCTGACCGGGGCTGTGAGATCAAGCATCTTTCAACGGTAACTTTGTAGGAGGAAACACTCTTGATGAATAAAAAAATAGCCATACGATCCACCGCATTTATACTTTTATCTTCTTTCCTTTTTATCCAGGGCTGTGTGGGAAAAAGCCGCTACAGGGCTGAATTAAGCAAAAATGAGGTACTTGCAGCACAACTTAAAAGTCAAGCGGATAAAAAAAATCGTTTGCAGCAAGAAAAACTCGACATAAAAAAACAGCTTGAGGCCAGTCATCGGCAATCGGGTCTCAGAGAAAAAGAACAGGCCAAGCTCATCAATGCACAAGCCGATCAAATTTCGCTATTGGAAACCCGAGCAAACAAACAAGCACAAGAGAAAAAAAGGCTTGAGAATGAAAGAAAATCACTCAAAGGCATGCTCTCCGAGGCTGAAAAGGTTGCTGAGGAAAAAGTCCGAAACGCACAAGAAGCCGTGAGGGCACGGGAGACCCTCATCAACAGCCTTCAAACAGAAATTGATCAGGGCAATGTGAAAATATTGCAGATGAATGATCGACTTTCGGTTCAAATTGTTTCTAAAATTCTCTTTTCGTCAGGAAGTGACCAAGTCACCGGAGAAGGAAAAGGCGTCCTCAAGAAAGTAAGCCTTAGCCTGAAAAACTTGACTAAAAATAGAATTCGTGTCGAAGGGCACACAGACAACGTCCCCATTGGGCCGGTCTTAGCCAGAAAGTTCCCCTCCAATTGGGAACTCTCCACCGCCCGTGCGACACAAGTCGTACGCTATCTTTCCCAAGAAAAGGTTAATCCCAAAAACCTCCTTGCGGTTGGCATGGCGGAATACACCCCCATCGCATCAAACGATTCTCCAGAAGGACGCCAGAAAAACCGAAGGATAGAAATCGTTCTTACCCCTAAATAACTCCCCCGCAACAAAACAATCCCACCAAACTACGCCAGCCTGGAGGTCCCCCCCTTCAGGCTGGCTCCCGCCTTTTACCCCTCCCTAAAACGCACCACAGCGACGGGACAAGCCTCATTTCAGATCCATTCAATCCTCATCTAAAACCCCCTCCCCCTCTTGATCCTTAATCTTCAATGCAATATCCTATTTCTAAAGTAATAAATCCACTCATTTTTTAAATTGAAAGTCTTTAGGATAAATGTTATTGAAGAGATTCATTGCTTTAAATAGGCATTTTTCTAAAAAAGAAACGCTCATCGACAGTCAATTGAGGGAGAATGATCCAGACTCAGAGATTGAGAGCCATTTCACTCACAATGCTATCTGCATTTTTTTTGTTCTTTCTAGAAGGCTGTGTCAATAAAAACCTCTACTTGCTTGAAGTAAAAAAAAGGGCAACACTCGAAAAATAGGTCGAGCAGATGGAAATCCTTAATGCACGATTACAGCGAGAACGCTGGGGAATGCGAAGCCGGCTCAATCTCATCCAGCAAGGCAATCACGTCAAAAGTATGCAAACCATTGAACTCATCAAGCTCCAACAGGAACGCGTCCATCAAGACACAACTCTACAAACACAAGAACAAAAATTGCTTGCGCTCCAAGAAAAACTCTCAATTGATCATTTAGCGCTAGAGAAACAGATGGACGAACTCAAAACAGCACTTTTGGGAAAAGGACAAGAAGTATCGGGTCTTAAGAATCGACTTAAGGTGGCATCAAAAAAAACGCGCACACTCGAAACCCGCCTGGCCGAAACCGAAACATCCACAATAAAAAAAATACACGATGCACAAGAAATCACCGAAGCCCGTGAAAACCTGATTCGAGAGCTACAAAAGGAAATCGACGCAGGCCATGTCAAAATCTCCCAAATGAATGACCAGCTTTCCGTGCAAATTATCGATAAAATTCTTTTTTCAACGGGCAGTGATCGGGTCAACCCCGAGGGAAAAATCCTACTCAAAAAACTCAGTCACAGTTTAAAAAAGATACAAAAGACCATCAGAATCGAAGGGCACACAGACAACGTTCCCATACGCGGTCTGCTTGCTGGAAAATATCCCACCAACTGGGAACTCTCAACAGGACGCGCCACACAAGTCGTGCGCTACCTTCTCTCACAAGGGGTCAACCCCAAACATTTATTGGCGGTTGGCATGGGCCAACACACTCCCCTTGCCTCAAATGAAACCTCACAAGGTCGACAGGAAAATCGTCGCATTGAAGTCGTCATTTCTCCGAAGTGAGTAGATGACGACCTTAGATTCTCGACACTCACCTCCTTGTTTGCCTCCATTTCTTTGGAGATCTCATCGGCTCATGCGGATGCAGAAAATACCCCCTTATGAGTCAAAAGAATAAAGACCTCAGCATTCTTTTTATCTGCACCGAAAACGCCTGTCGTAGCCAAATGGCTGAGGCTTTTGCAGTGATGTTAAAAAATAGACGGATTGAAGTGTACAGCGCGGGCTCAAAGCCTGCTGGAAAAATAAACCCACAAGCCATCATTTCAATGAAAGCCCTCGATTACGATGTGGACAGACAAATCTCAAGTGGGATAGATGGCCTCCCGGAAATCATATTTGATTGGCTCGTCACAATGGGATGCGAGGATCAGTGTCCTTCAATCCAAGCAGTACATCGTGTGGCATGGGATATCCCTGACCCTAAACATATGGATCCGGCGAATTTCAACCGAGTGCGCGACTTAATTCAAAAAAACGTCACACAACTCATGAAAGAAATCCAAAGCGGCCCAACAACTGCCACATAAAAGGTCTGTTCAAACCAATAAAAGCTTAAACAGGAAAGAAAACAAAAGGATAGGTCACGACAATGGTCCCGCTAAATAATTTTGGGAATTTCCACATTTTGATACGGCGAGCGAGGGCCTTTTCAAGACTCGCGTGATCCATGGTGCTGGTGGTGATGTGGGCTGCGATGACCTTTCCATTTTCATCAATGGAAAACTCAACCGTCACGGTCCCTTTTAAAGTGGGATTGGAACGCAGTTCTTTGTTGTACAAATAAACCAGACCGCCCTTATATTTATCCACGACACGGGCAATGGCATCATAATCGATCTGGGTTGTGCCTGAGTCACGCCCTTTGACCTGGAGTCCAACCCCATCGCCTAAACCGTGACCACTGCCACCTGCCCCCCCGAGTGATGAGGTAATTTGCGTAACGGTCACAACTTCTCGTTTGGCCAGGTTCACGCCTTCCCCTTTTTCAAGACTACCAATGGATGCGATTTTTTTATTGGCAATTTTGCTTTTTTGAGGACGACTCATCGTGCGCAATACTTTACGATCTGACTTTTTGATGGGGGCGGCAGAGACCACTTTCACCTGAGAAAGCGCCTCTTCAAGCCGATTGTCTTCCATAATTTCATTCAAAGCCCCAAACGCTTCATCATCCACAAAAGAGGCGAGCAGGCCACTCTTTTGCACAATTTCACGATTCTGCTCGGCAGTCGGCGGCGGAGCGACCTCTTTTTTCACAATTGTTTTCTTTGCGGTTACTTTCTTTTTCACTTTCGGTTTTTCTTTGGCCTTCACCTTTTTTTTGCCTTCATTTTTGACGACAGGCGCTAGCGCAGGTGGCGGGGGTTTAACTTTAGGCGGTTCCAAAATAAGTTTGGCCACCCGATCGGAAAGATGATTCACATCCAACTGCTTCAAAGGCGGCAGTTGGATCACAGTCAGCACAATCCCCAGCAAGAGGTAAAACCCCATAGAATATTTCAGGGTCTTCCAAAAAAGCACTTCCTCTCGATCAGCCAAATAAGCCATTATTCACTCTCTTTTCTCTTGCTTCTGACACAAGACTTCCAACACTTGAAACCGCCAAGTCGCTCGAAAGACAAGGCCAGAGGCCATTTTTTAGCCCGAGGCGGACTCACTCTGTACGGCGAGGGATAAAAAATGCCGATAACGCAGTATTTCAAGCGAATCGGCGGTTTCACCCTAACTGGTCTTTTTGCATGACCCCTAAAGAAATATTCGGATACGCAGCCTGCGCCGCTGTACTCATAATCTTTTTGAGCAAACGAAAGGGAATTTTTTTATCCCCCATCACCGTAATTTTTCCCGTAAATTTCACCGATGCGTTTAAACGCGCCAAACTTTTTGTGCGTTCTGCCAAACGTACCAGTTCCTTTTTCACGAGAGGCAAAACAAGAGCCTTCTCTTTTAAAGCCTCGGCCACGCCCATAATGCGATTGCCTTCAACTAAGATATCCTTTTCCGTCACCATCAGCGTAATGGTCGATTTTGGCATGGTCTTAGAGGTAGACGCGGGCAAACTCAGTTGTTCGGTCGAAGGCAAGGCAATGGCATCATCTCCCGCATGTACGAGTAAAAAAAGCAGCAAAATGGTAAAGATATCCATGAGACTGATGACCGTTAGCGAAACGACGGCATTTTTTCTGGATTTTCCTTGACGACGCCGGGCTCGACTCATAAGACTTTGACCTCCCCGATGGAGATATCAGGAAAGAGCATCTGGCCTTCTTTTTCGCGACAGGCATCCATCACAGCGATTAAGGCTTCGTAGGGAATTTCAGGCTCACTTAATAAAATGAGTGCACTCTCCTGTGGATGTTTAGCCTTCACTTGTTCCAGCAAATCAGACAAACCCTCTAAAGCGTAAAGCGACTTCTTTTTTGGGAATTGCGCCCGTTTAATATCCGAACCCAGCACGGTCACACCGTCTTGGCGAAGCGTCACAACCAAACGAAACGGATCTTTCAGCGATTTTGAAACTGCGGCTTGTGTCTGGGTCGTGGGCAATTTCATTTCCAGGATTGCCAAACGGGAAAAGACCACCCCACTGAGCAAAAAAGGAATGAGGACCACCATCAAATTCATAAAGGGGGTGATATTCAATTCGGTGGCTTCGATGGCGCGACGCCCCCTTCTCCGCCTACCGGGCATGACCCATTCCCTCTGAGGCACCGCTCGGACTGACCCGCCATTTCCCACGGGAATCGCGCTCGCTTGCGCCCTGCTCACTGCTTTCGAGTGAGGGATTAGAACTACCTCCCTCTGCCACAACGGATGCCCCTGAAAAATTCAGCAGCTTTAGGGCATATTCATCCAGTCGATCAATCGAGCGATTTGTCCAGGCCTGTAAAAAGGTATAAATCAACATCAAAGGAATGGCGACGACCAAACCAAAAGCCGTTGTATTCATGGCCAGCGAAATCCCCTTGGCAAGCAAAGCGGCTTTCTGTGCCGGATCTGCAGCCCCCACCGCAGTAAAGGCATCAATCAAGCCCATAATTGTTCCTAAAAGACCGACCAAGGTCGCGACGTTGGCCAGGTTAGGTAAATAATGCAGTCGGGCTTCCAAACGCGGCATGACTTCCATGACGGCCTCGTCTGTCATGCCTTGAATTTCTTCACGAGAGCGGGCCATCTGCATCCCTTGAATGCCTGTCTTCATGACATGGTGCAGCGGTTTATTAAAATGAGGGCCGGAACAGGCTTTTAAGGCTTCGTCGAATTTCTTGCTGGATAAATTGGACGAAAGTTTGCGCCAGAGCGCGACGGCATCCACACGGGATCGCATCAAGATCATCGCCCGTTCGACAACGATGGCAGTGCCTAATGCTAAGATAAACATCAGCGGGTACATAAATACCCCGCCGGATTGAAAAAATCGAACAATGCCTTCCAAATTACCCATTACTTTTCACCTCCTTCTCTGGCTTCTGGGGCGCTTCCCCATTTGCTTTGGAACCGTGCAAAATCAACCGGCGCCAGGATTTCTGCTCTAAAACTACGTTCAAATGGAATTTCACGTTCTCCGGCCCCTGCACCTTCCCCCCAAGGCACGATATAAACCACATGAGGTTTTTCAATCGTCCCCTGAATTTCCGTCCCCCCCATCAAAAGACGCTCCACACCCGGCTCGCCCTTTTTTTGTGTTTCTGATGAAGGTTCGGCAGAAACAGACGCTGTCATTACGAACAATCCACCCCATAAAAATAACAAAATAATAATACCGCTTCGTTTCATGGTTGTCCTTTCCCGATCTTTATCCGTTTTTCTAAGGCCGCAATCCAAATACCGATTTCTTCATCGGCCCCTTCTTTGAGTGCAAGATGTCTTTGATAATGGTGAATCGCGCGCACGGGCTCATTCAGATAAAGATCATAAAGCACGGCCAGGTTAAAATGGGCATCCTGAAAATCAGAATCAATTGATAAAGCGCGCAGGTAAGCTGCTTCGGCTTCCTTGAAAAGTCCCTGCTCTCTGAGCACAATCGCCAGATTGTAATATGCCTCGGCATAACCGCCTCCAGGACTTTGCGCTGCAATAGAAATCGCCTGTCGATAGGCGTGCATCGCATCCTCAAGTCGTGCCAAACGTTTGTAAACCACACCCAAATTCAAATGAAAGACAGAAACCCTCGGATAGTCATTTCGAAGACTTTCAAATAATGTTTTGGCTTGTTGCACCTTATCCTGCGCCAAGAGTCGAATCCCTCTTTGAAACTGCTGAATCACAAGATCCAAACGGGGATCTTTTGTAGGTTTTTTTGAAACCCCTGGTTTAGGGGATTCAAGTTGCGCTTTTTTTTCAACAACGACAAGCTGTTCCGGAGGACGTTTTGTTTTTACACAGGCACTCATCACAAAGACCACAAATAACAAGAGCAAGAGCGGCATTTTTTTGAAGAAACCCATTACTATTTTCTCCCCGCGATACGCTTGTCATCTGATTCAGCAGAAAACATGCTTGGCAAAACCACCGCATCAAGATTGGCAACAACACGTTCAGCACGTTCTTTTCTGCGATAGCGTGAAGGCCGAAGGGTTGCCAAACGCTCAAAACTTTTTTTCACCCATTCGTTATAAAGTCCGATCGATTGCCTTGCACGACGCACATTGCTTTCATAGGCTTTAATGGCCTTTTCTTCAAAAGGATAGGCTTTTTCTTCCAACTGAAAGGCGTATTCTTCCAGTTGTTCGGCGTTCAGGTTTTTAGGCCGTTCCGCCTCTAAAATCGCAGACTGAAAATGCTCAAAAACCTCACCCAAACGAAAGGCCGAAACCGTCACCACTTCAACATGCCCCGTCTGAACCCCCTTCGTATAAAGATCGACTACTTTTTTTAAGGCCTGGGTTTTCTTTTTTAAATTTTTTGCAAAAGGGGCTTTGAGTCGAATGGCCTTAAAAGCAATAAAAACCTGCTCAGCTTGTTTGAAACGCGCCTTTGCGGCAAAAAGCGTCTTTGGGCCTCTGTCGATCACCGACTGATAGAGTTTGGCCGCAGCCTTGGGCCGGCCCTGTTTTTCACGGGCATGGGCCATCTTAAAAAGGGCTTCGGGAGCATCCCCATGTTTCGAAAAACGTTGAATAAAGGACAACAATGTCTCAATCACTTTGGCCCATTTTTTTTCATCTTCATAGTAGCCTGCGGCATTCCAAAGCAGTTTTTGCGCTTGGACCTCATCTTTTATGGTTTTGGCCGCCACAGCAAAAACCGCAGCAGCTTGCAGGCCTTCTCCAAGCTGTTCATAAAGCAAGCCTGCATGCACATAGGATTTTTCAGCCAGGGATGATTTTGCATAGACCTGGGAGAGTTTGCGATACACACGAACGGCTTCTCTGGGCTGTTCTAATTTTTCGTAGATTAAGCCTGCCTCAAAAAGGGCGACAGGCGCCAATTCATTTTTCGGCAGGTCTTGAGCAAGGGACTGGAAAAGATGTGCAGCCTCGGCCAACTCCCCTTTTTCCTGCACGGTCTCGGCTTCTTTGTAAATCGCGGTTGCCATCAAATCTGAAAACGATTTCTGGTCTTTTTTATTCTTTTTGGGAAGATGGCTTAAGGCTTCTCCATAGGCCATCCGGGCCTTTTTAAAATCACCCGCTTTCATATAACTGTGCGCGACCAGTTTACGTGCAGCGGGGATGTTTTTATGTTTGGGGTAACGGGTCAGAAAATCACCCAAAATCGACGCCGACTCCGTGTAAACCGCTTTCGCAAAAAGAAATTCCGCCACATTGAAGAGCACGATGGGGGCCTGAATGTCTTTGGAGAAATCGTTGGCAAACCGCAAAGAAATGTCGGTGAAGCGCTTTTCACCTTCCACTGTTTTCACTTTTTCAAAGGCCACAACTGCGGCATAAGCCGCCTTACGATTGGGTTTTTCTTTCTCTTTCTCCTGATCTGCACTTGCCCAGGCCGCGACCTCAAAGGCTTCTCCCGCATCTTGATAGGCCCCAAATGCCATCAGGGTTTCGCCCAAAAGAAACTGGATCTCGGCGCGGTCTTTGTCTTCAGGAAATTCAAGTAAAAACTGACGATACCAGGCAGCTGTACTGCGATAATCGCTCTCATTTTTCGTTTTTTGGGCCTTTGCATGAGACATAAGCGCCAAACGATGCAGCTCTGTTTTGATCAATTTACGCGGGCGTACGCGATCTGCTTCATTGTTGGCCTTAAACCAAGGACTGTTTGAGGCGTAGTCCTGTACAAGACGGACACGGGCCGCCTCAGCGGCCACGGCATCGCCTTGTTTTTTTAAGGCTTCAATCACATAAGAGGCAAAAAAAGGCGCCATCGGGTCCAGGGGATGCACTGAAATAAAAGCACGATAGGTTTCAATCCCCTGCGCGGCTCCCCCTTCAACCATGTAGTGATTGCCCATCATCAAATAAAGATCTTTTTCATAAGGCCGGAAGCCATTTTCCTGAAAATACTGGGCGACAACAGACGCACCACCGAGACGACGAAAAGAGGTGCTCACATAACTTAAAGCCTCCCAAACCAGGGAACCCTCTTCCGGCTCAAAGGTTGGCATGTCTTTGGTCTTTTGATCCACAACCTTCAAAAAAACCTCAATCGCTTCTGGATAACGGTTTAAATTAAAATAAGTCCAAGCCAATTTATAAAGGGCCTTGTCCTGAAAATAGGGATCTTCCCGGAAAGCCGCATCGGCATAAGCAAGCCCCGCTTTTTCAAATTCTTCGCGGTCAAAATAATATTCACCCAAACGAAAAGACGCCTCCAAACGATGCGGGCTGAGCGGGTATTCTCTGACCAACCATTCCAGCAAAGGCAAAGCCTGATCTCTTTCACCGGTTTCGTCGTAGGCCCGAGAGAGCGCATAAAGCACTTGATCATTTTCTCGATAGTTATGATGATCACGTAAAAGCGCTGTGTAGCTTTCAATGGCCTGCTCGTAATCGACTAAAGGCAATGGCCCACTGGGATCAATTTCAAAGGCTTCCATTTCTCGTAAAAAATGGGTATGCGCTTCTTTCATATAGAGGTCACCCAAACGTTTTAGGGCTGGGGCACGCACAGGGCTTGTAGGGTCGGGATGACGCGCCAATAGCGCTTCATAACCTCTCAGTGCTTCTCCTTTTTTTGAGACCACCACGACCTCACGCAAGACCTTGACTTCCTCCTTTAAGACGCGCTTACCTTCTTCCAGGCTTTCTTCAGTCAATAAAGTCGGTTTAAAGGTTTTTTGCCCACCGCCACAGCCTGCGAGCACAACAAGGGACAACAAAACCAAGATCCACCCTAAACCGAAAGTCTTCGTCGGAGTGGGTTTTAGGGTATTCATCATCATTGGGCTTCTTCCGATTGCATATCTAAAATCTGGATCTGGCTCAACTCTGCCGTGGCCGCAAAATCCATCAATTTTTTCAAACGTCGCTGCGAAGCCTCAAGCAGTTTGGCCTTAAGCGCAGGCAAGGTTGCGGCCTGCAAAGTGAGCGTTTTCTCTTTTTTTTCAGTCAGGGCCGCCTGCGCATTTGCAATTCGCGCTCGAAAGTCTGCAATTTCCCGTGAGACCTGCGGCACCGAAAGCACCAGCGCCGCATGAGATTCCGCCATTTGAGACAAGTCCGTATTGACACGGCGCAGTGCGCCTTGGCGATTATCTGCACGTGCAGCCATTTCTGTTTTGATCTTCCAACTGAGCTCTCCTTCAAGAATCTGAAACCAGCGGGATACTTTTTCCCAATCCTGCGCCAGCGTTGCAATCTCCTCTTGCTGTGCCGGACCTGCTTTTTCAGCTTTGAGACGCGTAAGATCCAGGGCAATTGCGCGACGTCTTGCCTTGGAAAGACTCAATTCACGCAAATGCGCTGCCTCTTCTGGCGAAGCCAGCACAGGCAGCGCTTCCAGATTCACCGCGTGTTGAACCCTCATATTAAGCACATCACTTTTTTTCTGTAACACTGCGACGGGATCCAGAGACAGGGAACGATCCACTTCCGGGATAAAAGAAAGAAAAACCGTTTCTCGATGATCCACCATGACCTCAAAAACAGCCATATCACGCAATTTTTGATCTAAAAAAGAGTTCAACGATGAAAGCTCAGCATATTGAGAGACCCAATAGCGCACCCCCTCATCTTCAGTCAATAAAACATGCAAAATCCCGGCTTCGGACGCATTGTCATTATAGGCATCAATCAAAACAATCACTTGCAAAGGATCATCCAAGATTGTCATAAAGGCTTGCAAGCGCGCCTCTTCCTCTTTGTATAAATCAATGGCTTCGGCATAACGATCCAGGGCCGTTTGATAGGCTTTTAGGCGATTGTAAGCATGGCCCACGGCGGTCAATGCTTCCAAGGCATAGGGATGGTCCGGATAGCGTTTAATCAAGGCTTGAAAAATCAAAATGGCTTTAAAAAAATGACGTCCTTTAAATTCTGCCCAGGCCCGTGCAAAAAGGGCCTCAGGGAAAAACCGACTGCCCTCAGAAATCTGTGAAAGCACAGAACGGGCCTTGCCGTAACGGCCCCGTTCAATCAAAAATTGTCCCCACAAAAGGCGACTTTTTTCCTGAAATGATTTTAACAGTGCATTTTCTTGGGGGTCATATTGGCTAATTTTTTCAAAGAGACCCAGGGCTTTAGGGAAATCTTCCAAATAAAAATAGGACTGCGCCAAGGTCAGTTGGGCATAGGGATAATAGAGACTCTCCGGTGCAATCCGCCTAAAACTTGCCACGGCCTCTTTTACTGAACCCAAGGCATAATAACTCATGCCCGCAATGTAGACGGCTTCGTCCATTTGCGAAAAATCCTCCGCGGTATCAAAAAGCCTGTAGGTTTCAAGCGCGGTTTGGTAGAGGCCACGCCCATATTGCATGCGCGTCACAAAAAGCAGTAAATCATTTCGTGCCTTACCCGGCGGAAAAACACCGACCAATTCGTTGATAATCCGCGTCGCGGGCCGATCCATGCCCCAAGCCAAATAAAGGCTGCCCAAAAGCAGGCGGCTGCGATTGATCATCTGCTCATCGTAGGGTGCTTTGGCGGCATCTTCCACGAGACGCAAATGGGTCGCGGCACTCATGTAGTCGTCAATAAAAAAATAGAAATAAGCCGTTTTAAGTAGGGTGTCTTGCAAGACCTTTGCGTCTTTGTCTACAGGAGCCTCGGACAGCGGGGTTTCGGACACAAGGGGTATTTCGTCTGCACGCACGGAGGAGAGCAGGACAAAAAAGACCACAAGGGTCAATATGAAATGGGCTTGTTTAATGCCAGGTCTCATGAATAAACTCGGCTTGTTTGATAATCACATTGTCTCGCACGATCAGTTTTATAAAGGTCGCGCCTTTTTCTTTTTTGATTTCTATGGTTTCAGCCCGCTTATAATCTTTTTTCTGTGGGCCGACACCATTGAAAATCGCCACCAATTGGTGGTCTCCTGATTTCAAATTGCCCTGATAAATCCGCTGTATCCCGCCTTTTCCCAAGGCCGCCACTTCTCGATCGGTATAAAGATGACTGGCCACCAGGGTATCGTTTAAGTGCAGTTTGACTGAGTCAAGTGTAAAATAGTGCCCTCCCTCCACACTTAAGAAAATGACGACAGAGGAATCCTCAGGAAAAAGCAGATCTTCCTGAAGCCGAAAAAGCTGGGTATTGAGTTCAAGAATTTCCTCTTTGAGCGACTGAATTTTGGGATCAAGACTTTCGATGGATTCGAAGGCCTCTACCCTCGGATCTTCAGCCGTCTTTGTCTCCGTTTTTTCTTCGAGCAAGGGCTCAGAGGCCGTTTCCAAGGCTTGCGCTTGCGCACCCACAGGTTTCAAACCCGACAAAAAAAACATCAGCATAAAGGTTAATAAACACAGAAGTAAGTGTCTTGATTTTTCCATCATCACATTCCTCATTTTGTCTCAGGCGCTGTATTCAAGGCCATTAAGCCGGATGAAAGGTGAACCTTGCCTTCTTTGTCGATAATAATGCCATCAACATCTTGAAGTGTTTCAATCAGCGCAAGCCCCGCTGTTGGCCCCAAAACAAAAACCGAAGTGGACAAAGCATCACTGGTCGTTGCATCGCGCGCCAGGATACTGACACTGCGGCAAGCCATCGCCGGAAAACCCGTTTTTGTATCCAGAATATGGTGGTAGCGCACACCGTCTTTAATAAAGAAACGTTCGTAATCTCCAGAAGTTGAAATTGCCTGATCCGAGAGCGGTAGAATCGCGAGAATCCCCTTGGCCTGGGCGGGGTCTCTCAGACCGACCTTCCAGGGGAGATCCCCTTTTTTACCACGAATCAGGGTATCGCCTCCCGCCATGACCATGGCATCTTTAATGCCGTGCTTTTGCAACACCTTCATGGCCTGATCCATCGCATACCCTTTGCCAATGCCCCCCAAACCGATTTCCATCCCCGCTTCGGGCAAAAAGACGGTGCTGTTTTTTGCATTCAGGCGAATTTTTTTATAGTTTACTTTGGGCAGTTGGGCTTTGACCGCATCCTTTGTTGGGACGCGACTTTCGCGAAAATTCCAAAGTTTTCCGACCGAGGCAAAGGAAATATCAAAGGCACCCTTCGTAAGTTCGGAAAACGTCAGTGACTTTTCAATCAAGTCATATAATTCCTGACTCACTGGTACCGCCTCTAAGCCCGCATTTTGATTGATCTGAGAGAGCTCACTTTCGGGTTTGTAGTGACTCATGAGTTTATCCAAACGCCGGACTTCATCAAATGCTGCCGCAATCGCCGTCTCGACCGCTGATTTATCGTCCCCGATCGCCTTCACGATGACTTGTGTGCCCATCAAAACCCGTTCTTCCGTGAGCAAGTGTCGCCCCTGCCAGGTTTCGGATTGAATCGTTCCCGCAAAAACCCCTGAAGCACGTGGGCTTAGCAGGCTGAGACTAATAAGTAGAACCGAGAGAAATCTGAAAAACATTGGCTTCCCATGAGTACAATTGACCGTTACGCGGATCAGAAAAATCGTCATATTCAAACATCAAAAAACTATAACCTGCCTTTAGATAAGGGTTTTCAAACCACCCCCACTTTTTTTGATGCGGCTCAAACTTAAATGAAAACCCCATTCCATGACTCGAAAAGGTAGAGAGTTCCTTATCCCGAGCCTTAAATAACTGGGTACTCGGTAAGACATCGCCATAAAAACTGGCGGCCGTTTGTTGATAATAGCGGTAAAAAATTCCAAAGCGTTTGTTGGAGGAAAAACGGCGTTGATACAATAATTTCCCGGTGTGTGACTGCACATCAAAGGTATCCTGATAATAACGATAAGTGGCTTGAACACTGCTTTTTAAACCACCCCCCGCCACCAAATCACGTAAAAATCCATGGGTGCTGCGAATCACCCAGGCCTGTCCGGTTCTCGCGTTCGGATAGACTTCAGGAGACTGTGCCGCCGTCCTCACATTGTCCCCCACAAGGGCACTGCGATAAGGACTGTTGATGTAACCCTCATCCGCCGTAATCTCGTAATTGAATTGCGCCAACCATCGGGGAGTAAACGATTGTGTCAATCCGAGACTGTAGGTCGTACGCCTAAAAGCCCGTTCACCAAAAGAAGGATTGGCATTGCTGCTGACTTCGTCACTCGAGCGCGCAAAGTTTAAATTCACGGTCGTATTCCGATCGAAAAAATCGTGTGTGAGGCCAAGGGAGACCGTATTCGAGACATAGTCAGATTCATCACTGACCGTATAGTTTGCGGAAAAAAGGGAATCACCCCAGATATGACTGCCACCCAGATAGATCTCTTTGCGTTCATCTGTAAATTTGGGTTGGCTGGCCTGCGTGAGCACATCAATGGAAGCCGAGCTCACCATGTCCAGACGCCCACCCGCCTCAATCGCCATACGTCCTTTCAATTCTTTTTTTAAAATCACGGCTGGACCGTGCACCCTAATGCCACCACCATCGAAAAGACGATAGCTCAGAGAAGCCTCGTTTTTTGGTGGATCAATCGCCATGGACAGCTTTATCGAAAAAAGCAGGAGGAACACCACCCCCATTGTGATCAAAAAAAAGCGCTTCACTTACAGCCACAACCTCCCCCAGAACCGCTAAATCCACCGCGACTGCCTTCCAGTACCTCTCCAACATGCAGACGCCAACTCACCTCTTGCGGATCCGGATCGAAATACATCATTTCATCGGCTAAAAACTCACGGTCTCTGGGTTGAACCGCAGCACAAGCACTTAGGGTGAGTAATAAGATAAACAAAACCCACAATCGAATTGTATGTGTCAATGCCATATCATCCTACTGCTTAAGCAAAGCCTTGATTTCTTTTTCATAACGGGCCGGCTCATCCGGACCAAAACCCCAATGAATATGATGCACCAGGCCATCTTTTCCGATCACATAGGTCGTGGGCATACTGCGGACCAAATAAAGATCGGAAATTTTACCCTTGGGATCCAGTAAAATAGGAAAGGCCAGATTAAAATCCTGGCTCATGCGCTTGACTTCAGAAGTGCCTTTGTCAATATTGACCCCGAGAACCTGCAAACCCACACCACGATATTTTTGATACAACTCGTTAAAATAAGGCAATTCTTTTTTACAGGGGGTACACCAGGTCGCCCAGAAATTGAGAATCACCACGCGCCCCCGTTGCTCACTCAGTTTGATATTTTTTCCAGAAAGACTTTTGACGGTAAAATCAGCTGCGGGTTTCAAAGATACATTTTGTGCGGCCAATGCAAAATCCACAAATAAGACAAAACTCAAAAGGAATACGACCTTTGCAATTTTTTTATGCCAGATCATTTTAAAACCTCACTTTCCACTTTTCAGACATCAGAGCGTACCTGGCCTTTAAAAGAAAAAGGCAACACTCACAATGCCTTCCAAATTGAACATCTGCTCCTTGACCCCTGTGACATCAGATTCAAAGGAATGCAGACTGAGTCGAAAACCGGCATCCATCCAGTCGGTAAAGAAAATTTTATAGCCCGTTCCAAAATTAAAGGTAAAGCGGCTCTTTGCATCAAACTCGGTCAAACCCGCACCCCCTACAATATAGATGGTCGAGTTTAAGGTTCGACTGCGTGTCAAAAAAATCTGACCAGGGAAAAGGTTGTAGCCTAAGTTGACATTCCAGTAAGTCAGATCCGTATCTGTAAAAATCGTGAGTCCCCCACCAAAACTGTCGTCGCTCACCGTGCTGATTCCATAATTTCCTTCAAAAAAAACATCTTCGGTCAAATGCAGCGCGAGGCCAAGACCCATCACTGTTGAAGTACTAAAACCATCTATCCCGTAAAAACCGTAATACGGTGTAATTTCAATAAATTCCTGATCAATTTTTTCCTCTTTAAAATCAATGGTCTCTGAAGGAGGGGCAATTAAAGGGTCTTCACGCTTTGGAAAATCAGGGCTTTGTGCGGAAACCATTACGGCCTGATTCAAAAGGCACAGAAGCAAAAAAAGGATCCATTTTTTTCTCATCATACGAAGCTCAACTCAATCTGTCGTTTAAAATTCAAAAATCACACCCAAGGTATATTCTCGGACTTCCCGACTTCGTTTTGGACTGATAAAAAGGGTGTAATTTCTCAAATCCCCGCGTAAAAAAAGTCGTCGGACAAGCGGCGCAGAAAAACCGATTCCCGCATAAGCCGTCTTAAAACTTTCACTTTTTGCATTGATAAGAATGTCAGCAGGACGCGTCTCCACCAAGCCTCCCCCAACCGTCCCATTCAAAGAAAACCATTTTCCCTGCCAGGGCGTAATCACGAGTCCCAGGAGATAGAGATTGGTATCTGAAAAATCACCGGAAGCAAAACCCAAACTATTCTCTATAGAAAAGCCCTCCGTAAAACGGTAGGTGGTGCGAACATAGAGCGCACTGTCTTCATCAAAAACACCCCAGGCAAAACCCGATTGCAAACGACCGTCGATGTATTTGTCATAAAAACGCTCCGACCAAGATTTTTGATAACCCGAAGCTTGAATCGTTTTATCCACCTCTTTATGATGTACCCAGCCCTCCTGACCACCAAAAAGTCGGATTTTGAACCAATCCGTCCGTTTTTTCATCAGGAAAACTTCTTCCCCTTTTTCGGCAATGTAAAAAACAGGATAATCACGACCGGGACCCGTGTGGATTTCCAAAAAGGGCTCCACGATCCTGGCACGCGGGAAGTTTTTTTCTTTTGCCAAAGCAGGCTGTGTCATCAAAAATAAACCCATCACACCCATCAAAATACTCACGCGATGTTTTGTAAAAAAAAAATCCCTCACAACGGACTCTGAATCCAGGAAAGCAAGTCAAGGTAGTCCGAATCGGCCGTATTGGAAAAAATGGTGCCTCCCTGATGCTGTACAGCACTAATGGATTCGGCCAATGGTTTTGTCAGAAGGACACTCTTTGCGGGATTGACCAAGTTGGTCATGCCCGCCGTAGAGTCATGGTTGGATCGGAGCTGTTCGTCCGTACAAGGCGCGACCGTGCATTCATATAGACGCAGGTTTCCCCCTGGCCCACCTGAAAAAGGGTCATCCTTATTGCGAATATGACAGGACCCATTGGAACAACCCCGATTGTCTAAAATCGGCTGGATGTTTGTTTTAAAAACATCGTGATCCAATTCACCGATTGAGGCTTCCTCTCCCGGCTCCACCTGACCACATGCAGTCAATAAGAGGAGAAGCAGTGCCATCAAAAATATGCCCCCAGTGCCAAAAATGGGCCATGAGACAGACTGCCTCTCCTCTGATCTTTTTTGTGTCATATCACTTCTCGATAACAGAGTAATTGATATTCTTTAAGGCTGCGCCGCCGTAATCCAATTCAGGATTGTGTTGTAATCTTCAGTTCCCTGCGGCAGTGGCGTGCTCGTTCCCGTCATGGGCAGCGTGCCATCCGCTCTCAAAAGCAGGATACTGCTTGCAGGATTTGTCACATTCACCCGTGCGGCCACCGCACCAAAATCACCTTCAGCACTACCCGTCAAGACAAAGTCACTGTCGCCCGCGGCCTGGTGACACGCACCACCACATTTCAGGGTGAGAATCGGCAGAATCGTGCTTTCAAAAACCTCGTTACTCAAATTGGCACGTCCTGGATTGCTAATGACTTCTTTGTTGGTAAACTGCGAACCTAGATCAATCCATTCGACAAGCATCAATTTCTCAGTACTTGTCAGCATGGCCGAATGCGTATTCCCATCCGGCGCAGGAATGGCCTTAGTCGCACGCAGCTCCTCACCATACATTCGTTCGATGAGATGACTTTGACGTGATTCACCGGTTCTCACAAGCCCGGAACCATTCATATTGTCCACTAAGCTTTCATAAGAAATGGTAAAACCCGCACCCGAGAGATCGCCTGTCAAATCTAAATCCCCTGCAGACCCCGCGACCGCCGCGTGACACGTGATACATTTTGCGTCAAAAATGCTTTGAACATGATCAGTATAGTCAATCACGTCTGTCGTGATCGGTGGCGTCAAGGTGGATGCCAGACGACCTTCTTGAAATGCAATTGCATCCGAGGCAAGTCGTTGCGGATCACCCCCACGCGGTGAGTGACAACCATTACAGGTTTTGGGTTCATTTGGACGCACATGCAGCCAGTTTTCCTTGACTTTAAACGAACGTCTTTCAGAATCCACGACATTGAGCGTCAGGGCCGTATCGGCCGGAACGGTCACACGGAAAGAACCGTCGGCTTCAACAGGGGCATAGCCTAAGATTTTCTGACGTTCAAAATTCGTCGAGCCAATGTCTTCACGCCCCACACCCGGCATACTGGGCACAGCGGCAATCACACGAACCTCTTTCACAACCTGCTTGTTAACATCAGCAAGCAATCCCACGAAGTCGATGTCGCCATTAGGATTACCATTTCTGAGATCAACCCCCAGCACAGCCGCTGAAAGCGCGCGGTTGGCCTCAGAATCATAAACACTCGAGGCCCCCAGCTCACCTGTCATTGTCGGATTACTGCGGTTTGCAACCTTTTCACTCTTAGAAGTAGGAATCTGATCTGTAGGCACAGGCATCAAGGGAAGCGGCTCCACATACACCGTCCCTGAGCTAGGTGATGGAATCTTTATCGGCTTCACGACCCCATCAATCCCCAACATATAAATGCCATAGGCAGGTTTCGGCACTTCGACGTCTTCCATATCACTCACACCACCTTCGATCGAATATGAGACAAGATAGCGATCCGTACCATCGGGCACTTGATATGCGCCATGATAACGTCCATTGACTGAAACATCGCGCCCAGTAGCAATACTCTGACCCTTCACAAGCTGCTGGGATGCGGTAGCGCCGTTATCGGCTTCATTTTCAACGTCAAGAACACCAACAGCTCCCCCTTCAAATGTACCAGAAAGCGGCATCATCGTCGCCGTGACCTTGCCATCGGCACGTTCACGTGCGTCCAAAAAGGAATTGACACCCGAATGTGAACCGTATTTCACAAAAAGGTTCGTGCCATCGGGTTCGATTTTAAAAATGGTGAATTTATTCACATTCGCCAGATGCTCCCATCGGCTAAACATAATGGTGCCATCTTTTAAAACCGTCGGGTTTCTGTCGTGGCTCTGATTAAAAGAAATTTGAACCACTTCTCCTTCGGCACAGGAAGGTGCTGAGGCAAGCAAGGAAGGCTTCGTTGTATCCAGAACATGCAGCAGCATCGATTTTCTACGCTCGTATTCATCCAGATGCCCTGGACGATCTGATGTAAAAACGATACGTCCATCGGGCAGATAAGCGGGCTCAATCTCATTGTCAGTGCCGCAAGTCAACTGTTTGAGCAAACCATCACGGCTGCCATCAGGCTTGACGGTGGCTTCATAAAGATGCCAATTGTCTGCATTGTTTTTTCGCATCGAAAAAACAATGCGAAACGAATCAGAGTCATCCTGAGGAAAAATCTCCGGTCCAGAGACATCTCCTTCTCCATTGGTCATATCTGCCGTCAAATTCTGAAGTTTTCCCGAAGCACTCCCAGGCACGAGTGTCATGAGATCGCCCCCTGCGGAAAACTCGATCGGATCCAGGGGATCACCAATCGCGTCAATAGAGCGCTTCGCAAAAACAACCCCAGCAACCTCACCTTCACTGCCTGCCGTTGTTTTTGAACTTGAGGTACATGAAGCAAGATAAAACCCTGAAAGAAGGATTGCAGCGTAAGCGGTCATCCTTGGTAGTCGATGCTGAATATTTAACATAGAACCTCCCTGATATGATCAACAAGCATGTTCGGTATTGGAATATAAAAAATATGGGGATTAAGACACTTACCCGATTGTTTTACACATGCTCGTACGGTTTGTGTAGGTAATGCAATTTATGGACCTGTAACGATTCTTATTCTATTTCAAGGCTTTTAAGGGACTTGGAGACACAGACACAGCGATTTGCTGTAAGGCATTACACAGGGCGGACATTTTTTGTCGGTTTTCAGTCCGTCAATTTTAGAGCACATTGCACAATAAAAATTGCCGAGACAACAAAAAAAAGCGCTTTTTTCTAAGACCAAAACCTCAGACTTAAAAATACCCCAAAGACCTTCACCGCATAAAAAAAGGGGCTTTGCCTGGTCGACATTTGTGTGAATTCGTTGTTGCACTTGCCAAAGGTAAGGGAAGATTATACCGCTGTCAAGTGTCTCAAATCGGTGACAGGAAACGGGATAAAGTGGGAAAAATAGAGAATAAACCTATAAAAAACAAAGAGATAAAACAAGGGAAGACTTCAAAAAACAGCTCAAAAAATGGCTCAAAAAAACAGATTTGGGGTGAAACGTGCGCCTTTCCCCAAGAGATGTTCTATTCTCAGAAGCTGATTGTATTTTGCTGTACGGTCGCTGCGAGAAAGCGAACCCGTTTTAATCTGCCCCGCGCCTACTCCCACGGCCAGATCTGCAATCGTGGTGTCTTCAGTTTCACCGGAACGGTGGGAAATCACAGTCGCATAGCCCGCTTTTTTGGCACAGTCGATGGTGTTGAGGGTTTCGGTCAATGTTCCAATTTGATTGAGCTTAATCAAAATCGCATTCGCTGCACCTTCTTGAATGCCCCGCAAAAGCGTGGCTTCATCCGTCACAAACAGATCATCCCCTACTAATTGGATGCGATGGCCGAGTTCTGCGGTCAAAGCCTGCCAACCCTCCCAATCCCCTTCAGTAATGCCATCCTCAATAGAGACAATCGGGAAACGATCCAAGAGCTTGGCATAGTAGGC
The DNA here is from genome assembly GCA_964451325.1 of uncultured Nitrospira sp. Taxonomy (GTDB): domain Bacteria; phylum Nitrospirota; class Nitrospiria; order SBBL01; family JAADHI01; genus JAADHI01. The sequence goes on along the minus strand of CAYVHO010000001.1, from coordinate 80,299 downwards.
AATCATATCTTTTGCCGAAAGTGGCGCCGCTTCAGCGGCCAGATGATAAATATTGTCTTTACAAAACTCACTGGCCGCCACATCCAGGGCAAGCAGCACGTCATCTTTAGGGCGATAGCCCGCCATCTCAATCCCACGAAGAATCAACTCAAGCGCTTCTTCGTGGGTCTTCACCGCAGGGGCAAAACCGCCTTCGTCGCCCACTGCTGTGGTGTAACCTTCCTTGGACAACACTTTTTTCAAGGCATGAAAAACCTCAACGCCCATTCGGAGCGACTCAGAAAACGTATTTCCGCCGACCGGGATAATCATAAATTCCTGAAAATCCAAACCGTTGTCCGCATGGGCACCACCGTTAATGATATTCATCATCGGCAGCGGAAGATCTCTGGCTTGCGCACCCCCCAGATAACGAAAAAAGGGCACGCCCTGCTCTTCGGCAGCCGCCTTGGCAACCGCCAGAGAAACACCCAGCATTGCGTTTGCACCCAAGTTTTTTTTGTTTTCCGTACCATCCAAATCAAGCAGCCTGTCATCAACACACACTTGATCTTCCGCAGACAAACCGATGAGCTCAGGCGCAATTTTTTCATGTACATTGGCGATGGCCTTCAAAACACCTTTGCCCAGATAACGCTTTTCATCTTGATCGCGTAACTCCAAGGCCTCACGTGAGCCTGTAGAGGCACCCGATGGCACCGCAGCACGCCCCGTCGCCCCAGTCTCCAAACACACCTCAACTTCAACCGTCGGGTTACCACGAGAATCCAAGATTTCAATTGCGCTTATTTCGATAATTGCACTCATGTCTTACTCCTAAAGACTAAAAAATAAAACGGGATTATTTCGACTGTTCTAATTTTTCTTTCAAAATGGCATTTACTTTTCCAGGGTTAGCTTTTCCGCCGGTTTGGCGCATCATCTGTCCGATAAAAAAACCCATCAGCTTCTTTTTGCCCGCACGGTAGGCCTCTACCTCTTTTGGATTTGCAGCAATGACCACATCGACGATCTCCCCTAAAGCCCCTTCGTCACTCACTTGCGTGAGCCCTTTGTCTTCGACAATTTTTTCTGCGTCTTTTCCTGTTTTGACCATCTCTTCAAAAACGATCTTTGCAATTTTTCCGCTGATCGTACCGTCTTCAATGAGCTGTAACATCGCCGCAAGCTGTTTCGGCTGAATGGGGGCCTCTGAAATGCTCAGATTTTCCTGATTCAGTTCGCGTAATAAATCGCCCATCACCCAATTGCTCACGATTTTTGCTTTGGGATAAAACGAAACCACTGCTTCAAAAAAATCAGCCAGGGCCTGAGTACTGACCAAAATCGTCGCATCATAATCCGGCAAGGCATAGGTTTCGATAAAACGTAAGCGCTTGGCATCAGGGAGTTCAGGCAGATCCGCTTTAACTCGGGAGATCCATGCATCATCTATATTGATCGGCACCAAATCAGGCTCAGGGAAATAGCGATAATCATGGGCCTGTTCCTTGCTACGCATGGGAAAGGTCATGCCTTTTTTTTCATTCCAAAGCCGTGTTTCCTGAATGACACGTCCACCCTCTTCTAATATTTCTTCCTGCCGTATAATTTCATAGGCGATGGCTTTTTGCACAAATCGAAAGGAATTCATATTTTTGATTTCAGAACGTGTTCCCAGCTTGGAAGAACCGACAGGCCGGATTGAAATATTCGCATCACAGCGAAAATTGCCCTTTTCCATGTCCGCATCTGAAACCCCCGCATAAATCAGAATCGCCCGCAAAGCCTTCAGGTAGGCCACGGCCTCTTCACCACTTGAAATATCAGGTTCACTCACAATTTCAAGCAAAGGCACACCCGCACGATTTAAATCAACCAGACTCCCGTCTTCAATCCCATCGTGAATATTTTTCCCCGCATCCTCTTCCATGTGTATCCGCGTAAGTCTGATTTTTTTGCCGCCTTTTTCAGATTCTGAAAAAATTTCAACATAGCCATGTTCGGTTAGCGGCAATTCAAACATAGAAACCTGATAGCCTTTGGGTAAATCAGGATAAAAATAATTTTTTCGAGCAAAACGAGAATAAGCCGCGATTTTGCAATGTGTGGCAATGCCCGCACGAATACCCAGTTCCACCACATCCCGATTGAGCACAGGCAAAACACCCGGCAACCCCAAACAAATGGGACAAACATGGCTATTCGGAGACGCCCCAAACTGTGTTGAACAGCCACAGAAAATCTTTGTTTTGGTCAAGGCCTGGGCATGCACTTCCAAACCAATCACGGTTTCATACTTCATCTATCCTATCCTCAATAGTGGCGCTTCCTTAAACATGGGTTTTGATTGACTTTAAAAAAGTAATGTATTCCTCAGGCAAACTGTTTTGCTCCGCTCCATGAAGCATTTTCCCCATGTAGGATTTTGAGGGCTGATAGACCCCTTGCCGTCTCGCCACATAAGTCATCGCAGGCAAAGTCTCTCCTTCAAAAAAGACAGGGACATCCTGTCGCAGGTAGGAGTTGGGATAATCCGCAAATTTATCAAGCTTTTTTAAATCCTCAAAACTCAGATCAAAAAGCACCCCGTAAACCGACTTGCCCCGTTCGGGTAAAATGTCCGCCGTACCACTCTTCCAGGAACGCGACCAGCGTGTAAAGGCCATGGCGTAATGTTTCAACTCAACGATTCCAATGACACTGCTTCCCGGACAGCGAATCTTCATTTGATCTAAATCCATATTGGAACCATAAGCGAAATAAATCATACGACCTGCGCTCTGCGTTCGTGGAAATCGTGGGCTTGTTCAAAAGAATAGGCACATTTAAGCAGACCCGCTTCATCAAAAGGACGTGCAATCAATTGACACCCAATAGGCAATCCATTTTTTGTAAATCCACAAGGCATTGAGAGCGCGGGCAAACCCGCAAGATTGACTGAGATAGTAAAGATGTCAGAGAGATACATTTGCAGCGGATCACCTGTTTTTTCCCCTGAGCGAAAAGCCGCCGTCGGAGCAGTGGGTGTTAAGATGTAATCCACGGACTCAAAAGCAGTATCAAAATCCTGTTTAATCAGGGTACGGACTTGCTGTCCTTTTTTATAATAGGCATCATAATAGCCTGAAGAAAGCACATGTGTGCCAATCATAATCCGTCGTTTCACTTCCGGGCCGAAACCTTCGCTTCGGCTTTGCATGTATAGCTCAAGCAAGTTTTTTGGATTTTCTGTGCGATGACCGTAGCGCACACCATCGTAACGTGCGAGATTAGAGCTGGCCTCCGCGGTTGCCAGTATGTAGTAGGTCGCAACAGCATAATCGGTATGTGGGAGAGAAATTTCTTTAATTTCAGCACCCAAAACACGATAGTGATCTATGGCTTTTTCGATGGCCGCACCCACTTCGGCATCAATGCCCTCAATAAAATATTCTTTGGGGATACCAATGCGGAGCCCCGTTAATTTTGATGAAAGCGATTCCGTCATATCCGGCACCGCCAAATCAGCCGAGGTCGAATCCATCGCGTCATGACCTGAAATGACATTTAAAACTGTTGCGGCATCTCGCACATCGTGTGTTAAGGGGCCAATCTGATCCAAGGATGAAGCAAAGGCCACCAGTCCGTAACGCGAAACACGTCCGTAAGTAGGTTTCAAACCCACGACGCCACAAAAAGAGGCGGGCTGGCGAATCGAACCACCCGTGTCGGAGCCCAAAGAAAAAGCCGCTTCAGAAGCCGCCACGGCTGCCGCAGACCCCCCGCTGGATCCTCCCGGAACGCAAGCCAAATTCCATGGATTAAGTGTCGCAGCAAAAGCAGAGTTTTCATTGGAGGAACCCATTGCAAATTCATCCAAGTTGGTCTTCCCTAGAAAGACGGCCCCTGCTGATTTTAAATGCGAAACCACCGTGGCATCATAGGGAGAGATAAACCCTTCTAAAATTTTGGAGGCACACGAGGTTTGAACGCCTTCCACACAGAGATTGTCTTTTAAGGCAACAGGAATCCCCGTGAGCGGGCCAGCATCACCTTTTGCGATGCGTTGATCCGCCGCGTCTGCTTGCGTGAGTGCTGATTCTTGTAGCAGTTTTAAATAGGCTTTGGTTTTTCCATCCACCGCGTCAATGCGATTGTAAAAAGCCGTAACCAATTCGTTTGAAGAGACTTCTTTTTTAATCAGTGCTTCGTGCAGCGCGTGCGCGGTACAATCCGTCCAAGTCAAAAGGAGCTCCTGACACTCACAATTTGATTCTTTTTATCGACCTTGCAAAGACGCGGTTCGTAAGATTTCATTTCCTCTTCGTCATAGTAGGCATAACAAAAAATAATCACTTGATCCCCCACCGCCCCTTTTCTGGCCGTCGGGCCATTTAAACAGATCTGACCCGAGCCGCGCTTGCCTTCAAGCACATAAGTCACAAAACGCTCGCCATTATTGAGATTAGAAACCATGACCTGTTCAAAAGGGTGCATGCCCGCTGCTTCAATCAAAGCCGCATCAATGGTGATACTGCCCTCATAGTCCAGCTCGGCTTCTGTCACTGTTGCACGATGAATTTTCGTTTTTAACATCTGTCGTAACATTTTGTGTCCTCAATACTTGGTTCAATAAAAATTCGCGCTATTCTATAATGTTTGGCACCTTAAAAAAAGTCTCTTCCCGATCAGGCGCATTTTCGACAATTTTTTCAGCAGGGAGAGAAGGTTTTACCGCGTCCACCCGAAACACATTAGAAAGCGGCAGGACGTGAGAAGTCGGCTCAACAGTACTTGTATCCAATTCATCCAATTTTTCGATATAAGAAAAAATCTCACTCAACTGTCCACCAAATTGCACTGTCTCTTCGGGACTTAAGGCCAAACGTGCCAATGTCGCCACATAGGAAACCTGTTCTTTGTCCATAAACTTGCACTCCTGAGATTTGAAACGTTCATTTTACGACATCTCACAAGAGTACGTCACCTTTTCTTTTCAGTAAAGCGACAAATCAGCTTATTTTAGGACCATCTTTAAATTTTCAGATAAAAGATCTTTCGGAGGGCACGGAGTGTGATCGTCTCCTTATGAAAAAGTTGACTTGCAGCATTTTGATCTGTGCTTCATTTATGCAATTCCGCAGGCCTGACCCTTTCACAGGCCTGCTCCACCCCTATGCGAAAGTCGAGGGGTGGAAGGCAATGAAATTGACTTATTTCGGGTTGATCTATGCGGCTTCTTCCCAGTCATTTTTCTCTAGAGTCATTACAAGGTGATCTGGAGATTCTCCTTTTTCTGCTAGATTGACCGTTTTTAAAATTAAATCAGCCGTTTCGATGAGAACCCCTTTAGTATCATCATTGTGTTTACCACAAGCGACAATCACGCGGGCGAGTTTATCTGCTTGAGGCCCCAATGCATCATGTGCACCATTCTCGATGCGCGAAAGATAAGATGGGTCTACGAACAACAGCGCAGAAAACCTCTTTGCTGAAAATCCAGCTTGTTTTCTAAGGAAACGAAGTTCATCGCCTGTTAGTAGTTCCTCCTTTTCAAGGAGCGCTTTGGAGATCACTCGATGTAATTGGACTATTCTGGGAATAATTGGCGCGTCTGTTTCGCAGACAGGGCACCTCTCGAGAAGAATTCCCGTTAAATAGACGTTTTTCAAACCACTCATGTCATAAAAATAAGGCGCTTCATCGCTTGTCTTCACTTCAACAATATTAGCACCACAAATATCGCACTTCATTTTCTCTCTCCTTTTGCTTTGTGATGCGGCACTACCTTTTGATCGATATCACGGTGATGATAATCAATCTTTTGTTTAACTCCACAATACATGCGGCCTTTCCGTGGTCAAGGGAAAGGCCTTCAATTTTACATCTCCACAACTCGGCTGGTTGGCTATGTTCCACGATTCGTCCATATCGGATAATATTCTCGACATCAGAAACATCCAGACCTCGCTTTTTCATTTGCTGATTGGCATGCTGAACAAACTTGACACTCCCCTCCTCCCAAATTTCCTTAATACGCCACATGACCCTCTTGTAATTTAAGGGATCGTAGATAGGCGTCGATTGGGGCGTCAAATCGGTCATCTAAATGATTCGTATGTGAAGTTTTCCGCTGAGAATACTTGACATTATATCAAGTATTAGCTTCATGTCAATCGCCAGAAAAACGATTTTGACCCTATTTGGGAGGGTTCTTTTTTCTGGTTTGTCATCCATGCATGAGAAGAGGGTCTATAGTAATTTTTGAAGGTGGAGTCACTTCCACCGAGAGTGAAAGGGTCGAGCCTGCGTAATTGCATTTTAATGCCATATCCTCTATTGCCCTTGGTTTATCCATAGCGTGAGTAAGGAAGCTCTCCTCAGTAAAGCTCTAAATTTGCGTATTTTAAGACCATTTTTTTCATGCCGTAGCTTTCAAAAAGCACGGTAATCTTTCGATTTGGCCCCGCCCCTTCGAAATGTTTTACCCGTCCGATGCCAAAACGACTGTGGCGCACCATGGCCCCGGCTTCGATTTGTGCATTTTCAGCACCCGCTTCTTTTTTTCGTAAAGTCCTTGTTGGCGAGGGAGCAGACGAAGCATAACGATTTTGCGCATAAGCACCGGTATTCGCAGCGTAATGGTTTTTCCCATAAGATTGGCTGGAATAGCCTGTGGGGACTGCGGGGGCCTCTTTTACAATTTCCACTTCTGCCTCCGGTAAATCCCGGATAAAACGAGAGGGATTGTTCCAATGTGAGGTCCCGTATAAACGCCGCTGGGCCGCACTAATCATATACAGCCTTTCTTTTGCGCGGGTCATGCCGACGTAACACAAACGGCGTTCTTCTTCCATCTCTTTCGATTCGTTCAAAGAACGGGTGTGCGGAAAAAGCCCGTCTTCCATGCCCGCCATAAAAACCACGGGAAATTCCAAACCTTTTGCCGAGTGCAAGGTCATCAGCGTCACGCGTTTTTCCGTCACTTCATTTTCATCGCCGCTTGAAACCAGGGCCACCTGATCCAAAAAATCTTTTAAACCTGGTGTTTCAGATTCATCTAAAACGGCCTCGTCTTCATCCCAATCCATCCCCGTCTCCGGGGTTTGCAGCACAAATTGATCCGCCGCTGCAATCAGTTCGAGCACATTTTCAATCCGACTCTCAGATTCCGGGCCAAAAGATTTTTTAAGATAATCGAGATAGGAGATCTCTTCAATCAAATGACGAATCAGTTCCGGCAACGGCGCATCTTCAACAAAAGATTTCAAACGGGTCATCAACTCAAAAAAGACAGACAAACCACGTTTGCCTTGCGGAGACACCCCGGCTTCGTCTAAGTGCTGCAAGGCCTCTAAAAGGGGCATCTGCGCATCTTCAGCAAAAACAGCCAGGCGCTCCAATGTCACGCGGCCAATGCCTCTTGTGGGCAGGTTGATAATGCGTCGCAGACTGATATCGTCATCCGGGTAAATCAGAAGTCGCAAATAAGCCATCAAGTCTTTGACTTCTTTGCGATCATAAAAACGCTGCCCCCCGTAAATAAAATAAGGCACCGCCGCCGTCCGCAAGGCTTCTTCAATGACACGGGATTGCGCGTTGGTGCGATAAAGAATCGCAAAATCAGAGAGCACCGCCCCTTCTCTTTCGCGTAAAGTCCTTATATTTTTGAGGATAAAACGGGCCTCTGCCTTTTCATCCGGGACTTGTGCCCAAACAATCTTTTCTCCTGCTGCATTTTCAGTCCACAAATCTTTCTGTTTTCGACGGGTGTTTTTTTCGATCATGGCTGAAGCGGCGTTTAAAATCGTACGGGTGGAGCGATAATTCTGATTCAGAATCACCACTTTTGTATCGGCGAAATCGCGTTCAAAACTTAAGATGTTTCCGACATCGGCACCGCGAAAGGCGTAAATGGATTGATCATCATCCCCGACGACACAAAGGTTTCTGTGTTTTGCACTCAGCAGACAAATCAATTGATACTGTGCATGATTTGTATCCTGGTATTCGTCCACCATGATGTATTGAAAACGATCCTGGTATGAGGCCAAAAGCCGGGGGTTTTCTTGAAAGAGCTGAATGGTGCAGCCAATGAGATCGTCAAAATCAAGGGCCTTCAAGGTCGTCAACCGTTCCTGATACAGGCTGTACACTTTTTTTAAGGCCGCTTCAAAACCGAACTCCCCGGCACGATTGGCATAGGCATCGGCCGAAACCAGTTGATGTTTTAATTTTCCAATCTGACTCAGTAAAGAACGGGGCGGAAACAAATCTTCGTTGATTTCGAGATCAGCGATACAGCTTTTCATCAAGACCAATTGATCTGAAGCATCGTAGACCACAAAATCTTTCTGAAGACCCAAGAGATTCACATGCTGACGGAGAATGCGTAAACAGGCCGAGTGAAAGGTGGAAATCATGAGTTTCCGAGCAATTTCGGGCGAGACCAAACGGGACACACGTTCGCGCATTTCTTTCGAGGCTTTGTTGGTAAAAGTCACCGCTAAAATACGAAAGGGAGAAACGTCTAAACCTTCGACCAGGTAGGCAATACGATGCACGATCACCCGGGTTTTTCCGCTGCCCGCCCCCGCCAAGATAAGCAGGGGGCCATTAATCTGTCCCGCCGCAGCACGTTGTTCAGGATTCAATTGGGAGAGGATGGGGTGCTGCAGGGCTTCATTCATTCGACGGTCACGCTTTTTGCGAGATTTCTGGGCTGATCCACATCACTGCCACGGAAAACAGCAATATGATAGGCCAAGAGCTGAAGCGGAATACACATTAAAATGGGACTCAATATCGGCACGACCTTGGGAATAAAACAGATTTCGTCCACAAGCGGGGCCAATTCCGTATCGCCCTCTTCTGCAAAAGCGATTACAATGCCGCCCCGCGCTTTCACTTCCATGACATTGCTCACCATTTTTTCGTAAACTTTGTCTTTCAAAGCCAATACGACAACGGGCATATTTTCATCGATTAAGGCAATAGGCCCGTGTTTCATTTCACCTGCGGGATAACCTTCCGCATGAATATAGGAAATTTCTTTGAGTTTGAGTGCACCTTCTAAAGCCACAGGATAAAGCACACCTCGTCCCAAATAAAGAAAATCTCGATGACGAAAAAAGCGTTTGGCAACCGCAGCCACACGACTTTCGTGTTTGAGCACGACTTCAATTTGCTTTGGCAAAAGCAAGAGTTGATGAATTAAATCTTTACCCGCTTCTTCTGAAAGATGGCCTCTTTTGCGCCCAAGATAAATCGCCAATAAAGCCAGAGCGGTGAGCTGGGTCGTAAAGGCTTTTGTGGAAGCGACTGAAATTTCAGGCCCTGCATGGGTATAAAGAACCGCGTCCGTTTCTCGGCTCAAACTGCTTCCGACCACATTACAGATCGCAAGCGTCGGCACCTTTTTATCTTTGGCTTCTTTAATCGCTGCCAGGGTATCCGCCGTCTCACCCGACTGAGAAACACCCACCACCCAATCCCCCGGTCCAAGGTGGGGGTCGCGGTAACGAAATTCTGAAGCAATATCCACTTCAACCGGGATCTTGGCAATCCCTTCCAATAAAAATTTTCCCACCAGGGCTGCATGCCAGGACGTGCCACAACCAATCAAGACCATACGCTGGCAATTTTCCATTAAATCGCCAATTTCCTCCGCACCCGACAAAAGCACTTCTCCTGCTTCGGGTGCAACATGACCTCGAATCGTATCCACAATCGCACGGGGCTGTTCATGAATCTCTTTTTGCATGAAATGACGATAGCCGCCTTTTTCGGCCATGACCGGGTCCCAGGAAATGAGATGTTCTTTTTTTACCAGCGCTGAACCTTTAAAATCACTGATTTCAAAACCCTTTTTAGAGAATCGCACCAACTCGCCGTCCTCCACATAAATCACTTTGCGCGTGTGAGACAAAAAAGCAGGAATGTCAGACGCCACAAAAAATTCATCTTCCCCAAGACCCACAACAAGCGGGCAACCCGAGCGTACCGCGATCAGGCTTTCCGGGGCATCTTCGGATAAGACACAAAAAGCATAACTGCCTTTCATTTTGCTCACGGCATGTCGCACAGAAGCTTCAAGAGAGTCCCCTCCTTGGTATGCAGAATCGATCAAATGAATAATGACTTCGGAGTCCGTATCTGAAGTAAAAACACGTCCATCGGCTTCAAGCTTTTTTTTCAAAGAAAGGTAATTTTCAATAATGCCATTATGCACCAGTACGAGTGATCCCGCGCGATGCGGATGGGCATTGTCTTCGGAAGGTTTGCCGTGTGTGGCCCAACGTGTGTGCCCAATGCCCGCAATACCGTCAGAGGGGGTCGGTGGTAAAATAGCTTCAAGGGATGCAAGCTTTCCCACGGATCGTTTGAGTTGAAGTTCTCCCTCTAAAAAATAGGCAATTCCCGCTGAATCGTAGCCTCGATATTCCAATCTTCTGAGACCATCCACGACAAGAGAAACCACATTGCGCGGCCCGACATAACCAATTATTCCACACATAAAAACTCCTTATAAACCGCCGATTCGCCTGCAATACTGCGTTCTCAGCGATTTTTCTCCTCACCGTACAAATCAGTACGCTTCGATCCAAAAATCGTTTCGGCCTTGTCTTTCAGGCGACTTGACGGTTCCCTGGATTTCCCACTAGAGGTTTCGATTCCAATAACCTTATTTTCCCTTAGCGCTTTTCTTTTTCGCCCATCCTGGAATATTTGCTTGTTTTGTCCGAGAAATCGCAAGCGCATTGGCGGGCACATCTTCGGTCACTGTCGTGCCTGCCGCAATCAATGCACCCTTGCCCACAGACACAGGGGCGACCAGTTGTGTATCGCTCCCGATAAAAACATCGTCTTCAATAATGGTTTGAAATTTGTTCTGACCATCGTAGTTACAGGTAATCGTTCCCGCACCAATATTCACACCCGCACCTATTGTAGCATCCCCCAAATAACTCAGATGGCTGGCTTTTGATCCCTCGCCCAAGACCGTCTTTTTCACTTCTACAAAATTACCGACCTTGGCCTTTTTTCGAATCACCGCATCGGGCCGCAAATGCGCAAAAGGACCAATCACCGCTTGGGATTCGACCACCGCTTTTTCGAGCACACAATGGTCTTTAATGGTCACGTGATCACCAATTTTACTGTCTAAAATCCGGGAAGTATAAATCGTGACCCCTTCGCCAATTTCGGTACTGCCCTGCAAACAAACGCCCGGATAAAGCACGGTATCTGCACCAATTGTCACCGTGGCATCAATCTGCACACGCGCAGGGTCGATCAAACTCACCCCTTCAGCCATCCACTGTTTGTTAATGCGCTGGCTCAAAACAGCAGAAACTGCGGCCAAGTCCGCACGGCTATTTACACCGATGACTTCTTCGGGTGCGGCTTCGCATCCAATGAGGGGCAGTGCTTCTGAAACCGCAATACCAATAACATCCGTCAAATAATATTCTCCCTGCTTGTTGTTGGGCTGAATCTGGGCTAAAGCCCGAAAGAGAAAGTCGGCATCACAAAGATAGACACCCGTATTAACTTCTTTGACTGTACGCTCTTCTTCGGTGGCATCTTTCTCTTCTACGATGCGATCGATTGCACCCTCTTCACTCCGAAGCACACGACCGTAACCCTTTGGGTTTTCAAGGAACACTGTTAAAAGACCCACGGCGGCTCCCGCTTCTTTATAATCGGCTAGAAACTGCTCAAGGGTCTCTTTGCGAAGCAAGGGGGTATCCCCATTTAAAATAAGGACAGGACCTGAAAAACCCTTCAGGGCATCTTTGGCTTGCAGTACCGCATCACCCGTACCACTCGGTGGGTCTTGTAATAAAGGCATAAAACCCGCTTCGGACACACATTTTGAGACCGCCTCCGCTTGATGCCCCACCACCACAAACGTTTTTTCAAATTGCAGGGATTTTACGAGCGTCATCACATGAGCCAACATGGACATGCCCGCCAAGGGATGCAGGACTTTAGCCAGACGCGATTTCATCCGCGTCCCCTTTCCCGCCGCCAATATAATTGCCGCACATGAACTCAAGAATTCCCCTCCTCGATCACCTTCGGTCCCTGGCCTTCATCTACTTGCAGATCCGGTCGATACAAGCCCACAGAAAAGACAATCTTCATGCCCTCTTCAACGGTCAGGGTCAATGGAATCACATCGGCTTCGGGTAGAAGAATCAAAAAACCAGAAATGGGATTCGGCACAGTCGGTATAAAAATACTCAGCGCCTTACCCTTTGCAACACGCTCAATCGTCTTCTCCATTTCGCCCGTCACAAAACCGTAGGTATAAAGGCCTCGCCGAGGGTACTCAATGAGCACTACACGTGAAAAATTTTTATTTTCACCCGCTTGCATCGAAAGCGTATCGACCAAGGACTTCACCATCGAATAGACATTTTTTACAAGCGGAACAGAATTAAGCAGTTTTTCCCAAAGATTAAAAAGCTTTCGGCCAAAAACATTTGTCGTAAAAAGCCCTGCAAAAAAAATCAAGGCCAAGAGCAATAAGATACCAAAACCGGGGATGTAATAAAGGTCCCCGCTTTTCATAAAATTCCCCAGCACCCCTTCCATCGTCACAAGCAGGGTTTTCAAGATGAGATAGGTTCCGCCCATGGGGACAATGACCAGAAGGCCGGTAATAAAATAACGACGCAGTCGTATTTTATTACCCACTTTTTGTTTTGGGGGGGGGGAGTCTTCTTGAGTTGATTTTGACATTTTTTAGTTTCTGCCCTTAGACCTACAAAATAATCATATTACAAATTAAGCAGACGTTTCGCATTATCCAGCAAAATCTTCTGCCGCACTTCAGGTTTGAACCCTGCTTTTTCAAAATCTTCAAGCCAGCGTTCAGGCGTTAAAAAGGGATAGTCCGAACCAAAAAGCACCCTATCCTGAAGCAGCGTGTTTGCATAACGCACAAGAGAGGGCGGAAAGTATTTAGGGGACCAACCTGAGAGATCAATGTAAACATTGGTTTTATGCACAGCCAAAGCAAGCATCTCCTCTTGCCAAGGCCAAGAGGGATGCGCGCCAATAATAGTCAAATCAGGAAAATCTGCAGCAACATCGTCAATATAGGGAATGGGGCGGGCATATTTCAGCTTGAGCCCATCACCACCCGGAACTCCCGCGCCCACACCCGTCGTGCCTGTGTGCACAAGGAGCGGAATTTTCAGGGCCGAGCAAGTTTCCCAGAGCGGATAAAAACGGCGGTCATTCATGTAAAATGCCTGACAAATAGGGTGCAGTTTGAGTCCACGCAGACCCAGAACTTTGACCGCACGGGTCAATTCATCCACCGCGATCCGCCCCTTCCAGGGATCAACACTGGCAAAACCAATAAAAGATTTGGGATATTTTTTAACCGCTGCTGCAACATAATCATTCGTCACAGGCGGGAGACCCGTTTGTGTCTCGGTATCCCAAGCCAAGAGCACACCCAGCATATCGACTTTACGATAATAGGCCGCCATTTCCTCCAAACTGACCATGGCATCTTCTTTGTGAAAATAAGTCAGGGCGTCCTTCAGATATTTGCCGCCCGCATCCACGAGATATTCTTTTGTACCCGGATGCACATGCATGTCAATGGCAATCATCAGTCAACTCTCAATCTTTAAATTTTGTCTCGTTTTAACAAGACACCGGTGAACGTTTAAGTGTTCAGCTTGCCTGAATTTGATTTCGTGGCAAGGCGCGAGGAGCGGAAAAACCGGAACGTATGTCCATACGTGAGGCTTTGAGCACCACAGCAACGCCACCACGGGAGCAAAAACGGGTGAGATGAACACTTAAAAAGCAAAGGCAAAGGAGAAAGACAAGGCCGTTTGATCTAAAAGACGCAACTCAATACCCACCTCTGTTTTTTGATTGACCTTCATCAAAAGCCCTGCAAACGCCCCGAAACTATTGTCTTCCAGAGCCGTGCCACCCCCACTGCTTTCGATTTCTAAACCGGAAAAGACAAAACCACCGTAACTCGTCAAGACAGAGCGACCTTCGGGTGCGGCTGCGCCTCCCGCATCGATATATGCGCCCACCGCAAAATCGTATTCGGTAAAACTATTTCGTCCGCCACCATCCGCATCAGCCCGGATTTGAAGCATTTGCGCCACGGTCCCGATTTTTAAATTCATGTCATCCAATGAAGCCCAGGTCACTTTTGTGCCAAAACCAAAAGCAGGGCCTGCATCGGAATCTTTTCCGCCAAGTTCAAAACGCCCGAAGCCTGCGCGATAAAGAAAATCAACACGCTCCGACATCCCCACCTGACCCTTGACCAGTACCGTCATGCCTTCGGTGTCTCGTGTGCCTTCGAGATCCCGGTCAATCATAAAATTAAGCTCCAGACCCACCATGGATTGATCCGTCCCCACTGTAGCCCCCGGCACCCCAATAGGGGCCGCAGAAACAGGTGCGTTGAGAAACAAAACAAAACTGAAAAAACCCGTTATTCCTAATAATATAAATTTCATCTTAAGTCCTCCAAAAAATATCCAAATAATGCCGCAGAAAATTAACACATTCAAAGATAAGACCGCAAGACCAGTCGTTGTGATCCGGAAGACCAAAAAAGACAAAAAGATAGCGGGACACATCCTGGAGATAAAAACTTTGCCGGATAAGGTGTCCCGCTATTTGTAATTTCTTGACGATTTCAGGTAATTTTTATTACGAAACTGCGCTTTCTCAGCAATCTCGTTTAGAAATCGGCGGTACTCTAATCACGCAGCCATTCGATACTGTCAACCACAAGCGTTCCCTGGGTCCCACCGGGGAAGGCTAAGAAGATTGCTTCGATGTTCTGCTTATTGACCGCGTTGCTGAAGTTACTGAGAGGAATCCTGTAGGTCGACATTACGCTTTGTGGCTTCCCGGAAGGTCGACGGTCGTTCGCGGGAACGGGGTCGAGCCATAGCCATGATGAGATTGCTGAGCCGCCGTTTAGTCCGAGCAGCACCTGTTGCTCCGTGTTGAAGGGGTTCTCGGTATCTGCGGGGGGTAGAATATCGATCTGACCAAGACGCAAAGAGATATGTGTGTAGCTGCTTGAGTCACGCTTGTTTATCGGTACGCTGAGCGCGATTAGCTGCCAGGTTGGATCTTGGGACCACCCGACCAGCAAGGCACGCGTCTGGTGGCGCACATTGGCTGAGAAGCCGAGGTAGGCCCCTTCTTCCATCAGCTGGTACTGGGTTCCGAAGCTTGCGGGCGCGACATTGAGGTTACCGCTCTCAAAGTTATTAATCACGCTGCGTTTTGCGGGACTGCTTTGTATTCGAAGGCTCAAGGGGCTTCCCGAAGGGTTCCCTAATGCGTCGATATCTGAGGTGACGATGTCTTGAATCGAGGGGGGACGGTATTGATCTCTAATGATCTTCTTGTAGGCCTGGTCGTCCGCCAAAGTCCACCGAAGAAAAGCCTCGGTATAGGCCTTCGTGATACAGAGCTGATCTGTTGGTTCCAGAAATTGTTTATAGTCGGTCGTGCATGCGCCGAAGCTACAGTGTGGGCCCTTATTGAGCAGACCGTTGTGCGTCGCACCGTGAACGTAGACCATTGTCCGATCCAGGCCCGGTGTGACGGTGCATATTCCACCCGTTTCGCAGGTCGTACTCGACTCTGTCCCTGAGAGATCGTAAGCTGCAAAGGGGTCGCTGGCTTCACCGCCAAGACCGTCAACATCCTGATCCTGCGAGCCGTAGATGAGCATGTAGGCAGGCACGTGCTCAACAGTCAGTTGCACCTCTTCTGCACTGACTGTTGTCGCAAGACCCACGACGGCCTTGATGTTGAAACCGAGGTTTTCATCTTTGTTGAGCACCGTCGCTTTGACTGCCATCTCTCCACCGTAGCTGTGGCCAATCAGGGCGACTCGGGTAGATTCAATCTGATCGGTGTAGTCGAGCACGGCTTCGATCGTGTCTAGAATGAAGAGTACCGGATCACCCGGGCTTGGACGTTGTGCGACCGCAACCAGAAATCCGATGGAGGCCAGGTGCGTTGCGAGCAGATCATAGTCGTGGAGCCCAAAACCATTGCCGTTAATGATGAGAACAAGCGGCCTGGCCTCCTTTAGTGGTATGGGTGAGGGGATGCCTGGGATACGATAAATGTCTACTCCGCCTCCCGAAACAGTGATGCGATCAATTTCTGCTTGCCATTTAAAGAGCGGAACCACTTTGCGTCGGCAGGGATCGTCTGGCATGGGACTAAAGGTGTAACGGTCAGATGCAGCATTTACTACGGAGACAGTGCTAAGTAGAGCAAAGAGCACAAACTTTATGACGAAACTGAGACCTATCGTTTTCATGTTTTATTCTCCATTAGGGTTCATATCAACTTAGTGTTCAATGACTTTTGGCATTTCAAGGGCCTTCCACGTCCCATCCGTCTGTTTTAACAATTCGGCGATAACAACACCGAGGCTCAAGGCCTCTAAATTGCCAAAAGCCAAACGGACTTCAAGCGTGACAATCAGTCGGCCCTCACAGAATTCGGGAACATGAAAACACATGTAAGGCAAAGGCGCCTTCTCATAGCTACGTCGCTCAATCTCTTCGGACGCGAGAATCAGAATATTTAAGTCGGGGATGGCAGACAATCTAAGGTTTTCCTGTAAGAGGATGACCTCCTCTGCGTCAAGGATATAGTGCATATCAGCAAAGAACATCACGCCGTCCGTGCCGGGGAGAGGGGCTTGCGTGAGCACAGCGCGAAGCAGGGCGCTCTGAAGTGGAGCAATGATTTCAGGTAAGGATTTCATGATTAACTCATCCTGTTTTGTATGGCGCCCTGATTCCTTAAAAATACGAAGAAACCAGGGCGCGCAAGTCTTGAAAAAACAATCACTTCATGGAAGACAAATGATCGATCGACAATGGTTCCGGGGCAGCTTGCATGGACTCAAACTCTGAAACCGCGCCGACTTCACCCCTGTTTTCTATGGGCTCAGGACTTGGCATCTGGTTTTCATCCACAAACAAGACAGAAGCCGTCTCTCTCATTTGCTGCTTCGGTGTCGGCGGTTCCGACAAAGGGCCTGCCGACATCGGAGCAGCCTCGAAAAACTGAGGGGCCGGGGCCTCAGAACCTGACTCCAAGCCTTCTAAAAACCCTTCACCTATGGGCGAAGGCGTGCCTGAGGTGTCTCCCCCATCAAGTGCATCAAGTAACACAGGGGCAGGCGTTTCTCCCGCAACCGAGCCTGAAGCCGCAAGATCAGAAAGCCCCAGCGGAGCAGGTGCCTCGGAAAATTCTCCCAAACCAATGGCCATATCAGGACGCATCACACACCTCCCTTATAAATAAACTTGTTCGATCCGGGTATCCCCGGCATCGGTGATGGCCGTTACGGTTTTACCATTTGCCCGCGCAGCTGTCAGGGCAATATGACAATTGGTCGCACCGTCTGCGTTACCTGTTTGAACCTTCCTCCAACCGACACCCGATAAATAGGCCCAGCAGTTTTGCGCATGGAAGGTACAAAAAATTCTAGAAATGGATTTGTTTGCATGGTTTGCCATGATTTTTTATCTCCTTTATACATAAAGTTGAAGAATTTCCTGCTTGGTTGTTTCCACCGTCGTGGTCATGCCATTGGCCCTCGCCTCACAGGCAGCATAAAACAAATTGGTGGCACCATTGGGATTCTGAGGCCGAATCTTCCGCCATCCAACATCCTGAACAAAAGCCCAGGCATTTTTCGAATGGTAGGTGGCAAACGTACGAAGCAGCAGCTTATTTGCATGCCACTGTTGCGCCCCGTAAATCGACTGAATGCCATCAATATCATCCTGATGCAGAAACCGATGTGGCCCGCCGTAGAATGCAAACATCAAGGCATCATTGACTGAGGAATGCGCCAATCCGAGCGCATGACCAAATTCATGCGCGGCCACGGTATAAAGATCGATTCCCGACGGAGGAAGATTGACAGACCAGTTTTCAGCATCGTCAAAATGCGCGTCCCCAGCAATATCACCGCCGTTTGGCGGCGGGTAAAATGCGTGTGCGAGTACTCCGCCACCGCCGTCGAAAGGGAATCCGTCTCCGTGATTTCCACTACCAAAAAGGATGCGGATTTCTGGGTTTTGGTTATTTGGCACTTCACTAAAACTGAGCGGCGTCACTGCCGCCCAATAATTGATTGCCGTACTGATGGCATTTCGGATTGCTGTCTGGGACAAATCTCCTGTGAAATTCACAAACCCATAACGCAGATTGTTCATATCCCATTTGTTGCCCTGCGCAACAAACGCACCGACATCCAGATGTCCGCAGCGTTTTTTAGACATCAGGGCAATCGTGTCCTGATCCAGAACTCCCGTGACTGAAAGTCCGCTAAACGTCTGAAACTTCTTCAAGGCCTTTTGTGTGTGGTCGCAAAATTCTCCAGAACTTGCTGGTGTTGCAAGCGCACCAGATGGGCGCATGCCGAATTTTTCATGCACGCCATTGTCAAAATATCCGAACCGTCCCAAATATTTCTGAAGACGCTCAACATCGGGTCCTGAAGCACCGAGTGAAGTGCCGACCACTTTAGGGATGTCATCCAGCTTTTTTCTTTGTGTTTTTGCCATAAAAAACTCCTTTCGAGGTGGGCTTTATCTCAAATCCGGCAGACAGCCGCTCACCTCAGTGCGCTGGCCGGATTTCTCAGAAAGTGCTTTATAAGGAAAATTTTGTCGCACTTTTAAAACGGGTCTCAATGACACAACGTTCTTCAAGATGAACAGCCTCATATCGACTTCCTGAGATGCCTCATCACTAATACAAATTCAGTGCCAGTAAAACATGATGAGATGGATAGGATTAAATATGTTTAATTTCAATTACTTATGCTGGTTTATGCCGTAATAGAGAAATTCAGGAAGAGCGCTGAAAGAGGAAAAAGTTTTCCGATCTATCCCAGAAGAATGAGGTGTTTTTTACGATTTCAAACCCAAGGTGTGTTGATTTTAAATGAAAAAACCGCTGTCGGAAAATTGCTTCCACACAGCGGAAAAAATTTTCCGGTTTTTAATGTAAATAAAACCTCATCACTAAAGGTCGTAACTTCGTACTTTGTTTAAGAGGGTTCGCGGTGTAATTTTTAGTTGTTCCGCGATTTCATTTCGATTTCTTCCCGTTTCGAAAAGCACTTCTTTTAAGAGAACCTTTTCGCACTCGGTCATCACTTGAGAAAGAGAAGCCCCTTCTTTAAAGCGATCAAACAAAAATTCCTTAAACGCAAATTCACTTTCAGATTTTTTGTGTTGGGCAGAGCGCTTCAAAATGGAATACGGCAAATCGGCCATCTCGATCATATCGCCAACGGTTTTCTGAAAAAGAATCTTACGGGCAATATTCTCCAGCTCTCTCACATTGCCCTCAAATTCAAGTGTTTGCAGGAGTTCAATCACACGAGGGTGAATGCCTTCAATCACATGGGGGTAACACGCGGCATGTTTTTTCACAAAGGCCCACAACAAAAGACCAATATCTTCTTTCCGGTCTTTTAATGCAGGCACTCTGAGCGAAAGCACATCAAGACGATGATAAAGATCGACACGAAAAGCACCTTGCGCAACTTGCTCTGGCAGATCTTTATTACTTGCGGCAATGATGCGAATATCGATTTCCTGCTCCTTTTCTTCCCCCACCGGGACAATTTTTCGCTCCTGAAGGACACGTAAAATTTTTGGCTGGAGTGCTAAATCAAGTTCACTTATTTCATCAAGAAAAAGAGTCCCGCCCTGCGCAGCGCGAAAATAGCCGGACTGCTCGATCGTCGCCCCCGTAAAGGCACCTCGTCTATGCCCAAAAAAGAGACTTTCAGCCAAACTCGGAGTAATGGCACTGCAATTAAGCGCAATGAAGGGTTTGTTCTTTCGTTTGGGATCCAATTGATGAATGGCACGTGCGACAAGCTCCTTTCCTGTACCGGATGCCCCGGTAATTAAAACAGGACAATCACTGACGACCGCAGCCTTTTTGATAAAGCCCCGGACATCTTGCATTGCCAGGCTGTCTCCCTCAAGTTTCAAGGATTGCGACCCCATATTGACTGAAATACCCGAAGAATGGGGATGACGCATGAAATGCGCCCCGGTGACTTCTTTTAAATTTTCCGCAAAATCAGGATCATTTTCATCCCAAAATGCAGCAGCACCTTTTTGGAAAGGCAGACAATAATCAGACAAAGACAATGCCTTCACTGCAGAATCAAAAAGGATCACTCCAGAATGAAGCTTTAAGTCCGCCATACGATTCATAATTTTTAAACCTGCGCATCGCGCCAAAGGTGAAATCGCCTCGGAAGGACGCCAGCGTAGCGGAAAAATAAGAATACTCGGTAAATTTCGCTGTACGGTCGCGATGACTTTCTCCGGACTTTCGGCCATTTCAAGCTTAAATCCGGGATGTAGATTTTTTATAATACGCCGACGTCTTTCAGGCTTCCAGTCGGCCAAAAGAATCATTTTATGATTGAACGATGACATAAGAACCCCAATTTACGGATATTTTTAATCCCAAGCACGAGGGAAAACAGGACATCCCCACCCGTATTTGCGCTTATTGTTATGGAATTGAATGTTGTTTCCGGTCTTCCACTCAGAGGGGAAAGACCTTTTAATCCGGCAATCGCTTCGTCACAGACCGTGCCACATCATGAAATGCAAGCAAAGATAGAAAGCTGCGACAATTTGAGTAAAATGCATTTTAGATGCCAAAAAAAATCGGCATCTAAAATGACTATAAATATTTGTTTTTTAAAGGATTAAATAAGATAGGCCCTGAAATATCTCTCCAAAAATACTTGAAGGAAGCACTTCAGACACATAAATCACCCGGAAGCTTATCATTTTGATAAGCTTCCGGGATATCGACTTAAATTTTGGAAAATATGAGGTGCTCAAATCCTCCTTTAGAGACTGTAACTTTACCACCTTTTCGAAAACTCAACTCTACGTTGATGTCAACTATAAGAAGTCTTAAGATTCAAAACGCTGAAAATTATTGATTTCCAGATAAAAGGATGCGTAGCTCCAATTTGCGACACGATACAAAAGAAGTTCCCTAAACGCTAGAAGCACACCGCAAAGCGCCCCTAATTAGGACCAATCATAAGTAGAGGTTTTGGTCATTTTAAATCCCCATCGGATGTGATCTCTCGCCAGCTGAGACAAATACGCCTGAATCGTCAAGTCTTCTTTTGGCTTTGCCAAATAACGATAGGCTGTGCGAGTGACCCCAAAAAGACCACAACTCCTTCTCATCGAAACCCCTATAGAAACAGATTTATCTTAAAAATGGTGTTACTGTGATGATCCCACCAGATCGTATGGAACATGGAGATACAAGAAAAACAGTTTCATCGAGAACCAAGAGAGGAAAAAAGTGAATTTATGAAAAAGATCAAGATTGCCATTATCGGAGTTGGAAACTGTGCGAGCTCCCTAATACAAGGCATACACTACTACCAGGATAAAAGCGCAGAAGAATCAATCGGACTGATGCATTGGGAAATTGGTGGCTACAAACCGGGCGACATCGAAGTCGTCGCGGCCTTCGATGTGGACAAACGCAAAGTTGGTGTTGATGTGCATGAGGCGGTTTTTGCCGCCCCGAACTGTACAACCATTTTCTGTCCCGACCTTCCGAAAGCGGGTGTCACCGTTCGCATGGGCAAGATACTTGACGGGGTTGCAGGCCACATGAAGGATTACGATTCGAAACGGACCTTTGTCGTGTCTGATGCCGCAGAAGCAAGTGGAGAAGAAATTGTAAATGTGCTCAAGGAAACAGGCACGGACATCCTGATGAACTATCTTCCTGTCGGCTCTGAAGAAGCCACCCGCTTTTATGCCAATCTCGCACTGGAAGCCAATGTCGCCTTTGTGAATAATATCCCGGTTTTTATTGCCAGCGATTCACTCTGGGCCAAACGCTTTAAAGAAAAAAACCTTCCGATTATCGGTGATGATATCAAGGCACAACTGGGCGCAACCATTACACATCGCACCTTGACCGATCTCTTCAAAAAACGGGGGGTCAAGTTGGAGAGAACCTATCAACTCAATACAGGCGGTAATACCGACTTTTTGAATATGCTGGATCATAAGCGCCTCGCCTCCAAGAAAGAGTCCAAGACAGAAGCCGTACAAGCGGTGATGGCCAAGCGACTTGAGCGTGATAACATCCATGTCGGCCCGAGTGACTATGTTCCGTGGCAAAATGACAACAAGGTCTGCTTCATCCGGATGGAAGGAAAACTCTTTGGCGATGTGCCCATGAATATTGAAATGCGTCTTTCCGTCGAAGACTCACCCAATTCGGCGGGTGTGGCCATTGATTCCATTCGCTGTGCAAAACTCGCACTTGATCGTAAAGAAGGTGGTGTTTTAACAGCCCCTTCCGCCTATTTCTGCAAACATCCACCCACGCAATTCACTGACGACGAAGCGCACAAGATGACTGAGGCGTTTATTGCAGGGGGAAAGTAAGTGAAGTGTTTGATCATTGCCGCCGGGCAGGGAATGCGGCTTAGGTCCAGAGGCAATAGCAAGCCCCTGGTTCCGCTTCTCGGCATTTGCTTGATTGAACGTGTTATCCGCGCCGCCATTACAGGCGGCGCAGACGACTTTTATGTAGTGACCGGATTTGAGGGAGAGAAACTTGCTCGATTTTTAGGCCCACTGGCCTTGCGTCTGAAGATTGCCATCAACATCATTCATAATGAGGACTGGCAACAAGAAAACGGTGTTTCGGTACTCAAGGCAAGAGAGGCCCTTAAGGAGCCCTTTCTGCTCATGATGGCGGATCATCTTGTTGATCCTATGCTCATCCAGTCATTACAAAAAAAGGAACCAAAAGACGGCGAGGTGCTCTTGCTCGTTGACTCCGATATGGACAATCCCCTGATCGATATGGAGGATGTCACCAAGGTTCAATGCAAGGACGGTCACATCCTCAACATCGGGAAAAGGATCACCGACTTTAACGGTTTTGACACCGGTCTTTTTTATTGTACACCGGCAATGTTCGATGCCCTGGAGGATTCTCACAGACTTCATGATGATAGCTCGCTCTCTGGCGCAATGCGGATTCTAGCGAAAGAAGGGCGGGCCTTATCAGTTCCGGCACGTGGCTTCTGGATTGATGTCGATGATGAAAAGGCCTACCAAAAAGCGGAAAAAGCCTTGCTCACTACATTGCAGGGAAAAAACAACGACGGCCCGGTGGCCCGTTATCTGAATCGCCCGATTTCAACCCGCATCTCTAAACATTTGGTCCATTATAATATCACCCCAAACCAGATTTCTTTTGTCTCCTTCATCTTTTCCATCTTTGCCGCAGGTTTGTTTGCGCTGGGGAACTATTGGTTTCTTGCCTTGGGCGGTATCACTGCCCAATTTGCGTCGATTATCGACGGCTCAGACGGCGAAGTGGCACGTCTGAAATATCTATCATCCGATTATGGTGGATGGTTTGATGCGGTATTGGATCGCTATGCGGATGCCTTTTTACTCTTTGGCCTCACCTGGTATGTTTACAGTAAAGAACTTGCGCCACTTGTTTTATTCATTGGTTTCCTCGCCATCATCGGCTCCTTCATGCTGAGTTATACGGCCGATAAGTACGACGGTCTCATGAAAGAACGCATCAACAAAGGGATCAGGGTCGGACGTGATCTCAGGGTCTTTATGATCTTTCTGGGAGCCATTTTGAATCAGCCTTATCCCGTTTTAATCCTGATTGCCATTTGGATGAATGCGGAAACCATCCACCGGATGATGATTTGCCGTGAATCCTGAGAGTGATCGCGCCGGTCCCGTAGGCAACGCAAAAGAAAAGATACGGGCGATTATTTCAAAATCGACCGTCCCGGAAGATCCTGTGCATGCCGACAATACACTTCAGTGGTTATTGAAACTGGCGACTGAGGCAGATGAGGCTCTGCAACTTGCCGCGCTGGCTCATGATATTGACCGCGCAAATGAAACCACAAAAGTCCATCGTTCTGATTTTAGGGACTATGATCTGTTTAAAGCGGCTCATGCCAAAAACGGCGCGAAGATTTTAAAGGAAATTTTAGATGAGTGTCATTTGGAGCAATCGATCATTGATGAGGCCTGTCGCCTTGTAGTGTCGCATGAAGTGGGCGGTGACCCACGAGCCGATTTACTGAAAGACGCCGATAGCATTTCGTATTTTGAAGTCAACATGCCTTTGTATTTTCAAAGAGAAGGATATGATGAGACCTTACGGCGTGCCATTTGGGGCTATCGTCGTCTTTCGCCCAGGATGAAAGCCGTTTGTGCGACGATGACCTATGATAAAGAAGCACTGAATAAGATTCTGCAAGAGACGCTTGCTGATAATGCCTGAAGGAGACGGCTCTTCGTGGGCTTTACCTTAAAGGAAGCTCTGATCAAGTCATGAATTGTTTTTTTGAGGCCCAAATTCTCAGTTTCTACCTCAATGAATAATTTAAGTTTTGCCTGAAAGCGAGATTTTTGAAAGGACTTTTGCTGTCAAGGTAGCCTTTCCGTCGACTTCGGCTTTCCGATAGGCTGTGCCCAGATATTCCTTAACTGTATCAATTGAAAGCCCTAGGGCTTGCGCCATTTCTTTACGTTGTGTTCACGCAAAACGGCCGCATCTTCATCCCAGAGTGTGCAGGAGGAGGGCGAAATCTTTGACGTTTCGGGATCAATTTTCATAAAGGCCGCGGCATTGCCAAAGGGCGTCAGCTGATGTAAAGCCTTAAAAAAACGTACCGAATCCTGCCAGGGCGAGACCGCATGGATTTCTCTAATAAATGCCATCAATTTTTTCACGTGATCGTGTGAATAATGCATATCCAGCCCGTGGTCGATATTTTTGAGTGAGACGCCGCTTTCGCTTTGCCCTTGAAGAATGATAATATTTTGTGATTTTTATGTACATTTTTCAAGACATTAGAATTAGGGAAAGGAGTCGAGCCGATTAACGCAAAACGTGCCGGATGGGATTCAAACCTTGCCCAGGTCAAAAAGATATTATTTGTCATTCTCTTTTTGAATTTTGCAGCGGCCTTGGCAAAATCACTCTGGGGGTATTATAGCCATTCAATCAGTATGCAGGCCGATGGCATCCACTCTTTTTTGGATGGGGCGTCCAATATCACCGGGCTCATCGGTCTGTGGTTCGCCACACATCCACCGGATGAAGAACATCCTTACGGTCATCAAAAATTTGAGACTTTTGCTGCCTTTTGTATCTCGGTATTTCTTTTTTTTGCATGTTACAGTGTCTTGAAATCGAGCTATGATCGCCTACAAGATGGTGTCGTGGTTGTGGTGAGCACGACCAGCTTTGTGATTATGATCATCACGCTCGCAATGAATCTTTTTATCACACGTTGGGAGCGACGGGAAGGAGAGCGGCTGCGTAGCGAGATTTTAATTGCAGATTCCGCCCATACAAAAAGTGATATTTATGTCTCGCTTTCGGTCATTGCCAGTCTGGTCGCCGGAAAAATAGGCTATGCGGCACTTGATCCCCTGATTGCCGTGCTTATTGCGGGTATTATCGGAAAAGTGGGTTGGGGAATTTTACTGGAAAGTTCAAGGGTTCTGACCGATGTTTCACGTATTGATGCAAAGAAGATTATCGCCCTGGTGATACAAATGCCAGCGGTCGAGGCCTGTCATGCCGTGCGCACACGGGGCAGTATGAATCATGTGAATGTGGATCTGCATATTCACGTTCGACCACAAATGTCGATTGAGGCGGCGCATGAAGTCGCCCATGAAGTCGAGGGAAAAATCATGCAGTGCTTTTCAGAGGTGGCGGAGGTCATCGTTCATCTTGAACCCCATATCCCAGGACTTAAAAATGACTGAACATGCAAATAAAAAATCGGCCCGACAAAAACCCTGTATTGCGGTGACGATGGGCGATCCCGCTGGAATTGGCCCTGAAGTCATCGCCAAGGCTTTGTGTGGTATGGCCTTGCATGAGGTCTGTAATATTATTGTGATTGGGGATCTGGAAGTGATGCGTGCACATGCCACACGTTTTGCCCCACAGCAAGAAGTGATTCCCATTCAAAAAGTGTCTGAAGCCATTTTTCAGCACGATCACTGCAATATTTTGCATCTTGGGGAGGATGAATCCAGAAGAGAGGTGCCACGTTTTCAGCCAGGGGTCTTGAGTGCTAGGGCAGCCGATACGGCTTTAAAATCCATCGAAATTGCAGCCAAACTGGCCTTGCGGGGCGAAATTGATGCCATTGTTACGGCCCCAATTAACAAAGAAGCCATGAAGGGCATCGGTTTTGATTTTCCCGGTCACACGGAGTTTTTTGCGAAAGCGGCGAATACCCATGATTTTGGAATGATGATGGCGGGTCGTGGCATGAAAATCATGCTGGCGTCCATTCATCTGCCCCTGGCGGATGCGATTGCTCAACTCAATACGGACGATCTGTTCAGAATCATCCGACTGACAGATAAGGTGTTGAAATTGGATTTTGGCCGGGTGCATCCCAAAATTGCGGTAGCAGGACTCAATCCCCATGCGGGTGAGCGCGGAATTTTTGGACAGGAAGAAAAATCCATCGTGAGGCCCGCGGTCGAAAAGGCACAAGCGGCAGGTTTAAATGTCAGCGGCCCTTATCCTGCGGACACGCTTTTTTACAAACTCCATCAAGGCCAATTTGACGCCGCCGTTGCGCTGTATCACGATCAGGCCTTGATTCCCATCAAGCTGCTTGCTTTTGGCGACGCGGTCAATATCACCGCCGGGCTACCTTTTATTCGGACGTCGGTGGATCACGGCACGGCCTTTGACATTGCGGGCCAAGGCATCGCTGATCCGGGCAGTCTGAAGGAGGCGCTGCGCTGTGCCGCTGAAATGGTGGGACATCGTTTTCCCGATTCCCGCAAATGAAAACCCATTTGCAGGACACCGCACCGGAGAAACAAATCCGCGCCAAAAAAAAATGGGGACAGAATTTTCTGACGGATCCTAATATTGTCAACAAAATATTAGACTGTGCATCGCTCGAGCCGGGAGAATCGGTTCTTGAAATCGGCCCCGGAAAAGGGATTATGACTGAAGGCCTTTTGGCGCGGGGTGCACGGGTCACAGCGATTGAAATTGATGCCGACTTGATTCAATGGGTTCAATCTAAATGTGTTGGTTTTGAGGAAAAGCTCACGCTCCTTCACAAAGATGCGCTACGCTACGATTATCAGAATATCCCCGCCCCCTATAAGGTGATCGCCAATCTGCCTTATAATATCTCGACCCCTTTGCTTTTTCGTCTGCTGGAAGAAAAGGCACGGGTGAGACAGATGGTCTTGATGCTTCAAAAAGAAGTGGCGGAACGCATTACCGCATCTCCCGGGACAAAATCCTACGGCGCACTTTCGGTGATTCTACAATTTTTTGCCGATGTGAAAATTCTATTTAAGGTCTCACCCCACTGCTTTCAACCCAAACCCAAGGTCAGCTCTGCGGTGATTTCAATCACACCGCTTCAAAAACCGCGTATTGCAGTAGAGGATAAAACACTTTTTTTAAAGGTTGTGAAGGGGGCTTTTCTCTATCGCAGAAAACAAGTCTTGAATGCTTTGGTGTGTGCAGGTTTTTCTGAAGTCATGATTAAAGCCGCATTAGCAAAAATGCAATATGATTCTGCCCGACGTGGCGAGACCTTTACACTCACCGAATTTGCAAGGCTTTCTGATACGATTCACGGATTGCTCGTACAAGCCTAATTCGGGCTAAATGATAGGGTCAGGCCTGTCATAACCAATAAGCTTAGATTGTGGCTCGCTGCGCTCTCATAATCTAAGCTTATTGGTTAGCCTTTTTACGCATAGAGTTTAACTTTCAACACTTGATTTAGTGAGCGGAAATGCTTATCAAGCGAATAAAGTTTGCAACTATTTTGCTTGGCATTTTGAGCAATGATTAAATCTGGAAGACCAAGTCCATTTGCCCCACCTTTTAAACATTTCACTTGAAACTCAATTATTTCATCCCAGCGAACTGTCAACTGGATCAGCTTGACTTCGTGAAGTAATTTAATCACTTTGCTTTGTCTTTTAATCTTCAGGTAAGGGATTAGTTCTGCAAGAATAATTTCGTTAGTAACAATCATATTTTCGTCTATTAAAAAATCGAGGTCTTTGGAGTTACCGCCACCCTTGAAATAATCAATCCATATTGATGTGTCAACCAAAACATCCATCAATGGCGATCTCTGATTTCATTAAGATCAATATCTAGATCAATTTTTCCTCTGTACTTCTTTACATCAGAGATTTTTGATTTTCTTACCAATTCTTCCAAGGCTTTTACAATAACAGCGGTCTTCGTGTTGGTGTGTGTAACCTTCATCGCCTCATTGAGCAAGTTCTCAGGTAAGTCTAGAGTTGTTCTCATATCTATCTCCATAGTTTATGCATACGATTCTACGGAAACATGCATAAATTTTCAAGAAGGCTCACCAAGGCTCTAGGAAAACTCAATCTATAGCCCTGTATTCTTTGTCTTGTTCATTTTTATTGGGAATATGCTCTGTTCGACGACTTCAAATTTATTTGCCTTGAAGTCGTCGTCAAAACCTTCTGATTGCTCCTCTTGATGTTCTTGTTGTTTTCTTCTTTCTTTCTCTCCAAACAATACGAATCAGCCGCGCGCTTTTCGCGGCGGCTGCATTTTTTTGTTAGCTACGATATCTCGCAAACCACCGGAAACATACTTATGCAAAACACTTGAAACCAGCGTCTGATAGGGTATCCCTTCCTCTAGGGCCCTTCTCTGAAGAGAACATAAATCACGGCTTGAAATCCTGATGTTAATTCTTTTGTCTTTTTTAAACGTCTCTTCAGCGACCGCTTGAATATACTTTTTACGTTTACTCGTCAGTACTGATTCAAACTCATCGGCTTCAAAACCTTTGAGGATTTCTTTTTCCTCTTTGTTGAGTTTAGGCTTGCTCATAACTTATCTCCAAGATACTGCTTCGTTGCTTTCCTGCTCGGGATCACGGTCTTTAAAAATATTTCCTTTGTATTTTCTACGTATGGCACCAAATGGATATAACCTTCTATATCAATTAGGAAGATTCGCTGATTGGGATATTTTTCCTCATTCGGATGTTTGATATCGTCTATCAAGACGCCTTGCTGTAAATAAAAAACCACATCCTCAAAGGAAATCCCTAGCCCCTCTATAAGCTGTTGATTTTTTTCGGCATTCCAATTGATGGGTTTCATGAAGAGCAGCATAACATAGATGTGTGCCTATTGGCTTCATTTCGTGGGTTCTAAGTGGCAAAGATGTCCTTGGTTATTAGGTTTTTAGAGTAGTACTCTATGAACAGTTACACAATTTATTTTACAGGCTCGGCTTTACAGATCTACCAGATACAAAAAGCCTTTTCTCATGGGGATATATTGACAAAACCTTCATTTTCTAAAGCCAATTCGTCGGCCTTCAGTGCCGGGTTTGGGCCAAAGGCAGCTCACTGACGCATGTCTCTCTCTGCACCTGCCCTTCCGACCATCTGGAACGATGCGAACTTGCAAAAGCATGTCATCAGTTCCAAGTTCGGGAGTTAGGCAGATTCCAATCGAGCGCATTTCTACCATGTTCCACCTGCCTGACGATCACATCGTTCTATCCAAACATGCGAGCGAAGCGGCCGGCGAGTACGCCGCTGCAAATCCGCCGACTTGCGCGACCTCCACGCACACAGTGTCATCACCTTGGACCCCAACTGAAATAATCCAGGCGAAGCGTGCTTTGGATGTTTGCAAAGACGGGTTCGATGAGGCCCATGCGTAAGGGTAAATGGCCCGTCCTGCTTTGCTGTCTATTTTTCGGATCATTTTTTTATTGATGAACGACAGGCGCCTGAGCACGAAATCGTCTGATCGTTTTTATCTCATTGGCCTCAATACGCTTAGCTTTATACAAATCCCAACGAAGCTGAAGACTCATCCAAAAATCTTCTGAAACGCCAAAAAACTTCGAAAGTCTTAATGCTGTACTCGGTGTCATTCCACGTCGCTTGTTTACAATTTCGTTAATCCTTTGGTAGGGGACATAAATCTTTTTTGATAACTCCATTTGGGTTATTCCCATGGGGATTAAAAATTCCTCAAGAAGCATCTCACCAGGATGAGTTGGCTCACGATGTGTGGGTATACGAACCATCTTCTACCTCCTCCAATTTATCATTTCAATGATAGTCAACAATCTCGATTTTTTCGGGTCCAGATTCTTTCCATTCAAAACATATACGATATTGCTCGTTTATTCTGATGCTGTGTTGACCTTTTCGGTCTCTCACAAGAGATTCAAATTTATTACCAAAAAACAGGGTCAAGTCTTTAAATTTGCCATTTTTCTCTTCTCATTAAGCAGTCGACTTATTGTTGAATAATGAAGGTTGAGATGATCCGCCACCTCCTCCTGCTCATAGCCATGTGAATAAAAGTACCTGAAGAGATAAGCGTCAATTTTAAAGACTTGACCCTATTTGTCCTCATTTGTTTTGAACTCGTCGTCAAAGCCTTCTGATTGCTCCTCCGGGCTTTGTATGGACTCTGAAAATGCCTTCTTCTGGCCGCTCGGCTTCTCAGAGATTACACTAATAAGCGCTCAGTCTTAAGGTGTTTTCTTATGCTCCGACTGCCACTTCACCAACCGGTCTTGTACAACAACCAGTTTAGATTGTGGCTCGCTTTGCTTTCTCAATCTCTCAAGAAACACATTGATAACTCATTGATTTTAAAGCGTGTTTCTTTCGGACAATTTTCAGCTATTTTGGCCCGATTACGACTAAAAATGATCTTTATCAAAGACGGGTTAGTTTGATGTTATCCAAAAGGATCCCAATATTATCACCCCCAAGGCCTTCAAAACTAATGACAGTGGTTGTTTCCATGGTAACTTCTAACTGACGAGTAAACGTGGTAAATGGGTCACTTTGATTTAGAGAGAAAGCTTCCGAAAATACCACCCCCATACCCACTTGCACATTAATTTCTTCTACGGAACTGTTCCGTTGATTACCTGCCAAATCAAATTGGAGTTCATATGTAAATCCTGGGACTAGCGTAAATGATGTCTTCGTCGTCATTTTCCCAGCATCGAACGTACTTCCATCAATGTCAACATATAATCCATTTCCAGGAATTAAATCGTGGACCCCATTCCCAATGAGATCCACAGTTCCATCTGATACATCCCAGTTAGAAAAATCGACATAATTTCCGGCAGCGACACCAGAATTTTCTCCATCAAAATTATCATCCAATAAAACCAATCCATTTGAACCACCACTGTCCCCGCTTTCACTGCTGCCACAGGATGTAATGGTTGTGATGACAAAAAATACAATTATTAACCTTACAACCAACGCTGCTCTTTTCATCTAAATTTCTCCTCCTCTTGGGATCTCCAAAGACACCGGCTAACGCGGCTGTAGGAAAACGCCATCTATAGCCCTCGTATTCTTTTTTTTGTTCATTTTTATTAGAAATATGCTCTGTTTGACGGCTACTTCAAATTCATTTGTTTTGAAGTAGCCGTCAAAGCCTTTTGATGGCTCCTTTTAATTTTTTTAGATGGTTTTGAAATGTTTCTGCCTAAAATTAAAGGACTTTTAATCAACGAACAATCCAATGGAAGCTTCACCTAAAAAACCTCACATCACTGCCGAAAATCAATCTTTGAAACAACTCAGACAAATGTGAGAAATACGAATGCTCAATCTCTCATTAGTATATTGTAGAAGGGTATTTAAATTTCTAACACACTGACATTTTCCGGTCAATCCCCTCTTTTGGGGGGGGCTTCTCTTTTTAAGCCCTTTATCAAGGTGAAAAAGAGCATCCTCAGACAAGAGGTACTTTTAAGCTGTAAATCAAATGGCAGGGGGACAGCAAAGCCCAATTTCAGTGGCGCAGAACGAACATTTATGGTATTACAATAGCGAGAGCATGCTCACTTTTTCCTTTTAAAACAAAGGGTCTAATGAACAAGCGTCGATTAAAATCTAAGGATGACACCCAAAAAAACAGATGGAACGCTTTTATCTTGATTGGGGTTTTCATTAACGTCTATCTACTGCTCTCTTTTTTCTTTGGGGAAATGGGACAAGTGAATGCGAGCAAAATTCACACGGTCTATGAAAAGGTTCAAGCAGAAGTGGTCTCCCTGGAGCTTGCAAACAAACAACTTGCAAACCGGATTGAGGCCCTTAAACACGATGACGCAAGCATCGAAGCACTTGCACGTGAACGTTTGGGGCTTGTAAAACCGGGAGAATTGATCTACGAATTTTTTGAAACGGAAGGATCTTAAACATTAGAAGCGCCGTCGCGCCCTCATTTATTTCTCCTAAATTATATTCTGACTGTAAAAACCAACTTTATTGAGCGTTAACAAAGGAGAGACCGATATTTCAACTGAAAAATCAATATTTCGTTCCGGGTTTGTGACCATCATTGGTCGTCCCAATGTCGGAAAATCAACCCTGATGAACCAGATTCTGGGTGAAAAAATTTCAATTGTGACCGACAAACCGCAGACAACACGCAATCGCATCTTAGGTATTTATAACGACCCCAATACACAAATTGTTTTTTTGGATACCCCCGGTATTCATCAGGGACGACGTGGACTCAATAAACGCATGGTGCAAACGGCCCTGGCGACACTGGCTGAAATCGATTTGGTGCTTTTTCTGGTGCCACCGGATATCAGCTTTGGTGTCGAAGACGCCTTAATCACCGATCATTTAAGAAATTTAAAAACCCCTGTCATTTTGGTCGTCAATAAAATAGATACAGTATCGCAGGATAAGATTATCCCCGTGCTTCAGGCCTATCACGAAACAGGGATTTTTACGGATGTGATTCCCATCTCGGCATTGACAGGAAAAAATGTGGATCGACTGGTAGAGGTGACTAAAACCTTCACCTCTGAGGGAACGCCCTTTTTTCCGGACGATATTGCAACCGATCAACCCATGCGGTTTTTGGCCTCGGAAATTATTCGAGAAAAAGCCATCCTCAAAACACGCGATGAAGTCCCCTATGCGATTGCAGTCGATATTGAGGGATTTAAAGAAGATACAAAAAAGAATCTCTCAATAATTGAGGCCACAATTTATGTAGAACGAGACTCACAAAAAGGCATTCTCATCGGGAAAAAAGGCTGTGTTTTAAAAGAAATCGGACAAAATGCCCGATTAGAATTAGAAAAAATATTCGCAGGAAAAGTCTTTTTAACTTTGTGGGTCAAGGTGAAAAAGAACTGGCGCGTCGATGAACATTTTCTTACACAAATGAAATATTAGTGTCGAGTCAAGTGTGACAACTAGAACCCATAAGTTCCGTTAAAAAGCAGAAGGCTTGTGTTATCGCTGTCAAGATCATTGACGCGGTGCTGGAATCCACCCGTAAAGGTCAGATTTTTCCGAAGGTAACGAAGCCCTAAAGTCCCCGCGCCGTATTCGGCTTCACGACCCGGGACCTCTCGTCGCACACGGGCACTGGCTTCCAATAACAACTGAACCCGCTTTGTCTCATTTAGTGGCACTAAGATACCAAGATCAATAATCCCATGTCGCTCTTGTGTGGGGTCTCCACTGTCCTGAATATAAATCCCACCGTTGGCATAAAAGCCCATTAAAATGGTCCGACGTGGGAAGGAAATCTCCGCTTCTGCGGATGAGACAATCAAGGCTTTTAAACCCCAGGCATCAACGGTGCCGATCCCCTTTTCTGGATCCCCTGTGGGCAAAAAAACGGAAACCGAGAGTGCAAAACCCGGAAAATTCAGGTCTGGACTGGCATCCATAAATCGCCATTTCAAGGACAGATTCACATCTCCCACGCCACTTTCACTTTTCCCTTCACCCACTTGAGCTTTGGTAAAATAGGGGATTTGCATGGATGCTTCTAGGTTAGGGCGCAGACCCATAATACTTGTGAAAAGGGCCTGTGTTTCGGTGAATTTGGGTTTATCGCTATTTTCCGTTGAAAAACCGATACCCACACCATATTGTTTGGGTGGCAGTGTATCAATCGACTGCGTTAAAAGCAGGCCACTGGGTCCACTCAGGGTCGAAGGCATGCGAAGAAACTGTGTCATTTCTGAAGCCAGTCCGAACTGAGGGACGCTGAGGGTAAAAAACAGAACACCAAAAAAAAACAATTGTCGCATACCTGTCGGCCTCCTCCCGTCAATGGGTTTAAGTCTTTGCCGTACTTCGTGATTTATAACGATAGAGGATTCTAAACAAAGTGCTTGAGAGGGTCAAGAAAAAATGAGTTTATGATGCCGCAGTATTTGAGGGCAGGTCACTTTCAATTTTCCCATCTTTAAGCCGGATGATTCGCGCTGCATATGCTGCGATGTAGGACTCATGTGTCACCATAATGACGGTGTTTCCCTGGTCATGCAGCGCTTGAATGAGGGTCATAATTTCTTCACCCGTTTTGCTGTCGAGGTTGCCCGTTGGCTCATCGGCTAAAATGAGATCAGGCTGTGTTACCAGGGCACGGGCGATGGCGATACGTTGTCGTTGCCCTCCCGAAAGTTCGTTGGGTTTATGCTGTTTTCGCTCCCCTAATCCCACACGCTCTAAGGCTTCGGACGCCATTTGTTGACGCACCTTGGGTGAAAAGCCCAAATAAATTAAAGGGAGTTCGATATTCTGCAAGGCGGAAACACGGGGTAAGAGGTTAAAAGCCTGAAAAACAAAGCCGATTTTTCGGCTCCGAATTTCAGAAAGTTGATTATCACTTAAATTGAGAATGTCTTCATTGTCTAAAAAATAATGCCCGGTGCTTGGCATGTCGAGACAGCCCAGGATATTCATCAGGGTTGATTTTCCCGAACCGGAAGGCCCCATGATCGCGACATATTCATTTTTTTGAATGTCCAAATTGATACCAGAAAGGGCTTCGATTGAGACCTCGCCCGTTTGATAGGTCTTGCCTAGATCCTGCATTTGAATTAAGGGAGGCATTGATGAGGCCCTATTCGTGTCTGAGTGCATCAATCACATTCATATTTGCCGCACGAAAGGCGGGGTAAATCCCTGCAAACACACCAATGCCTGCACAAATACCAAAACTGTAATAAATCCAAGACCAGGGCAATATTTCTCCCGCATCAATATAAAAATGATTGAAAAGGATGCCCCCACCCACACCCAGAATCCCTCCAAAAAAACCAAGCATCATGGATTCTGTGAGAAATTGGAAAAGGATGTGAAATTTTCTTGCCCCAATCGCCCGTCGAATGCCAATCTCCCGAATGCGTTCGGTGACTGAAATTAACATGACATTGGCAATTCCGATCCCCCCCACAAGCAATGAAACAAGGGCAATGACCGTAATAAATCGGGCAAGCTCCTGATTTGTGGCCTGAATCGTCGCCAAAAAAAAGTCCTGTCGACGCACACGAAAATCATTTGCATCCTCTTTGCCCAAACGATGGTTTCGGCGCAGGATGCTTTCAATGTCAAAAAGGGCTTCGTCGTAATCGGCTTCAGAGCGCATTTGCGCCAAAATGGACGAAAGATGATCCACCCCGAAGATCCGTTCCTGCGCCGTCGTGATGGGGACAAAGACTTGATCGTCAGGATTTGACCAGCTTTCTCCCTTGGCCTCCAGTACCCCGATCACAAGGAAAGGTTTTGATTTAATAAAGATGGTTTTGCCCAGGGCAGATTT
This sequence comes from uncultured Nitrospira sp., assembly GCA_964451325.1. Classification (GTDB taxonomy): domain Bacteria; phylum Nitrospirota; class Nitrospiria; order SBBL01; family JAADHI01; genus JAADHI01. The sequence goes on along the minus strand of CAYVHO010000001.1, from coordinate 44,564 downwards.
ATTCTCAAAGAGTTTTTCGTAAACCGTCGTACCCAGGATCGCCACACGTTCCCGCTCCGAAAGCTCTTTCGGGGTAAAAAAACGGCCTTCGGCAGGATGCTCATTGTTGACCTCACGGTAAGCCGATGTGACCCCTGTAATTTGTGTGGACCAGTTTTTATCTTGAAAGGACACATCGCCACTGCCCGAATAAATCGGAACGGTTTGTATTATGGCCTCTGACTGAGCAGCGATTTCATCGGCTTCGGCCCAGCTTAGGTTGACCCTTTTTTCGCCCGTGCGCATGCCATGCCGCCAAGAAAACCCCGGTCGAATACGCAGCACATTTGAACCCATTTGTTTTAAACGGTCATTGATTTTTTTTTGGGTCAGTTCGCCCAGTACCACTACATGCAAAACGGCGGCAATGCCCACGGCCATACCAATAAGAATAAGAATAGACCTCAGGGGATTGGCGCTGAGGCTTTGAAAAGCCAGACGAATATTTTCACTGAAACCCATTATTTTGAGTCTGGTTTTGTTTGTGAAGGAATATAAAAAGGTGGAAAGTGCATTATTTTTTCTTGCCTCCCCCAAAACTGCGGCTGTTTTTAATCCGTTTTTCAAGACGTTCATTGGCTTTTTTGAGACGAGAAGTCATCGCAACACCCAGGATATCCTTTTCTTTTAGACCCGAGAGGATTTCTACTTCTTTAAAATCGGACAAACCCACCGTGACTGTCCGTGTTACAAATTGTCCGCCCTCCTTTAGCTGAACGATTCGCTCATCATTTTTGGAAGGTTCTGATTTTGGACTTTCGAATGCGATTAAGGGGGCAAGGAGAATATTCTTTTTTTCCAAGGTTGTGATTTGAATCTGCGTATTCATCCCCGACTTGAGTTTGTTGTCGGTGTTTTTCACCTCAATAATGACATTAAAAAGCGTCATATTTTGTTCCACTTTCGCTTCCGGTGCGATACGAATGACCTTTCCTGAAAAATGCAGTTTGGGATAGGCTTCTGCCACGATCTGTGCAATTTGCCCAATCTTTACTTTTCCAATATCAATTTCATCAATGCCGGACTCAATGTACACCGTATGCATGGCGGCGATGTCCACAATAGGCGTGCCACCACTCACACTGCTCACACCTGATGCGATGATCTGACCTTTTTCAACATACTTTTGCAGAATAATTCCGTCAACGGGCGCACGGACCACGGAGTCATTTAATCGATCCTTTGCACGGCCCAAGGCGGTAAGGGCCTGAATGACCTTGCCTTTTGCAACAGCCAATTGCAGAGACGTTTGATCTCGTTCTTCTTCCGAGATGATTTTTTTCTCATAAAGGGCCTTACGACGTTTGAACATCAATTGTGCCTGCTTTTGTTCGGCTTTCGCAATCACAAGATCTGCTTTTGCGAGTGCTACAGCAGATTTTTCGTCTTTTTGATCCAATCGCGCAATAAGATCGCCCTTGCGAACATGTCGTCCTTCTTCCACCGGAAGGGCAACAATTTCCCCAGAAGCTTTTGACTTAATTTCGATGCGATTGATGGGTTTAACCAGTCCGCTGGCTTTCACCTCAATCCGAAAATCACCCCGGGTCACAGGGTATTCTTTGTATCGGACTTCGTGGTTTTGCCCCTCCGAGGCTTTGAGATTGAATTGCCAAAAAACACCGCCTCCAATGGCCAAGAGCAGCAGCAGTAAAAAAAATATTTTCCCTAAAAAACCCATCAGCACCCTAAAAAAATGTCGTTTTGATCGAATTATTCCAAAGAATCCGCATAATATTTAAGAGTAGATGATCCTTATATAGGGGGTCAAGCTTAGAAAAAAAAGGGTCGTCTCTCCTTCCTAAAATGGGATGAGGATATTCTTTATTGACTTGATGAAGATGCCACTCCCTGGTATGATTCTTTCTACAAGATTCGTTCAGATTTTTCTTGAACAAGTTGATAATTCCTGGGTTCCCGATTCAAAAATAAATAGATCAAAACACGACGGAAGATCGGAAAAAGCCATAGGATGAACAATGTGGAAAGGATAAAAGCATGACGCTGGACAAAAGCGCTTTTAAAATCGGAATCATTGGCTTGGGTTATGTCGGTTTGCCTTTGGCCGTCGCCTTTGGCAAACATTTTGAAACCCGTGGCTTTGATATTGACAAAGGGCGAGTTGAAAGCCTGAAAAAAGGCATTGATGCCACCCTAGAAGTTTCCGAAGAAAAGCTTAAATCCGTACCGAAGCTCTCATATACAAGTGATCTTTACGACATTAAAGAATGTAATTTTTTTATTATCACCGTACCGACACCCATTGATACCTACAAAAGACCCGACTTGAGTGCACTCGAAAAATCCTCCGCTGCCATTGGTACGGTCCTTAAAAAAGGGGACATCATTGTTTATGAATCCACGGTTTATCCCGGGGTGAGTGAAGATGTTTGTGTCCCTATTTTGGAAGAAAAATCAGGACTCACCTTCAACAAAGATTTTTTTGTGGGGTATTCTCCCGAACGCATCAATCCCGGCGATAAAGAACATACCGTCACTGATATTTTAAAGGTGGTTTCCGGCTCGACCCCTAAAACACTGGATACCGTGGATGCATTATACCGTACGGTCATTACTGCGGGAACATATCGTGCTAAATCCATCCGTGTGGCCGAGGCTGCAAAGGTGATCGAAAATACACAACGAGATGTCAACATCGCACTGATTAACGAATTGGCACTTATTTTCAACCGCCTGGGGATTGATACCGAAGCCGTTTTAAAAGCGGCGGGCACGAAGTGGAATTTTCTGCCCTTTACGCCCGGTCTCGTAGGAGGCCATTGCATTGGGGTTGATCCCTATTATTTGTGCCACAAAGCCCAGGAAGTGGGCTATCACCCCGAAGTCATCTTGGCGGGACGGCGTATCAATGACAATATGGGGAAATATGTGGCCGGGGAAGTCATTAAACTCATGACAAAAAAGAAAGTGCGTGTCGGCGGAAGCCATATTTTGGTACTCGGCATCACTTTTAAAGAAAACTGTCCCGATATTCGAAATACGCGTGTTGTCGATATCCTTGAGGAGTTTGCGCACTATGGTGTGGAAGTGGATGTTTACGACCCTTGGGCCGATTTTGTCGAGGTTAAAAATGAATATGGCATCACCTTGGTTGATCCCCCGCGCAGCGCATTTTACGACGCGATTGTTTTGGCCGTCTCCCATGATCAGTTTACAAAGTGGTCGCAAGCGGACTTGGTTCAATATACCAAACCGGCACATGTTGTTTATGACATCAAACATTTATTTGATCGAGAATGGGTCGATGGTCGTTTATAAACAAGACATCGTAGGAACCATTGCAATGGCTTTTGAAGGAGCAAATGAATGAAATACTTGGTCACAGGCGCAGCAGGTTTTATTGGATTTCACGTCTCGAAACGCCTGCTCGCTGCGGGAGAAGAAGTCGTCGGGCTGGATAGCCTGAGCGATTATTACGATGTCAATCTAAAGATGATGCGACTGAAACAACTTGAGGCTTACGACACCTTTCAATTTGTGAAATGTGACTTGGCGGATCGAGATCGCATCGCTCAACTCTTTCAGGACAACCCTTTTGACCGTGTGATTCATTTGGCCGCCCAGGCAGGTGTCCGCTATAGCATCGAAAACCCGCATGTTTACATCGACAGCAACCTGGTCGGCACCTGTCATATTCTGGAAGGTTGCCGGGCGATACAAGTCCCGCATCTGGTTTATGCCTCCTCAAGCTCCGTTTATGGCTCCAACACACGTATGCCTTTTTCTGTGCATCACAATGTGGATCATCCGGTTTCACTCTATGCGGCAACAAAAAAAGCCAACGAACTGATGGCCCATACCTATTCCCATCTTTTTCGTATTCCCACAACGGGTCTGCGTTTTTTTACGGTGTACGGCCCCTGGGGGCGACCCGACATGGCCCTTTTTCTTTTTACAAAAGCGATTCTTGAAGATAAACCGATTGATGTGTTTAACTTTGGGAAAATGCGCCGTGACTTTACTTATATCGATGACATTGTGGAAGGCATCCTGCGTGTCACCGAAAATATCCCACAAGCCAATCCCGATTGGACGGGCGACGATCCCGATCCTGCCACCAGCGCCGCACCCTATAAAATTTACAACATCGGCAATAATAATCCGGTTGAACTGCTCGACATGATTGCAGCCCTTGAAGATGCCTTAGGCAAAAAAGCCGAGCGCAACCTCAAACCCATCCAACCCGGAGACGTCCCTGCGACCTATGCCGATGTTGACGATTTGATTAAGGATGTCGGTTTTAAACCGGAAACTCCCATTGAAGTCGGGATTGAGAAATTTGTCGCCTGGTATAAAGACTATTATCACTTAAAATAAGCTTGATCTGTTATTAAATCCGCGAAGAATCAAGGACAGGAAGCACGTGTTTGTTGACCACAATGGGTTTTGTTTTGCAGACAGGTTGTGTCGCCAAATCTTGATAGGCCTTTCCTTGTGGGTCATTCTGAATCCGTTTCCTCATTTTATCCAATTTTAAGTGCAGCTTTAAGAGACCCACAACCGTCGTGGCAATCTCAAGAAAATACCGGACATAAAAGACCACGAGATTTTCTTTTGGAAAACTCGGACGGCGCTCAGAACGGGTCTTGCATCTCAAAATCCCCGATTGCAAAGGATGCAGCTTTTCAAACAAAATAGACCCATAAAACCACATCACTTGTTCCTGTAAACGCCGCACACTATTGCCATCCGCAAAACGCCGTTTAAAAAGCTGCTCTACATTTTCATCAGAATAATAAGAGTCCCAGGCCGCATCGTAGCATTCACGCCATTCGGCTGGGGACATCAGCGGATGTTTTACACAGGGATGCTCCAAATCATAGCAGTTCATGTCCGTTTCAAGCTCTACCCCTTGTTTGACCAAGGTTTGATGATCCTCCGAACCGGGAAGGGGTGTCAGCATAAAAAACTCCAAGAGATCAATGGGCAATTCTTTTTTGATCACTTCAATGTCCCTCAACACCGATTCCTTGGTGTCATTTGGAAAACCCACGATATAACCCGCCGTAATCAGTACCCCTGCGCGCCGCCAATCCTGGAGCATGTCGCGATATTGTTCCACATGGTTTTGTTTCTTTCCCGTGCTTTTCAAAGCCTCTGCGTTGATATTTTCGAGCCCGATAAAAACCTTGTGACAACCGGCCTGACCTGCTTTTTGAATAAAACGGGGAATGCGATGACAGGCCGTATCCACCTGAAGGATCATATTGATATTCATGCCTTCGTTTTCTCGTAGATGGATAAGACGATCAAAAATGGCTTCCCAGTTGCGATTTCGGGCGAAATCATCATCCGTCACAAAATAACGTCGTATGCCATTTTTCCAATTTTCTCGGATAATCGCTTCTACATCATCCGCCGTTCTAAAACGCGACTTCCGTCCCTGCACATTGATAATCGTGCAAAAACTACAGGTAAAAGGACAGCCTCGTCCCGCATCAAAAGTGGCTAAACTGCCGACATAACGCGAAACCACCTCTATGGGTAAAATCGGTGCAGATTGCGCCTGTAAACCCGGTAAATCATCCAAAAAATTGTACAGGGGTTTTAAAGATCCAGACAATGCATCTTGTAGGATATCGCCCCAGGTTTCTTCGACCTCTCCTGCCACCAAGGTCATGCCGTCATGCATCGCAGCAGAAAGATCGCTTGGGATTTTTTCCAACATCGAAAGGCAGCCACTCACGTGAAAACCGCCAATCAAAACCGGAATATTTTGCGCCAGAAAATCACGTGAAAGATCGACCGCACGTGGGAATTGGTTGGTCTGTACACCCACCATGCAGACAATGCCCTCGGCATTTGAAGGCTGAAACTGTTTTAAGATTTTAGAAACAGGGATCTTTTGATTGGTTTCGTCATAGACATCAATGCACAAATCCACATGCTCACCCAAAACACCCGAAAGACGCACCGTTTCCGTAATCGCATACAAACATGCCAAACTATTGCTCGGAATACTGGAGCGCAACCATCGGATCACATAACCCGCGTCATCGTAATGAGAGGGTTTGATGAGCACAATCCGAAAGATTCGTTTCAAAAAGCTGACCCAGGGGAAATATACAGGAAGAAGATATCTCTATCTTCAAAAAGGTACAATGAATCTTACGCCGATCCACATCTGTTTGTAAAGGAAGCCTTGATCAAGTCATGAATTATTTTACACGAGGATCCTATCAATATGCCTTTCGCACCACCAATTGATGTATTATTGCATATATTTAGAGCATAATTATATATTATAACTGATCATTTGTTGACAGGCTGCACTTTGTGCCATATATAATAATATATATTTTTTGTTAATTGATATGGGATTACACATCAAAATGCGCTACTCAATACAATATATCTCCAAGCAGCTAAAAGAGACCCGTGAAGATAAGGGGCTAAGCCAGCGCGAACTCAGTGCCAGATCAGGTGTTCCGCAGAGCCATATCTCAAAAATAGAAAGTGGCAATGTTGATTTGCGACTTTCAAGCCTCGTCGCGCTTGCCCGTGTTTTAGAGCTGGAGCTTGCACTCATACCCCGCAAATACCTTTCGGCGGTTAATTCTATCGTCGGTCGTGCCAATGGTAAGACCGATGGAGCACCACCACGCCCAGCTTATCATCTTGATGGGGAAGAATAATGGCTGACATTTCCGTCCTAAATATACTGCTACACGGTGACCATATTGGCGCACTGACCAATGTAGGGCATGATCGATCGTTATTCTCCTTTAATGAGTCTTATATCCAAAATAAAAATAGATCTACCCTGGGATTACGTTTCAAAGATTCATTTGCAGAATTGATTACCGAATTTAAGCCGACACAAACGGCTTTAATGCCCTATTTTTCCAACCTACTGCCAGAAGGTCATTTGCGTGATTATTTATCGGAACGCGCAGGTGTAAAATCCGAAAGGGAATTCTTCTTGCTCTGGGCATTAGGAATGGATTTGCCTGGTGCAATTACGGTTACACCCGATAAAGATGAAACATGGCCAAGCAATTTGCATAATCGAACAGAGGAAAATAACAGCGATAACAACAAAAGCCTTGATGATGCGCTTCGCTTCTCCTTAGCAGGCGTGCAACTTAAATTTTCTGCAATCAGTGAAACCAGTGGAGGCTTAACAATTCCGGCTAAAGGAATGGGGGGCTCATGGATCATCAAACTACCCTCCGCAAGATTTGCGGGCATACCCGAAAACGAATACTCTATGATGGAACTCGCAAGGCGCGTTGGCATGGATGTTCCCTCTATTAAATTGATTGATGTAAATGACATAGAAAACCTTCCGGCTGGTATTGGTGAGATGCAAGGACAAGCCTTTGCGATAAAACGCTTTGACCGCCTTGAAGATGGTAGCCTTGTTCACATCGAAGATTTCGCACAAGTTTTTGACATATACCCAAAAGACAAATACAAAAAAGCAAGCTCAGCAAATATTGCACAAGTGCTTGGCGCAGAAAGCGACGAAAAAGACATTGCAGAGTTTATTCGCAGACTTGTTTTTAATACGCTGATCGGTAATGCCGATATGCACCTTAAAAACTGGTCACTCATTTATCCGGATAGACGCAATGCAAAACTGTCCCCCGCCTATGATTTTGTTTCAACAATCCCGTATATTGAAGATAAAAAAGCAGCGCTAAAATACAGCAGAAACAAACGCTTTGATGAATTTACTTTTGATGAACTTAAGCATCTATCCGCTAAAGCGATGCTCCCTGAAAAAATTGTATTAGATACAGCGATTGAGACCGTTGCCCTTTTTCATGAACATTGGAAAAAGGAGAAATCAAACTTACCGCTTTATTCCAATGTGATAGCGGCAATTGATAAACATATCGCTAAAGTTCCGATTGCAACAAAAACAAAGGTCTTCCGACAATGAAAAACCGCCGAGACGACGGCATTGTCTATTCGACGGAATACGGCAAAATGTGTCCCAAGTGTTCAAAGACCGTCTCGACCTGCATCTGCCGGACGGTTTCATCTGAAGAAAAAAGTGACGGCATCGTTCGGATCGGCCGAGAAAACAAAGGACGAAAAGGCAAGGGCGTGACGGTGATTCGGGGGATCTCGCTTCCGCCATCCGAATTGACCGCACTTTCCAAACGACTCAAACAAGCCTGCGGCAGCGGTGGCACCGTAAAAGCAGGCACCATCGAAATTCAAGGCGATCACCGCGATCAAGTCTTTGAAATCCTAAAAAAAGAAGGCTGGATTGTGAAACGTGCTGGGGGGTAATTCAATATCCTCAATCTATCAGTGAATCAAACCTTTGCCTCTATTCAAAGGTTTGAGCCGATGTGATAAACGGTTTTAGACAATGGTCGATTAAGTCGCGTGATTATTTCGGGAATAAACTTCTGAAGATCTTTAAGCCGATTAGACTTTGAATGAAGGACAATAACCGAAATTACGAGGTTTGAAGGATTTTGTTGAGAGGATTCAGAGCCTGTTTTTTTAGATATTGCAAAAGTTGAATCACTTGTTCTTTTGTGACGGTCGGAAAATCATCCAAAAAAGCTTCAATGGTTTCATCCCCTTCGATATAGTCAAAAAGGGTTTGAACGGGAACCCGCGTTCCGTTAAAAACAGGTGTTCCCCCCATAATCGCCAGATTACTTTGAACAACGCTCAACATGTCTGTAGCTTATCACACCCTTCCAAGAAGACATTACAATTCGCCATTCGATCACTCAATTCTGTCCCTATTCCCGCAGAAACTTTTAAAAATTAGGAGTTTCGAAATCAGGATTTCTAGTTTTGGGCTAGACCTAGCGCTGCATACTTCATCAGATAGAGTTTCAGAAAGAAACACCAACTCATATATTAAGAAATAATGATGAAAATCACCCAACTCGACCACCTGGTACTGACCGTCAAAGACATCGAAAAAACCGTGATGTTTTATACATCCGTACTGGGGATGAAAAAAGAAGTTTTTGGCGAGGGCCGTGTGGCCTTAAAATACGGAAATCAAAAAATAAATCTGCATTCTTGCGATAGCAATATTCACCCCAAAGCGAGAAAACCCACACCGGGATCAGCCGATTTATGTTTTCTCATCGACATCTCACTGAATTCGGCCATCGCACAAGTCAAGTCTTTCGGAATAGAAATCATAGAAGGCCCCGTGGAACGCACAGGCGCACAAGGAAAGATCTTATCTTTTTATTTTAGAGATCCGGATGGAAATTTGATTGAGATCGCGACTCAATTGTAAGTTGAATTCGGTCTACGACAACTAGCACGACAACTAGGGTCAGGTCTTTAAAGTTGATATAGTAATCTCTTCAGGGACTTTTATTCACATGGCTACGAGCAGAAGGAGGTGGCCGATCATCTCAACCTTTATTATTCAACAATAAGTCGACTGCTTAATGAGAAGAGTAAAATAGCAAGTTTAAAGACTTGACCCTATTTCCATGTTCTTTTTCAAGGGTATGCCAAAGCATCCCCCTGCGTGTTTGCAGCAACATTGGATCTACTTCATCGCCATTTTAATTCGTTTTTTGTATTGCTTCTATCTATCTATCTATCTATCTATCATTCATTCATTCATTCATTTGCATGCGTCTTATTTGTCGCAGGGAAGCACTTGGCCTGTACAACAAGCAGAACAAATGGGTTCATTATCTTGAAAAGCACCCATCACCCATAGGAGATTGTCAGAATGTTTAAGAAGATCCTATATCCAACGGTAGCGATAGCAGTGTTTATGATGCTCGCTGCTTGCTCAGCAAGAGGGAAAAAAATTGACTCTCATCACTTTGTGACAGATATATCGGGTCTTATTTTGGATGACAGCAAAGCGCCAACAATCCTCTATCTCCGACCAAATTGGCGAGGGTTTGCGACCTACAACAGTTTTATTATCGAGCCTGTGCGAATCAGTTATCGTGACCCTAAGATGAAAAAAATCGATGCTGAAGACCTTGCACGAATGCAGGACTATTTTCGTGAGCGTCTTGTTGGTGAACTCAAGGATGCAGGATATGGTATCACCAGCGATGCTGGCGCAGAGACGATGCGAATATCATTTACATTGTCTGGGATCAAAGCACCCAATCCCTTGCCGAATATTATTGCGTTGCAAGTTCCAATTGTCTTGAGTGTTGGAGAGGTGACAGTGGAGGCCGCATTTAGTGAATCAATTACAAATCGTATTGATGCCGTTGCGGTTCACAGAGCGCAAGGCAGTCGAATACTAAATCCCACACCTTGGTCAACGTGGGCTGATATCGAGTCATCTTTTGATCAATGGGCCAAAGGAATTGCCAAAGCCGTTAAAAAAGAACACCAGGATAAATAGTGTGATTGTGCCCTACAACCTGCTTTTTATCAGGGGCGCTTTTGAAGCTTCAGCTCAAGGAAGATCGTTCCGCTTCGGTTTTATCTAATGACGACTCTGTTCGCGAGCGTCCGGATCGCCCTACGTTTATCACCAAACTAATCAACAACATGTGGATGACAACACACTCTATCGCATAAAAGGACAAAACAGATGAGAACACAATTTTCGGGCATCAACACTTCTCTATTTTTAATCCTTTTTTCATTATTTTTTCTGACGGCCTGTGATTCTAAATCACCTTCACCTGAGAATAAGACTGAAATTTCGATCAGACCGGCAAAACTACTGGAGGTTGGCCAGATCGATCGCGATGATTTTCTGAACTATCCGGCAGTCATTAAATCGCAACAACTTTCAACTTTAAGCTTTGAAGTCAGTGGTGTGTTGAAAGAGCTCTTGGTGGTAGAGGCGCAAGCAGTTAAAAAAGGAGAGGTGCTGGCAAAACTGGATCAACGAGATTTGCAGGAAAAACTGAAATCAGCACGCGCCCAATTTAAAAATGCGGATACAGAATATCAGCGTGCCCTGCGTTTGATGAAAGCAGATGCTATTTCCCGTAGTGAGCTGGAACAACGGAAATCCAAGCGGGATGTGAATAAATCGCAACTGACAACGGCAGAGAAGGCACTCCAGGATTCAGTGCTGCTTGCTCCGTATGCGGGAAATATTGCCAAGATATCAATAAAAAAACAACAAGCCATTCAAGCTGGAAAGTCAGCCATCAGTATCCTGGGCAAGGATGCAGGATTGAAGGCCATCATTAACTTACCCGCCAGTATTCTTAGCAGAGCGGAAAGGCAAAAAACGCCTGAATCAACTTCATATGTTGTGCTGGATGCAGCCCCTGATCGTCGTGTCCCTGCCACATTCAAAGAGATTTCCTTGGAAGCCGATGCCGTCTCACAGACCTATGAACTCACATTCACTTTTGATGCGCCGGAGGGATTGATTGTATTGCCCGGGATGAACGCCACCGTATGGCTTAAAGATCCTCGTAGATCCGCGACAACTCTTGGTCAAGCGGGAATTCCACTCACGTCTATTGTCACTGAGGGGGATCAAAAGTACGTTTGGGTGGTAAATAGAACATCAATGATTATCTCCAGACGAAATATTACGGTTGAAGACGGTGTTGGCACTCACCTGAATGTATCGAGTGGTTTGGAATTAGGAGAAACAATCGTTGCCGCTGGAGTCTCTTCTCTATCGGAAGGGATGAAAGTGCGTCCTTGGTCTCAATAAAGCTAAAAAGGAATAAACGATGAACCTCGCAGAATTTTCGATCAAGAACCAGCTCTTAAGTGTGATCGCTATTTTATTGGCCTTGATTGCTGGCTGGAACGCATTCCAAAATATGCCCCGATTTGAAGATCCCGAATTTACGATTAGAACAGCACTGGTTTTCACTCAATATCCGGGCGCAAGCCCCGAGGAAGTTGCCAGAGAAATTTCAGAACCTTTGGAAACAGCATTGCAACAGATGCAAGAAGTGAAGGACATTAGCACAGCTTCGTCTGCGGGTCTGTCTGAAATCACCGTTGATATTAAATTTGAGTTCTCGAAATCAAAAGAAGACCTTCAGATCATTTGGACGAAGCTGCGTAATAAGATCAAAGATGCGCAGAGTTCACTGCCTCAAGAAGCATCCACGCCCATTGTCAATGATGATTTTGGTGATGTTTACGGACTTTCCTATCTTATTACTGGCGATGATTACAGTCCTGCGGAATTGAGGACCTATGCCAAACAATTGCAAAAAGAGATTTTACAAATAGAGGGAGTTGGTAAGGTTAAGTTGGAGGGTGAGCGTCAAGAAGCCATTTTTGTAGAGATTTCTCGTGAAAATAAAGCCGTGTTAGGTGCATCGATACAAAAGCTCTACGACATTTTAAAAAAACAAAACGCGGTGGTTTCCGCCGGGAGTGTGAACATGGGGGATCAGCGCATTATCATTGATCCTTCCGGTGCGATTGATTCAATCGAAGCAATAAAAAATCTACAGGTATCCACCGAAGTTGATGGCAAAATCTTCTATCTCAAAGATATTGCCAAGGTCTATCGAGGGTATAAAACACCCCTCAGTAAGATCATTCGTTACAACGGAAAACCGGCGATTGCCATGGGGATCGCGAATGTTGCGGGTGGCAACGTCGTTGTCGTGGGCAAGGCCGCCGACCGTAAAATACGCGAGGCCGAAAGTCGCAGACCACTGGGCATGCAGGTATTTGAATATTACCATCAGGGGAAGGTGGTTGAGGCTTCTGTGAATGATTTCCTGCTCAACGTCATTTCCGCGCTGGTGATTGTGATCTGCTCTTTGCTGTTTACCATGGGTCTGCGCTCTGCGATGGTGATTGCATCCATTCTTGTTATCTCAGTTGGCGCAACCCTGGCGACCATGCAAATCATGGGGGTTCCCCTGCACCGTATTTCACTGGGTGCACTTATTATTTCCTTGGGCATGATGGTCGATAACGCTGTCGTCATTACAGAGGCCATATTGGTGGGCGTTCAACAGGGGAGAAAGAAGCTTGATATCGCCAAAGAGATTGTGAGCCAAACCCAATGGCCATTGCTAGCCGGTACCATGGTCGGTGTTATTGCTTTTGCCCCGATTGGTTTTGCGCCCGGCTCAACCGCCGAATACACAGGCGATCTTTTCTGGGTTGTGATGATTGCTTTACTGTTTAGCTGGATTTTTGCGATGACCCTTACGCCACTTGTTTGTTACTGGTTATTTCCGGATACACTGGCGGAAAATAAAGTCAAGACAGAAGGTGCATTTTTCGTGATGTACAAACAACTGATGCGTTGGTCTTTGCGGTTTCGTTGGTTGGTCATTGCTGCGGTCGCGGGTTTATTTATACTGTCGATTTGGGGTGCTCAATTTATGACGCAGGGATTTTTCCCGCGATCAACAACGCCACAGATGGTGGTTGATTACTGGCTGCCCGAAGGCACACGCATTGAACGTACCGAAAAAGATATGAAAACCATTGAAGACTTTGTTCGAGAGTTGGAGGGTGTCAATACCGTGCAGACCTTGGTTGGCGGCGGTGGCACTCGTTATATGCTGACTTATGCCCCACAATCCAACAATAGCGCTTACGGACAATTATTGGTGCGTGTTGATGACTATCGCACCGTTGATGGCATGATGCCAAAAGTTCAAACCTTCATTGCAGAAAAATTTCCCGAAGCACAGGCCAAGGCGTGGCGGTTTATTTTAGGGCCGGGAGGTGGTTCAGCGATTGAAGCCGAGTTTAGTGGCGATGATCCGAAGATCTTGCGGCGTCTCGCGAATGAAGCCAAAGCCATCATGATTGCTGACGGCGGTGCACTTTCAATCAAGGATAACTGGCGTCAACCCGTGAGCGTCATTGAACCGGTCTACTCGGAAAACAAAGGTCGTCGTGCGGGTGTTTCCAGAAAAGATCTGGCGGATGCCATTCTTAATTATTATTCAGGGAAACAGGTAGGGGTTTATCGAGAGGGAGACGATTTGATCCCTATTATTTCTCGGCTGCCTAATACTGAAAACGCAACCATTCAGGGCATTAAAAGCATTCAGGTACTCAGCGCACTCACAGGGAAAATGGTGCCGATTACACAAGTCACCGATGGCTTTAAAACAATATGGCGCGATGGTCAGATTCGCAGTGAAAATCGTGTCTTTAGAATTAAGGCGCAATCTGATCCTTACCCTGAGGAGTTGGCCGCGTCTTTACTCAATCGTATTCGCTCAAAAGTTGAAGCGATTTCCCGGCCGGATGGCTACCATTTAGAATGGGGAGGTGAAGAAGGTGATTCCAAGGAATCCAGCGGTGATTTAATGTCAACAATTCCCCTGGGCTTTCTGGCCATGGTGCTGGTTGTTGTAATCTCCTTCGGAAAAATCCGTCAGCCTATCGTCATCTGGTTGGTCGTCCCATTAGCAACCATCGGCGTGGTATTCGGATTGGTGGTGACCGGTGTTCCTCTCGAATTTATGGGTATTCTTGGACTACTTTCATTGTCGGGGCTGCTGATTCAAAACGGCATTATTTTGGTGGACAGGATGGATACCGAAATTGATGAGGGCAAACCCCGTTTTGATGCGATTGTCGATTCAGCGGCCAGCCGCGTTCGTCCGGTTGTACTCGGTTCATTTACAACAGCATTAGGCGTGATCCCGTTATTTTTTGACGCGTTTTTTCAATCGATGGCCGTCGTTATTGTCTTTGGCCTGAGCTTTGCCACCTTGCTAACGCTGCTTATTGTCCCTGTCCTTTATGCAACATTTATGAGAGTGGATGCCACGGAGACTGCATGATGAAACTTGCTAAGTTAATGACCCTTTCAATCATGGTGCTGTTAGTCGCATCTTGTGCAACGACTACACCCAAGAGTGAACGGATTCAAATCGTCAAAAGCGCCGTTGAAACACCGATGTCCTGGGCGACAAAAGCCGAACAGTACGGTGATGATTCGATCAAATGGCTAGAATCCTTCAATGATCCATTGATGCTCAAGCTCATTGCAGAAGGCAAAGCCAATAATCTCGACTTACAGGCGGCAGCGGGGAATATGGATAAAGCCTGGCTATTGGCGAAACAGTCCGGTGCCGCACTCAAACCAACCGCTGATCTGTCTTTGGGCCAAACGCAATCGGGCGCCGTCGAAGGAGGGGGCGCAAGCCGTAAGATTACTGTGGGTTTGCAAGTCAATTGGGAAGCGGATGTCTGGGGACGCATCAGTGCGGGTGTTGAGGCAGCGACTGCAAGTGCTCAAGCCGCGGAAGCCGATTACATTTTTGCGCAACACTCACTCAGCGCCAATATTGCAAAAACCTATTTTAAAGTCATTGAAGCCAAACGACAGGCGAATATCACGCGTAAGAATTTGACCGCGCTTGAAAAGAGTATGCGTGTTACCCAGGCCAAATATGACAATGGCGTGTCTTCAGGGCAGGATGTCGCACTCCATCGCGCCAATTTGGCTTCTGCAAAAGAGCAATTGATTGACATAGAAGGTTCTGAGCGCGACGCGTTAAGGGCTTTGGAGGTCTTACTCGGTCGTTACCCCAATGCGCGCACGGAAATGCCAGATACTTTGCCCGATTTACCGCAACAACCCCCGGCCGGCATCCCCTCTGAATTATTGGAACGCCGACCGGACATTGTTTCTGCTGAACGAAAGATCGCGTCTGCATTTAATGCAAGCGATCAGGCAAAAGCGGCTCGACTCCCCAAGTTTTCATTAACGGCCTCAGTAGATGGGGCCTCAAGTTCCTTGTCTGACATTCTCAATCCTTCTAACGCCGCCTGGCAACTCGGTGCAAATTTAATCACCCCTTTATTTGATGGTGGAAGACGTAAAATAGACGTTGAAATTGCCACTGTAGAGCAGAAACAAGCGGTATCAAACTATGCCCAAATCGCATTAACGGCTTTTTCGGAAGTTGAGCAAAACCTGGATCAGGGGAGGGTTTTAGCCCAGCGTGAATCTGCTTTAAGTGAAGTGCTTCGACACAGCGATAAAGCCTATTCAATCGCAAAATTAAGATACAAAGAAGGTGAAATCGAATTACTGGATACACTCCAGATCCAGCAACAGGCCATCTCTGCTGAAAGTCAGTTATTATCCATCAAACGCGCACAACTGGAACAACGCATCAATTTTTATCTGGCCCTGGGAGGGAGCTGGTAGAACGAATGGAAAATTAGCGATGGAATTCACCATCACCTTTGTTGAACTGTTCTTCTGGACCACTTATCTGGTTGCGCCATTATTGGTTTTTTTGAGCGTGTCGATCATTATCTTGGGTCTGATTGTGTCTCGCATCGAAAAATGGGACCTGTTTGATGGTCTTTATTGGTCATTTATCACCGCAACAACGGTTGGCTACGGCGATATTCGCCCCTTGAAGAAAGTATCCAAAACACTGTCGGTGTTTATTGCCTTGGTGGGGATGATGTTTACCGGAATAATTATCTCAATAACACTGAATACAACATCTGTTGCAGTGGAAAAACATGCGGATGAGCGTGTTATAGAAAAATTGAAGGAGAAATTTAAGTAGATCAAAAAAACATCGGTTGGGGTTGCAAAATAAATCGCTTGAATCAACTGATGTTTAGCCTGTGAATTCAAATTTGAAAGCGCTAAAACTGCTTGTACGCGGACTGCCGTAAGCGCGACCCTTATTAGGGTCGTTGTTGTTTTAACATAGTCATTAAGGAACTTGCCTATTAACAATTTGCAGCTAAAGGAGAGAATTTATATGAAATTTAAAAATATATTCATTGGCATAGTGACTATATTAGTCGTTGCATCTTGTGCAACGACTTCTACAAAAATGACAGAAACTTGGAAAGCACCTGATTTCAAAACCAAGCACTTTAAGAAATTACTAGTTTTGGGCATTACTCAAGATGGTGTTGACAGACGGATGTTTGAAGATTCTATGGCAAAAGCACTAACCAACGAGGGGGCAAAATCCATCCCTAGTTATACCGTATTGCCAAATGGCGGTAAACTCAATGAAGCGACTGTTACGCAAGTCGTTAAAAAGTACAAATATGATGGTGTCATTGTTACAAAATTGATTACTGTGTCCACAGACATTAAACATGTTCCTGCAGAATCATATGTACAACCATACCAAGCTGGCTATCCAGCTAATTACTATGATAGAGGCTATGATGGCTTTTATGCTCCAGGTTATTATAACCACTATGCTGTTTCTTACGAAATAGTGACTATACCTGCTTATAATATCAAGACAAATACCGCTGTAATTGAAACTAATCTTTATGACATAGAAACTCAAAACTTAGTATGGTCTGGTCGGTCTGCAACTATCAATCCCTTATCAGCAAGCAATGCCATTCCTTCTATTACAGCGGCTATTGCCAAAAAGTTAAAAGAAGAAAAAGTAATTACTCATTAATCCATACCCAACTCCCTAATACTTGGATTGCTGTGATTATTCAAGGCATAGATAGCCGGCTGGTTAAGTAAGATTTATTTTGCAGGAGTATGTTGAATGAACAAGCCTGTTTCTGGATACCAAGTAATGAGAACAAGAGCTGGATTAATATTTTGTATTTTACTACTTTTCTGTATCGGACAGGTAAATGCTCAAGGTGATGCCAATCAGAAATCACTCTATACCTGCATGGCAGAAGCCCTGAAAACCGCTTCTGCGGACATGACAACGGGGGAACTACGAGAACACTGTCGTAAACAAATAATGAGTTCAATAGGTGAAAAGTTAACTCTTGAAAAGCAGGCTTCCAGTAACCCTTTTGCAATATTGCCTCACAAGCCCAACTATATTCTACCTTTCACCTACTCAAAACCTAGGGAGGAACCTTACGGTGACCTTTTGCAAGGAGAGAATTTTGACGATACTGAAATAAAGTTTCAAATTTCCATCAAATACCTAGTGTCTGAAAACCTCTTTATAGAAGGTGTGAATGTACATGCCGCATTTACGTCAACCAGTTGGTGGCAAGCCTACAATAGTGATATTTCGGCTCCCTTTCGAGAAACAAACTATGAGCCTGAAGTCATTTTCAGCTATAGCAAACCCTGGTCACTGTTAGGCATTCCAATTGTGCATAGTGCTTTGTCACTGAATCACCAATCAAACGGTCAGGGTGGAATATTGTCACGCAGTTGGAACAGGGTCATTGGTGACCTTACTACGGCTTCTGATAATTTTGTCTGGAATGCGCGAGTATGGTGGCGAATACCCGAGGATGAAAAAGAGTCACCCACTGATATTGGTGGCGACGATAATCCGAACATTGAAAAATACATGGGTTATGGCGAATTAGGCGTGCTGTGGAAACTTCCACAACAGCATAACCTTGATATGTTGCTGCGTAATAACTTGCGCAGCGATAATAAAGGTGCCGTTCAAGTAGGCTGGTCTTTCCCATTGAGTGATCATTTGCGGGGTTACGTTGAATATTTCAATGGCTACGGTGAAAGTCTTATTTATTTTGATCAGCGTGTGCAGCGATTTGGTGTTGGCGTGAAGCTGACTGACTGGTTGTAACTAAAAAACGCCCACTTTTAACATAGTCATTAAGGAGTATCATGGAAACCCAAACGATTGTCATTGTGAATTTTATGACCTTCACCATAGGCATTATGGTGTATTTCGCGGGACGCATCTTGACCCAAAAAGTCGGGTTTCTACGCGAATACAATATACCAGAACCTGTGACAGGAGGGATATTAGCGTCTCTGCTTGCACTGCTTATATTCCTGGTTTTTAATATCGAATTATCTTTCGAGATGGATATACGTAATCTGCTCCTGGTGTATTTCTTTACGACCATTGGGCTGAACGCGCGGTTTAGCGATCTTCTCAATGGTGGTAAGCCATTGTTGATTTTGCTTGTGATAACGCTCAGTTATATTTTCTTCCAGGACTTAATCGGTGTCACTGTGGCCCAACTCATGGGCTTACCACCGGCGATGGGATTATTAACGGGCTCAGCCTCTTTGATGGGTGGGCACGGCACGGCGATTGCGTGGGCACCTGAATTTGCGGCGAATCATGGGGTGCCTAATGCGCTTGAATTGGGGGTTGCATCGGCCACGCTTGGTTTGATTATTGCCAGTTTGCTGGGTGGTCCCATCGCAAAATATTTGATGGCCAAGCATAAGATCACCGGAAATAAGGATGATGAGCTTAGTGTGGGTACATCCTATAAGAGTGAAGCCACGGAAACCATGACCCATGTGAATTTTATGGGGGTTTTGTTGGTGGTGCATGTCGCCATAATTCTTGGCTATATGCTCAATGAGGTTGTGACTGAAATGGGCATTCGCTTGCCATTGTTTGTCACGTGTTTGTTTGTCGGTATTTTGATGTCCAATACCATCCCTTTGGTTTTCAAAAAAATATCATGGCCTGCGCATACGCCTGCACTGGCCATATTTTCTGAATTTTCCCTTGGGATGTTTATTGCGATGTCTTTGATGGGGATGCAGTTATGGGCGGTGGCAGATCTTGCAGGACCGTTAATCATCTTATTAGGCATGCAGGCACTCGTTGCCGCTTTATTTATTGTGTTTGTATTCTTTAGGTTGATGGGAAGTGACTATTCATCAGTCGTATTAAGCGCGGGATTCGCTGGTTTCGCACTGGGTGCGACACCCACCGCGATTGCCAATATGACAGCGGTGACTAAATCCCATGGCTCTGCTCCAACGGCCTTTATTATCCTGCCTCTGGTTGGTGCGTTCTTTGTGGATCTGACCAACACTTTTGTTATCCAGTTTTTCTTGGGCTAGAGTGTATTTGCTAACTTTAATAAAGGAAAAAAATTGTGGATCGCAATTTGAAATCATTTGCTCTACTGTTTTTCTTGATGTTCTTTCTTGAGGGTTGCACCAGTTTTGGCAAAGGGGTTGTGAAGGGTCTCCTTGAGAACTCAGAAAAGGAAGATCTCCGGGCCTGTCAGATATGGAGCAAAGGATTTTCAGGAATTGATGTCAGTCTCGACAGAAAAGAAGGAAAAACCAAAGTGTTGATGGTGCATGGGGTGGGTCATCACCTGCCTGGATATTCCACCATCCTGTTAGAGAAGTTAGCAAAGGCACTTGGGCTGCCTGTGATGGAGTCACCTTACAAAGAACTGACGCTGACTGATATAGATTTTCCTTCAAAAAATTTGGGCAATTTGCGCTTGAATCGATTGCTCAGTAAAGACCGATCCAGAGAGTTGCTTTTCTACGAATTGACCTGGTCCAGTATTAGCCAAAGTGAGAAGGACGTTCTCGCCTATGACAATTCTGGCCAGTATTCTTTTCGTCGGGCAAAAGTCAATGACATCCTGAAGAAATTTTCTAATGATGCCATCGCTGATCCGATGATCTATTTGGGAGAGAAACAGCTAGACATCCAAAAATCCGTTACACAAAGCACCTGCTGGATGATGGCTCGTGGCTGGAGCGATTTTCCGTCGGGAGCACATAAGCCGTGCAACGCCTTCACTCCCGTTGCATTAGCGAATGCAGAGAAGGATAAGCAGATCATCATTTCTCATAGTTTAGGCAGCAGGATCACCATTGACGCGTTGCAACGTGTTGCGATGCTAATCAATGACAAAAAAATTCGAGAAGACTATCCAGACCTCGAAAAACTACATCGTGTGATTCAAGATAGAGTGGTTACTATTTTTATGCTTTCCAACCAATTACCCTTATTACAATTGGGTCGTTCGCGACCGGAAGTATTAAATGAACACGAAAAATACTGTTCAGCACAAGGCAGTCACTATTCGGAACGATTTGCAAACCAAACCCACATTGTGGCTTTCAGTGATCCCAATGACATATTGAGCTATGCCATTCCTGATGGCTTTAAAGATAAATACCTTGATTCCCGGATGTGCACAACCGTTAGCAATGTCAGCCTCAACATCGCGCATGTCGTTGATGTCTTTGGTTTCAGTGAGGTTGCAAACCCCATGGAAGCGCATCTAGGCTATGACCATGACGCGCGGGTCGTCGCATTGATTGCACATGGGCTGAGCAATCAAAATAGGGCTCCCGTGATTAAAGAACGCTGTAATTGGACAGAACTGACTTATTAAACACGAAGGCTGGCTTGTGAAATACGCTGGGAGATGCGTTGAGAGACAAGGAATCTATCAGTGAATCAAACCTTTGCCTCTATTCAAAGGTTTGAGCCGATGTGATAAACGGTTTTAGACAATGGTCGATTAAGTCGCGTGATTATTTCGGGAATAAACTTCTGAAGATCTTTAAGCCGATTAGACTTTGAATGAAGGACAATAACCGAAATTACGAGGTTTGAAGGATTTTGTTGAGAGGATTCAGAGCCTGTTTTTTTAGATATTGCAAAAGTTGAATCACTTGTTCTTTTGTGACGGTCGGAAAATCATCCAAAAAAGCTTCAATGGTTTCATCCCCTTCGATATAGTCAAAAAGGGTTTGAACGGGAACCCGCGTTCCGTTAAAAACAGGTGTTCCCCCCATAATCGCCAGATTACTTTGAAGAACGCTCAACATGTCTGTAGCTTATCACACCCTTCCAAGACATCACAATTCGCCATTCGGTCACTCAATTCTACCCCTATTCCCGCAGAAACTTTGAAAGATCAGGAGTCTTGAAATCAGGATTTCTGGTTTTGGGCTAGATTTAGCGCTGCATATTTCATCAGATAGAGTTGCAGAAAGAAACACCAACTCATATATTAAGAAATAATGATGAAAATCACCCACCTCGATCACCTGGTACTGACCGTCAAAGACATCGAAAAAACCGTGATGTTTTATACATCCGTACTGGGGATGAAAAAAGAAGTTTTTGGCGAGGGCCGTGTGGCCTTAAAATACGGAAATCAAAAAATAAATCTGCATTCTTGCGATAGCAATATTCACCCCAAAGCGAGAAAACCCACACCGGGATCAGCCGATTTATGTTTTCTCATCGACATCTCACTGAATTCGGCCATCGCACAAGTCAAGTCTTTCGGAATAGAAATCATAGAAGGCCCCGTGGAACGCACAGGCGCACAAGGAAAGATCTTATCTTTTTATTTTAGAGATCTGGATGGAAATTTAATTGAAATCGCGACTGAATTGTAAGTTGAATTCGGTCTAAGAAATATTCCACAATCGTCATTCCCGCGAAGGCGAGAATCCAGTGGCAAACACGATATATAGAGCACCTTTTTCCAAAGACACCTTCAAAGATGATGGATTTTCGCCTTCGCGGGAATGACGATTCAGAAATAAGCGTTTTTATTGACTGGGAGTCTGTCGGACTGAAGTGATCGTAGAGAGAGCAAGCCCTTCACGGCACCATCGGGGCTAGGGCTTCGCTTTTTTAAAGGCATGCCAAAGCATCTCCCCTGTGTCCCACGCGGCTTCATCCGGGGCATTAGAAAACTCACTCTGAATAAGTCTCTATATCCATACTTTGAGGGAGAACCCTTGATATTTCGATATCTTCACCAGCAATTCTATAAAAAATCACATGGGAACCTTTTACAAAACTTTGAGGGGATCCCTTGAGTTCTTTTCTGACGACACCCATTTTGGGATTTTTGGCAAGTGTATTAAAACAATCGTGCAATTCACTGGCATATTTCCCCGCTTGATGATATCCCCAAGTTTCCATTCCCGTGAGTAAAATTCCAATTAAATCTTGTTCTGCTTGAAGTGCAAGTCTATATTTTTTCATGGCGTATTTTAGCGTGTTCCAGAATTTCTGCCATAGACCGCTCACTATACTGACCTTGGTCAAGCTGTTCAAAACCGAGGCTGATCTGTGTCTCTAGGTGCTCACGCTTCATTTTTTCATACGCTGCTGCTGACAGAAGCACTGCAACAGGTCGTCCATGTTTTTCAATGGAGATGGGTTCACGCTGAACAGTATCCATTAACTCGCCAAAATGAGCACGTGCCTCTTTGGCCGCTATATTTTTCATAATCCATCCCTCTTATTAAGCTACATAGTGTACGTTATGCATACTATTGTCAATTTTAAGCATTTCATTAAAATACTTAAAATTCAAAACATCCGCTTAAAATCTGTGGGAGGAAATAACTAAGGCACCATCGGGGCCAGGGCTTCGGTTTGTCTTGATTTTTGATCTGACTTTTCGGTATTTGCTTTTTCAAAGGCCTGCCAAAGCATCTCTCCTGCCTCCCATGCGGCTTCACCCGGACGATAGAGTCCGGCATTCAGTTTTCCGATTTCATCACACAAAGGCCGCGAAACACCCTTTGCGATCTCTCCCAAACTTGCGGGACGTGCAGGCCAACGCAGACGGGCCCAGGACAATAAGGCTTCTTTGCTTGCGGTGGCATCATTTTTTAAACAGGCCTTTTTGAGTTCTTTTTTGATCGGGCCAAAATCAGGCTTCACCACCGCACTTCCTTGCGCGCTTGCAGCGGTACTTGATTTTTGACGTGAACCCCACCAAAAAATCAAAGTAGTCGCCCAACCGAGTCCCAGCACCAAACTGAGCCACGACCAAAAACCAGAAGTTTGCGCATTTTCACCCGGACTTTGAGATGGAATAATGTCAGGGCTTGTCGCAGGCATAGCTTGCAGCGGAAGTTCAACCTGTCCGGTTTGCACGGCGGGGGCGACGGTAATGCGCCGTTCGGGCAAACGGGCAACTTCCATGCGTTCAAGTTTTGTATTCCACCAGGGAATTTCAATCGCTGGCAGGACATAGGCCCCGGGAGCCGTAGGGATGATTGCAATTTTTTCACGTCGAATGCCCACAAGCCCAGAAAGTTTTTTCTGATCTTTGAGTTCGGCCTGATCGGGATAGGACTTAAAATCTTTGGGTAAATTCAAAGGGATTTCTGGTAATTGGGCCGCCGTTAAGCCTGTGGCTTTTAGCGTCAAGGTCCGGGTCACCGGCTCTCCCGCGATGAAACGCTCGGCCTCATTTTCAATTTCGGGCCATTGTTCATGAATGAGCAGGTCTTTTGCGGGCAGCCATCGACCCCGTACTTTATCCTGAGGCACCGTTTGAATATCCAGGGTGATGCTTTTAGAACGCAGACGCCGCACGCCACCGCCCTGATTAAAAAAGGTTCTGTTTTGGAAACGGCCCACCATTTGTCCTTCAAATTGAATGGGAGCCACGGTTAATTTGCCGCTTTGCTGGGGAAAGATGGCATAACGTCGTTCAAGCACGAGGTAGTTTTGACCATGACGTGTGATTTCAAATTGTCGGTCGTCTCCCAGTCGTTCAATGACGGCATCCGCATCACTCAGTTTTGGTTCGGATAAACTGGCATTGGTCAGGGTCTGCGCACGAAAAAGACGCATCGTGAAAATGACCTGAGATTGCACATAGGCGGTCTTCGAATCAACAGAAACTTCAATAAAAATAGGCGCGGCATCTTCCGAGGCCTGTGTTTTTTTTGCAGGTTCGACATTCAGCGCCATGACCTGACTGCGATCATCCCCAAAGGCAATGGGCGGGATCATAAAGGTTCCCGCGGTTTTTGCCATTAAGGTGACCGTCCATTCTTTTTTTCGCGTAAGTGTGCCATTGATGATTTGCATACTGCTGCTTTCGCTCTGTCGCAAAATTTCAAAATTCTGGGCCAGGAAAGCAAAATTGGGATCACCGTCCACCCCCCCGTCTGCCGTAAAAACAAGATTGAAGGATTCATCTAAAAAAATCTGCGCCCGGTCGGGGGTCACCTTGATTTCAAGCGCAAAGGTCGTTTGTGCTTGAAACAAAAAAACAAAAACCCATAAAAGCCTGAGACCCACCCTGTTTGAAACTACCATGCCTTTTCCTCGTTCTGCCCGTCTTGTCGGCTTTTCTGCGATTGCAAATAAAACTTACGACGCAACAATCCCCCCGGATCATCGGGAATACGGCGTAACCATTGTTCATTGGCCAACTGAGATTCGTCCTGATGATCTAATGCGGCGCGTTGAGATTCTGATAATCCGCTTTCTTCTTCCGCATCGTCTTTATTTTCTGGATCTTCCGCATTGTCTGCCGTTTGTTGTTCTTTTTCATCCTCGCTGGTTTCGCCTTCTTTTCCGGCTTGTCTTGATTGTGCATCCTCCTGCTTTTGCCCGTCCGTACCCGCGTCTTGTGAGGCCTCTGCATCGGATTCATTTTCCTGTCCCGTCTGCTCTTCCTGACCTTCACCTGCTTGATCCGAGGGTTCTCCGTCTTCTCCCTCCTGAGGAGTGCCATCGCCTTTTTTTTCTTGCTGATTTTCCTGGTTTTGCTGATCCAATTGTGCTTTGACCTGTTCGCGATTATATTTTGTATCTTCGTCATTGGGGTCGATTTTTAAGGCCGCGTCATAGGCCTCAAGCGCTTCCGGCAAACGACCCAATTGCGCCAGGGCATTGCCTTTGTTGTAGAAAGCTTGCGGGGTTTCAAGGCCTTCCAGTGCGGTGGCACTCTCTTCATAATCTCCCGCACGATAATGTGAAGCCGCTTTCCATTCAGGATCTTTAAAGAGTTCGGCCGCGGCGGCTTCTTCTTTGTTTTCAAAGAGTCCGGCGGCACGTTGATCCTGACGCGACCAGAGTGTATCCCAATCCAAGGCGTAGCTCGTCGTCGGAAAAAACATCAAAAACAATAAAAATACGGCCAGAATCCCGCGCCGAAAAACAAGTGCGGCAATCGGGAGGAGCGGTAAGAGCAACCACGGCCCTTCTTCTTGCCAACGATCAGAGCTAATGCCGATGTCTTCGGTTTGTGTCTCAAATCGTGTGGTGGTTTCTTCAGCAAAAATCTTTTGAAGATCCGCTTCTGTCACGGACAAACGGGCATAGTCCCCGCCGCCCAAACGCGCCAGTTGGGCCAAAGCGACCTCGCTCAATTTCGGGATCACGATCTCACCCTGCTCATCCTTCAAAAAACCGCCTTCTGAGATGGTAATCGGTGCGCCCTCTAAAGTGCCGACCCCTAAAATAGACAAACGGTGGCCCTGGTTTTTTAGGGTAGATACGGCCTTTTCCATCTTTGAGCGGGGGACATTCTCTGAACCATCGGTGATCAGCAGCACCCTGCCACGGGTGACCCCCGCCTGTCGTAAAAGTGCCCCTGCTTTTTTCAGAGCAGTATCGGGACGGCTCCCTTGTCCCGGCATCAATGCCGTTTTTAAAGCAGAGACTTGCGCAATAATCGTCGCCGCATCCTGTGTCAGGGGACTCACCACAAACGGCGCGGCGGCATAAACAATGAGCGCGGTCTGGCCTTCCCCACGTTGTTTGAGTAAATCGATCAATTTAAGACGTGCGCGGGTCAATCGCGTGGGTGCAACATCACCCGCATCCATCGAACGTGACAAATCCAAAATGACGACCCAGGCCGATTGTTTACGAAACACAGGTTGTTCCAATTGCTGCCAAACCGGGCCTGCAAGTGCAAGCAGTGCGAGTAAGCCACTCAAAAAAAGAACAGGCAAGACATATTGTACACGGCGATCTTCGGCTTGTGCCACAAGAAGGTGCGGTAATAATTCAGGGTCGCAGACACTTCTCCAGGATCGGCTCTCGGCTTTTCGACGTCGATAAAGCCATAATAAAAGGAATAAGACGGGCAGGCCGTAAAGCCAGTCGGGGCGCAAAAAATGGAATGCGGCCATCATGATTGAAACCTTGCATTCTGCCGCTTTGTAGGTGACGTCGCTTTCATTGAAAAGTCGGGCAGACTCAGTTTCAAAAGGAGCAATCCGACAAGAATCACTGCCGCGCCCAAGGGCCAGGGGTAGAGCGCGCTGGTGGGGCGAAAACGCTGCTGCTCTTGTTCGACGGGTTCGAGTTTGTCGAGCAGGGTATAGATTTCGGCTAAAGCGGCCGTATCCCGCGCACGAAAATATTGCCCCCCTGTTTTTTCGGCAATGGCCCTGAGGGTTTTTTCATCCAAGTCGGCTGAGGGATTTATTTTACGGGAGCCGAAAAAAGAACGCACAATCATCTCATCTGCACCGATGCCAATGGTGTAGATTTTGAGGTCTTCTGCCGCGGCCAATTCTGCGGCCTTTAAAGGCTCCACTTCTCCGGCGGTATTTGCACCATCGGTCAATAAAATCATGACCCGCTGGCCCGTATCCACATCGTTTTCTCGCAGACGTTTGACCGCCAGACCAATGGCATCGCCGATGGCGGTTTCCTGTCCGGCCAAACCAATGACGGCCTCCTGCAAGAGGGTCTTTAAGGTAAGGCGATCAAAGGTTAAGGGGGTTTGCAAGTAGGCCTGACGGCCAAAAAGAATCAGGCCGAGTCGATCTCCCACCCGTCGGTCAATAAACGCGCTGGCGACGGCCTGCGTCGCAGTCAAACGATTGACGACTTTCCCATTGAGTTCAAAGTCCTCCACTTCCATACTGCCGGAAAGATCTACCGCTAACATGAGATTACGACCACTGATGGGGATTTCAATTGGTTCTCCCAACCATTGTGGTCTTGCACTCGCAAGCACCAAAAAAAACCAGGCTAAAAAAGCCAACCACAAAATCAGACGGCCCGGCCCGACCTGCCGCGTCGTGCTTCGCATTTCAGAAAATTCGGATAAAAAAGGCACACGCAAAGCCGCTTCCTGAGCCGGTGCGACCGCCGGGAGAAATCGCCGTAAAATCAAAGGCAAGGGAATCAAGTACAAAAGCCAGGACCACTCAAAATGAATCATCGCGATGTCCTTTTTAGAAGGGGTAAGGCTTTGATCCAATGTTGACACAACTTCAATAACGCTTCCCCTTGCAAAGTGGCCTGCGCCTGATAAGGTGCGGTAATCAGTGTTCGGCCTGCGTCCTGACTAAAACGCTCGGATACATTGCCCCAATCCAAACAATGATCCAGAAATGTCAGCCATTTTTCACCCGTCAGCCCCGCAACCTCAGTGCGGGGAAAATAACTCAGGCAAATACGACGCAGTAAAATGGAAAGCGATTTTACCAACTGATGTGTATTCCCTTCGCGCGAAAAATCAGCCGAGATTATTTGTAATTCCCTAAAAGCTGCAACCCGGACACTGCGTCTGTGTTGTATCAAACGAAAGAGCCAGACAGAAAATACAATCAAAAAACAGAAGCCCAATAAAACCCACCAGCCGGGTGCAGGGGGCCACCAGGAAATGGCCTCAGGCAAATGAATATCACGTAAGGTGAGTGTTGCCGGGCCGTCCATTAAACCCCTCTCCGTCTGCTTTGTTGGCCGAGTCCGCGTTGCAGGGTCAACAAAGGATCATCTGTGGTCGAAGCGGAGAGGAGATAGATCCCGTAACGTCGCGAGAGGGCTTTCAAGTCGGCGTGTCGGGTCTCAAATTTTTCGTGATAAGTTTCGCGCAAGCTTTGCTGATGGGTATCCAAGGTGAGAGACTTTGTTCCCTGTGTGAGACGATAGTGACCCGCAGGGGGCAGGCTTCGTTCCAGGGCATCTGAAATAGAAAACATAAGCACGTCACAATGTCGCGAAAGTTGTGCCAAATGGGCCTCACTCTGCGCCCCCATGGCACGAAAATCACTCATTAAAAAAACGAGGCTCCCGGGTCGGGCCACACGGCGCAAACGCATTAAGGACTGTGAGGCCGCGGACTCAGAGGCTTCCTGGGTTTGCACTGCTGCACTTTGTGCCTCTCGCACATGATATTTTACCAAGGCCTGAATAAAATGCAGAACGCCTTTTTTGCCACGCTGTGGACGAATCTCTTTATGTTGTGTCTCCGAAAAAACAAGTGCACCCAAACGGTCGCCGTGGCGAACAGCACTCCAAGCCAGAAGTGCCGCGGCATGGGCCGCAAAAACGGACTTAAAAACCCCCCGCGTTGCAAAAAACATGGGTGCACGATAATCCACCCAAAATAAAACCGAACGCTCTCGCTCTTCCCGAAAACGTTTGGTATGCGGTTTTCCTGTGCGCGCCGTTACCCGCCAATCAATCGTGCGCACGTCATCCCCCGGCTCGTAAGGACGCACTTCATCAAACTCCATGCCCCGGCCCTTAAAAGGCGAAAGATATTGCCCGCCCTGCTGGGCACGAATTTTTGAAGATTTTAAGAGAAGTGCTGCCGAGGGTCTATGCAGCCCGATCAGTGCTGCTTTACTGAGCTGTACGGGATCTGAAATCAAAGCAGGCTTGGACGATTGATCCAGAACAGGAGAAGATAAACTTTGTTTTTTAAATCCGAAAGACATTTTTAATTAAGGAACTGCAATACGAGAAAGTAATGCCTCAATAAAATGGTCGGGTGTAATGCCTTCGGCTTCGGCTTCGTAGCTCAGCAAAACACGGTGACGCAGGACATCAAAAGCCAGGCTCTGAATATCCTCCGGTCCCACAAAATCGCGACCATCCAACCAGGCGTGGGCACGTGCGCAGCGATCTAAGGCAATCGTCGCACGCGGACTTGCGCCATATTGCAACCATTTCCCCAGGTCTTTGTCATACGTACCAGGGTTTCGTGTGGCTAAAATAATTTGTAATAGGTAGGCTTCGATGTTTTCGGCCATGTGTAAATCGAGTATTTCCTCCCGCGCCGCAAAGATGTCTTTTTGAGAAATCGGGGTAAAGGCCTCTTCTTGTTGTTTCTGACGGGCCTCACCGCGTGCCAGATTCAAAATGGCGGCTTCTGTTGCAGCATCGGGATAATCAACGTTCACATGCATCAAAAACCGATCCAGTTGGGCCTCGGGCAAAGGATAAGTCCCTTCCTGTTCAATGGGATTTTGTGTGGCCATCACCAAAAAGAGTTCCGGCAGCGGATAGGTCACGGAACCCACGGTAATTTGACGTTCACCCATGGCTTCAAGCAATGCGGACTGGACTTTGGCCGGGGCGCGGTTGATTTCATCCGACAAAACCAAGTTGTGAAAAAGCGGGCCTTTTTGAAATTTAAAAGAACCATCCTGGGGCCGAAAGATTTCGGTACCGGTCAAATCGGCAGGCAAGAGGTCAGGTGTAAATTGAATGCGGTGAAAATCGGCTTCAATACCTTCACCCAGGACCTTGATGGCACGTGTTTTGGCGAGGCCGGGTGCGCCCTCAACCAAAAGATGTCCATCGGCCAGGAGTGCAACCAAGAGCCGATTCACTAATCGTTCCTGGCCAATAATTTTTGTGCTGATGTGAGCACGCAGATCTTGTATCGTTTCCTGATGATGCATGTCTGTCCCTGAGTGATTAACGTGTTAGTTTATAAAAAGAAATGAGAATTGACAAGATGCTTTTTGAGGCAGAGAGAAAAAACCATAAAAATGGGCGAGAGAAGGAGAAAATCTTGTTCTGTCTCTCGCCCAAAAAGATGAGGCTTGCTTAAAAACTCAGATCAGTCTTGTGGAAATTTTGCGGCGTAATCGGCCATGGAGGCCTTAATCACGGTCTCGGCATGCGCTCGTCCGTAGGCCTCACCAATATGAACGGTGCTTTCTTTTCCCGGAATTTGTTTGTAGGTCAAGAAATAGTGCTGAACCCGCTCAACCAGAATTTTAGGAAATTCGGAAATATCGGTAATATTGCCCCATGCCGCATCTTTTACGACGACGGCAATAATTTTGTCATCGGCCTCACCATCATCCAACATGGGCACACCGCCAATCACCCGGGCATCTAAAATAATCTCAGCCCGTGTGACCGGTCTTTCACTAAAAACACAGATATCGAGTGCGTCTCCGTCACCGATATCAGAACCGTCCATCAAGGTCGCGACAGAATCTCCACAATAGGTTCTGGGGATAAAACCATAGAGCGCGGGCAACTGTGAAGAAGCACGTAAGGGCCGATCTAAAGTGAGATAACCCGTATCCTTATCGATTTCGTATTTAACCAGGTCGAGTGGCGTCATTTCAATATAAACACGAACAGTCTGTGGCGCATCAACGCCTATTTCCAGACCATGCCAAGGATGGGGACGGGATTGAGAATATGAATCAGACATGCAATACCTCTTATTTTAGTCAGGATGAACAATGAGTTTTGGGTCTAGAAAAACGCGTGCAGTGTAGGGGATTGTTTGCAAGAAAGGCAAGTGAAGAAAGCGTGGGGGCGATTCATGTTATTTTCCCGTGTCACTTTTTTTCTGCA
The DNA here is from genome assembly GCA_964451325.1 of uncultured Nitrospira sp. Taxonomy (GTDB): domain Bacteria; phylum Nitrospirota; class Nitrospiria; order SBBL01; family JAADHI01; genus JAADHI01. Next base: position 13,596 of record CAYVHO010000001.1, on the reverse strand, counting down.
AGACCCTCTTTTTGTGATTGTCCTTTGCCGCTTTTTTAAAGCGAGTGAATGACTTTTTCTAAGCTGCGTTCAAAATTTTTGCCCAGTCGAATGTCCAGGACTTGCAGTTTGTGACGGACGAGGGAATGAAAATCGCCCAGGGCTTGTGCGCGTTTTAAAACCCCGAAGCTGTAGCTTGCTTCTGGAATAGCGAGATCTACTTTTTCATCGATGGTAAATTGAATAAACAAGCCGTTTCTTTTCCCGCCTTTGTGCAATTGTCCCGTGGAGTGCAGAAAACGTGGCCCGTAACCCAAGGTGGTTGCGAGGTGGTACTTATCACGGATTTTTATGCGCAGTGTTTGTAAAAGTGCATGGTATTTTTTTGAAGACGCGAAATAAGCCATTAAGGCGACATAGCTATTTTCATTTGCATGCTTTAAAAAAGTATCGAGGGTTTGTGCGAGCTCAGGGTTTGGCTGAGCGCCAATATCACCTGAAAGCGCAATGCCTCCTTCATAATTTTGTGCAGGGGGGAAGACCAATTGCCCTGTTTTTTCAAACTGTGTAAGCACAGCCATTGTATTGTCTTTGCTTTCTGAAACATTGGGTTCGTCAAAGGGATTGACCTTCAGGATCAGCCCTGTGACGGCGGTGGCCATTTCCCAACGAAAGAATTCTCCTGCCAGATCGTTGCGGGTTTTGAGGTCGATCTGCACAACAGGATGTCCTGCTTTTTGAAGTGCCGAGAAGACGTGATCCAATTGACGACAGTCATCTGATTGTAATCGCAGATAGACAAAAAGGCGGTCATTGCCATAAACGGCTGGATCTCCAAGACCTTCGTGATCAATGGGAATGAGGCCTTTGCCTTCTTTTCCCGTGCTTTCTGCGATGAGTTGTTCCGCCCAAATACCAAAATAGGATAGAGATGTTGAAGCAATAAAAGTGAGTTTGTTTCGTCCTGCTTCGCTTAATTTTCCTAAAATCGCACCCAGAAGAATGGCGGGATTTTGCGAGACGGGCTGGGATGCGGCACAATCTTGCACCATGGCCTCTGCACTTTCTCGGAAGGGGTTTAGTTCCATGCCGAGTAATGCTGCGGGCAGCAGTCCAAAATAAGTCAGCGCGGAATAGCGTCCTCCCACGTCCGAGGGGGTCGTAAAAACATGTCGGAATTTTTTTTCGACAGCAATGTGTTCCAGAGGGCTGCCGGCATCGGTAATGGCGACAAACTGACTACCGATATCCGCCCCGACGATGGTCTGAAGCTTGGCGGAAAAATAACGATAGAGGGACAACATTTCAATCGTGCTGCCTGATTTACTTGCTAAGATAAAGAGTGTTTTTTTGAGCTCACACGATGTCTCGGCGTTTTGTATGGTTTTAGGGTCTGTGGTATCGAGTACCGTAAGACGGGGGTAACCGGGTGCAGATGAAAAGGTTTGTTTGAGGACTTCGGGGCAGAGGCTGCTTCCGCCCATGCCGAGCAGGAAGACATCTTTAAACCCAGCCGCTTTGATTGATGTAGAAAAGTCGGTAAGCTCTTCAATAAGCTTTGGCATGTCTTCGACGAGATTGAGCCATCCCAGGCGATTTTTTATTTTTTCCTGAATTGCCGCATCACTTTTCCAAAGCGTGGGGTCTTGCGCCCAAAGCCGTCCGGCGATATTTTGTTTTTGCAGGGCGCCCAGTGTTTCTTGGACTACATGCTCAAAATCCCCTAAGTCAGCTGTAGTGCATCCTGTGTTGATCAAGCAGTCTCCTTTTTTTTTCTGTGATGGCCGCCAGTAGGTTTTTATAAGAATCAGCAAAGGCTTTAACCCCGGCTTCCTGCAAGTCTTTTGTGATGGCATTTAAGTCAATTCCGCCGCTTTTCAGTTCGTCTAAAACGGCTTCTGCGGCAGGAACATCTTCTTCGATGCTAAAACGCAGTTTGCCATGATCTCGAAAGGCGTCGATTGTTGCGGGTGGTGCGGTATTGACGGTATGTGGGCCAATCAGCTCTTCAATATAAAGCACGTCGGAATAATTCGGATTTTTTGTACCTGTACTGCCCCAAAGCGGTCTTTGTACATGGGCGCCGAGTTTTTTGAGTGCGAGAAAATCGGGTGTTTGGAAAAGCGTCAGAAATTTTTGATAGATCATTTTTGAATTGGCAATGGCCACTTTCCCGGCAAACCCATTGGATGAATCTTCAGTTTTTGATGCAATGAGCGAATCGACAGCGGTATCAATACGGCTGACAAACACAGAGGCAACAGAACGGACTTTGCCCATGGGTTGTCCAGTGTCATTTAATAATTTCAGGCCATTGATATAGGCTTTTGCGACGGCTTCGTAACAGTCCAGTGAAAAAATGAGTGTCATGTTGATGGGAATGCCCATGCCAATGAGTCGTTCGTGCGCCCGAATACCCGCTTCGGTGGCAGGGACTTTGATCATGATATTGGGACGGTTGACACGTGTGAAAATATCCAAGGCCGCCTGAACGGTTTTTTCTTCGAGATCGGAGAGCAGGGGGCTGACTTCAAGTGAAATATAACCATCTTCTTCGTCAGATTCGTCATAAACCGGTTTGAAGATATCGGCTGCCCTCTGGATGTCTTGAATACTCAGGGCTTCAAAAATGGCTTCTGCGTCATTTGTTCCTTCGGAGACGAGCTGCAGAATTTGTTTGTCGTAGTCGTCACTGTTTGCGATGGCTTTTTCAAAAATACTGGGGTTTGAGGTGACCCCTCGCATTTTATCCTCATCAATCAATTTTTTGAAGCCCCCGGATTCAATAAGGTCTCGGCGGATGTTGTCGTACCAAATGGATTGCCCGAAGGTTCTGAGTTCTGTAAGTGGATTATTTGCCATGATGCGATACTCCTTTGCAATAACTTTTAGGATGACTTCAAAAGCGCTCTTGCTTTTTTCAAGACATTTTCTACCGTGAAGCCGTAAGTTTTCATCAAATCGCCAATGGGTGCGGATGCGCCGAAGCGGTCTATGCCGATGACGGCACCATTTGCACCTGTATACCGCTCCCAGCCAAAGGTCGTGCCGGCTTCAATCGCTAAAATTGCGGAACCTGTTTTTGGCAAGACCGATTGTCGATAGGCTTGACTCTGTTTCTCAAAGTGTTCCCAACTTGGCATACTCACGACACGCACAGGCACACCTTCATTCGAGAGTGTTTTGCTTGCGGCTACGGCCAATTGTACCTCAGATCCGGTCGCAATGAAGCACAGGGCCGGATTTTTGTGTTCCTGACCGCTTAGGACATAAGCCCCTTTTTTAATATCCTCGGATGCAACCTGACTGTAATCCAGTAGCGGCAGCCCTTGCCGTGTGAGAATGAGTGCTGTCGGGCCGGTGCGGTGAGAAATGGCGAGTTGCCAGGCCACGGCGGTTTCTGTCGCATCAGCTGGTCGAATGACGGAAAGATTGGGAATGGCCCTCAATGCCGCCACATGTTCTACAGGCTGATGGGTCGGCCCATCTTCACCCAGGCCAATGCTGTCGTGGGTAAAGACATAAATAACAGGCAGGCCCATCAATGCCGCCAGTCGAATCGCGGGCCGCATGTAATCGGAAAAAACAAGGAAAGTCCCACCGTAGGGGATGACGCCGCCGTGCAAGGCCATACCGTTTAAGATGCCGCCCATGGCATGTTCACGCACACCGAAGTGGATATTGCGTCCACTAAAATCATCGGCACTGATATCGCCAAAGGCCTTTAAATGGGTGTTATTTGAGGGAGCAAGATCGGCGGAACCGCCGATCAATGTCGGCAGTTTTTCCGCGAGCGCGTTTAAAATCTGTCCTGAAGTTTTCCGGGTGGCGGCCGCACCTTCTGCTTTGAAATTTGTGATGGCTTCATCCCATCCTGTGGGTAGTTCGCCTTGCATTGCGGCTTGCCAGGCTAAGGCCAAGTCGGGATGGGTTTTTTGATAGCGCTGCCAGGATTTGTTCCACGTGCTTTCTGCACCTTGGCCTTTTTCTTCGGATTTTGAAAACTGGGCGCGTGTTTCTTCAGGCACATAAAAATCAGGTTCCAGCGGCCAATTAAGATTCTCTTTGCTCAGCTTGATTTCTTCAGCCCCCAGGGCTTCCCCGTGGGCTTTGCTGGTGTCTTGACGGTTAGGGCTGCCAAAGCCGATATTGGTTTCAACGATTAAAAGAGAAGGTCGTCCTGTTTCTGTTTGTGCGTTATGGATGGCCGTTGAAAGTTTTTCAAAATCTTCAACTCCGGAAACATTGCCCACACGGATGAGGTGCCAGCCGTAGGCTTCAAACCGTGCGCCCACATCTTCTGTGAAAGCGAGATCTGTTTTTCCTTCAATGGTGATTTTATTATCGTCATAAAAACAGATGAGTTTTCCGAGTTGAAGGTGTCCCGCCAAAGAAGCCGCCTCAGCAGAGACGCCTTCCATCAGGTCGCCGTCCCCTGCAATCAGATAGGTGTAGTGATCGACAATGTTTTGATCGGGTCGGTTAAAACGTGCGGCGAGCACGCGTTCTGTCATAGCCATGCCCACGCCATTTGAAAACCCCTGACCGAGTGGCCCGGTCGTGGTTTCAATGCCTGAGGTATGACCATATTCGGGATGTCCCGGTGTCTTGCTACCGGATTGTCGGAAGGCCTTCAGGTCATCCAGAGAAAGATCGTAACCCGAAAGATGCAATAGGCTGTAAATCAACATGGAGGCATGACCTGCCGAGAGCACAAAACGGTCACGGTCGGCCCAATCGGGGTTTTTGGGATTGTGTTTTAAAAATTGCGTCCAAAGCAAGTAGGCCAAAGGTGCAAGTCCCATCGGTGTGCCGGGATGCCCACAGCCTGCTTTTTGAACGCCATCTGCGGAAAGCATACGGATGGTATTGATGCAGAGCGTGTCTAGTTTTTGTTGGTCAAGACTCATTCAAGTTTCTCCTTGTTTCTAGTTAAGCAGATAATTCCCGTAATACAACCCGCGTGGGTGCGCCATCGGCACCTTTGAGCTTTATGGGCAGCGCAATCAGTTCGTAGTCTCCAGCGGGCACGTCTTTTAAATCCAAGCCCTCAATAATGACGATATTGTTTTGAAGCAGCAGGTGATGGGTTGCATGGTCGATATTTTTATACGCCTCAATCGAAAATGCATCAATCCCGATGAGCTGAACACCCGCATCTTTCAGAACCTCGGCGCCCTGAGTGCTGAGCGCAATATAGTCGGATTGAAAAGGGTGTTTTCGGTATCCTGCTTTGAGTGAATTCTGTGTTTTAAATAGAATGCGTGTGATGCTCGAAAAATCCAGTGCCTCAAGATCAGCGCGATCGATACAGGTCTTTACATGAAGCTGATCCACGGCAAGCCCCTTCGGGATAAAATGACAGGGGGCATCAATGTGTGTGCCGGTGTGTGCGCTCATCTGTAATGCCGTCACATTGGCTTCATCTCCCTCAGCCAGCGCAAAGGCCAGAGAAAGTTTCAGCGGTGGATCGTCGGGCCAGACAGGAAGGTCTTCAGAAATAGGAAGCGTAATATCGTATATTTTCATCTGGGCCGATTCTTTTTCTTTGTTTCCCTAGGAGCCTGTCGGACTTAGGATGAATCTACTGCGAAAAATCCATTCTGGCCCATTTATCCGATCATAAGCGTTAAATATCTCTGATATTCGCCTCGAATGATCAAAAAAATGGACTCAAAATGACTTTCTCTCCCTACGATCACCTCAGTCCGACAGGCTCCTAGCTTGTGCGGATTTTTTTATACAGGGTTTCGGGGGCGATGTCCGCCCCATTTGACCAGGAGATGGTTCCGCCTTCTATCGTGGCATTTTTAAAAAAATCTTTGTTTTTTAAGGGGAAAAATATCGGCCCTTTCTGCAGATATTCTGAAAAATCGATGTTTCCAGCAACACCGTCATCAAACGCGACGTGAAAAATATAGTCATGTCTGTAATCAATATTGATGACGTCGTTCATATTCCACATGGCTTCAATCTCACTGTAGCGGTTCTATTTTATTCATTGCCTTATTTTCCGTCGCAAGCTTCCAATCTTCTTCCAGTTCAAGGACGTGAAGATCAACCCATTCCCGGACGAGTTTTGTTGCGGTTTTTGATGTGAGGGTTCCCTTGATGACATTTCCATCGAAGTCGAATACGGCCTTGTGACCTGAATATTCGACGTGAAAATGTGGCGGATTATGTTCATCATAAAACATCCGGATGATGATTCCAAAAAATCTTGATATTTCCGGCACTTAGGATGTGCTCCTTGAATGTCTTGGGAGAACAATTATGACCCCGATGTTTTCCGAATATACCGAATGATTCGGCCAAAGATAAGTGTACTCCAAGTGTGTGGCATCAGTTTTATTGATAACACATTGAGTTGATTCAGTATACCGGGAATTGTCACGTAAGTATGCCCCAATTTTTTAAGCGCACGATGCACGACGGCTTCGGCAGACATGGCCATGAACATTCGTGTGCCGGCGACTTCTTGAAACTCCGCTTCGGTGGTTCCGGGGCAGAGCGCAAGCACATCGACGCCGGAGTTCTTCAACTCATGGGCGAGTGCTTCGGCCAGAAATAAGTCGTAGGCTTTGCTTGCCGCATAATTGCTCCAGAGTGGCGCGGCGGTGAATGCCACGATGGATGCGGAAAAGATGATGCCGCCTTTTTTCCGATCTTTCATCTTTTTGCCAAAATGATGTGCCAAAATCAAAGGTGCGCGGCAATTCACGTGCAGTAACTTGATTTCTGTTTCGAGGTCGCTTTCAACAAATTCCCCTGTTGTGCCAAAACCGGCATTATTGATGAGCAGGCTGATTTCCAGTTCTGAACTGAGCTTTTCGATTGCGGGCAAAAAATCGCTTTGAGAGAGGTCTATTGGTATGACTTTACATTGAATGGCATATTTCTTTTGTAGTGCAATGGCGAGCGTGTCGAGACGTTCTTTTCGCCGTGCAACAAGTACGAGATTCAGTCCCAAGGCTGCAAGCTGATGGGCGAACTCAAACCCAATACCGGAAGAAGCACCTGTGATTAAAGCCCAAGGCCCGTATTTTTCTTTGAAAGTTTTTGGCATTACACCACCTGTCCCGCACAGTAGCCCGATGACCAGGCCCACTGAAAATTATAACCGCCGAGCCAGCCAGTGACATCCAGCACTTCTCCGATAAAATAAAGACCCGGCACGGTTTTGACTTCAAAGGTTTTTGAGGATAGGGCATCGGTATCGACGCCACCCAAGGTAACCTCAGCCACACGATATCCGGCTGTACCCGAAGGAATCAATTGCCACGCATGGAAATGATTTGCGATGGTTTCAATTTCTTTTGCACTGTATTGATCCACGGCTTTATTTTCAATCATTTGTTCAAGCCATTGTTGCGCGAGTCGTTTTGTAAGATGCATGGCCAGGAGATTTTTGAGTGTGGTTTTTGGTCGTTTTTTTTGCCAGGTCTTAATCCGCTCGGCCAGATTGATGTCGGGCAATAAGTTGATCTTGATTGTATCTCCAGGATACCAGTAGTTTGAAATTTGCAAAATAGCGGGGCCACTCAAACCCTTGTGTGTAAAAAGCAGGGCTTCCCGAAATGTTTGCCCACGACAAGAAACCACGACATCAGCAGAAATGCCGGACAAACCTTGAATGGCCTTCATTTCAGGTGCATCCAAATACAGGGGAACCAACGCGGGACGGCTCGGCTGCAATTTTAAGCCAAATTGTTGTGCCACACGATAGCCAAAATCACTCGCGCCAATTTTTGGAAAAGATTGTCCCCCGCTTGCAATGACCACTGCATTTGTTGTTGTTTTACCCAAATTGTTTTGTAGGATGAAGTCGGGTTTCCCCTCTTTTTGATGCTGAATATCTTTTACGGTGCAGCCAGTCAGGATTTGTACCCCGCCTGCGTGGCATTTACTCAAAAGCATCTTAAGGATTTCTCGTGCGCTGCCATTGCAAAAGAGTTGTCCCAAGGTTTTTTCATGATAGGCAATGCCTTGTTTTTCGACCATGGCGATAAAATCATCGGGGCTAAAACGGCTCAATGCTGATTTGCAAAAATGGGGGTTGTTGGAAAGATAATGTTCGGCTGTAACGGAACGGTTTGTGAAATTACAGCGTCCCCCGCCAGAGATCAAAATCTTTTTTCCGATTTGAGGCGCATGATCCAGGAGCAGTACCTCACGTCCGCGTTCTGCGGCAGTCATGGCACACATCAAACCTGCGGCCCCCGCACCGATGATCACAACATCGTAGTAAGTGTTCAGATCCATTCCAAGCAGAGTATAGAGGGGAATATAGATTTTTAAAAGAAAGTTTAGCGGGAAAGTATTTCCATGACGATTTGTTTGGAGGAAGAGTGTGAACGCTCTTGAATCATTCATCCTCCCTGGAAAATCGCTAAGCCGCAACGATTTTCCAGGGATCATAGATTTAATTTACTCCCTATTGCTCGCCTTTTAGGACATTTGCTCTCGTTGGTAGATTTCAAATCCTTTTTTTGAACCTCGAAGCATGGCATCAATTATTTGTCTAGCTTCTTCCATATTTTGTTCTTTTCCCTCAAAAAATCGTTTTGAGCGTTTTTCAATTAAATCAATTGTTGTCACTAACGCGATTTGTACAGGACCTTTATTCTTCCTTTTTATCATATTCCGTGCTTCTTCGAAATCTGGTGGCATTGTAACGGTTAAAACTTTAGAAACCTCGTTGATAGACTGTGTAATTTTAGTGAGAGTGGGGTGATCCATTTTTGCCATTTTTGCAGAAAGATATGCACTTTTTTCTGCAACTGTTTCTGCAACCTCTGTCTTCGTTGGGATAAGACCTTCTATCATTGGGTTAATGACTGAACATCCAGTGATAAAAATCATCAGTAGAAGTGGGACGAATATTTTCATAGAGCTCTCCTTTTTGAATGGGTTTTTTGCTTTTTCTCAAATGGTGTCTGAGGGAATATTCAAGATCCAACCTAGGTATTTTGTGTTTAGCTAGATTGAAAAAGGTTCATTAAACCGAAAAAAATTATTCCTCGATCTATGTCTTATGAATATAAAAAGCCATCAAAAAGAAAGATATTTATATGACTGGATAAGATAACTTGAGGTTTTACTATGATATTTGGAATTCGTCAATCCCCCCAAAAGAGGGGGGTATCCTAGAACAGAATATCGCTATTGTGAGTTTTAAGGGGACTGTGTATTAGGAGGGCACCTAAGAAACTGAGATCCAATTGAATGATTTTATTTGTCTGGAAGAATATCCAGCACTTTTTCCGGAGGACGTCCGATCACAGCTTTTGTGTCTGTAACGACGATGGGTCTTTCGATTAAGGAGGGGTTTTTGCACATGAGCTTGATCCACTCGGTATCGGGTCGCTCATCGGCCAGGCTGATGCCGAGTTCTTTCGCGAGGGCTTCTTTGAAACGGATAAGGTGTTGAGGGGCCATATCCAGTTTTTTCAAGAGATCAGAAAGTTCTTTTTCTGTTGGAGGTGTTTTTAAATACAGAACAATTTCAGGGACGATCCCCTGATCCTTTAAAAGTGTCAGTGTCGATCGGCTTTTACTGCATTTTGGGTTGTGAAATATTGAGATCTTCATTTTTTCTCCTACACTAAAGCCGTGAATCCAATTTTGCGGCCAGGACGCCCGCGAGCAGTCCCGAAAGATGTCCTTCCCAGGAAACATAGGCACGTAAGGGCAAAATGCCAAAGATCATGCCCCCGTAAAAAACCGCGACCCCCAGTGCGATGAGAATGGATTGCAGGTCTTTTGCGTACCAACCCGAAGCGAGCAGAAAACCAAAATACCCAAAGATCAATGCACTGGCCCCCGCATGCATGGCAGAGCGACCCAAAAGCCAGACCGAAAGCCCGGAGACGACAATGACAATAAGGCTGACTTCCACAAAAAGTTTTTTACCCTGCAAGCAAATCAGCCCGCCTAAGACGATGAAGGGCAGGGTATTCATGAGCAAATGAAACACGCTGAAGTGTAAAAAAGGGCTTGCGGGAATCCCGATAAGCCCTGCAAGGGTGCGGGGTTGAATCCCTGCTGAGCGGCTGAGGCTGTAGCCCGTCATGAGATTGAGCACTTCCACTGCCCACATAATTGCGATCAAGCCCCCGATCCATGTCACGGTCGTTTTCATGGTCTTCTGCTTACCCTGCGGCTTTCACAAGTGCTTCGAGTTGCGCTTTGCCGTCTTCAATGACAGGCCCTCCGTCTCCAACGAGCACCGTTTTGAGTTCGGGAAGCGCCGCGAGTCGCTTGATGGAGGCGATGACTTTGTTTTTGTCTCTTAATTTTTCATCCGGCAGCAGTGTGAGTTTTCCGGCCTCATGGCACCGGATAAGATCACCGGTAATGAGCGTGTTTTTTTCGAGCAGGAGGGCCAATTCCCCTTTTGTTTTTGAACCTTCCAGCGCAAAAACCTGGATCTCCGGCACGACAAAATCACCCTCTTTTAACCAACGCACAACACGAAAGGGGAAAGCATCCTGTTCTGCATCCGGGGCGTAAATGGGCACCCCGAGGTCTTTTGAGATCTGTTCTGCACCACGAATATGATCTGAATTGGTGAGCACAATGGCGGCAATCGGCCCTAAGTCACGCAAGGCCGTTTCCTCTTCAGCTGAAAATGGGAGGGGGTCAACGAGAATATTGCCCTCAATCAAGTAGATCAGGAAGCTGTGAAAATCGATCTGATGCTCCTCGCTAAATGTAGACCAGGTATAGATTTCTTTGCCAGGAATTTCTTTCATTTTTTCTGTACCCCTTTCCCTTACTTGAATAATGCGTCTGTTTTTGCCGCCATGATAAAATCGTTGACGTGGAGTCCCTTGATTTTGTGTGTCCACCACGAAACGGTAACACTCCCCCACTCTGTGAGTAAGGCAGGATGATGGGCCTCAGACTCCGCCAAAGCCCCGACTTGATTTGTAAAAGCGATGGCATCGACGAAATTTCCAAAAGGATAGTTCCGTGTGAGCCGTTTGATTGCATCGATTTCGACAATTTTCCAAAGTGGAATTTGTGGTGAAAAGGATGCGATTTCTTCTTCGGTGGCCAAGGGTGCGCCGGGTCGACATGCTGTGCAGGTTTTTTGAGATAAATCCGTCATTTAATTTCTCCTTGAATTACGGAAGGAATAAGGTCAGTCGTGATTTTTTGGATAAAATGGGTTTTTGCGTGAAGGGGCGATTTTCCATCAATTCAGGTCCGCCCCTATTTTGATCCAGAGCGATTATATTCTAAGATGAGTCCTCCTTTTCCCACCGCAAAACCCTTGTTTTTTGTGGGAAAAAAGATGCCTGTTGTGCGTTGCACGGAGCCACTTTCTACAGCATGCCAGCTTGTGCCTCCATCGTTAGTGTAGCGCATTGTGCCTAAATCCCCAACAGCCCAGCCTTCGCCATCTCTTACAATAATATCCCACAAAGATTCTGTTGTGCCGCTACGTTGCAAGGCCCAATGTTTTCCGCCGTCATTTGTTTTTAAGATTGTCCCCTTGCCCCCGACAATCCAGCCCTGTTTAGGTCCATCAAAATATATTTTGGCAAAAAGACCGTTAAAGGGGAGCGCAAACTCATGCCAGGATTTTCCCCCATTTTGGGTGTACAGCAGGGTGCCGCCGCCACCAACAATCCAACCATTGCGCTCATCTAAAAAGATGATGTCGGTCAGGGTGTTTGTCACCTCGCTGAACTGCAAACGCCATTTTTTCCCACCGTCTGTTGTTTTAAAAATGAGACCCGATTCTCCCACGACCCAGCCTATTTTTTTGTTGAAAAAGTAAATGTTTTCAAAACTGGCTTCGGTCATCTTCTCTAATTTTCGCCAGCTTTCTCCACCATCAAGGGTGTGAAGAATTTCCCCTCTTGCACCCGTCGCCCAGCCTTCTGTTCGGGAGATAAAGGAAAGTCCAAAAAGCCATTCTGCTGTACCGGAGTCCTGATAATCCCAGGTTTCACCCCCGTCTTTTGTATTCATGATGGTGCCGGCCTCGCCTGCGATCCATCCATATTTTTCATCGAAAAAATGTATTCTAAAAAGCCGATCATTAAAGCCAAAATTTTGGGCTTCCCAGTTTTCTCCTCCATCTGAGGTGTGGATGATAAACCCGCCCCACCCGACGGCCCAACCGTGATCTTTGCCAAAGAAAGAAAGGCCCTCCATGGTTTCGTCTGTGGGGACTTCTATGGCCTCCCAGGTTTCGCCGCCATTCTTTGTTTTCAAAAATACGCCGCTTCCCCCCGCGATCCATCCGTGTTTTGGCGTATCAAATTGCACCTTGAATAGAATTGACTTGCTGATCGTGCTTTCCTGTCCCTGCCAGGTCTTGCCTCCATTTTTTGTATGACGAATGATCCCTTTTCGACCCACCGCCCAGCCGTGGTTTTCATCCACAAAAAAAATGCTTTCGAGTGCCAATTTTGTGCCACTGTCTTGTTCATGCCAGGTTTCGCCACCATCTGTGGTGTGAAGGATTTTTCCTGTCCACCCAGAAATCCAGCCTAAGTTCTCATTTAAAAAAAAGACTTCGAGGTAAGGGCCTTTGCGATACTCTGCGACCTTTTTTTCCTTCCAGGTCTTTCCGCCGTCTGTGGTGCGGATGACGGCACCCTGTGCGCCAACAATCCAGCCATTATTTTTATTGGTAAAAAAGATATCCCAGAACCAAACCCTTAACGGTCCAATTTGTCTTTCCCATGTGGTACCCGCATTTTTTGTATGATAAACATTGCCTGACCAACTCGTGGCCCAACCGGTTTTTTCATCAATAAAATGAACCCCGAAGAAACGTTCCCCACGTTTTCGGTGTTGGGCCGTCCAATTTAAGCCGCCGTCTGTGGTGTGAAGAATGATGCCTGATGCACCCACGGCCCAGCCCTTTTTTTCTGAAACAAAATGAATGTCCCAAAGTGCAGAGGAGCTGATTTCGCCTTGTTTGACATGCCATTTTCCTGGAGGTGTGGTATCTGCGGCAAAAAGTGAGGATGAGACGGTGATGACTGTAAACAGTGCAAGAATAAATGTTGTAAGTTTTAGCAGGACATTTTTCATGTTTTTCTCAAATCTTGTTCATAAATTTTTTAAGCGGAAGGAGATTGATATCGGCTTGCACATCGTGGTAGCTTTTACACCATTCGAGGCTCGAAATGCAAAAACACCGCCAAATAGTCATTATATTCATTTTCTTTAGTTTCTTTACATCAACCGTCTATGGGGCGAAAGATTCCTTTCAGGTGATCTTTTTGCTGGGCAATCAGGTGTTTCGCTCTGCTCAAGAGATGGTGTCACATGGCGGGGACGGGCATACCGACGAAATTGTACTTTACGGAAAAAGGGTGCTTAAACGTTCTAAAACTTTGCTTAAAGCGATTGAATCGGCAGACCCTGAACGCTTTAAGCAGAAAAAAGTTAAAATTGTGACTGCGCTCAAGGCGACGATTCAACATGCAGAAGAGGCGGTTGATTTAGGTCGGGAAAACAAACACACTGTCGCATTGGATGCGGCGATAAAATCTCAATTCCACGCAAAAAAGATGCGGCAAGGCCTATTGTCCATCCGTTGAGCCTGTAGGAAAACTCCGAAAACGGGTATAAATTTTCTTTTAAATCTGT